>NZ_JBIWBS010000001.1:816383-2920926 GCF_044761135.1 Lysinibacillus sp. NPDC097868 | reverse complement strand
GCGCGAAAGCGACGGTTGCGGCTTACAACGTGCCCGCGGAAAGCGCAGTGGATTTTTACGCTTTGAGAAGCCGATATTCTGATAGGTGTCTATGCTAAAGTGCCAGTCACTCAACAAAGTCACTCAACAATCTGTCAGAAAGCACAGTGGATTTTTTTAAGACATAGAAATAAGGGTATTATGCTGATATAGAAGAAATTATGAATTGTCCAGTGATTTTTATTACTGGCGATGCATTTTGCCGACATTGCTTTATTCACCTCGTCACTGTATTGCTATCTACTTTTTCACCAAACTATCCCTTTAAATTTTCCAACCCTCAATTTTTTTAGATTAAATTAATGATTCATTAACATAATAAGTAATGAGCGGCATAAACTATTTAGTAAAGGAGAATGACTCATATGAGAAAATATATATATAATGTTGTCATTATATTATTTGTTTTACAAATGAGTCATGTGCAAGTATTCGCAAATTATGAACAACAAAATATAGCAACGGCTAATTCAATAGAAACATTACAACAGCAAATTCAGAATGAAGTGATGCAATTGTCTACTGAATTTGATATTCGATACACTGGTAATATATCTGACTTAAAAGACCAACTAACAGAGCTTATTAAACATGCCATTACAGATCCATATATTTACGCCAATATTTCTAGTTTCAAATGGAAATATGATGGCTATGCAAATAATATTGTCATTCAATTTCAGTTTACCTATCATATCTCACAGGAAGAGGAGGCATTTGTCGAGCAAACTTTGACAACTATTGTTGCATCTATGCATGGATTAAGCAAACTGGAGAAAATACAGGCTGCACATGATTATATCGTCTTAACTTCTGAGTATTCAAAGGATAGTGAAGGAAGTCAGTATTCCCCATACACGTTGCTTACTGAAAACAAGGGTGTATGTCAGGCCTATGCTTTAGTACTATATCGGATGTTAGAGATGCTAGACTTTGAAGTACAATATGTACCAGGTAAAGTGGGAGAACAATTGCATGCATGGGTATTAGTGAAGCTTGATAATGAGTGGTACCATATTGATGTTACATGGGATGATCCATTGCCCGATCATAAGGGCGAGGTACGCTATAACTATTTTCTCGTTTCTGATAAGCAATTAGCACAAGATCATACATGGGATTATGCAAGTTTTCCAGCGGCAACAAGTGAGAAATATGCTGATTGGCAGCAAATAACTAAAGTTGAGGTTCTTACGAAACCTTTAACTAATTATTTTAACTATAATAGAGGGCTAGCTATGCTAGAAGAAAATACACTTCATCTAAAACAATTAGTAGAACCATCTCCTTTGTTATTCAATCAGGACCAAAATAACAGCAAGTCTGTTCAAATAGTTTTCGATGAACAAAATGAAAAATTCATTCTACAGAGAAGTTTTACGCTTCGTCCAATCTTTGTGAATATAAAGACGAATGCTAAAGTTGGACAAAAGAAGCTCATCGGCGTTGACAGAACTGAAAAGAGAATGCCACAAGAAAAATACGTCATAATAAAGGAGGTGTCCCCTTTGCTTGGGGCACCTCCTTCTTCAGATTAACAAGTAAGTTTTTTTATTATTTATGCTCATTAAGTGCTTTCTCTAATGTTTGCATATTTTTCTTCATCAATGTAAAGTACGTTTCATTATTTTTTACATCATCGCTAGTTAACACACTTAAATTATGCAGTACAAGTGATTGAGCACCAACTTCTTTTTGAATGACTTCTGCTAATTTAGAAGAAACATTTTGCTCGAATAAAATGTAATGAATGTTTAAGTCATTTGCTTTATCGACGATAGCTGTTAGTTCTTTTTGAGATGGTTCATTTTGTGAGTTTAAGCCTGCAATTGGGACTTGTGTTAAACCATATTGGCCAGCGATGTAGCCAAATGCTGCATGTGACACAAAAAATGTCTTGTCTTGAGTTGCATCAGCCATCGCTTTGTATTCACTGTCTAAATCTTGTAGCTCTTTTACTAGAGCTTCATAATTTGCTGTAAATGTAGCTTCTTGTGCTGGCATTTTTTCAACTAATGTATTTTTAATAGATAGAGCTAAATCTTGACTAATAATAGGCGAGAGCCATACGTGTGGATCGACACTACCATGATCATGTGCTTCATGCTCATCATGGTGATCTTCCTCAGTTGCATCATGATCGTGCTCATGGTCATGATCAGCTTCATCTTCTTCGTCATGCGAATGGCCAGTGCTAACCGCTAATTTTTCATCGGAAATTTGAGCTGCAGTTGCAACCATTGTAACGTCTTCATTGGCTAAAGTTTTTTTAGCATTTTCAACAAAGCCCTCTAGCCCTAAGCCGATGTAAAAAAATATATTCGCATCTGCTAATTTCATCATATCTTTTTGTGTTGGCTCAAATGTATGCTCGTTTGAACCAGGAGGGTAAATAGAAGACACTTCTACAAAATCGCCACCAATTCGCTCTGTAAAGTAGCTCAATGGATAAACAGTTGTGTATACGGATAACTTGTCTTTATCATCCGCCGTCTGTTTCGATGTAGATGATTTATCACCGCAGGCAGCTGTAAATAATGCTAGCACAGTAATTAATAAAAATAGAAATACTTTTTTCATATTATAGATACCTCTTTCAAATAGTAATCATTACGATTTATTTTTTTGACAGTTTCTATAATAACGCACATCAGAAAAAAGTACAAGAAAAAATGACCTCCGAAAATTAATTCTTTTTCGAAGGCCATTTTTCAGGCACAGGATCAAAGCCACCAGGATGAAGTGGTTGGCATTTTAAAATACGTATTACGGTTAATATTAGACCTCTAATAGCACCGTGCTTTTGAAAAGCTTCTAGTCCATATGAGGAGCATGTTGGATAGAAGCGGCACGTTGGTGGCGTCATAGGTGAGATGAATTTTCTGTAAAACTGAATGAGCCATATAAAGGGATATTTCATGCTTGACCATCCTTGTGATGTGTATTTGATTGCTCAGGTTTAGCATCAATTGTTTGTGTAAAAAAGTCGCCTTTTTTCTTGAGAATGATAATGACGGAGACTCCAAACATTAGCATCATCATGGCGATCATAATTATTATTGGTAATGGCACACCCATTGTTTTCACTCCATTTTCTATTCGTTATTGTAATTATAAAAGATGATCTTAAGAATGTGTCTTTAACTTGCTTGGTTAGGTTCAACCCATGGCTGCAACAAGTTAAGGCCCTGCGACTGCCAACAGATTTATACAGAAGTTTTCCGAGCAGGCCGAAAAACATCTGACGCAATTACACAGAGGCATAATTGATTATTCATCGTGTTGATGAAAACTTTGTTTAGGCTTTTCATCTACCGTATGTTTATAGGCATACGCGCGGTTAACACTAACAATTGTAGCAATTGTCACTAAAATAACGATAATGATTGCTACCGTTAAGAGCGAGACTAAACTCATTGCATTCACTCCGTTCTTGTTCATTATACCTATTATAAAATAGATGCTCTAGTTTAGTTGTGAAGGAAGTTTGACATTCCAGCGAATAAAACAAACTCTTTACCACCATACTATGGAAAAAGGGGTGTTATAAATGGATCGTCAGCGTGTATATTTTTCACTTGCCCATAAAACATATTATACCAATCCATATGAGGGTCAATGGAATTTCGAGCTCAACGTAGACCGACAAGCGTTAGATGTTTTCGAAAAAATATTTCAACAAATGCAACTATTAGAAATTGCGAACGGGTGGCGTGCCCAATTGCCTTATTTACAATATCATTTGGACAGAGAAAATGATGAATTAGATTTACGGTTAAAGAAAATTTACGCACTTATTCACGAATATGGAGATGACGATACAAAGGAGTTTGTAGAACAGCTTCCATATTTCAATAAACGTGTCTAGCTTTATGTGCTAGACATTTTTTTATCTTGAATTTTTAATTATAGGAATAGTGATTGGATAATGATTTCTATAAAAATAATGGCAAGTGTACCTAGACCAACTATAGCTAATTTTATTTGAATGCTGTTTTCAAGGGTAGTTATTTTACAAACAGAACAGCTTAACGCGACTCTAGAAGGGTTTACCATTGTCATTAATGATGAACTAACATTTTGGATACAAGCGAGTAAGGTGGGAGAAGCTCCAATCTGTACCGCAGTTTCTGTTTGTAATCGAATAAACATCGTATTTGAAGCTGTATTACTACCAGTTAAAAAACCCCCCGTAGCGCCAATTAAAGGTGTAATGAATATAAAAAGTGAACCAAAAGAATTTGCAGCAGTTAAAGATAGTAGCTGAATCATCTTTGCCTCTGACATCATTTCTGAAACAACGATATATAAAAAGGTAGTAAGCAAAACTGGGTAACATTTATTGATTGTTAATTTAATGCTATCGATTATTGAAGCTTTGTTTAAACGGAATAATATACATGTAAAAAGACAAACCATGAAGAGAAAAAATCCAGGCGAATATAAAAAAGATAATTGAAAATGATAAGACTTTATCGTTACGGTAAATAGGTGCGTTAAAAAATCTTTAATGGGTGAAATGGTTCTTGAAGCGAACAATAAAACGATTAACAGCAAATACGGAGAAATATTTTTTAAGAACGCATTGGAACGAAGCTGATTGCTCCCATTGTGTAAAGTAATCATAATAAAAATTGTGGTGATAACTGTTAAAGAGCCAACTAAACCTGCAAGCTCCACACTGATGTAACGATTACAAATCCACACGCTTAAACCTAATAGCAATCCAATCCATAGTATTTGCAATTGTTTCTTTTTCATTGCTTTTTTTCCCACCCCAATATAAGTAACTAAAAAGGCGAAATAAATATAAATAGGGATACACATAAGGGCACTACCAACACCTAAATCCTCTAAGGGAATGTTTCCTAATGATGCACCAATCATTGTGCCCATCGCTAACGTCCCCCAAGGAATTATACATAAACTAATTAATGCAATGAGGGAAGATTGGATCGCATTAAATTTTAAAGCTATTAAAATAGGTGCAATAACAATTACCGCTAAGCCAAAGCCACTAACAGATTCAATTAAAGGTGAGAGCCCTAAAGCTAATAACAACACTTGATACGTTTTGTCATCGGTAGAGGTGGCGATGGCAGTAGCTATTTTTTGTATCGCTCCTGATTTCTCCATTAAATGAAATAATAAAATGCCAAAAAATAAAATATAAATTACTGGCACTGTTGTAAGAAAACTTTTGATGAAAGGTTTAGGAAGCAACACGACGTTGGTGTGAAATACAGGAGAACTAGCGATAACGGTTGTAAGTATGCAAGCGACAGTGCCAGTAAAAATAGAAGATTTTTTTAAAATGAATATCATAAATAAAATACTAACTAAAGGTAATAGTGCTAAAACGACTTTTATCATTGAACAACACTCCTATGTACTATTTATTCGCTTTAGTATATTTTATTTTCACTAAAGTGTAAATATGTAATGTTGGTCATTTTTTCTGTATGGAGGGGAACTATCTTATAAGTTGATTGTTGTAGATAATTTACAATATCATAGTAGAAGGGCAATCTCTGAAATAAAAATTTCACTATAGTAAAAATAATAGTAGGACGATCCAATAAGGATAAGATATTTTAGACTGCATAACGAAGTAGCGAGGGGAGCTTTTATAATGGGATTTGGAAAGCAAGTAAATGCTATTAGAAAAAAAAATAAGATGACATTACAGGAGCTTTCAGTCGTAAGTAACGTGAGTGCCTCGATGCTATCTCAAATTGAAAGAGAAGAAAAAAATCCAACGATTCAAATAGCATGTCAAATTGCGGAGGCATTAAATACAACGCTTTCTGCTTTGTTAGATCAACAGGAAAAAAGGGATATTGTAGTTATAAGAAAGGATGAACGCCCAATATATGTCGACGAAAAGTCTGGGTTTCAACGTCATTTATTATCACCTTCCGTTCCTTCTAGAGGCATTGAGTTTGTTTTAAATATCATTCCAGCCAATAAAGAATCGGGTTTGTTTCCGGCACATAAATCAGGAGTGAAAGAGTATATTTTTGTTAAAAGCGGGAAGTTACGTGTTGAATTAGGACGCGGCACTTTTTATGAAGAATTAGAAGCAGGGGATTCCTTCTTTTTTGAAGCGGATACAGAGCATCGATTTATCAATATAACAAATGAAGAATGTCACTATTTCCTTGTAATTGATTCCTCACAGTATATGAAATAATAAGTCAGCAGAACGTAATGAATACATTCGTTACAATATAATTATAGGAGTGGAATGGAATGTTTTCATTTACAGATTTAAATGGTTTTCAAGTGGATTTAAGCTTTACAAGAGGTGAGTTTGAAGTTGAGCCGAAGCATGTACTTATCTTTTTAAAGCATAAAAATAAATGGTTATGCACGATTCATAAGCGTCGTGGCGTAGAAGTTCCAGGTGGTAAGGTAGAACCTGGCGAAACATTAGAACAAGCTGCTGTTAGAGAAGTATTTGAAGAAACAGGTGTACATGTGAAAAATCTTCGTTGGTTTGCAGAATACGCTGTCCATGGAGAACTATTGTTTTGTAAAACAGTCTTCACTGCGCAATTTGTAAGTCAGGAGAAAGTAGCGTTTGACTTGGAGACGTCAGGTATGGTTTGGCTAACGGATGAAGAGTTTGTAAGTCACAAAAATTTAAGCTTTCATATGAAAGACGAAGGCATGCAAAAAATGCTAGAGGAGCTGAAGCGCTATGACGATCAATGGTGAAATAGTTGAAAAACGTCCATACCCTTCACCGAATCCAGCTATTCGCTTATCAGAAATTACTTATTTATCACTTGGATTACGGGTTAAAGGTTTGCTAGCAGAGCCTAAGGCAGAAGGTACATACGATGGGTTTTTATATTTACGTGGAGGAATGCAAAGCATCGGCATGGTGAGACCAGCTCGTGTTGCACAGTTTGCCGCACAAGGTTTTATCGTATTTGCCCCTTACTATCGAGGGAATAGAGGGGGAGAAGGTCGTGATGAGTTTGCCGGTCAGGATCGTTATGATGCAGTGCATGGGGTAGATGTGCTAAAGCAATTTTGCAATGATAATATTCATGTTTTTGGCTTTTCACGTGGAGGTATTATGGCGCTGTGGACGGCAATTTTACGTAAAGATATTACATCAGTTGTTACGTGGGCAGGTGTTTCAGATGCGACAGCTACTTATTGGGAGCGGACGGATATGCGTCGTATGATGAAACGCGTAATTGGAGGGACACCTAATCGTGTACCAGAGGCTTATGATGCACGTACACCTTTATTTGAAGTTGAACACATTACAGCACCGGTGCTTATTATTCACGGCTATCGTGATGAAAATGTAGATATTGAACATGCAAGGCAATTAGCATTTTTCTTAGAGGATGCCAATAAAAAGTTTGAAACGTGGTATGATTACCGTTTTGCACATCAATATCCACCTGCTCAAAATCGCGAAACTGTGCGCGCTTTGTGCGAATGGATGAAGAAACAATGAAGTTCTCGCAAAGGGACATGTGAAATTGTGTGAGTGACTGGCACTTATAAATCATAAAAATCCACTGCGCTTTCCATTGGCAAATGGTAAGCCGCAACCGTCGCTAATCGCGCCGTTTATTGCGTCTTACGCTACTTGTGTTGCCATAGGAGTGTTCGTGGATTTTTATTATGTTAGTTATAAAATATAGGGCTAGAATAGTAAATTGTGTGAGTGACTGGCACCTAAAAAAGATTGAATTGTTTCCCAATATTTTGCTCCTGCTACATCTTCAGCTCTACCGTGACCCGCACCTTCAACAAGTAGTTTTTCTTTAGGCACATTGGCTGCTTCATAGACTTCATTTAGCATTGAAGAAGGGACGAATGTGTCGTTACTACCGTGGATAAATAGCATCGGTGTTTGTGATTTTGCAACTTGTTTGACCGTATCAGCTTCACCAAGTGTATAGTCAGCCTTTAATTTCGTTACGGCTGAAGCAAAATACATGATAGGGAAGGCTGGTAAGTGGAAGATCGCTTTTAGCTGATAAGAAAATTCGCCCCAAACAGAAGAATAGCCACAATCCTCGATGATTGCCTTAACGTTTGTAGGTAATTCTTCACCAGATGCCATCATTACTGTGGCGCCTCCCATCGAAACACCAAAAAGGACAATTTCTGCATCGTTATTTAATTGAACCGTATTGTCAATCCATGACACGACATCTAAGCGATCATGCCAGCCCATTCCGATATAGTCTCCTTCACTTTTACCATGACCTCTCGCATCAGGAATAAGTACATTATAGCCCATGTCATAGAAGTGTTTTGCATACTTGGTCATCTGTAATCCATCACTTGAATAGCCATGAAAAATAATTGCCCATTTGTTTGAACCATTTTGATTTTTAATGGAATAGGCATGTAG
Source organism: Lysinibacillus sp. NPDC097868 (assembly GCF_044761135.1). Lineage (NCBI taxonomy): Bacteria > Bacillati > Bacillota > Bacilli > Caryophanales > Bacillaceae > Lysinibacillus > Lysinibacillus sp. NPDC097868. Next base: position 2,912,498 of record NZ_JBIWBS010000001.1, on the reverse strand, counting down.
TTTTAGTTGATCTACGGATTGAATCGTTGCTTCTTCGTAATGGCTGTTAAACCATGTTTCACGTGCCTCTTTCTCTTTCACTTCATTCGGATTAGAATCAATTAAATTATGTGGTGCATCAAGAACGGCTGTTTTATCAGATTGTGGATTTAACGCCAAGTTGTAAAAGTAATTGCCTGCAATAAATCCAGCTCCAGTAAACAACACAAATAATGAGACGATGATGCCAACTAATATTTTGTATTTTTTTTTCATATGTATCCTCCAATACTATCCAAAACATAAAAAATTGAAGAGTATTTTTTATAAAAACGGGTAAAAAAAAGGGAACGAATAAATCGTTCCCTTAGCCACATTATTATTTTAATGGACCACCAAGTTTAGTGATTGCTTCAGAAACATTTGAGAATTTCTTGAAGTTGTCATTGAATAGACCAGCAAGTTCAGCAGCTTTTACATCATAAGCAGCTTTGTCTGCCCATGCATCGCGTGGGTTAAGCACTTCTGAAGGTACACCTTCAACTGCTGTAGGAATGTGTAAGCCAAATACAGCATCTTGAGTCGTTTCAACGTTGTTTAGTTTACCATCAATTGCAGCACGTACCATTGTACGAGTGTAAGAAAGCTTCATACGGCTACCTGTACCGTATTCGCCACCAGTCCAGCCAGTGTTTACTAAGAATACTTGTGCGCCATGCTCATCGATTTTTTGACCTAACATTTCAGCATAAACAGTTGCTGGAAGTGGAAGGAAAGGAGAACCGAAGCATGTAGAGAATACTGGCTCTGGCTCTGTTACACCACGTTCAGTACCTGCAAGTTTAGATGTGAAACCACTTAGGAAGTGATACATTGCTTGTTCTTTTGTTAATTTACTGATTGGAGGTAATACACCAAATGCATCAGCAGTTAAGAAAACGATTGTTTTTGGATGACCTGCAACAGATGGATCAACAATATTTTCAATATATTGGATAGGGTAAGCAACACGTGTATTTTCTGTTAATGAAACATCATCGTAATCACAAACACGAGTTTCAGGATCTACAGCTACGTTTTCTAGTACAGAACCGAAGCGGATTGCGTTATAGATTTCAGGTTCTTTTTCAGCAGAAAGGTTAATTGTTTTTGCATAGCAACCACCTTCAATATTGAATACGCCGTTGTCAGACCAGCCGTGCTCATCGTCACCGATTAATTTGCGGTCAGGGTCAGCTGATAAAGTTGTTTTACCAGTACCAGATAAACCGAAGAATAATGCCACATCGCCAGCTTCACCTACGTTTGCTGAACAGTGCATTGATAAGATGCCTTGTTGTGGTAATAGGTAGTTCATAATACCGAAAATAGATTTTTTCATTTCACCAGCATATTCAGTACCACCGATTAGGATGATTTTCTTTTCAAGTGATACAATAATGAATGTTTCAGAAGATGTACCATCGATAGCTGGATCTGCTTTAAAGTTAGGAGCTGAGATAACTGTGAAGTCAGCAACATGAGAAGCTAATTCTTCTTGTGTTGGACGGATAAATAATTGATGGGCGAAAAGATTATGCCAAGCATATTCATTGATTACTTGGATGCTTAATTGTGAATCTTTGTCAGCACCAGCAAAACCGTTGAATACGAATAATTCGTCACGTTCTTTTAAGTATTTAACTACTTTTACATATAAGTTATCGAACACTTCCGAAGAAATTGGTTGGTTTACTTTACCCCAGTCAATTTTATCTTTTGTGCTTTCTTCTTCTACCGTATATTTATCTTTAGGTGAACGACCAGTGTATTTGCCAGTTTCTGCACGAACTGCGCCATCTACTGTTAACATAGCCTCACCACGAGATGTAGCTTTTTCCGCTAATTGTGGTACTGAAAGTTGAACGTTAATGTTCCCGCCGTTTAATAATTCCTTCAGTTCGTTTGCAATTTCTACTGAATTCATCGATTAAATACCATCCTTTTTTATAGTATTCCCTTGAGTTTGAGGGAGTTTTTCTTAATTTCAAAAATAGTATAACACAATTGCTTTAATAATCTATACTAATTCAAAAATTATTTTCGTGTTTTAAATAACTTTCAATAAAAAGTCATAAAATAATTGACAACGTTCGACCTTTTACGTAAGATGAGGAATTGAACGGATACTCTTATCCCGAGCTGGTGGAGGGTCAGGCCCTGTGAAACCCGGCAACCTGCATGAACTATTTCACGACATGCGCTGGTGCCAACCTGATGCAAGGGAAAAACCCTTGAACGATAAGAGTGAAAGGTTACGAAGTCATTATTCCTTTCCTCATGTAAAATACGTGAGAAAAGGATTTTTTTTATTTTCATAATGAATGTAAAGGTAAGTATATACAATTCTTTCCTTATTATAATGACGGATCTTTCGAAATCCTCATGTTAAAAGCAACAACGGCTTGAAAGTTCTATCCTTCAGGAGCGAACTTGACATGGGTAATGAGTACCGTATTAATTTCGCAAATGCTATTTGTAAGAGTAATAGGAGGAAAATCAAATGACAAACCGTCGATTGTTTACATCAGAGAGTGTAACAGAAGGACATCCAGACAAAATTTGTGATCAAATTTCGGATGCCATTTTAGATGCTATTTTAAAAGAAGATCCAAATGCACGTGTAGCGTGTGAAACAACTGTAACAACAGGGCTAGTATTAGTAGCAGGAGAAATCACTACTTCTACTTATGTAGATATTAAAGGTATTGTGCGTGATACAGTAGCAGAAATCGGCTATACACGTGGCAAATATGGCTTTGATGCTGAAAACTTAGCAGTACTAGTAGCAATTGGTGAACAATCACCAGATATTGCCCAAGGTGTAGACCAAGCATTAGAAGCGCGTGAAGGTTCTATGACTGATGCAGATATTGAAGCTATTGGTGCAGGTGACCAAGGATTAATGTTCGGTTACGCTTGTAACGAAACACCCGAGTTAATGCCTTTACCAATTAGTTTAGCGCATAAATTAGCTCGTCGTTTAACAGAAGTACGTAAATCAGGGGAGCTAGCATATTTACGTCCGGACGGTAAAACACAGGTGACAATTGAGTATGATGAACACAACATCCCAGTTCGTGTCGATACTATTGTTATTTCAACACAGCATGACGAAGAAGCGTCACTTGAGCAAATTCAATCAGACTTAAAAGAGTTAGTAATAGCACCAGTAGTACCTAGTGAGTTATTAGATGCTCAAACGAAATATTTCATCAACCCAACAGGTCGTTTTGTTATTGGTGGACCTAAAGGAGATGCTGGACTTACTGGACGTAAAATCATCGTTGATACATACGGTGGCTATGCACGTCATGGGGGTGGCGCATTCTCTGGTAAGGATGCTACAAAAGTAGACCGTTCTGCTGCATATGCTGCTCGTTATGTGGCAAAAAATATTGTTGCTGCTGGTTTAGCAGAACGTGCTGAAGTCCAACTTGCTTATGCCATTGGTGTAGCACAACCAGTATCAATCGCAGTAGATACATTTGGTACAGGAAAAGTAAGCGAAAGCGAAATCGTAAAATGGGTTCGCGAACTATTTGATTTACGTCCAGCAGGCATCATTAAAATGCTAGATTTACGTCGCCCAATTTACAAACAAACGGCTGCTTATGGTCACTTTGGTCGTACAGATTTAAATGTGCCTTGGGAAAATACGGACAAGGCAGATGCATTAAGAGAAAAAGCTAGTCTTTAAGCTAGTTTGTAAAGAGCATTCGTATATGTGGTAAACATAAGCAAATGTTTTATTGAAGGGGCTACTTCTTGGCCCCTTTCTAACTTGCTTCAGCATTCATACCCCACTTCTAAAGGTTGGATTTGAATGCTGAAGCAAGTTAAAGGCCCCGGCGGAAGTCATAGATTTTCTAAGGAGCTTTTTGAGCAGACCGAAAAAATCTGGACGCAATTATGCCTAGGCATAATTGATTGCAAAAAAATTCGCGTCTTTCCGTTTACCTTGGAAGGAAATCGCGAATTTATTTTTTATCCTATATAACTTTGTTTCTTACTAGAGCACTTACACCTATATCGTCGCCCGCGTATTTTTAGGGCATCCATTATTTTTGAAGAGATTTGTAATATTGACCTTTTTCAGCGTATTCTCTAACGATACGTTCCATGTCTTCTTTATCTTCAGCATTTAATTCACGTACAACTTTTGCTGGACGACCTAATGCTAAGCAATTAGGAGGAATGACTTTACCTGGAGGTACAAGACTACCCGCACCAATAAATGCACCTTCTCCTATTTCTGCCCCATCCAACACGATTGATCCCATACCTATTAATGCATTTTTTCGAATTGTACAGCTATGTAAAGTTACTTGGTGTCCAACTGTTACTTCATCTTCGATTATTAATGGATATTTTGGACTTTGATGTAGACAGCAAAGATCTTGGATACTTACTCGTTTACCAATTATTGTTGGTGATACATCGCCTCGAATAACTGTATTAAACCAAATAGTTGTCTCGGCACCAATCGTTACGTCACCAGTAACGGTTGCATAGTCAGCTATAAATACTGATGGATCGATTTTAGGTGTTTTGTCTTTAAACGGATAAATCATGCTAAACGCCTCTTTTCTTTCTTTGATGTAGTATTATCGTATCAAATGCGCAATTTTATGCAAATATAATTTTATAATGACGAGAATATTTCGTTATAATCATTGTGTAACTATTTATTTAGGAGGACTATGTGAATGTGGAAATGGGAAGCTGATGGACAAGCGAAGGCTGTGATTGCTATTGTTCACGGTGCTTATGAAAATCACCGTTGGTACGCATGGCTTATTGAAAAACTCAGAATGGAAGGCTTCCACGTAGTCATGGGGGATTTACCGAATCATGGGGCAAATGCGAAACTCTCACGTGTCCATGATGAGGACTTTAAAGAGTACAAAAAATATACAAGGCATTTAATTGAAAATGCTTTTTCATATGATTTGCCAGTGTTTTTAATGGGACATGGACTAGGAGCAACGTTAATCCTTCATACAATGCATAAGAGAAAATATGAGTGTGCAGGAATTATTTTGACATCACCTTGGCTGCATTTAAAATTACAGCCTGGCAAGTTATCTAATGCATTAACTAGCTTAAGTGCTTTAACGGCAAGCGTTAAAATGACACACGATATCTCTTTTGACAAATTAACGAGAAGTGTCGAAGGCAGAGATGAAATGAAGGACGAGTTTCCTTTTAAGTCCGTCATCTCAGTAAAGTGGTATCGTGAATTACAGCAGATGATGCGCAATTTAGCGGTCATGCCAAAAGCAGAGTTTCCGAACACGCCTATGCTTATTATGACTGGGGAAAGAGATAGTATCACGGAAACTAGACAAACACGCAATTGGCTACATCAGCAGGAGTTTGCTGAATTCCAATTTAAAGAATGGGCAAAATGCTACCATAATCTATTCCATGAAATAGAGCGTGAAGAGATTTTTGTCTATATCCGAGATTTTGTTAATAATGCCTTACGTAGAATTGGATATATAATTCGATAGAATGTTTCCCCTCCGAAAAATATTGTTGAATAAGATGTATAGTAACTTAAAAATAATGTTGTAATTTTCAGAAAAATGTAATACTATAATGTCTTAAAGTAAGAATATTCATATTTTGGGAGGGGTAAAATGGAAGGTATTGTAAGTTTTCTGAACAGTATTTTATGGGGACCGTGGTTTATTTATGGTATTTTATTGATCGGTTTATTCTTTTCAATTATTACACGGTTCCTACAAGTAAGACTCATTAAGGATATGTTCGTCTTAATGTTTAAAGGAGAGAAATCGGAAAAAGGAATTTCTTCTTTCCAGGCAATGTCGATTGCATTATCAGGGCGTGTTGGTACAGGTAATATTGCTGGTACGGCAACTGCAATCGCAATGGGGGGGCCTGGTGCAATTTTTTGGATGTGGGCAATTGCCTTCATCGGTGCAGCGACGGCTTATGTTGAGTCGACATTAGCACAAATATATAAAGAAGAGAAAGATACAGAATACCGTGGTGGTCCGGCCTTTTACATTGAAAAGGGAATGGGGCAAAAATGGTTTGCAGTAATTTTTGCGATTGCGGCGTTAATCGCAATGTTAATATTAATGCCAGGCGTTCAATCGAATGCAATTTCGGTTGCTGTTGAAAACGCTTTCGGTATGGAATCTTGGATTACAGGAATAATTATTGTCGTACTATTAGGTGCAATTATTTTCGGTGGGGTTAAATCGATTGCAAATGTAGCACAGGTAGTTGTTCCGTTCATGGCTTTAGCTTATATACTGATGGCAATTGTTATTATTTTTATGAATATTTCGCAAGTGCCTGCGGTATTTTCTTTAATTTTCTCAAGTGCTTTTGGTGCACAAGAAGTATTTGGGGGTATTATTGGTTCAGCAATCGCTTGGGGTGTTAAGCGTGGTATTTATTCAAACGAAGCTGGTCAAGGAACTGGAGCGCATCCAGCTGCAGCAGCAGAAGTTTCACACCCTGCTAAACAAGGTATTGTACAAGCAGCATCTGTGTACATTGATACATTATTAGTGTGTTCAGCTACTGCATTTATGATTTTATTTACAGGTATGTACAATGTCCAGAATGAAAAGGCTGCTGAAGGTACAGATCCGTTTATTTACGTCGGAGAATTCAATCAAAACGGTCTTACAGGAGACGAACAAATCACGTTTGCGAAAAGTATTAAAGAAGGTGCTGCGTATACACAATATGCAGTGGAATCTTCATTGCCTGGCATTGGTTCAGAGTTTGTAGCAATTGCTTTATTCTTCTTTGCATTTACAACAATCATGGCATACTACTATATAGCTGAAACGAATGTGGCCTACTTATTCACTGGGCAAACCGAAAAGATTTTCATTTGGATAGCAAAGATTGCCTTTTTGATCGCAACATTTTATGGAACAATTCGTACATCTGACCTTGCGTGGGCAATGGGAGATGTTGGTTTAGGTTTAATGGTATGGATCAATGTTATTGCCATCTTAATTATTATGAAACCTGCGATTCTAGCATTAAAAGATTACGAGAAACAGAAAAAAGAGGGCAAAGACCCTGTTTTTGATCCTCGTAAACTAGGAATTAAAGGTGCAGATTTCTGGATTGAATACAATGATAAACGAAAAAATAAATAATGTATAAAAAAAGTCCTCTCATTTTGAGAGGACTTTTTTAGTTTATCTGAAGAGGATAGCCGCTTCGGGCGGGGACGCTTTTTTGCGGTGCAGTCTGTTGCGTCTTATGTTTTTTGCGTTTTGAGCAGGAGTCGCCGCCCTCCACTCCAATCAACTCGAATAATTGTTTGAGTGCCTGGCACCAACCCTCGGCTCTAATCAATTGAGCAAGTTGGTAGGGAAATTTCATATTTTGGTGAAAATCAAAAGGATAAAAAAATGACAAAAGTATCAAGGATTAACTGTTTATTGTCTTTTGTCTAAGATTTTGATGAATAAGAAGAATCCTATCATATAAGATATCTAGTTAAAATTATATAGAAACAGTATTTCCTATATGAAAAGGTATTCCGTCATAATTCTGTGTGATTCTGAGAAAGGAAAAAGCCCGAAAATTCAAGTTCGGGCTTTTGTATAAGGGGTTAATTGGTAGGTAAGTCTTTCATTTTTTCTAGGGCAATGACAAATGGTGGATCGTTTTGTTGGTTTAAAAATTCGTATTTTAATACATGGACATATTTTTGTGGTAGATGACTGACAAATTCAATAACAGCGTCACGTTCTTCCTTGCCACCTGGATGGCCATGGTAGATGACAAGTACAATTAAGCCTCCAATTTTAAGGAGTTGTAGTAAATCTTTAATCGCTTGAATAGTTGTATTCGGTTTTGTCACGATATCATGGTCACTACCAGGTAAATAGCCAAGATTAAAAATTGCAGCAGTAACTGGCTTTTGCACATGTTTGTTAATATTTTCATGCCCAGTATGTAACACTAGGGCACGGTGCTCTAACGCATTGTCTAGCAGACGATGCAATGTAGCGTCAACAGCGCTTTTTTGCACATCAAATGCATAAACTTGTCCGTTATCGCCAACAAGTTGTGCTAAAAATAATGTATCATGGCCGTTTCCTGCTGTGGCATCTACAACTGTATCGCCTTCTTGTATTGTGTCTACTAATAATTGCTGTGCATATTGTAAGACTCGTTGAAGCTTCATTTTGTGACCTCAGCATTATAAAATTTACCTTGCCAACTGCCGCGGCGTTCTAACTCTGCATCAATCCCATTGAGTACTTCCCATTTATTGACACTCCACATCGGTCCAATCATTAAATCAATTGGTCCGTCACCTGTTATACGATGAATAACCATTTGTGGTGGCAGTATTTCTAACTGATCGGCTACTAGTTTTGTATACACATCTTGGTCTAAAAATTCTAGCATGCCTTTTTCATATTGTTTTACCATTGGTGTCCCTTTTAATAGGTGAAGTAAATGGATTTTTATGCCTTGGACATCGAGCTTTGCAACTGCGCGTGCAGTTTCCATCATCATGTCATAATCTTCTAGTGGAAGACCATTTATAATATGTGAACATACGCGAATTCCGTGTTTACGAAGTTTTTCAACACCTTCTACATATGTTGCATAGTCATGTGCACGATTAATGAGGTTTGCTGTTTTTTCATGAACTGTTTGAAGTCCAAGTTCAATCCATAAATAAGTGCGTTCGTTTAGTTCTGCCAAATATTCTACAACATCATCTGGAAGGCAGTCTGGACGCGTTGCAATTGAAAGCCCTACTACACCTTCTTGCGCTAATGCTGCCTCAAATTTTTCCTTTAAGACAGGAAGTGGTGCATGTGTATTTGTATATGCTTGGAAGTAAGCCATATACTTGCCATCTTTCCATTTTTGATGCATTTTGTCACGAATTTGTGCGAACTGGACATCAATTGGGTCTACTTTATTACCCGCAAAGTCTCCTGACCCTGCAGCACTGCAAAATGTACAACCCCCAAATGCAACAGTACCGTCACGGTTCGGGCAATCAAAACCTGCATCGAGCGCTACTTTAAATACTTTGTGACCGAACTGATCACGTAAATATCGATTCCATGTATAGTATCTTTTCCCCTCTGTAGGAAAAGGAAAGTTTATTTCTGTCATGTATTTCACTCCTCTAACGTTATATTTTATCATGTGCGTAAGGTTCCGTCATGGATAAGAATTTTAATATGTAGGAATGGTTGAGATGCAAGTTTATTCATTTAAATAAACAATGTGATTTATTGTCCAGAGGCAAGAACGCATGTCTGCTATAGCAAGAGTACAATGAAGAAGAAAGTCTATTTAAAAAAGGAATATTTTATGAAGAAAAGGTAAATTTATTTTCCTTGTACTTTTTTATTTTTCAGCATAAACTAGCTATTTAGAGATACGAAATAATGGAGGTCAAGACTATGCCAAAAAGTGTTTGGTTTTTAATTATCGGTATGCTTGTGAACACGACGGGCAACTCTTTTTTATGGCCTTTAAATGCCATTTATATGCATGACTACTTAGGAAAGTCACTTGCAATGGCTGGCTTTATTTTAATGTTGAATTCGGCTGCAGGTGTGTTCGGGAATCTTTTAGGTGGATTTTTATTTGATAGAATTGGTGGCTACAAATCTATTATGCTAGGTATTCTTTTAACAGTTGCCTCGTTAGTCGGCTTAACGATTTGGCATGGTTGGCCTCATTATGTGTGGTTTTTAACCGTCCTTGGATTTAGTGGAGGCATTGTATTTCCAGGAATGTTTGCGCTAGCAGGAGCTGCTTGGCCTGAGGGCGGACGTAAAGCATTTAATGCGATTTATTTAGCACAAAATGTAGGTGTTGCCGTTGGTCCGGCATTAGCTGGAATTGTTGCAGATTATCAATTTGATTATGTCTTTGTAGTCAATTTAGCAATGTATATTTTATTTTTCTTCATAGCCTTGATTACATTTAAAGGAATAGATTCAGAAAGTATTGCACTGAAAAATGTAGTAAGTGAGAGTAAACGCATTACAAATAAAGCACCGTTTTATGCGTTATTAATTTTAAGCACGTCTTCCGTATTATGCTGGCTTGCTTATTCACAATGGAGTGCGACGATTTCTTCGTATACCCAAGATTTAGGTTTAGGATTAAAGCAATATAGTTTACTTTGGACTATTAATGGACTCCTAATAGTAATTGGGCAGCCGTTAATCGCTCCACTTGTCAGACGCTGGGAGCATCAAATAAAACGACAACTAGTATTTGGTATTACGCTTATAGCGGCTTCATTTGGAATTATAGCATTTGCTGAAGATTTTAAAATGTTTGCAGCTGCAATGGTCGTATTAACATTTGGAGAAATGTTTTATACACCAGCGTTACCTACAATCGCGAATCAGCTTGCACCAAAAGGACGCGAGGGTTTCTACCAAGGGATTATCAATAGTGCGGCAACCGCAGGCCGTATGATAGGTCCATTGTTCGGTGGCATAATGGTTGATCAGTTTGGTATGATTGCGCTCGTTTCTATTTTAGTGATCATTGTATTAATAGGTATTTTCCCATGCCTTGTGTATGACCGACCGTTGCTTTTGAGTGACAGGCACGGAAACAATTCTGAAAATTAAAGACGATTTATATTAAAGCGAATGCAAATCATTCGCTTTTTTTATTTTTTGGATTGAAATCGACCTTGTAAAGCGATACAATCATACATATTCAAATATTTGAATATGTAAATATAATAATGGGGGGATTAACGTGGAAGAAGGCTTACAACAGTTTAAAGCCGATTTTTTTAAAGCTTTAGCACACCCGTTACGAATTAGAATTCTTGAATTACTGGTAGATGGTAAGAAAAGTGTTAATGAGATTCAAAGTTGCCTTGAAAAAGAGGGTTCAGCAGTTTCGCAGCAGCTAAGTGTATTAAGGGCGAAAAATATTGTTTATGGCACGAAAGAAGGAAAAAAAGTTTACTATTCTTTGAGTGATCCGATGATTGTTGAGTTGCTGCGTGTTGCCAAAGACATTTTTAACAACCATTTAATTCATACAATTTCAAGATTAGAAGAAATGACCGTCAGTGAAAATGATGAAGAAATGATGTAAGGTCATATTTTCATTTCCCCCTTAGAAAACAGCCTAGTATTGAATAAAAGAACGGTCTGGATTCAAAGAATTTATTATTTCGAAGGGAAGATTACTATATGAAGTCACTGTTTAAGGGGCGCTTTGAAGGGTATTCAGTTAATCTTTTCAAAAAGGATTTATTGTCTGGGATTATTGTCGGTATTGTGGCAATTCCTTTAGCGATGTCTTTTGCAATTGCCTCTGGTGTAAAACCAGAATACGGCATTTATACAGCGTGTATTGCAGGTATACTGATTTCACTTTTTGGTGGTTCGAAATATCAAATTGGAGGACCTACAGGTGCTTTTGTGCCCATTCTATTAGGAATTGTCTTATCTTACGGCTATGAAAATCTATTGATTGCGGGGTTAATGGCGGGTGTCTTGCTATGCTTAATGGGCATTTTTAAGCTGGGCTCCCTGATAAAATTTATTCCGCGTCCTGTTACGATAGGATTTACTGCAGGTATTGCGGTCATTATTTTTACGGGGCAAATAGCCAATTTTTTAGGTCTGACAAATATTACACGGCATGAATATTTTATCGCTAATATGAAAGAGCTCTTTTTGCATATCGGTACAACAAATTATTATAGTATTTTCATAGCAATCATTTGTCTTGTAATGATATTAGTGACACCTAAAATTTTTCCAAAAGTACCTGGCGCATTAGTAGGTATTGTTGTCTCTACACTAGTTGCTAGCTTCTTTTTTTCGGGACAAGTTGCAACAATTGCTACAGCTTACGGTCAAATTCCAAATACATTACCGGAGTTTTCAATACCTGAAATTACCTTTGAACGAATGCAATTATTAATTGGGCCTGCATTTGTCATTGCTATGTTGGGTGGAATTGAATCTCTTTTATCAGCGGTGGTTGCTGACGGAATGACAAATAGTAAGCATAATAGCAATCGAGAGCTAGTAGGGCAGGGCATAGCGAATATCGTAACACCTTTATTTGGGGGTATTCCAGCTACAGGGGCAATCGCGCGTACTGCAACAAATATAAAAACGGGTGCGGCATCCCCGATGTCAGGTATTATTCATGGTGTTTTTGTATTAGTAACGTTATTGTTATTAGCGCCATTTGCTTCACATATTCCGTTAGCTAGTATGGCACCAGTGTTGATGGTCGTAGCGTGGAATATGAGTGAGCGAAAGCATTTCGCACATATTGTGAAAGTGAAATCTGGAGATTCACTTGTTTTAATAATTACGTTTTTACTTACGGTTTTCGCTAGCTTAACGATAGCTGTAGAAGTAGGGCTTGGTTTGGCAATTGTGTTATTTGTTAAACGAATGAGTGAGAAGTTGGTTGTAGATAAGGTTTTACCAGACCATACAAAAAATAATGGCAAGGTACAGCCACATGTTGTCAATCAAAAACATGACTGCCCACAAATTAGTATTTATTCAATTGAGGGGCCGCTATTTTTTGGTGCTGCACAAACTTTTGAGCAGACATTGCTACATTCAATGAACGACCATCCAAGAATTTTAATTTTGCGGATGAGTAAAGTGCCTTTTATGGATTCAACGGGAGAGTCTTATTTTAGCAATATCGTGCAAAGCTTCAAAACACGAGGTGGCATGGTTTTAGTAACGGGTGTCTCTGAAGATTTAAAAGTGGCACTGCTTCGGAATGGTTTATACGATTTAATTGGAAAAGATAATTTCTATGACCATACAGGAGATGCTATTAACAGGGCATTGAAGGATTTGGACATGAATAAATGCATAGGGTGCAAACATTTTGCCTTCCGTGAATGCGTGGACTTTTCCTCGCGTGACCCTCGAGTGACAGGCACAGAAAAGATTCTGACTATTGAAGTTGGTTTAAATAAAAGCTCCACATGATGAATTATCGTGTGGAGCCTTTTTTTCAGTTCGTGCTGCATTAACAATTACTTGTTTTGTTGTACCTCGCAATATTGACAATAGGATGTAGGATGAAACTGTGAGGTTTGAAGTAAACAATTTTTGAGAATACTCGTATTAAAGAAGGGGTAATCTGCTGATATATTATGCTTATAGAGATGATAGGAGCTATATGGATAATCCTCCATGTTCTCAACAATAGGTGTGGCTGTTGAGATAGGATTGCGATGGATATAGCGACTAACACTCAGCATATCTAGTTGTGAGGGAACAAGATCTGCAAAATAGCGACTCTCATACAGATGACCGCAATATTGATATTTCTTTTTAAAGTAATTACTGTAACGCCAATTGATGACCGCCATCAATTTTCCTAGTGGTACTTCAGGTGACCGAATCAGAAGATGATAGTGGTTAGACATAATACAATAAGCGACAATACTGAACGTGTATTTTTGATAAGCATATTGCAGTACACGAAAAAAAGCATCGTAATCAGCAACATTCAAAAAAATAGGTTGACGATTGTTGCCACGCATTACTACATGTTTAAAATGATGTGGAGACCAAAGTCGTTTTTTTCTTGGCACACGATACTTCCTCCTTTTTCGTTTTCTTTAGCATAAAAATGAATGAAAATAACGTCAAATATAGGAAAGTATCAGAAGTAACTAATAATTTTATTTTTATAACGAAAAAAGATTGAAATTACACGAATCTATCCAAAAATCATGGGAAATAATTTTTTTCGCTAATTGTGTGTAAATTGTGTGCGTGCCTGGCACCGATAAAAAGAGGCTTGTGCTTTTTAGGACTTTCCATTAGAATAAATGCAATACATGTAAAGACATTGATGAGGAATAGTAAATTTGTGGTTCTTTTTAGAGAGCTAGCGGTTGGTGGAAGCTAGTAGGGATGCAAATTGAACTCGCCTGCTGAGTCTGCGTACATAAGTGTTATGTGTGCCGTCATTTCCGCGTTAAGGAAGCTTGAGCCGAGTGTAATCACTAATTTGGGTGGTACCGCGGGAGATAAGAATGCTCTCGTCCCTTTCTGACAAAGGAAGGGGCGAGTTTTTTTATTTTTTAAATATTTTGTCAATTCTTACGATAAGTGGTATTGAACATATATAAGGAGGAAATATTATGAGCTTTAATCATCAACAAGTTGAAAAAAAGTGGCAGCAATATTGGGATGTCAACAAAACATTCAAAACAGAAAATGAAACGGATAAACCGAAATTTTATGCACTTGATATGTTCCCATATCCATCAGGAGCGGGACTTCACGTAGGGCATCCTGAAGGATATACAGCAACTGATATCCTTTCACGTTTCAAACGTATGCAGGGCTTTAATGTTTTACATCCAATGGGATGGGATGCATTCGGTTTACCTGCAGAGCAATATGCATTAGATACAGGGAATGACCCTGCAGAATTTACGGCAAAAAATATTGCAACATTTAAGCGCCAAATTCAAGAACTAGGATTTAGCTATGATTGGGATCGTGAAATTAACACAACTGATCCTGAATACTACAAATGGACACAATGGATTTTCATTCAATTATATAAAAAAGGCTTAGCGTATGTAGATGAAGTGGCTGTAAACTGGTGCCCAGCATTAGGTACAGTGCTTGCCAATGAAGAAGTCATTGATGGAAAATCTGAGCGCGGAGGACATCCGGTAGAACGTCGCCCAATGAAACAATGGATGCTGAAAATTACTGCTTATGCGGACCGTCTAATCGATGATTTAGAAGAAGTTGATTGGCCAGAATCGATTAAAGATATGCAACGTAACTGGATTGGACGCTCTGAAGGTGCTGAAGTAACATTTGGCATTGAAGGAACAGACAAAAACTTTACGGTATTTACTACACGTCCTGATACGTTATTCGGTGCTACTTATACAGTACTTGCGCCTGAACACAAACTAGTAGCTGAAATTACAACAGCTGAACAACAAGTTGCTGTAGAAGCGTATCTTGAAAAGGTAAAAATGAAATCGGATTTAGAGCGTACTGATTTAGCTAAAGAAAAAACAGGTGTATTTACTGGCGCTTATGCAGTGAATCCTATTAACGGTAAAAAAGTGCCAATTTGGATTGCTGATTATGTGTTAGCTACTTACGGCACTGGTGCTATTATGGCTGTTCCTGCTCACGACGAACGTGATTATGAATTTGCCAAAGAGTTCGGCTTAGACATCGTAGCTGTGCTTGAAGGTGGAGACATCGACAAAGAAGCATTTACAGGTGACGGTCAGCACATTAACTCTGACTTCCTTGACGGCTTAAATAAAGCAGATGGTATTGCTAAAGCGATTGAATGGTTAGAAGAAAAAGGTGTAGGTGAGAAAAAAGTATCTTATCGTCTTCGTGACTGGTTATTCTCTCGTCAACGTTATTGGGGAGAGCCAATTCCAATGATTCATTGGGAAGATGGCACAACGACTCCAGTTCCAGAAGCAGAATTACCTTTAATGCTTCCGAAAACAGATAATATTCGACCATCTGGAACAGGAGAATCTCCATTAGCTAATATTACAGATTGGGTAAATGTTGTAGATCCTGAAACAGGTATGAAGGGTCGCCGTGAAACAAATACAATGCCTCAATGGGCAGGTTCTAGCTGGTACTTCTTACGCTATATTGATCCGAACAATACGGAAGCGATTGCTGATCCAGAGTTACTAAAACGTTGGTTACCAGTCGATATTTATATTGGAGGAGCAGAGCATGCAGTATTGCACTTACTATATGCACGCTTCTGGCACAAAGTACTATATGATCTAGGTGTAGTTCACACGAAAGAGCCATTCCAAAAATTATTTAACCAAGGCATGATTCTTGGTGAAGGTAATGAAAAAATGTCTAAATCAAAAGGTAATGTTGTGAACCCAGATGAGATTATTGAGTCTCACGGTGCCGATACACTACGCCTTTATGAAATGTTCATGGGTCCATTAGAAGCTTCAGTTGCATGGTCTACTAATGGCTTAGATGGTGCTCGTCGTTTCCTAGACCGTATTTGGCGTTTATTTGTCAATGAGGAAGATGGTACATTATCAGCGAAGGTTCAAGCTTCAGACGATAAATTCCTAGAAAAGTCATATCACCAAACAGTGAAAAAAGTGACAGAAGACTACGAAGGTATTCGTTTCAATACAGCCATTTCACAAATGATGGTATTCATTAATGATTGCTACAAAGCAGAAGTGATTCCAACGGCTTACGCTGAAGGGTTTGTGAAAATGCTAGCACCAATTGCACCACATGTCGCGGAGGAGCTATGGCAGCTGTTAGGTCATAAAGAAACATTGTCTTACGAGCAATGGCCAGCATACGATGAGTCTAAACTAGTAGACGATGAAGTAGAAGTTGCTGTTCAAGTGGCCGGTAAAGTACGTGCAAAAATCATCGTTGCAAAAGATGCTTCAAAAGAAGAAATTGAAAAAGTTGCATTAGCCGATGAAAAAGTACAAGAATATATGGCGGGTAAAGACTTGGTAAAAATTATTGTAATTCCAGGTAAACTTGTTAATATCGTTGTTAAATAAAAATAGGAAGAACCGTGAAATACGCTATTCATTAGCGTACTTTACGGTTTTTTTTTCGCTCAATGTCAATGGGAAAGTGCGGGAATAAGCGACATGATTTGACAAGACTTAGGTAAAAAAGATGTTATTTTAGATTTTTATAGCAAAATATGTATCTTTTGGCGTTAATAAAGGTTAAAATTCTCTATGTATATAGTAATGAAATCGATGCGAAAAGGAGAATATTTATGAAAAAGTCACAGAGATTGAGCGATAAGGTATTATTGTTCGCTAGTATTGTGGTAGTCCTAATTGTAGGACTAGTGATAGGTATTTTATATATGAATACAAATAATTCCGTAGAAGGAGCAATAGGTCGTGATGGCGTATCGAAAGCACAAACGATTGCCTCACTTGTAGATGTAGAATCGTATAAAAAATTAATTGACTCAGATGATGCAAAGTCAACGTTATATAAAGAGTTGCGAGAAGAGTTAAATACATTACGTATACATAATGGTCTTTTATATGCTTATGTTTTATATCCACCGACAGAGGGAGAAAATTTGAAATTTTTAGTCGACGGTTTACCGTTAGATGAAGAAATGGCTGGTGCTATGGGGGATCCATCTGAGGTTCTTACATATAAAGATGGTCAAAAGGCTATTGATAAGAATGGCTATTATTCAGCTATACAAAAAAGTGAAACATACGGTTCTTTAATGTCAGCAATTACACCATTAAAAGATAGTTCAGGAAATACGGTTGCCTTTGTCGGTGTAGACATGATGGCAAATGATGTTCAGGCTGTTCAAAGCGATGTGTTAAAACATACGATTCCTTATATTGTTATTATTTTATTAATTGGTGGAGTCATTTTAATTGGTATTATTCGCTTTTATACAAATCGCTTATTACAGCCTCTTGTTGTTTTAAAAGATGTAGCAGAGCAATTCGCTGATGGAGATATTCGCAGTGCTGAAAAAGGCTTAGATGCGATTAAAGTAGCAGGAAACAATGAAATTTCTGCTTTTGCTAAAGCATTTACACAATCCATGTACAAATTAAAAGAAACATTCCATTTGATTCATGGGACTGCTGTTAATTTACAACAGGCGATTGGTAATATTCATACTTCGACGGGAACAGTGAGTAGTTCAAACAGTGAAGTGGCGAATAGTATTGTGACGATTGCAAGTGGTAGCGAACAGCAACGTGCTAACAATGAAGAAGTTGTTCGTGCGATGGAGGAAATGGTATCTGGAATTCAACGTATGGCAGACGCTACATCGAATGTGGCGGAGTCATCGAATGATATTACGGATCGTGTACAAACAGGGGTAGCAGATTCTGAAAATGTTGTATTTAAAATTCATCAAGTTGAAAAATCTGTACTAGCTACATCTGATCATGTTACGGAAATGGGTAAACAATTCCGTTCAATTGAAGAAATGGTAGCTGTTATTACAAGTATCGCAGATCAAACCAATTTACTAGCATTAAATGCAGCGATTGAAGCAGCCCGTGCAGGTGAGGCAGGAAAAGGGTTTGCGGTGGTAGCTGATGAAGTAAGAAAATTAGCTGAAATGTCTCGTGTTTCTGCTGAAAATATTCAAAATCAATTGCAAAGTTTTAGCATTACGACAACAAAAGCATTGGAAGAGATGCAGGCTAGTGCAACAAGTGTTAAAGATGGAAGCGAAGAAGTAGGGAAAATAGGCCAAGCACTAGTAATGATCTTACAAGGTGTGCAAAGTGTGAACCAGGAAATTCAGGAAAACTCGGCCATTATCGAGCAAATGTCAGCAAGCTCAGAGGAAGTATTAGCATCTGCTGAGCAAATGAATAATGTAATTATTATGAATGCCAATCGTGCTGAAAGTGTAGCACAGGCTTCAGACCAACAAATGGCAATTGTCCATGATTTAGAGTCTGTTGTTGAAGAATTAGAAAACAGTTCTAAAAAAATGTTTGATGCGATTAATCATTTTAAAATTTAAGGAACTTGTCCTGAGACTTCAGAATTTGCCAAAGTATACTTAAGAAAAAAGTGTCCGAAATAAGGGCACTTTTTTCGTTTTCGTGAAACTATCTTAAAAGATTTTACGACTATAGGATGAGTGGAAAAAGGGGGGGCTCTAGTGAGTGAGCATTTAACAGCCATAATGGAAGAGCACGGCGAATATTGCCTACGTGTGGCTTATTTATATGTGCGAGACTGGTCAATTGCAGAAGAAATTGTGCAAGATGTATTTCTCGCCTATTACTTGCAACAGGATCGCTTTGAACAAAGAGCTTCGCTTAAAACCTATTTAGTAAAAATTACAGTACATAAAAGTCATGATTATTTAAGAAGCTGGAAAAATAAACGCCATCAATTATTTGGCAAGCTTCATTTTGGTGTAAGTAAAAGGACTCCAGAAAAAGATCTCATCAAAGCGGATGAACGAGTGACGTTGAAAGCAGCTTTATTTGAGCTACCCATTTCTTATAGGGAAGTGTTAATTCTTTATTATTATCAGGAATTAAAAGTACGTGAAATAGCAGGTGTGCTTGGCTGTACTGAAAATACAGTGAAAACAAGGTTACGTAGAGCAAGACAAATGCTACAAGGCAAACTCGAACGAAGCGATTGGGAGGTGCTAGGAGATGACATCTTTTAAAAAGAAGCTGAATGAGGAAATAGGAGAAGCACCACGTTTTACGAAAGCATTACAGGAGCGTATTGTGCATCGTGCGGAGCAACATCATCGGCACAAACAATATAGCAGTTGGCAGTACCCTACAATTATAGTTGGCGCAATAGTAACATTGCTTTTTTTAATCGCCGTTGGACCGTGGCAACGAACAGAGTATACTCAGCATGCTTCAATTGTTGAACTAGCGCAAAATGAAGAAATACAACAATTGTCCATCGTACAAAATTGGAATGAAGATAAATTTAATGCTGGCAGAACAGGTTGGGTTATAGGGCAACAAGAGTACATAAAAGGGGCTGAAACGAAGCTTCTAGAAAGCATACTTCAGAAGGCAGTTGTAGCACAGAAATCGGATGATTATTATGTAGTTCGAGATTTTTGGATAGAATTTGGTAATGGGCATGCAGTAAAGCTAAAAATGTTAAAAAATAATGAACAAATCGCCTTTCTCGATGTAAAGACCAATCAGTTTTATAAAGTCAATGATGAGGAAGCTGTATCAGCATTTACAGACTTCAATTTTCATGATTTTGACTTTAACTTTATAGCATTTCTTATATGGATTGGCGTTATTATGCTAGTAGGTTGGGTAGCTGATAGATTGGTTCGTTGGAAATTTAACATCCCAAAAGAGCCGAAGTATGTAAGTGACAACCATCGAAGAGCGGTTTATATTTTTAAGGTCATTAACGTTATTGCGCTTACTATATTTAATATAAAAGGTTGGATTATATATATTGCTGCAGACTTTACGCTAATTTTTATTCTAACGTTGATTAATGTAGCAACCGAATATTATTTTGGACGACATGAAAAAAGACATTACGTAGCAATAACAACTACAACCTATATGCTTATTGTATTTATCGCTTTTGTCATTTGGATTTAATAATAGAAAAAAGATGTTTCGCTAGCTTGCGAAGCATCTTTTTTTATAGTTGTATATGTAAAATGATCATGCTAGTCGTCTGCTGATGGAAAACGTCTAGCCTGCTGAAGCATAAA
This sequence comes from Lysinibacillus sp. NPDC097868, assembly GCF_044761135.1. Lineage (NCBI taxonomy): Bacteria > Bacillati > Bacillota > Bacilli > Caryophanales > Bacillaceae > Lysinibacillus > Lysinibacillus sp. NPDC097868. The sequence continues at coordinate 2,892,221 of NZ_JBIWBS010000001.1, read as the reverse complement.
TTGATAAATGCAAGAGATCATAAAGCTTACAGCTAGACCGTATAAAATACTAAAACTGATGCCAACAAGAATGCCAATCGTAATAGAGAGCAATATCGCTAACCAACTATGCTTATGAATCGTTCGCTTCGTAAATAAAAGAATAATGATAAACGGCAACAATGTAATATGGATAAACGCAAAGCTATAAATAACGCCTAAAATAGTTATTTTGATTGATAAAAATACACTAAATAATAGTAGCATTAAGCTTATCAAATAGTAATAATAGGGTCTACGTGTAGAAAAGAAGCGTTTTGTTGCTCGCATTTCTACGAGTAGTGTTGTCACAATTGCTAAAAGCGTAATTACAAGAAAAGCAAATGTAAGAAAACCTGGCTGTACTTCATATAAAAATGTTAGCACTAAAATTTGAAATTGGCCGTATGAGCCACTATATAGTGCAATCATTAAGATGGCCGTAAAGGACAACGTTAATAAGGCTAAAACGACACCTGAAGAAAATAAGCTACGGCGTACTTTTTTAGGTTTGATAAAGGCAATCAAATACCAAGTAGACTTATCAAACAACACTTGTCCTAAAATAGCTAATTGGATTACAACATAAAACAACAGAATTTCACTGTTTTTAAAGTAAAATAAATACGGGTGGTATAAACGAATTCCTTCATAAACCGTACTGGCTCCATTTTGCACAAAATAAAAAATAGGGATAAATATGAGCAGAGAAAATAACATAATAATAAACAACGTATCAAGCCATAATAGCCCCTTTAAAGACATTAATCGGTCCAATAATAGCATGCCAATTAGAAACATTGCTAAAGTAATCGGTACTGGTATATTGAACATAATAGTTGATAATACACTAATGCTAATGAATTGAATAAGCCATATTTCTATACCTATTAGTAAGTAAAACAGCCGAACTACTTTTAAGTTCATACCACTTAGTTTGTCCTGCATTTTCATAATTAAAAAACTTTGTTGGTGTTGGCTTTGTGAATAGTCGCTTTTATTTAAAAAAGAGCCTAGCACGATAAACGAAATGGCTGTTGCTAATGTATAACAAATGCCTGCCATAAAACCATACGAAATAAGTGCGGATGGGGAGGATAATAAAAAATTACCACTAATCCATCTTGCTAATAATATGATGACGCCAGCTGTTGTACTTAAACTTGCAAGCGGTACAAGAAGTGAAAGTTTTTTAAAATACATATTTTTTACTGACCTTTATACTTTTGTGATACTTTGTATTGTCGTGGGGACTGATTATATTTTTTCTTAAAAGCTACACTGAAATAATGCTGACTATTAAAGCCACAGCTTTCTGCAATAGTAGACATACTGGCTTCCATGTTTTCATTCATCTTCTTAATAGCAATCTCTAAGCGATAATTATTAATATACTCGTTAATGCCAATTGATTGCTCCTCTAAAAATTTACGGCTTAAATAGCTTGGATTTAAATGTATTTTTTCAGCAATAATATTGAGCGTAAGTTTTTCGTGATAATTTTCATGAATAAAAGAAAGTGCACTTTGAATCGCATCATGGTTGGAGCTCCACGCCTTATATTTTTCGACAATATCGTTTAATTCACTAGCAATAACAGGCTTTGTTAAATAATCGGTCACTCCGATTCGTAAAGCTTTTTGTGCGTATTCAAAGGTCTGAAATGCAGTGACCATAATAATATCTAATTCATAAAGATCTTTTAATTCCTTACTTAGCGTTATACCATCCTTTCCAGGCATTTGAATATCTAAAAAGGCGATGGTCATACGATGCTTTTTCGCTAATTGTAGTGCTTGAGAAGCATCTAGAGCAATGTGGAATTTCCAATTTGGAAAATGTGGCTTTAATAAATAAATCATTTGTTCTAATTCTAATGGCTCGTCATCGGCGATTAATATATTCATGTTGCTTCATCCTTTCCTTTAGGATCTACTTTTATTGCTTACGCAGGAACATGAATAGTAACGGTATACAGTTGCTCCTCGCTATTGGTCGAAAATAAAATATTTTCAAGTCCATATATAAGTTGGAGACGTTTTTGAACATTTTCAAGTCCGTAGCCTTGCTGCAATTCATCTTCGGTATGATTAAGTGCCATATCGATTGGCTGTGTATTTTTGATTTCAATCAATAAAATGTTGTCCAATTTTTTTATATAAATAGACAGCTCGGCAGGTCCTACATGCTTCTCAAATCCATGTTTAAAGGCGTTTTCAATAATCGTTTGAAAAATAAACGGAGGTATTTTTACTGAAAGAGCATCATTATCGATAAATTTGTTTATCGTTAAACGATGCCCGAAGCGTAGCTGCTGAATATTTAAATAGCTGTCAACGAATTGAACCTCGTTTTTTAAGGCAATTAAGACATCGTGATCATTATATTTAAATTTAAAAAACGTTGCTAAAGCTTCAATACCTGCAACCAAATCTTCTTTACGATTAATGCGGGCTAGACTTAACAGAGAATTTAAGGCATTGAAAAAGAAGTGTGGCTGTATTTGTTGGTTGAGTTGAAGGATATTTGCACGCTGTAAATCCTGCTCTAGCTCCAAATGTCTTTTTTCTTCTTCAAGACTATCAATCTGTTTCTCAAAAATAAATATAAATGTAAGCAGAAAAGCTCCAATAATTGGAGCGATTACACATAGGAGAATATATATGTTGAATGTTTCTAGTTGTAACATAATGAAAATGACCTCTCCAGTTTTATATAAGTGTAAGTTACATTAAACTAAATTTTCTGCAAAATGGCAAGCTACCTTATGTGTGGTATTTATTTCCCGCAGCGCTGGTATTTCAACTTTACATTTGTCTGTTGCAAACGGACAGCGTGTGTGAAAGCTACAACCTGTAGGTGGATTAAGAGGGGATGGAATATCTCCCTTCAAAATAATGCGTTCCTTACGATGCTGCTTATCAATAATTGGTATAGACGAAAATAGTGCTTTTGTATAAGGGTGAAGCGGCTGAGAGAAAAGGGAATGCTTGTCGGCTATTTCAACGACTTTTCCTAGATACATTACCATGACACGATCAGATATATGTCGAACAACACTTAAATCATGAGAGATAAATAAAAATGTTAAATCTAAGTCGCGTTGTAGTTTTTTTAGTAAATTTAAAATTTGAGCTTGAATGGACACGTCTAAAGCTGAAACCGATTCATCACAAATAATAATTTTTGGATTGACTGCAAGTGCTCTCGCTATACCAATGCGTTGTCGTTGCCCACCAGAAAATTCATGTGGATAGCGTTCGAGATATTCTGGACGTAAACCAACGAGTGACATTAATTCTAGCATACGAGATTCCTGTTGCGCTGGCGGTACAATTTTTTGGATAGACATGGCTTCCATCAGCATTTTGCGAATCGTTCTTCGCGGATTGAGGGAAGCGTAAGGGTCCTGAAAAATAATTTGAATATCCTTTCTTGCCGCTCGCAGTTCTTTTTTGTTCATCTCCACTAAGTTTTTGCCGAACAATAATACTTCACCAGATGTTGGTTCATCCAATTGTAAAATAGCACGGCCTGTTGTCGATTTCCCACAGCCCGATTCACCAACGATGCTTAGCGTTTCACCTGGCATAATATTGAAAGAAACACCATCTACAGCTTTTACAACTTGCTGTGCACCAAAAAGTCTTTCTTTTTTTAAGAAAAAATGCTGTTTTAACTCGTTTACTTGTAATAATGGTTGCGTATTTTCATTCATTGTCATACCATCATCTCCTCCATCACTGATTCTCCTTGCCATTGTTCGCTATACATCCAGCATCTTACCTTTTTATCCGATTCTACAGTAATGAGTTCTGGTTGCTGCGCACGACATAGCTCAGTTGCAAATGGACAGCGTTCAGCATAACGACAGCCGTTCGGATAGTGATAGGGACTTGGTACTGTGCCGTGAATCGTCGAAAGTTCTTCTTGATCCTCATAAAGCTTTGGTAAAGATTGAATTAAGCCATTTGTATAAGGATGGAGAGGCTTTGTAAAAAGGCTATCTGTAGAACCTTCTTCTACTACTTGGCCCGCGTACATCACCGCAATTTTATCGCAAATTTCAGCTACTACACCGAGGTCATGTGTAATAAAAATAATGCTCATCCCTAATTGCTGTTGTAAGTTTCTAATAATATCGATAATCTGTGCTTGAATCGTCACATCAAGCGCTGTAGTTGGCTCGTCAGCAATTAATACATCTGGTGTACAAGCTAAAGCCATCGCAATCATAATGCGTTGTCGCATCCCGCCACTTAGTTGATAAGGCTCCTGTTTTGCTCTTTTTTCAGGCGCAGGTATGCCGACAAGACGAATCATTTCTACTGCCTGTTGCCATGCTTCTTTGCGGGACAAACCTTGATGTAAGCGTATTGTCTCAGCAATTTGTTCCCCAACTGTTAAAACGGGGTTTAGGCTCGTCATAGGCTCCTGAAAAATCATCGATATTTTATTGCCTCTTATTTTCCGTAGCTCTTCTTCTGATATTTTTAGTAAATCTGTATTGTTTAGTAGTATTTCACCATTAATGATTTTACCTGGTGGTGAAGGTACTAACCTTAGGAGGGAAAGGGAGGTCATTGATTTACCGCAGCCTGATTCCCCAACAATTCCTAACGTTTCTCCTTTATGAAGTGTAAATGACACACCATCTACAGCCTTTGCGACCCCTTCACTGGAATAAAAATATGTTTGTAAGTTTTTTACTTCCAATACAGTATCTCGTTTCATGTACATGTCCCCCCTAATTTAAATCAATTCGTTTATTAAATATTCTGTATAAAATATCGACAAAGAGATTGATAACAACAAATATTAATGAAGCTACTAGTACGCCACCTTGCACAACTGGTATATCTCGAGTACGAATAGCATCAACAATCATTCGACCAAGGCCGTTCACAGCAAAAACAGATTCTACTAATACTGTTCCACCAAGTAAAGTACCAAACTGTAATCCTACTACTGTAATAACAGGTATCAATGCATTGCGTAATGCATGTTTTAGAATAATAACGTAGCCTTTTAAGCCTTTTGCTTTTGCTGTACGGATGTAATCTTGATTGACAACTTCAAGCATACTGGAGCGCGTCATACGAGCTACAATGGCAGCACCCCCAGCACCGAGTGTAATGGCTGGCAAAATTATATGTTTTGCACTTTCCCATCCTGCCACAGGCAGCCAATGTAGCTGTACTGAAAATACATACATTAATAAAATTCCAAGCCAAAAGCTTGGCAAAGAAATACCGAGTAGCGCAACAATCATTAATCCAACATCTAAAACAGAATAGGGACGTATTGCTGAAATAATGCCGGCAATAAGACCTAACACAATGGTGATTAAAATACTGTATATCGCAAGCTCAATTGTAATCGGTAAACGTGCCGTAATTTCCTCAAGAACAGGCTGCTTGTTTTTTAAAGAATTCCCCATATCACCATGTAAAAGATTGTTTATATATTCACCGTATTGAACATATAAAGGCTTGTTTAACCCTAAATTCTCGCGTAACTCTTCAACCGTTTCATTGGAAGCACCTTCACCAGCTAAAATTAATGCAGGATCACCGGGTATCATCTGCATAATTAAAAACACAACGAGGGTTACACCTAAAGTAACAGGGACAATTTGCACAATTCGTTTTAAGATAAATAGTGTCATATCGCTACACTCCTTTAATTTTTCATTCTTGGATCAAGTGCATCGCGCAAACCATCTCCAAATAAGTTAAAGCCGAGTACAAGTATCGAAATCATCAGTCCAGGGAACATCGCCATATATGGGGCAGTAAAAATAAAATCTCTACCGTTAGAGAGCATTGCTCCCCATTCTGGTGATGGAGGCTGGGCACCTAAACCTAAAAATGATAAGCCAGCTGCAGATAAAATGGCTGTAGCTAAGCGCATAGATGCTTGCACAATAATTGGTGATAAAATATTAGGGAAAACATGCTTCGCTAAAATCGTCACATCATTCGCACCAAGTGTTCTAACAGCATCAATGTATTCCAATTTTTTAACTTCCATCGTAGAACCCCGCACGATACGAGCGAACATAGGTATAGAGAAAAAGCCAACAGCAATTGTAACGTTAATCAGGCTTGGACCTAATGCACTGACAATCGCCAAAGCCAGTAAAATACCAGGAAAGGCTAGCATGATATCTAAAATACGACTAATAATGGAGTCAATCCATCGCCCGTAATAGCCAGCGATCAGCCCTAATAACGTGCCAATCGTTCCACCAAAAAGTACGGCTGAAAAACCAACACCAATAGAAAGACGTGAGCCGTATAATATGCGACTAAAAATATCACGGCCTTTATCATCAGTACCCATGAAATGATCCAAACTAGGTGCTTGTAATTTCTGATCCAATTGCACATCGTATGGATCGTAAGGAGCAATGATCGGCCCGATAAGAAACATAATTAAATAAAGAACAATAATGATACCACCTGCAACAGCCGCTTTATTTTTTTTAATTTTGTTGAGAAAACTGATTATATTTTTTTTCCGAGATGCTTTGCGTGCATCCGATAAAATCGAATGATCTATCGTTGTAGTTACTTTCTCCATAATGATTTCTCCTTTTTTTTAGATGTGATATCAATTTATTGAAAAGAGCACAGAAAGTAAATATTTTAGAAGCTATTAGTCAGAAAATTTAAAAAACAAGTAAAGATTTTAAAAAACAAGTAAATTTTATTTCTTTATAATTCGAAATGTAAGCAACAATTTAACAAGGAGGAGTAATTTATGAAGAGAATGAAAGTGTTTTTATTTTTAGCGCTTATGACTGTCGTTATTTTGCAAGCTTGTTCGACTGCAAGTAACAATAGTACAGAGGGATCCAAGGAAGGATCAAAAAGTGTTGGAGGGGAACTTATCGTATTAAGAGCTTCAGATGCTACTAGTCTTGACCCGCACTTTATAACGGATATTCCTTCAGCAAATATTATTCATGGTAAAGTCTATGAAACGTTAGTAGCTTTTGATAGAGATCGAAAAATTGTTCCGTTACTAGCAAAATCATGGGAGCAAAAGGACGAGTTAACGTGGACATTTACTTTAAATGAAGGCATTAAGTTTCATGATGGTGAAGATTTTAATGCAGAGGCTGTAAAAGCGACATTCAATCGAATTTTAGATCCAGCGACAGGTTCACCACAACGCGATAAGCTATCTATGATTAGCGAAGTTGTTGTTGATGATACGTATGTTGTGACATTAAAATTAAAAAATCCTTATGCACCGCTTCTTTCTATTTTAGCGAGCCAAGAAGGTAGCATTATTAGCCCGAAAGCAATTACGGGATCAGCAGATCAACTTGCGACAAATCCAGTCGGTACGGGTCCATTTACTTTTGAGTCTTGGAAATCAGGTCAAGCAATTACATTAAATACAAATAAGGATTATTGGGGTACAGTACCGAAGATTGATAAAGTGACATTTAAAATCGTACCTGAAGATTCAACACGTCTAGCTATGATTGAAAGCGGTGAAGCGCATATTGCCGACCAAGTACCAGTGACGGATATCGCCAGAATTGAAAATTCTTCAACAATGAATTTATTCCGCACAGAAGGACTAGCAGTTGAGTTTATTGGCTTTAATGTGAAAGATTCATTATTATCAAATGTCAAAGTACGTCAGGCTATTAGCTATGCAGTTGACCGCGAGGCAATTATTAGCGGAATTTATAATAATGTTGGCACACTTGCAAATTCAGCAATGAGTCCAAAGGTTATTGGTTATTCAAGTGAAACGAAGGCATATGATTATGATGTTGTAAAGGCGAAGCAACTGTTAAAAGAGGCAGGAATTAAAGAAGGTACTAAAATCAAATTACTGACAAGTGATCGCAAAGAACGCATTAATATGGCAGAGGTTGTGCAATCTCAATTAAAAGGGATTGGTTTAGATGTTGAGATTCAAGTAATGGAATATGGTGCATTTATTTCAGAGATCACGAAAGAACAGCATCAAATATTTATTAGTGGCTGGGGTAATGCTACTGGTGACGCTGATTATAACCAATACAATCTGTTCCATACAGCTTCAATGGGCGCACCAGGAAATCACTTCTATTATAGTAATCCAGAAATTGATAAATTAATAGAAGAAGGACGTACTGAATCAGACCAAGCTACTCGTAATGATATCTACAAAAAAGCGATGCAATTAGAGCTAGATGAAGCAGTATATATTCCTGTTCGAAATTACGAGCATTTAGCAGTTTATAGTAATGCAGTAAAGGGCTTTTGGTTAGATGCATCAAATTACACAATGGTTAGCGGAGTGGAAATTGTCCAGTAAGTGCAGTCGTTGTACCTGTTTAATGAAACAAACATCAAAATACTAATTAGGAGAGTAAACTATGAGCACACTATTGCTAAAAAATGTGAGATTGGAAGAAGCTTTTGAACATGAAAAAGAGCACATTGTTGCAACTCGTACCGCTATTTATGATGTCCTAATTGAAGATGGACATGTAAAAAAGGTAGATAAAAATATAGTTGTGACCGAAGATATTGAGGTGTTGGATGCACAACATCAATTATTAGTACCTTCCTTCCGCGAAATGCATATTCATATCGATAAAACGTATTTTGGTGGTGAATGGCAAGCGCCTAGACCAATTACAAAAGGAATATTAACACGTATTGAGGAAGAGCAGACACTTTTACCGAAGCAATTGCCGACCGCGGCTTATCGTGCCGAGGAGATGGTGAAATGGCTTATTGCACAGGGGCATACACATATTCGTTCCCATTGTAATGTTGATCCACAAATTGGCACAAAGCATATAGAAATTACAAAGCAAGTTTTAGAAAAATATAAGGAACAAATTACGTATGATATTGTTGCTTTTCCACAGCATGGCCTTCTTCGTTCAAATGTAGAAGGATTAATTCGAGAGGCAATGACAATGGGGGCAACGTTAGTTGGAGGTGTTGATCCATCAATTGTTGATCGCAATATTGAAAAATCACTTCAAACAACAATGCAAATTGCACAAGATTATAATGCTGGTATCGATATTCATATTCATACAGCCAATACATTGGGAGAATTTGAGTTTTATAAACTGATTGATTTGACAAAGCAGGCCAAAAAAGAGGGACAAGTGACAATTAGTCATGCGATGGCACTGGCTGATTTAGCGCAGCCACAACTAGAAAATTTAGTACAAGCAATGGCTTCTGTCCAAATGGATGTGACAACAACGGTACCAATTGCTATTAATCGTTCAACAATCCCGATTCCATATTTATATGAAAAAGGGGTTAAGGTTTCAGTAGGGCATGATAGTTTAACAGATCATTGGTCCCCATATGGCACAGGCAACACAATTACAAAATTAAATGTTATGGCTGAAAGATTCCGTTTCATGGATGAATATTCTTTAAGTCGTGCATGGAAATATGCTTCTGGCGGTATAACACCTTTGAATGATGAGGGTGAGCGTGTATGGCCAAAGGCTGGTGATGTTGCTAATATGCTGCTAGTAGATGGCGTTAGTACGGCACATGTTGTAGCTAGAAGATGTCCAATCTCTACAGTCATTTCACAAGGCAAAATTATTCACCAGCAGGAAGTAGGAGAGTTGAAAGGAGAATTCAGATGAAGCAGTGGCTTACAAACGTTCTACTTGAAACAGGCGAGTATATAAAAGATAATGATACAGTTGGTACAAAGGTTGAGCTTTTCAATATTGAAATTACTGGAGGTTTAATTTCGCAAATTATTCCAGCAACACAAGCAATCGATGCGTCGCAAAACGTTACAGATATGAAGGGCAAGCTCCTTTTACCTGCTTTTAAGGAAATGCATAATCATTTAGATAAAACATATTTATCATTACCTTGGAAGGCAGTAATACCTTCGAAAAATTTAAAAGATCGTTTGGCGCATGAAGCGAGAGAGCTACCGATTTTAGCGAATACGGGAAAACAACGAGCTGTCGCTATGATAGAAAAAATTATTAATAACGGTACCAATCATATTCGTACGCATGTCAATATTGATCCATATATAGGGTTGAAAAATTTAGAGGGTGTATTAGCGGCGTTAGATGATTATAAAGATATTGTAACAGCCGAGGTAATCGCTTTTCCGCAGCATGGCTTACTAAGAGATAATGTGCCACAGTTACTACGTGAGGCATTACGCAACGGGGCTACAATGATTGGTGGACTTGATCCGGCTGGAATCGATAATACTATTGAGCGTTCTCTATACGAAACAATGGATATTGCCCATGAATTTAATGTCGATGTTGATATTCATTTACATGATGGCGGTCACGTTGGCTACTATACAATAGATAAATGGCTTGATATAGTCGAAGAGACAAATTACCAAGGCAGAACAGCCATAAGTCATGCCTTTGCATTAGGTGATGTTTCTATAATGGAGCAACATAATATTGCAAATCGTCTTGCGCAGCAACAGGTGAAAATCATGTCTACAGTGCCATATAATATCAATCGTGTGATGCCACCAATTGATTTACTATCAGAGCATGGAGTCGATGTGCATTTTGGTTGTGATGGGTTTTTTGATTCATGGAGCCCATATGGTTCTGGAGATATTTTAGAAAAAGTAACGTCTTTTGCAGACATTTCTCGAAAACTAGATGAACGTTCCATACGTCAAACATTGAAATACATTACAAATGGTATTACGCCATTAGATACAAATGGTCAGAAGGTTTGGCCAAATATTAACGATGAAGCGAGTTTCGTATTTTTTGACGCAGTATCAAGCGCTGAAGTCATTGCAAGAAGACCTTTAGATCGTACTGTCATGTCTAAAGGAAAATTTATTCGATAAACATATTGGAGAGGCATACCGAATTGTGCCGTGCTAATAATAAAATTATCCCCCTTAAATAATTTTATATAGACGAAAATCCACTTACATTCCTATGCTGAAGTATCGCTTTCTTGGTGATAGCGATACTTGGCAAAGGAAGGCGAAGCGGTTTTTTTAATTTGTAGCAAATGTTTTAACAATGGGGTTCAAACTCCGTCTGAATCAAGAAAAAGTCTCGCCGTAATTACGCCGAGATGTAAATATCATTTTCATGTGAGAAGGAGCAATAAATGAAACAACTAACAACATACATGATTTTATTTAGCTGTGTATTTTTTTGGGCTAGTAACTTTATTATTGGTGCTATTTTAATTCATCATTGGGAACCTATTGTGATTTCCATTTACAGACTTATTGTAATTGTTCTATTTTTAGGGTGTATAAGTTGGCGATCTATCACCCATTTATCCGTTACGCACCGCGATATTTTATTATTAATTGTAGCTGGCATTTTAGGTGTTGCGATTAATCACTATAGTTTTTATGCAAGTCTTCAGCATACAACTCCAATAACAGCAGCTCTCATATTAGCTTGTGCACCGATTGTTACGTCATTACTTAATAAAATAATCTATAAAGAATATCGAAACAGTATTTTTTGGATTGGTGCTATTATTTCATTAGTTGGCGTTTCGATGATAATTACAAAAGGCGCATTTATTGGCATTTCAATTGGTAAAGGTGAAATTTTAAGCTTGATTACGATGTTAAGTTTTGCCCTGTTCCTAATTATTGTAAATGACCTTAGCGCCAGAATGTCAGCGGCGGCTATTACTTTTTATACAAATTTAATTGGCCTAATTGTTCTCATGCCATTCGGAACATCTATAGTAGCCCAAAAGAATATGCAAGTGGCATTTCCATATTGGTTACTGCTAATCGTTTCAGCCATCATTATTCATGGAATTAGTAATTTAATGTGGAATAGAAAAATGAAAGAAATAGGGTCGACAAATGCATCGCTTTTGTTAAATTTTGAACCAGCTATTGCGATGATTCTAAGTGCTGTTATTTTAAATCAGCTGCCAACTAGCATTCAAATTTACGGTTCTTTGTTGATTCTTTTAGGAATTATTCTTTGTATTTACTATAAAGAAATAAAGGGTCTAGTTTATAAATAAAAAGTATTGCCACGGTGGATATTCGCTACGGGCGGGCGCTTTCCGCGGGCACATCGTAAGCCACAACCGTCGCAGTCGCGCCGTTTGTTGCGTCTTACGCTGCGTGCGTTCCCACAGGAGTCGCCCGCCCTTCGCTCCAATCCACTAAAAATTGTTTGAGTACCTGGCACTAAGTATGGGCACTAAGTATATGTATCTGGCATAATACTTGCTACTAAAGCGTAAAAATCCACTTCGCTTCCGCTGGCACATACGTAAGCCGCAGGAGTCTGCGTGGATTTTTACTTGGATTTTGAGTGCCTGGCACTTTTGTAGGTACTTGGCACTAAAAATTACTGCGTATCTTTTTTATGCAATGTGTAATTTAGAAACAGTATATATATTATAGGAAGGAAAACGGTTGTGATAGCGATACCCAACCAATTAAAATGTAGCCATATTGGACTGAGTAACGTACTTCCACAAGCAACACCAATATAATAAGAAAAACGAGATACAGGCTTGCCGCACTGCCTTTTTGGTGGATAGCTGTACGACTAAAGGTTGCTGATGGTAAGGCATGGGCGATGAAAAAGCCTAAACATGCAATACAAAGTCCTACAATTACGATAATGAGTGAATCGCTTAATGTTAGAATTATTCCACTAACTAATGAAAACACCCCAGATGTTCGAACGCGATTAATGTCTTATATTAGCGAATAGATTGATAGCCAATCAATGGGATTTGCGCTAGGGGGACGATTGGTCGTCTGCTAATGGGCTAAAAACCGATGCTCCTCCTAAACTAATAATAATCTGCTAAAATTGACGATCTTGAATGGAATACCTTGTTATGTCATTGACCATAAGGAAGCCCTTACTTCATTTGCTCTGGTAACCAAAGCGACAATTGTGGTAGTACAACTACGATAGCTAAGAACACAATCATTAAAATAATAAATGGAATAACCCCTTTGACAACTTCTCCAAGTTTTTCCTTCGCAATACCACTTACCACGAAAAGATTCAGACCTACTGGAGGTGTAATCATACCTAATTCCATATTGATTGTCATAATAATTGCAAAGTGAATAAGGTTGATATCGAAATGGGCAAGAATTGGTAGCAAAATTGGTAATGTAATTAAAATAATTGAAACGGCTTCTAAGAACATACCCATAATAAAGAATAAAACATTCACGACAATCATGAAAATCCATTTGTTTAAATCACTTTCTGCAATCCAAGCACCAACTTGCTGAGGAACTTGTGCGTTCGTTAAATATAAACCGAATAGTGAAGCTGCACCGATAATTAAGAAAATCATCGCTGTAATATTAATGGACTCTACTAATACTTCACGAAAATCTTTTAACTTCATTTCACGATAAATGAATAGTGATACTAATAAACCATAAAATACGGCAATAACAGCTGACTCAGTAGGTGTTACAACACCAGAATAGATAGTTCCTAAAATTAAGAATGGTAAGAAACCACCCCAAATGGCTTTTAATGATTTACGGCCACGCTCTTCCCAAGAGGCAGGCTCATCTCCTTTGAAACCATTGCGCTTTGCATAAAAAATAGCAGCAACAATCAAAATGCCTGTTAACGCAAGACCAGGAATAACACCAGCCATGAACAATTCACCAATGGATTGTTCGGATGTAATACCATAAATGATTAAAGGAACACTTGGAGGAATTAAAATTCCTAGCGTACCACCAGCTGCAACAAGTCCCATTGAGTAACGCTTTTTATAGCCCGCAGAAATCATTGCAGGAACCATAATTGAACCGATTGCAGCGGCAGTTGCAGGTGAAGAACCTGAAATCGCTGCGAAAATAGCACAGGCAACGATTGTTACGACTGCAAGTCCTCCAGGCAGGTGACCTATCCAAGCACGTAATGCTTCTATTAAATATTTAGAAATTCCACCACGTGCCATGAGCACACCAGCAAGAACGAATCCTGGAATGGCCATCATCGGGAATGAATCTAGCGCTGTAAAAATTCGCTGTGGAATCATATTCATATTAAAGTCGATTTGGAAGAACACTAAAATCGTTGAAAGTGCTAAGCTAACTGCGACAGGTACACGTAAAAATAATAAAACAAAGAAACTAAGTAAGAGGATTAGCATATTCTTCGTCCTTTCCTCGTATAATATTGACTAATCTTTCAACGAATCTTAGTAAAAATAAAACGCCCGAAATCGGCAGTACTAAGTAGACAACCCACATTGGAATGCCGATATCAAGTGAAACCATGCCTGATGTATAGCGATTCTCAACTAATACAAAACCATAGTACGTATAAATTAAACAAAATACGATACTTAAACATGTTGCGACTAAATCTAAAATTCGTTTATTTGACGGTTTTAATTTATCGTATAAAATATCTACTTGGATATGCTGATTGTGACGAAGAGCTAAACCAAAGCCAAGAAACGTTCCCCAAATAATTGCGTAACGTGCTAATTCCTCTACCCAAGCTTGAGGTTCGTTAAAAATATAACGCATCATTACACCGTAGAAGATTAGTGCAATACCAGCTACGAAAAAGAATCCAGCAAGGATTTCCTCTAAATAGCCCCATACTTTATGTAAAACATTCATCCTGATGCCTCCTTAAAATATAAGATGATAAGATTTTTCTTATATAACGTAAAACAAGATTGTAAGCGATTTACTTTAAGAAAAAGAGTGAGTGTCGATTACTTATCGACACTCAGTTTAAGAACTTATTTTAAATCACGAATACCGTTAATTAATTCTTCCGTAATAGCCTTACCGAACTCTTCGTAAACCGGCTCAAGCTCAGCTTTAATTGCATCTTTTTGAGCAGTTGTTAATTCAATTACTTCAATACCAGAGTTCTTAATGTTTTCAAATGATTTTGCATTTTCCTCAGAAGCTAATTCCCAAGCTAAAGTTGTAGCTTCTGCTAAAGAATCCTCAACTGCTTTCAATAAATCAGCAGGGATCTTTTCCCAAAATGGTTTGTTAACAAAGATTGCATAGTCAAGACGGCCATGTTCAGATACTGAGAAGTACTTTTGAACTTCTTGGTATTTTTGTGTATCGAAGTTGTTGAATGTGTTTTCTTGTCCATCAACAGTTCCTTGTTGAAGAGCAGCGTATGTTTCACCGAATGAAATCGTAGCTGAACCAGCATGTAACGCTTTAAATTGTGCTTCAAGTACTTTACCTGCCTGTGCACGGAATTTTAAACCTTTGAAATCTTCAACATTGACAAGTGGATGTTTGTTATTAGAGAAATGTTTAAAGCCATTTTCCCAGAATACTAATCCTTTAATATCATTTGCCGCTAATTGATCTGATTCAAGAATTGTTTTTGCTACATCAGATTCAAAGAATTTACGAGCATGCTCTTCATCTTCAAAAAGGTAAGGCATGTCCACGTACTGCCAACGAGGGTCAATTTTCACCATTTTAGTAACAGATGGTGCAATCATATGTACGTTTCCTGATACTAATGCATCAAGCTCGTCATTATCGCCATATAATTGAGAAGATGGATAAACTTCGACTTTTACTTTACCTTCTGTTTTCTCATCCACTAATTTTGCAAAAGCTTCAGAAGCTTTCCCCTTAACACTATCGATTGATGTAACGTGAGAAAATTTAATCACAAGTGGTTTTTCTTTTGTATAGCCACCATCTCCATCAGCTGCTGGAGCAGAAGCTGGTTCTTTTTTATCGCCACCACATGCAGCTAATGCTAGAACAAGCACAGCCATAAGTGACATTAAAAGCCATTTTTTCATTTCAAATCCCCCTTAAAGTTTTGATTATAGTTAAAAGGATCCCCTTTAAACCCAAATTAGTGACGTGGTTGGTTTTTTGGCAGCGCAAGTATGTATTTCTTGCTATAACTTTTAGCGTAATAGTCATAGACTGGTTCAAATGCTGACTCCCATTTCTCAACATCATCAGCTGTGAAATAATGAATATTGATGCAATTACAAGCTTCCATTTCTTGCAGACGTTCTGCTGTAAGATTTTCTGCAAGTTGCCATTCCCATTCCTGTACTTCTGCAAGTGTATCGATAAGCAATGTTTGAACATCCTTCGGTAAGGACTGCCAATATTCATTGTTCATGAGTAGTAAATAACCTAAATAACCATGATTACTAATTGTTAAGTAGTCTTGAAGGGAATGTAGATTTTTACTAGTAATATTCGTGAGTGTATTTTCTTGTCCATCTACATTACCTTTTTGTAGTTGATGGAAAACGGTGTTGAAATCTATTCTCTTTGGATAGGCGCCAACACTAGAAAACTGCTCTGCTAAAATATCACTTGGCATAATGCGCATGCGTAAGTTTTTCAAGTCAGTGATATCTTGAATAGGGCGGATACTATTACTAAACTGCTTAAACCCGCTATCCCAAACCCCGATTGAAAACAAATTATGGTCATTTAATTTCTTCATTAAAGATTGACCAACATCACTATCAACGTATGTATGCACTTCTTCGGCATTTTTAAATGCATAGGGTAAGTCCATCACGGACCACTCAGGTACGAGCGTTGTAATTTTTGAAATAGCTGGTGCGATCATCTGAATATCTCCACGTAAAAGTGCATTCATTTCTTCACCATCTTTATAAAGAACCCCATTTGGAAAGACCTGAATTTCTACATGACCATTACTGCGCTGTTTAATGAGTTCGGCAAATTTAATTGCCGCCATTCCTTTTGGTGTGTTTTCACCAACTACATGTGAAAATCGAATGACAATTTGTTCTTCATGGCTTAACTGCTCATTATCAGTAGGATAATCTTGTTGCTGGCAGGAAACTAACATAACTGTCAGTAAAATGAGAACGCTAACAAATTGCTTGTTAATATGATTGCGCCACATACAAATTCACCTCTAATCTATTTAAGATGTGAACGCTTCTTATTCTATTGTAAATATTAAAATACACAATATTATGGTTTTAATGAACATTTTGGTATTTATGGTATATAACAATTTATTATTTTGAAAAACTGTTACAAAACAGCTGCTATGCTATTTTAGTGAATACTATGAGAATTGCTTCTATATAAAGAAAGAATCTGCTAGTCTTCTATGGGAAATGAAAGCAAGCAAGGTGTGGTAGGCAAAGTGTATACAGATGCCTGTTGCTTTCCCATGAAAATTGAGCAGATTCTTGGTATTAGGCTATTATTGGAAGTCAGGAAAATAGAGCGATAATATACCAATTTATAATTATTTAATAGAATAGTATTTAGTTGGCCGTCCTACAGTCCCATATTTTAATTCAATATGCACTGTTCCTTTTGTAGCTAAAAAGTCTAAATACTTTCGTACAGTTACTCTTGCCATTCCGACATTTTGTGCAAGCTGTTCAGAAGTAATCGGTGCTTGATGTGTCGTTAAGTAACCTAAAATTTGCTCCATTGTAATGTTATTCAAGCCTTTTGGAAGTTCTAATATTTCATGCTGAATACCCAACCATTGATCGATATCCTCTTGGTTAATAGTAGTTGTACTTAGTAAATTTTTTGTAGAGTTTTTATATTGTAGCAAAGCCCTTTCAAAGCGATCAAAACGAAATGGCTTTATAAGGTAATCGATTGCACCAAGTCGAAGGGACTCTTGTACAGTGGGTGCATCTCGAGCCGCTGTAATCATAATAATATCTGATGGAATACGCTGTGCTCGAATTTTTAAAAACAATTCCATTCCTGTCATATCTGGTAAGAACATATCAAGTAAAATAAGGTTCGGTTTTTGAATAATGATTTTTTCATATGCATCACGTCCATTGACTGCTTCTCCTATGAGTTGAAAGCCGCTCATTTTATTCAAAAAGCCTTTGTTTACCTCAAGCACCATTGGATCATCTTCTACGATAAAAACTGTGATTTTGCTCATTGTTCTTCTGTCACCCCTATATTAATTGTAATTGTTGTGCCAATATGCACATTGGATTCTACTTGAATCGTGCCATTATTGGATTCGACAATTTGTTTGACAAGTGCAAGTCCAATGCCATGTCCTTCTTTTTGCTTCGTACTAAATCCGTAATCAAAAATTCGTTGGGGTATGCCTTCAATACCTTTACCACTGTCTTGTACTTCTATAATTAAATAATGCTTATCACCAATGATTGTTAAGTGAACATCCTTGTGTTCACATTCAAAGCAAGCTTCCATTGCATTGTCCAATAAGTTGCCAATGATTGTAATAATATCGCCACTCGATAAGCCACTCATAAAATCAACAAGATTGGATTCTTCATCAATTGTGAGTTCAACGCCTAGCTCCTTAGCGCGTGAGTATTTGCCCAGTAATAAGCCTTGAATTGAATAATCCTGAAATTTATCATGTAAGCTTTGGATTAGTTCCTCTTCATCCGTTATTTCATCAATAATGAGGCTTAAAGCATCGTCATTGCGCTCCAATTGTATAAGACCAGCAATACTATGGAGTCGGTTCATGTATTCGTGTTGTTGTGCGCGCAAGGAATCGACGAGCATTTTAATACCTGTTAATTCTTCAGCAAGCATATTTGCCTCTTTTCTGTCAGTTAACATGATAAGATAGCCAGCATTTTGTTCCATAATACGAATGGGAAATGTCCGAACTAAATACATTTGCTCGTACATTAAAAGTGGTCGATAGACCTCATGCTGTTGAATGGTGTCTTCAGCAAGCCATGTGTCTTTAAACAAAGTTTTTCTAGAAACTTTATGTCCAAAGTAATGCGTATACTGACGCGCCAAACGGTTAATAAATGTTACGGTTCCACTTTCGTCTGTAGCTAAAATACCTATATCCATCGCTTGAATAATACCTGAACGTTCTTCCACTAAACGAGCGATTTCGTAGGGTTCTAAGTTAAAGGTTTGACGTTTTAAATGGTTAGCAACCCAAACAGATCCACCTAACCCTATTGCTAGCCCACCAAAAAGGGATACTAATATATCAAATTGATATTCGTCTAGGAGGTCATACCATTTTGGCGCTAGTAGCCCAACGGTAATAACACCGACTTGCTTTGTGCCTTCCTCGTTCATAATAGGTACGAATGCTCGTATGGAATAACCAAGTACACCACGTGCCTTAGATATGTATTCATGCTGTGAAAAAGCTTCTATTTCGTCGCCACCTTCAAAAACGGTACCAAGCTTACTTTCAGAAGGATGTGAATAACGAATGCGTTTCATATCGATGATGACAATATAATCAACATCTGTTGTTAATCGAATGCGTTCAGCAATCGGCTGAATAATTTCAAATCCCTCTTTAGTACCTACGTTTTTTTGTACTTCAGTAAGCTGAGAAACAGTTCTTGCTATTGCTATTGCACGGGCTCCAAATTCCTTTTCTAAAGCGCCGGCTAAATTATGAATCATAATTGCCCCACTCGTAGTGATAGAAAAAATAACGATAATGAACGAAAATATAAACATTTTGAGTCGTAATGATATGTTTTTCATAACAATGAAAAGGAATGCCGGATTAGCAGCCTTTTATCAATTCATCACCTCTATCTTGTAATATTTCAATATGTAGGAAAATCCTATTTTAATGGAGATAAGCAAAACCCATTTTACTAGCAATGAACTAGGACTATCATTCTATAATAAAGTACCATAAAAGAATAGCTTGTTGTAATACAATAACAGCCATAAAGTGTCTGTTTTAATTGTGTACTATAACAATTTGTTTTCTAATGTCACATTAGTATTAGGAAATAAATAGGAAGTGCTATAGAAGTTAATTATTTTTCAAAATAAAAATTTATATTTGAATAATAAAAAATAATTACCTATTTATCTTTGGGATGCCGTTATACAAGATAAATTTAAGAAATAATTTACATTTAAATAATATAATGGATTAAATTACTTATCTTACAGATACTTCAAGTCTTTTGCGCAAAGAAAATTTGCTTTGTTATCGTTTTAAAATTCTCTTTTGTTCTTAATATTTCTGTATGTCGATTGTTTCTATTTTTACTTAACAAACTAATTTCTATTTTTTATCTAGCGGTCTTATAGAGAGAAATATTATTTTATATGTGAAATCATGCACATATTTAATTATTTTGAGATAATTTATTGAAACCAATAAAGTACAGTAGAAAAGTAATAATAGCTAAAAAATGTTGGTGTTATTGTTCGATAAACGTGTTTTTTCTTAGGGGCTGTAGTGAATTTTGTATTGTTAATATATAGTGAGAGATAAAAAACTTTTTAGAGAAATAATATTTTTTAGAAAAACATCTTGCATTTGAATAATTATAAGTGGTAAATTGTTTTACATGGACGTTCATAGAATTTTCACAGGTAGCAAAAGAGGGGAGAAATGAGAATTTATGAATAAAAATAGATGGTTAATTGCATTATCTGCAATCGCTATTCACCTTTCAATTGGTGGAGCTTATGCATACAGTGTATACAAGCTGCCGATTGTCACAGAAATGGGATGGAGTGAAACAAAGGTTACGATTGCCTTTACAATTATGATGGGGCTTGCAGGTTTTTCAGCAGCGCTATTTGGTAGTTTAGTAGAAAAAATGGGTCCACGTAAATCTGCTATGGTAGCTGCTGTGCTGTTTGGAGCAGGACAAGCAGGAGCAGGTGTTGCGATTTCTATGGATTCTGTAACATTGTACTGGCTAACTTACGGCTTACTAAGTGGATTAGGTATGGGGATTGGTTATATCGCACCTGTATCAACTTTAGTTAAATGGTTCCCAGATCGCCGTGGTTTAGCAACAGGTATGGCTGTATTAGGGTTTGGTTCGGGTGCACTTATTACTGCACCGGTAGCAGCGAACTTAATGGAAGCAGTCGGCATTTCTACAACTTACTTTATTTTAGGGGCAAGTTACTTCACGTTAATGATTTTAGGGGCTTCATATATAGCACCGCCAAAACCAGGTTATATGCCTGCGAATATGAAAGCGGATGCAGAAAAAGGCAAGAAAGTAGGGAAAACAGACTTAGCTGTTATGTCAGCTCGTGAAGCTGTGAAAACAAAGCATTTCTGGATGTTATGGTCAATGCATTTAGTAAATGTAACAGCGGGTATTATGATGATTTCTGTAGCATCTCCGATGGCGCAGGAAATTGTAGGCTTATCAGTTGCGGGTGCCGCAGCGATGGTAGGAGTAATGGGGTTATTCAATGGTGGTGGCCGATTGATTTGGGCTGCTGTGTCTGATTATATTGGTCGTCCAAATGTCTTTGTTATTTTCTTTACAGCACAACTTATTACATTTATCGTATTACCACATACGACAAACGTTATTATTTTCCAAGCACTTATTTTCTTAGTAGTTAGTTGTTATGGTGGTGGATTCTCAAACCTACCTGCATTCGCAAGTGATCTATTTGGTACTAAGCAACTTGGTGTCATCCATGGTTATTTACTGACAACTTGGTCATTAGGTGGCGTATTTGGTCCACTTCTAGTGAGTGCTATTAGAAATGCTTATGACAGTTACATTCCTGTCTTTTATATATTTGCAGGATTGATTGCCATTTCATTCATTATTTCAATAACGTTACGTGCTGATGTACGTAAACAAACAGCGTTAAAAGCAGCATCACAAAAAGTTGGAGACGTCTCCGCTACACGATAATTTTCACTTTCAATTCGCACTTGAAGGTATAGCCGTATTAGTGTCATTTCGCATATGACACTGATGCGGTTTTTATTTGTAGCAATTGTTATACAACACTTGATTAATCTCCGTCTAACATATAACAGCTGTTTGTTGATGTCAATAATATTATGGTAAATAAAGTGATTTTGGTACTAAAAGAGAATTTTTGCAACGATATTCTTTTATTGATGACGGCACCTTACTGTGAAAATAATCAAAATTATAGTAAATCAATGTGTTCGTTCCGTTTGCCTGTTAAAAGCGACAAGAGTTAGTGAATCTTTTCGTGACATGCAACGTATATAAAGGTAATAAAGAGGAGGAGATGTACATGGGGAAGTATTCATTGAACGACTTCGTAAACACGACACAACAAAATGATCATGTAAACGAATATTTTGAGTTAGAAACGGAACGTGTACTAGAGGTTAACTTAGATGGTGAGGTCTGGTCGAAAATGGGGGCTATGATTTCATACATAGGCGATATAAAGTTTGAACGAGAACGAGTTTTAGAGCATGGTCTTTCAAAAATGTTTAAAAAAGCACTGACAGGCGAAGGAACGCAACTTATGAAAGCAAAAGGGAAGGGACGTCTCTATTTAGCTGATCAAGGGAAAAAAGTGACTATTTTTGATTTGAAAGACGAAAGCATTTGTGTAAACGGAAATGACTTACTGGCATTTGAACCAACTATCAATTGGGACATTCATTTAATGCGTAAAATGGCTGGTATTATGTCTGGTGGATTGTTTAATGTAACCTTACAAGGAAGAGGTAAGGTAGCCATTACAACTCATTTTGAGCCTTTAACTTTATTAGTGAAGCCTGGTGAGACGGTTTATACAGATCCGCATGCTACAGTAGCGTGGTCAGGCAATTTAACACCTGAATTTAAAACAGATATTAGCTTCCGTACGTTTATTGGACGCGGAAGTGGTGAATCAATCCAAATGGCTTTCTCAGGCGAAGGCTTTGTCATTATTCAGCCATATGAAGAGGTTTATTTGTCTAGCGAAAATTAAAAGAAGCGCTACGGTATAAAAGTATTTCAAATGTTGCAAAGAAGCAGAGACAAAAGTGAAAAAGTGTTAGATTGACTGCCATCAATCTAACACTTTTTTTTTACAATGTCGTTGGTGTCCGCTACGGCGGTGCTTTCCGCGGGCCCACCGTAAGCCGCAACCCTCGCTAACGAGCGGCTTGTTGCGTCTTGCGATGCGTGCTTTCTGAGCAGGAGTCACCGTCTCCGCTACCATCAACTAATGCTTTCTTGTAAAGTATTTTAAAGTTTTGTACCGGCACCTTTGGCGTTGCCAATTGAATCGAGCCATTTATAATGCGGCATTCATTCCTGCAATTCGTCCCGTAACGAGCGCAGACGTAATATTGTAGCCGCCTGTATAGCCATGAATATCTAAAATTTCACCACAGAAAAATAAACCTGACTTTTTCTTGGACGCCATCGTTTTCGGTTCGATTTCTTTTACAGATACGCCACCACCTGTAACAAATGCTTTGTCGAGAGATTGCGTACCACTAACAGTCAGCGTGAAATTAACTAGTAGATGTGCTAGAGCGCGGATTTTTTCTTGAGATAATTCAGTGCCAGTCATTTGAACATCAACCTTTGCACGGTCACATAAGAATAATAGCCAGCGTTCTGGTGCGACACCTCTCCAAACGTTTTTCACAGCTTTTTTTGGTTCTTCTTTAATAAGCTTATTTAAATATTGCAAACAAGTTTCTTCATTGAAGTCCACAAGTGTTTGAATTCGCATTGTGACAGGCTCGTAACCGGTTTTCATCAACTCTTTAACAACAAATTGACTACAGCGTAAAACGGCAGGGCCGCTTAATCCGAAATGCGTAAAGAGCATGTCCATTTGATGTGTTACAAGTGGCTTGCCCTTTTTATTGAGAACTGAAACCGCAACATCTCGTAATGCTAGTCCTTGGAGCTCTCTTGTTTGAATAAATTCTTCCTTCGATAAAATGGGTACTTCTGTTGGAAATAGTGTTGTTACATTGTGGCCAGCTCTCTCAGCCCAAGGATAGCCGTCACCTGTAGAACCTGTTTGAGGGACTGCCTTTCCTCCCACTGCAACAACAACGGCCTCGCATCGTACTTCTGTACCATCTGCTAAGCGCACACCAAGAATTTTTTCTTCATCCATTAGTAACTTGTTAACAGGTGTATTTAAACGAACTTCAACATGTAGTCGCTGCAATTGACGAATAAGTGCATCGACGACATCTTGCGCACGGTTTGACACAGGGAACATACGACCATGATCTTCTTCTTTTAATGCAACACCTAGTCCCTCAAAAAAGGCAATAATATCTTCATTACTATAAACAGTAAATGGACTATATAAAAAACGACCGTTGCCAGGAATGTGTTTAACAATTTCTTCCACGGGAAGTCTGTTTGTTACGTTACAACGACCACCTCCAGAGATTGCTAGCTTTTTACCAAGCTTTGTCCCTTTTTCAAGTAGTAAAACTTTCTTTTTTCGTTCTCCAGCAGCAATAGCAGCCATTAATCCAGAAGGGCCACCACCAATAACGATTACATCATACATATATGTGAACTCACTTTCTTTTCATTTTTAGGAACTTTTCCTATTATACATGAAGTCTATATAGAGGGCGGCTACTTTACATTGAAAATTATAATAAAGTGCATTATAATTTTTTATCTATAATGACAGCATGAAATGAACGTTTCGTGCTATGATGGTAGAGGTTATGCACTAAATTATGAGGTGAAAAAATAGATGTGCGGATTTATTGGCTATATTAATGGAACAAATGTGATTGATCATCACCAAACAATTGAAAATATGATGAATACGATTATTCACCGTGGACCGGACAGTGGTGGTATTCATAGTGACGATAAAGTAACGTTAGGTTTCCGTCGTTTAAGTATTATTGACTTATCAGACGTGGCAAATCAACCTCTTTATAGCCCAGATGGCGACATCGTGCTTGTTTTCAATGGGGAGATATATAATTTCCAAGAGTTACGTGAAGACCTACAAGCAAAGGGTCATACGTTTAAAACTAAATCAGATAGTGAAGTATTAATTTTCGGCTATATCCAGTACGGTGTAGAATTCGTCAAACAGCTTCGCGGGATGTTCGCATTCTGTATATGGGATAAAAAGAAAGATTTACAATTTATCGCACGTGATGGCTTCGGCATTAAACCGTTGTACTATACGGAAAACACAACGGATGGAACATTTATTTTTGGTTCAGAAATCAAATCTTTCATGCCACATCCAGCTTTTATTAAAGAATTAAACAAAAATGCATTACGTCCTTATTTAACATTCCAGTATTCTTCAATGGACGAAACATTCTTTAAAGGTGTGTACAAATTACCACCAGCGCACTATATGGTCATTCAAAATGGACAAAAACAAATTGTGCAATATTGGGATAAAAAATTCCATGCTAAAGAAGCGCCAATAGAAAAATATGTGGAAGATATTCGTTCAACAGTGAAAGAATCTGTAGACGCCCACCAAATTAGTGATGTAAAGGTTGGTTCTTTCTTATCTGGCGGTATTGACTCAAGTTATATTACATCTTTATTACGCCCTGATAAATCATTCTCTGTCGGTTTCTCTGACTATGAAGATATGTTCAATGAAACAAACTTAGCAAAAGATTTATCGGATACATTAAACATTCAAAACGAGCGTAAATATATTTCGGCGGATGAATGTTTTGAAGCATTACCAAAAATTCAGTGGCATATGGATGAGCCACAATCAAACCCATCTTCTGTACCGCTTTACTTCCTATCAGAGCTAGCGGCGAAGGATGTAACAGTAGTCCTTTCGGGCGAAGGTGCGGATGAAATCTTTGGTGGCTATTCTTGGTACCAAAACTCTGGTAGAATGCAAAAATACGAGAAAGTGCCATTCGGTATTCGAAAAGCATTACGTGGTGTTGCAGAAGCGTTACCTAAAAACCAGTACACGCATTTCCTTGTAAAAGGCGGTCAAACAGTAGAAGAACGATTTATTGGGGAAGCGGTTGTTTGGGATGAGGAAGATGCATTAAATGTCCTAAAACCTGACTACAAAAACGGTCCTTCTGTCAAAACGATTACAAAACGTATTTATGATGAAGTACCAGGTGATGATGATATCACAAAAATGCAGTATTTAGACTTGAATTTGTGGATGCCTGGAGATATTTTATTAAAGGCGGATAAAATGAGTATGGCGCATTCTATTGAATTGCGTGTACCGTTTTTAGACAAAGAAGTAATGGAACTAGCAAAAGATATACCATCAAGATATCGAGTAAATGATATCGATACGAAATATGTGCTTCGTCAAGCAGCGCATCAAGAGTTACCAGAAGAATGGGCAAAGCGTCCAAAGCTTGGTTTCCCAGTACCAATTCGCCACTGGTTGCGTGAAGAAAAGTATTACAATATGGTGAAGGACATGTTTACAACAGACTTTGCCAATGAGTTTTTTGATACGAAACAATTAGTTGGTTATTTAGATGAACATTATGAGGGCAAAGCAAATCGTGGTCGCTATATTTGGACAACTTATGTGTTCTTAGTATGGTATAAACAATTCTTTGTTGATATGTAACATAGAAGTAGCAGTTCAAAGAATCTATCTGATTTTTTGAACCGCTATTTTTTTCGGAATGTGCTAATTATTTGACATCAAATTAATCTATTGAAGTTTGGGATGTTGGTTCGAAAATTTTTCAGCGTAATTATGCATCTGTTTTCTTTTAAATATGTTAAGATAACAGTTGGTTTACTTATTTATTGTTTCAAAAGTGATGACGTTTTATCACATATAAAAGCTTGATTTTACTAATGAATGGATGGATACGATGTCCAATTTAATGAAAGGTACAGCGATATTAACTTTAGGGATGTTTTTATCCAAGGTGCTTGGATTAATTTATATTTTTCCCTTTTATGCGATTGTTGGGCAAGAAAATATCGCGCTGTATCAATATGCATATATTCCTTACTCAATTATGCTAGCAATAGCCATTTCAGGTGCACCCATTGCTGTTTCTAAGTTTGTTTCTAAATACAACGCAATGGGAGATTATCAATCAGGACGCAAGCTGATGAAGTCAGGCATACTCATTATGATGATTACGGGCATTGCCTCATTTGCTGCCCTTTTTATACTTGCAACACCGATTGGTGAGCTCGTTATAAAAAGTGATGAACAGAAATTTTCAGTAGAGCAAATTGCTTCTGTTATCCGTTGGGTAAGTTTTGCACTTATTGTTGTGCCATTTATGAGTTTGTGGCGTGGCTTCTTCCAAGGCTATGACAAAATGGAACCAACAGCAATCTCGCAGTTAGTGGAGCAAATTGTTCGAATTGTCGTATTATTAGGTGGTTCTTTCTTAGTAGTTGTTGTGTTTAATGGCAAACCTGAAACAGCAGTTTCTTTTGCTGTATTTGCGGCCTTTATCGGTGCAATTGGTGGTTTAATGGTGCTCTATTACTATTGGAAAAAATATCAACCTGAATTTAATTTATTGCGTAGTCAAAGTGTTACTTCAACACAGCTACCAATGTCGAATATTTATAAAGAAGTGATAACATACTCGATTCCTATGGTATTTGTAGGGGTTGCGAATCCATTATTTCAATTAGTGGATATGCTAACGTTTAATGGAGCGATGAGTTCAATTGGCTTAGCGAAAGTTACAGATGAATATTTATCGATGATCAACTTTACAACACATAAAGTTGTAATCATTCCAGTTATGCTAGCTACTGGTTTTTCGATGGCACTAGTACCGACAATAACAAAATATTATACACAGGGTGAGTACTTATCGCTACGTCATGCGATGGATAAAACGTATCAAATATTAATTTTCATTACCTTACCTGCTGTTGTTGGTATTTCATTATTAGCAAATGAAATTTACTTTATGCTTTATTCAGAAAGTGAAATGGGTGCAGCTATATTAGCTCATTATGCGCCAGTTGCGATTTTATTTGCGTTGTTCCAAGTAACTGCTGCACTGCTACAAGGCATCGACTTTCAAAAGTGGATTGTCTTCAGCTTACTATCAGGTATTTTAGTCAAGCTAGCACTTAACATAACGTTCATTCGTTGGTTAGAAGCTGATGGAGCTATTTTGGCAACTGCGATTGGCTACAGTGTATCAATTATTATTAATATGTTAGTTCTTAGAAAAACGCTTAATTATAAATCAGAAATGGTATTACGTCGCGTAATGCTTATTACACTTTTAACAGCTGCGATGGCGATAAGTGTATTAATTGTCCATAAGCTATTAGAACTTGTGATGGGACCAGTGGATGGCAAATTCTCTGCGCTCGTATACTCTGTTATTTGTGCAGCAGTTGGCATTGCTGTTTATGGATATTTGTCATTACGTTTAGGCTTAGCACAAAAATTACTGGGTGAGCGATTGACACGTATTACAAGTAAATTTGGATTTAAATAGGAGGAACTATGCGTTTAGATAAATTACTAGCCAATATGGGCTATGGCTCACGAAAGGAAGTTAAGCAACTCCTAAAACAAAAGGCAGTTTCTGTTGATGGCACATATGTGAAGGATGCAGCAATGCATGTTGATCCCGAGCAGCAAAATGTTGTCGTCTATGGTGAACGTGTAGTATATACAGAGTTTGTGTACTATATGATGAATAAGCCTCCTGGTGTTATTTCTGCAACTGAAGATTTACGAGATGAAACTGTCATTGATTTATTAGATCCCCTACACCAGCATTTTCAACCATTTCCTGTTGGGCGTTTAGATAAAGATACTGAAGGCTTGTTACTGTTGACGAATGACGGTGTATTGGCTCATAATTTATTATCTCCAAAGAAACATGTACCAAAAGTGTACTATGCCAAAATTGAGGGTATCGTTACGCAAGAAGATGGAGAAATATTTGCTCGTGGTGTTGAGTTAGATGATGGCTATGTAACAAAGCCAGGTGAGCTTGTCATCTTGAAATCTGCACCGCAATCAGAAATTGAATTGACGATACAAGAGGGTAAATTTCATCAGGTGAAACGTATGTTTGAAGCAGTTGGTAAACGTGTTATCTACTTAAAACGGCTTTCTATGGGAAGCTTACAACTTGACGAAAGCTTAGCATTAGGTGAATATCGTGAGTTAACGACTGAAGAATTAGCAGGTTTACAAAATAGAGATTAAAGAAATCCTCGATGCTGTATTTTAGTATCGAGGATTTTTTTATACATGTTTGTCCCAAGAACTGTATAATATGATATATCAATAAAATATTATAGGGGATTAAAGCGTACCGAAAAATTTTATGTTCAAAAAATGATAGTGAAGATGAGTAGAGGACATGTTAATGAAAAAACTACGAATTAAATTATTAATATCTTTAATTGCCTTTGCATTAATACTTGTTGCTGTAATATCTTATGTAAATAGGCAAATACTTGTGGCAAATATTGAAGACCAAGAAGCTAGTAATCGAACATTAATTGAAAATCATATTCTAACCGATATGCAAACTGTAGATAATGCACACTTTTATTTTGATAAAAATATTTCGGAAAACATGGAACAAGAACTACATGCATTAGCTACTTATTATGAGGAAAATCCTAATCTTGCTACGTGGGATTTACTGCAAATGAAAAACAACCATGGTATGGATATATACATATTGGATAAAACGAATACTGTTATTTATACAACATTTGAAAAAGATAAAGGGCTGAATTTTTCCCTTTGCTGTAAAAATTTTTCTTCTTTACTAGATGAAAGAAGAGAGAGCGGACGGTTTTATACAGATGGCATTGATGTTTCGACAACTACAGGTGAGTATCGAAAATTTAGTTATTTGGCAACGCCTGACAAAAAATATTTATTAGAGCTTGGCTTGAAATTAAGTGAAGTGCCTGTTTTTCAAACGTTCAATTTTGGAAAAACCTCTACTTATTTAATTGATAAATATGATGATTTGCTAGATTTACGAACAATTAATGCAGGTGGTATTTTTTTCTCAGACACAGATTCCAGTCGGACAACTGTAAAAAACCAGTCAAAAAAATTTCAGGAGCATTTTAAGTTAGCTCTTCGAACGATGAAGCCAGCTGAATATCAACAAGAGTTAGGCGATGGTTATATAGAGACATATCGTTTTATTCCATACGAGGCAGAGGCTGTTCGAGGTGCATCTACAAAGCGAGTAGTGTATGTGAAATATGGTAACGATACGAAGCTAACTGCACTTGCTAATAATACGAAACAGTTTTGGTTTGTTCTGATGATTGCATTAGTAACATCATTTATAATGCTGATGGTTATTAATAGATTGTTTTCTAACACAATACAATTAGCAACGTATGACCCACTAACAAATGTATTTAATCGTGCTACATATATAAGTAAAATGGATAAGTTATTAAGAAAAAGAAATGCCAATACGCCTGGTTTATTATTAATAGATTTAGATAACTTTAAGCAAGTAAATGATCAATTTGGTCATGCTGAAGGCGATAGGATTCTTATAAAAACAGCCAATATTTTAAATGAAGTCGTGAAAAACAATGGCTTTGTTGTAAGATTTGGCGGCGATGAATTTGCAATTGTTTTATATGATGCAAACGAGGAGCTTATGGTGCAGTTAGCAAATGCCATTTTGGCGAAAATACGAAGTTTAAAGAATGTCGATAATATTAAATGGTCAGCAATTTCTGTTAGTATGGGCGGGGTAATTTGTGAAAAACCAAATGAAACAGAATTGAGTTTATTTGAACGAGCTGATAAAGCATTATATCTGTCAAAGAAAGCGGGTAAAGACCAATACTCCAGTTATGATGAAGTAGCATCGACAGAAGAAAAATATGCAAACTAATTGAAAAAGCACGAGACAAGTAGGGGAGGGGAAATTGCCGACCTACGTGACTCGTGCTTTTTTAAGTGAAGTGCATTGTTAGGAAGTACCTTGTAATTTGGATCGATAGAAAAGGGAACTACATAAAACAAGGACTGCGATTACTACAAACATTGCATCAATATAATGCGTTAAAAGCCATCCCCCGATTATAGGACCAATAAAACCACCTAAATTTTTAAACTGGGATGCGCCTAAATATGTTGCCTTTTGTGTATCTGGTGCAATCTCATCGATCATGACATTCATCGTTGGGAAAGCAAATATTTCGCCAATCGTAAATATGACCATTGCACAAATGAACAGTGGATAGCCCGTAGATAAGCCAAATAACGTTAAACCAACCGCAAAGAATAGGATACCAATAAGAAGAATGGTTGATGATGAAAAACGCTCTGAAAAAATACTAATCGGTAATTGTAGTAAAAGAACAACGGCCGCATTTAACGAAATTAGTAAAGAATAGAGCTTAGCACCATCTTCGATTTTAAGCTCAATAAGTTGCGGAAGTGTTGAATCGAATTGGGAGTAGCCAATATTTATTAAAATTGCCCCAAAAATAAAACTTAGTAGTACTTTGTTTGTTAATAGAATCGTAAAGGTTTGAAGCACTTTAGTTTGTGTTTTAGCTTTTTGCTGCTGCATTTCATAACGGTTCAAAACGAAAAATAAAAATATTGCATAAATAATGTACATAGCACCTGTCAGCATAAACGGAATGCTAGGACTGGATAACTGGGCTATATAAACACCAATAAGAGGTCCTATAACTGCGGCTATATTAATAGCTGTATAGCGCAATGAAAACAATCTTTTACGTTTTTCTGCCGGAGTGAAATCAATCATTAATGCTTGTGTGGAAGGCTCAAAGAACGAGCGACATAAACCGTTCAACGCATTTAGTACGACGAAGAACCAAATTGTATGTGCTGTAGCAAAGCCGAAGAAAACAATACTCCAAACGAGTATCGTAAGTAAAATGACACTTTTGCGACCAAAGCGATCTGTTAGATAACCGCCAAAAAAACCACCTACTGTGGAAATTAATGGTGCAATACCAATGGTCAGCCCTATCTGTAAAGGGGAGGCATCAATTTCATTATGTAAATATATAGCTAGAAAAGGCATTGCCATAAAGCTCGCAATACGTGTAAATATAGTACCACCTAAAATAATCCAAACGAGTGGGTGGAACATCTTGGATAGTTGCATAAAAATCCTCCTCTCAACATGTAGAATGTTTCGAGTGTAACGGATTGTGAAGAGACTGTAAATAGAAAAAAAGAATGACCCCGACGAAAGGCCATTCTTTTTTTTCTTACAAAAATGCTTTACGCAAAGTGCGCAAAAACTAAGACGTCAATTTTACTTTTTTACTCGTCGTTGTCCATTTGCCTCGACTTGGACTCATCACCAAATCGTTAAAGGCTAACACGTTCAAATCTCTTTGAACGGTGCGAGGAGTGATGCTAAACTCTTCGACTAAATCCTGTGTAGACACGGTTCCTTTGTCTAAAATAAACATGTACACGTCTTTAATACGATTAAGCATTCGATCAGTAGTTGGTTTCATAAATGAACCACTCCTTCATCTTAATTCACTTGGCATAGACTAGCGGACGACACTATGTGCGGAGTGCACTGAGGCTTTTTAAATAGCTGCCTTAGACATCCCCTTTTCTAATTTTATGTTCAGAACAACAATTCTGATAACTCTATTATATAGAAAAACGAAGCAATTTTCTAGTGAATGCAATAGAAATTTACAATATATACATAAAGATTTAGCTGTATTTTGTGGACATTAGTGTAAAAGATGCTATATGTGGTAGTGTAAAGGGAAGATAGGTAAATGATAGTTAGAAAGACGATTGTATTTTTCTAAGTAAAGAGTAGAATAATCTTATTATAAAATGGAGGAGGTACATAGTATGGATTGGTTACATGCTGCAAAGGAAAGACAAGATGAATTAATAAAAGAGTTGCAAGAGCTTGTGCAAATTAATAGTGTATTAGATGAAAAAACAATAACAGCAAATGTGCCGTTTGGTGATGGACCGTTAAAGGCGCTGGAATGGTTGCTAGCAAAAGGTGAAGCTGAAGGGCTACAAACAAAAAATGTTGATAATTATGCTGGACATATTGAAATGGGCCAAGGTGAAGAATTGCTCGGTATTTTATGTCATGTTGATGTTGTGCCGGAAGGTGATGAAACGAATTGGACTTATCCACCTTTTAGTGGCACGATTGCCGATGGGAAATTATTTGCCCGAGGTGCAATAGACGATAAAGGCCCAACAATTGCTGCATGGATGGCGATGAAGCTTGTGAAAGATGCAGGCATTCAATTAAACAAACGTGTACGAATGATTATTGGTACGGATGAAGAAACAGGCTTCCGCTGTGTCGACCATTATTTTAAAAATGAGGAAATGCCAACATTCGGTTTTGCACCAGATGCAGACTTCCCACTCATTAATGCCGAAAAGGGCATCGCTGAGCTTGTGTTCTCTCTAAATAAATCTGTGGATGCTACGAAAGAACAGCTACTACTATTTAATGCTGGTAAGCGTCCAAATATGGTACCAGATTTCGCAAAAGCGACAATTCAATTAGTATCTGAACAATTCGAACAGAATTTTCAAACATTTTTAAGTAAAAATCAGCTAGAAGGCTCTTTATTAATAGAGGGTTCTCACTATATAATAACTATCAAAGGAAAAGCAGCACACGCAATGGAGCCTGAGAAAGGTGTCAATGCAGCTGTTTACCTTGCAGCATTTTTACAGCAAGAGTTGACGACAGAAGGAAGTAAGCAATTTGTCGATTTTATCGCAGATATATTCCATCAGGACCATTATGGCAACGCCCTAGCATTACAATTTGAGGATGATATGTCTGGTAAAACGACATTAAATCCGGGTATTGTAACATATGATGTGGCGCAAGGTGGCAGTATGGTAATTAGTATGCGCTACTCTGTAACGTACCCATTTGATGAAAAAATTACAGAGGCTCAACGCTTAGCTGCTGATAAAGGATTTTCACTCGATATTCAAGATGATTCAAAACCGCATTATGTAAGCGAGGATGACCCATTAATCCAAGCATTATCTGGTGTTTACCGCCGTCAAACAGGTGATAACGAAACACCGCTCCTTTCTACAGGTGGTGGTACGTATGCACGCGTTATGAAAAAAGGTGTGGCATTCGGTATGTTATTCCCTGGTGAGCCAGATGTGGCACATCGTGCGGATGAATTCGTTGTCATTGAAAATTTAGTAAAAGCTGCGGCTATTTACGCAGAAGCAATTGTTGAACTTGCAGGGAAGTAAATGTAAATCAGCAAGAGAGTGACGTCTTGCACGCTTAGATAGATAAGCGTCACGTGCAACGCTCTTCACTGAATAAGTACTTTGATTTCCTATTTCTAGTCTTACTTTATTGTGTAATGGGAAACACCGTACCTGTAAATGCGAAAAACAACTCAAAAATGAAAAGGATGTATGAACATGGCATACTCATTATGGAATGATCAAATCGTTGAAGAAGGATCTATTACAGTTTCACCAGAAGACCGTGGTTACCAATTTGGTGACGGTATTTATGAAGTAATTAAAGTTTATAACGGAAATATGTTCACAGCACAAGAACACATTGATCGTTTCTATGCTAGTGCCGAAAAAATTCGTCTTGTCATTCCTTATACAAAAGACGTTTTACACAAATTACTGCATGATTTAATCGAAAAAAATAACTTAGAAACAGGTCATGTTTATTTTCAAATTACACGTGGTACAACATCTCGTAACCACATTTTCCCGGATGCAAGTGTACCAGCTGTCCTAACAGGTAATGTTAAAGCTGGCGAGCGTTCAATTGAAAATTTTGAAAAAGGTGTAAAGGCAACATTGGTAGAAGATGTTCGCTGGTTACGTTGTGATATCAAGTCTTTAAATTTACTTGGAGCTGTGCTTGCAAAGCAAGAGGCTTCTGAAAAAGGCTGCTATGAAGCAATTTTACACCGTGGTGATACTGTAACAGAATGTTCATCTGCTAATGTTTACGGTATTAAAGCCGGTAAACTTTATACGCACCCAGCAAATAACTACATCCTAAATGGTATTACACGCCAAGTTATTTTAAAATGTGCAGCAGAAATTAATTTACCTGTTATTGAAGAGCCTATGACGAAAGGCGATTTATTAGCAATGGATGAAATTATCGTGTCATCAGTTTCATCTGAAGTAACACCCGTTATCGATGTAGATGGTCGTCAAATTGGTGCAGGTGTTCCTGGAGAATGGACGCGTAAATTACAAAAAGCATTTGAGGCGAAATTACCACTTTCAATCAACGCCAAATAACAGCAAGTAATTAAAAAGAGCTACCTAAAACTTGGTTAATAGCCGAGGTGCTAGGCTAGCTCTTTTTTATAGAACAAAATATGCATGTATTCTCCTGTAACGTCATGTAAAATAAAAAGGATAGAGCCTTTAATTGGTATTAGTAAAAGCCGACAATGAGGTAAAGTTGATATGGGGCAGTAAGATTGGAGTGACCTAAACATGGCACAATTAGTGAAAATACAAGATTATATTTCACGTTATCAAATTGATTTAGCAAGATATCCAACACAGTTTGTGCGCTTAAAAAAAAGTCAATGGGAGCGTATTAAACGTCAATGGGAATCAGGTGAAGATATTACCGAATGGCAACATACTGAGAATGAAAAAGACAATGATTCATTTGAAGAAAAGGAGCGCTTCTCATTATTTAAAAAGATTTTTGCAGGGCGCCAAAAAGAAGATATACAAGAAGATATTGAGCAAGTAGAAATTACGAACGAATTTGCCAATGAGGAAGATGTAATTCCTGAAGAAGAAACAACATTATCATTTGAACCTAATATTGTTTACGCACCTCAGTCCATCCATGAATTGAAGCGGATGTTTATTGACCAATTTTTTCATTTTCAAATGAAATGGGCAAGCTCCACTTTGCGAGAAAAATCGTATGTAGACCCTCGATTTATGCGTGATTCTTTATTACGTACATTGTTGCAAAACTTACCAGATAACTATTTAGTTTTTTACTATCCGATTTTACAGGTGAGAAAAGCACCAATCGAGCTAGATGTTGTGTTAATGTCACCAACAGAGTGTATTTGTATTACTGTGCTTGAATCAGAGAATCAGGCGGTGTACGTAGGTGGCAGTGAACGCTTCTGGGTGAAAAAAGTGGGAACCAAGGATTCTAAAATACTGAACCCGATGATTAGCTTAAGCAGAATGGAATCTGTCTTAACACAATTATTTAAACAAGATCAAATAGATATGCCGATTCGCAAGGTCATTTTAACACGTAATGGTTATTTTGATTACCCTGGTTCATCTTTTAGTGTTCAATTAGTCGATCGCCGTAATTATAATGAATGGATGCAGTCATTGAAAAATGTTTCATCACCTATGAAACATATGCAAATTCGAGCAGCACAAACAATTTTAAATAACGTGCAAACAACGTCGTTTAATCGTGATATTTGGCAACAGACATCTTCAAAAGCTGAGGAATAACAAATGCGTGTATTATTTATTGTTAATGAGTTTGCAGGAAATGGAAAAGGTAAAATTGTTTGGAATAGACTACAACAGCATTTAACCATTGACTATCAAGTCGCGCTCACACAATATGAAGGGCACGGTCAAGAAATTGCTAAGCAATGGGCGCAAAATGACCAAACAAAAAAGTTAATTATAATAGTTGGCGGAGATGGCACTGTTCATGAAGTTGTTAGTGGCATTGTACATAATAATTTAGTCGT
Organism: Lysinibacillus sp. NPDC097868; assembly: GCF_044761135.1. NCBI lineage: Bacteria > Bacillati > Bacillota > Bacilli > Caryophanales > Bacillaceae > Lysinibacillus > Lysinibacillus sp. NPDC097868. The sequence continues at coordinate 2,855,793 of NZ_JBIWBS010000001.1, read as the reverse complement.
TATTGCTGTTGTTAGTGCAGGCTCTGGTAATGATTTTGCACGTTATTTTCAAACATTTAAAAATGCGAAACAGATTGAAACATATGTGAAAACTGAGATGCCTTCCACTACGATGGATATCGGAAAGCTGCAGCTAGGAGCTATTAAACATGAAGTGTTCGTCAATAATGCTGGCATTGGCTTTGATGCCTATGTCACAAGACAAATAAATAAGTCGCGTCTTAAATACTATTTCAATAAAATAGGGCTAGGAAAGCTATCATATGCTGCTGCAGTTGTTAGAGGGCTATTTCGCTTTACTTGTTTCGATGTTACAGTCCTTACACAAAATGAAACGCTTCACTTTCAAAATGTCTGGTTTGTTGCTACAAGCAATCAACCGTATTTTGGTGGCGGTATGAAAATTTCACCTATGTCTAAAGCAGATGATGGCAAAGTTGAATTAACTATTGTTCACAATATTTCAAGAGTAAAGCTGCTATTAGTATTCGCCACGGTTTTTTTTGAAAAGCATACAAAGTTTCGAGAAATATCTTTTTTACAAAGCGAGCTATTTGAGATTGTTGTGCATGCAAATAGCGTTGATTGTCATACTGATGGAAATTATATTGGTGCGATTGGGCAGGATGCGGTCGTGCGATGTACAGTGCAACAACAAGCATGGAAATGTATAACATTGGAAAAATCGAAAAACGTCATTTCGCAATAATTTCATGCGAATGTGACGTTTTTACGTTATACTAATAAAAAATCAATAATTTCACTATTAAGAAATGAGGAAGAAAATTGAGATTAAGAAATAAGCCTTGGGCAGAGGAAATGATTACAAATCATCCAGAGGTGATTATTCCAAATCCTGAAGACTTTAAAGGAAATTGGCAAGCTGTCTTTGGTAACGATCACCCATTACACATTGAAGTAGGTACTGGGAAGGGTCAATTTGTGACTGGGATGGCTCTGCAAAATCCACATATTAATTATATTGGTATTGAGCTATATGATAGCGTGATTGTTTGCGCTTTAGAAAATATATTAGAAGCTAAATCTCCAGCGAATTTACGCTTATTAAAAGTAAATGGCGCAGATTTAAATAAATTTTTTGAAAAAAATGATGTAGATCGTGTGTATTTGAATTTCTCAGATCCTTGGCCGAAAATACGCCATGCAAAGCGTCGTTTAACGCACGAGGGTTTTTTGAAATTATATGAGTCGATTCTAGTGGATAATGGGGAAGTTCATTTTAAAACGGATAACCGTGGTCTGTTTGAGTATTCGTTAATTAGTATGTCTGAATATGGTATGTTATTAAAGTATGTATCACTCGACCTACATGCAAATATGCCAGAAGATAATGTTATGACAGAATATGAGCAGAAATTTTCTGCTAAAGGGCAGCCAATTTATCGTTTAGAATCGCAATTTATTAAAAAATAGTAAATAGTAGGGGGAGTATGGATGGATCAGTTACAGTTTCACAATATGTCATTATCATGGCTAAACGGGGGTGTCACTTGCCTTGATGGCGGTGCAATGTTTGGCGTAGTACCAAAACCACTTTGGTCACGCAAATATCCAGTAAACGAAAACAATCAAATCGAATTACCTACAGAGCCTATCTTAATTCAATATGATGGGAAAAACTATATTATTGATACGGGTGTTGGTTTTAACAAATTAAATGAGAAGCAATTGCGAAACTATGGCGTAACAGAGGAATCGACTCTAGCTGATAGTTTGCAAGAGCTTGGCTTAACAACAGCTGATATCGATGCAATATTAATGACGCATTTACATTTCGATCATGCTGGTGGTCTTACGCAATGGGAAGATGAAGTATTAGTCCCTACATTCCCTAATGCAAAAATATATGTAACAAAAATTGAATGGGATGAAATGCGTGAGCCGAATATTCGCTCTAAGAATACGTATTGGAAAGAAAATTGGGAGCCTGTTCAGCATTTAGTCGAAACGTATGAAGGTACGTTAGAGGTGGCTTCTGGCATTGAAATGATTCACACAGGTGGACATAGTGATGGACATGCTATTATTAAGTTAACACAAAATGGTGAAGTTATGTTGCATATGGCAGATATTATGCCAACACATGCGCACCAAAATCCATTATGGGTTTTAGCATATGATGATTATCCGATGACGAGTGTATTTGCCAAAGAACGTCTTATGAAAGAAGCTTTAGCAAACGGCTACAGTTTTATTTTCTACCATGATGCGTATTACCGTATGATTAAATGGGATGAGACTGGCAAGGAAATTGTTGATAAGTTAGAACGTAGCAGACAAGCTGTTATTACATTTTAAACAATAAGACACGTTGACTTAATGCGTAAGCACTTCTAAAGCCTAAAGGCAAGCCCCCAAATGTGTGGGGCTGTCTATAGGCTTTATTCATTTAAAAAAGTATGAAACCGTTGATTTTCGTTCCAGATACTCCCTTTCCATATTCATGGCTCCAACTAATTTTTGTGGCGGTGCGCCTCAAAAATGGATTTTCTACTGTGCTGATCCCGCAGAAAGCGTCCGCACTAAAGATTTCTTTGAGTTTATCTAAAGTCTGTGTTTTTTGTTGGTATTTCAAAATATTTTTTTGCATTATTCAGCTATTTGAAAACGACTACTTTCTTACTGGTGATATAATATGCTGTTTACCATTTTCAACATGTAATATTCTGAATATTACATATTGACTGATTAATCTAATATTAATATACTGAGATAACATCAAAGAGCGTTAGATTGACAGAAGGGAAATGAAATACAATGAAAAATTTTATCAATAATGTACTGACTGGTATGAGCATGGGGATAGTTGTTTGTTTAATTCCGAATGCATTAGTAGGTGAGATATTAAAATTAATAATCCCCTATGTGCCCCAGTTAGAAATCATTTTGAATACATCCGTATTAGCTATGAGTCTACTACCAGTTATTATTGGTGTCATGACAGGAATTTGCTTTAAATTAACACCTGTCCAAACATGTAGCGTTGGACTAGCTGCTTTTGTCGGTAGCGGTGTATATACAATTGATTCTGATGCAGGCATTACAATTGCCGGTATTGGTGTTGTTATTAATATTGGGATTACGACAGCTTTAGCTGTGTTATTTGTGCAATTTTTAGGTAATAAGCTTAAAGACTTTACACTTTTATTAATGCCTGCACTTGCTATGTTTGTACCTGGGTTGATTGGGAATACCCTTTTACCCTATGTGCGTACAGGCTCAGGATATGTTGGTCTTATTATTGAGCATTTAACAACGTTACAGCCAGTGGTGATGGGCTCACTAATTGCTATGATTTTCTCAATATTAATTATTTCACCAATTTCTACAATAGGTGTAGCGACAGTAATTATGTTATCAGGCATCGGTGCGGGTGCAGCGAATCTCGGTGTTTGTGCATCTGGTGTAGGTATGTGTATTGCAAGTTATAAGGCTAATAATATTGGTACTGCCATTGCCCATGTTGCATCTGCAAAAATTCAAATGCGTAATTTTTTCATGAAGCCAAAAATAGCATTCCCGATGATTATTACTGCGGGAATATTAGGCGCATTAGCAGGGCTCTTTGAAATTGTAGGTACACCATACAGCGCTGGTTTCGGTTTAGGAGGCTTTGTTGGCCCGTTGAAGTATTTAAGTTTAGTTGGTTGGACTCCTTATACGCTAACAATAGCTATTACGTTATTTATCGCTCTACCGATTCTATTAAATGTTGTCTTACTACGAATCTTTTCGTTGAAACTGAAATGGATTACATCTGAAGACTATAAGGTGCATTATGAATAATTGAAAAGTCTCCGTTTGGGGGCTTTTTTTTCGTGAACATTTTGGAAAATATGATACACTAAAAGCTATACTAAAACACAAAAGAGAGTTGAAATAAATTATGGCAACGGAGCAACCATTTTTACCAGTATTATTAGGATCAGATATGAATGCATACGGCATGGCACGAGCATTTTATGAGGCATATGGCATTAAGCCACTTGTATTAGGACGTTCACATTTAACAGCAACACAAGATAGCCATATTTTGGATTTTAAAGAAATTGATCGTTTAAATGAACAGGACGTTTTTGCACCAGCACTTGCTCAAATCGCAAAACAATATGCTGATAAAAAATTACTGCTACTTGCTTGTGGCGATGATTATGCAAAGCTCATCATTAAAAACAAACCTGCACTACAGGAGCATTTTACAGTACCATATATTGATGAAACATTAATGGATGAAATTTTATTAAAAGAGAATTTCTATAAAATGTGTGAGAAGTACAACTTTAAATATCCGGGTACAACAACCGTGACTGCGAAAAACTATGAAAACTTCACGCCACCTTTTAACTACCCAATAATTATAAAAGCTTCGAATTCAGTAGAATATTGGGCATGTAAATTCCCAGGGAAGAAAAAGGTGTTTGTTGCACATGATGAAGCGGAAAAAAGTGCAATTTTAAAAGCTATTTATAGCTCCACTTATCAAGATACAATGATTATTCAAGAATTCATCCCTGGTGATGATTCTTATATGCGCGTGTTAAATGCATATGTAGGAAAAGACGGAAAAGTGAAGCTAATGTGCCTAGGTAACCCGATTTTAGAGGAGCATTCGCCAGAAGGTATTGGAAGCTATGCAGCAATCGTAACGACATACGATAAAGAGCTCATGGACCAAGTACGCCACTTTTTAGAGGATATCGGCTATACAGGCTTTGCTAATTTCGATATGAAATACGACATACGCGATAAACAATATAAGTTATTCGAAATTAATTTACGTAACGGCCGCTCAAGCTATTATGTAACAGCAAGCGGACATAATTTAATGAAATATGTAGCGGATGACCATATGTTAAATATCGAGCAACAGTTAACTTATGTAGAGGACCAGCATTTATGGATGATTATTCCGAAAGGCGTGTTATTCAAATACGCATCAAACGAAAAGCTTAAGCTTGAAGCGCAAAAATTGATTCGTGAAGGGAAGTATACAAATTCTCTTTACTTTAATAAGGACATGAATGCAAAGCGCTGGGTAAAACTTACACTAAATAATTTAAATTATTATCGAAAATATAAAAAGTATTTTAATAATAAAGGTCTAGAAGAATAAGATTGATTAAAAGGAGGTATAACACATATACCTCCTTTTAAATTGTAGAAAATGCTTGAAGAATGACTACTGGGATTGATTTCCGATACGTGCAGGTAAGGAGTGAATTCCGCGAAGTAAGGAGTGAATTCCGCGAAGCAAGGAGTGAATTCCGCGGAGCGAGGAGTGAATTCCGCGGAGCAAGGAGTGAATTCCGCGAAGCAAGGAGAGGATTCCGCGAAGCAAGGAGAGGATTCCGCGAAGCAAGAAACTAATTCCGCGAAGCAACAATTAAATCCTTGCCAGTAGCGAGCCCCTCACTAAATTTATGTCGTTATAAAAAATAGCATGTGGAGACATCATAATGTCCACATGCTATTCTAACTTGTTTTGTTTAGACTTCAGTCAATTCTACGACAACGCCAGAGCGTGCATCTGCAGCGAACTCGAATGTTTGCATTTCACCCTCGTGCATGCGTGAAATACCGCCACGATAAACAGGGATAGTCATAAATCCATTTGTGAAATTGTCAGTTTTCATGAAAATCCAAGAACCGTCTATTGGCGAATCCTTTTTAAATTCCTTTTTTATGTTTTCAAGTACTTGTCCTGCGGGTACATACGGAGAAACTTTTTCACTAGCTTCTTTAATAATGACTGCCGCGGCGAGGCCTGTTGCAACACCAATTAAAAAATCACGTAATTTCATGGGTAATTTCCTCCTTTTCCTATAGCTCTATTTTAGCATAGCACAAAGAAGGAAAGCACGTTCATTGTAAAGGACTTTCATGAAATGTATCAATATTTCGACTTCTGAAATAATTATGATACAATAAGCAAGGAAGAAAATTCTACTTCGTGGGGAGAGAGTCATCATGAATGAGGAAACATTACAATTATTTAAAACATTAACTGAATTACCTGGCGCTCCGGGCAATGAGCATGCGGTGCGTGCATTTATGCGAACTGAGCTAAAGAAGTACTCAGATGAGGTAATTCAAGATCATTTAGGTGGCATTTTTGGTGTAAAGCATAGTGCAGTAGCAGATGCCCCTAAAATTCTAGTAGCAGGCCACATGGACGAAGTGGCTTTCATGGTTACATCAATTACTGATAATGGATTAATTCGTTTTCAAACACTAGGTGGCTGGTGGAACCAAGTTATGCTAGCACAACGTGTAGAAGTGTACACGAAAAATGGTGCAATTCCAGGTGTTATCTCGTCTATTCCACCGCATTTACTAACAGATGCTGAACGTGCAAAGCCAATGGAAATTAAAAATATGCTAATTGATGTTGGTGCAGACAATAAAGAGGATGCTATTGCACTTGGCGTTCGTCCAGGACAGTCAATCATTCCAGTATGTTCATTCACACCGATGGCAAATCCGAAAAAAATTATGGCTAAAGCATGGGATAACCGTTATGGCTGTGGACTAGCGATTGAATTAATGAAAGAAGTAAAAGATGAAAAATTAGCTTCTCATTTATATTCAGGCGCAAATGTAATGGAAGAGGTTGGACTTCGTGGCGCTCAAGTATCAGCTAATATGATAAAGCCTGATCTATTTTTCGCTTTAGATGCATCACCAGCCAATGATATGTCTGGAGATAAAAATCAATTTGGTCAACTAGGTAAAGGGACATTATTACGAATTCTAGACCGTACAATGGTAACACATCGTGGTATGCGTGAGTTCGTGTTAGATACAGCAGAATCTAATCATATTCCTTATCAGTATTTTGTATCACAAGGTGGCACAGATGCTGGCCGTGTACATACATCTAATGACGGTATACCAAGTGCTGTAATTGGTGTTTGCTCACGTTATATCCATACATCAGCATCTATCATTCATATTGATGATTATGCTGCAGCAAAAGCACTAATCGTCGAATTAGTGAAAAAAGCTGATCGTTCGACATTAGAAACAATTCGCGCTAATGTATAAGTAAAAGAAAAAGGTGCCTATTAGGGCATCTTTTTCTATGCAAAGAAAGAGGGATTATAATGGAAATAGCTATTGGGACAACGAATAAAGCGAAAATCCAGTCAGTTCAAGCAATTGTTAATCAATATTTTGAAAAAGTAACTTTTACATATTTTAAAGCACCTTCACTAGTTTCCGATCAACCAATAACTACGGAAGAAACAAGACTTGGTGCGATTAATCGCGCAAAGAATACATCGATTGCTACGGGCGCTATGCTTTCTTTTGGACTAGAAGGTGGCGTTACGGAAATAGATGGTGATATGTACATCTGTAACTGGGGAGCTCTTACATTAGCCGATGGTACTACGTTTACAGCTGCGGGTGCACAAATTATATTGCCAGAAGAAATTGCCCAGGAAATAAGAGCAGGCAAGGAGCTGGGTCCTATAATGGAACGATACACTCAGCGATTAGATATTCGTCAAGGAGCAGGGGCGGTAGGTATTTTTACGCAAGGAATTGTGACTCGTCAGACGATGTTTGAGCATATTGTCGCGCTGCTTATTGGACAATATTTGTTCACATTAGCGCAAAAATAGTGTCTTAGAACTAGTGAGAATGGAGCAGTGGTGTTGCAACTTATCTAGAATTTTTTTAAAATAGAAAAAAGTTAGCAATGAAAGGAAGATAGAAATGTCTCGTGTATGGCTACAAGCACTAGGATTAATGCTTTTACTATTGGGCCTTTCTGGCTGTAATCAATCGGTTGATGAACAAATTGCTAGTGGACTTCAATTAACGGAAACGGTATTTGCAGAAGAGCCAGCAGCATATACCGACAAAATTGGTCATGTACAATTGTTTTTACCGTCAAAATTTAAAATTGATGATAGTTCAGATGCTTATAATATTTTAATATCAAAAGGAATGGATTCCTATATTCTTTTCATCAATGATCGTGAAAAAGCAAATAGTAAACTCTATTATAATTTGCTAAAAGAAGATAGCTCAAAAAAAGTCATTAATGAAACTACCTATGAAAAAGATGGTATTTTCGGTTTTGCTGCTGTTTCTAAAACGGATAACAAAGATGAATTTGAGTTAATTGTAAGCTGTGGTGGCGTAAAGATGACAACCATTTCACAAGTGAAAAATATTGAAAATAATCTTCATGAGATGACGAAAATCGTTCATTCGGTTAAGATTAAATAATTGCATAGTTTTGACCAAAGCGGTTCACAAAATTATGTGAGCCGTTTCATTATGAAGAAAGGACGTGAGCTAATTGAAACAAATAAAATCAGAGCAACTTGTGTCCCTATTAAAAAAGCAGTTAAGTGAGCAAAAATTTGATTTTCAATTTGACAAAAAGCAAGATAAACTACGCTTGAATCATAAAAAAATAGGCAAAGGGATGGAGCTCTCTTTACCAGGTATTTTAGCAAAATATAATGAAAAGCACGAGGCAGCTGTTGAAGAAGTTGTCTACACGATTGAGCAAACTTTTAAGGCGATGGAGCAGGAGCAAGAGAGAGGCTTCAAAGAATCAGGGCAAATTTATCCGGTTATTCGTGCAACATCGTATCCGAAGGCTTCAAAAGAAGGACATGCATTTATCACTACAGATCATACTGCAGAAACACGTATTTTCTATGCGCTTGATTTGGGAAAAACGTATCGCTTTATTGATGAATCGATGTTAGAAGCACTAAAATTAACAGTGGAACAAATTCGAGAGATGGCACGATTTTCTGTCAAGCAGCTACCAACCGTTTATAAAAAAGATGAAGTAGCAGGAAATGTCTTTTATTTTGTTAATGCAAATGACGGCTACGATGCCAGTCGTATTTTAAACGACAACTTTTTAAAAGAAATGCGAGCAAAAATTGAAGGGGATATGACTGTATCTGTACCTCATCAAGATGTGTTAATACTAGGTGATATTCGTAATGAAACAGGGTATGATGTATTAGCACAGATGACGATGCATTTCTTTGCTGTAGGGACAGTACCGATTACGTCATTATCATTTATTTATGAAGATGGGGAGCTTGAACCAATCTTTATACTAGCAAAAAACAGAGTAAAAAAGGAGCAAGAGAAACAATGAATGTATTTTACAACAAAGAGCATGTAGGAGACGTATTATTAGTACAATTGGCAACAGAGGCGATTGTAAAAACAGAAGTAGTACGTGCTGGCGATATCGCAATTTTAAAAGAAGCACAAACAGGGGAAGTAAAAGCATTTAACTTATTCAATGCGAGCAAGTATGTTCAAGTAGAGGCGCAAGGTAATGTTGAGCTTACACCAGAGTTTGTAGCACAACTTGAAGCCGCTATTGAAAGCAATGGCGCTGCGATTAGCCTTGATGTAGATTTTACACCAAAATTCGTTGTAGGCTACGTAGAAACAAAAGAAAAGCATCCAAATGCTGATAAATTAAATATTTGTACTGTAAATGTAGGTGAACAAACACTCCAAATTGTATGTGGTGCACCGAATGTTGATGCTGGTCAAAAAGTAGTTGTTGCTAAAATTGGCGCTGTAATGCCTTCTGGAATGCTTATTAAAGAAGGGAATTTACGAGGAGTTGATTCATTTGGCATGTTATGCTCAGCGCGTGAATTAGCCATTCCTAATGCGCCATCTGAAAAAGGTATTTTAGTTTTACCTGAGGATGCTGTAGTTGGTAGCGCGTTTGAAACACCAACTCGATAATTATATAAATTGTAAAAGAATCGTTAGACTACCAATAGCTGGTGGTATAACGATTTTTTGTCTAGATCGGGCCTATAAATACAAGTTTCTATATCATTTTTATGGTATGCTTTTTTATGTGGACATTGAACTTAGTTTTAATAGTCAATTATTGAAAACTAAAACAATGCTATAAATGAAGTGTAAGAGAAATGAGTGAAACAACGTGAATTGGTTTAAAAAGAAAATTGAAAAAATTTTAAATAGAGATGAATATGAATATGATGAATATTATGAGGAGTATGAGGAACAACCAGATCACCAACAGCCGTTAAATGAAACATCGGTTACGAGACAAAAAACTTTTCGGTTCCCTTTAATTGATGATGAAGAAGATATGCCTCAAGCATCACAATCAAGAGACGTGTTTGATCAAATGGATGACTCATATGGACATATTGAGGATTTAACATTACCAAAACATTTAAATCATAAAATGGCAGATTCTCGTGTTTACGATATAGAGGTATCTGGTATTCGTGAATTATTAGAAAATCGTTCGAAGCGAACTGGCAGAACGACGACTACACGAAGTCAACCTAAGCAGCAAGAATATCCAACTAAAGCAAGTATGGTTTTTCGCGATGCTCAAGTTGAAGCTAAACCTGTTCAAAAAGAGCCAATTGTGAAACAGGAAAGTAAAGTGGAAGACATTTTACCACAGAATCGAAAACGTTTTGTGCCCACGGATGTCCCTTCACCAGTTTATGGCTTTGCAAAACCAAGCCCAATCGAGCAGTTATTAAATAAACGGAAGGAAGAACAGGAAGCCGAAATGCCTTCTGTGGCTAAGTTTGCAAAAGAAGCGACAACAAATAAGCCTATTGAAAATATACTAGAAGAAAAAGAGCCTATCAAATCCTCCATTGATGTCCGTGAATTGCTTGAGATACCACGCTCTATCGAAGTGCCATCGAAGCAACCACGTGCAACTGAGGAAGTTGAAGCAACTGAGCAAAGCCAATCAACGGATGAAGTAAATACGGAAGAAACATCAAAGCAACTGATTACATTTGAAGAAGTTGAAGCAACTGAGCAAAGCCAATCAACGGATGAAGTGAATACGGAAGAAACATCAAAGCAACCAATTACATTTGAGGAAGTTGTAGCTGAGGCGCAAAATCAAATACCGGATGATGATAATTTGGAGCTATCTGTACCACAAACGACATCATTTGCAGTGAATTTTGAAGATCAAATTAAGGAAGCGGTACAGCAAGAACTTGCTGTCGAGCAACTTTCTGCTGATCAGTCAGAAATTCATGTGAAAGAAGTAGTTGTGGAACAATTACAAATTGAGAATTCTACGATTCATATTGGGGAAGTGACAGTAGTCCAGCCAACTAATGAAGAGATCAATCAAGAAATAGTAGATGAACCATCTATAAAGCAAGAAAAGAGTCGCATTCCATTTAATGTTTTAATGTTAAAAACAGATAAAGAGAAATGGCGAATTTCACAGCAACTAAAAGCGATATCAAAAACAACTACAGAAGAAAAGCAAACTGAGAGTGCGTTTACTCGCGATAATTATGAAGCTGTAGCGTTGTCAGAAGACAAACCAACACCTTCACCTATTGTTGAAGTAGAGCAATCAAATCAAGAGCCATCACCGGGAGAGGCAGAGACAGAAAATATTTCTGTCATTACGATGTCACCTGTAGCAACAATGACACATTTGCCAACTAAAGAAAATATAGCGGTTGAAGTTGAGGCGCTGGAAGAGATTGCAGCAACAACATTTGTAGATAATGTTTTACCACAAGTAGAAACTACAGGTATTGAAGCTGAGTCAATGGAAGAAGAATCAGCACCAATGTTGTTTGTAGAAAATGTTTTGTCACAAGAAGAAACTTCAGTGATTGAAGATGGACCGAGTGAAATTAAGCCAGCAATAATGATTGAAGAAAATGCTTTACCACAAGCAGAAAATCCAATAATAGAAGCTGAGCTAATCGAAGAAAATACAGCACAAGCGTTTGTGCACAATGACTTACCACTTGCCGAGCAAACAGAAGAAACCATTGCAATTCAACGCATTGAAGAACCTGAAAAAGTCGAGGGAAATCTTACTGATGTATTAGTAATTTCTGATGTTGAAGCTATAGAAAATGAAGTTATACCTCCAAAGCCTATTCATGTTTATCAAAAACCAACGGATGAATTTTTAGAGCCGCCTGAGGAAAAAACACAAGATACAGAGTGGATGGAGCAACAAGGGGACACACTAGTTGAAGCACTATCTTATTTCCAAGTGTCAGCACAAATTGAATCGATTATGCAAGGTCCAGCGGTAACTCAATTTGAAATTACAGTAAGTCATGGTACAAAAGTAAGTAAAATTCGTAACTTAGCAGATGATTTGAAACTTGCTTTAGCTGCAAAGGACATTCGAATTCAAGCGCCGATTCCAGGAAAAAGCTCTATCGGAATAGAAATTCCTAACCGAGTATCTCGTGCTGTTCGTTTATCGGAAGTGACAAATAGCGCTTCTTTCCTCGATTCCGATTCACCACTAGAAGCGGCATTAGGTCTAGACTTAACAGGGAAGCCTGTCACGATTGATTTACGTAAAATGCCACATGGCTTAATTGCCGGGGCGACCGGTTCAGGTAAGTCTGTTTGTATCAATTCTATTTTGGTTAGTTTATTATATAAAGCTGCACCACATGAATTAAAACTAATGCTGATTGATCCAAAAATGGTAGAGCTTGCTCCATTCAATCATATTCCTCATTTAGTCAGTCCGGTCATTACGGATGTAAAGGCTGCAACAGCAGCGTTAAAATGGGCAGTAGAGGAAATGGAGCGACGTTATCAGTTATTTGCTCATGCAGGTGCACGTGATATTACACGTTATAATGCTTTAGCAGATAAAAATAATGAGCATAGTTTAAAATTACCGTATATTTTAATTGTCATTGATGAGTTAGCAGATTTAATGATGATGTCGCCTGCTGATGTCGAGGAAGCGATTTGTCGTATTGCTCAAAAGGCACGTGCTTGTGGTATACATTTAATTGTTGCAACACAAAGACCTTCTGTAGATGTTATAACAGGTCTTATTAAATCCAATATCCCAACACGAATTGCCTTTGCGGTATCTTCACAAATTGATTCGCGTACAATATTAGATGGGCAGGGAGCGGAGCGATTATTGGGACGAGGAGATATGCTTTATTTAGGTAATGGCATGTCTGCACCAGTACGTTTGCAAGGTACGTTTGTTACAGATGACGAAATCGAATCGATTATCGATCATGTTCGTGAGCAAGGCGAACCGGATTATATATTCGACCAAGAGGAACTTTTAAAGAAAATAGAAGTTTCGGCAGAGCAAGATGATTTGTTTGAGGATGTTTGCCGTTTTGTATATGAGCAAGGTGGAGCCTCTACATCTCTTATTCAACGTAAGTATCATATTGGGTATAATCGTGCTGCACGATTAATTGATATGTTGGAATCGCATGGTTTTGTGTCGGAGGCAAGAGGCAGTAAACCACGTGAAAGCTATATTACCGAGCAAGATTTAATTGCTATGTTTGAATAAGAATTGCAGTGTTTTCGTAAAGATTATCTGACTTTCGTCAAAATTAGTTTTTTTAGAAAAGTTGCACATTTATCCTTGTGCATAAATAGTGCTATAATAGACAAGATGTTTTAACATAGTACGTATTTTTCTGTACGTGTAAAGGTATTAATACCTAGTGCAAAATACGATACACCTAATAGATGATAGATGGGATTTTGTATTTCCCGGGGGGTTTAATTAATGACAGTTTTTCATTTCACAGGCATTAAAGGTTCTGGCATGAGTTCGCTTGCACAAATCTTATTTGATGCTGGTGAACAAGTACAGGGCTCAGATATTGATAAATATTTCTTTACGGAACAGCCGTTGCGTGAACGAAATATTCCAATTTTCACATTTAATGCGGATAATATTAAAGAAGGTATGACAGTAATTGCAGGGAATGCCTTTCCTGATGACCATCCTGAATTAGTCCGAGCACGAGAAATCGGTGTTGAAATTATTCGTTATCACAAATTTCTTGGTGAGTATATTGGCAATTACACATCGATCGCCATTACAGGCGCACATGGTAAAACTTCTACAACCGGCTTAATGGCACATGTTGTAGGCGGCTATAAACCAACTTCTTATTTAATCGGTGATGGTACAGGTGCAGGCCACGAAAATGCTAACTTCTTTGTGATGGAAGCGTGTGAATATCGTCGACACTTTTTAGCATATAATCCTGATTATGCAGTGATGACAAATATTGATTTCGACCATCCAGATTACTTTGCGAATATTGAAGATGTGTATGCAGCCTTCCAATCACTTGCATTACAAGTGAAAAAGGCGATTATCGCATGTGGCGATGATGAACATCTACAACGTATTCAAGCGAAAGTACCTGTTGTTTATTACGGGTTTGGAGCTGAAAATGACTTTGAGGCACGTAATGTTGAAAAAACAACTGAAGGCACAACTTTTGATGTTTTTGTGCGCAATGAATTTTATAGTACTTTCTTTATCCCATTATTTGGCGACCATGCAGTGTTGAATACATTAGCTGTTATTACACTTTGCCAATATGAGGGTATTTCATCTGACATTATTCAAGAACGTTTAAACACATATAAAGGTGTAAAAAGACGTTTCACAGAATCGAATATTGGGGATCATGTTTTAATCGATGATTATGCACACCATCCAACAGAAATTCGTGCAACGATTCAATCGGCTAGACAAAAATATCCTGAACGTGAATTAGTAGCGATATTCCAGCCTCATACATTCACGCGTACCCAAGCGTTTTTACAGGACTTTGCAGACAGCCTTAGTCTGGCTGATACAGCATACTTATGTGATATATTTGGTTCTGCAAGGGAAACACAAGGTGCACTTTCAATTCAGGATTTAGCTTCTCTTATTGACGGGAGTGCTGTAATTACGACAGAAGGTATTGATGTGTTAACAAAGCATAAAGACGCAGTATTTTTATTTATGGGTGCTGGCGATGTTCACAAGTTCCAAGATGCCTTTGAAGATGTACTTAAAAGCAACGAAACAGCTTAGTCCGCAAGGAATAAGCTGTTTTTTCTCAAATATGAGAAGGATTTAAGTTTTATTTGTCGAAGATAAGGTAAGTAATAGTATACAGAGAGAAATTATTACTAGCAGGAGGTCTATTTATGGAAGTCATTTTGTATATTGCAGCAATAATAGCAGCGATCGGTTTTTTATTTTTATGTGTGAGCGTCGGTATGACGTTATTTTCACTCAAGTCAATTCTTAACAGTTTATCTGGCACATTAGCAGGCATTGAGAAACAAATGGAAGGGATTACACGTGAAACGACTTCTTTGTTAATTAAAACAAATAGCTTAGCCGAGGATATTCAACAAAAATCTGAACAGTTAAATACTGTAGTTCATGCGGTGAAAGGAATGGGTGACTCTGTAAATGGTTTAAATGCTTCAGTACAGCAAATTACGTCATCTATTTCAAAAAGTGTTGAACAGAACGAAGAAAAAATTGCGCAAGTTGTTCAGTGGAGTAATGTCGCAATGGGCATTGCAGATAAATGGAAGAAGCGTAAAGTGATCGAGCAGGCACCAGAAATAATGCCTGAGGACGTATATAGTTTTGAGGAAGTTCAGGCGGACAAGCCGAAAAGAAAATGGGGTCGCAAAAAATAATTATTATTTAGCAGGTGCTTTCTTTATGCCAGCTGAATATAAATAAAGCCTTAGGCAATTTTTATTGTATGACACGTACAAGTGGAAATACATACGTCTAGGCGCATTAGATTATAAAATGGGAGGGATTGTCCATGACTACACAAAAGCCAAACTTTAACGAAGTGAAAGAACAACAACTAGAAAGTACATTGCCACAGCTTTATAATTCGCAGGATTCGATCTATGAAGAGGAGCGTGTAAATATGAAAGATTTCGTCATTGGCGCTTTAGTTGGGGGTATAGTGGGTGCAGCTGCAGGTTTACTATTAGCTCCGAAATCAGGGAAAGATTTACGTAGTGATGTGGCAGTGCAAGCTGTTAATTTAAAAGATAAAAGTGCTGATTTATCATCAACAGCTAAGGATAAAACAGTGCAATTATCAAAACAAATTCAAGAGCAATCTTCACAATTGGTAGAAAAAGTTAAGACGCTTAAGACTGCAAAAGCACCAACTGTTTTTGATGATGGTACTGTCTCTTTCGAAGGGGAAGAGCCACTTGAGGACTTTGTTGATGATGCTAAATCAGAACAAGAAGAAGTTCCAGAAAAAGCGGAACAAACTGAACAAACTGATGAAGATAAAGCACAAGAGGTTCGTGCTTAAGTAAAAAAGCTGGGACTTAAAGAAAAAGTGTTAGATTGATTGCAATCAATCTAACACTTTTTTTATGCCGTAGTTTGTCCGCTACGGCGGTTGCATTCTGCGGGCACATTGTAAGCCACAACCTTCGGAATACCCACGTCTTACACTGTGTGCGTTCTGAGCAGGAGTCACCGCCTTCGCTACCAACAACTAGCGATATACCTTTTTATAATGATAAAGGTGCATCTTCAAGGACTATTTCAAGTTGGTCGCCACCGAAGATTTCTGTATCAAATGTTGCGGGTTGCCCATTACGCAGAATTGTAAAATTACCTTTAAATGTCGTAGGTAGTTGCCAATTTGAGAAGCGGAAAACATCCTGGTAAATCCAAGGACTTCGATCTTTTTCATGAATGGCAATTGTCGCACCGTTGGGAACGGTTGAGAGTGGTGAAACAACTGCCTGGTTAACAACCATTTCATTCGTCGTTTTTTTCAGCTCTAATAGCTCCTGTTGGAAATGAATGATGATTTTATCCTCAAGTAAAACATTCATATGATCAGCTATTCGCTGTACAGTTGGTAACGATGGTTGCGAAAAAGTAATGATATCGTTATGTTGAACAGCAAATGCCAGTTTACTTGGTTTACCGTTAATGAGTAGTTGTGCTGAACACGTTGGTAAATATAATGGCTTTCCATCGACATAAACAACAAAAGATTCGAATTGTGTTAACAAATTATTATTGTTAGTGGATTTAAATATATCCTCTACCGTTTCAGCTATTTCAAACACGATGATATCACGATCGTTTAACACCGCATCCATTGATACTGGGGAACCGTTGACAGTAATTTTTGGTTCGATCACATACTTTGTTTCTTGAATTGTTACTGTTTTAGTTACCGCTTGATCAACAATATCTCTTACTGTAGCAGTGGCCGGATGACCATCTTGACCTTCTATTAACTGAATGGCATCGCCTGTTTTAATAATTGTTTTTGTAGAGGCTGGTTGACCGTTTACTAAAATTTTTGCTGGTTGACCGTGGCCACCAGGTATGAAAATATCTTGTCCGTTAACACTAATAGATAATCCATGGCCTGGCTTGCCATATAATTGTTTAGCCCGAATATTGGCAGCTAAAAATGCATCTCCAACCGTCATTTCTTTTAATTCAAAAAGACGTACAATTTGTTCATTTACTGTTAAGCTCATATATTGTATCGGCATTTTCTTTGCAGCAATTGCTATGCCAATTGGTGTTACTAACTCAGGAGATGCTTTAATATGCTCTTCCTTTGTTAAATTTTGAATGGCATCGACACCGCGTACGGCAATTCGATTTGCTGGTAAATCCAGTACTAAGCCAATCTCCGTTGTAAGGTTAGGTGTTAAACTACCTCCACCTACGAGCATCACAGCTTTGGGAGCAGTTCGATTATTAAGGCGCAATATTTCTTCTCCAATTGCCTTAGCAAGTTGTTTAACAGCAGGCTCAATTGCTGTAAGCACTTCTGCTTTTGGATAGTATTGGTCAAAGCCTAAAATATCTTGAATTAAAATTTCCTCAGCACAGTGCAGTTGACGCTTTGCTTCTTCAGCCACTGGGAAATCAAGTAAATAATGGTCGCTGAGTGCCTCTGTTATTTCATCACCTGCTGTTGGCACCATACCGTATGCAACTACTGTACTTTTATCGGTAATGGCAATATCTGACGTACCAGCTCCAATATCGACAAGTGCAACATTTAGACGGCGCATTGTAGGTGGTATTAGAACATTTATTGCAGCAATAGGCTCTAGTGTTAGTGCACCCATTTCTAAATTTGCACGTTTTAAGGCGGCAATAAGGGATTCAACTACAACACGTGGAAGGAAAGTTGCAATGACTTCAATTTGTGCTTCGTCTCCTTGCTGATCAAGAAGGCTACCAATTTCTTCACCATCTAAACGATAATAAAGAACAGAATAGCCAACGCAGTAATAGTGACTGGTTTTGGCATCCTCTTTATGCTGTAGGAGCTGTTGCTGAGCCTGTTGAACTGCCTGTAATTCTAAACGGCTAATATCTTCTTCAGTGAATATGGGGCGGTTACGAATATTAATGGACACGCTTGCCTGCTCTGTTTTTAAAGAACGACCTGCAGCAGCGACACTTACTTTTGATAAGGGCCCATGCTTGTCTTCGAGCTCTTGTTTAATTTCATTAATCAATTCAGCCACATACATGACATTATGTATTTGACCATCTACCATGGCCCGTTCTTTGTGTTCTTTTACTAAAATATCTTGTACATGAAAATGATCATTATCTTCCTCTAAAATAATGCCAACAACAGAACGTGTACCGATATCAAGTGCAAATAATTTTGAACTCAATGTAATCGCTTCCTTCCTTGAAATAACTCAAAATAATTTAGCGAGTTGAAGCGCTAAATTAAAAATGCGTGACATTCTGAACAACATTGATTATAATGATGCTAATATCTAAAAATGTAACATACATTTCAGAGTTCTGAAAGTGTCTGTCATGGGGAGAGGAGCAAGAAGCATGAGCCAAAAAGATTTAGAAAGCTTACGTAGTCAGATTGACGGGTTAAACTTAGAAATTCTTCGTCTAATTAACGAACGTGCAGCTGTAGTAGATGAAATCGGTAAAATTAAAGAAAAACAAGGTGTTAATCGCTATGATCCATTGCGTGAACGACACATGCTTGATCTAATTAAAGAACACAATCACGGTCCGTTAAACCAAATGACGGTTGATTATATTTTTAAACAAATCTTTAAAACAGCTTTAAAACAACTTGAAGCTGATAAAAAGAAAGAATTACTAGTTTCACGTAAGAAGAAATCAGAAGATACTGTCATCAATATTAATGGTGAACTAATCGGCCAAGGAAAACCATCCTTCGTGTTTGGTCCATGTGCTGTTGAATCATATGAACAAGTAGCAGCAGTTGCTGCATCTATTAAAGCTAAAGGTGAAAAGTTAATCCGTGGTGGTGCTTACAAACCTCGTACTTCTCCTTATGACTTCCAAGGTCTTGGTTTAGAAGGGCTTAAAATTTTAAAACGTGTATCTGAAGAATATGGGTTAGGTGTTATTACGGAAATTGTAACACCGGGTCATTTAGAAGAAGCGCTTGATTATATTGATGTTATCCAGATCGGTGCTCGTAATATGCAAAACTTCGAGTTATTAAAAGCAGCGGGTGCAACGAACAAACCAGTATTATTAAAACGTGGTTTAGCAGCAACGATTGACGAGTTCATTCATGCAGCAGAATACATTATGTCTAAAGGGAATGAAAACATCATCCTTTGTGAGCGTGGTATTCGTACTTACGAAAAAGCAACGCGTAACACATTAGACATTTCGGCAGTACCAATTTTAAAACAAGAAACACATTTACCAGTATTCGTCGATGTAACACATTCAACAGGTCGACGCGACTTACTATTACCATGTGCGAAGGCAGCAATTGCAATTGGCGCAGATGGTGTTATGGCTGAGGTGCATCCAGATCCATCTGTAGCACTTTCAGATTCACAACAACAAATGGATATTCCAACATTTGATGCATTCTATGAAACGCTACAAAAATTCATGAAGAATCACGAAATTCACGCATAATTTTTTCACACCGCTTGCGCAATAAGCAGGCGGTGTTTACTATATCGTGACAAAAAAATGTCTATAATAGTACTATTTGTACTTGGTATTTCATTTCATGTATGTACTCTTCTTGAAAATGGGGCGAAAATTATCGTATGATAAGGCTATAAAAGGAAAAAGGGAGGCACGTACGATGACTGTTACAATTTATGATGTTGCACGAGAAGCGAATGTTTCGATGGCAACCGTTTCTCGTGTAGTCAATGGTAACCAAAATGTAAAACCAGCAACACGAAAAAAAGTATTAGAAGTAATTGAACGATTAGAATATCGTCCGAACGCAGTAGCGCGAGGGTTAGCAAGTAAGAAAACTACAACAGTTGGCGTGATTATCCCAGATATTGCAAATAATGTTTATGCGGAGCTGGCACGTGGTGTAGAGGATATCGCTACAATGTATCGTTACAATATTATTCTTGCCAACTCAGATCAACATGAAGATAAAGAGCTACAGTTGCTAGATACAATGCTAGGTAAACAAGTGGACGGTATTGTGATGATGAGTGATGAAGTAACAGAGAAAATGCAACAAACGATGGATCATTCACCAGTACCAATTGTTCTTGCGGGTTCTGTAGATGAATCACAAACAATTGCCACTGTTAATATTGATTATTTCCAGGCAGCTTATGAAGCAATTTCGTTACTGATTCAAAACGGTCATACACGAATTGGCTTTGTAACAGGTCCTCTTACTTATACGATTAATGGTAAATTTAAGCTTGAAGCTTATAAAAAAGCACTTCAAGATGCAGGGATAAGTATAGATGAATCACTAATTGCTGCAGAGGAATCTAGCTATGATATGGGCTTAGAGGCTTGGGAAATATTATCTGCCCTTGAAAACCCTCCAACGGCTTATTTTGCAGGAAGTGATGAACTTGCAATCGGTTTGATTCATGGTGCACAAGATGCTGGTAAAAATGTGCCTGAGGATATCGAGGTCATCAGTTTTGAAAATTCTAAGTTAGCACGTATGGTTCGCCCACAGCTTACAAGTGTAGCATTACCGCTATATGATATCGGAGCTGTAGCGATGCGATTATTGACTAAGCTTATGAATAAAGAGCCTGTAGAGGACGAAAAGGTAGCGGTTATATTACCGCACCGTATCGAACATCGCCAATCTGTTAAAAGCAAATAAGAAAAAACACGTAAATCTAATTTGATGATTTGCGTGTTTTTTTATGGGAAAATGTTTGCCATTGTAAACGTTGTTGTACGATAAGGCGAACGCTTTCCCAGAGCACACTAAGCATTCAGAATTGTTTGAGTGCCTGGCACCCACTAACTGCGCTTTTCTGTGCGGATAATATGTAATGCTTTTTCTAACATTTGCGCGTTCTTTTCTTCAATTTCAGCTTTTCTAGGGATTGGTTCATAGAGAGGGTTAGGATCTTCCCATGTTGGGATAAAAGGAACTGGCGCTTCTGGCTGCCAACGGTCTAACCACGCTTGTGGTAAGGCACCTGTTGGTATTTCTTGATCTGTCATTTCTAGCCATAGCATCGACCATGCCCTTGGCACAACACGCCAAATATCGTAACCACCACCGCCAACTGCAATCCATTTCCCATCGCAATATTCGTGTGCGAGTTTATGTGCAAGCTTTGGAATTTCTCTATAAATATTCATTGTACCGTATAAATGTGTTAATGGATCAAAATAATGTGCATCTGCACCGTTTTGAGTTAAAACAACATCTGGTTTGAAAAATTCAAAAACTTCACGCATAGCTTTTTCATATATTTCTAAGAAACTTTCATCTTCAGTAAACGCATCAATTGGAAAGTTAAAAGAAGTACCATAACCTTGACCATTGCCGCGCTCAGTTATATTACCCGTTCCAGGGAATAAGTAGCGACCTGTTTCATGAATTGATAATGTACAAACATTTGGGTCTTCGTAGAAACTCCATTGTACACCGTCACCATGGTGTGCATCAGTATCGACATAGAGTACACGTGCATTGTACTTTTCCTGTAAATAACGAATGGCAACGGTACTATCATTATATATACAAAAACCGGAAGCACGCCCGCGGAAACCATGATGTAGTCCACCACCAAGATTTAGTGCATGCTGAGACTTTCCTTCCATTACACAATCGACAGCGGTTAAAGTACCTCCGACAAGCTGCGCACTTGCTTCATGCATATTTTCAAAGATAGGTGTATCTTCAGTGCCTATACCATAGCTTGCACATTGTGCCTCGCTCAGCTTACCATGGCCTGCATTTTTAACGATTTCAATATATTTTGAATCATGTGCAAGCAAAAGTTCTTCTTCCGTGGCAATGCGTGCAGGAACGATATCGACATCATCGAGTGCTCCTATATTTTTAAGTAAATCCATCGTTAGCGTCAAGCGTTTGTGATTGAAAGGATGCGTATCTGAAAATTTATATCCGAGTTGCTCTGGCGAATAAACAAAGACAGCCTTTTTCATTTTAAAGAAACACCTGGTAAATTAGGCCATAACACGTCGAATCCTTCATGGCGAAGATCTTCAATGATAGCAAGTGGGTTTAATGTTTTTACTCGGACGCTTAAAATTTTATTTTGTGTATTTTCAGAATCAGGATATACTAGAACGCTTTGGACATTTGCATGATGGAGATTGAAAATTTTAGTAATTTCAAATAATACTCCTGGTGTATCGCTAACTCGGATTTCTATTTTGGAGCCAGGTTCAGTGGCACCAGTTAGTTCTATATATGTGTAGAGTAAATCGGTTGTTGTCACAATGCCTACTAGTTTTCCACCGGAGACAATTGGTAAACAGCCTACCTTAGCTTCATAAAAAGTTAGTGCTACTTCTTCTACAAAATCAAGTGGATGGCCGACAAGTGGGTTTTTGATCATTATTTCTTCTACCATCGCACTAAAGACTGGAGAATTAGGTTCGTCTTTCAATGAGGAAGGCAATGCCTCTTTAATATCGCGCTCCGTAATAACACCTAGAACATGTCGTTCGTTATCGATAACAGGTAAATGACGAACTTTTTTCTCGCGCATCAATTTCAACGCTTCCAAAACAGTGTTTGTCGGAGCCAAAGTGTAAGGCTCATCATTCATAATTTCTTCAACAATCATATACTGATCCCCTTTGTGTTGGTTTTAATACATGAAGCGATTTCTAAAACGAAGTCTGTCGAATCTTTCCATTGTTTCAGGAGGCACTCGTTTGCCCTCTCGTGCCATAAGGCAGTTAGCAGGATGAGATGTAATTTCAGGATCATCTGTAGCAAAATATTCGAAGCCGACTGAACTCATCATCCGCTCCATCATTTTGCGGTAATCCCATACATTTAATCCTGTACCTTTTAAGTCCCAATGCCAATAATATTCGGTTGTTATAACAAGGTAGTCCTCCATTTCATCCCCCATGAAAGACACCGCTAACAAGGCTTTACCAACCCCTGTTCCACGATAGTCTGGAATGACCTCAATAGCACCTAATTCAATCATATTATCGATTCTGTCCTCTGCCCACCGTTCAAGCGGATCAGGATATAAATAGGTGACGTAGCCTACAATAATGTCGTTATTTCGGATAATAATAATACGGCCTTCAGGAAGCCCGGCGATTTCTAAGATGGCTTGCTGTTGTTGTTTAGGGGGTCTAAAGGCAACTAATCCCTCGTGGAATGAATATGTAGCTAATTTTTCTGGAGGAACAGGTCCTTCCACATAAACAGTACCATGCTTTGTCTCCTTTGTAACAGAAAAAAAAGTCTTTTTGTGTTCCATAATTACACCACCTGAGTTTAATAATTCCATTATAGCTGATTTAAAGCCGAAAAACGCTTAAATTTACGAAATATAACTACATTTTCGGAAAAATAAAAATATTGAGACATTCTGATTGAATTCGTGTAAAATAGATTTATATTGCAACTGTTATTTAACAGATAAATGCTGATGTATTAAGCATTGATAGAATTAAAACTGCATAAACTGTTCTATAACAATTGCTACATAACGTATTTGTCTTTGGAGAAAGTGGCGAATTTTAATCTCATTCAGTAGCTGTTTTATATGGCGAAATTGTTTCAATTGCCATTATTTCACTTAATTTTCTAAAAGGGGATGGATGCTCACTTTTTTATCCTTTATAGGGAGCTTCAAGAGAAGATTATTGCATAAGCAAAGTGGAACGAATTGGCAGACAGCTACGATTACGCTGATGCGTAATTGCGGGGGATATCGTGAGTACGATTTGAAATTTGCTTACGAATGTACTAAAGCCAAAAAAAGGAAGGGGTAAATTTATGGGGATGAAAACGATGGAGAAATTAAAAGCAATACCAGGGCAGTATAACTTGCCAAATTATGAGGAGGTAGCAGCAACTCATGATTGGGTAGAAACTGAAAAGGCATTTAGTTGGCACGAAACAGGTTTAGTGAATATGGCTTATGAGGCTATTGATCGCCATACAGAAACATCTCGAAAAAATAAAGTGGCACTGTATTATAACGATGGGAAGCGCAAGGAAGCATACTCTTTTAATGAAATGAAAAGGTTGACGAACAAGGCAGCAAATGTTTTTAAATCAGCGACAAACATTGAAAAAGGAGATCGTTTATTTATTTTTATGCCTCGTTCACCAGAGCTTTACTTTTCGTTATTAGGTGCTTTAAAAATGGGCGTTATTGTAGGACCATTGTTTGAAGCATTCATGGAAGGTGCAGTTTATGATCGTCTTTCTGATAGCGATGCGAAAGTGTTAGTAACAACACCCGAATTACTAGAGCGAGTTCCATTAGATAAACTGCCAAACTTGCAACATGTATTTTTAGTAGGGTCTGATATAGAAGAAACGCCACAAATTTTAGATTTTAATAAGCGCTTGAAAGAGGCTTCCGCTAAATTTGACATCGAGTGGATGGACCGCGAGGACGGTATGATTTTACATTATACTTCTGGGTCGACAGGTGCTCCAAAAGGTGTTTTACATGTTCACAATGCGATGGTTCAGCAGTATCAGTCGACGCAGTGGGTACTTGATTTAGGTGAAAATGATATTTATTGGTGTACGGCTGACCCAGGTTGGGTAACGGGGACATCCTATGGAATTTTTGGTCCGTGGTTAAATGGTGTGACAATGCTTATTGTTGGTGGAAGATTCTCGCCACAAGCATGGTATCAAGCAATTGAGGATTATAGTGTAACAGTTTGGTATAGTGCGCCAACAGCATTCCGTATGTTAATGGGTGCAGGTAGTGGAATGCTGGAAAATTATGATTTATCATCATTGCGTCATGTATTATCTGTTGGGGAGCCACTTAACCCTGAAGTTATCCGTTGGGGTAGTGAGGAGTTAGGACATCGCATTCATGATACTTGGTGGATGACAGAAACGGGTGCACATATGATTTGTAACTATCCGAGCATGGATATTAAGCCCGGATCAATGGGCAAACCATTACCAGGTGTGCACGCGACAATTGTAGATGATGCGGGTAATGAAGTTCCACCATTTACAATGGGTAACTTAGCTGTGCGTCGTGGTTGGCCAGCCATGATGCGTCAAATTTGGGGTAATCCAGAGCGTTATGAATCATATTTCTTAAAAGGTGAGTGGTATGTGTCTGGTGACTCCGCTTATATGGATGATGAAGGTTATTTCTGGTTCCAAGGTCGAGTGGATGATGTCATTATGACAGCAGGTGAACGAGTTGGGCCGTTCGAGGTTGAAAGCAAGCTACTAGAACATCCAGACGTAATAGAGGCTGGGGTTATCGGAAAACCGGACCCTATACGTGGCGAAATTATAAAAGCATTTGTATCTTTACGAGAAGGCGTGGAGCCATCGGATGCTTTAATTGAGGATATTCGCGAGTTTGTGAAAAGGGGCTTATCAGCTCATGCGGCACCAAGAGAAATTGAATTTAAGGAAAAGCTACCGAAAACACGCAGCGGTAAAATTATGCGACGCGTGTTAAAAGCATGGGAGTTAGATTTGCCAACTGGCGATCTTTCTACGATGGAAGACTAATGGCTACAACGTATAATTTATTTTTATTCAATATATGCATCTAAAGAAGGTAGGAATTCATTCGGTTAACGAAAGGGTTCCTACCTTCTTTTTTCTTAATTAGCGGTAGAAACTATAGATTTTAAACAACTATAACAGAAGATTAAGAAAATAATATAAATAAATAAAAATTCAGTTGACTTAATAAATATGCAGACGTATACTATTTTTAACTTATTTTAGAGGTGAGTGTAATGAAAGTAGGAATTGTTGGAGCAACAGGATATGGAGGATTGGAGCTTATCCGCTTTTTACATAATCATCAGGCGGTGGAGCATATTGATTTATTTACATCTTCAGAAGAAGGTGTCGTTTTTTCTACAAAGTTTGGACATTTAGTGACGATTACAGATTCGCCATTGCAAAAAATAGATTATGAAATTTTATCGAAATTGGATGTAGTGTTTGCTAGTACGCCTTCTGGTGTGACAAGTGAACTGTTACCACCTTTAGTTGGAAAAGGTCCGCGGTTAATTGATTTATCAGGGGATTTTCGATTAAAGAATCCAATTAGCTATGAAGAGTGGTACGGAAAAAAGGCTGCTCCACTAGAAATTATTCAGCAAAGTGTGTATGGCTTAACTGAATGGAATGCTCATAATGTGAAAAATGCCTCACTTATTGCGAACCCAGGATGTTATCCAACAGCGGTTCTGCTTTCGTTATTGCCTTTGTTAAAAGAGAGACTAATAGATTCTAATTATCTCGTGATTGATGCAAAAAGTGGAATTTCGGGAGCTGGCAATAAACCATCGCAAACAACACACTTTAGTGAAGTGAACGAAAGCTTTTCCATTTATAAGACAAATACGCATCAACATATTCCTGAAATCGAGCAAGCTATTTCGATGTTTGCTGGTATAGAGACAGCTATTACTTTTAATACACATTTAGTACCGATGACACGTGGAATTTTATCCACTGCATATGCGCCGTTAATGCCAGGTATCACAGAGCATCAATTAGTCGCTTGCTTACAAGCAGCATACGAAAAACATCCGTTTGTACGGGTTGTCACCGATGTTAATAGCCTTGCTACAAACCGTGTGAAAGGCTCTAACTATTGTGATATTTTCGTAAAAGTTGATAACCGTACAAACCGTGCAACGATTGTTGCTGTTATTGACAATTTAGTTAAAGGGGCAGCGGGGCAAGCGATACAAAATATGAATGTGCAATTAGATTTACCCCAAACAACAGGCCTAGACGTCGTGCCATTTTTTATTTAAGAGCCCATTTAAGTGCCAGTCACCGAAACAATTTTGAATTTTGCCAATTGTTTTGGTGCCAGTCACTCTTATTTTAAAACTGAGGAGGAATACGTTTATGACATTAACAGCATCAACGAACGTTATGAAAAAATTATCAAGTAAAAACATCGTTTCACCCAAAGGCTTTAAAGCAGCAGGTATCCATTGCGGATTAAAGCATAAGAAAAAAGATTTAGCTATTTTAGTTAGTGACGTTCCAGCAAGTGTAGCTGGCGTATTTACAACAAATGCCGTTCAAGCGGCACCTTTAAAAGTAACGAAAGAAGTTGTCTACACAACAAAAAAAATTCAAGCAATGATTGTAAACTCCGGTAATGCTAATGCATGTACTGGTAAGCAAGGAATGAAAGATGCGCAAATAATGCAAGCTTTAGCAGCTGAAAAGTTAGGGATTGCTGCAAATTTAGTTGGTGTTTGCTCAACAGGTGTAATCGGAGAAATTATGAAGATGGAGCCGGTTGCTAGCGGAATTTCCCAACTAGAGCCGAAGGATAGTTTAGAGAGTGCAATCGATTTTGCACAGGCAATTTTAACAACTGATACGGTTATGAAAAATACGAGCTATAGCACAATTATTGATGGTAAAGAAATTATTATTGCAGGTGTAGCAAAGGGATCAGGAATGATTGAACCAAATATGGCGACAATGCTAGGTTTTATTACGACAGATGCGAATATTGAATCGGATGTATTACAAGAGGCATTATCGGAAATTACAAACTTAACGTTTAATGCGATTACGGTAGATGGAGATACTTCGACAAACGATACGGTAGTTGTGATGGCAAATGGTGTAGCTGGCAATAATCTTTTAACATCAGCGCATCCGGATTGGCATAACTTCTACTATACATTAAAAACTGTAGCAGAAGATTTAGCGAAAATGATTGCGCAAGATGGAGAAGGTGCAACGAAATTGATTGAGGTTGAAGTAGAAGGCGCCATTTCAGATGATGAAGCACGTAAAATTGCAAAAACTGTTGTTGGTTCTCCACTTGTAAAAACAGCAGTATTTGGATGCGACGCTAACTGGGGACGAATTATTGCAGCGGTTGGTTATAGTGGCGCAACAGTTGACCCAGATAAAATTACAATTCAAATTGGTGGCGCAACAATGGTCGAAAACGGTGAACCGATTGCATTTTCTGAAGATGAGTTAATTCAAATTTTAAAAATGCATGAAGTAAAAATCTTTGTGTCACTTGGTATAGGCGAAGGCAAGGGGCATGCTTGGGGATGTGACTTAACGTATGACTACGTTCAAATCAATGCATCTTACCGCTCGTAAACGCATGGTTATTAAGCTGGGTGGCAGCACGCTTGAAGGCTTAAATGAGGCTTTTTTTGAAAATTTTAAAAAACTACAAGATAGCGGAGTAGAACTTATTATTACGCATGGTGGGGGCCCTGCTATTAATCGCGAGCTTGCTGCACGAAATATTGAATCTCATGCATTAAATGGCATACGTGTAACAAGCGCAGCAGCTATTGACATTGTTCAGTCTACATTAATAGGGAATGTTAATCCTTCATTAGTGCATGAGTTAACAACAGCAGGAATTGCAGCAGTCGGGCTTAATGGCTTTGATGGCCAATTACTTGTAGCGGACTTTTTAGACAAGGAAATTTACGGCTTCGTAGGGGAGGTGCAATCGGTCAATACATCGTTGTTAGAAGCATTAATTACAGCTGGAATTGTCCCAGTAATAGCATGTGTTGGTGCTGATTACAATGGTCAAGCGCTGAATATTAACGGAGATACAGTAGCGAGTGAAGTAGCGCTTGCTATTGGGGCAGAAAGGTTACTGCTTGTTACGGATGTTTCGGGTATCCGTATTCAAGATGAATATCAAACAGAGGTAACGCCACCGTTAATAGCGAAGTGGATTGAGGAAGGTCATATTTATGGTGGAATGATTCCCAAAGTACAAGGGGCAATCGAGTGTCTGAATGCAGGCATTCCATCGGTGCAAATTGTTGGAGACACATTAGTCGGTACAACGATTTTGCCATAATGTAGTTATGTAATAAGTGGATGCCGTCTGTGCAGGTGGTGTCCGTGGAAAATGAAGTTGAGGAGCTGATATAATGAGCGCTTTATTTGGAAACTATGGCAAACGTCGTGCCCAAATCGTTAAAGGGCAAGGAACTGTTGTGCAAGATAGTGATGGCAAAAAGTATTTAGACTTCACAAGTGGTATTGCCGTTGTTAGTCTTGGGCATGCTCATCCTGCTATCGTAAAGGCTATTCAAGAACAAAGTGAAACGCTTTGGCATATGTCGAATTTATTTGATATACCTGGGCAAGAGAAGGTAGCCCAAAAATTAGTTGCAGATACACATTTTACGTATGCCTTTTTCTGTAATAGTGGTGCGGAAGCTAATGAAGCGGCAATTAAGCTCGTTCGTAAGCATACAGGGAAACATCATATTATTACATTTGAAAAATCGTTCCATGGTCGAACGTTTGGAGCAATGTCAGCAACTGGTCAAGGCAAGGTACATAATGGGTTTGGACCACTCGTTGATAAATTTACAATACTTCCATTCAATGACGTAAAGGCTCTTGAAGCAACGATAGACGATTCAGTTGCAGCCATTATGCTGGAAATGATTCAAGGTGAGGGCGGTGTTAATAGCGTGTCGCCTGAATTTGCAGCTGCAATTGCAAAAATTTGTGAGGATAAAGGCATTTTATTGATTGTTGATGAGGTGCAAACAGGTATCGGTAGAACAGGAACGCGTTATGCATATGAACAAACAATCTTGAAGCCGAATATTGTGACATTAGCAAAAGGTTTAGGGGGAGGTTTCCCAGTAGGAGGAATGTTAGGGACAGAGGAATTGTATGATACGTTTAGCCCGGGAACGCATGGCACTACTTTTGGTGGGAATCCTTTAGCAATGCGTGTTGCTGAAACGGTACTTGATAACGTTTTTGAGCCAAGTTTTTTAGAAAATGTGCAAGAATTATCATCCTATTTTGTGAAGCAACTAAAAGCCAATTTACCGACAGGCTATACAGTACAAGGTCAAGGTTTATTACTTGGAATTGGTTGTGGCGATATGGAGGTAGCACCTTTCATTACAGCAGCGGAGGACAAAGGTTTACTTCTTGTAGGAGCAGGCCCAAATGTTATTCGACTTTTACCGCCGCTTACGGTGTCTAAAACAGAGATTGACGAAGCAGTAGAAATTTTAAAAACGATATTACTATAATAGAAGTAGGTTGACTAAAACTACTAATGAAAAGGGCACTACTAGGCCCTAAAAAGAGAAAAAGCGTTAGATTGACTGCAATCAATCTAACACTTTTTTGTGTTGCCAATGATGTCCGCTACGGCGCTTCCACTAGTGCTATTTAGAACACCTTTGTCTTCTTTTTAGCATTTTTACGTTATGTCCAGCCTAGTGTTACTAGGCGTAAGCGTAAGTCATCACATATTATTGCAGTTGTTTGACCAATTTATTTACAAGGTTAGGAAGCCAAACGTTTAATTGACTAAATGCGAAGCCTGCTGCTTCTGCTTTTGCGTTTGACATATACCAATGATTTGGAATGCCATAAGGCGATTGAGAATTTTCATCGCCACCAATTAGCGAAACTTTTGCGCGTTTTCCTGTTTCCTTCTCAATTAATTCGAGTAATGCTTTCAATGAAATAGTACCAGATGCAGTTGCATTATATGGCCCTTCAATCGGAGCAACACCAGCAAAATATAAAAATGCTGCAGCTTCCTCGTACGAAATGAAACTCATTTTTGCATCCACATTCGGTAACGATATAGGTTGTTCATTTAAAATACGTTCTACGTGAAAATGTAAGCGACGCGTATAGTCGTGCTCACCAAGGACGATAGGGAAACGCACAGCGACAACAGGAAATGTCGCTTCTTTATAAAGAACAGCCTCGGCTTGACGTTTACCTTCACCATATGTGAAATCATTAATATCGCCCATACGAATCTCATATTCATACGGATTAAAATCAGCTTCTGTTTTCATCTTTCCATCTGCTTCATATGTAGCTAGTGTTGAGGTGAAGACTAGCTTTTTCGTCTTGTTCTCTAATATTTGCGCCATTTCATGTGCTTCGTTTGGTGAATAACAAATATTATCGTAGACGACATCCCATGTTGTATTAGCTAACGCTTGTGTTAATGCATGAACATCGTTGCGATCAACGGTAATCTGGTGAACTTGTTCTCCAAATGGGTTGCCACTTTGCCCACGAGTTAAAATTGTTACATCATGTTTGTTTTGAAGGCAAAGCTCAACTAATTTTTTACCAAAAAAGCGCGTGCCACCTAAAACTAAAATTTTCATTTTACCTACCCCTTTGTTAGTTGTCCTCTTAATAATGACAAAAAAATAGGCTTACTACAATTGAAATTTCATTGTAGTAAGCCTTTTATTATTCGGTTGGTGGATCCGTTGGAGGTGTGGTACCTCCGTTATTACCGGAGCCATTGCCGTTAGTAGATCCGTTTTCATTATTATCGGAACCATTGCCATTATTAGACCCGTTCCCATTATTACCGGAACCATTGCCATTGTTTGAGCCGTTCCCGTTATTACCAGAGCCATTACCATTACCATTACCAGTGCCATTGCCGCCATTAGATCCGTTCCCATTATTGCCGGAACCATTCCCGTTGTTAGAGCCATTACCGTTATTACCATTTGCCGGTGGTATTGGAACAGTAGGTGTAGTTGGATTTTCTTCATCGTCATCTTCATCTGGTTTTGTATCACTGCCACCTGTTGAAACAACATTTGATTGAGGTGAAGTTAAACCTGTAATATCAACAGCAACAACTACATAAGCTTGTCCGCTAGCAACTGTCATACTTTGAGTAGCTTCTAGTACCGAAGAAACAAGCGTGTTCCCACCATTCGTTACATTATAAATTCGATAGCCTACTACATCGTTAGACGAGCCACTCCAAGATAGCGTATTGCCATTAATTGAAGCCTTTACAGCTGCAGGCGCACTACCATCAGCTGGGAAATCGACTGCTGATACAGATGAATTTGATAGTGATGAATTTTTAGGTAGTAGACTTGCTGGGTTACCACCAAGTTTACCTAACATCCGTTTTATAAAGGCTTGGTTAATACCAGCACCACTAGCTTTTACAAACTCTGCTGGTGTATTTGGATGTGCATTATACGTTTTACCTTGAATTGTTACGACGCTCGATGAAGCTAAGCTGTCATCAGGTTGTGACGGTAAAAATACTTTTGCGTTAAATAAATCTGAGCGTACAAGTCCTGCACTAGCACAAGCCGCAGAAGGTGCAAGACCAGAAATTCCACAGAATGAAGCAGTCACAACATTTTTGGGTGCCTTAAAGTTTGTTGGAGCATCAATTTGTTGTGGATCTACATCATAGACTGAGTTCATTAATGTACCCCATAGTTTGTTAATGCGGGCACTTGGTTGCAAATACGTATTATTAAATGCATCAAGTGAGCGTTGTTTATCGTAGCCCATCCAGACACCAAGGGAAACATTTGGATTATAACCAACTAACCAAACGTCATTCGTGTATTGTGAAGTACCTGTTTTAGCTGCAAAATCAGAATTGAATTTTAATGTATTTTTTGCAACTGTCCCTGTGCCTTTTGATAATACATCTCGCAACATATCTGTCACGATATAAGACGTTTCAGGACTAAATACTTGTACAGGTTCTACTTCATGTTGATAAATAAGATTACCATCTTGGTCTTCTATTTTTTCAATCATATAGGCATCAACAAACTGACCACCATTCGCAAAAGTAGCATAAGCATTTGTATTTTCTTCAACAGTTGTACCTACTTCTAAAGCACCGATACCTGTTGAAAGGTTTGTATAATCTTCAGGTTGTAAATCCGAGAAGCCCATTTTTGCTAAAAACTCAGCAGGACGTCTATTTAAAATTTCGTAATATAGGCGTAGGGTTGATATATTTAGAGAGTCAGCTAACGCTTCACGTGCAGGAATAAGACCGCGTTCATCGTTCGCCGAAAAGTTCTTAGGACTCCACTTGCCAATAGAGAACTTAACGTCAACTAATGGACTCCCTGCACCAATCACGCCGTATTCAATTGCTGGTGCATAAACAAGTAATGGTTTCATTGTTGAACCATTTGAACGGGTAGAGCGAGTTGCGTGGTTTACTTGACTCGTTTTAAAATCACGACCACCTAGGAAACTTAAAATTCGTCCTGTGCTATTTTCCATTAAAATACTGCCTACCTGTACAGGCATTTGCACATCGATTTCCTCACCTGTTACAGGATCTTTGCCTTTACCGGTATACGTTTGTCCGTAATATTTAAAGTTATCAGCCGCTTTTTGCATGGCATCGTACATATCTTTGTTGATTGTGGAATAAATACGATAGCCTTTTGAACGAACATCGCGGTCAGCTAAGATTGAATATTTTTCTTCTAGTTTACTTTCTGTTTTTAAGCGTTCTGGATCGATGCCATCTTCTTGCGCTAACTTTTCAGCAATAATTTGCTTCGCGCGTTCTTCCAGTTCAAACGTTAACCAAGGATAACGATCTTCTGGACGTGCTTCTGGCGAACGGAAGTCTTTTGTAATGTCGTAAGCGAGGGCTTCTTTGTATTGTGTCTCGTTAATGTAGCCAGCTTCTTTCATGCGATAGAGCACCGTTTTCATACGATCGATGCCTAATTGTAAAGCTTCTTCACTTTTTAGCACACCTGTATTAGTAAATGGTGTGTAAGTATAAGGTGCCTGTGGAATACCTGCTATGTAAGCGGCTTGAGGAAGCGTTAAATCCTTTGCTTTCACATTAAATATACCTTCAGCAGCTGTTTCAATACCTGCAATATTGCGTCCAGTTGAATTTCGACCGTAAGGAATAATATTTAAATATGCCTCTAAAATTTCTTCCTTTGTCATAAAGTGTTCTAAGCGCATTGCCAGTAGCAATTCTTTTGCTTTTCGCTCATAGGAAACTTCATTTGTTAACACTTGGTTTTTAATAAGTTGTTGTGTTAATGTAGAGCCACCTGTCTGCGTAGCAGAGTTAGTTACGTCCTGGAGTAGCCCTCGAATAACGGCTTTAGGAACAATCCCATTATGCTCGCGGAAATATTCATCCTCCGTTGCGAGTACTGCATTAATTAAGTCTGGTGCAACAGCGCTAAGAGATGTTTCACGACGTTCTAAATCAGTACGCAATTTCCCAATATAAATATTGTTGGCAAAATAAATTTCACTTGTTTCCTCATAGTTAAAAATAAGGTCTCGTAATTCTTCTTTAGAGCGCAATGGCTCTTCTTTTACAAGTGAGGCAAAATAGCCGGCGCCAACAGAACCAACAAATACTGTGCCTACCAATGCAAAGACTAAAAATAGTAAAAATAAGTTCCAGACTACGCTGCCTGAAATACGTAATGTCTTCATCCATTTTTGTTCGAGTAATTCATCGATCTTTGCATTGATTTTCTCAATCCAATCTTTCAAGGTATCGACCTCCTAAAATCTTGTTTATTATAGCATATAATGAATTGCCTCGAACATAGTTATTGACATTGAAAGAGAATCGTTTAGAATAATGCTTATAGTTTTCTAGTGATGAAGAGTTTGCAGTAGTGTCTATATTCCCTGTTTAGAGAGCCAGCGGTTGGTGAAAGCTGGTCATAATGTAGAGACGAATTACGTACTTGGAGCTTAGACGTGCGCGCCTGCGATAAAGGCGGTTGAATGAGAGGAAGATGGATGACATCTTCAAGCCGGGTGGTACCGCGTTAGTTATTAACGTCCCTGCATGCAATATTTTTGCGTGTAGGGACTTTTTTGTTTCTACACGCTAAAGAAAAACATTTTAGGAGGAAGAAACAATGACAAACGAATTATTACAAGATTTAGAATGGCGTGGTTTGCTGTACCAACAAACTGACGCTGAAGGCATGGAAAAACTTTTAGCAGAACAGTCTGTTTCTCTTTACTGTGGTGTAGATCCAACAGCTGACTCTATGCACATCGGTCATATCGTGCCTTTATTAACGCTTCGTCGCTTCCAAAAAGCAGGCCACCGTCCGATTTTACTTGTCGGTGGTGCGACAGGGATGATTGGAGACCCATCTGGTCGATCTGAAGAACGTCAACTTCAAACAGTGGAGCAAATTGACAAAAACGTGCAAGCTATTCGAGGTCAATTAGAGCGCATTTTTGAATTTGCAGAGGATGGAAATGGAGCTCAACTTGTTAACAACCGTGACTGGATTGGAAATATTAGTACAATTGAATTTTTACGTGATTACGGGAAATTAATTAATGTTAATTACATGTTAGCAAAGGATACGATTGCTTCACGTCTTGATACAGGTATTTCATTTACAGAATTTGCTTACACATTAATTCAAGGTATTGATTACAATCATTTATACAACAACTACAACTGTCGCATTCAAGTGGGCGGTTCAGACCAATGGGGTAATATTACAACCGGTTTAGAAGTAATTCGTAAAACACATGAAGAAGAAACAAAAGCATTTGGTATTACGATTCCATTAGTAACAAAAGCAGATGGTACGAAATTCGGTAAAACAGCTGGTGGTGCAGTATGGTTAGATAGTAAGAAAACATCTCCTTACGAGTTCTACCAATTCTGGATTAACGCTGCTGATGCGGACGTTATTAAATATTTAAAAATCTTTACGTTCTTAACACGTGAAGAAATTGACGCCTTAGCTGTATCTGTAGAAGAAGAACCACATTTACGTAAGGCACAAAAAGCTTTAGCGGAGGAAATGACACGCTTAATCCATGGTCAGGAAGCATTAGATCAGGCTATTCGTATTACTGCTGCACTATTCTCTGGCGATTTAAAAGCTCTATCAGCTGAGGAAATGAAGGATGCATTTAAAGATGTTCCTTCTATTGAAATGGCGAAAGAAGCGAAAAATATCGTGGATTTACTTGTGGAAGCAGGGATTTCATCTTCAAAACGTCAAGCTCGTGAAGATGTGACAAATGGTGCAATTAGCGTGAACGGTGAAAAAATTACGGATTTAGAATATATCGTAGATGAAAAAGATCGTTTAGAAGATGCATTTAGCATTGTACGCCGCGGTAAGAAAAAATACCATATGGTGAAATTTATTTAGTTTGGATGCCAGTCACTCACACAATTCTCACACAATTCAACATCCCCTCGTTATTTCGAGGGGATGTTTTCATTTTTAGCATTCTAAAAAACTTGGCAGAGCGATTTGCTGATAGCTTTGAGGGTGTAGAAGCTGCGCAAGTTTTAGTGCGCCCTCAACGAGTCGAGGCGATGGACGACAGTACAACCATTCTTCCATTACATGGACATGCTGCTTTTGAACTGCCTGAAGTTCGTTGGCATGTGGACGTTTCAATAAATGAGCAGGTTTAATGCGTGTAAAGGCAACACCGACCCATGCCATCAAGATATAATCAGGATTACGTCGTACGATTTCTTCCCAGTCTGTTTGGACATTTGCTAACTCGATATCGCGAAAAAGATTTTGTCCACCTGCAAGATTGCTAATTTCAGTTAACCAATTGATCTTTCCTGGCGTAAAAATAGGATTTGGCCACCATTCCCAATAGAGTGTTGGTTTTTCTTGAATAGTTTGTGCAATCGTTTGGAGCTGTACGATAAAGTGTAAATATTCCTCAGAAATCTTTTTAGCATGTTCCTCTACTCCACAAGCAACGCCTAGTGTTATGAGATCCAGCGCAATTTCATTTAGCGAGTTGGCATTAAAGACGATGTGGGGAATGTTTCTTTCCTGTAATGCCTCTATGTTTTTTTCCATGCCAGGTACACTTAACGATGCAAGTACTAAGTCTGGCTTTAGTGCCTCTAGTGCATCTATATCAATCGATAAATCTGGGCCAAGCTTTGGCAATTCGTGCACAGCTATAGGCCAATCTGAAAAATCATCAACACCTACAAGTTGATGGGTTAACCCTAGATAGGCAACAAGCTCAGTGTTGCTTGGGCAAATTGAGATTAATCGCATATGTTTCCCCCATATCTTTTTAAGAAAAGTATAGCTGTCACTGGACGCACATACAATAAGCGATTGCTTTTTGCTCAAAAAAAGACGTGCCTCATTGAGACACGCCATTTTTATTAATTTTTTAAGAAAGTGCAACTGCTTCAAGGGATTGTGCTGTTTTTACTACAGGTCCCATTGCTGCTGTAATAATTTGTTTAATGTCCTCTAATGTAGCTTTACGAGGATTTGTTGCAGCACAAACGTCTTGCATTGCATTTTTTGCTAAAATTTCGATATCCTCATCCTTCGCGCCTAATTCACGGAAGCCACTAGGAATATTCAAGTCTTTAGACAGTTTTTCAATGGCAGTAATTGCTTTTTCAGCAGCGTCACGTTTACTGATGCCTTCAATATTTTCTCCTAGCAATTCAGCGATACGAGCAAAACGTTCTGTGCGTGCTGTCAAGTTGAAGCGGCAAACGTGTGGCAGTAAAATCGCATTACATACGCCATGTGGTAAGTTATAGAAGCCACCTAATTGGTGAGCGATCGCATGTACATAGCCAAGTGAAGCATTATTGAACGCCATACCTGCTAAAAATTGTGCATATACCATTTGCTCACGTGCTTCTAAATCTGCACCATTTGCGTATGCACGTGGTAAAAACTCAGGTACTAGCTGAAGTACTTTTTCTCCACATGCATCAGTAATAGGCGTTGCGTCTGTCGATACAAATGATTCGATGGCATGTGTTAATGCATCTAAACCAGTTGCAGCTGTTAGAGCTGGAGGTAAACAAATCATTAACTCTGGATCATTAATCGAAACTAGCGGTGTAACGTGCTTGTCAACAATCGCCATTTTAACCTTACGTTCAGTATCCGTAATGATTGTAAAACGTGTCATTTCACTCGCTGTACCAGCTGTTGTATTAATAGCGATTAATGGCACCAGTGGGTTTTCTGATTTGTCAACGCCTTCATAATCATGAATGCGTCCACCATTCGAAGCAATAAGTCCGATACCTTTTGCTGCATCATGTGCACTTCCGCCTCCAAGAGATACAATTGAATCACAGTTTTCTGCATGATAAACAGCGATTCCATCTTCAATGTTTTGATCTGTTGGATTTGGTTCTGCTTTAGGGAAAATTGCAACATCAATTCCAGCTGCTGTTATGATGTTAGCAATTTGCTCTGAGAGACCTAATTTGTGTAAGCCCTCATCTGTTACGATCAATGTCTTCTTCACTTCTAAATCATTTAAACGTTTACCAACTTCTTGAATTGCTCCAGGTCCAAATAAGTTTGTTTTTGGCATTACAAATTGCTTTAGAACGTCTGACATATTTCCAACCCCTTTTAACAAATTATTATTGCTTGAATGATGGCTAACCACCTTCCGAAATCCATATTATTCTATTTTTTTTAAAAGTTCAAGACGAATTTTTATTAAAATTGTTAATTTTCTTCCTGTTATTATTTCACAAAAAAGTAACTAAAAAGATGATAATGAAGAAGTGAATAAGGAGTAAGATGGTTGATTTGAATACATTTTAAGAAATACTATCGTATAAAAGTAAAATATATTTTTTGGAAATTCGTTCTATTTATAAGGCTAGTTGAATAGTAAATAACTGATATACAGTTGTTAATATAATGATAGTGTTTATGTTGTTTGAGAAGTGGAGAATTGCTATTTTAATGTACAGAAAAATTTACAATTAATTTAAATGTTAATATTGCAAATAATTGTGGATTAATGGACGAAAGGATTTTTTTGAAAAGATAATAACTCTTGGATTATAGAAGAGAAGCAAGTTTAATGGCGTTAAATACAAAGGACTTAGCTAATTTAATAAGTTGAAGTGCGGAGTTCGAAGTATTATGCTCACAGTGCTTTTTTTAGTAGTTATGCTATGGAGCGTAAGACGAATAAGTTGTAGGATACTTGTACAGCGTTTAACCCAACAATCATCGCTAAATAGTATGACAAAGAGGATTGTTCAAGTGTACTAGAACATAGAGACTCTATAAAAACGTTATTTTTTTATAAATAAATGCTATTGAATTCGATATCCATTTCTATTATGAAAACAAAAGTTATTTTTATAAGTTTAAAGAAAATAATAGACTTTTAAAAAAATAATGTTTAGTCATGTATAGACTGGGAATATAAATAGTGAGCTAGTCAATAGCTTAAAAAAATTATTTAGGAGGAATTATAATGGCTAACAAGCAAAACAATCGCAACAGAAACAACAATGAAAACATGACTGTAGAAGAAGCGGGTCGTAAAGGCGGAGAAGCTACCTCCAAAAATCATGATCATGATTTTTATGAAGAAATAGGACGTAAAGGCGGAGAAGCTACGTCTAAAAATCATGGACAGGAATTTTATCAAGAAATTGGACGTAAGGGTGGAGAAGCTACAGCTGAAAACCACGACGACGATTTTTATGAAGAAATAGGACGTAAAGGCGGAGAAGCACGCAGCAACCAGCTTGGTAACAACTCCAATGGAAACCAAAATCAACGTAATAAAAATAACAATAGCAATAATAATAACAACAACGACTAATTTAATATGAGGTAAAAGCCTTAAACAAGCAAAGAGGCGTTTGTAGTTTTTAACTACAAACGCCTTTTTGATGGAAAAATTCTCATTTCCTCTGAATTAACAGGATAAATATGTTGAATTTCCCCTAAATGTAGTATATATTTAATCCGCTTGTAATAAATTATCATTAGATTGTTTTCAGAGGAAATGAGGAAAGCGTTAATAATGACAACATTGCTTAAAGAAAAAGAACTATATGATGTAATTAATTCCGTTATGCAAACTGTAGGGATAACGGTGGCGATAAAACAAGATCATTGTGGTATTAATATGAGTTATAACTTTATTGGGGATTATATAGGATTTGATGCGAACAGATTAATAGAAGCAAGAAATGAGCTAATGTTACCACTTTCGCTTGAGGTTTATGTAAAAACAATTACTTTACATGAACTAGGTCATGCTGTTGACCGTGAAGCGCTACAAGCATCACTTCCAAGAACGATTGAATTTTTCAAGATGAAGAAACAGCATCCCAAAAAAGAAATTTATCGAAATGAACGTCTTTTATCTATGATAATTGAGGAGCACGAAATGAATATTCAATTTGAGGAAACTGCATGGGATAATGCACGGAACCTTAATAATACACTTCAGCTAATAGATAAAAAGGACTTTGATTATATAAAGCAGCATAGCCTAGCGACATATAATAAATTATATGAA
Source organism: Lysinibacillus sp. NPDC097868 (assembly GCF_044761135.1). Taxonomy (NCBI): domain Bacteria; kingdom Bacillati; phylum Bacillota; class Bacilli; order Caryophanales; family Bacillaceae; genus Lysinibacillus; species Lysinibacillus sp. NPDC097868. The sequence continues at coordinate 2,815,372 of NZ_JBIWBS010000001.1, read as the reverse complement.
CAAGATTTACATGCATACAATAACCTTTTAAGCCAGCCTGTTTTACAGTTGGCCTAGGGAAAGCGATCGTCAGCACTCCAAATTGTTTGAGTGCCTGGCACCTAAAGTCACTCATTTGAAAATAATGAGTGACTTTCTTTTATATGTAGGAAAAATTAATACCCAAATTAGCAAATTGAATAGTTTAATATGTCTATGTGAAATCGTGTTGAAATGCAAGCTGTTTATTTAAATTGTGAATATATACAAAAACCCCGCAAACACTTGAATAAACAAGGTTGCGGGGTTTAAGAAACGAAAACAATCTAACGTTAAAAAATTAACGAGAGTAGTACTCTACGATGAATGCTTCGTTGATTTCAGCAGATAGTTCAGAACGTTCTGGAAGGCGAGTGAATGTACCTTCTTTTTTGTCTGCATCAAAAGTTAAGTAGTCAGGTACGAAGTTGTTTACTTCGATAGCTTCTGTTACTACAGCAAGGTTTTGAGATTTTTCACGAAGAGAAATCGTTTGACCTGGTTTAACGCTGAATGATGGAATATCAACGCGTTTGCCATCTACTAAGATATGACCGTGGTTTACTAATTGACGAGAACCACGACGAGTGCGTGCTAAACCTAAACGGTAAACTAAGTTGTCAAGGCGAGTTTCAAGAAGGATCATGAAGTTTTCACCGTGAACACCTTTCATTTTACCAGCGCGGTCAAATAGAGTACGGAATTGACGTTCGTTCATGCCGTACATGTGACGAAGTTTTTGTTTTTCTTGAAGTTGTAAACCGTATTCTGATAATTTTTTACGTTGGTTCGGGCCGTGTTGACCTGGTGCGTAAGGGCGTTTTTCGATTTCTTTACCAGTACCGCTTAATGAGATACCAAGACGACGTGATAATTTCCAAGATGGACCTGTATAACGAGACATATTGTTGTCTCCTCCTTTAAATTTGGTTTTTTTGTTGTAAAACAAAAACCAGTAGTACCCATTCTTATACGCATTTTATTTTCATGTATTTTCGCCTATGCAGCCGTTAGGTTACACAATACACCATCTATTTGTATCTGAGAGACTTTGTGAAGTAATACTCAGTAAAATAGAGGAATAAAATACAGTAATAAGCTCATACCACTGCTGCGTTTATTTTACACAAACTTCATTGTAACTGCTTATAGCGTAGACGTCAATTATTAGTATTGCTATTTTCAAAAAGGTCTATAGTAGGAATTTCCTTGAAAGTCATTTTACACTACTACGAAATGGTTAATGATACGGTATTAAATGTAAATTGTAAAAGTAAGGCAGAATTAAATAGTCAAAATGACACAAATTATGTATAATACATTATAAGTTAATAGTAATTGATTTGTACGTTATATAGAAAAGGTGATTTCATGACAGACCATTTACAAACGCTGAAATATATAAAATCTGATGTTTTGAGCATTTGGGTGAGTTCGAATGGAGGACTAATTAGTTTTAATGAGTATTTTTATTCATTTAAACAGTGTCTAAAGAAGCACTTGAAAATTGAAAATGCGGCATTTCTTAGCTTTGAAGGTAATAGTTTAATACCTGTGGAAGAATTAGCTAATTTGACGATTGAAACAAAACTAAATGCTGTGTCATGGCTAATGATAGAAGCTAGCTTTTACCAACAGAAAGTGGTGAAGCTTCCTTATATATTAAAAGAAAAAACAGCCTATAATATGATGACAGATATGGTGCTTTTCCAGGCGGAGGGCAAAGATCCTATTGGTGTGTTGCTTGTAGAAGCCACTGATACTTGGACGGACTTTATGACTTCGGATTATGGTGAAGAGTGTGTAGAAACGCTTACGAAAGTTTTACAACTACTGATTGAAAACCTAGAAGTAAAATTGAATGAAGACCAATATAGAAAACTTTATAATATGACGGACTTATTTCATTCAACAATGGATATTGATTTGATTTTAGAAAACGTTTTAAAAAATATTCGAGATAATTTCCCAGAATTTAATGTGGAGCTTATTTTATCCAACGATCAAGATCGCCATACGACAATCGATATAAAGCTTTTTGATTACTTATCTGAAAGACCTGCAACAATTGAAGCTTTTGTATCAGGTGAGTTGACAACTGAACTAGCTGGAGACTTAAATTGTCGATTATTAAACGCTCCTATAAAAGGGAGACAAGCCATTTATGGGATTTTACAAGTTAATGCGCCAACCACATACCTTTTTTCAGCAACTGAAAAAGATTTTGTGCGTATGCTCGCACAAGCATCTGGCAATGCACTAGAAAATGCCAAATTATATCATCAATCGCATCGCCTCGTAAGTGACTTACAACTTATCAATGAAACATCGCATCGATTAAATATGCGAATTGATATTAATGAAATGTTACTTTTCCTACAAAAACAATTAATGAAGTCTTTCCAACCAATGGAAGTTTGTTTCGCTTTTAAAGATAATGCTACCTATGTAGTGAAAGATGCTAGTACATCCTTATTTAAATCAGACGAAGGCAAGACTTATATAAATCATGTTGAACAACATTTTGAGCATACAAATGATCCACTGTTTATAGCCGATTTTAGCAGGTTAACCCCAAATCAAATAGAATATCGTTCAATTATGGCGATTCCTATCCTAATGGAGGAAAAAATTAATGGCTTTAGTATCGTATTACACAAAGAGCCGTATTTCTTTTCATTTGATAGTTTTAAGCTAATGCAATCTTTAATCCATCATTCTTCATTAGCGATAGCAAACTCTATTTTACGAAATCAGCTACAAGAAATGGTTGATCGAGATCATTTAACGAAATTATATGCACGTAGTTATTTAGACCAATTTGTAGAAAAATCATTGAAAACAGATCAATCAGGAATGTTCTTACTGATTGATATTGATAATTTTAAACGCATAAATGATACCTATGGTCATCAAATAGGTGATAAAATTCTCGTGCAAATTGCCGTGCAATTAGAGGAAACAATAGGTGCCAGTGGTATTTGTGCTCGCTGGGGTGGAGAGGAAATGTCGGTGTATGTGCCTAATGTTGATGAGCAAGAAGCTTTAGAGCTAGCATCAACAATAGTAGAAGTAATTCCGAATGCAACAGATCCTCAAGTAACAATTTCAGCAGGTCTTATTACATGGGATCAATTCTATAGACCAGCCTTTCAATCTGTTTTCCTACATGCTGACACAGCTTTATATGAAGCGAAAAACAATGGGAAAAATAGATTCTGTATTCATGATCGAACGTTACAAACAAATGCATAAACGATGTTTACAATAAATTTGCCCCGAAATGATATATTTATAATCCATTTCAGGGCATTTTTTAGTGGCTACTCGCGGACGTCTTTTAAATATGAAGCAGTAATGTTTTTACAAAATGTTCTAAGCCGAGTTGGTCATCAGTAGAAAAGCGATTTTTGATGGGACTATCAATATCAAGCACGCCCATTACCTTGTCTTGTTGAATGAGGGGAATGACAATTTCAGATTGAGAGGCAGCATCGCATGCAATATGCCCTGGAAATGCGTGAACATCATCTACGACAAGCGTTTCTTTTTTAGACACAGCAGACCCACAAACACCACGCCCAACTGGAATTCTCACGCATGCAGGTAAGCCTTGGAATGGGCCTAATACTAGCTCTTCCTCTTGTAATATGTAAAAGCCAACCCAGTTAATGTCAGGGAGGAATTGATTAAGCAAGGCAGACGCGTTGCTTAAATTAGCAATACGATCTGTTTCTCCAGTGAGTAGTGCATCTAATTGCTTTGCTAATGTATTGTATTGATCGACGATGGATCCTTCATAATTAATTTGTGTAAACATAATAGCACCTCGTTTAAAAGTTATATAATTGGAAATAAAGTTTTATAATGCTGATGTAGATCAACAGCGGTATGCGCATCAGAACCGAAAACGACAGGTAAACCGATCGTTTTACTATAATCGATAAAGGCAAATGGTGGATAAGGCTCTTGACAGTATGTTTTACTTAAACCAGCACTATTTAAATCTAACTCATATCCTTTTTGCTGCATAGTAGTTAATACTTCTTGAATGCGGACGGTATCATCAATTTTCGTATTATGGGCTAGTTGAAACTTATGAACAAGCGTTGGATGTCCGATGCGCTTCGGTTTGTATTGACCTAAATCTGCTTCGATAGATTGTAGGACAGTATCATAATATAAGTGATAAACTTGTTCAATAGAACCTACCTTTTTAGCAAAAGCTATAAAATTTTCAGCAGAAAAATCAATGCATTCATATGTGTTTTGCCATTGTAAAAAATGCACTGATAAAATAGAGTCATCTAAAAAATGCCCATATGTATCAAGGAATTTACGCGTTTCTTGCTCATAGCCTTGAATATAGTCTATCTCTAAACCAATACGAATGCGAATATCTTGTGCATATTGCTTTTGGAGCTGCTGTAAGTCCTCGAAATACGGCATTAAAAAATCTCGTTGCATTCCACTATCTTTTTCGGGTGTAGGGTCGCTAAAATTAGAGGGCAATGGTGCATGTTCTGTAAATGTAATATCCGTAAAGTTTTCAGCAATAGCTTTTTCAATATATTGTGTAAATGAATCAGATGTCCCATGTGGGCAATACGGGCTATGGATATGGCCGTCTCTTTTCATACATATTACACTCCTTTAACTAGTAAAATGATAATTACATATTTATGCTCTATGTTCAATGACATAGGCGGAACTGTCAATATGTAGGTCGTGAATACACTTTTCTGAAAATCACTTAAATTTTAGTACAAAAGGCGAAAACATAGTATATAATGTATACAACTAGCCAATTCGTTTATTGTAGAATAGGAGGCTTACGATGGAGTATATCATCATTCCAATTATCCTACTATTAATTTTAGCCATAGTAGGATTAATGATGCGAAGAAAACATACAACAATCATTTCACAACTAGAAAATGAAAAATTACAAATACAAAACAATCCCATAAATGAGGAAATTTCCAAAGTTAAATCTTTAAACATGAATGGTGAAACAGAGGAAATGTTTGAACGGTGGCGTAATAGTTGGGATGAAGTCATCGATGTACATATGACAAAAATTGATTCGCTTCTATTCGACGCTGAAGATCAAATCAATCGTCTTCGTTTTAAAAAAGCAACGTTGATAGAACGTGAAATAGAAGACTATATTCTTAAGTGTGAAAAAGATAGAGATAAAATCTTAGAAGAACTTAATGAATTAATTGGCAGCGAAGAAAAAAACCGTATTGAAATTGAACAGCTCAAAGAATATTATCGATCAGCACGTAAAACATTGCTTGCGCATCAACACTCATTTGGTGTAGCTTTACCAGCACTTGAACAAAAATTAGAAGTGTTTATTCAAAAATTTGAGGAATTTGATGTACTCACAAGCGAAGGAAATTATTTGCAGGCACGTGAAATTGTCATTAGCTTGAATCATGAATCACAACAGACATTTGAATACATCAATGACGTTCCAACTATTTTGACAGAACTGCAAGTAAAGTTACCAGGTGCAGTTCAAGAATTGCGCAATGGTCAACGTGAAATGGAAGAACAATCGTACTACTTGCATCATTTAGAGCTAACAGAAGCGTTGGACAAACTGGAAGTTGAATTTGCTACGTTAAAGGGTGAACTTGCGGAGCTGAATTTAACAGTTGTTAAACCTCGTGTTGCTGAAATAAATGAAGAAATTGACCGTTTCTATGATTTACTTGAAAAAGAAGTCATTGCTAAAAATTATGTAGACCAAAATTGTGAGCGATTATTAGGATCCATTACGAATGTTATTAGCTCAACGCGATTAGTTAGTGATGAAGCAACATTTGTTCAGCAAAGTTACCATTTGAATGAAAAAGATGCTGAAATTCCAAAGGCTGCTTTAAAACAATTAGAAGCACTCCAACGCCGATATGATTTATTGGCAATGCGTGTCTCTGAGGAAAAATCGGCTTATTCAAGTCTACAAGAGGAATTAATTGAAATTAGCGAAGAACTAGAGCGTATCCACGAAGAGCAAGGGCATTTATCAAATACAATGAAAAAGCTTCGCATTGATGAAAATAAAGCTCGTACACAAGTGGAAAACTTGAAAAAAACATTACAAGAAACAGATCGCCTGTTAAATAAGGCAAATATTCCAGGTATTCCAGAAGAGATGGATGCTCGTTTAGATGAGGCTGCTGAGCATATTTATATTGTCATGCAAAGTCTACAAGAAGTACCACTTAACATGGGAACAATTCATAATAACTTGAATGCAGCGACTCTTTGTGTTGATGATGTGCATTCGAAGGCACATGAATTGATTGAGAATGTCATGCTTATTGAACGTATCATACAATATGGCAATCGTCACCGTGCAACGAATCCAAAATTAAATGCTCGTTTAAAAGAAGCAGAACAAGCATTCCATCAGTACCGTTATGCGAAGGCTTTAGAAGAAGCTGGGACTGCGGTAGAGGAAATGGAGCCAGGTGCATTAAAGCGTATAGAAGCAATTGTTGCAGAAGAGACGCTAACAAAGTCTTAAAAGTTCGAAGTGAATAAAAGAAAATAAACAAAAGAAACAGCTACCTAAAAAGTGACGTAATGAACTTTTTAGGTAGCTATTTTATTTATTGCTACGTAACGTTAGGCTTAGCATAACTGGTCAAAAAAAGTAAATATATTCGTGCAATTCTATGATCGAAATAAATAAAAATGGGTAGTTTTTTTCATTATAAAGGTCATAAAAAAGAGACGATAAATGACTAAATCAGAATAATTAGTAGTCAATCGCGACAGATTGCGTTATGATAAATACCGTTAAATCAACGTTTTGAAAGTGTGTGAAAAATAATGAAAGTTAATACAATTTATCTTGATAATAGTGCTACAACAAAGCCTTACAAAGAAGTAATGCAGACGTTTATGGCAGTGAATGAACAGTATTATGCAAACCCTGCATCGATTCATGCCATGGGCGTAGAATCAAACGAATTATTAATGCGTGCGCGTGAGCAAGTAGCAGATATTTTGAAGACTGAAGCAAAAAATGTGCTATTTACTTCAGGTGGTACCGAGTCTAATAACACAGCAATTATTGGTTTAGCACGTGGCAACACACATAAGGGTAAACATATTTTAACTACGGAAATAGAGCATCCTTCTGTGTTAGAATCAGTCAAACAGCTGGAAAAGGAAGGCTTTGAAATAGAGTATTTACATGTAAATGCACAAGGTGTAATTTCATTAGATGAGCTAAAGGCAAAAATACGCAAAGATACTATTTTAGTTAGTATGATGCATGTAAATAATGAAATGGGTGCTATTCAACCTATTTTTGAAGCAGCTACAATCGTCCATGCAGAAAGTCGAGCGGCGTTCCATGTCGATGCAGTACAAAGCTTCGGAAAATTACCTTTAACATTTAAAGGTGAGGAAGGTCCTGATTGTATTACAATCTCTGGACATAAAATTCATGGATTTAAAGGCTCGGGTGTCTTAGCATTCCGAAAAAAAATGCAATGGCAACCATATGCTTTAGGCGGAGGACAGGAATTTGGTTTGCGTAGTGGCACAGTTGCTGTTCCGCAAGCAGTAGCACTGTCGAAAGCAGCTCGTATTGCAGTGGAAACAATGAATGAACGTGCAGAAAAATACCGTAAATGGCAGCAGGAAATCCGTGCTGAGCTAGAGCAATTTGGTGACATTGTGCATATTTTATCTACCCCAGAGAGTGCAGCTCATATTTTATCATTTAGTGTTCGTGATTTAAAAGGTGAGGTACTTATAAATGCCTTACAAAAATATGGTGTCATTGTATCTACATCAAGTGCTTGTTCGTCAAAGCAAACAAAAACTAGCCATGTTGTAGAAGCATTAAATATTGATGAACATTTTAAAAAGGGTGTTATTCGTGTGAGCTTTGGCGCACATGTAACATCTGAAGGCATAGAACAATTTATACTAGCTATCAAAAAAGTATTGATGGAACTAAAAGGAGAACTTTTATTATGATTTGGAAAGAAATATTAATTCGTTATGGCGAACTATCTACAAAAGGACGTAACAAAATGGATTTTATTCGTCGTTTACGTGAGAATATTCGTTATGCGTTTGCAGATTTAGGGCATTTACACATTCGTACAGAACGTGATCGTATGTTTATCGCCATTCAAGATGAGGCACAAATGAATGTCTTACTAGAAGGATTACCGAAAATTTTTGGGATACAATCATTTAGTCCTGTTGCTGCTTGTGACAAAGATATGGATGCCATGAAACAGCTTGCGATTACGATTATGGATACATTTAAACATGAACAATTAACTTTTAAAGTTGAAGTTAAACGTACAGATAAAACATTCCCATTAGATTCTCACAGTATTCAGCGTGAAATTGGTGGCCATGTTTTACCTCAATATCAAAATTTATCAGTAAAAGTGAAACATCCAGATGTAGAGCTACGAGTGGAAGTGCGCCACGATTCGACTTATATGATGGCGCAAGTTATTCCAGGCGCAGGTGGTATGCCAGTTGGCTCCAACGGAAAATCATTATTAATGCTTTCAGGAGGGATTGATAGTCCTGTTGCAGGCTATTTAATGATGAAACGTGGTGTACGTCTAGAGGCAATACATTTCTTTAGCCCACCATATACAAGTCAAAATTCATTAGAAAAAGTAAAAGTGCTAGCAAATGAGCTAACAAAATTCGGCGCAAGTATTCGACTACATGTTATTCCGTTTACAGAAATCCAAGTACTTATTAAAGAAAAAGTACCGTCTAATGTGTCTATGACTACAACACGTCGTATGATGTTAAAAGTTGCAGATAAAGTACGTGAAGAAATTAACGCACTTGCCATTGTAACAGGTGAAAGTCTTGGACAAGTAGCAAGTCAGACGCTTGAAAGTTTGACTGCTATTAACGCAGTAACGAATACACCGATTTTACGTCCGCTTATATCGAATGATAAGTTAGATATTATTGAAATTGCGGAGAAAATCGGCACATATGAAACGTCGATTCAGCCATTTGAAGATTGCTGTACAATTTTCACACCTGCTAGTCCGAAAACGAAACCAAAGCTTGAGAAAGTAGAGCATTATGAAAGCTTTTCTGATTTCGATGAACTAATTGAGCGTGCTGTGAAAAACCGTGAAGTTTACATTTTTCCGAAAAAAGAGCAGCCTACAGATAAATTCGCAGATCTTTTATAAAAAAATTACGGATGTAAAAAATAAATTCATCGTTGTTTTTCATTTATTTAAAAACGCCATTTAATAAGAAGGAAACCGTCTCAAAATCGTATTTGAGACGGTTCTTTTTTTAATTTTCTAGTCAATTTCCTTTAGAGTTACATTTTACCTTTATTTTTTTCGTATTAAAAAACAAATATCGCACATTCTATAATCACAAGGAGGTGAGACAGACATGACAAACAACAATGGTAGTTCAAACAAGCTTGCAGTACCTGGTGTACAACAAGCACTTGATCAAATGAAATACGAAATTGCACAAGAATTTGGTGTTCAATTAGGAGCTGACGCTTCAGCTCGTGCTAACGGTTCCGTTGGTGGTGAAATCACTAAACGTCTTGTACAAATGGCAGAATCTCAATTAAAAGGTATGCCAAAAAACCAATAATTGCAGAATAAGTAATTATTGAACTTAAAACCAGTGACCGTAAAAGGCACTGGTTTTAGTTTGTTTAAATTTAGTTTTTTTATGCCATATGATTACATGCATACATATAACAAAAAATTTACGCTATTAATACAATGATTTGAAAGTTGAAGCCGTTTTTTGAATGTCATTACTTTCGCAAAGAGCGGAAATAACAGCCACACCGTCTGCACCTGCTTTAATAACATCAGGTGCATTCTGGCAGTGGATGCCACCAATTGCGACAATCGGCAGCTGCGGATACATGCATCTTGCTTGTTGTAAAAATTCCGTTCCACAAGGTAGTTTGGCATCGATTTTAGATGTGGTTGCATAAATAGGGCCAATACCTACATAATCTGCCCCATATTTTAAAGCAACTTGCAATTCAGTAGCTGTATGGACAGAAACACCAAGGATCATTTGTCCAATTTTTTGTCGTACTAGTGAGATGGGATAATCATCTTGGCCAATGTGAATCCCATCTGCATTGAGCTTTAGGGCAAGGTCGAGATCATCATTCACAATAAAGGGAACGTTGTATTTCCTGCATAGATTTTGGCATTGACGTGCAAAATGTTCGTAGGGCTCATTCGTCAATGCATATTGTCCTTTTTCACGAAATTGAAACATCGTAATGCCTGCTTGCAATGCTGCCTCAAGTATTTCTAAAGGTTGTCTATTTTTCACATTCGCTGTACCCATTATAAAATAAAGCTGTAAGTCACTGCGTTTCATGTATGGTCACCTCGCAAGTATCATGAAACTTTTTGTAAGCAAAATGATTCGTTGGTCCATTGCCATTTCCAATCGATAAATCATGGCTAATGGCTAGCTGAATAAATTTCTTGGCTTCAATAATTGCTTGTTTTAAAGGCATTTTCCGACCAATAAAAGCGGTTAATGCAGCAGAAAATGTACATCCCGTTCCGTGCGTGTTTTTCGTTGTAATTCGAGTAGATTGCATTGAAAATGTTTCGCCATCTTCAAAAAATACATAATCCGTTGCAAAATTATCGTCATGTAAATGTCCACCTTTGATAATGACACATTGAACACCTAATTTTAATAATGATTGTGCAGCTTGCTGAATGTCTGATAAATTGTGTATTTTTCTAGCAGTAAGTGTCTCTGCTTCTGGGATGTTAGGCGTTACGATTGTAGCAAGAGGTAATAAAGCTTCTTTTAATGCTTCAACTGCTTCTTGTTGTAATAAGTTTTCGCCACCTTTGGCAATCATCACAGGATCAACGATAAGGGGAATATTTAAATTAGATATAGCTCTTGCAATTGTATAAATAATATCAGAGGAAAAAAGCATTCCTGTTTTTACTGCACTAATTGGAAAATCATCTAGGAGTGAATGAAGTTGTTTATTTACAAAAGCATGTTCAATTGGAAGCACACCGTTCACTCCTAAGGTGTTTTGTGCTGTTAAAGCAGTTATAACGGATGTCCCGAATACATCTAATTCCTGAAATGTTTTTAAATCAGCTTGGATACCAGCTCCACCACCACTATCTGAGCCAGCTATTGTTGTTACAATATGCATTATTTTTCACCGTCCTTCGATAAACGGTGTAACTCATTTAAGACCGATACTGCAAAATCACCGTTATATGGCGCAGATGAGGCGGCATGTTCAGCAACTTTTTTATAGCTCGTTAATGTATTGCACAACTGAGAAAATGGCTTATTGCCTGCAATATAAGCTGCACAGCAAATGGCACTTAACAAACAACCAGTTCCTGTAACTTCTGTCATTCGAAAATGTCCGCCAATAATCCATTTGGAATGCTCTCCATCAGTTATAAAATCCTTTTCACCAGTTACAATAACGATACAATTATATTTTTTAGAAATTTCTTTCGCTTTATCTTCAACTGAAATGGAACCGCTGCCACTATCTACTCCTTTTTGTTGCCAACGAACATCAGCAATAGCGGCAAGTTCACCGATATTACAGCGAATAACAGCAAAATGAACGGCTTCTAATAATTGCTGTACCGTTTGTTTACGTAAATTTGTTGCTCCAACACCAACTGGGTCCAAAATAACCGGTACACCTAGCGCGTTTGCCTTTTTTCCAGCAAGTAACATCGATTCTTTTGTACGGGTAGTGAGTGTGCCAATATTAATCAATAGGGCTGATGCAATCGATACCATCTCCTCAACTTCCAGAGATTCATCTGCCATTACAGGTGAAGCACCAATTGCTAATAAGCCGTTTGCTTGAAAATTTGCCACAACATAATTTGTAATACAATGAATGAGTGGCTGTTTTTTACGAATAGTTTGAAAAATCATCGTAGTCCTCCTTTTTTGGATGGACGTAAGCATGCAAAAAGCTCTTTTTCGTGCAAAGTATACACGTAAAAAGAGCTTATCATCAATAATAAGATGTGTGTTGCTCCCTACGTCAGTATTAACTAACAGGTTCAAAGGGTCAGGTTTTACCTTCTCAACTCACTAAGAGTCCCCCTGCAATCATGAAGTTTTAGTTGTCCAAAATGTAACATACCTATCCACAGTATTCAATAGCGTTTTATCATTATCTGGAAAGCAGTGACTGATGCCATATAATAAACCATGATAATTGTCATGACTTTCTTAAAATAAGGTTCATCCATTGAAAATCATAAAAAATGAGTTTTATAATAAACCTAGCAATAAGGAGGAAGTTATTATGAAAAGACAGGATTTAATCGCACCAGAATGGTATAACATTGTTGAGGAGATTGAGAAGTATGCTCAGGACCCTACTAAAAATGCATTAATTGTTTATAACAATCACGAAGAAATTCAACACATTACATATGCAACTTTACTTGAAAAAGCAAATCAGGCGGCCCATGTATTTACTTCGCAAGGACTAACAAAAGGCGACGTGCTTTTAGTTATGGTTCCAAGATCTGTCGAGGCATATATCGTCTACATAGCGGCTTTGAAAGCGGGCTTAACGATTATCCCTAGTTCAGAAATGTTACGTACAAAGGATATTGAATATCGAATCACACATGCAAATGCAAAAGGAATAATTGCCTACGAGCCATATATTGAGCAATTTGACGAAGTAAAAAACTTAAATGGTATTTTGCAATATGTTATTGGACATGCTCATGCACCATGGCAGCCGTTGCTTGAAAAAATGGAGCAGCATCCTACAGACTATACGAATCCTACACCGACAAAAAGTACAGACAATGCTTTTTTAGCCTATACAAGTGGGACAACTGGCAATCCTAAGGCAGCTGTTCATACGCATAGCTGGGGTTATGCTCATTTACGGACAACAGCACCGAATTGGTTAGGTGTGCAAGAAAATGATATAGTATGGGCTACTGCGGCACCTGGCTGGCAAAAATGGATTTGGAGTCCGTTCCTAGCAACTTTAGGAAGCGGTGCAACAGCTTTTGTTTATAAAGGCAAATTTGATGCATCAATTTATTTGTCATTGCTTGAAAAATTTAAAGTAAATGTATTATGTTGTACACCGACAGAGTATCGTTTTATGGCAACACTCAATAATTTACAGGACTATAATTTAAGTGAGATTCGCCAAGCTGTATCAGCGGGTGAACCACTGAATAGTGAAGTTGTAAAAGTGTTCTCAGAAACGTTTGATATACAGGTTCGTGATGGTTACGGCCAAACGGAAAATACGTTACTTGTTGGGACAATGGTTGGCATGGAAGCGCGCGTCGGCTCAATGGGTAAACCGACACCAGGAAATACAGTAGAAATAATTGATGACCTAGGACATCCTGTGTCTGAAGGTGTTGTTGGGGATATTGCAGTGCATCGCGAAACACCTGCACTCTTTAAAAAATATTTCCAAGATCCTGAACGCACAAACCTACAATTCCGCGGAGATTGGTATATAACTGGAGACCGTGCCTATAAAGATGCTGATGGCTATTTTTGGTTTGAGGGTCGCGGAGATGATGTCATTATTTCTTCAGGCTATACAATAGGGCCATTTGAAGTAGAAGATGCATTAATGAAACATCCTACAGTAAAGGAAGCTGCTGTTGTTGCTAGTCCAGATGAAGTAAGAGGAAATATTGTTAAGGCATTTATAGTCCTTCGTGAAGATGAGACTGGGGATGAAACACTTATTAAAAAGTTACAAAACCATGTGAAATTAATGACTGCACCATATAAATATCCACGTGCGATTGAATTTGTAGAAGCGTTACCGAAGACTGCATCTGGTAAAATTCGTCGTGTCGAATTACGACAACAAGAAAAAGCTCATTACACACATCAATAAATATTTCCTAGGAAATAAAGTCGGAAAATCAAAGTTCATGTTTTTTTATGAACTTTTGATTTTTTGTTGTAGCCCCTTTTATTTATAGTAAAATAATAAACAACAGAACATTTTTACATAAAAATTACTTAAAAGTGAAACGTTTTGGACATTAAGACGTATAACGTGTTGAGGAGGCGTTTGTATGAATGTGAAAAGGTGGATAGCCTTGGCTATTGCAGCTGTGTTGTTAGTATTTTCATTAGGGATTAATACGATTTTTGCAATATTTAAATCAGACTTCTTTAGTAATTTTGACAGCATTGTTGCTGGAAATAATTTAGATGTTTATGAAACGGTTATTGAGGGTGAAGATTATAGTAAGCGTATTGCCTATTTAAAAGTGGATGGAACAATTCAAGATGTTGGATCGAACACATTATGGCAAACCGTTGCATATGATCACCAGTTTTTCTTAAATCAGTTGGACAATATTTTATATGATGATTCAGTACAAGGTATTGTTCTTAGTGTTAATTCACCAGGTGGCGGTGTAAAGGAATCGGCAGAAATTTATAAAAAACTGTTACAAATTAAAGAGGAACGTCAAATTCCAATTTATGTGTCAATGGATTCGATGGCAGCATCAGGTGGTTACTACATTTCAGCACCAGCAGATAAAATTTATGCACATCGTGATACGATAACAGGTTCAATTGGTGTAATTATGCAATCTATTAATTATCAGGAACTTGCAGAAAAAGTTGGCGTGAAGTTTGAGACGTTTAAATCTGGGCAACATAAAGACATGTTGAGTCCAACGCGTGAAATTACAGCAGAAGAACGCGCTATGATGCAGGACATGATTAACGAATCGTATGAAGAGTTCGTTGATATTGTTGAACAAGGACGAAATATGTCTGAAGCCGACGTGAAAAAAGTGGCAGATGGTCGAATTCTTGGTGGTACAAAGGCTCTTGAAGCTGGCTTAATCGATGAAATTGGCGACGAGCAAGCAGCTATTGCAGCTCTACGCCAAGATTACGGTTTAGAGGATGCAGTTTTGTTTGAATACAGCTATGATCAAGGTGGCCTACCGTCATTAATTGGGATGAAAGTAAGCTCTCTTTTTGGCCCATCGGCTGAAGAAAAAATGCTAATGAAAATTATGACGGAATACAAGGCACCGAAAATGATGTACTTATATGGTGAATACTAAGGAGGGCATACCATGACAAACAATGAATTCGTTTTGCAAGGGTCACCCTCGATTAAACAAGAACTGCTAGATAAGCCAACGACACCAATAGTGACTACAAATTACGAATTGAAGACTGCAGGATTTTGGGTGCGCTTTTGGGCATTTGTCTTAGATGGATTAATTATTTCAGCTGTTGGTGGCATCGTTGCCAATCCGATATTTTACTTAATGGACTGGTCACTATCGGATTCGGTCTGGTATGCACCAATCTCAATTATTTCAGCTATTCTCTATTATTGTTATTTTGTTCTAATGACGAAATTTTTCGGGCAAACGTTAGGGAAAATGGCATTTGGACTGCGCGTTATCTCACTAGAGCATGACAAACTTACATGGTCAGATGTACTGTTCCGAGAATGGATTGGTCGCTTAATTAGTAACATAATTATGCCACTTTATATTTTTGTTGCGATTTTACCTGACAACCAAGGCATACATGATTATTTTGCAGATACGACGGTTGTCCATGAAAAAGTATACGTAGCAAAAGAAACAGCACAATTAGCGACACCAACTCAGGAAAAACCAAAAGAGCCTGAACAGATAGTGGAGAAAATTGAAGAAGAATAATACTGGGCCACCTCCAACGCATGAGGTGGCTCTTCTGTTTTGGGCTGTTGCCGAGCAATATTAGGAGGCAGATTACTGGCATTCACAAAGTTTGCCTATAATAAGCTGTCCGAGTTGCAATTAATTCCCTACATTTAGTAAGATTATGTACATATGATGATTAGGAGGCGTTTTCATGGCACAAATTACATTTAAAAAAGGTCCAGTAACACTTATAGGTAAAGAAGTAAAGGTTGGAGACCAAGCACCGGATTTCACAGTATTAGCAAATGATTTATCACCTGTTTCTTTAACAGATTCAGAAGGTAAAATTCGCTTATTTAGTGTTGTTCCGTCATTAGATACAGGCGTATGTGATGCACAAACACGTCGTTTTAATGAAGAAGCTGCAAATTTAGGAGATAACGTAGTTATTTATACAGTGTCTGTTGACCTGCCATTTGCTCAAAAACGTTGGTGCGGGGCTGCAGGAATTGATGCAGTTCAAACAGTTTCAGATCATCGTGATCTTTCATTCGGTGAAGCATATGGTGTATATATTAAAGAATTACGTCTTCTAGCACGTGCAGTATTTGTGGTAGATGCAGCTGGAAAAGTGACTTATGTCGAGTATGTACCTGAGGCTACAGATCATCCAGACTATGAAGCAGCAATTGCAGCAGTTAAAGCACTAGCATAATTTGCTTCTTTTAGGCTAAGATAATACTAGACAAAAGGGCTGTGACAGAGTTTGTCACGGCTCTTTTCTGCGTGAAAGGAAGTTATGTATGGAAAAGATTGAAAAACTATTTGGGATGCTAAATGAGCATGCAGAAAAAATAGAAAAAGAGCAAGATACGACGTTATTAGAGGGTGTACTTGATGGACTAGAGGCTTGGCTTGATGGGGATGTAGATTTCTCACAGCAAGGTGCAACGAAAGAAGACGTGCGCAAGTCCATTCAAATTGCTATTTTAAAAGGTATGCGAAAAGGTTCCCAGCCAAATCATCAAATGACGCCAGATACTCTTGGTCTATTAGTTGGCTATTTCGTAGAACAAATTTTTGCGGATCGATTAGCAAAAGAAAAACTGACTATGTTGGACCCAGCAGTTGGCACTGGTAACTTACTGTTAACTGTTATGAATTTACTCGATGGTAAAGTAGAGGCATCTGGTGTGGAGGTTGATGAGTTACTTATTCGATTAGCCGCAGCAACAGCAGATTTAACAGAGCAGCCAGTTTCTTTATATCGACAGGATGCTTTGCAAGACCTATTAGTTGATCCTGTAGATGCCATTGTTTGTGATTTACCAGTCGGTTACTATCCGAATGAGGAAGTGGCAGTAGATTATGAGCTTTGTGCATCTGAAGGCATGAGCTATGCACATCATTTATTTATTGAGCAGTCGGTTAATTATACGAAGGATGGGGGCTATTTATTTTTCCTAGCTCCGACGCATCTCTTTGAATCCGAACAGTCTAAGCAACTGCATAAGTACATTCAAAAGCATGCTTGGATTCAAGCAATAATTCAATTGCCAGATACGATGTTTGCTAATAAATCGCTTGAAAAAAGCATCGTTATTTTACAAAAACAAGGGGAAGCTTTTAAAGCTCCGAAAGAAGTATTATTGGCGAAAGTACCCAATATGCAAAATAAACAAGCTCTTGCGATGTTCTTTGAAAAAGTGAAAATGTGGCAAGAAGAGAAATAATAAAAAAGGTATCCAAATTTGGATACCTTTTTATGTATTGCCTTATTAAGCTTCTGGTGTACGAATAACAAGTACGTCACAATTAGCTGAACGTACGATTGCTTCTGAAACTGAACCGATTAGGAAGCGTTCTACTGCATTTAAACCAGTAGCACCACAAATAATTAAATCTGCATCTACGATTTTAGAAAGCTCTTTTGTAATAATATTTTTAGGAGATCCATACTCAATTATAAGGTTTACGTTTGCTAAGCCTTCATCTTCAGCTTGTTTTTTGTAACCATTTAATAATTCTTCTGAGAAAGCTTGTGCACGTTCTGCAATTGAACGGTCATATGCTTCAATAGCAGCAAATGAACGCGTATCAATTACGTTTACTAGGTTTAATACAGCACCTTCGTTACGTTTAGCAACGTCAATTGATTTACGAAAAGCGTACTCCGCTTCTTTAGAACCGTCTACTGCAACTACAATGCTTTTATAATGATTAGCCATTTGTATTACCTCCCTATTTGTATAATGTAATTATACCAAATCATTTTCTAAAGGAAATACTTTCCGGAGAAAATTTGTGAATAAGTAAAGGCGTTTACTATGAAATACCTCGTTTTGCTTGATTAGTAGTAATATTTAGTATTTTAAAAATGTTGTGAATTTAAATAGTATTTGCTTTAATTAAAGCATTTTTTTCACTTGTTTGGTAAGATGGAAGTGCAAGGGGGTCATCATCTACGAGGAATCGTATTTTGGTGAAATATTGCTTAGTTCATAGGTTATGAAAGGGGATTGGAAATATGAAGATTGGTATTCCAAAAGAAATTAAAAACAACGAAAATCGCGTAGCAATGACACCAGCAGGGGTTGTCTCATTAACGCATGCTGGCCACGAAGTGTATATTGAAGCAGGGGCTGGTATAGGTTCAAGCTTTACAGATGCAGATTACGCGGCAGCGGGTGCGCATATTGTTGCATCAGCAAAGGAAGCATGGGCTCAAGAAATGATTTTAAAAGTAAAAGAACCCGTAGCATCGGAATACGATTACTTTTATGAAGGACAAATCTTATTTACCTACTTACATTTAGCGCCGGAGCGTGAGTTAACGCAGGCATTAATAGATAAAAAAGTTGTAGGTATTGCCTATGAAACAGTACAACTTGCAAATGGCTCTTTACCTTTATTAACGCCAATGAGTGAAGTTGCAGGTAAAATGGCAACTCAAATTGGTGCGCAATATTTAGAGAAAAATCATGGTGGTAAAGGGATTTTATTAGGTGGCGTATCTGGTGTACAACGCGGGAAAGTAACTGTTATCGGTGGCGGAATTGCTGGCACAAATGCTGCGAAAATCGCTGTTGGTATGGGTGCGGATGTAACGGTCATTGATTTAAGTCCGGAACGTCTACGTCAATTAGAAGACATGTTTGGTCGCGATGTACAAACGTTAATATCTAACCCTTATAATATTGCAGAATCAGTGAAAAGCTCAGATTTAGTTGTCGGGGCTGTTCTGATTCCTGGCGCTAAAGCACCGAAGCTAGTATCGGAAGAAATGATTCAATCGATGCAACCTGGCTCTGTTGTTGTTGATATTGCTATTGACCAAGGTGGGATTTTTGCGTCATCTGATCGCGTTACAACACACGATGATCCAACATATATTAAGCATGGGGTTGTGCATTATGCTGTTGCCAATATGCCAGGTGCTGTACCACGTACATCAACGATTGCTTTAACAAATAATACAATTCCATATGCGTTACAAATTGCAAACAAAGGCTATAAGCAAGCATGTATTGACAATCCTGCATTGAAAAAGGGTGTTAATGCATTAGACGGGCATATTACTTATAAAGCAGTAGCAGAAGCACAAGACTTGCCATATGTGAATGTTGATGAATTAATAAAATAAAATTTTATAATAAAAATAGAGACTACTGCCGTTGATTTCTGCTACGGGCAGATACATTCTGTGCGGATATATCTAGGTGGCATAAAAAGTGCCAAAAGGGCGACAGAGGTGTTTGTAAAGTTTTGCCTATTCTTTCTTTTGCAATAAATAAAAAATTAGAAGAGAGCACTAGTTGTTGGTAGCGAAGGCGGTGACTCCTGAGGGAACGCACAAGATGTAAGACGCAACAAACCGCGCGTTAGCGAGGGTTGCGACTTACGGTGTGCCCCCGGAAAGCAACCGCCGTAACGGACAACAACGGCATAGAAAAAAGTGTTAGATTGATTGCAGTCAATCTAACACTTTTTCTCTTTTGTCGACTATCTGAAGGAAACACCAAAGTAATGGGTCCACCCTCTACATAGTATTTCTAACTGTAAAACACTTTGTCAATTACAGTACAATTAAGTCTTTAGGGAATTTTGTTAAAACTTCTACGCCATCATTTGTAACGACAACATCATCTTCAATACGTACACCTGTCACATCTGATTTGTAAATACCTGGCTCGATTGTGAACACCATACCTTCTTCCATAACCATCTCATTCGCTCCTGTAACAGATGGGAATTCATGTACGGAAATACCAAGTCCATGGCCAAGTCGATGCGTGAAATATTCTCCATAGCCTGCATTAGTAATCGTATCGCGAGCAATTTTATCTAAATCCATTGCGCGTACTCCAGGTTTTACTGCCGCAATTGCATTTGTATTAGCAGCTAATACGGCATCGTAGATTGCTTTTTGTGCCTCAGAGGGCTCTCCAAATGCAACTGTACGTGTGATATCTGAGCAATAGCCATCGTAAATTACTCCTAAGTCAAATAAAATCATATCGCCTTTTTCGACTTTACGAGAGCCTGGTTTACCATGTGGTGAAGCCGATTTAGGACCACTTAACACCATTGTTTCAAAGGACATCTTACAGCCCTTTTCTTGAATAGCACTTTCAATAGCCGTTAAGATTTCCATTTCAGTTTTACCTTCAGCAATTTCTTTACAGCCCACTTCAATTGCGTAATCTGCAAGCTGTGCGGCTTTACGAAGCTTGTTCAACTCATCTTCATCTTTAATAACACGCATTGCATTAATTTTTTCATCTAGACGTACAAAATTTGCCTGTGGAAATGATTGTTGTAAAGCTTCTAAACGCTCTACAATAAGCTGTGCTTTTTCAATTGCAAACGTTAATGGGTTTACATTGCGAGCTATAATTGCTTGTGCAAGAATATCCATAGCATTGTCTGTATCTTGGTGACCGACGACTTCATATGACCAGCCTGCAGCTTTTGCATCTGGAATCTCCATTTGTGGACAAATTAAAAAAGGCTCTGCCTCTTTAAAAATCATCACCCCTAGTAATCGTTCGTGGGGATTACTTTTGAAACCCGATACGTAAAAAACATTATCGGGAGTTGTAATGAAAGCAGCATCAATTTGATTTTTTTGTAAATAATTTTGGATTTCTTGTACTTTTGACATCATCCATTTCCTCCTCATATTGCACCTAGTTTGCTGATGTTAGCCTATAGCGGCACGCCTTCATGTAGCTTCAATTATTTAAGGTGAAAGCAAGGCAAAGTTTACTAGTGCCCACTACTTAAAAGTAAAACACGGCGTGGCTTTTTCTCAGCATTTGCATGTCGGGAAAAGCTAAGCACTATACACTTTTCATATCCTGTTTAAGCATATCAAAAAAAGGGAAAAAGCGCATGGATAGCGAATTAAAAGATGGAGCAAATATTCTCAATATCAGGAGGAACGATTAATGCAAATTAGTTATCATGGACATTCTGTTGTTAAAATTCAAACAAATGGTAAAACAATTTTAATTGACCCTTTCATTAATGGAAATAGCCAAACTGATTTAAAGGTTGCTGAAGAAGCACCAGATATTATTTTGCTTACACATGGGCATAATGACCATGTGGGGGATACAGTGGAGCTTGCAAAGAAAAAGGATGCTCTAGTTATTGCACCGAATGAGTTAGCAAACTGGATTTCATGGCAAGGTGTGAAAGCGCATCCAATGCATATTGGGGGAGCGAGAGAGTTTGATTTTGGAAAGGTCAAATTTACACAGGCATTCCATGGCTCTTCTTATGTAACAGAAAACAATGAAATTATTTATATGGGTATGCCTGCAGGTGTTTTATTGTTTATCGAAGGATTAACAATTTACCATGCTGGTGATACAGCACTATTTAGTGATATGAAATTAATTGGAGAGCGTCATCCAATTGATGTTGCATTTTTACCAATTGGCGATAATTTTACGATGGGTCCTGAAGATGCGGCATGTGCAGTATCATTTTTAAAGCCGAAAATCGTTGTGCCAATCCATTATAATACATTCCCTCCAATCGAACAGGATCCGCAAATTTTTGCTAATTTAGTGCAAAATGCAGAAGTTCAAACTTTAAAAGCGGGTGAAAAAGTAAACTGTTCCTAATCATTTAAGTTGCTGTACTATAATGATTGACACCACGTGCGTAGTTGAAATAATGGGAAACGTAAAACATTTTACACCTTTATACTCAATATTTTCGCAAAAAATATGGTACACTAATAACAGAATTAATTGCTTGAGAAATAGGTGATATTTTGTCAACAAAACATGAGAAGATTTTACAATACATCGAATCACTACCCGTGGGCGATAAAATTTCAGTACGACAAATTGCAAAGGAAATGCAAGTAAGTGAAGGAACGGCTTACCGTGCCATTAAAGAAGCGGAAAATCGTCGTCTTGTAAGTTCTATTGAGCGCGTAGGAACAATTCGTATTGAAAAGAAAAAGAAAGAAAATATCGAACGATTAACATTTGCAGAAATTGTTAATATTGTGGATGGCCAAGTGTTAGGTGGTAAAACCGGTCTACATAAAACTTTAACAAAATTTGTAATCGGTGCGATGCAATTAGAAGATATGATGCGTTATACAGATGCAGGTAGCTTACTGATCGTCGGAAACCGTTTTAAAGCTCATGAAAATGCGCTCCGAGCAGGTGCAGCTGTATTAATTACAGGTGGATTTGATACAACGGATGACAACAAACAGCTTGCCGATTCACTAGATTTACCGATTATTTCTACTAGTTACGATACCTTTACCGTGGCAACGATGATTAACCGTGCGATTTACGACCAGTTAATTAAAAAAGATATTTTATTTATTGAGGATATTTTTGTGCCAATGACCGAGACATCTGTGCTCCATAATGATGAAACGATTCATCATTTCCATAAGTTAAATGAGCGTACAACTCATGGTGCCTTTCCGGTAGTAACTGCTATGAATAAGCTAGTTGGAATGATTACGGTTAAAGACGTAATCGGTAGGGAAGAGGACGAGCTTATTGAGAAAGTGATGACGAAAAATCCAATTGCTGGATCAATGAAAATGAGCGTCGCTTCAGCAGGGCATCGCATGATTTGGGAAGGCATCGATTTACTGCCAATTGTAAATGACGATAATGTTTTACAAGGGGTCATTAGTCGACAAGATGTGTTAAAGGCGTTGCAGCTTGCGCAAAGACAGCCTCAACACGGTGAGACCATTGATGATTTAGTGAAAAATGAAATGAAAGTGCTTGGCGATGAAGATTTAATCGTGGAGTTTAAAGTGACACCGCAAATGACAAACCAATATGGGGCTATTTCTTATGGAGCATTTACAACTTTATTAGCCGAAGTTGGATCATTTGCATTAAAGCGTCGTAAGCGTGGCGATGCAGTTGCAGAAAACATGACAATTTATTTCATCAAGCCGGTTCAAATGGAAAGCACACTTACTGTCAAACCTCGCATATTAGATATGAGTCGTAAGTTCGTAAAAATGGACTTCGAAGTATTTAATCAGCAAATGCTTGTCGGTAAAGCAATGATGATGTTCCAGCTATTAGAGCGTTAAGCAAACAAAGAAGGGATGGCCTAGGGCAAATACTAGGTCATCCCTTTAACAGTTTTTTGCAATTATATGTGTAATGCAGTAATAGTTATCGATTAATACGGAACTCTTCATCAACAAATTGACCATAGTGACGAGCCTTTTTAATATTTTCAACAACAACAAAGATGCCTAATACGACAAGAATTGCTACAATGATAAATGTAAACGTTCCAGGGAATAAGTAAGCTTGGTTCAATGCAAATGCAAGAATAAAAGAACCTAAACCAATATTCGACTTACTTTTGTACCAATTTTTAGCAATAGGTAATGGAGAACGGAACTGTTTTGTTTTAAAATAAAAATAAAAGACAAATGATATAATTATTGCAAACACAAAAATTAAATTGAACATAGTAAACCTCCTAGCATAACTAGACATTATTGTAACGATAATTGAGGGAAAATGCTAACGGTTATTACTATCATTTTGGGGGAAACCATTTTGAAAAGACAAATCATTGACACAATTGCTTCATATGAGACAATCGTTATTCATCGACATGTACGTCCAGATCCTGATGCATATGGGTCACAATTAGGGTTAAAAGAATTAATTTTAGCAAATTATCCAGAAAAGAAAGTTTACGCTGTTGGTGAGCATGATACATCCTTGTCGTTTTTAGCTGAACCTGATCAAATAGCGGATGAAGTATATGAAAATGCATTGGTTATCGTTACAGACACGGCGAATACTGAGCGTATTGACGATCAGCGCTATACAAAAGGCAAAATGGTCGTAAAAATAGATCATCATCCTAATGACGATCAATACGGAGACTTATTGTGGGTAGAAACAACTGCTAGTTCATGCAGTGAGATGATTTATGAGCTTTTTGAAGAAGGAAAAGAAATCGCAAATTGGAAACTTTCAGATGCATCCGCACGATTATTATTTGCTGGTATTGTAGGAGATACAGGTCGTTTCCAATTCCCAAGCACGACTGTAAAAACATTTAAAGTTGCAGCGGAACTAATTACATATAACTTTGATCGAAATCAAATTTTCGATGGGATGTATGAAATGGAACAAAAGCTGTTAACTTTGCAAGGATACATTTACCAAAATTTCATTATGGATGAAAATGGTGCAGCGTATGTTAAGCTGACAAAAGAATTGCTTGCCGAATTCAAGGTTGTACCATCTGAAGCATCGCTTTTAGTGGGCTGCTTAGGTAGCGTAAAGGGAATTTGTGCATGGGTAATTTTCATAGAAGAGGAAGACCAAATTCGTGTTCGTCTGCGTTCTAAGGGTCCGATTATTAACACATTAGCGAAGGAATTTAATGGTGGTGGGCATCCACTTGCTTCTGGTGCAACCGCCTATTCATGGCAAGAAGCGGATCGCGTCACTACACGTTTGAAAGACATTTGTAAGACATATCAATAATTTTTGAAAGGCAGGGATTCTTTTGACACATGTATATACACAAATGCATACGAGCGCGGATTTATTAAAAAGCACGATTCGGCTTGAACAATTGATCCCTTTTTTACAAGAACAAAATACGCAGGCCTGTGCAATCGTCAATTCGAAGTTGTACGGGCTTTTGCCTTTTTGTAAAGCTATGCAGCAGGCTAATATTCATGCTGTTATAGGGCTTTCGGTGAAGGTGCAATGGGATAATAAAATAATACCGCTCGTACTGTATGCACAAACACAGGAAGGTTACCAGCATCTTTTAAAGATTAGTAGTGCTGTTTCTATTCGAGAAGATGAGGTATTGCCTTGGAGATGGCTTGAAGGCTATGCAGCGGGTTGTATAGCGTTACTTTCGGCAATGGATATAGCGGAAATAGCAGAATGGGTAGAAATAACAAGTGCTTTACAACAACTATTTGGAAAACGTCTATATGTAGGGATTGCAAGACCAGGAGGCATAATAGCAGACAATGAAGCTATGATTTCACATTGGTGCGAGACAAAAGATATTTCAATCGTAGCTACTCAGCGTTGTTATTTTTTACAACCTGAAGATCATTTTGCTTATGAGGTTGCTAGAGCAATTGATACAGGGGAAAAACTTCAAGACACAATGCTAACAGCTCATTTAGAAAACTATTTTGCGCCAACTGAGGAACAGTGGAAGGGATGGTATTTAGACCGTCCTGAATGGATTGAGGCAAGTGTAGGCATGCTTGCTAGCTGTGTAGCGAAAATTCCTGAAAAGCATGTTCAAATGCCAAAATTTCCGATCCAAGAGGGTGAAACAGCCGAAAGTTTGCTTGTAAAAGAAACGTTTTCTGGCTTAGCAGAGCGCTTAAAGCTATCTGAGGTACCAGCAATTTATCGTGATAGACTGCAATATGAACTAGAAATTATATGTTCAATGGGCTATGCTGATTACTTTTTAATCGTTGCAGATTTTATGCGCTTTGCCAAAGAAAATCGTATCTTAACTGGACCAGGACGTGGCTCTTCGGCAAGCTCGCTTGTTGCATTTAGTCTTTCCATTACACAGGTAGATCCACTTGCCTATGGATTATTGTTTGAACGATTTTTAAATCCTGAACGTGTAACATTGCCGGATATTGATATTGACTTTGTTGACAGTAAAAGACAACAAGTGATTCAATACGTCGCACAAAAATATGGCAAGGCTAATGTTGCGCAAATCATTACGTTTGGCACTTTATCTGCGAAAGCAGTGGCGAGAGATGTAGCACGTGTTTTTGGATTTGATGCTGAAGTGATGGAAAAAATATCGAAAATGATTCCGAACAAACCTGGTATGACTTTACAAAGAGCTGTAGCGGAGTCACAAAACTTTCAAAGTTGGTTAGCTGAAGATGAATACCACCGACGTTGGCTTGACGTAGCTTTAAGATTAGAAGGCTTGCCGAGAAATTCTTCTACGCATGCTGCAGGCATTGTCTTAGCACCGACGCCATTAGTTGATACAGTCCCAATTGAGGATGGACATGAAGGGATTTATTGTACCCAGTGGCCGATGGGAGACGTGGAAGAACGTGGGCTTGTAAAGATGGACTTTTTAGGGTTGCGCAATCTAACAATTTTAGAGCAAGTACGTTGGTCTATTTACAAAGCAGGGGGACCGTGGATAGAGTTTGATCTTATCCCTATGCATGATGAGCGCACTTTTCAGTTACTTCAAAAAGGAGATACAGTAGGTATTTTCCAATTAGAGTCAGATGGCATGAAACAAGCATTACGTGATATTCATCCAACGCATTTTTCAGATATTGTTGCTGTTAATGCACTTTATCGTCCAGGACCGATGGAATTTATTCCTGTCTATGCAAGAAGAAAGGCAGGCAAAGAACATGTAACGATGCCACATCCGTTGCTGGAGCCGATTTTACGTGAAACATTTGGTGTAATTGTCTATCAGGAGCAAATTATGCAAATTGCTGCGACTATGGCCGGTTTTACGATGGGGCAGGCGGATTTATTACGCCGTGCGGTTAGTAAGAAAAATCGCGATATACTAGAGGAGCAACGCACTGCCTTTGTAGATGGAGCATTGAGACAAGGTTTTGATCGGCAAGTTGCAGAGGATGTCTATGCGCTAATTGTACGCTTTGCGGACTATGGCTTTCCAAAAAGTCATGCTGTTGCTTATAGTGTCATCTCGTATCATATGGCGTATTTAAAGGCACATTACCCACAAAGCTTTTATGCAGCATTATTAACAAATGCGACAGGAAATGTAGAAAAAATTCAACAGCTTGTTGCGGAAGCGAAGGAAAAAGGCATTCCGTTTTACCCGCCATCATTATTGCAAAGTACTAAATTCTTTTTAGTAGAAAAGGATGGAATTCGCTATAGTTTATCTGGCGTTAAAGGTGTACCGCACACCTTTTTAGAGAAAGTAGTAACGTTACGTAAAACGAATCCAGATGCCTTTCATAATTTATTTGATTTGGCTGTAGCTTTAAGTGCGCAGCATTTTAAACCGAATGTAATGGAGTCTCTCGTTTATGCAGGTGTGCTCGATTATTTAGAGAAGGATCGTGCTGTACTTGTGGCTACCTTAGAGGCAGCATTAAAACAGGCAGAGCTGGTGCGCCCAACAGAGGATGTAGATATAGAAACGGCAACTGCCTTTAATTTTGGGAAACCGAAGTATATGCAAGCTGAAGCGATGTCTCAGAAGGAAAAGCTCCAGCATGAGAAAGAATGTTTAGGTTTTTATATATCTGCTCATCCAGTTACTGAAGAAAGAAGTTACTGGGGAGACGTTACTGTAACATGTGCTGAACTGAAGTATGCGCGTGAAGGAACGTATGTAAAAATGATAGGCTTAATTGAAGAAGTGAAAAAAATAAGGACAAAAAAAGGAGAGCAAATGGCCTTTGTCCAACTTCAAGATGAATTTGGAATTGTATCAGTAACCCTATTTCCACAAGTATTTCAACTAGTACAGGAAATTTTGATAGAAGATGAATTGCTTTATATTGAAGGTACACTTGAAAAACGTTTTGGAAAATCGCAAGTGAAAGTAAAACATGCACAATCGACTAAAAAGATATGAAATTAAACAAGATTTTAGAAACTGCATAGAATTTTATGCAGTTTTTTCTTTACTTTTAAACAGTTATTTTGTAAGATGTAGTCAATGCTAAAAAAAGTGGTCAGACCACTTTTTGATAACGGGAGTTAATCATATGGATAAACAAACCGAACAAAAAAAAGTGTTTTTAGAAATCGTTCAGCAATTGCGTCAACTTATTCGAATGGAAAAAATTCAAGCTGGAGAGAAGCTTCCTTCTGAACGTGTTTTATCAGAAAGGTTAGGTGTTGGGCGATCCTCTGTAAGGGAGGCACT
This sequence comes from Lysinibacillus sp. NPDC097868, assembly GCF_044761135.1. Taxonomy (NCBI): domain Bacteria; kingdom Bacillati; phylum Bacillota; class Bacilli; order Caryophanales; family Bacillaceae; genus Lysinibacillus; species Lysinibacillus sp. NPDC097868. Next base: position 2,787,227 of record NZ_JBIWBS010000001.1, on the reverse strand, counting down.
GCGCAGTTTAGAGTTACTTGGACTCATTGAAACGCGACACGGTGGAGGTACATTTCTTGCCTCAACACATAAGCATCAGCTTGTAGAAGTACTGTCGATGTTTATATTAGAAGATGAAAAATCAAAAAAAGATGTCGAATTAACGCGACAAATTCATGAAAAGGAAGCAATTCGCGTAATAAGTTGTACAGAGATTCTTCGTACACTACCTGTGTGGGATAGTTTTTTTGTGAAGCTGGAAATTGAAGGAACAGTAAATTGTCGTGATGTATTGCGAGAAATATTAGTTACGTCAGGCAATCGGCTTTCGCTGAAAATCTGGTTTCAACTTGCAGCATATGACGGTGACCGTTTAAATCGAAACTCAACGGAAGATGAAAAACTAATCCTTCAAACGATGTTGAAATCGATGCAACTTGGCTATGAAAAAGAAGCATTACTAGCTTACGAGCAGTGGATGGGTACTGGTCAAACTTTTTAGACAATAAAGGGGGAGTCAAACATGGCAATACGCGACATATTTAACGCAAATCGAAAAAAGAAACAGGATGGTCAGGAAAAGGCATTTCCAGAAGGACTCATGACAAAATGTCCAGAATGTCGTCATATTCAGTTAACAAAAGAATTAGAAAAGCATCATAAAGTATGCACGAAGTGTGGCCATCATTTTAAAATGACTGCACAAGAGCGTGTTGACTATTTCTTAGATGAAGGATCATTTGTTTCTATGGACGACCATTTACAAACAAGTAATCCGCTTAATTTCCCTGCCTATGTTGAGAAAATTAATGCCGATCAACAAAAAACAGGTCTAAATGAGGCTGTATTGACAGGTTTAGGTACGCTTGATGGTGAAGAGGTTGTAGTAGCGATAATGGATTCTCATTTCCGTATGGGTTCAATGGGCTCAGTTGTTGGAGAAAAAATAACACGTGCGGTTGAAAAAGCAACTGAATTAGGTTTGCCGTTTATTATTTTCACTGCAAGTGGTGGAGCCCGTATGCAAGAAGGTGTTCTTTCTTTAATGCAAATGGCGAAAACAAGTGTTGCCTTAAAACGTCATAGCAATCAAGGCTTATTATTTATTTCAATCTTAACGCACCCAACTACTGGTGGTGTTTCTGCAAGCTTTGCCTCTGTAGGGGATATCAATATTGCAGAACCTCAGGCACTAATCGGCTTTGCAGGAAGACGTGTAATTGAAGAAACGGTAAGAGAAAAACTACCGAGTGATTTCCAAACAGCAGAATTTTTATTAGAGCATGGTCAACTGGATGCCATTTTCCATCGTAAAGATTTACGGAAACAAGTATCTGTGCTTGTAAAAATGCATACGAAAGGTGGCGTGCAACATGTCTAAAAATTTAGCTTTTGAAGAGCCAGTAGTTCAACTGCGCGAAAAAATTGATGAATTAAAAACAATTGCTGCTGAAGCGGACGTAGATATGACAGGGGAGATTGAAAAGCTAGAAACGCGTTTAACGCAACTCGAGCAATCAATCTATGCCAATATGAAGCCGTGGGATCGCGTGCAAGTAGCAAGACATCCTGAACGTCCAACAACGTTACAGTATATTGAAGCTATGTGTGAAAACTTTATTGAATTACATGGAGATCGTACGTTTGGAGATGATGCAGCGATTCTAGGCGGGATTGCCCTTTTTGAAGGACAACCTGTCACTGTTATTGGACACCAACGTGGTAAATCAACGAAAGAAAATATTCGTCGTAATTTTGGTATGCCCCATCCAGAAGGCTATCGTAAAGCGTTGCGCTTAATGAAACAAGCAGAGAAATTTAATCGCCCAATCATTTGTTTCATTGATACAAAAGGTGCCTACCCTGGTAAAGCAGCGGAAGAGCGTGGTCAGAGTGAGGCGATCGCTCGTAATTTAGTAGAAATGGCGGGATTATCAGTACCAGTCATTAGTATCGTTATTGGAGAAGGCGGTAGTGGTGGTGCCCTAGCTTTAGGCGTAGCAAATCGCGTTTACATGTTAGAGAACTCTACTTATTCTGTTATATCTCCAGAAGGTGCTGCTTCAATTTTATGGCGTGATGGTAGCCTTGCTAAGCAAGCAGCAGAAGCAATGCGTATTACTGCCCCTGATTTAAAAGAGCTTGGTGTGATTGATGGTATTATTCCTGAGATAACTGGCGGAGCACATCGCAATGTGGCGAAGCAGGCAATCTATATAAAAGAATGTATTAGCGATACACTAAAAGCATTAAATTCTTTAGATGGTGAGCAATTAATTGAAGATCGATATGATAAATTTAAAAAAATCGGACAATATATAGAAGAATAGACAAATCACATGGCGATGCTCTAAAGGTCTAATCCGTTAAATTAAAGCGAAATATTTTTATAAAATGTTAAATTTTAGATGCTTTGTGATGGAAAGAGTGTGTGAAAGCGCATTCTTTTCATTTTTTATGTAAAAGTTATGTTTTTCTAGCTCTAGAACCCTTACATAGTTTGTTTTTTCGTGTTAATGTGAATAATATTAGATAACACTGCAGGAGGTTGTTCGACAATGAAAAAAATTGCCGTATTAACAAGTGGTGGAGATGCCCCTGGCATGAACGCAGCCATTCGAGCAGTCGTTCGTAAGGCAGCTTATCACGGAATGGATGTTGTTGGAATTAAGCATGGCTATGAAGGTTTAATAAAAGGATCTTTTGAGCCCCTTGATTTAGGTTCTGTAGGTGGCATCATTCAAAGAGGAGGTACCAATTTATTTTCAGCACGGTGCCCTGAATTTAAGGAAGATGCTGTTCAGCAGCAAGCAATTGCTAATATGCGTGAAGCAGGTATCGAAGGGTTAGTTGTTATCGGTGGTGATGGTTCTTACCGAGGTGCAATGGATCTTGTGAAAAAAGGTTTTCCAGCTGTTGGAGTGCCTGGCACAATTGATAATGATGTTCCTGGAACAGAATACACAATTGGCTTTGATACCGCGCTCAATACAGTCGTAGAATCAATCGATAAAATTCGTGATACCGCGACTTCCCATGAAAATTCTTTTATTGTTGAAGTAATGGGGCGAGATGCAGGTGATATCGCATTATGGGCAGGGCTTGCAGCAGGTGCTGAAACGGTCTTAATTCCTGAAGAAGAATATGATTTAGACGACATCGTATCACGCTTAGAGCGTGGTGAAGCACGAGGGAAAAAGCATAGTATCATTATTGTGGCAGAGGGTGTAATGTCAGGTAGCGAGTTGGCAAAATTACTGAAAGAAAAAACGGGGAAAGAGACGCGAGTTTCTGTTCTTGGTCATATTCAACGCGGTGGTTCTCCAACGGCACGTGATCGTGTCCTCGCAAGTCAATTTGGTGCACATGCGGTAGAATTATTAATGGAAGGTAAATCTGGTCGAGCTGTAGGAATACGCAACCATACAGTTATTGACTATGATATGCCAGAGGCTTTTGAAAAGAATCATGAGTCTGATGTAAGCTTATATACTTTAATGAAAGAACTATCAATATAATTTTGCGTAAAACGGAGTGGGCAGAGAATGAGAAAAACAAAAATCGTATGTACAATTGGTCCGGCAAGTGAGTCACCAGAAATTTTAGAAAAACTAATTGAGGCAGGTATGAATGTAGCCCGCTTGAATTTTTCACACGGTTCACATGAAGAACATGAAGTGCGTATTAATTTAATTCGTGAAGTTGCAAACAAATTAGGGAAACCAGTAGGTATTTTGCTCGACACAAAAGGACCTGAAATTCGTACGCATAACATGCAAAATGGGGAACTACATTTAAAAGCAGGTCAGGTAATCGACATTTCGATGACGGAAGTAGAAGGAACAGAGGCAAGTTTTTCTGTAACGTATGAACGACTGATCGAAGACGTACAACAGAACTCAATTATTTTATTAGATGATGGCTTAATTCAATTACGTGTGTTAGCAACAGATACGGAAAAAGGGCTTATTCACACAATAGTAGAAAATGCGGGTGTCTTAAAAAATAAGAAGGGTGTTAACGTCCCTGGGGTTTCAGTTCAACTACCTGGAATTACTGAAAAAGATGCACAAGATATTTTATTTGGTATTAAACAAGGTGTGGATTTCATTGCAGCTTCATTCGTTCGTCGAGCTAAGGATGTATTAGAAATTCGCGAATTACTTGAGCAAAATGGCGGTAGTCATATTCAAATTATCCCGAAAATCGAGAACCAAGAAGGTGTCGATAATATCGACGAAATCATTTTAGTATCTGACGGATTAATGGTTGCACGTGGTGACCTAGGCGTAGAAATTCCAGCTGAAGAGGTACCATTAGTTCAAAAGAAATTAATCTTAAAATGTAACCAAGTTGGCAAACCAGTTATTACGGCAACTCAAATGTTAGACTCTATGCAACGTAATCCTCGTCCAACACGAGCTGAAGCAAGTGACGTTGCCAACGCCATTATTGATGGAACAGATGCGATTATGCTATCTGGTGAAACAGCAGCAGGGACATACCCAGTTGAATCCGTACAAACAATGAACAAAATTGCACAACGTACAGAAGATTCATTAGATTATAAAGCAATCGTTTCTACACGTAGTCGTGAAAAAGAAGCAAATATGACAGAGGCTATTTCTCAGGCAGTAGCATATACTTCGATAAACTTAGGCGTAAAAGCTGTACTAGCACCAACAGAAAGTGGAAACACAGCTAGAATGATTGCAAAATATCGTCCTGGTGTGCCGATTGTGGCTGTTACAGGCTCTGAAAACACTGCAAATACACTAACACTTGTATGGGGTGTTTATCCTGTAGTTTGTCAGCGCGTTACAACGACAGACGAAATTTTAGAACTAGCAGTTGACGAAAGCTTGAAGCATGGTTTTGTAAATCATGGTGATGCAGTTGTTATTACAGCAGGTGTTCCTGTAGGGGAAGCTGGTACTACAAACTTAATGAAGGTACACATTATTGGCGATTTACTTGCGCGTGGTCAAGGGATTGGCAAAGCGTCAGTAATTGGTAATACAGTTGTAGCAAAAAATGCAGCTGAGGCATTAGCGTATGATACAGAAGGATGTATTTTAGTAACGGTCGGTTCAGATCGTGATATGATGCCAGCTATTGAAAATTGTATCGGGCTAATTACAGAGGAAGGCGGACTGACAAGTCATGCCGCTGTAGTAGGGCTAAGCCTTGGTATTCCTGTAATCGTCGGTGTAAAAGAAGCAACAACATTAATTCGCCACGGTCAAGAAATAACAATGGATGCTGAAACAGGTGTTATTTATAAGGGACATGCAAGCGTACTTTAATGGATAGTAAAAAGGCTCTAGTATGGGGTAACCGTACTAGAGCCTTTTAAATAACAATAAAAAATAGTATTTACGCCTGATTATTTTTTAGTTGAAACTTATTGGGCTATAATAACGTATAGAAGGTATAGCTTTTTCAATAGAAAGGAGAAAAATATGAAAAAATTTTTTCTTAGTTTTGTTGTATATGCATTAGCCGAACTGGCGTTATTAATAGTTATTGGTCAAAATATTGGCGTTTTCAATACATTATTGCTTGTTGTCGCAACGACTATCATTGGCATTTATATAGCGAAAAATAAAGGTATTAATTCAGTGAAAAACGTAAAACATATGGTAGCGCGAGGAGAAGCGCCTGGACCAGTATTAGTGGATGCGATGTTGAATTTTAGTGGCGGTGTGCTTTTAGCATTGCCAGGTTTTATAACAGATGTAATCGGTTTATTAATGCTGCTACCAGTGACACGTAAATTGTTCCAACCACTTGTATTTTATTGGATGCGTAAAAGAATGAAAAAAGGTCAATTTATTATCGTTCAAAAATAGACTTTTCTTTCAGCTTAACAGCTAAAAATAAAAAAATTGGGCTGAGTAAAATACCGTAAAAGCCAAATAATAAGATGGAGGCAGCGCTGATGAAAAACGTATGAAACGTTCGTAATTGCAACGTATTTGACCAAAGCATAGATTCAGCGAGCTGCCTTGTTAGTTGAACAAACAAATACAACAGTAAAATTGCACCACATAAAAAGGTGTTGCCATTGAAATAGAAGTAAATGCTCATTGGTACAAGAAAGACACCGATACCAAAGAAGGGCAGTACATCAGCAAATGCAACAATAAATGCTTTAATAATGGCTTGTTCAAATTGAAATATCATAAAGCCCGCGCAAAGTATAAGTAATGTTATCGTAAATAATTGAAATTCTACAAATACAAAGTAATGAAAAAGTTGCATGACTTTCGAAAAATGAGATTGCCATTGATTTCTATATTTTTTGGGGACATATTGAAAGAACCAGTAACGAGATTTTCTTGTTTCGATTAATGCAAAATAATAAGCTACAAGGAATATAAAAACTTCAATGACGTGCTTCATAAATATTTGAAATAAATTTGCAGTATAAACGACGATAGAATCAAAAATAGACATTGATTTTTCTTGCAAAAACTGAATAAATATGGATTCATACTCAGTGAACAATGGAAAGTTTTGAAGTGTGTCACGTATTTCAGGAAAGATGAGTATAATACTGTTTATTGAGATGACTATGAGGAGAACTATACAAGAAAGTATCAATATTTCCACGATAATAGCGGCAATCCAGTAATTGATTTTAAAGTACTTATGAAGGAAATTTATTATAGGATATGTTGTAAATGATAAAAATATAGCAAGTGATACAGGTAAAACGAACCAAAGAATGACTAAATAAAAAATAAACAATAAAACATTAATAGTTCTTTCGTATGAAAAATATTTAATATTCCTCATTTTAACAATTTCACCCCAATTCAAATGAAAATATATTGTCAAAATATACAAAATACCCTCTTTAGTACGCTTATATAGTCGCTCGTCCGACTTTTTCTTAATTTGAAGGTTTTTCATTCACAAAGCTGTCAAAAATGATTATAATAACAATGTAAGCGATTTACTTAATGGTTCATGTGAGCAAAAACGTAAATGCTATGGTTGAAAAAGCGTTTACAACAAAAATTATTAGTATGAGGGAGCGATAATTTATGTCAGCAACAAAAGGATTAGAAGGTATCGTAGCAGCGGAATCTAAAATCAGTTCAATTATCGATGACACACTTACATATGTTGGTTACAACATTGATGATTTAGCAGATAACGCATCATTTGAAGAGGTAATTTACCTACTTTGGCATACTCGTTTACCTAAAGCGGACGAGCTTGCTGAATTAAAACAACAATTGGCAGACAACATGTCTATTCCACAAGCAATTGTAGACCAATTCAAAACTTACCCACTTTCAACTGTACATCCAATGGCTGCACTTCGTACGGCAGTATCTTTACTTGGTGTATTCGATGAAGAAGCGGATGTTATGGATCCAGAAGCTAACTACCGTAAAGCAATTCGTCTACAAGCTAAAATTGCAACTGTTGTTACTGCATTTGCACGTGTACGTAAAGGTTTAGAGCCAATTCAACCTAAATCAGAACTTAGCTATGCAGCAAACTTCCTATATATGTTAAAAGGTGAAGAGCCAGCACCAATCGAAGTAGAAGCATTCGATAAAGCGTTAGTATTACATGCTGACCATGAATTAAATGCATCAACATTTACTGCACGTGTATGTGTAGCTACATTATCAGATGTTTATTCTGGTGTAACTGCAGCTATCGGCGCATTAAAAGGACCACTTCACGGTGGTGCAAATGAGCAAGTTATGAAGATGTTAACTGAAATTGGTTCTCTTGAAAACGTTGAATCTTACATTCAAAATAAATTAGATAACAAAGAAAAAATCATGGGCTTCGGTCACCGCGTATACCGCAAAGGCGACCCACGTGCACCACACTTACGTGTAATGTCACAAAAATTAACTGAACTAACTGGTAAACCAGAGCTTTATGAAATGTCAGTTAAAATCCATGACATGATTGTTGAACAAAAGAAACTACCTGCAAACGTAGACTTCTTCTCTGCATCAGTGTACGATTCTTTAGGCATCGATCATGACCTATTCACACCAATCTTTGCAGTTTCACGTACTTCTGGTTGGGTAGCACATATTCTTGAGCAATATGCTAACAACCGCCTGATCCGTCCACGTGCAGAGTATGTTGGACCAGGTATGCAAAAATATGTTCCAATCAGCGAGCGCTAATTTGGAAAATATGCTAGAATATTTGGGACTGTGTTACCTATAACACAGTCCTATGATTATGAATTTAGGAGGCAACAACAATGTCAAACAAAATTGTAGTTGAAAACGGCGTACTTAATGTACCAAACAATCCAGTAATCCCATTCATCGAAGGTGATGGAATCGGTCCAGATATTTGGGCAGCAGCATCTCGCGTAATTGACGCAGCTGTAGAAAAAGCTTATAACGGTGAAAAGAAAATCGAATGGTTAGAAGTTCTAGCTGGTGAAAAAGCATTCAACCAAACTGGTGAATGGTTACCACAAGAAACTTTAGATAAAATTAACGAATACCTAATTGCAATTAAAGGTCCTCTTACTACTCCAATCGGTGGTGGTATCCGCTCTCTAAACGTAGCATTACGTCAACAACTTGATTTATATGTTTGCCTACGTCCAGTACGTCACTTTGATGGAGTACCTTCTCCAGTTAAACGCCCAGAAGACGTTGATATGGTTATCTTCCGCGAAAACACAGAAGACATCTATGCTGGTATCGAATTCGAATCAGGCTCTGAACAAGCTAAAAAAATCATCAACTTCTTACAATCAGAATTTGGTGTAAATCAAATCCGTTTCCCAGAAACTTCAGGTATCGGTGTAAAACCAGTATCTAAAGAAGGTACTGAGCGTTTAGTTCGTTCTGCTATCGAATATGCAATTAAACATAACCGTCCATCTGTGACACTAGTTCACAAAGGAAACATCATGAAATTCACTGAAGGTGGATTCAAAAAATGGGGTTATGAATTAGCTGAAACTGAATTTGCTGATCAAACATTCACTTGGAACCAATATGATGCAATCAAAGCTGACCAAGGTGAAGAAGCAGCAAACAAAGCACAAGCTGAAGCTTTAGCAGCTGGTAAAATCTTAGTAAAAGATTCTATTGCTGATATCTTCTTACAACAAATCTTAACTCGTCCAACTGAGTTCGATGTAGTAGCAACAATGAACTTAAATGGTGACTATATTTCTGATGCATTAGCTGCACAAGTTGGTGGTATCGGTATTGCTCCAGGTGCGAACATTAACTACGTAACTGGTCACGCAATCTTCGAAGCTACTCACGGTACAGCACCAAAATATGCTGGTCAAGATAAAGTAAACCCATCTTCAGTGTTACTTTCAGGTGTATTAATGCTTGAACACTTAGGATGGCAAGAAGCGGCTGACATGATCACTAAATCTGTAGAGAATACAATCTCTTCAAAAGTTGTAACTTATGACTTCGCTCGTTTAATGGACGGCGCTACAGAAGTGAAATGTTCAGAATTCGCTAACGAACTAATTAAAAACTTATAATTTTTACGAATCTGTAAAAATTATCACTGTAACAATCCAGCGTGGTTAACTGATATTTGTTTAATGTAAAATTGGTTTGCTACAGTAATATTAGTACCTGGTTTAATGGAGGGAGAGAGAATTTATTCTCCTCCCTTTTTTAGCATACAACCTAAAAAAGGAGCGTATTCAAATGACTTTGAAACGTAAAAAAATCTCAGTAATCGGTGGCGGATTCACCGGCGCTACTGCAGCATTTTTAGCAGCGCAAAAGGAACTTGGCGATGTTGTATTAGTAGATATTCCACAAGCTGAAAACCCAACAAAAGGTAAGGCTTTAGACATGTGGGAAGCTGCTCCAATACAAGGTTTTGATTCTTTTGTTAAAGGTACTTCTAACTATGCAGACACTGCAGATTCTGATGTAGTAATTATTACTGCGGGTGTTGCCCGTAAACCTGGCATGAGCCGTGATGACTTAGTTCAAATTAACCAAGGTGTTATGAAGACTGTTTCAAAAGAAATCGCCACACATTCGCCAAATGCAACCATTATCGTATTAACAAACCCTGTTGATGCGATGACTTACACAGTATTCAAAGAAACAGGTTTCCCTAAGAATCGGGTAATCGGTCAATCTGGTGTACTTGATACTGCTCGTTTCTGTGCTTTTGTTGCAGAAGAGCTAAACATCTCTGTAAAAGACATCACTGGTTTTGTATTAGGTGGTCATGGTGACACAATGGTGCCACTTACTCGTTATTCGTTTGCTGGCGGTATTCCTTTAGAAACTTTAATTGCCCCAGAGCGTTTAGAAGCAATCGTTGACCGGACGCGCAATGGTGGTGCAGAAATCGTGAACTTACTTGGAAATGGTTCTGCCTACTATGCTCCAGCAGCAGCACTTATTGAAATGGCTGAAGCAATTATTAAAGATCAAAAGCGTATCCTACCATCAATCGCATACTTAGAAGGCGAATATGGGTACAACGATATTTATTTAGGAGTACCAACATTACTAGGTGCTAATGGTATCGAAAAAATCTTCGAGCTTGAATTAACTGACAAAGAAAAGGCAGAATTGGATAACTCTGCTGAAGCCGTAAAAACAGTTATGAAAGTTTTAGCTTAATAAAAGCTTATGAAATCGAGTAGGAATCATTCTTACTCGATTTTTTTATTGTGCATAAAGAAACTTTAAAAACAGCCTCTATTATTCTTCATAATATGCATACACATAAAATGGTTATTCTGCTTTTCATTGTACTTTTAGAATAAAATTGATACTATGAAGGTAGTATGATAGAAAAGGGGTTGGCGTATCTTTGCTTCAAAAGAACAGTAAGCTTGGTCTCACTATTGATGAAATTACAGTTGGCGAGAAGATTCATATTACTGAAAAAATAGAAGATAAGGATTTATTGCTTTATTTAGGACTTACAAATGATAATAATCCGCTTTACATTCAACATGATTATGCAGCGATGACGCCTTTTAAAAAGCCGATTGTACCAACTATTATGTTAAATGGCATTATTACGTCAGCTGTGTCGAAGTATATTCCAGGACCTGGTGCGCGTATTATAGAACAACATTTAACCTATTTAGGGCCACTCTATCATTATGAATTGTTCGATACGCTTCTAGAGGTAACAGAAGTAAATAAAGTACAGAATACCATTACCGTTTCTGTGCTCTCCTATAATGAACAAAAGCAGCTTGTAATTGAAGGTACATTGCTGGTGACACCACCACTGGCATTATAGCGAGCGTCTTGAGATTTGAAATGGGGGTTTCAAATCACTAACGGAGGCAATATACATGACAAAAACTATTTTAGTTGTAGAAGATGAATTTTCTATTGCGACCTTATTAAAATATAATTTAGAACAGGCTGGCTATTTAGTTGAAACAGCAGCAGACGGTTTAGAAGGGTTAAATAAAGCAATGGAAATACAGCCTGATTTAATCCTTTTGGACTTGATGCTCCCTAAGCTGGATGGCATGGAAGTTTGTAAACAAATTCGTCAGCAACGTATGAATACACCAATCATTATGCTAACGGCAAAAGATGATGAGTTCGATAAGGTGCTTGGTTTGGAGCTAGGGGCAGATGATTATATGACAAAACCCTTTAGTCCACGGGAAGTTTTAGCACGTGTCAAAGCAGTCTTAAGAAGATTTACACAAAATGTTGTAATAGAGGATAAGGATGAGCCTCAAGAAAAAATGTATGAGTTTGGTCAACTGCGTGTATTTCCTGAGCGTTTTGAAGTATTTTTACAAGAAGAAGCACTTGAATTTACACCGAAGGAATTTGAGCTACTCATTTATTTACTAGAAAATAAAAATCGTGTATTAACTCGTGATCAGTTATTGAGTGCTGTTTGGAAATATGATTTTGCAGGCGATACTCGTATTGTGGATGTGCATATTAGTCACCTCCGCGATAAAATTGAAGAAAATAGTCGTAAGCCGATGTTTATCAAAACAATTCGTGGTCTTGGCTATAAATTTGAGGAGCCGAAAACTTCATGAAATCAATGAGCAACCGCTTATTCTTGACATTCATGCTCTCGCTCGGAACAATTCTTGCTGTCCTAATGATTGTTATAGGTCAGCTTTTTCCTGTTTATGTAGAACAATACAATGATCGATCGAGTTCATATAGTCAAGAAGCAATGGAAAAAGTACTTGATGAACGGCAAATTTCCTTATCTGAGGAAGATAAGAAAGCTTTATTTGCAGCCCAAACAAACGAAATGAAGGACTCACTGCTGTCATATGTACGTGCGAGGCTTTTTGGTGTGTTAGCGATACTATTTACAATTACGCTTATATTAATTGCTGTTGTAAGTCGCTATATGATTCGAAATTTCACCGCACCGATTGATAATGTGACGGAAACGGCACTTGAATTGGCAAAAGGAAATTATCGTGCTCGTGCACACGAAAATGAGCATGAGCGCATGATGCCACTGAGCCATTCTATCAACATTTTAGCTCGTAATTTACAGGATATTACGACGATAAGAGAGGTAGAGGAAGAAAGGCTAAAAACGTTAATTGAAAACATGGGTAGCTCACTTATGATGATTGGTCGTGAAGGCAACATATCAATCGTTAATCGAGTGTTTTTAGAACGTTTTGGCATGCAACTTGAGCATGTGCAAGGAAAAGTCTTCCGCACGATTGGATTACCGAAAACACTTGAGCAATTTATTGACCACGTGTTTTTAACGGAAATGCCATATCGACAGCAAATAAAGATGGAAGTACAACAAGAGCTATACAATAAAGAAGTATATGGTGCACCAGTAATTGGTGATCACGGACGATGGCTAGGCGTTGTCATTGTCATGCATGATATTACGGAGCTTGTTCGACTTGAGCAAATTCGTAAAGATTTTGTAGCCAATGTATCGCATGAACTACGTACACCGATTACATCGATTAAAGGCTTTTCTGAAACTCTACTGGATGGTGCTTATAAAGATGAAAAGATGCTACTATCCTTTTTAGAAATTATGCATAAGGAGAGCAATCGTCTTCAAATGCTTATCCAAGATTTATTAGAGCTTTCTAAAATAGAACAACATGGATTCACTGTAAATATTATGCCAATGGGCTTGCAGGATGTACTTATACGTGGAGCAGAATTAACAGGTCCTCGGCTCGATGAAAAAAATATGAGTTTTCAAGTGGATATTGCCCGTGATGTAGAAGTAATGGGGGATGCCAATCGGGTTATTCAAATTGTTACGAATCTCATTACAAACGCGATTACGTATTCACCTGAAAATACAACAGTAACGATTCGCTTGAAGGAAAATGACACATATGGAATTATTGAAATTGAAGATGAAGGTATCGGCATAGAAAAGAATGAAATTGCACGCGTCTTTGAACGTTTTTATCGTGTCGATCGTGCGCGTAGCAGAAATTCCGGTGGAACTGGGTTAGGGCTAGCCATTGTGAAGCATCTAGTGGAGGCACATCATGGACGGATTCAGGTAGAAAGTAAAGTTGGCGTTGGCACAAAGATGATTGTAATGATTCCGAAAAAATTAACAAATTCTTTACAATAATAATATATAAGATTCAAAATAGAGGGCTATACTATTTTATAGAAACCCCCTATTTTATACAATAAGATGAAAATAATTTTGAAATCTAACTATGCTTGAATGAAGATTTTTATGGTTACTACTTTAGCTTCACCACAGAAAGAATCTGTTTCCTATTTTTAGGGGATGGATTCTTTTCTGTTTTACACATCAGTGATTTAGGTGTAAAGTATAGTAGCATAAAAAATTGAGAGAAGGTTGACCATGAAAATCGTCAAAAGTTTCGTGCAAATTGGCTATCTTTATATAGTGTTATTTATAGGAAATAGCATTGCGCGTTTACTTCACTTGCCGATTCCAGGTAGTATAATTGGGCTTGTTTTATTATTTTTACTATTACAGTTTCATCTTATTAAACTAGAATGGATCGAGTTAGGCGCAGGATTATTACTTAGTGAATTGTTATTGTTTTTCATTCCTTCAGCGATAGGTGTCATTGATTATGATGCGTTAATCGGTATACAAGGTATGAAAGTTGTAGTTGTTATTGTAGTAAGTGCATTCGTCGTGATGTTAGTGACGGGTTTTACTGCACAGTGGTTAGAGAGAAAGAAGGGTGACGCTATATGAGTATAGTTATTGCTGTCATCAGTTTACTAGGAACCATTGCTATTTTTTATGCTTGCAAAGCATTCTATCAAAAGTTTCCTAAAGAATGGCTTACTCCCATATTGATTAGCCCATTAATTATTATTGTATTATTACTATTAACCGGTACATCTTATGAGTCATATAATGCAGGCGCAAACATTTTGTCTAATTTATTGGGGCCTGCAACAGTTGCATTCGCTGTACCGATTTATAAAAATTTTAATCTATTAAAAAAACATGCTTTTGAAATTATTTTTAGCATTGCTGTCGGGTCAGCTGTTGCAATTGCCTCTTCTTTTATCATAGCACGCGTTGTTGGTCTAAATGATGAACTTGTTCATAGCTTAGTGCCTCGTTCGGTCACTACTCCTATTGCGATGGATATTTCCAATATGATAGGAGGATCACCTACACTTACTGCTGTTTTTGTTATGACAACAGGTATTTTGGGTAGTTTGATTGCACCAATGGTTATTCGAATATGCCGTTTCCAAAAGCCATCTGCAAGGGGCTTAATGCTTGGGATGGGTGCGCATGGTACTGGTACATCAAAAGCATTTGAATTGGGAGAACTAGAAGGTACCTTTGCTAGTTTAGCGATGATTGTAGCCGCCTTAATTAGTATTGTTTTATCAACTACATTTTTCCCAGTATTAGAACACCTAGTTATGAATATCCTGTTACCTTAATGGTGACAGGATTTTTTAATTTTTATTTATAAGTGCCAGTCACTCAAACAATTTACAAACAATTTCTAAGCTAGTCAAACTCCTGATTACGATGTACTGATTGAGAACGCGTCCACACGAACGCAAAAAATGATGCTTGTGCCAGTCACTCAAACAATTTTGTATTCAACAGCACTGCTAGTAAATTCTATATGTATTTCCAAGTAAAAATCCACGTAGACTCCTGCGGCTTATACTGTGCCCGCGGAAAGCGAAGCGGATTTTTACGATTTAGGAGCCGATATTTTCATTTATATGTATTTAATATAAAAACGTTTAAGCAATTCACTTTATGAAATTATTTTGAATCTTTTTAAAAGCTATACCGTATACAATAGTACTAAGCAAAAGGGAGGAACAGACATGGGTGTGAAAAAGACACTAATGATGGTAGGACTTGGGATATTCGGCATTGTAGCACTTATCGCTGTATTTACTTCGTGGTACACAGTCGATGAATCGGAGCAAGCTGTTGTCATAACATTTGGTCGTGCTGATGAAATGGTCACAAATCCAGGCTTACATTTTAAATTACCTTGGCCGGTACAATCAGTTGAGATTTTATCGAGAGAAACATTCAGTTTACAGTTTGGTTATAAGCAAAATAAAGAAGGCGAATTAGAAGCCTTTGATGCAGAAACGAAAATGATTACAGGTGATGAATATATTGTTCTAACAGATCTTGTTGTTCAATGGAAAATTACAGATCCTCGAAAGTACTTATTTAATGCACAAAATCCAGAAGAAATTTTACATAGCGCTACATCAAGCGCGATTCGCTCCATAATTGGTAGCTCGACTATTGATGCTGCGCTAACAGATGGAAAAGCAGATATTGAAGCTAAAACAAGAGAATTACTTGTTTCACTAGTAGAAAAATATGATATTGGTATTGGTGTATTAGGTGTCAAATTGCAGGATGTAGAATTACCGAATGCAGAGGTACGTGCGGCATTTACAGCCGTAACAGACGCACGTGAGACAAAAAATACAAAAACAAATGAGGCTCAAAAATACAAAAACCAACGAATTAGTGAAGCGAATGGTGAAAAAGATGCGATTATTTCAAAAGCAAATGGTGCAAAAACAGCACGTATTGAACAAGCACATGGGGATGTAGCAGTTTTCAATAAAATGTATGAGCAATACAAAGGGAATCAACAAATTACACGTGAACGTTTAATTTTAGAAACTCTTGAAAATGTGTTACCTAAGGCACAAATTTATATTATGAATGATGATGGTAGTACGATGAAGTATTTGCCACTACAGGCGTTACAACCAACCATACAACAACAAGCACCAACAGAGCAACAATCATCGCCAGAGAAAAAAGAAGGGAGCGGTAATTAATGGACCAGAAAAATAAAGATCTTGAAAAATTTCTAAGTTTTTTATCGGGGAAATCAAAAAATACTGCTTCTAGTGATGGAGACAAGGTAATTAAGATGTCAAAAAAGGGCCCGTTAAATCCTAAAAAGTACCTTTCTCTTGTTGTAACTTTAACGATTGTTTTTGCTGTTGCGGTAATTCTCTTTGCTAATGTGTATATTGTAAAAGAATCTGAATACGCAGTAGTTCGGCAGTTCGGTGAAGTTGTAAAGTTTGAACGTGATCCAGGCTTGAAAATGAAGGTGCCTTTTATTCAAAGCGTGACAACACTTCCGAAAAATCAATTAACTTATAATATTTCAGAGGAAGAAATTAATACAAAGGATAAAAAGCGTATCATAATTGATAACTATGCAGTTTGGCGCATTACAGATCCGAAAGCGCTAATCTCCAATGCTGGAACGCTTACGAAGGCGGAATCTAGGATGGAGGAGTTTATTTATTCGGTAATTCGAACAGAGCTTGGTCAACTAAGATACGATGAAATCATTAATGATGAAAACTCCTCACGAGGTAGCTTAAATGACCGTGTTACAGAGCGTGTGAATGAACTATTACTAAACGATAAGTACGGTATTGAAGTAGTAGATGTGCGCATTCGTCGAACGGACTTACCAGCAGAAAACGAGCAGTCTGTTTTTACGCGCATGGTTTCTGAACGTCAATCTACTGCACAGCTGTATTTATCTGAAGGTGATGCGGATAAACGCCGAATTGAAGCACAAACAGATAGAGAAGTGCAAGAGATGCTAGCTACAGCAAATAAAGAAGCGGCATTGATTCAAGCGGAAGGAGAAGCGGAGGCAGCGAAAATTTACAATAGCTCATTTTCGAAAGATCCTGAATTTTATTCACTATACCGCACATTAGAATCATATAAGAAAACAGTTGGTGAGGATACGGTCATCATACTGCCTTCAACTTCACCATATGCAAAACTATTATCAGGCTATATAGAATAATATTGTAATCCTTGCAGGGGTTTAATAAAGAATATACCTTAATATAACTTGAAATTTTAAGAAGAGGGACCAGTTATTAATTCTTTTGTAATAGATAAAATTTGAAGTGAGCAGAGCAATAGTTGATGGTAGTGAAGGTGGTCTCTCCTGCGGTTGCAGCTTACGGTGTGCCCGCGGAAAGCACCGCCGTAGCGGACATCGACTGTATAGCAAATAAAAGTGTTAGATTGATGGCAGTCAATCTAACACTTTTTCTCTTTTGTTCCGATTAAAGTGCCTGGCACCAAAACAGAGAAAATAATGCAAACAAATAATTGGTGGTGTCATAGATTGCTATTTTCTGATAAAATGATGATGTTTAGAAATGATTAATGGGGGGTAATAGCTGTGAAAATATATTTTAGCACGTGGCTCCAAAATTTAGGGATTGCTTGTAGTATTGCATCACTTTTTACACTTTTCTTCCGTATAACTGATTTTGCATGGGTGACGAAAAGTGTTTATTATATTCCGGTATTTTTTGTAATTTTGTTTTTATTAGGTTTAGTCATTGCAGAGGATGTACGAAAAGTTTTCAAAAAAATGTTCTGGTATGAGAAACGTAAAGAAAAACGTCCAATATGGCAAGTTGGAATTGGTTTTATTTTCTTCCTATCACAAATCGGTGTGATTATGGTATTTAGTACAGGGCTAACACATTTAACGCTAGGTGGAATGCCTTTATTTTTCGTTATTGCTTTTATGAATGCTTTCATTATGACAGTTATTTATGAGGAAATATTCCACTGTAAAGAAAGAGTTAATAACGTAAGTCAATAATAGTAGGTGAGTCGATTGCAATTTGCAATTGACTTTTTTTATGGATTTAGCAGAAAAAACACATGAATTTTTTAACTGATATGCGTCCTATGATTGGTAAAAAGTTTACTTTCCCGATAAAGTAGAGGAAAGAGCATTTTCAAACATACGTTTTCGTTTTACAATTAAAAGAACGACGACTTCAGGAGGATAATAAAATGACTAAGGAAAAATTACTATTACTAGACGGTAATAGTTTAGCTTACCGTGCATTTTTTGCGTTGCCATTACTAACGAATGATAGCGGTATTCATACGAATGCTGTGTACGGCTTTACAACAATGTTGCAAAGAATTTTAGAGGAAGAGCAACCTACGAAGATGCTCGTTGCTTTTGATGCAGGTAAAACAACGTTCCGTCACGATACATTTACAGAATATAAAGGCGGCCGTCAAAAAACGCCACCAGAACTATCAGAGCAGTTTCCTTATATTCGTAAACTTATCGATGCTTATGGGATTAAGCGTTATGAACTTGAAATGTACGAAGCCGACGATATTATAGGAACATTAGCGAAAGAAGCAGCAGAACAGGATATGGAAGTAATTATCGTGTCAGGAGATCGTGACCTAACCCAGCTGGCAACAGAGAAGGTAACAGTGTACATTACGAAAAAAGGTATTACTGAAATTGAAAAAAATACGCCTGCATTTATTGAAGAAAAGTATGGCTTAACACCTCTTCAAATTATAGATATGAAGGGTCTCATGGGGGATGCTTCGGATAATATTCCTGGGGTACCTGGTGTTGGAGAAAAAACAGCAGTTAAATTGCTAAAAGAGCATGGTTCAGTTGAGGCACTATATGAAGCAATGGATACGTTAAAAGCTTCAAAGATGAAAGAAAAGCTAGTTGCAAATGAAGAACAGGCTCTTATGAGTAAACAGCTTGCTACAATTTTCACAGAGGCACCAATTGAAGTAACTTTTAATGATCTTGCTTACAGTGGACCAAATGAAGAAGAGCTAATTAGTGTGTGGCAAGAGCTTGGCTTCAAATCACTACTTGAAAAAAGTGATTTTTCTGTGGAAGAAGAACAACGTGCTCCATTTGACTATGACATTATGCAAGAGGTAAAGCCAGAGCAATTAAAGGATGTCATGGCGATACATTTAGAGTTAGAGGACGAGCATTATCATACATGTCAGCAGTTAGGTATCGCATTAACGGATGGTACTAATACGTTTTATGTGCCATTCGATGTGGTCTCTACATCAGATGAACTTCGTCGTTGGCTAGAGGATGCAACTAAAACTAAATATATTTCAGATACGAAGGCAGCACAGGCAGCTTTGAAACGAGTAGGCATTCGTTTAGCAGGTGTCGAGTTTGACCTATTGCTAGCTTCTTATATCAATAATCCGGCACTCAGCGGTGATGATGTGGCTACACTAGCAAAAGACCTTGGATATCGTGAAGTGCAAGCTAATGAGGCGGTATATGGAAAAGGAGCAAAACGTGCTATTCCTGCTATCGAAATTTTAGCTGAACATGCCAGTCGAAAAGTGTTTGCTGTGTGGGAATTACAACCTAAGCTAGAGGCATTGCTAAAGGAAAATGAACAGTTTGACTTGTATAAAAACCTAGAATTACCATTGGCTTCGATTTTAAGCGAGATGGAAAGCGAAGGCATCACAGTGGACCGTTCAACACTTGAAACGATGGGGCAAGAGTTGAGTAATAAGCTAGTCGTTATTGAGCAAGAAATTTATGCTGAAGCAGGAGAAGCGTTTAATATTAATTCACCAAAGCAGTTAGGCGTTATACTTTTTGATAAGCTTGGTTTGCCAGTCATTAAAAAAACGAAAACAGGTTATTCCACAGCGGCTGATGTGTTGGAAAAATTAAAGCCAGAACATGCTATTATCGAGCATATTTTATTGTACCGTCAGCTTGGTAAGTTACAATCTACTTACATTGAAGGCTTGCTAAAAGAAATTCATGAAGCGGACAGTAAAGTGCATACACGCTTCCAGCAGGCACTAACGTCAACAGGCCGTCTAAGTTCAACAGATCCTAATCTACAAAATATTCCTATACGCTTAGAGGAAGGTCGTAAAATACGTCAGGCATTTGTGCCATCACAAGAAGATTGGATTCTTTTCTCTGCCGACTATTCACAAATCGAATTGCGTGTCTTAGCACATATGTCTGAGGATAAAAACTTAGTGGAAGCTTTCCGCGAAGGCATGGATGTTCATACACGTACAGCGATGGATGTTTTCCATGTTACTGCAGAAGAAGTTGATAGCAATATGCGTAGGGCTGCTAAAGCAGTTAACTTTGGGATTGTTTATGGAATTAGTGACTATGGGTTATCACAAAATTTAGATATCACACGTAAGGAAGCAGCTATTTTTATTGAGAAATATTTTGCCAGCTTCCCAGGTGTTAAAAAATATATGGATGAAATTGTACAAGATGCGAAGTTTAATGGTTATGTCACAACGCTATTAAATCGCCGTCGTTATTTACCGGATATTACAAGTTCGAATTTCAATTTACGTAGTTTTGCGGAGCGTACAGCGATGAATACACCAATTCAAGGAAGTGCTGCAGACATTATTAAAAAAGCAATGATAGATATGGATGCACGCTTGAAAAAGGAAAACATGCAAGCAAAGCTTCTTCTACAGGTACACGATGAATTAATTTTTGAAGCACCTAGGGAAGAAATTGCATTACTAGAAAAAATCGTACCAGAAGTAATGGAAAATGCCATTGAACTAAATGTTCCATTGAAAGTGGATTTTGACTTTGGGGCAACATGGTACGATGCAAAGTAAGGAGGAGTTAAAATGCCTGAATTACCAGAGGTAGAAGGTGTCGTACAGGCATTAAAGCCAGAAATTGAAGGTCGCACAATAAAGCAGGTACAGCTTTCAGAAGTTATTCGCTTTTCTTATGATGAAGGAAAGCAATGTATAGTGAAGCAAGCTGAGCCGGATGCATTTGAGATGGCATTATCTCAAATGAAGATTACGAAAATTGAGCGTCGTGCAAAATATATATTTTTTCATTTGATGAAAGAGGAATTGTCCTATGTTTTGGTCAGTCATTTAGGCATGACAGGTGCATGGTTTATTGTGGACACTCCTGAAGATATCAATGAGGAAAAATTTAAAAAGCATATTCATGCGACTTTTCAAATGGCAGACGGTGGCTATTTAATATACTCTGATATTCGTCGTTTTGGTGAGCTGCGGTTTTTAACGAAAATAGAAGATCATGCACCACTAACAAAAATGGCGCCTGAACCGTTTGATGAGGCTGCGAGCGATTATTTTATAGCTAAATCATTGCTACCGAAATATGAGAAAAAGGCTGTTAAAGAAGTAATTATGGACGGACAAGTTATCTCGGGCTGTGGCAATATATATGCCACAGAGGCGCTGTTTGCCCAAAAAATGCACCCTGCCCGCAAAATGAACCGCATAAGTGAAAAGCGCAAACGTGCACTTTTTGAAGCAATTGTTGATGTTCTGCGTCAAAGCATTGAAGCAGGAGGTTCGACAATTTCGGATTATCGAAATATTAACGGTGAAGCAGGGAGCATGCAAAATCGATTACAAATGTATGGAAAGAAAATATGCCCGGTATGTGGTACAGAGACGAGTCAAATGACAATTGGTGGACGTACATCTGTATTTTGTCCAAATTGTCAACATTAAAGGGGAATTAATTATGATTATCGGACTAACAGGAAGTATTGCGAGTGGCAAAAGTACAGTCGCAAAAATGATGACAGCACTTGGTTTACCGATTGTCGATGCAGATGTTGTTGCACGTGATGTGGTAAAACCAGGAACGGAAACGTTAGCACTCATTGTTCAAAATTTTGGCGAAGACATATTGCTTGATGACGGCAATTTGAATCGTCCAAAGCTTGGGGATATTATTTTCCATGAGCCTGCGAAACGAAAAATTTTAAATGATATTATGCATCCTGCTATTCGTCAGGAAATGCTACGTCAACGTGATGCATATTTAGAGGTAGGACAAAAACATGTCGTGATGGATATTCCATTACTTTTCGAAAGCAAATTGCAGCATTTTGTTGAGCGCATACTTGTAGTTTCAGTTAGCGAAGAGGTGCAGCTCCGACGATTAATGGAGCGCAATCAATTATCAAAAGAAGATGCGCTAGCACGCATGCATTCGCAGTTACCGATGTCTGTGAAAGAAAAAAGTGCACATGCTGTCATTTATAACAATGAAAATTTACAGCAAACAGAAGAGCAGTTAATTAAGATTCTTACTCATTGGGGCGTACTTTAGAAAAGTGCGGGGATAGCTAGTTGCTACCGTTGATTTCCGCTCTGGGCGGGCGCTTTTCGCGGGCACACCGTAAGCCGCAACCCTCGCTAACGCGCGGTCTGTTGCGTCTCACGTTTTGTGCGTTCCCGCAGGAGTCGCCCGCCCTCCGCTCCAATCAACTGAACATTATAAATCATGTTTTGCTATCTTAAATTTTAAAATGATATCTTGGTCAATGGCCTTATAGAGGGAATTTGCCAAAGGGGATGTTCAATTTTGCTTGAATACGACTTTGTCAGCATTCTTTTGCGCAGCGATAATTGCTGCGCATTTTTTTGTTTTTATGCGAAATAATAAGGATGAAGTACTGATTTTTTTCATTTCTAAAATGGCTCTATTTTTCAGAAAATAAGAACTTTTTCATTATGGATATATAATGTTCATCTTTTTTGAAATTGTGTTATACTAATTAGCATAAAGTATCATAAAGTATAATGAATATGAGTATGCACTCACAGGAGGATTTTATAATGACAGTCTCAGTTGCTATTAACGGTTTCGGACGTATCGGACGTATGGTATTCCGCCAAGCGATCGTACAGGAAGGTTTAAATATTGTTGCAATTAATGCAAGCTACCCAGCAGAAACGTTAGCACATTTGATTAAGTATGACACAAATCACGGAACATTCGAAGGTACGATTGAACCAGCGGGCGATGCTTTAATTGTAAATGGTAAACATGTCCAAATTATTAGCGAACGTGATCCATTAAAATTACCATGGGCTACAATGGGTGTAGATATTGTAATTGAAGCAACTGGTAAATTCAATGATCGTGAGAAAGCAGCTATGCATCTTGAAGCAGGCGCAAAAAAAGTTATCTTAACAGCACCTGGTAAAAACGAGGATGTTACAATTGTTTTAGGTGTAAACGATGAAAAGCTTGATGTTGAAAAACATGACGTAATTTCAAATGCTTCTTGTACAACAAACTGCTTAGCACCAGTAGCAAAAGTGTTAAATGATACATTTGGTATCGAAAGCGGTTTAATGACAACAGTTCACGCATATACAAATGACCAAAAAAACTTAGATAATCCACATAAAGATTTACGTCGTGCGCGTGGTTGTGCACAATCTATTATTCCAACTTCAACAGGTGCTGCCAAAGCATTAAAATTAGTGTTACCTGAATTGGAAGGTAAAATTCACGGTATGGCACTTCGTGTTCCAACACCAAATGTATCATTAGTAGACCTTGTTGTAGATTTAAATACTGATGTTACAGTGGATTCTGTCAATGCTGCGTTTGTGAAAGCAGCGACTGAAGGCCCTATGAAAGGCATTTTAAACTTCTCAATCGAGCCGCTTGTATCTTCGGATTACAATACAACAACATACTCATCAACAGTTGATGGTCTTTCAACAATGGTGATGGGTGATCGTAAAGTGAAAGTACTTGCTTGGTACGACAACGAGTGGGGCTATTCTGCACGTGTAGTAGACCTAGTGAAAAAAGTTGCAAAAGCATTAGAAACAGTTAGCGCTTAATGAAGTCTTAGCACATTGAAATCTTGATGGTTTCAATGTGCTTTTTTTTATAAGCAAACTATTTGACTCCTAAAGTGTAAAAATCCACTGCGCTTTTCCGTGGTACGATGTAAATCGCCACCGTCGCTGTGGCTCCTCCTGTTGCGGCTTACACTGCGTGCATTTCCACAGAAGTCTTCCAAGATTTATATTTGGGAAGGGAATAGCAAAAGCATTTTTTTGTTGTTTTAGTCTTCTCAAAGGCGTTTCCAGCACCTTGTTTGCTGAAAAGAAAAGAAGGGAAAATGTACACTGTTCTAGGTCTGTAAGCATCTGCCATACTACGGTTAGATGAATGAGCTTTTCTTACTTGTAGGAAATTTGTTATAATATAAATATCAAATTGTTGTGGAATCAGGAGAGTAAAAATATGAGATGTCCTTCTTGCCAATTTAACGGAACACGTGTAGTGGATTCGAGGCCAGTAGATGATAATAAAGAAATACGTAGACGTCGTGAATGTGAGTCGTGTGGCTTTCGTTTTACAACGTTTGAAAAAATTGAAGAGACACCGTTAGTCGTTGTGAAAAAAGAAGGCTCGCGAGAAGAGTTTAGCCGCGAGAAGGTTTTGCGCGGTCTTATTCGTGCTTGTGAGAAACGTCCTGTCGCTTTAGATGTATTAGAGGCACTTGTAATGTCTATTGAAAAAGACCTTCGACGTATTGGAAATGCTGAAGTACGATCAGAGGATGTTGGAGAAATGGTAATGGACCGCTTAGCAAAAATCGATGAAGTTGCCTATGTTCGTTTTGCTTCGGTTTATCGTCAGTTTAAGGATATCAATGTATTTATCGAGGAAATAAAAGAAATTATTCAACGTCAAACAGAGCAAAAATCATAGGGAAAACAGAGAGGGTGAATGACGTTGATTCATTTGTATAAAGAATTGCAACCAGCAGATACTTTTGACATTCGTCTACCTCATGCACTTTCCACGATGGAACGTCAATTAGTAACGTTATTTTATCAACCACTAACTGGTGCTGAACCAATTAGTCTCTATTTAACGTTATGGGCTGAAGCAGAGCAAATGCCAAGACAGCAAATGAATCATTATTATTTAATGAATGTGCTCGGGCTGCCAATAGGCAAAGTGTTCGAAGCGCGTATTGCCCTTGAAGCAATCGGTTTATTGCGAACATGGAAAAAAGAAGAGCTAGAACAGCGATGCTTTGTATATGAGCTAATGCGCCCTCTTGATGCAGATAGCTTTATGAAAGATCCGCTATTGTCTATGTTTTTGTTTAGTAAAATTGGAGAACAGGCGTATCGAAAGTTGCGCCAACGTTTTATTCAACCTGTAAGAGGTGCAGAATTTAAAGATGTATCACGTGCCTTTATGGATGTCTTTAAACCAGTAAACACCAATATACCTACAGACCTGCAAGGTGGGATTGAAAGCAAAGAAAATTCGCAAAAGGTTTATCCGTTTTATTTTGAGCAATTTGATTTTGAGTTGTTACAGGCAGGTTTATCTGACCAGTTAGTACCAGCAAATTTACTGACGCTTGAAGTGCGTGAAACAATTGCGAAACTAGCATTCTTATATCATTTAACTGCGTTAGATATGCAAAAAGTTGTTATTTTAGCCCTTGATGATGATTTAGGTATTTCATTAGAACGTTTGCGAAAAGCAGCAGCTGATTTTTATAAACTTACAGTTTCAAAAGAGCCGCCGAAGCTTGCAAAAGTATTTGCTTCCCCGGTAGTGGAAGATGCTGTTCAAAAAACGAAGGATGAGGAGCTGCAACATTATTTAGAATCAACGCCTCCTGTCCAAGTGTTACGAGATATTAATAATGGGAAAGAGCCATTGCAAACATCTGTCCAGCTAGCCGAGAATTTAATTGTCCAGCATGGGATGCCAGTAGGCGTAGTCAATGCACTCCTTGAGTATGTCATGCTCTCAACGGATATGAAGCTACCAAAGAAGTATGTAGAAACGATTGCCGACCATTGGGTACGAAAAAATATTAAGACGGCGAAGGAAGCAATGGAACTTGCACGCCAAGAACATGATAAATACACAACGTGGAAAAATAAACCACAGACACAGACTAAAAATAATCAATATGCTAAAGGTCGAGTAGACAATCAGCGTAAGGAAAAGGTGCCTGAGTGGTTTTATAAACGCAATGAGCAACCCGAAGAAGGCGCATCTTCTTCAAGCGCAATGGATTTTGAAAAAGAGCGTCAAAAAATATTAGCAATGCTAGGGAAAAGCGATAAGTAAGGTAGGTGAATGGCAATCGAACCAATTAACAAGCCATTAAAAAGAGCAATTAATGTACCATCATTTCAAGAGCGATATGAAGCGATGCGTAGAGAAATTTTAGAACACCCTAGAGTGCAAGCTTTTTTAGCAGAGCATGCAGAAGAGCTTAGCTATGATGCAGTCGAACGCAATTTACCAAAGCTTCATGAATTTATTAGTCAGTCTACTGTTTGCTGTGGCTGCGATAATACAGCACATTGTACAAACTATTTAAAAGGTTTTATTCCAACATTACGTGTAGTACGCAATACGGTAGAAATTGATTACGTACGCTGTGAACAAAAGGTACGTGAGGATGAACGTCGTGATGTTGCTAATATGATTGCTAGCATGCATATGCCGAAAGATGTGCTTCTGGCGACAATCCAAGATTTAATGATTGATGATGAATCTCGTGTCCTTATTGCGCAAAGAGCGGCACAGTTTGTTAAGAAAACTGAGGAAACAGGGAAGCTTCCAACGAAAGGTTTTTATTTATATGGAAAGTTTGGTGTAGGAAAATCCTTTGTGCTGGGTGCACTTGCTAACGAATTAGCTTCAAAGAAGATTCGTTCAGTAGTTGTTTTCGTACCTGAATTTTTACGTGAAATGAAGAATGCTATTGGTGACAATACTTTAAATGACAAAATAGATTATGTGAAAAAGGCGCCAGTGTTGATGCTCGATGATTTAGGAGCGGAAACGATGTCAGCTTGGACGCGCGATGAAATCTTGGGAACTATTTTCCATTATCGAATGGCAGAGCAATTGCCAACATTCATTACATCGAATTTTAATTATGATGAATTAGAACATCATTTAGCTCAGTCCCAAAAAGGGGATATTGAGGTTGTGAAAGCTGGACGTATTATGGAACGTATTAAAGCTTTAACAGAGCCAATTGAAATGCGTGGCAAAAATCGACGTTTATAATATTGGCAGTTGCATTTTACGACAATCGAGCGTATACTGTCACATATACTATATATAACAATGCAATGATGAGGACATGAATTTTGTGTAACAGCTTTAAGAGAGGGAAGTCATCGGCTGTAAGCTTCCTAGTTTGGGCACATTTTTTACTACCTGCTGAGCAGCGAAAGGGAATATCTTTCGCCGGTCCCTAGCCCGTTAGCTAGCCTTGAGCTTCGTCTGACTATTTTGTCGGAAGGAAGAAGGGTGGAACCACGAGCATACGCTTCGTCCCTTTTGTGAGGGACGGGGCTTTTTTGTTTTTGGGGATTTTTTAGTGCTTAAACTTACACAACATAAAGTCCACTATTTCATCATGCATCACAAAAACAACCATATAAGGAGTGCAGAAAAATGTCAGATATGATTAAATTAACGTTCCCTGATGGCGCAGTAAAGGAATTTGCAAAAGGTACATCTACTGATGATGTAGCATTATCTATTAGCCCAGGGCTTCGTAAAAAAGCATACGCAGGTAAAGTAAATGGGGAATTAGTAGATTTAAAAACACCAATTGAAGAAGATGCAACAATTGCAATTATTACGCAAGATGATGAGGAAGCATTAGAAATCCTTCGTCACTCAACTGCCCATCTTACAGCACAAGCGATTAAACGTTTATTCCCAGAAGTGAAGCTTGGTATTGGTCCAGTTATTGAAGGTGGCTTCTACTATGATATTGATGCACCAACACCAATCACTGCTGAAGACCTTCCAGCAATCGAAAAAGAAATGAAAAAAATTATCGCTGAAAATCTAGAGGTAGAGCGTAAAAATGTAAGCCGTGCAGAAGCACAAGCAATCTTTGAAGAAATTGGCGATGAATACAAATTAGAATTACTTGAAGCGATTCCAGCTGATGAGCAAGTGTCTATTTACTATCAAGGTGAGTTTTTCGACCTTTGTCGTGGTATTCATGTACCATCAACAGGTAAACTACGTGAGTTTAAATTACTATCATTAGCAGGTGCTTATTGGAGAGGAAACTCTGATAACAAAATGCTTCAACGTATTTACGGTACTGCTTTCTTCAAAAAAGAAGAATTAAAGCATCACCTACAAATGTTAGAAGAAGCAAAAGAACGTGACCACCGTAAAATCGGTAAAGAATTGGAGTTATTTACAACTTCTCAAAAAGTTGGTCAAGGTTTACCACTTTGGTTACCAAATGGTGCAACAATCCGTCGTGTTATTGAACGCTATATTGTAGATAAAGAATTATCTCTTGGTTATAAACATGTATACACACCAGTACTTGGTTCAAAAGAGCTTTACCAAACTTCTGGTCACTGGGACCATTACCAAGATTCAATTTTCCCACCAATGGAAATGGACAATGAAACATTAATTATGCGTCCGATGAACTGTCCACACCATATGATGGTTTACAAAAACAGCATGCACTCATATCGTAACTTACCATTACGTATTGCTGAGCTTGGTACAATGCACCGTTATGAAATGTCAGGTGCTGTTTCAGGATTACAACGTGTACGTGGGATGACTTTAAACGATGCACATATTTTTGTTCGTCCAGATCAAATTAAAGCAGAGTTCCAAAAAGTGGTGCAATTAATTTTAGAAGTATACAAAGACTTTGATTTAAAAGATTACTCATTCCGTCTTTCTTACCGTGACCCTGCGGATACAGAGAAATACTTTGATGACGATGAAATGTGGGAAAAAGCACAAAGCATGTTAAAAGAAGCAATGGATGAACTTGGCCTAGACTACTTCGAAGCTGAAGGTGAGGCTGCATTCTACGGTCCTAAACTTGACGTCCAAGTAAAAACAGCGATTGGTAAAGAAGAGACATTATCAACTGTACAATTAGACTTCTTATTACCAGAACGCTTTGACTTAACATACGTAGGTGAAGACGGCAAACCACACCGTCCAGTTGTAATTCACCGTGGTGTTGTGTCAACAATGGAGCGTTTCGTAGCATTCTTAATTGAAGAATACAAAGGTGCATTCCCAACTTGGTTAGCGCCAGTTCAAGTAGAGGTAATTCCTGTATCGAACGAAGCACACTTTGATTATGCAAAACAAATCGAAGAACAGTTGACAGCAGCAGGTTTACGTGTTGAAATGGATGACCGTGAAGAAAAACTTGGTTACAAAATTCGTGAAGCACAAATGAAAAAGATCCCATACATGCTTGTTATTGGGGATAAAGAAGTTGAGGCAAACGGTGTTAACGTGCGTCGCTACGGCTCAAAAGACTCAGAAACAATTTCATTTGAGGACTTCCTAGCGAATATTAAAGCTGAGGTTACACGTTTTTAATAGAACAAATGAGTAGATAATGTTCTTTCGTTGTGTTATATTACGTATAAAGTTGCAATGTATTGCACATAATAATTATAAGATTGTAAAAAACATATTTGACAATCTAAATTGTACATGCTAATATAATTAAGGTTAATGAATACAAAGTTTGTGGTTGAAGTAGAGGCTGCCCGCTTCTCACCTGATACAACGCTTAGGCTGTGAACAGGTATGACACGTTGAATTGTTTTGCGTACACTTACGCATGCACATATAGCGGGCGGACATCTTCAAAATGTCCGTCCTTTTTTTATGGACATGACAAGAGGATGTACCGTTCAACCGGGCAAGGCTTTGCCCAAACCATGTATTCGCGACAACTACTTGGAGGTGGATTACTATTAGCAAAGACATGTATGTAAACGAAGGCATTCGCGCACGTGAACTTCGATTAATCGATCACAATGGTGACCAGCTTGGTGTAAAGACACGTAACGAAGCGCTAGAAATCGCCACTCGTGTAAACTTGGATCTTGTCCTTGTGGCCCCTCAAGCCAAGCCGCCAGTCGCTCGTATCATGGACTATGGTAAATTTAAGTTTGAACAGCAAAAGAAAGACCGCGAAATTCGTAAAAATCAAAAAGTCATCGTGATGAAAGAGGTTCGTTTGAGCCCAACAATCGATGAACATGATTTCCAAACAAAGCTACGTAATGCGATTAAATTCCTTGAAAAAGGTGATAAAGTTAAATGTAGCCTACGTTTCAAAGGTCGTGCGATTACACACAAAGATATTGGTCAACGTGTATTAGATCGATTTGCTGAAGCTTGTGCTGAAGTATCTACGGTTGAACAAAAACCGAAGATGGAAGGCCGAAGCATGTTCTTAGTTCTTCAACCAAAGAACGAGAAATAGTATTAGACGAAACAGTTTAGGAGGAATTCGACATGCCAAAAATGAAAACTCACCGTGGAGCTGCGAAACGTTTCAAAAAAACGGGTTCAGGTAAATTAAAATATGACCGTGCTTACGGAAGCCACTTATTCGCAAACAAATCTACAAAACAAAAACGTCACCTACGTAAAGGTAAAGTTGTATCATCAGGTGACTTCAAACGCATCAAATCATTACTTGTTTACATGAAATGATTGACTACACAAAATAAACTAATATTCATTTTTTAATGAAAAGCAGGAGGTAATTCATATGCCACGCGTAAAAGGCGGAACAGTGACGCGCAAACGTCGTAAAAAAGTATTGAAATTAGCTAAAGGTTACTATGGTTCTAAACATACATTATATAAAGTTGCTAACCAAGCAGTAATGAAATCAGGTCAATATGCATACCGTGACCGTCGTCAGAAAAAACGTGATTTCCGTAAATTATGGATCACTCGTATCAACGCAGCTGCTCGTATGAACGGTCTTTCATACAGCCGTTTAATGCACGGTTTAAAAGTTGCTGGTATCGAAGTTAACCGTAAAATGTTAGCTGACTTAGCTGTAACAGATGCTGCAGCATTCACACAATTAGCAGAAGCTGCTAAAAAAGCAGTAGCTAAATAAAAAAGAGCGACTATGTCGCTCTTTTTTATTTCTGCCCCGAAAGCGAAGCGGCAGGGGCAAAATAAGGTTTCTGCCCCGAAAGCGAAGCGGCAGGGGCAAAATAAGGTTTCTGCCCCGAAAGCGAAGCGACAGGGGCAAAATAAGGTTTCAGCCCGGAAAGCGAAGCGACAGGGGCAGAAGATATTTCTGTCCCGAAGTGAAGTAACAGGGGCAAAACAGGTATAGTTCAGCCCTGAAGTGAAGTAACAGGGGCAAAATAGATGTATAAATTTCTGCCTCGTAAGCTAGAGCGACAGGGGTAAATAAATTAGTGTATAGTTAAGACTGATGGGGGTTATTTCATCAGTCTTTTTACATAGGAGGTTGTTTTAATGGCTCAAGCATTACTTGCCTATATGGCAATTGTTTCAGTCGTATTGCTCGTTATGATGGGCATGGATAAATCACGCGCAAAAAAGCATGAATGGCGCATTGCCGAGCGTACGTTATTTACACTAGCGATTGCAGGTGGGGCAGTTGGTGGCGTGTTAGGCATGTATTTATTTCGTCATAAAACACGCCATAACAGCTTTGCGTTTGGCTTCCCATTGATTGCGGCAATTCAAATTTTTATTATTGTGCAATTATGGGGCAGCTCTTTCTAGAAATTGTGTGAGTGACTGGCACTTCCCGCGGGCACTTTTTGCGTAAAAAAACACATCCTCATGTGGAGGATGTGTTACGCATAAGCTGTTCAATGGGTTGCTTCCAGTTAATTTTAGCGTTAGGGTAGTTAAATAGGATTTCTTGCTGGAGATATTCGAAATCACTCCTAGTAAACCCTTGTAAAGTTGCAGCATCACGAGCACCTACAAATATGGTAACGACCTCAAATGCATCTTCTGTTGTGCCTAAGTATTTTTCACCTTCAAAAAGCGCACCCTTAAAAGAAATAAAGAAATTCTTTCGAACATTTTTTACGTCATCATAAAAGTAATATTGGCCTTTTTCATAGGCTTCATCGAGTTTACGTTTAGGATCGGTTATATATCGAATCGCTTTATAGAATACATAGATAATAAGCGCTATCACAGCAAGTCGAATAAGTAACGGTAACATTTTAAAATTCCCCCTTGAAGAAAGGTTATTCCTACCTATACGATTAGGGAAGACATTTAGTTTCACTTTTTAAAAATATTTTTTTAGAAATTTAGGAGAAAAAAATGAATTTACAACAATTATTTACGATGCAAAAAGAACTAGATCATTTTATTGAAACTACACAAAAAATTGAACGTGATGTTTTTAAAGAAAAAGGCCTCGCATTAATGGTAGAACTAGCGGAACTTGCTAATGAAACACGTTGCTTTAAGTTTTGGAGTACGAAAGGGCCGTCCGAGCGTGATGTAATTTTAGAGGAGTATGTGGATTCTATTCATTTTATTTTATCGCTAGGACTATTAAAAGGGTATACGTCTATTGAAAAATGGCCTGTTGTTGAGGAGAAACGAGATTTAACAGAAACATTTTTAATGACACAGGACTATATATTAACGTTTGTTAACCATCCAACAGAGGATAGATATTTAGCGATTTGGCAATGCTACGGTTTACTTGCGTTTAACCTCGGTTTCACATTTGAGGATGTCGTGTCAGCATACATTGAAAAAAATGAAGAAAATTATAATCGCCAACGTAGTGGCTATTAATTTACTAGACTAAAGAGTAAAAAAAACACCAATTTTCAGACAAATTCACTAGGAATATTTCGGTAAACGAAGTATAATAGATGAGATACAAAATGTAGGAGGCAAAAGGATGACACAACTAGATTCAACTTTGCAAATGTTTAAAGATTTAACAGACGCGAATGGGATTGCAGGTAACGAGCGTGCACCACGCGAGGTCATGAAAAAATACATCGCACCATACGCAGATACTGTAGAAACAGATCATTTAGGTAGTGTAATTGCTAAAAAAGTGGGCGATGAAAACGGTCCAAAAATTATGGTAGCTGGCCATTTAGACGAAGTAGGCTTTATGGTGACTCAAATTGATGAAAAAGGATTCATCAAATTCCAAACAGTTGGTGGCTGGTGGAGCCAAGTAATGCTTGCACAACGCGTAACAATTACAACACGTAAAGGTGAAGAAATTATTGGGGTAATCGGTTCTAAACCACCTCATATTTTACCAGCTGATGTGCGTAATAAAGTGGTAGACATTAAAGACATGTTTATTGATGTTGGTGCTGCATCAAAAGAAGAAGTACTTGAGTGGGGAGTATGCCCTGGTGACATGGTAACACCTTATTTCGAATTCAATGTAATGAAAAATGACAAATACTTATTAGCTAAAGCATGGGATAACCGTATTGGCTGTGCGATTGCAATTGATGTCATGAAGGCATTGAAAGATGAAAAACATCCAAATATCCTATATTCTGTAGGGAACGTACAAGAAGAAGTAGGTCTTCGTGGTGCGAAAACAGCAACACATAAAATTCAACCAGATATCGGTTTTGCAGTTGATGTAGGTGTGGCAGGAGATACTCCAGGCGTAACACCGAAAGAGTCAAACAGCAAAATGGGTGCTGGTCCACAAATCGTTGTTTATGATGCTTCAATGGTATCACACCGTGGTTTACGTGAATTTGTTTTAGATGTGGCTGATGAAAACAATATCCCATATCAATTTGAAGCAATGGCTGGTGGCGGTACAGACGCTGGTTCAATCCATGTAACGGCAAATGGTGTGCCTGCTTTATCAATCGGTATTGCAACACGCTATATCCACTCACACGCAGGTATTTTACACCGTGATGACTACGATAACGCTGTTAAGCTAATGGTTGAAGTTATTAAAAAATTAGACCGCGATGCAGTAAACAAAATTACATTTGATTAATTGTTACAATAAAAAAAGCCTTCTAACTAAAATGTTAGAAGGCTTTTTTATGCTTATGTCTGAGTAAGTTGGCATTGTACTCTAGCGATGGAATTGGTGAAAACATTAAAGGTTAACTAAGTTAACAATAATATTTTGGTGAAATTCAATGTTTTTTTATTGTAAAACGATAAAATTTAGTATAAAATCAAATTGAAAATAAACCAATGAGGTGTTTTTATGAAAATAGCAACAACTTTGTTTTTAAAAATAGCAGTGATGCTAATGGCCATTCCAGTTCTAGCATTGTGTATTTTTCTTGTCCCTGAATTAGGAAAGCTTTCAGCAGAACTGCTACCATCGTTTTCATCAATAAAATATATCGTTTCGATTATTTTTTATGTTTCTTCGATTCCATTTTATTTTGCTTTGTATCAGGCTT
The DNA here is from genome assembly GCF_044761135.1 of Lysinibacillus sp. NPDC097868. Lineage (NCBI taxonomy): Bacteria > Bacillati > Bacillota > Bacilli > Caryophanales > Bacillaceae > Lysinibacillus > Lysinibacillus sp. NPDC097868. The sequence goes on along the minus strand of NZ_JBIWBS010000001.1, from coordinate 2,752,880 downwards.
TTCAACTTTTACGCAATATCGATCAAAACAAAGCATTTTCGGAATTATCCGTTAAATCATTAAAGAAAATCAAATACTGTGCCATTACAATTAGCAGTCTACATGTGCTAGCTTTGCCACTGTTTTACCTTTTTGCAGAGATGGACGACGCACCGGGTGTAATATTTGTTGGATTGCTTGTACCTTTTGCATCTATGGTCATTGCCGTATTTGCGGCGGTACTTCAAAGACTATTACAAGAAGCGATCGATATTAAATCAGAAAACGACCTAGTAGTTTGAGAAGATTGATATTAGGGGGTGTTTGATGAAACGAGGTGCAACGATATTTTTAAAAGGAGTTATTCTCCTTATAGAAATCGTGACATTAACTTTTTATTTATTTTGTGTGCCTGATATAGCTAATAGTGAAGTAAAAATGAATCCAGAGTCTGCTTATTTACAATAACCTTTTTTACTAGCTGCCTATGCAGTGGCTCTCCCATTTTTTATTGCGTTATATCAAGCATTGAAGCTTTTAATTTACATTGATAAAATAATATTTTTTCGCAATTATCAGTGGGGTATTAAAGGTTATTAAGTTCTATGCAATCATCATCATTGCATTTATTGTAGGTGGAACCCTTTTTGTAGCGGTATTTCTTGATGGGGACAGAGCTGGTATTATGGCATTAGGGTTATATTTTACTTTTGCTTCAAGTGTCATTGCAACCTTTGCTGGTGTTCTCCAACATCTTGTTAAAGAAGTCGTAGATATAATATCTGAAAATGAGTTAATAGTGTGAGGTTGAGGATATGGCAATTATAATTAACATCGATGTGATGTTAGCAAAACGAAAAATGAGTGTAACGGAACTTTCGGATAGGGTTGGCATAACGATGGCTAATCTTTCTATCTTAAAAAATGGAAAAGCAAAAGCGATTCGCTTATCTACTTTAGAGTCGATTTGTAAGGCATTAGAATGTCAGCCAGGAGATATTTTAGAATACCGAAGTGATGAAACTACGCTAGATTAATAAAAGAAACATTCAATTTGCTAATGGAGCTTGCCTACGGGTAAGCTCTTTTTTATAGTGCTTTACATAAGTAGGCAGGATGAACTGATCCTAAATTTTTTCGATGAAACGATTGGGGGCTTCATTATTTTTTAGCCGTTATGCTCTACAATTGTAGAAAATGCATAAATATTCAAAAGGACGCATTTTTGTCACAAACCACATATGAATTCTAACTTTTGAAAATAAACATAAAAATTCAGTTGATTTTATATTTATGCATGTGTATACTAAACTCAACAGTTACAAAAGCAAGGAGAGAAGGCTATGAAATTACTAGAAGAAGTACAGTTAAAGTTAGTGTCAAGCTTAAAAGGAAAAGACTTACTAACTTTGCTAGACTATACAAGTGAAGAGGTTCAGCAGTTAGTTGCACTTTCGACGCAACTTAAAATTATTACAAAAGAAGGTAAATGTCCGAAGCTGCTTGAAGGGAAAACACTCGGCATGATTTTTGAAAAACATTCAACTCGTACTCGTATTTCATTTGAAGTGGGAATGGAACAATTGGGCGGTAAAGGTATGTTTATGCATGCGCGTGATTTACAAATTGGTCGCGGTGAATCAATATATGATACTGCACATGTGTTATCAGGTTATTTAGATGGCATTATGATTCGTGCAAACTCTCATGCGATGGTTAAAGAGCTTGCAGAGCATGCAACGATTCCTGTAATTAATGGCTTAACGGATATATATCATCCTTGCCAGGCATTAGCCGATTTAGAAACAATCGCTGAAATTAAAGGTGAATTACAAGGTCTTAAAATTGCCTATGTTGGTGATGGCAATAACGTGGCGCACTCTTTAGTAGTCGCTTCTGCACACGTCGGGATGAACGTCGCAGTAGCAACGCCAGTTGGCTATGAATGTGATGCAGAGGTTATCGCAAAAGCACAAGCTATCGCAATGGCAAATGGCAGTACAATCACAATTACGAATAATCCTGTGGCAGCAGTTCAAAATGCAGATGTAGTGTACGCAGATGTTTGGACATCAATGGGCCAAGAAGAGGAAGCGGCGAAACGTTTACTTGATTTTGCTGGTTATCAAATCAATGATGAGCTAGTGGCACATGCAAAGCCAAATTATATGTTCCTACATTGCTTACCAGCACATCGTGAAGAGGAAGTGGCAACCTCTGTTATAGATGGCCCAAATTCTTATATTTTTGAGCAAGCAGAAAATAGACTCCATGCTCAAAAAGCTGTTTTAGCTTCAATTATGGCTTAAGAAAAAAGAGATGATAGTTGACTCTCTAATGGAGAGTTCCTATATACAAAGTTCACATTCGCAACAGAGGGTGTCAATGTGAGCAAGATACCAGTGGCATACAGACAGAGGGATGTAAGCTGCGCGCGATGTACGTTGTCAAGATGGATGACTTCATCGCTACATAGTGAAAGTAACCTGGGAGACGCTGGGTTACTTTTTTTATTTTAATAGCACATATACGTAGTTTTCCTATATGTTATAGAGAAATGAAAAATAAATCTATATAATAGGGACAATACGAAATTTTAGGAGGGCTTTAATTGAATATTGATCATATCGAGGCTTTTTTATATGTAGTTCATTATAAAAGTATTCATAAGGCTGCTAATGCTTTGTTTTTATCACAACCAACTGTAACAGCTCGCATCAAATCATTGGAGCGTGAGTTAAATGTAGAATTATTTTATCGTGATGCACGAAGTGTTATATTATCGGAAAAAGGAAAGGACTTTTTACCATTTGCGACACAGATTGTGCAAACGTTCCAGCATGGCAAAAAACAATTGCAGGAAACACATGCTTCAAATGAAGTCTGCATAGGAACAAACGGTGTGACGGCTCAATATTTTTTAGCCTATGCACTACCTAAATGGAAAGAACGTTTTCCGAATATGCGTTTTCAAATCATTACAGGTTCTACTGCTATCATTTTAGAAAAATTACAAAGTCACCAAATTGATTTTGCTTTTATTCAATATGTGCATAAAGAAGGGGTATGCAATGAGCTGTTATTAAATAATGCTGTGAAGCTCGTTATGCATCGCGATCATCCATTTACACTAGAGACCAATATAAAAGCAAAACAATTAGCAAAGCAAAAAATGGTGTTTTTTGAATGCGGCGCGTTTGATTGGAATTATGTGCATAAAATGTTTGAGGTAGAAGGCGTGTCAGCAAATATTGAAGTTCGTACAGACCATTTAGAAGTAGCAAAGGCATTTATTCGAACGAAAGAATATGTGAGCTTTTTACCACATCTATGTGTGAAAACGGAGCTTGAAAGTGGCGAGTTTGTTGAAATTGATGTGAAGCATTTACTCGATATTAATCAGCATATTTTCTTAACGTATTTAAAGAAGGACACGCTAGAATCAGCTTTTTGGGACAACATTTTAAGTACAGCCAATCAATTTGAAAGCATCCAAAAGCTGCATTGATAAAAAATTTTATAGAACATAAAATTTTTTTCTATTACGAGAACTATTGCATTCACGTTCATTGAACGGTAATATCTTCCTCAACCCTATTTTATTTATGAATGTCCATCTGACAGCATAAGTGAAATATTATTTTTTAGCTTAAAACATACTTAACCACTAAGTTTAGTAAAAATAATGATTTCGAGGAGGATTAACATTATGGTGAGACAGGATAAAATTCGGTTTGGGGCGATTATACACGGTGTAGGTGGGAATATTTCTAGCTGGCGCCATCCAAAAGTAGCTAGCAATCAAAGTGTGAGTTTACCGTTTTATATACAACAGGCGCAGAAGGCGGAGCAAGGGAAGTTTGATGTTGCTTTTATCGCAGATGGTTTATTTATCAATGAAAAATCGATTCCTCATTTTTTAAATCGCTTTGAGCCACTAACGATATTATCTGCACTAGCAGTTTCAACAAAAAATATAGGGCTCGTTGGAACAGTATCGACATCCTATAGTGAACCATTTACGGTGGCACGACAGTTTGCATCACTCGATCATATTAGCAACGGTCGGGCAGGCTGGAATGTTGTAACGACGCCATTAGAAAGCTCGGCGTTAAACTACAACAAAACGATAGAACAGCACCCAAGTCATGCAGAACGTTATCAAATTGCAGAGGAATACTTAGAGGTGACAAAAGGACTTTGGGATTCATGGGATGATGATGCCTTTATAGCCGATGTGGAACATGACGTGTTCTTCGATCCAAAAAAATTACACACATTGCAGCATAAGGGCAAATACTTTTCTGTGCAAGGACCACTTAATATTGCACGCTCAAAACAAGGTCAGCCTGTAATTTTCCAAGCGGGATCATCTGATGCGGGTATTCGTCTAGCTGCAAAAGATGCTGATGCAATATTCACGCATGGGGCATCGTTAGAAGAAGCGCAGAAATTTTATAAAAAGGTGAAAACGGAGGTCGCTGCTTTTGGACGAAATCCTGATGAAGTAAAGATTTTTCCAGGGATATCGCCAATTATTGGTGACACGATCGAAGAAGCGGAGGCAAAGTATCAGGAAATCGTAGAACTCGTTTCGATTGAACGTGCACTTGCTTATCTTGGTCGCTATTTCGATCATCATGATTTTACTCAGTATGATGTGGATGCATTGTTCCCAGAGCTAGGTGAAATTGGAGCAAACAGCTTCCGTAGTACGACAGAGTATATAAAAAAATATGCCAAGCAAGAGGGGCTTACGCTTCGTCAAGTAGCATTACGTGAAGCGACGCCAAAAACAGCATTCTTTGGCACTGCTGAACAGATTGCCGATTTGGTGCAAGAATGGTTTGAAAAAGAAGCGGCTGATGGCTTTATTGTTGCTGTAACAGTGCCAGGTGCACTTGATGACTTTGTCGATAAGGTTGTCCCGATTTTGCAATCACGTGGTATTTACAAAGAGGAATATGAAGCAGATACATTGCGTGGTAATTTAGGCTTGCCGTTTAAAGAAAGTCGATATGTCACACAGTCTGTTTGAAAACCAAGTAAACTTATTTGAATAAATATATTTAGAGGAGGTATTGTATGAGTTATTCTTTAGGCATATTAGACCAAAGTCCTCTTATCGAGGATGCAACAAACGAGCAAGCATTACAACAAACAGTCGCTTTGGCGCAAAAGGCTGAGCAGCTAGGATATACACGTTTTTGGGTGTCGGAACACCATAATAGCGAGACATTAGCGGGGACATCACCAGAGGTTTTAGTATCGTATTTACTTGCAAAAACGACATCGATTCGTATTGGCTCCGGTGGTGTTATGTTACAACATTATAGCCCCTATAAAGTGGCAGAAAATTTTCATGTGTTAGCATCGTTGGAACCAGGAAGAGTGGACTTGGGCATTGGAAAAGCACCAGGGGGTCTACCGCTGTCCACAAAGGCATTGCAATATGGCACGCTAAACGATAGTGAAGACTTTGAGGAACGGCTAACGTTTTTACAACAATTAATTGCGAACACGCTGCCAGTAGAACATGAGCTAAATGGTGTGCAGGCAACACCTATTCCAAAAATAAAGCCATCGTTATTTTTACTTGGTGCAAGTCCGAAAAGTGCAGAACTTGCAGGGAAACTTGGTATTGCCTTTGTCTTTGCGCGTTTTATCAATAGTGATATCGATGTTTTGACTGAAGCGGCTAAGACCTATCGTACGCATCTGCCGAATGGTCATTTTGCTGTTTCGATTGCAGCACTTGCTGCACCAACAACGGAAGAAGCGCAGGCATTAGTAGGGGAACAAAAAATTACAAAGGTGCATTTAGCAAGTGGGCGTAGTTTGACCCTACAATCGGTTGAATTAGCCGAAAAATATGGGCAAGAATCAGGGGAGGCTTTCACTGTACAGCAGTATGATGCTGATATTTTATTTGGCACCCCTGAAGATATCAAAGCTACATTAGATGCCTTTCACAAGCAATATCAAATTGATGAATTCATTTTGCATACGCCTGTTTTAAAAGCATTTGAACGGCAACGCTCATTTGAACTTTTAAGTCCTGTGAATTTACACTTACAACAAAAAGAAGCAGTGAGCTAAGGAGGAAGAAATATGGCAAAAAAGATAGATGTAGTCGTTTGGTCAAAGCAAGGCTGTAGCTATTGTGATGAAGTAAAAGCATATTTACAAGAGTTGGAAATTTCGTATAAAACAGTTGATGTCACACATCACGATACTTTTCGGGACATTTTACAAGCAAAGTATGGTGTACGTTATGTACCTATAGTAGAAATTGGGTCAAGTGAAGATGGTGTGTACAAAGCTGTGACAGAAATAGGGCTAGAGCATGTCAAGACAGCACTTGCTATTGATCTACCATCAAAAGTATAGAAAAGAGGGAGATATTATGAGGAAACTAGCGGTCTATATAACTTTCGTGCTTACGTTATTTTTAACGGCTTGCTCAAGTACTGAAAAATCTCAGGTGGGTATTAGTGACAACGTTAAAGCTCAAAGTAAAGGTGACGTTCAAACAATACTAGTTGGTACGGGAACACAATTTCCGAATATTTGCTTCCTCGATGAAAAGGGGAATTTAACAGGCTATGATGTAGAACTTGTTCGAGCGATTGATGAAAAGCTACCTGAGTATAATTTCGAATTTAAAACGATGGAGTTCTCGAATCTATTACTAAGTTTAGAAACGAGAAAAATAGATTTAATCGCACATCAGATGGAAGTTAATCGTGAGCGTGAGGAAAAGTTTCTATTTAACAAGGAGCCTTATAATGTATTCCCATTACAAGTAACAGTGAATGCGAAAAATAAAGATGTACAATCAATCGCTGATTTAAAAGACAAAAATGTTAGTGTCTCACCAACGAGTAACTCTGCAGTCTTTATTGAGCAATACAATAAAGAACATAATCTAGGGATCAACATTGTGTATTCCTCTGGTTCAGTGGATGTTAATAATCAACTTGCAACTGGTCGTATTGATGCAATTATTACGACACCATTTGCGGTGAGATACTATAACGAAAGCAATGAAGCCCAGCAAAAAGTAGTAGGTGAAGCACTATTAAACTCGAAAGTTTACTTCCTACTGAACAAGGATGAAGTGACATTGCAGGAACGTATCGATGAGGCAATTAGAGAGTTAAAGACGGAGGGAGTCATTAGCGAGCTTAGTAAAAAATGGCTAGGTGATGATTATACTGTAGATTTCTAAACGACATAAGAGAGGAAGAAGGAAGTATGGCCAATGATTTTGACTTGATGCTAATAGCGAATGTACTTCCGATATTGCTTCAATATTTACCTGTAACACTTGAAATTTTAGTATGCTCCACCCTTTTTGGGATGTTATTTGGAATTGTAGTGGCTATACCAAAGCTACTGCAAATACCTATATTGAAGCAAATCGTCACGGTGTATATTTCATTTATTCGTGGAACGCCTATTTTAATACAGTTGTTTTTAGTGTTTTATGGCATTCCAGCAATATTAAAGCTAGTTCATATTGATGTTACAAGAATGGATGCTATTTATTTTGTCATGATAACCTATACTTTCAGTAATGCTGCAGCGTTTGCTGAAATTTTCAGAGCGGCTATATTAACGATTGATAAAGGACAAATGGAAGGGGCGTTGTCAGTTGGCCTAAATCGAGCGCAAGCATTTTTCCGTATTATATTACCACAGGCGCTACGTGTTGCTTTTCCGAATATGTCGAATACTATGATTAGTTCGTTAAAGGATACTTCCTTGGCATTTTCAATTGGTGTAATGGATATGGTCGGTCGGGGAGAAACCCTTATTGCTTCGACGACACGGGCACTAGAAATTTATTTGGCACTTTCAGTTGTTTACTATTTTATTGTGATGCTATTAGAAAAGGTATTAAAACGCAATGAACGCTATCTCAATCGTTATATGAAAGAAATAGCGACGAGCTAGGGGGATTTGGTGATGACGATAGATGTTGCATTTATAATAGATGCTTTGCAGGAAATTATTAAGGTGTTGCCATTAACCTTGTTTATGACCTTTACACCTGTATGTATAGGTATAGTAATCGGTATAGCCGTAGCCTTTGTGCGGATACAACAAATAAAAGGTATAGCACCATTATTAAATTTTTATGTATCCTTTTTCAGAGGCACACCGATTATTATGCATATTATGTTAATTTACTTTGGAATACCAATTATTGTGGATACAATCGCACAACTGTTGAAGCTGAATTTTCATTCAAATACTATTCCTATATTATTTTTTGTCTTATTGGCATTGACGTTAAGCGCGGGTGCCTATGCTTCAGAAATTATACGATCTGGTATTTTAAGTGTTCCCAAAGGACAATTGGAAGCAGCGTATGCTGTAGGAATGACGTTTTCACAGGCAATGCGACGCTTGATTTTACCACAAGCATTTAGTAAATCGATACCTAATTTTACAAATGTCTTTATTGGCTTTTTACATGCGACTTCTTTAGCATTTTTTGTGTCAATAAAGGAGTTAACAGGTGCTGCAAATATTGTAGCTTCAGTTAATTTAAAATTTTTAGAGGCATTTATAGCAGTCGGCTTAATTTATTGGAGTGTTTCGATTGTTGTTGAATGGATTGCCCATCTAATAGAAAAAAGAGTGACGGCTTATAGTAAGGGTAGCGTGTAGTTGTGTTCAAATGACCCCGACAAATAAAGAAGAAGAATTGAAAGGAGTGTTGTCTATGGCAGTAGCAGAAATTGTTATTGAACATTTACGACAAGAAGATTATCCAGCTTATTTAGAAGTGCTTGTGGAGAGTTATGCGCAGTATGAGAAGGATTATAAAGATCCAGCACATTGGGCGCAATATTTACAAGATATTCGGGCATCAGTTGGAAATCCGAATGCGGAGACGATATTGGTCGCAAAGCGTGAGCAAGAAATAGTAGGCGGATTACAGTTATTTACAAACTCTGAAAAAGCATATGGTCTTCCTGAACTTAGTATTGAATCAACGATTGTACGTTTATTAGCAGTCCATCCTAAAGGGAGAGGGCAGGGCGTGGCCAAAAAATTATTAGAAGAAAGCTTTGCCTTTGCTCGCAAGCGTCAAGATCAATCTCTTTATTTGCATTCAGGTGATATTATGCAAGTTGCAATAAATCTGTATTTATCACTCGGATTTGTTAGAGATGAGTCCAAAGAGTTTTACAAGGGCAATATATTGGTGAAAAGCTTTCGTTATGATTTGTAAAAGAAAACCCGCTGATAAGCATGCTATCAGCGGTTTTTTTTTGTTCAAGTGAGACTATTCTTAAATCGTTCCATATGCAAGGTAAGGGAAAAATCCTTCGAAAAACCGTTCTGTTGCGGGCATGAAATAGGAACCAAAGTGGAAATCAGGATCAAGCGTTGTAACAATCCATTTTCCAGCAGTTGAATGTGCATCTATATAGAGCACAGCACCACCATCTTCTGAAGCAATTAAAATATCAGCATGCTCAGGTGGCCAAAAAACGCCATGTTGATGCCAAGTGCAATCTACCAATGAGAGATAACTATTGAATAAAGGATGTGCTGGATTTTGCAGTACTAAACCACTAGAAGCATCTTTATCAAGCCACCACCAGAAGTTTGTTATGCGTTCTTCCCAATGCTGCGCAGGAATCCAATTCCAAGGTTGTGGTCCAAAAGCAACGACTATGCCATCATTCTCTGCAAAAGCGTGGATTTTTCCAACGCTTGCTAGCAATAGCTGATAGTTTAATTGGGAGGGCACGATGAGCACATCAAGGTCGTCAATATCGGTATCTAAAAAATCTGGATGGTAAATTAGCTTTGCAATGTTCAAGAGGTAATGACTGAGTCTCGAATGAAGGAATTTTTCGGTATAGAGCTGAAAAAAATAATTTACGAGGAAGAGGATTATTTTGTCGAAACGATGGTTCCTCGTGCACTAGGCCAGAATGTAATATGAGTGCCTGGCACCTTTAATGTAAAAACACGGTCCCTACCATAGTGGAGGAGACCGTGTTTTCTTTGGTGATGGAATGAATTGCAATTGCGAAAATTTCGAGCAACTATAAGTTGAAAATTTTCCCTGGATTCATAATGTTATGCGGATCGAGTGCTGCCTTAATGCTCTTCATTACGAGTAACGAGGCACCATGCTCCATCGATTGATATTTCATTTTGCCAATACCTACACCATGTTCACCTGTACAAGTTCCACCGCGAAGCAGCGCATATTGCACAATATGCTCATTAAAACGGTCAGCTTTTGCCCGTTCGTGTGCATCAGATGGGTCTAACATTAACAATGCATGGAAATTTCCATCTCCGACATGTCCGACAATTCCTCCCGCTAGACCGACGTTGTTTAACTGTTCACGGGCATACAATATCGTTTCAGCCAATTTCGAAATCGGAACACAAACATCGGTTGACATAAGCTTTTTCCCTGGGTAAGCATGAATATATGCATAGGCCAATGAATGTCGTGCCTCCCATAGCTTATTGCGAGCTGCATTGTCTTGCTCAAACTCGACAGACGTACACCCGAAGTCCTCAAAAATTTCTGTAGCAAATTCAATATCTGCTTGCATACCTGCATCATTACCGTGGAACTCTAAAAACAGTGTCGGTTTTTCATCATAAGAAGTTTCATTATAAATATTAGCTTGTGTAATAGAAGCTTCATCGACAAGCTCTACACGACCAATGGAAATACCAGCCTGTAACAATGCGGCAACTGCACTGACAGCATCGTCAACTGTTTCAAATACAGCACGACCCGCAGTTACAAATTCCGGAATACCATAAACTTGCAATGTTAGCTCTGTAAAACAACCTAGTGTACCTTCAGAGCCAACAAATAAGCCATTCAAATGATAGCCTGATGATGATTTAGCTGCTAAGCTCCCTGTATGAATAACAGTACCGTCTGCAAGTACAACTTCTAAATCACGCACTTGATCGCGCATAACACCATAACGAACAGCTGTGGTACCACTGGCATTTGTTGCTGCCATTCCTCCAAGTGTCGCATCCGCTCCTGGATCTACCGTAAATTGAAGGCCATGTTTTTTTAATTCTTTATTTAATTGTGCACGAGTCACACCCGGTTGCACTTTAACTAGTAAATCTTCTGGGCGAATATCTAAAATTGTATTCATTTCAGAAAAATCGATAGAAATACCGTTGGCAATCGGAATAGCATTTCCCTCTAAACTTGAGCCAACGCCAAATGGTACGACTGGTATAAGATTTGCATGTGCGATTTTCATTATGGCACTAACGTCTCCTGTAGAACGTGGAAACACTACTATATCTGGCAAGTTCATTGCATGATGGGATTCATCTTTGCCATGTAGCTCTCGTACCGTATCGTTTGTTGACACCTGCTCATCCGATAATACCTCTCTAAGTTGATTTACTATTAGCTCTACTGCAACAGTCATTCCAATCCCTCCAAACTTTCTGATAAATCTAATTTATCATGCGATTAGTGGAAATGGAATGTACTGTTTATAAAAAATCAGTGTGCAAATACTTTTTCTAGCTTTTGTACGAATGCATCTTGTTCTTCTGTAGACGATTGTTGCCACCATTTTTCGAAAAATACACCTAGCCCAGGTAGTAAATGCTCTTCACCACGTGAAATGGCATCTTGGACTATATCCTTAAATTCTGCTGCTGATTGACCATGGACATTTGCAGTAATGGCATCTCTTATTTGAAAATTCATCTATTTCGCCTCCTTAGTCATAATTTGTCCACTGAAATTAGAAATATGTATAAAAATTAATGCAAAACATAGGATTTTTTTAAATTCTCTCGATTTTTCCTTTAAATTTAGACAGAAATTTATGCAAATCTTTAAAGATTTATTGTAAAAAGGTCATTCGACGTGCTTTCTATCGGAAGATAAGCTAATAACACCTAGGAATAATGGACTGTGCACAAGTCGTTAGGAAAGTATCAGTGTCATTTGATAAACATACACAAATTCTTTCACCAAAACAGCCATTTGAGGAAATATTAGAATTGGTCCAACCGATGATTACCTCCATATTATTAAAGTGCCATATTTACAAAGACTTTGAGTATTATCGCCATATTGCAGCAATTGCTGTATGGAAAGCTTACGAGAATGCTAATCCTTCGAAGGGGAAATTTTCTTCCTATATTTATACAACAGTGAAAGGTGAAATTTTGAAAGAACTTACGAAAGAAAGACGATTTCAGGACAATGTATCATTAATTTCTGATGCCACTTTGAACTTTATAAGTTGTCGTGAGGAACAAATAAATCGACTAGAAGAGCGCTTACTAGTAGAAAAAATAATGAATCAATTAAAAGAGGAAGAAAGAAAGATACTGCAACTTTATTACCTTGAAGGTTATAGGTATGAAGAAATAGCTAAAGTACTACAGCTATCTGTCGCCGCAGTCAAAAAAAGACGCACTAGACTAATGAACAAACTGCGTAGTCACCTTTGTCAATAAACTAAATTACTACTAAAAGATAGTAAAAGTATGCTAATATCAAAATAAATTGAATATTAGCATACTTTACTAATTGCATACAAAGTCCAGTTAAAATGCTATGATTTGTAAGAAGTCAAAGAAATATACAATTTTAAGACCTTCGAAAATAATATATAGGTATAGCTACCTATCTATTTTGATTGTGTATATATTGATATGGAGGGTTAGTATTGGAAAACGCGCGTAATCATTTAATTATAGATAAAAGGGAGCTATGGTATAGTGCGATACCGCTGCTTCTATTGATACCTCTATTAGCTTTTAATGATCAACTTATTACTATCTTTATAGAAGGAAGTGTCGTCGATTATTTAAGATTGATTATGAAAATACTAATTGTTGTTTTCACTATGACAATCGCTATTCATTCATGGCTAGTATTTTCGCATTTATTAATTAATCATACATTATACATAGGCAGTATTTTTTTCCTTATCGCTTTGCTAGAGATTACTAATATTGTCATAGCAGTCCCGCAAAGTTTAGATACTGTATTAATAGGCGTCTGGATACAGATTCTGATGCGAATTGCTTTAGTAATAGGTATGCTACTTATTATTGTCAAGCCTAGAATAAAGTTAACATTGGCTCACCGAAGGGTTGCTTATGGCATCGCCCTTTTTACTGTTACGCTTATGCTTTTTATTTTATATCAGGCGCAGCCATTGCTTGAAAATAGTCATCCGATAATACCACAGACAGTCCAAGTATTGACTGGGATGATACAAGGTGTTTCTATCTATTTTTTAAGCAAGCATTATAGACGTGCGCCGAAACAGGTGTTATGGCTTATTAGTGGGTCAGTATACTTAATTTTAAGCGATCTTTTGTTTGTTTTCAGCAAAGACTACAGTGCCATTTGGATGTTTAGCGCTCTACTTTACCAGTTTTTAGCTTATTATGTTTTCTTAAAGGCGATTTACTATACTTCTGTGGAAAAACCTTATCTACAGCTATTGAAAATTAAGCAAGACCTGGAACAATCGCAACAGGAGCTAACTTTTCAAGCTTATCATGATGATATTACACAACTTCCAAATGAGCGTCTTCTGTTGAAAACATTAAAGGAGGAGTTGCATAAGGATGGTAAATGTAAGGCAGTTATTTCTATTGAAATAGACCGTCTTGCAACCATTAGCGATTCCTTAGGTATCAGCAATTCCAATAAAATGATGAAACTTGTAGCGGAAAGAATTCAAGCAATGCTACCTCCGCATTATTTTGCAACAAAGTTACGGGAAAGCCAATTTGTTATTTATGTTAATCATGTACAAACACATGAAGAACTAATACAGTTTTGTCTGAACTTAAAAAGTGCAATGGATAGGCCACTACAAGTACAGCTTTTCTCATTAAAAGGTAATGTGAATATTGGCATTGCTTTCAATGAAAAAAATTGTTCTGCTGAAGAATTATTGATGCATGCACAGCTGGCAATGCGTGAAGCAAGCCAAATACCGCAACGTTTCCTTTTTTATAAAGAGCATATGTCAACTGGCGTGACAGATCGCATATTACTAGAGCAGGAATTACATAGAGCACTCGATCAACAGGAATTTTATTTGGATTACCAACCTCAGATTAATTTGAAAACAGGGAAAATCGAATCGGTGGAGGCGCTTGTGCGTTGGCGACATCCAGTTCGTGGCTTTGTTCCACCAGATAAGTTTATTGAGATTGCTGAGGAGTCTGGTCTAATTATTCCTCTTGGTAAATGGATATTAGAAACCGCATGCTTGCAAGCGAAGGTGTGGGAGGCACAAGGTCTACCTAAAATGAAGGTTGCTGTTAATTTATCGCTCGGGCAATTATTTCAGCAAGATTTAGTGCAAATGGTGAAGGAGATTTTACAACGAAGTAAGCTGGAACCAAGCTATCTTCAGTTGGAAATAACCGAAAGTATGACAATGAATATTGATCAAATGACACAATTATTACATGAATTAAAGGCACTAGGAATTCAAATAGCAGTCGATGATTTTGGGACAGGCTACTCGTCCTTGTCATATTTAAAAGAATTTCCAATTGATTGTTTAAAAATCGACCGCGCTTTTGTACATAATATTCAGCATGACGCTAATGATGAAGCGCTTGTTTCGATGATTTTGTCTATGGCTAAGCATTTACGTCTAAAGGTTGTGGCTGAGGGGATAGAAGAAGTTGCTCAGCTGGCATTCCTTATTGCGGGCGATTGCGATTATATACAAGGTTATTTATTTAGTAAACCTATTACTGCCGAGCAGCTGACTGCGACGTTTAAAGATTTACATGTTCATGCTAATCAGATTTTAGAGCAGTTTAAATGCGGTGAAGAATATCACATTTAATGCACTGAGTGTAGGGAAATAAAAGGCAAAATCCGCTTTGACTTAAGTTGGGACAGCAAATTTGGAAGTAATATGCTGACCGACAAAAGTACAATGCGGATTTTTTTAGGATGGGGTGTTATTTAATGAACGAGGTATTCTTCTTTTAGCTCGGAAATCGTGACTTCAGAGCGTTCTTCTAGTGAGCGTCTTAAATGAACGGTTGCTGTTTTGCCATCATCATGTAACTTATCAATCCACACAGAAACGCCATTATAACTCACTTCATATTCCTTTGGAGAGGCAACAATTTCTTGTGCGCGTAAATAATCCAATCGAAGACCCTCCTTATTTTTTTTGCTTGTTTTTCGTTACGGAATTAATAAGCTCCGTAAATTCTTGAGAAAATTCTTCTTTTACTTTGTTTGGGGCAATTTTTTGGTTTTTTGGCGTCTGCGGTAATGAACCTTTGTTATTGCTTTGCCCTTGCTTATTATCTCTTCCCATGTTTGGATGCTCCTTTCGCTTTAATATTTCTTAATATGGCTTCGAATTGATATTTTTATCAAGGGAAAAACTAGGGAAACATAAGAATAACATGTAGCAATGCAAAAAAATTTAGTGTATATGCATGCTTATGAAAGGTCGAGTTTAGGTAAATGATAAGAGCAATATTTATTTTTTTATTGAAAAATTATTATCTAACAGTGCCCAGTTTTGTGGGAAAGGAAAACCTAAAGCCCAATAGCTAATACCACGGAGATTATATTCCTTTGTTAGGTCGAACTTAGCTTGTGCGCTTCTTGCATCTTCAAACCAAACTTCATGATTTCCTCCTTGCTTGTCAACATAGCGAAAATAAGGGGATTGTGCCGTTCTATCATATTGGATGGTTGCTCCATACTGTTGCGCTCTTGCAACCGCTTCTTGAGGGCTAAATGTTTCTGCTTCTTGACCTTTCACGTGTGGAACGAGCCAATCGCGTGCATAAATTTGGAAGCCTAAAAATATTTTATTAGCAGGCATTACTGTTAGAGCATATTCTACAACTCTCCTCATTTCATTAATTGGAGAGATTGCCTGCGGTGGTCCAAGTCGATAGCCCCATTCATAAGTCATCAACACGACAAAATCCGCAATTCTTCCATGTGCCTCATAATCATATGCTTCATAAGTTGATCCTGCTGGAGATGGACTTGTTTTTGGAGCAAGTGCAGTTGATACTAAATATCCTTTCGGGTGTAGGCGATCAACCGCCAATTGAAGGAATTGGTTATAGTTTTCTCGATCTGCGGGTAGGACATTTTCGAAGTCTACATTTAGTACTTTATAGCCTTTATCTTCCATGACTTTTAATATATTATCGATGACTTTTTCTGATAATTGTTGATTCGACAATATTACATGGGTTAAGTTGGATCCGGTTTCTGTAGAAGTGAAGTTCGTAACGGTTAACATCGGAATAATATTTTGAGAATTAGCAGCATCGATCATTGCTTTGTCGTTCAAAGGTTCTAATGTTCCGTCTGCATTCATCAAATAAGCAAACGGACTAAAATAAGTAAGAAGATAGCCCACTGCATTTAGTGACTGAACAGCTTCATCGGGTGTTTGGTACGTATAGGCATTTACTTCAACGGTAGGTTTCGTTCTTGGAATAACTAAGTGCGAACCGACATAAATCATATTGGGGTTTGTAATATCGTTTTCCTCTATAATGGCTTGAACGGTTGTACTATAGCTCCTAGCAATTTGTGATAATGTCTCGCCAGCTTCCACAATATGAATGATTGGAGGAATGATTAGTTTTGTTCCAGGTGTTAAAACATCGGGATTTGTAAGATGATTTACTTGGATAATGGATTGCAATGACACGCTATATTGTTGGGCAATGGACGACAACGTTTCGCCTTTTTTTACGGTATGCGTTGTAAAAGAAGAAGGTATAACGAGCGATTGTCCGATCACTAATTGATTTGGGTCAGGTAAAGCATTCAATTGAATAATAGCACTCATTGGTGCAGCATAGCGGTTCGCAATTTGCCAAAGTGTTTCACCAGCGCTTACCACATGTATTAACATTCGGACTCCTCCTAAATAGGTTTTGTTAATGCATCATATGTAACCAAATATCTACCTAATGATGAAATATTACGTAATTTTTAATTGTTTAATCAATTCAATACTCATATTTTTTTCTTATTAGTTATACATAGTATAGTACGTGCGAATTGTATCATTTGAGAAAGGAGCTGGACGTTGAAGAAAGTAAAGCTCACAGGAAGAATTGTTAGCCCAGGTGATCCAGATTATGACGAAGCGAGAACAAATAATAATTTAAGTCTGCCGAAATTCCCGAGTAAAATTGTTTTCTGTCAAAAAACAAAAGATGTAATCAATGCTTTAAGGTGGGTCAGGGAAAATAATGAAGAATTTCGAATAAGGAGCGGGCGCCATAATTATGAAAATTATTCCTTAGTCAATAACGGTCTAATTATAGATGTGAGTGAAATGAACAACATTTCAGTTAATTTGGAGGAAGGAACTGCTCGAATTGAGGCTGGTGCTAATCTGGGGAAGGTATACCGTACATTATGGGATCATGGTATGACAATCCCAGCCGGAACCGAAAGCAGTGTAGGGATTGTTGGCTTGACACTAGGTGGTGGTATTGGCATGCTATCACGTCCTTTCGGGCTTACTTGCGATCAATTGATTGAAATTGAAATGGTCAGAGCGAGTGAACATCTAGGAGCCGAGCTGATTCAGGCAAACCGACAGGCTAATAGTGATTTATTTTGGGCTAGTTGTGGCGGCGGTGGGGGCAATTTCGGTATTGTTACTGCCCTTACGTTCAAGCTTCAACCAATTTCAGACGTTACCCTTTTCGCCATCGTGTGGGAGTGGGATGATTTTGAGATTGCTTTTGATGCTTGGCAAAAATGGGCGCCATTTACGGATGAACGCATAACTTCACAAATAGAGCTAAAATCACAGGAAGTAGGCGAAATTGTGGTGCAAGGTTTATTTGTTGGTGCGGCTTCTGAATTAAAAAAGCTTTTACGACCTTTAAGGAAAAGTGGTTCACCTACGGAAGTGTGGATAAAAGAAGTACCGTACATAAAAGCGGTACGATTTTTTGATGTTGCAAGTGGCAATCAACCAGCATATCGCAAAAGATCAGGTTCCTTTATTGAAAAACCTTTTCCGCATGTGGCAATTTCGAAAATGAAACAATTTTTAGCAGATGCCCCTAATAGAAATGCTAGTATCTGGCAACAGTCACTAAGAGGTGCTGTAGGTCATATTGCATCAAGCAGAACTGCCTATTATTATAGAAATGCGCTGATTGCCCAAGAATATATCACTTCATGGGAAAATCATGAAGATGAAAAGGAAAATGTGCAGTGGGTTGAGGATATAAGAAGGACATTATCTCCTTTTACTATGGGTGATTATGTGAATTTTCCAGATCAAGCTATTCAAAATTGGCCAACCGCCTACTATGGACGAAATTTTAGACGATTAAGAGAAGTGAAAACCAAATACGATCCTTACAATGTTTTTACATTCCCTCAAAGTATTCCAACGATTAAAAAGTGGATGTAATGCTAGAACAAGTTTTTTAGAATATCGTTAGATTAAGAGTAGAGTGCATAGAAAATTAGCATTCTACTTTTTTATTAAGTTTACTATTATTATTTCCTTGATAATTATTGAAAGCACAGTCAAAATGGAGATATTACATATATTTCTAGAAGGGGTAAATGCAATGATGGATATTGTTGAACGCAATAATGTGAAAATAATTGGAAAAGGGCAGAAACCGATACTTTTTGCGCATGGATTTGGTTGTGATCAAAATATGTGGCGCTATATTACACCAGCTTTTGAGGAACAATATCAAATTATTTTGTTTGATTATGTTGGTTCAGGTAATTCAGATCTAAACGCCTATCAATCCGAAAAATATCAGTCTCTTCAAGGGTACAAGCAGGATGTCTTAGACATCATTGAGACTCTTGGACTACAACAAGTCATTTTTATTGGTCATTCTATTAGTTCAATGATTGGTTTGCTTGCATCCATTGAACGCCCTGATTATTTTGAAAAACTAATTATGATTGGACCTTCGCCACGGTATTTAAATGATGGGAATGGCTATGTTGGTGGATTTGAGCTGAGTGATATTACAGAAATATTAGATATGATGGAAATGAATTTTTCAGGTTGGGCTAGCTTTCTAGCGCCTATTGCCATGAATAATCCTGAATCTCCAAAACTAACAAAAGAGCTTGAACAGACTTTTAAATCTGCTAACCCAGTTATTGCAAGGGAGTTTGCCGAAGTAACGTTCTTATCAGATCATCGAAACGATTTAATAAAGGCTAGTGTTCCTATTTTAATTATGCAATGTTCGGATGATAGTATAGTTCCAATTGAGGTTGGTGAATATTTGCACAACCATTTAAAAGCAAGTACGTTTCGATTAATGGCTGCAAAAGGTCATTATCCTCATATTAGCCATCCGGAGGAAACGATTCAGTTAATTACACAATTTCTGTAATGAAATATGAAAGGATTATGAATAATTCATGGATAAACGATTGAACTATGCACCTTGTGGATTTATTGCCATTACACATGATGGAATGATGATAGAGGTGAATCAGACCTTTCAGGAGTGGATGGGTTATGAACGGGTGGATTTAATACACCAGCATATTGAATTGCTAATGTCCAAGCCGAATAAGATGATATTTCATTCTTATTTTTACCCAACTATAAATCTAAACAATCATGTAGAAGAACTCTTTATCAGTTTAAAGCATCGCAATGGTACAGCCGTACCTTTTCTATTAAATGGCAGGAAGTATTTGATGGGAGAGACTGAATGTATTGATTGTATTTTAGTACCGATGAAAAAGCGCATAGATTATGAGTTAGAATTACGCTCAGCCAAAAAGCAACTAGAGGCTGCTTATTTAGAAAAGAAACAGGCTTTAGTTAAATTAGAGCAACTCCATTTGGAAATTGAGCAAAAACAAGATGAACTACTAAACATCAACGCCACGTTAGTAGAACTTTCCGTAACTGATAAGCTAACAGGATTGAAAAACAGAAGATTCTTTCAAGAGCAGCTTGAAGAGCAGCTAGCTATATTCCACGAAACAGCCAAACTATTCTCTCTTTTAATTTTAGATATCGATCATTTTAAAAAGGTAAATGACACATTCGGACATCAAGTAGGTGATGAAGTCCTTGCCCAATTGGCACAAATTTTAAATGCCCAAGCTCGTCAAGGTGATGTAGTTGCTCGTTTTGGTGGGGAGGAATTTGTCATCATTTTACCTGAAACAGATGTGAATGCATCGATGACTATTGCCGAGCAATTACGTCAAACTGTTGAACAGGCACAGTGGCAAACTGGTAGAATCACGATAAGCATCGGTATTGCGACAGTAACTGAAGAGGATACTGATTTGACGATTTTGAAAAAGGCGGATCAGGCTTTGTATGTTTCGAAGGAGAATGGAAGAAATAGAGTAAGTGTTTTTGAGTGCCAGACACCCAAACAATTCTGACAATTGGCTACATTTCGCTGGACTATGTAATTTGTTGTTTTCTACTGTATAATAATGAACAGTAAATAGGAAAAAGGCGGTACGAAAGACGATGAAGAGAATAGAATCTACGCAAAATGCGTTAGTGAAATATTGGAAAAAATTAGCGACTACTCGAAAAGAGCGTGAGCGTTCAGGTGAGTTTTTAGTTGAAGGGTTCCATTTAGTAGAGGAAGCGTTGAAAAATAGTGGTCAAGTGTTACAGCTAATTGTGCGTGAGGGCGTTGATTTACCGATGCTATGGCCAATTGATGATGTGGCAATGGTAGAAGTGACAGCAGCTGTAGCAAAGGAATTTGCTGAGACTGAGACATCACAAGGAGTCTTTGCAGTTTGTAAGCAGATGACGGTAGAGCAAGATGTGATGGTTTCTTGGCGTAAAGTACTTCTAATCGATGCTGTACAAGATCCAGGTAACATTGGAACAATGATTCGAACAGCAGATGCAGCTGGTTTGGATGCGGTTATACTTGGCAAGGGCTGTGCGGATCTTTATAACCCGAAAACACTCCGTTCTGCGCAAGGATCACATTTTCATATTCCAGTGATTCGTGGGGAATTAGAGGATTGGATTGATATGCTTCAAGAAAATGGTGTGCCTGTATTTGGAACAGCACTTGATGAGGATGCTGTTGTTTACAATGATATTCAGCATACGGGTGCTTTCGCTATTATGATGGGGAATGAAGGCAGTGGCATTAATCCGCAGTTATTAGCAATGACTGATCAAAATATCATTATTCCTATTTTTGGACAAGCAGAATCATTAAATGTCGCTGTTGCAACAGGTATTGTTTTATATGGATTTGTAAAATAGGTATTGACTTACACATATTAGACTAGTCAATATCGCCGAAAAAACGTTGGTAATCGCCGATAAAATTACGGCAATCGCTCATAAAACAGCTGCAATCTTCGATAAAACAAATCATATTGCAACTAGGAACAGATGCCCCTTGCTTTGAAGCGTCGTAATAATGTATAATCACATTTAAAATGTAATTAAGTATATTGAAATGCTTTGACCGGGAAGTAGTAAAGATTGTGAATGGACGACAGGGAGCGTAGGCCGGAGATTGAGAGCCAGCGCCGAACCAATACAATTTTGAATTCAGCCCGCGAGCAGCTACCGGGACCAGCAAGTGAAAATAGCTGTAAAGGTATGCCGGCTTCAATCGAGTCGTTATGTCAATGAAGTGATTGTGCGGAGTTAATCGTGCAATAACTAGGGTGGTACCGCGAATATGTCCTCGTCCCTTTTTTGGGGGCGAGGTTTTTTTGTGCCATTTGTGCAAGCGGGCACTTATATGAACAAGGAGGTTTTACACATGGAAGAGCAATTAAAGCAATTAGAGCAAGAAGCGCTAGCAAAAATTGAAGCAGCAGCAAATTTAAAAGAATTAAATGATGTGCGTGTCGCTTATTTAGGGAAAAAGGGACCAATCACGGATTTATTAAAAGGCATGGGGAAACTATCGGCTGAGGAACGTCCAAAAATGGGTGCTTTAGTTAATACAGTTCGTGAAAATGTCACAGCGGTGCTAGAAACTAAAGTAACTGTTTTAGAAGAAGCAGCTATTGCTGAAAAATTAGCGAGTGAGTCGATTGATGTTACATTACCTGGTCGTGACATTAAAGTAGGTAACCGTCACCCATTAACACGTGTTATCGAAGAAATTGAAGATTTATTTATCGGTATGGGTTACGAAATTGCTGAAGGCCCAGAAGTAGAAAAGGATTACTATAACTTTGAAGCTTTAAACTTACCAAAAGGTCACCCTGCTCGTGATATGCAGGACTCGTTCTATATTTCCGAGGAAATATTATTACGTACACATACGTCACCGGTACAGGCGCGCACAATGGAAGCAAAAAAAGGCGAATCTATTCGTATAATTTGCCCAGGGAAGGTATTCCGTCGTGATAATGATGACGCAACACACTCTCACCAATTTATGCAAATTGAGGGTTTAGTAATTGGCGAAAATATTCGTATGAGCGACCTTAAAGGTACGTTAGATACGTTAGCGAAAAAAATGTTCGGAGCTGATCGTGAAATTCGTTTACGCCCAAGCTTCTTCCCATTCACAGAGCCTTCTGTAGAGATGGACATTTCTTGCTTCAAATGCGGTGGCTCAGGCTGTAACGTATGTAAAGGCACAGGTTGGATTGAAATTTTAGGTGCGGGTATGGTACACCCGAATGTGCTTGAAATGGCTGGTTATGATCCGAAGAAAGTTTCTGGTTTCGCATTTGGTATTGGTGCAGAACGTATTGCTATGTTGAAATATGGTGTCGACGATATTCGTCATTTCTATACAAGTGATACACGTTTCTTATCACAATTCGAGCGAACAGAGGCGTAAGGGGGACTATAAATGTTAGTATCATTAGAATGGTTAAAAGATTATGTAAGTACACAGGACTTAGCGCCTGAAGATTTAGCAGAAAAAATTACACGCTCTGGCATAGAAGTAGACGCAGTTATTGACCGTGCTAGCGGTATGGATAAAGTCGTTGTCGGCTATGTTGTGTCAAAAGAGAAGCACCCTGAAGCCGATAAATTAAACATTTGCCAAGTAGATGTTGGGGAAGCCGAGCCACAACAAATTATTTGTGGAGCGCCAAACGTAGATGCAGGACAAAAAGTAATCGTTGCTCGTCCCGGTGCACATTTACCAGGTGGCATTAAAATTAAAAAAGCAAAACTTCGTGGACACGAGTCAAACGGCATGATTTGTTCATTACAAGAGCTTGGTATTGAAGGTAAGTTAGTACCGAAAGCTTATGTTGAGGGCATTTATGTGTTACCAGCAGATGCAGAGGTGGGCTCTGATGCACTAGCGCTTTTAGGTCTTCGTGATACAGTGCTTGAGCTTGGCTTAACACCAAACCGCTCCGATGCGCTTTCGATGTTAGGGGTAGCTTATGAGGTTGGGGCAATACTTTCAGAAGAAGTAAAGTACCCAGAAATCGCTTATAATACATCTTCTGAAAAAGCAGAGGACTTGTTAAAGCTTCGAGTGGAAGATTTACAAGCAAATCCAATGTACGTAGCGAAAGTTGTGAAAAACGTTAAAATTGCAGAATCACCAATGTGGTTACAGCACCGCTTAATGGCAGCTGGAGTACGTCCTCATAACAATGTAGTCGATGTGACAAACTATATTTTAATGGAATATGGTCAACCACTTCATGCATTTGACTATGATAGCTTAGCAACAGGTGAAATTGTTGTTCGTAAAGCAACAGAAGGTGAAAAAATCACGACTTTAGATGACCAAGAGCGTACATTAAAGGCGACTGATTTAGTGATTACGAATGGCAACGAGCCAGTAGCGATTGCAGGTGTAATGGGTGGGGCAAATTCTGAGGTAACAGAATCTACAACAACTGTTGTTATTGAATCTGCCTATTTCGATGGCTTAACAGTGCGCCAAACTTCACGTAATCTAGGTCTTCGCTCGGATGCATCAGCTCGTTTTGAAAAAGGCGTTGATCCAAACCGAGTGCTTCCAGCAGCTGAACGTGCAGCAGCATTACTTGCTGAGTTAGCTGGCGGTGAAGTGTTAGAGGGTACGTGTATTGTAGATGAATTAGATAAAACACCAGCACGTGTTATTGTCTCTCCAGACTTTATTAACGAACGTCTTGGCATGAAAATCTCATTAGAGGATATGCTTTCTATTTTAGAGCGTTTGAAATTTGGGGTTGAAGCAGCGAATGGCTTATTAATTATCGATGCACCAACACGTCGTCAAGATATTAAAATTGAAGAAGATATTGTTGAAGAAATTGCACGTTTATATGGTTACGATGAAATTCCAATGACTTTACCAGAAGGTGCTAACCAAGTTGGGACATTGACAGCTTACCAAGCAAATCGTCGTGTAGTGCGTAACTTTATGGAAGGTGCAGGACTTTATCAAGCTGTCACTTATTCTTTAACATCTGCAGCACTATCACAACGCTTTGCACTAAAAGCAGAGCCAGTAACGCGTTTATTAATGCCGATGAGTGAAGACCGTTCAACACTACGTCAAAGCTTAATTCCACATTTAATTGAAGCAGCAGCATATAACATTGCGCGTAAAGCAGATAGCGTAGCATTATACGAAGTTGGTTCTGTCTTCCTTGGTCAAACAGATGAGGGGCTACCGTTTGAAGAAGAGCATGTTGCAGCTGTTCTAACAGGTAAATGGTTAGATCATGCTTGGCAAGGCGAGAAAAAGGAAGTAGACTTCTTCGTATTAAAAGGTATTATCGAGGGCGTAATCGGTAAGCTTGGTTTAGCAAATCGCATTACATTTGTTAAAACAGAAGTAGCTGGCTTACATCCTGGACGTACAGCTAGCATTTTATTAGATGGTGAACAAGTTGGTATTATCGGTGGCTTACATCCGGCAGAACAAAAAACATGGGGTGTAAAAGATACGTATGTAATGGAAATGAATTTAGTAGCATTACTTCATGCAAATGCAAGTGAAGCACCACTTGGTTATAAACCAGTTCCCCGTTTCCCAGCCATGTCTCGAGATATCGCACTTGTTATGGACCGTGCAACAGCAGCGGGTGAAGTAATTACCGCTATTCGTTCAGCAGGCGTGAAGCTGTTGAAGGACATTCGCGTGTTCGATGTCTACGAAGGTGAAAAAATGGAGGAAGGTAAAAAATCTGTTGCCTTCTCATTAACATACTTTGATCCAGAACGAACATTAACAGATGAGGAGGTTGTTGCAGCACATAACAAAGTGTTAAAAGCAATCGCCACAATTGAAGGAACAGAAGTACGTTAATGTATACTAATTAAAAGCCGTCTCGAATGCCGAGACAGCTTAGATTGTCGACAAAAGGCATCTAGAGGTTCGCTCTAGATGCCTTTTGTCTTTTTTTTACTTTTCATGTTCATAAAAGGAGGCTGGCGACTCCTGCGGGAACGCACAGAACGTAAGATGCAATAGAGCGCGCCTTAGCGAGGGTTGCAGCTTACGGTGTGCCCGCGGAAAGCGTCCGCCCGCAGCGGAAATCAACGGCAGTAGTCTTTTATAATTATTTCGAATACACCTTAGTTTTATCCCGTGCTTATACTTTTTGGCTTCAATAGTCTCTTATGCCTACACTCTGTTACCTCAAATTTGTTATAGATAGTAAAATGTCAGCTTTATCTATTAAGTTAATTGGAGCAAAGGGCTGGCGACTCCTGCGGGAACAGCACAAAACGTCAGACGCAACAATCCGCGCGTAAGCGAGGGGTGCGGCTTACGGTGTGCCCGCGGAAAGCGTCTAGCCCGTAGCGGAAATCAACGGCAGAAGACCCCTATAAATTTATTTTAACTTCCGAGCCTTTTCTGTATTTGCAAAATGCCATTTCGTGATCGAGCGCAAAAATTCCTCGCCTTGTCCACGCCAAATTCGTGCAGCTAATGCATCGACCTTGCTAGAAGCTCCTTTTTGTAATTCTATGCCAGCAAGCTCGCTTAGTCGATCCATTTCCTTTAAGAATGCAGCGCGTGCCAAAATCGATGCGGTAGCGACGGAAACATGTAATTGTTCTGCTTTCGTTGAAAAAAGTACGTCTTCTCTGACAATTTCGCGCTCATTTTTTAAGTAATTGTAATAGACTCCACGTTCAGCGAACTGATCAATTAATATATGCGCAGGCTTTTCGGGGGCCATTTTTGACAATGTATTGCCGAGCGCCTTATTATGCATCATTGCTTTCATTTTCCCCTGAGAGTAGCCTCGTGCTTGTAATGCATTATATTTTTCATTGCGTAATACGAGTACGCTATGGATACATGCCGCACGTAAATCGGGTGCTATTTTTCGCATATAGTCATCAGTAAGCATTTTAGAATCTTTAACGCCGAGCTCATTTATTAGTTCTATTTTTGAAGAAGGTACGTAAACGGCAGCGACAGTTATAGGCCCAAAATAATCGCCTGTCCCTGTTTCATCGGAGCCTAACACAGACATGGAAGCAAAGCCCTCGGGAAGCGTATCTCCTTTTGCTCCAACGGTTGAGGACTTTTGGGTTGTTGTTACCCCAGAGGAACCCCATCTTGCCGCTTCTCGCTCAGCACCCCCTCCTTGAAACATACATTTCCCTGATTTGTACATCGTAATAGCTGTATCAGGAAGTTTTGCGGCGAACACGACACCTGGTGCTTTTCGCTCTACATAATAACTTGCGTAATAAGACATCACCTCTTTTTGTGCATTTGTTGAAATTAAAAGTACAATATTTAACATTTAAACGTTCCTTTCTATCCTCATTGTTCACAATTTTATACCTTTCATGTTATGATAATATATAGCTTTTTTGTGTGGCCGTTGCTCATTACTGTCAAAATCGTGAGCAAAATGATTTTATTGGAGGGTGCGACTATGGAAAATCAAGAAAAGAATAAAATTTCTGTGGAAATATATGGTCATACATATAAAATGGTCGGCTCCGAATCCATTGGACACATGCGACTTGTCGCTTCTATTGTTGATGACCGTATGCGCGAAATGAATTTACATAATCCCTCACTTGATAGCACAAAGCTTGCCGTCCTTACAGCTGTAAATACGGTGCACGATTATTTACTCTTAAAAGAGCAAATAGAATTACTAGAAGAAGAATTGAAAAAATTAAAGGGTTGAAGTGAATGCTAGATTTAATCATATTAGTAGTTCTATTAGTTGGACTGCTAGTGGGGGCAAAACGTGGCTTCATTGTACAAATGATGCATATTGTCAGCTTTGTCGTTGCCCTAATTGTTGCGTATATTTATTATAAGCCATTAGCACAGAAATTTGTGTTTTGGGTGCCATATCCAGGTGTTACGGATTCGGGAAGCCTTGGGGTTGTCATTGACAGCTTAGATTTAGACCGCACGTTTTATCGTGTTATAGCATTTGCGGTCATTTTCTTTGCAGTGAAAATTACATTGCAAATTGTGGCATCTATTTTTGATTTTATTGCCTATCTACCTGTATTTAATACAGTGAACCGTTGGCTTGGTGCACTGCTTGGCATGATTGAAAATTATTTAATTTTGTTTATTGTGTTGTATGTTTTGGCATTAGTACCGATTGATTTGGTGCAGAATTTAATGTCGAAGTCGTTCTTATCAGGCCTTATTTTGGAGCATACGCCGATTATTACAAAGATGTTCCAAAATTGGTGGTATATTTATCTCCTTGCTTCATAAAATTTGGCGTCTACGCATGGAAAACTGAATGTGGTGTTCACTTGTTTGTCCGTAGAAATCCGCTTAAATAGCGAAGTTGCTGTTAAGGGCACAGCTATTTTGTGCGCAGAGCCGTAATGAATAGGCAATAGTAATCGATGCACTTCTCTCGGACTAGAGGGAAGTGTTTTTACGATAGGAGGAATTCTAAATGAACAAAAAAACAATTATCCGTACACTAGAGAAAATTGCATTATATATGGAGTTACAAGGTGAGAATCCATTTAAGGTATCCGCATTCCGTAAGGCCGCTGCAGCACTTGAAGGAGACGAGCGCTCCTTAAGTGAAATGGAAGATGTAACAAAGCTTAAGGGAATCGGTAAAGGCACAGCTGCTGTTATTGAAGACCTGATTAAGACAGGAGAATCAAGTCTCTTAAAAGAATTACAAGATATCGTGCCAAAAGGATTACTGCCACTATTGAAGTTGCCAGGTTTAGGCGGCAAAAAAATTGCTAAGCTTCACCAAGAGCTAGGCATTGACTCTGCAGAAAGCTTACAGGCTGCATGTGAGGCAGGTAAAGTGCGCGAGCTAGCGGGCTTTGCAGCAAAAACTGAAGAAAAAATTTTAAAGGAGCTTGCTAACTTTGCCAATCGTTCTGAACGTTTGCCAATTTGGCTGCTAGAGCCTGTTGTTTTACAAATTGAAGCACTTCTCGGTAGTATGGAGGAAGTGACACGTTTCTCAGTAGCTGGAAGCTTCCGTCGTGCCTCAGAAACGAGTAAAGATATTGATTTTATCGTTGTAACTGAAGCAGTTGAGGTAGTCCGTGAAAAGTTATTGAGTGAACTTGCAATTCAGGAAGTCGTGGCTGCGGGCGATACAAAAATTTCAGTTATTTTAGATTTAGATGAACCGATAAGTGTTGATTTTCGATTAGTGAAGGATGTTGAGTATGCAACGGCCTTGCACCATTTTACTGGTTCAAAAGATCATAATGTTCGTATGCGTCAACTTGCAAAAGCACGTGGGGAGAAAATTAGTGAATATGGTGTAGAGCAAGGAGATGGCTCAGTACTGACATTTGAGGATGAGACGGCATTTTTTGAACATTTTGATATGCCTTTTATTCCACCTAGCTTACGAACAGGGTCAACTGAGTTTGATCGCCAAAGTGAAGTGAAGGATTTAGTAAAGTTAGAGGATATTGTGGCAGATTTGCATATGCATACGACATGGTCAGATGGTGCATACTCCGTTGCTGAGATGGGAGAGGCATTAATGTCACGTGGTTATCACTATGGCGTTATTACCGATCACTCCCAGTATTTAAAAGTGGCGAATGGTTTAACACCTGCACGTTTAGAGAAGCAACGAGTGGAAATTGATGCATTTAACGAAGTACATCCAGACTTTAATTTATATGCAGGAACAGAGATGGATATTTTACCTGATGGTTCGTTAGATTTTGATGACGAAGTACTAAAAAAATTAGATTTCGTAATCGCTTCTATACACTCGAGTTTTACACAATCGCAGGATAAAATTATGGCACGTTTGCACACGGCAATGCAAAATCCGTATGTTCATATGATTGCTCATCCAACGGGTCGCATTATTGAGGATCGCGCTGGTTATAATCCAGATATAGCACAGTTAATTGAATGGGCGAAGGAATATGGTAAAATTTTAGAGTTAAACGCAAATCCATATCGTTTAGATTTATGTGTTGAGCACTTAGAAATGGCTGTTGCAGCAGGTGTACCTGTAGCGATTAATACCGATGCTCATGATACCGTTCATTTACGTTTTATGGATATAGGCGTGCGCTATGCGAATAAGGCATGGCTGAAAAAAGATATGATTGTCAACACATGGACGCGTGAACAGTTTGAGGCGTTTATTCGACGAAATAAATAGGTTGAGGAGGTGTTCTCAGTGATCGCAAACCGCGCATTGAAAACACTAGAATATGATAAAGTACGTCAACAAGTGGCTATATACTGTACTTCTTCAATCGGCAAATCAGCCATTGATGAGCTTGTACCACAAACAGACTATGAAAAAGTAGTTCAGTTGTTAGAAGAGATGGATGAAGGGCTATCCATTTTACGCGTAAAAGGTAATGTACCAATGGGTGGTATTTTCGATGTTCGACCTGCTGCAAGACGTGCCCAAATCGGCGGGATGCTTTCAGCGATGGAATTAATGGAAGTATCCAGTACGATTCGAGCTAGTCGTATTCTTCGCAATTTCCTTGAGGATTTAGAGTCCGAAGAAATCATTGAAATTCCTCATTTCATTACTAAAAAGGAAATGATGCCTGTATTAACAGGATTACAACATGAAATTAATAACTGTATTGACGATAACGGCGCTGTTTTAGATTCAGCAAGTCAAACATTGCGATCTATTCGTCAATCTCTGCGCGCTGAAGAGGCTAAAGTGCGTTCGAAACTAGAAAGCTTAACTCGAGGTAGCAATGCGTCAAAAATGCTTTCTGATGCCATTGTTACGATTCGAAACGACCGATATGTAATTCCAGTTAAACAAGAATATCGTCATCATTATGGTGGAATTGTGCATGATCAATCGTCATCTGGCCAAACGTTATTTATCGAACCAGATTCAGTTGTACAAGCAAATAATGAAATACATCGACTTAAAATGAAAGAGCAAACGGAGATTGATCGTATTTTGCTTGCTTTAAGCGCGATGGTTGAGGAAGTTGCACCAGATTTATTTAACTTAGTGAAAATATTAGGTGAAATTGATGTTATTTTAGCAAAGGGCAAATACGGCCAAGCCAATAAATGCACAATGCCAAAGATGAACAAGGACGGTTATATCCGACTTGTGCGAGCGCGTCATCCACTTTTACCTATTGAAACTGCTGTTGCTAATGACATCGAATTTGGGAGAGACATTACATCAATTGTGATTACGGGACCAAACACTGGTGGTAAGACCGTTACGTTAAAAACAGTTGGTCTTTGTACATTAATGGCGCAGGCAGGCTTACCAGTGCCAGCATTAGATGGTTCAGAGCTAGCGGTATTTGAGCAGCTATTTGCTGATATCGGTGATGAACAATCAATTGAACAATCGCTTTCTACATTTTCATCTCATATGGTAAACATCGTCGACATTTTACAGCAATTCGATCACGAGTCACTGGTGTTATTTGATGAATTGGGTGCAGGAACAGATCCACAAGAAGGTGCTGCCTTAGCAATTTCTATATTGGATGAAGTGCATGGTCGTGGCGCACGTGTAATGGCAACGACGCACTATCCTGAATTAAAAGCATATGGCTATAATCGTCCTGGCGTTGCCAATGCCAGTGTAGAATTCGATATCGAAACTTTAAGTCCGACATATCGCTTACTCATTGGGGTACCAGGTCGTTCCAATGCATTTGAAATTTCTAGTCGTCTAGGTTTACCAGAGTCGATTATTGACCGTGCTAAAAGCTTCACTGGTACGGATCGTCATGAGGTTGAATCAATGATTGCTTCCTTAGAAGAAACGAGACGCCAATCAGAGGATGATGCCGAGCGTTCCCATGACTTACTATTAGAGTCTGAGGCACTTCGTAAAGAGCTACAAGACAAGCTTCAAGCATATGAAGATCGCAAAGAGGCGCTCGATAAAAAAGCGAAAGAAAAAGCACGTAAAATTGTGGATGATGCAAAAAGAGAAGCAGAAACAATTATTACCGAGCTTCGCGAAATGCGTAAAAATGCTAATGAAGTAGTGAAAGAGCATGAGCTTATTGAAGCACGTAAACGTTTAGAAGAAGCGACACCACTAGAGCATAACAAAGTATTGAAAAAAGCAGCGCAAGTTAAGGCGCGTGCACAAAACTTGGTTGTCGGTGATGAGGTAAAGGTGTTAAGCTATGGTCAACGAGGTACTTTACTAGAAAAAGTATCTGATGCTGAATGGGTTGTACAAATGGGCATTTTAAAGATGAAAATTGCCGATACAGATATAGAATACATTAAACCTGAGAAAGAGCCTATTCAACGAGTATCTGGTGTGAAAAATCGAGATAGCCATGTGAAATTAGAGTTAGATTTACGTGGGGAGCGCTATGAGGATGCGATTATTCGCACTGAAAAATATATAGATGATGCGCTACTTTCAAACTATGGTCGAGTGTCGATTATTCACGGTGTTGGGACAGGAGCATTGCGTCAGGGCATACAAAGTTACCTGAAAAAACATAAACGGGTGAAATCCTTCCGTTTTGGAGAAGCAGGCGAAGGTGGATTTGGCGTTACTGTTGTGGAATTGAAATAAGCTGTAAAGGGGACGGAGAAAATGCTAAATTCTAGCTTTTGGCGATATCCAATTATCGAAACGGCAGGATATTTTAGTGTTGTTGTGTTATGTTTAGTCGTCTCGATGGCATTGTTCGAAGTCGTTACGAAATATAAAAACTGGGAAGAAATAAAAAATGGTAATGTAGCTGTTGCGCTTGCAACCGGCGGTAAAATATTAGGGATTTGCAATATTTTCCGTTATTCGATTGCACGCCATAGTACGCTGAGTGAAATGATTGGGTGGGGGCTATTTGGCTTTACGTTACTAATTGTGGCCTATTTCTTATTTGAATTTATGACGCCACGCTTTAATGTAGATCAGGAAATTGCCAATGATAATCGCTCAGTTGGCTTTATTTCATTTACGATTTCAGTCGGTCTATCGTTCGTTATTGGGGCAAGTATTGCATAGGAGTGTTATGAGATGGAAAAATTAGCGAAAGTTCTAATCATAGTCTGCATCGCATTTTTGGCAGTCGGTATTTACTATATGTTGACCGTATAATTTTATAATGTAGCCTCAATAATGTGAGGGAATATCTAGCTGTAGAGAAACTTGGAATTTAAAGTTTCTCTACATTTTTTTTGTTTCGAAAACGAAATTGCTAATAGAGAAAATCTATTTACTTTACAAAATGATAGAAATACTTTTGAAGAAAATTGTTTTTTTAATATAGAAATAGAAAGCGTATCAATTGTATAAAAAATGAAACAATGAATGAGTATTCATAAGGGGGAGTCGACTTAAACCCTTTATGTAGTAGTTATATAAATGTTGTAAAACGCATAATAATTAATCGAAAATACATTTATTTTCTATTTTGTGTTTGAAAGTACATTTCTTTTTCATTATAATTAAATTAAGAATTTACAAAGTTTGGGACAAAGGGGAGAGGACGTATGACAGCAAAACCATGGCTAGCAAATTATCCTGAAGAAGTACCACCGTCTTTAACGTTTGAGGAAATTCCTGTGCAAGAGTTTTTGACACGTGCCTATAAAAAGAATCCTTCTAAAGTGGCAATTCATTTTATGGGTAAGGATTTGACGTACACCGAGTTATATGAGTCTGCACTTAAGTTCGCGAACTATTTACAAGCACTTGGTGTAGAAAAGGGAGATCGGGTGGCAATTATGTTACCAAACACGCCACAAAGTGTAATCGCTTACTATGGGGCGATGTATGCCGGAGCGGTCGTAGTACAAACAAATCCACTTTATACTGAACGTGAATTGCAATATCAATTGACGGATTCAGGTGCGAAAGTCATTTTAGTAATGGATATTTTATATCCGCGCGTGATGAAAATCATGAAAGAAACGGCTCTTGAAAATGTCATTGTAACAGCCATCAAAGACTACTTGCCATTCCCAAAAAACTTAGTATATCCATTTATTCAAAAAAAGCAGTATGGCTTTAGTGTGAAAGTTGAGCATAGCGGGCAAAACCATTTATTTACAGAAATTATGAAGTCCTCACCTGTAAAAATGATTGAAATGCCATTTGATTTTGAAGAAGATCTTGCATTACTTCAGTATACAGGCGGGACGACAGGGTATCCCAAAGGTGTTATGTTAACGCATAAAAACTTAATTGCCAATACGACAATGTGTGATGCATGGATGTATAAATGTGTCCACGGCGAGGAAACGATTATGGGTGTGCTTCCATTTTTCCATGTTTATGGAATGACGACTGTCATGCTACTATCTGTGTTCACTCAAAATAGAATGGTATTATTACCGAAGTTTGATGCTGAAACAGCTTTGAAAACGATTGATAAGCAAAAGCCAACTTTGTTCCCCGGTGCTCCTACATTGTATATTGGATTATTAAATCATCCAGATATTGCGAAATATGATTTATCGTCTATTAAAGCATGTCTAAGTGGCTCGGCTTCATTGCCTGTAGAGGTACAGGAGCAATTTGAGGCAGTAACAGGTGGGAAGCTTGTTGAAGGTTATGGGTTAACCGAAACCTCGCCAGTAACGCACGCCACACCGATTTGGGGTAACCGGGTCATAGGTTCAGTAGGTTTACCATGGCCGAATACTGATTCTGTCATTTTACGTACGGGTGATACTGAACAACTTGCTGTTGGTGAAGTAGGCGAAATTGCTGTTAAAGGTCCGCAAGTAATGAAGGGCTATTGGAATCGTCCAGAGGATACAGCTGCGACTTTTGCAGATGGTTGGTTTTTAACCGGTGATCTTGGTTATATGGATGAAAAAGGATTCTTCTATGTAGTCGATCGGAAGAAAGATTTAATTATAGCGGGTGGCTTTAATATTTACCCTCGTGAAGTCGAAGAAGTATTATATGAGCGGGAAGAAATTCAAGAATGCGTAGTAGCAGGCATTCCAGATCCATATCGAGGGGAAACAGTAAAAGCTTATATTGTTGTAAAAGAAGGATATTCAGTTACTGAAGACGAATTAAATAAATACTGTCGTCAGCACTTAGCTGCTTTTAAAGTGCCACGCTATTATGAATTCCGGGATGAGTTACCAAAAACAGCAGTCGGAAAAATTCTACGTCGTACTTTAGTGGAAGAAGAAAAAACGAAAATGGCGAATAAAGAAGCAAAATAACTACGTGGTAAAGTATTGACAAGCGCGAATGTAAAATATAATATGAAAATATGAATGAATAACCATTCATATTTTCATATTTTTTGTTTCTTTAAAACCACGCCATGTTAATCATGAAGAACCGCTTCAAAATTTTGTTTCGAAACTTCAGCGTTTAAGGAATTACACAGTGTCACATATTGGCAAATCATTATCTTAACGGTAAGTCAATTATGTCACAAAATATAATTAGGTGTGCGTATGTTTTTTGTAGGTGGTGATTTAAAAAATGAAACGAGATAAGCCAAAATATAAGCAAATTATTGATGCAGCTGTCTTCGTTATTGCAGAAAATGGTTATCACCAAGCGCAAGTATCGAAGATTGCAAAACAAGCAGGAGTAGCCGACGGAACAATCTATTTATATTTTAAAAATAAAGAAGATATATTAATTTCTGTCTTTAATGAAAAAATGGCTGTTTTTGTAGAGACATTACAAGATATAATAGAAAATGGGAGTACGTCGAAAGACAAACTTTCTCGGATGATTGAAAATCATTTTAGTGTTCTAGCTACAGATCGATCACTTGCGACCGTTACACAATTAGAACTTCGACAATCAAATAAAGATTTACGACAAAAGATCAATGGTGTATTAAGAGATTACTTACAATTGCTTGATCAAATTTTAATTGAAGGTATGGTTTCAGGTGAGTTCAATCAAACGATGGATGTTCGCTTAGCGCGTCAAATGGTATTTGGAACAATTGACGAAACTATTACGTCTTGGGTTATGAATGACTATCGATATGATTTGATAGAACAGGTTCCGAAAGTTCAGGCATTAATCCTGAACGGCATTAAAGCTTAAAAGGATGTGGAGAAATGGAATTTCTAAGTTGGAAAGTAGAAGATGGAGTAGCAATTATTACGATTGCACGTCCTCCAGCAAACGCATTATCTCGCGGAATCATTGCAGAAGTAAATGCTGTATTAGATGCCGTAGAAAACGATGACGCAGTACGTGTCCTTGTACTTCATGGCGAAGGCCGTTTCTTCTCAGCAGGTGCAGACATTAAAGAATTTACAGAAGTTGAATCTGGGGAAGAGTTTACGAAGCTTGCAGGCAATGGTCAACAAGTATTTGAACGCGTTGAGTCGTTCCCTAAGCCAGTAATCGCCGCAATTCATGGTGCCGCACTTGGCGGTGGTCTAGAATTAGCTATGAGCTGTCATATGCGCTTTGTAACGGAATCTGCAAAATTAGGATTGCCTGAACTACAACTAGGTCTTATTCCAGGCTTCGGTGGCACACAACGTTTACCACGTTATGTTGGGGTAGCTAAAGCAGCAGAAATGATGTTTACAAGCGATCCTATTTCCGGTACAGAAGCAGTGCAATGGGGACTAGCAAACCGTGCTTATACAGATGAAGTATTACTTGAGGAAACACTAAAGGTAGCGAAAAAGATTGCGAAGAAGAGCCCGATAGCATTAAAAGAAGCTATTCAAGCATTACAATATGCGAAACATGCTTCATTTTATGAGGGGATTCAAGCAGAAGCTAAATTATTTGGTACAGTATTTGTATCAGAAGATGCTAAAGAAGGAATTCAAGCATTTATTGAAAAACGCGAGCCTGTGTTTACTGGCAAATAGTTTTCCATCAGTGTTGTTAACCACATAAGGGGAGTTTATCCACACTGAAAATATATAATATTTACAAGTTTACTTGGGAATTTAAAAAACGTTGCAGGGGGTATGAAATATGAACATTTTTGCATTAATTAAACGTACGTTTGATACAGAAGAAAAAATCGTTGTGTCGGGTGGTAAAATCCAAGAGGACGGCGCTGAATTCATTATTAATCCTTATGATGAGTATGCAATTGAAGAAGCAATCCAAGTTCGTGATGCAGCTGGTGGTAAAGTAACAGTTGTTACAATCGGTGGCGAGGATGCAGAAAAGCAATTGCGTACAGCGTTAGCAATGGGTGCAGATGAAGCGGTTCTTATTAATACAGAAGATGATCTAGATGAATTAGATCAAAATGCAGCTGCTTACATTTTAGCTGAGTACTTAAAAGATAAAGATGCTGACTTAATTTTAACAGGAAATGTGGCAATTGACGGTGGTTCTGGTCAAGTAGGCCCACGTGTTGCAGATTTATTAGGCATCAACTATGTTACAACAATTACAAACCTTGAAATCGATGGCACATCTGCAAAAATCGTGCGCGATATCGAGGGTGATTCAGAAGTGATTGAAACGTCTTTACCACTTTTAGTAACTGCTCAACAAGGTTTAAATGAGCCACGTTACCCATCTTTACCAGGCATTATGAAAGCGAAGAAGAAACCGCTTGCAGAGCTTGAATTAGATGATTTAGATATCGATGAAGATGATGTTGAAGTAAAAGTAGAAACAGTCGACATTTACTTACCAGCTCAAAAAGCAGCAGGTCGTATTTTACAAGGCGAACTTTCTGAGCAAGCAAAAGAGCTAGTCAACCTACTTCATTCAGAAGCGAAAGTTGTTTAAGTGTTAGCGCAAATCGAATCTTAAAGGGTAACGGAGGGAATATACTATGTCAAAAAAAGTATTAGTATTAGGTGAAGTTCGTGAAGGAAGCTTACGTAATGTATCTTTCGAGGCAATTGCAGCAGCAAAACAAATCGCTGATGGTGGCGAGGTTGTTGGCGTACTTTTAGGAGATGCGGTTGCAGGATTAACAGGTCCATTATTCGAGCATGGTGCAGATCGTGTTGTGACTGTGGAACATCCACATTTAAAGCAATATACATCAGATGGTTATGGACAAGCTTTATTAGCTGTTATCGAGCAAGAACAGCCAACGGGCATTGTGTTTGGTCATACTGCAAATGGTAAAGATTTATCTCCAAAAATTGCAAGTAAATTACAAGCAGGCCTTGTTTCTGACGTAACATCGATTGAAGGTGCTGGTGACGATGTAGTATTCATTCGTCCAATCTTCTCAGGTAAAGCTTTTGAAAAGGTAAAAGTAAAAGAGGGCATCGTGTTAGCTTCAATTCGTCCTAACAATATTGCACCTTTAGAAAAAGCTGCAGGTAAATCAGGTGATGTATCTTCTGTAACTGTAGATATTACAAACCTACGTTCAATCATTAAAGAGGTTGTACGTAAGTCTTCAGAGGGTGTAGATCTTTCAGAAGCAAAAGTAGTTGTAGCTGGTGGTCGTGGTGTTAAATCAGAGGAAGGCTTTGAGCCACTAAAGGAATTAGCTGACTTACTTGGCGGCGCAGTTGGTGCATCTCGTGGTGCATGTGATGCTGAGTACTGTGATTATTCTTTACAAATCGGTCAAACAGGGAAGGTTGTTACACCAGACCTATACATCGCAGCAGGTATTTCAGGTGCAATTCAACATTTAGCAGGTATGTCTAACTCTAAAGTAATTGTAGCGATTAATAAAGATCCTGAAGCAAATATC
This sequence comes from Lysinibacillus sp. NPDC097868, assembly GCF_044761135.1. Taxonomy (NCBI): domain Bacteria; kingdom Bacillati; phylum Bacillota; class Bacilli; order Caryophanales; family Bacillaceae; genus Lysinibacillus; species Lysinibacillus sp. NPDC097868. The sequence goes on along the minus strand of NZ_JBIWBS010000001.1, from coordinate 2,714,877 downwards.
TTCAAAGTAGCAGACTACGGTATTGTAGGCGATCTATTTGAAGTGATTCCGCTTCTAATCGAAGAATTTAAAGCATTAAAAGTAAACGCATAACAAGCAGAAGCAGGAAGGGGTAATCCTTTCTGCTTTTTTTATGGATGTATCTAGCGGAAGCCATTATTTAAAAATTATCGTAAAATAAAATATTGACATAACGAACAGTAGACATTATAGTGGTGAATAATCATTAATTTTTTCAATAATAATGTTTTGAAACGCAAAGATTAGGAGTAGTAAAAGCTCATTATTCGGTAAAGAGAGCTGCGGGTTGGTGCAACGCAGTCCAATAAGACTTTGAACTTGCCTAGGAGTGGTAAGATAAATAGAATTATCAGATTATTCTATTTGTTTGACGATTAACCTTCGTTACAAGGTTTTTTAAGTTGGGTTCTTAATGGACCAATTAGAGTGGTACCGCGGTTGCTTATGGCATATCGTCTCTTCTTTCATTTGATGATGAAGGAACAGACGGTATGCCTTTTTTGATTTTAGGAGGTAAGAAAGTGGAAAACAACAGTCAACAATTAAAACGAACTATGACCTCGCGTCATATCACAATGATGGCGTTAGGTGGTGCCATTGGTGCTGGATTATTTAAAGGAAGTAGTGCAGCTATTGATATGGCAGGGCCGTCTGTGCTTATTGCGTATTTAGTAGGAGGCATTATCTTATTATTTGTCATGCAAGGTTTAGCCGAAATGGCCGTTCGAAATAAAGAAGCAAGAACGTTCAGGGATTTAGTTGAATCTGTGTTAGGAAAATACCCTGCGTATTTCCTTGATTGGATCTATTGGAAAATGTGGGTTTTAAATATTACAGCAGAATCAGTAGTGGCTGCTATTTTTATTCAATATTGGCTACCGCAATATCCGGTTTGGATACTTGCGCTATCTGTTTCAATATTAGTGACAGCCATTAACCTGTTATCCGTAAAACTTTTTGCAGAAACAGAATACTGGCTAGCGATGATTAAAATCACTGTTATTATTGTATTTATTATTGCAGGACTTATTTTATTGTTTGGTACGTTTGGAAATCATACAGCAGTTGGTTTTTCTAACTTAACTGAACACGGAGGCTTTTTCCCTAACGGATCAACTGGGTTAATAGCTGCAATGCTTGTTGTCATTTATTCTTATGGTGGTACAGAAATCATTGGGATTACATTAGCTGAAACAAAAAATCCTGAAAAAGTAGTCCCAAAAGCGGTTCGCAGTACATTAGTCCGTATTGTTACGTTCTATCTACTTCCGTTCTTTATTATCGTAAGCTTGATTCCTTGGAATGAAGTAAATGGTGTCCCTGAAAGTCCATTTGTAATGGTATTTAAAATGATCGGAATTCCAGGTGCAGACCATATTATGAATGCTGTTGTTTTACTTGCTATTATTTCTTCTATGAATTCAGGGCTTTATGGTTCATCTCGAGTACTGTATACACAAGCTGTAGACGGTCGTGTTCCTAAAATCTTTGCTCATTTATCTAAACGAAAAGTTCCTGTATATGCTATTTTAATGTGTACGTTAGCTTTATATTTAGGTGTAATCTTTTCTTTATTTGCTGGAAGCAAGACTTTCGATTTCTTAATGGGGTCCCTTGGCTATACAGTATTATTTATTTGGTTAATTATTGCGATTGCCCATTTAAAATCACGAAAAAAACAATCAGAAAACACAAGCGCCTATGAAGTTAAATGGTTTCCGTATACAACTTGGATAGCGATTATAGCGTTAAGTGCCATACTCATTGGGATTATTTTTACAACCTCTATTATCGTGACAGGAATTACGTTAGCAATTTACATCTTTATTACGTTAACGTATGTATTTAAAGGCCGACATCAAGTAAATTAATTGGCGTTATTTATTTTTTTGACACGTTTTTCATAAAATATACATTGCAGGCAGATTGTTCGCTCAAGCTATTTTATCCGTGCTATACTACAACCATAGTAAGATTTAAGGAGGATTTCAAATGGCAATTGTACATGCAACAGATGCAACGTTTCAAGATGATATTAAAGAAGGCTTAGTATTAGTCGACTTTTGGGCTGCTTGGTGTGGACCATGTAAAATGATTGGTCCAGTTCTTGAAGAAATGGACGCTGCAGGTAGTGCGGCTAAAATCGTAAAAGTAGATGTGGATAATAACCAAGGTACTGCAGCACAATACCAAATCATGTCTATCCCTTCATTGCTTTTATTCAAAAACGGTGAATTAGTAGACAAAACTGTTGGTTTCCAACCAAAAGAAGCATTAGAAGCATTCATCGCTAAACATGCTTAATTCGTAAAATAAAGAGCTGAGCCATCTTTAGATGTGCTTGGCTTTTTTTCGTTATATAATAGATAGAGGAAAATCAATAAACGCTCGTTTTTCAATAAATTTTCTTATTTTCGTAAAGATTGAAAGGCAATAAGAGAATGGTAATGGAATGGCGGTTATTATTAAGACATCAAAAAGGGGGGCAGGTAGGCGATGAATGATTTAATTAAACGAAAGCTTGATATTTTACCAGATCAGCCTGGCTGCTATTTGATGAAGGATCGACAAGGGACAATTATTTATGTAGGTAAGGCAAAGGTGCTTAAAAATCGAGTACGTTCATATTTTACAGGAACGCATGAAGGAAAAACACAGCGCCTTGTTGGTGAGATTGAGGATTTTGAGTACATTGTGACTTCTTCTAATTTAGAGGCACTCATTCTAGAGTTGAACCTTATTAAGCTACACGATCCTAAATACAACATCATGCTAACGGATGATAAAACATATCCGTATATAAAAATTACGAACGAAAAATATCCACGTCTTATTACAACACGTAAAGTAAAAAAAGATAAAGCAAAATACTTTGGCCCTTATCCAAATGCGTATGCAGCAAGTGAGACAAAAAAGTTGCTCGATAGACTATATCCACTTCGGAAATGTGTACAATTACCTTCGAAAGTTTGCTTATATTACCATATGGGACAATGTTTAGCGCCGTGTGTAAAAGAAATTGATGCACAAGTATATCACGATATGATTGAAGATATGACGAAGTTCTTAAATGGTGGAGTGGAGACAGTAAAAAAAGAGCTTGAAGCGAAAATGTTGGCTGCAGCTGAGCAACTAGAATTTGAGCGAGCGAAGGAGTTCCGCGATCAAATTGCACATATTGAAACGGTTATGCAAAAGCAAAAAATTGTGTCCAGTGATACAACGAATCGAGATGTATTCGGTTATGCAGTTGAAAAGGGCTGGATGTGTGTACAAGTCTTTTTCGTTCGTCAAGGTAAGCTGATTGAACGCGATGTTTCCATTTTCCCTATTTATCAGGATGTTGAGGAAGAATTTTTAACATTTGTCGGCCGTTTTTATGAAAAGCCTGAGCATATTAAGCCTAAGGAAATTTTTATACCTCAGGCGATTGATGCAGCAATTTTAACGGAATTATTAGAGGTTAAAGTGCTAACACCGAAGCGAGGGCAAAAAAAAGAATTAGTAGATTTGGCCATGAAAAATGCAGAAATTGCTGTGGCGGCGAAATTCCAGTTAATCGAGCGACAGGAAGAGCGAACAATCGGTGCTTGCGAGGCATTGGGTGAAGCAATAGGGATTTCAGCACCACTTCGCATTGAAGCATTTGATAATAGTCATATGCACGGTGCTGATGCGGTATCAGCAATGGTCGTGTTTATTGATGGTAAACCTGCAAAGAAGGAATATCGTAAATACAAAACACGCACAGCCGCTAAACATGACGATTACGGAGCAATGCAAGAAGTGATACGTCGCCGTTACACGCGAGTATTAAAAGAAGGCTTGCCATTACCTGATTTAGTTCTAATAGATGGTGGTAAAGGGCAGATGGAAGTAGCGCGAGAAGTGTTAGAGGATGAGCTTGGTCTTGTTATCCCAATTGCTGGCTTAGCAAAAGATGAGAAGCATAATACTTCCCAGCTTTTATTTGGAGATCCGCCCGATGTCATTGCATTAAAGCGAACAAGTGACGGGTTTTATTTACTACAGCGTATTCAGGACGAAGTACACCGTTTTGCCATTACTTTTTTACGCCAACAGCATGAGAAAAATGCTATCCAATCTGTTCTCGATGGAATAGAAGGCGTTGGTCCAAAGCGCAAGCAACAACTATTGAAGCATTTCGGCTCTGTTAAAAAGATTCGTGAGGCGAGTGAGCTTGCACTTCAAGAAGCCGGAATACCAGCGAACTTAGCGAACAGTATTTACAATTATTTTCAGCAACAGTCATTGTCAAAGGATTAGACATATGCTAAGGTTGTGATAGAACAATGAAGTGAAAAGACTATCATGTTCTATTACAGCTTATATGAATGTTTATGTAAGCAAAGCATAAAAAGGAAGTATTTTCATAAAGGTAAAATTAATAAATTCACTATTTTAAGTGATGATAGAGGTGCAAGATTCAATAGTAGCACATTGAAGGATGGACAAATCCGGTGACAGTGTGTGAAAGGGGAGCTTGCCGAAGTAAAGTATCGTTGTTTCCGATACTTTGCTGGTTTTGCATTTAATAGATGTAAGACTGTCGAATCTTGACGTTTCGGAGAGCTATCACACATGCGCAAGCTTTTTATTGTACATGTTGCAGGCAGCTTTCACGTTATGTGAGGGCTGCCTTTTTGCTGTTCTAGAGACGAATCGATAAAAGGAGAATGATGATAATGGCGAGTATTGTATTGAAATTTGGCGGACCTGCAATCGCTTCAACTGAGCGGATTCGAGAGGTCGCTAAAATAGCGATTGCCAAAAAAGAACTTGGCTATGATGTAGTAGTGGTGACCGCGGCGATGGGTCGCACAGCAAAAGACTTAGCGAAGATGGTACGTGATTTATCAGACGATGCTTCTAAACGAGAGATGGATGTACTACTATCGACGACCTCACAACTAGCAAGTGCCCTTTTTGCAATTGCTTTACAAGAGGAAGACTATGATGCAGTTTCATTGACTGGTTGGCAAGCTGGTGTGCAAACAGATGCGAAACATTTTAATGCACGTATCGACCATATCGATGTGTGCCGTATGAAAGAACACTTGGTACAAGGACAAATTGTCGTAGTTGCGGGGGAACAAGGCATTAATCGTGCGCACAATATCACAACACTTGGTAAGGGTGGAGCAGAAACAACAGCAGTAGCCATTGCAGCCGCATTAGAAGCGGAACGTGTTGATATTTATACAAATGTGGATGGTGTTTATACAGCAGATCCTCGTCATATTGAAAAGGCAAGAAAGTTAAAGGAGATTTCATATGATGAAATGCTTGAACTATCTCATTTAGGTTCACATATTTTACATCCACGTGCAGTGGAGCTCGCAAAAAAATTTCAAATCCCAGTCATTATTCGTTCAAGCGTAGTTGATACTGTAGGTACTTTATTGAAGGAGGAAGTTGAAATGGAGAAAAATTTAATCGTACGTGGTGTTGCTTATGAGTCTGATATCATTCGCCTAACAATCGGTTATGATACATACTCAACTGCATCGTTAGCAGATATGTTTGCGCTTCTTGCAGAGAATCGCATTAATGTTGATATTATTGTGCAAGCCATTATAGAAGGTGTGAGACCATCAGTGTCTTTTACAATTTTAAAAGAAGAGTTTGCTGATGCTTTACGTGTACTAGAGGATAGTAAATTGTCACTTGGTTTTAGCTTTGCAGATTTTGAAATTGGCTTAGCGAAAGTTTCAATTATAGGATCAGGCATGGCATCAAATCCTGGCGTTGCTGCACGAATGTTTGACCGTTTACGCCGCGAGGATATTGCAGTGAAAATGGTCAGTACTTCTGAAATTAAAGTTTCTGTTGTTGTGCCACAGGATGAAATGATCCGCGCTGCAAACGCATTACATGAGGAGTTTAATTTAGCAGAAGAGATTCACGTAAACTAAAAGGTAGAAGGCAACATCCTTAACTGGTTTTATATGCATCACATTAGCTTACTTAGATGGCTACTACAGTTGATTTTCGCTACGGGCAGCCGCTTTCCGCGGGCACAGAGGTAAGCCGTAACCCTCGCTAATGCGCTGATAGTTACGTCTTACGTTCTATGCGTTCTGAGCAGGAGTCGACCGCCCTCCGCTCCAATCGCCTAACAAGGTGGTAGGAATATTCCAATTGATTACTATAAAAGGATAAAGAAATGACAAAAGGCATCAAGTTAACTTCATGTTGCCTTTTGTCGACACTCAAAAAGGATTGCATTTCTAACAAAATCGCAATCCTTTACTAGTTTATTTATTTTGTATTGTATTCATAATACGCTCTTTAACATCCCATTTAACTGTAAACATGACTAGCTGTTGCTTTTCGCGCTTCTCATCATAACATTCCGTTAAGTATCCTTTTGCTTGTTGGATTTGTTCAGCAATAAATCCTGCTTCTAGTCTGAAGCTTCGATTATGAATTTGCAAAAGTGTTGGTTCATTTGTTAAATGGAAAATGCGTCCATCCTTAGACTCCTTTGTCAATTCAAGAGTACCCCAGCACGCATCCGCGAAAAATGCGATAAGTTCTTCTTGACTTTTACAAGGGAACTTCCGTGCAAGCTCCTTCCCAGCCCAATAAAGTACGTCATCTTCATGTTTACCGAGGATAGAAGATAGGATATGATCACGGATTAACTCATATCCAAATGGTGAGATTGTATTAGATGGATTATTTAACATTGAAATCCTTCTTTCTTAGAATTTTCTTATAATTTAGCGTCAATAAAGTAAAGGTAGAATTTTCGAGAAGAAACGACACGTTATGTACTAGATTACTTCTATAATAAGGGCTATTAAAAACTCTATGTTACCTTGACGCTCGTAGCACTTGAGAGTACAATAAACATGTCATAATATTGTACCATGATGAAATACACAGTCAATGGAGTATCATTTACAAAATGGTGACTTCTTTTGTTGTGCTATTTTAAGTACTAAGGGGGGTAACAGTCTTGTCGAAAGATCGAGAGTTTTTATGGCGTCGCTTACATTCTCTACTAGGTATCATTCCAGTAGGTCTGTTTTTAACGATGCACCTATTCATTAACTTTACAGCAACAGGCGGAGCAGAAAGCTACAATGATGCTACCGCAGTAATGGAAAAGATTCCATTTCTTATCCTAGTAGAGTGGATTGTCATCTACATTCCATTAATGTTCCACGCATTTTATGGTGTGTACATCGCATTCACTGCTACACCAAATACAGGGCGTTTTAGCACATACCGTAACTGGATGTTCTCATTACAACGCTTCACTGGTGTATTTTTAGTAATCTTCATTGCATGGCATATTTTCCAAACTCGTATTCAAAAAGCGCTTGGTACACACGTTGATTACGACATGATGGCAAATATCGTAAATAATCCATTTATGCTTGGATTCTATATTGTTGGTATTATATCAGCAACTTTCCACTTATCAAATGGCTTATGGGCATTCCTAGTAAGCTGGGGTATCACACAATCTCCTCAGTCTCAAAAGATTGCTACTTATGTAACAAACGTTCTTTTCGTAATTCTAAGTGTAGTTGGTGTGGCTGCTATTTTAGCTTTCGTATAATTTAATAAAAGCTACTATAGAAGTGCATGCAATCTTTGCAATTTTTTAAGAGGAGTGAGAAATAATCATGGCGAAAAGCAAAATAATTGTTGTCGGCGGCGGTTTAGCTGGTCTGATGGCAACGATTAAAGCAGCTGAAGTTGGTACTGAAATTGATTTGTTCTCATTAGTTCCTGTAAAACGCTCACACTCTGTATGTGCGCAAGGCGGAATTAATGGTGCCGTAAATACAAAAGGTGAAGGGGATTCTCCTTGGATTCACTTTGATGATACAGTATATGGTGGGGACTTCTTAGCGAACCAACCACCTGTTAAAGGTATGTGTGATGCAGCCCCTGGTATTATTCACTTAATGGACCGTATGGGTGTAATGTTCAACCGTACGCCAGAAGGTTTATTAGACTTCCGTCGTTTCGGTGGTACGTTAATGCACCGTACAGCATTCTCAGGTGCAACAACTGGTCAGCAATTACTATACGCGTTGGACGAGCAAGTTCGTTCTCACGAAGTAGCTGGATTAGTTAACAAATATGAGCACTGGGAATTCCTAGGTGTTATTATCGATGATGACGGCGTTTGCCGCGGTATCGTAGCACAAAATATGCGTACAGAAGAAATTAAATCATTCCGTGCAGACGCTGTTATTATGGCGACTGGTGGCCCTGGTATTATCTTCGGTAAAACAACAAACTCTGTTATTAACACAGGTTCTGCTGCTTCTATCGTATACCAACAAGGTGCTTCATACGCGAATGGTGAGTTCATTCAAATTCACCCAACAGCGATTCCTGGAGATGACAAAAACCGTTTAATGTCAGAATCTGCTCGTGGTGAAGGTGGTCGTATTTGGACATATAAAGACGGTAAACCTTGGTACTTCTTAGAAGAAAAATACCCTGCATATGGTAACTTAGTACCACGTGATATTGCAACACGTGAAATTTTTGACGTTTGTGTAAACCAAAAGCTTGGTATCAACGGCGAAAACATGGTATACCTAGATCTTTCTCATAAAGATCCACATGAATTAGATGTTAAACTTGGTGGTATCATTGAAATCTATGAAAAATTCGTAGGTGATGACCCACGTAAATTACCAATGAAAATTTTCCCAGCAGTTCACTATTCTATGGGTGGATTATGGGTTGACTACAACCAAATGACTGAAATTCCTGGTCTATTTGCAGCAGGTGAATGTGATTACTCTCAACATGGTGCAAACCGTCTAGGTGCAAACTCATTATTATCTGCTATTTATGGTGGTATGGTTGCTGGTCCAAATGCAGTTGATTACGTTAAACATCTTAAAAAGCATGCTGAAGATTTATCTCAAGATATTTTCGATGCACGTGTTAAAGAAGAGCAAGCTAAGTGGGATGCTATCATGAAAATGGACGGCACAGAAAACGCTTACCTTCTTCATAAAGAGCTTGGTGAGTTAATGACAGCTACAATGACAGTTGTACGCTTTAACGACCAACTTGAAGAAACTTATAAAAAACTTGGCGAATTCCAAAAACGTTGGGAAAACATCAATATCAACGATACACAAAAATGGAGTAACCAAGGTGCTCACTTTACTCGTCAGTTGAAAAACATGCTTTACTTAGCGAAAGTAATGACAAAAGGTGCTTTACTTCGTAATGAATCTCGTGGTGCGCACTATAAACCAGACTTCCCGCAACGTGATGATGAAAACTTCTTAAAAACAACTATGGCGAAATTCGACCCAGCTACGGGCGAGCCAGTTATCACATATCAAGAAGTAGACGTTTCATTAATCCCACCACGTAAACGTGACTACTCTGCGAAAGGAGACTAAGAATTATGGAAATCGCAGCTAATACTGGAAGAAAAGTAAAAGTTGAAATTTTACGTCAAGATACACAAGGTGGCCAAGGCTACTGGCAGAAATTCGAAGTTCCTTACCGTCATGGTATGAACGTTATTTCTGTGTTAATGGAGATTCAAAAAAACCCAGTGACAGAAACTGGTGAAAAAACAACTCCAGTTTCATGGGACATGAACTGTCTTGAAGAAGTTTGTGGAGCATGTTCAATGGTAATTAACGGTCGTCCACGTCAATCATGTTCAACACTGATTGATCAATTGACTGAACCAGTTCGCCTTGAGCCAATGAAAACTTTCCCGGTTGTACGTGACTTACAAGTAGACCGTGATCGTATGTTCAACGCACTGAAAAAAGTAAAAGCATGGGTGCCAATTGATGGTACTTATGATTTAGGTGAAGGTCCTCGTTTGCCAGAAGGTAAACGTCAATGGGCTTATGAATTATCTAAATGTATGACTTGTGGTGTATGTATGGAAGCGTGTCCAAACGTGTCTGAAAAAGCTTCATTCATTGGTCCAGCACCATTATCACAAGTACGTCTATTTAACACTCACCCAACAGGTGCAATGATTAAGGACGAACGTTTAAATGCAATTATGGGTGATGGCGGTCTTGCTAACTGCGGTAACTCTCAAAACTGTGTAGCTGCTTGTCCTAAAGGTATTCCTTTAACAACATCTATCGCATCTTTAAACCGTGCAACAACAGTGCAAATGTTCCGTAACTTCTTCGGTTCTGACCACTACGTTGACTAATTGTACAATGCAAATCCCTTACACAATTGTGTAAGGGATTTTTTTTATAGACTGTTAGTTATAAGAAAATAGGCGATTCGGGAATAAAACACTAAAATTTCTGATTTTTCTATGATAATATAGCAATTTCCTTTATAATGAATTTGTATTCATTTTTAAACTATTAATATACGGTTAGATAAACAACAGTTTCATTAAACATAAGCTGGATACAGAACGAAGGGGGAAGTTGAATATGAAAGCAAGTTATATTGGGGATTTTGAGAAATGGGCAAATGATTTTTCGTTTTATATTGAGGTACGTGTGCGTTTTTCAGAAACGGATATGTATGGCCATATGAATAATACAGTTAGCTTTACATATTTTGAACAGGCTAGAATCGATTATTTTAATCATCTGGGTATATTATTGCCTTCTGCAATTGATGACAATGTAAATGGAATACCGATCGTAGCAGATTTACAATGTGATTATAGAAAGCAAGTTTTCTTTGATGATGTAATTCGCGTGTACACGAAAGTAGCCAAGGTAGGTAATTCATCAATGGATATTCATTACTTAGCAAAAAATCAAAAGGATGAAGTATGCTTTACAGGACGTGGTACTGTTGTACAAATGGACCCTCGAACAGGTAAAAGTGTGCCAATAACAGAAGAAGAAAAGGCACATTTAGCGGCACTAGCTATTATTTAACTTGCTTCAGCAAAAGTCACTTCTATAAGTGGGGGATAAAAGGCAACTTTTCACTAAATTAAGTGGGGGATAAAGCTAAATCAAGATAAATGCGTAGATGTCACCAATTTAAAGAGTAGTTTTTCGAACAGGCTCAAAAAAGCTGGACGTATTTATGCAAAGGTAATTGATTCATTTTTTTATTTCATATTGCGCTATTATAGAAGAACTTCCGATTTTTTTGTGGAAACTACGTATATTAATGAAAATAGCCGTCACCGCTCAACACTCCTTAACATAAGTTACAATACGTGCGGGGGAGGAGGGTGTGACTGAAAATGAATGGCTCTCATCATCGTTCTCTTTTAACAAACCGAGAACGTGAAATATTTGCGCTTTTATTAGCTGAAAAAACAACGAGGGATATTGCAGGGCAACTTGGTATTAGTGAAAAAACAGTGCGAAATCATATTTCCAATACAATTCAAAAGCTGGGTGTAACAAATCGATCTCAAGCGTTAATTGAGCTGTTACGCTTAGAAGAATTTAAATTAGACTAATGGACTCTTGCTATTTCGTGAAAAAAACGACAAAATAGAACTATTCAACGTATTTTTAGGAGTGGAATAGTTATATGTCGGATGAAGTAACAAAGCACTCACCTGAAACCGTTGCAACGGTTGAAAAGGAACTACGCTATATAGCGGCCATTGTGAAGCAAAAAGGAAGAGAAATTGTTTCACAATATGCGATTACGCCGCCACAATTTGTTGCATTGCAGTGGTTAGAAGAGCTTGGTGATATTACAATTGGCGATTTATCAAACCGTTTATACTTAGCTTTTAGTACGACAACAGATTTAGTGGACCGAATGGAGAAAAATGAATTAGTCAAGCGAATGCGTGATGAAAATGACCGTCGTGTCGTTGTCGTTCATCTTCTCGAAAAAGGCGAACGTATTATTCAAGAGGTTATAGAAAAAAGACAGCAATATTTGCAGGAAATGCTTGTTGGATTTAACGAACAAGAAGTCGCGCAATTATCAAGCTATTTACAAAAACTACATGTACACATGAAACAGGATTGAGGCGGAAAGTATGAATGCCCCGATAGGCGTTATTGATTCAGGAGTAGGCGGTTTAACCGTAGCAAAGGAAATAATAAAACGTTTACCAAATGAAACGATTTATTATATTGGTGATACAGCAAGATGTCCCTATGGTCCACGAACTCGTCAGGAAGTACGAAATTTTACTTGGCAAATGGCAAAAGCGCTAGAGAAAATGAATATCAAGATGCTAGTTATTGCTTGTAATACAGCGACTGCAGTAGCACTCGAAAGTTTACAACGTAATATGCCTTTTCCGGTATTAGGCGTTATTAATGCTGGCGCACGTGCAGCTGTAAAGAAAACGAAGCGACATGAAGTCGTTGTGCTTGCAACAGAAGGAACAATTAAAAGTGGGGCATATGAAGAAGCATTATTATCTCTTAATACGTCTACCCACATTATTCCATTGGCTTGTCCAACATTCGTACCACTAGTAGAAAGTGGCGAATATAAAGGTGAATTTGCAAATAATTTAATTGCTGATGGCTTAAAACCGTTAAAAAACGAACAATTTGATACGGTCATTTTAGGATGTACACATTATCCTATTTTGCAAAAACAAATTGAAGCTGTCGTCGGAGAAGATGTATTCGTGCTATCTTCTGCGGAAGAAACAGCAAAGGATGTTGAGGAAATGCTTGCGTATAATGGCACTTTAGCAGACTCAAATGCTAAGCCCGCACATAAATTTTTTGCAACGGGCTCTGTTCCAATTTTCCGTTCGATTGCAGAAAGTTGGCTGGAGCAAGGTACGCTTGACATAAACCGTATTACATTAAAATAAAAATCAGCTTAGCTTAATAGCTAGGCTGATTTTTTTATTTCGTAATAATTTATGGAGATGAATGTTTTACATAAATAAATAGATCGCAACGAACATAGCAGCACTTCCAGCCATTACAAAGACATGCCAAATTGCATGGTTGTACTTAATCTTTTTGTTCTTATAAAAATAAGTGCCTGCAGTATAAAAAATGCCACCGATTAAAAGTGTCATAAACCCATTGAATGAGATGTAGGCAACTAATGGCTTATAGGCGAAGACAATGAGCCATCCCATACCAATATAGACGATTAATGATATTTTTTTAAAGCGATAAACGAAAAATTGTTTTAGAATGATGCCGATGAAAGCAAGCACCCATTCAATAATAAAAATGCTCAATCCAAGCTTTCCACCAACTGCAATAAGTGCAATCGGTGTATAAGTTCCGGCGATTAATAAGAAAATGGAGCTATGATCTAGTTTTTTTAAAAGCACCTTGTTTGTCGGCAGTGAGTGATACAAGGTGGATGCTATGTATAAACAAAACATCGATAAACCAAAAATAATGTAACTAATAAGCTCGGTGCTTGTACCAGTTGTTACAGCTTTATGCACTAATAGAAGGGTAGCAGGAACTGTCAAAAATGCACCTATTCCATGTGTTAGCGCATTCCAAAATTCTTCCTTTATGGTATAACTACTATGCCCAATTGTTGGTTGAGACATGACCATCACCTCTTTCTTTATTATATTACTATAACATGAAGGGATTTTTCATTGTAGATGAAAATGTAATGCAATTTATATGATAAATATCATATATTGGGCGTAGTAAATCGTCGCACCAATGTAAAATATGATAAAATAAGGGCGCGAAAGATTTTAGGAGGCACGATTAATTATGACAAGATTTGATGGTAGAAATGCAGATGCATTGCGTCCTGTAAAAATGGATAGCGATTATTTATTACATCCAGAAGGCTCAGTATTGATCCAAGTTGGAAATACGAAAGTAATTTGTACGGCAACAGTTGAAGATAAAGTACCGGGTTTTTTACGCGGGCAAGGAAAAGGATGGATTACAGCTGAGTATTCTATGCTACCACGTGCCACAGCACAACGTACACCACGTGAATCGTCACGCGGGAAAGTAAACGGACGTACAATGGAAATCCAACGTCTTATTGGGCGTGCATTGCGTGCTATCGTCGATTTAGAGGCTTTGGGTGAACGTACGGTATGGATTGACTGTGACGTGATTCAAGCAGATGGTGGGACACGTACTGCGTCAATTACAGGTGCATTTGTAGCGATGACACAGGCGATTGCTAAGCTTGCTGAAGATAAGCAATTAGAAAAATTCCCTGTTACAGATTTTTTAGCTGCTACAAGTGTTGGCATTGTTGAAGAACAAGGTGCCGTTTTAGACTTAAACTATGTTGAAGATGTAGATGCAGCTGTAGATATGAACATCGTTATGACCGGAGCAGGTCGTTTTGTAGAATTACAAGGCACTGGTGAAGAAGCAACCTTTTCACGTGAGGACTTAAATGATTTGCTTGCATTAGGTGAAAAGGGAATCCGTGAGTTAATTGAGCTACAAAAACAAGCGCTTGGAGAAATCGCTCTTAAAGTAGGAGGAAACGACTAATATGAAACAAGTTGTAATTGCGACAAAAAACAAAGGCAAGGCAAAAGATTTTGAAGCATTATTTGCGCCACTTGGTTATGAAGTGGTGACGATGTTTGATGTCGCACCGAATATGGAAATAGAAGAAACAGGCACAACTTTTGAAGAAAATGCTGTGTTAAAGGCAGAGGCTTTGGCGAAAGAACTTGCAACTATTGTCATTGCTGATGATAGTGGCTTAGCTGTAGATGCACTAAATGGTGAACCAGGTGTATATTCGGCTCGTTATGCAGGTGATCACGATGACGAGGCAAATATGGTAAAGCTTTTGCATAATTTACAAGATGTTGAAGATGATAAGCGTACAGCTCGTTTTTGCTGCTGCATTGCCATTGCAGGTCCTGATTTTGAAACAACGACTGTATTCGGCACTTGTGAAGGTGTAATTGCACATGAAAAACGTGGTACAAATGGCTTTGGTTATGACCCAGTCTTCTTCGTACCAAGCTTAAATCGTATGATGGCTGAGTTAACACCAGAAGAAAAAGGTGCTATTTCTCACCGTGGAAATGCCATTCGCAAGCTAAAGGAACAATTGCCAAATCTTATTAAGTAAGAGGTGATTTCTATGCAAATATTAGTCATGAGTGATACACATGGAGATAGCGCTGTTATTGATAAAGTACGTAGCTTTTATCCTAATGTAGAAACGTTGATTCATTGTGGCGATAGTGAGCTTCCCTTCTCCCATGATGCACTCAATGATATGAAGAAAGTACGGGGAAATTGTGATATCGATAAAGCATTTCCAGATGAAGTCATTATGGAAGTGGGAGATGTTACCCTGTTTGTGACACATGGTCATTTATTTAATGTGAAAACATCAATTTTGTCATTGTCGTATCGTGCAAAGGAGGTCGATGCACAAATTGCCTGCTTCGGCCATTCTCATGTATTAGGTGCTGAAATAATTGATGATGTGCTATTTATAAATCCAGGAAGCTTATTAAAGCCAAGAGGTCGCACCGAAAAAAGCTTTGCAATTATAGATATTCAAGATGATTATTTTCAGGTCAATTTCTTAACAGATGACAACGATTGTATTTCAACGCATAAGTTTATTCGGAAATAAATCATAAGAAGTCATAAGGAATGACACTTATATAAAAACGCTTAAGATTCTGCTAAAAGAGAGTTTAAGCGTTTTTATATTTATGTACACAGTGTTTATGGAAATTATATCCATGAATTAATTGCATTATAGTAGAAAAACTAAATGAAAAGAACAAGGGTGATTAAATGACAAAGGCAAACAACATAGGTTGGAATTTCGATAATAGCTACACTCGTCTACCAAGTTCATTCTATAGCCGTCTTCAATTGAATCGTGTACAAGCGCCAAAATTGGTGATCGTTAATGAGGCAGTTGCTAAGTCCCTTGGATTAGATTATCAAGCCCTCCAACGCGAAGACAGTATCGAAATACTTGCAGGTAATGAGGTGCCAAGTGATGCATGTCCGCTTGCACAGGCTTATGCAGGACATCAATTTGGGCATTTTAATATGTTAGGAGACGGTAGAGCACTGCTTCTCGGCGAACAAATCACTCCAACGGGGGAGCGCTATGATATCGGGCTTAAAGGGTCAGGGCGAACACCGTATTCTCGAGGTGGTGACGGTCGCGCGGCACTCGGTCCGATGCTCCGCGAATACATTATTAGTGAAGCGATGTATGCACTGGGCATTCCGACTTCTCGTAGTTTAGCGGTGGTGACGACAGGAGAAACAATAATACGTGAAACTGAACTGCCTGGTGCCATTTTGACGCGTGTTGCAAGCAGTCATTTGCGTGTGGGGACATTTCAGTATGTGGCACAATGGGGGACGGATGAAGAGCTTCAAATTTTAGCTGATTATGCGATAGAACGCCATTTCCCAATGATTGATCAGATGCACCCTAATCGCTATTTGAGTCTGCTTCAGGAAGTCATGGAGAGACAGGCTAAACTCATTGCACAATGGCAGCTAGTTGGCTTTATTCACGGTGTTATGAACACTGATAATATGACCATTAGCGGTGAAACAATTGATTATGGTCCTTGTGCTTTTATGGATACTTACGATCCTGCTACAGTTTTTAGCTCAATCGATAGACAAGGTCGCTATGCATATGGAAACCAGCCACCTATAGGAGGGTGGAATATTACTCGTTTTGCTGAAACACTGCTCCCGCTTATTCATGAAAATGAAGAAGAGGCTGTAACACTAGCACAGGAGGTTATACAACAATATCCTCAGCTTTATTACACAAATTGGCTCAAAGGCATGCGAGCGAAATTAGGAATCTTTAACGAAGAAGAGCAAGATGCAGCACTAATAGAAAAACTGCTCTCATTAATGGAAAAGAACGGTGCTGATTTTACGAATACATTCCGTGCTTTAACTTTTAATCAATGTGAAGGAACTTCCCTATTTGATAGTACAGAGTTTAAAAAATGGAATGAACAATGGCAAGCCAGACGCGGTAGACAAGAGGAAACCGAAGAGGCATCACAACAATTAATGCGAAGTAACAATCCAGCGATTATTCCTAGAAACCACAGAGTAGAAGAGGCATTAGAAGCTGCTGTTATACATGGTGATTATCGTATAATGTTCAAGCTATTACAGGCACTTTCACAGCCATATGCCCATTTAGCTAATCAAGAAGAGTATGCAACGCTACCAGCACCCACAAATTGTCCGTATCAAACGTTCTGTGGCACATAAACATAGATTTAAAACGAAGGAATGTCATAGCCTTCGTTTTTTTTATTGAAGTAAAAGGAAAGCGGTAACAGCACAAAACCTTTAAGCATACGTTATGTATGAATAACAGAAAAGGAGACTGTGTAACGTGCATCAATATTCTAAAGGTTGGTTTGTAAAGGAGCTCCGTGCAAAGGGGATATTAGTACATCCTCAATTAAAGAGCCATCTAGGGCTTTTTAAAGAATCTGAACTACGGAATTTATATTACCGCTATGTTGACAAGCAACCAATCGATACGGAGAAATGATAGGTTGGTTTAAATAAAAGGGAAACACTAGTTTATAGGAAAATAACGAAAAACCAGATTGATGGACAAAAGATATTGTCGATGAATCTGGTTTTTTATTTATGCGTTTAATAAAAGCGGTAGCAAAACTGCATAACAATTGCCATTGCAATCATATCCGACATCTCGAGCACCTCTGCTTCGATTTCATCGAAAACTTGCACATCTGCTTGATAGTCTTTTTGTATCATGGTAACTGCTTCTTTTTTCGTTAAAGCTAAATGGCTATAAAACATTTGCTGTACGGCTTCTTTACTCAAATAAGGATTAATCGTACTTAAAAATATAGCGATATCATCGGCATTACGATACCATTCTTTTTCTTTTGCCGCTGCTGTTGTCGCAACTCCTTTATTCGCTGCTGTAACGAGCTGCGCTGCAATAAGTAGATGCTCTTTAATAAGTTCGGCGTACCGATCAGCTATTTGATCTCCATAGAATGGACGAAGACAATTTCCTAAATCCGTCGCATTGCGTAAAAGACGCGTTTGCACAAATGGTAAATCTGGCAAACCAAAGACAATACTAATAATGGTCATCCTCGTCCAATTGACATGCTCCATCCACAACAGTCGATTCATAGCTAAATAATCAGATTCAGCTTTACTGATGCACTTTCGATTATCGCGCTGTGGTTGTAAAAAGTGCCGAACAGGCGCTGTATACTGGTTGTATGGGGCAGTATAGATGGCGCTTAATGAATTGCTGTAATATTCATTTGAATACGGAAACAATACACGTTCACTCCTTTAAAAATACATTCTATTGTAGAATACTCGACAATATCTTTGGGTGTGCATGCATGCAGAGCGTGCATTATTCTTCATATATCATTTTCTTTGTCATACCTCCATCGACAGTAAGATTAATACCTGTAACAAATCGATTTGCTGGATTTGTTAAATACAGACATGCTTGTGCAATATCTTCAGGCACGCCAACACGCCCTGATAAATGTTGCGCATGATCGATTGAACGTAACTGTTCATAAGCCTCCGTTTCAATCCAACCAGGTGATATACAATTGACCATAATCTGATCTGGCCCTAAAGAGCGTGCTAAAGCGTGTGTTAAAGCCACAATACCACCTTTTGAAGCGGCATATGCTTCCGTATCGGGCTCAGACATACAAGCCCGTGTAGAGGCTAAAGAAACAATCGAACCACCATTCTCATTCGCCCGCATTATTTTAGCCGCCTCTCGTGAACAGAATAAAACACTCGTTAAATTCGTTTGTAAAATATCATGCCATTGTGCAAACGTAATATCATAAGGAGACACGTGCTGAAACTTTCCAGCATTATTAATTAAAATTGAAATCGTCCCGAAATGTTGAACCGTTTGCTGCATTAAAGAAATAATATCTTGTTCCTTTGTAACATCTGTCTCTACGAATAATGCCGAATAACCTTGCCCATGCATTTCTTGCTCAAGCTGTTTACCGCACTCTACATTGACATCTGCAATGACAACCTTAGCACCATTTTTTGCATATGCCAGCACTACACCTTTACCAATTCCTTGTGCACCACCAGTCACTACAACAACAGCGTTTTCAAACATATTCATTCCTCCAATTTTTGCTTTTTATTATTTTAGCAAAAATAGAGCAGTGTACTATATTGAAATGGCATAAAGAAACATCTAGATTCATACAATAAATAGGTATATAATATTTTCAAGGCAAACCTTGCCTTCATAGTAAAATTAATGTTGACATTATGTTATAAACGACATATAATAAATATTGTCTTTCCTAAGAGAAAATTAAATTAGAAATTAGGAATATACATCATGTCTCAGTAGCTCAGCAGGATAGAGCAACGGCCTTCTAAGCCGTCGGTCGGGGGTTCGAATCCCTCCTGGGACGTCTAAAAAGCAGTCACAAACCATTGATACAATTGGATTTGTGAGAAACTAGGGATTCGGTCGGGGCTTCGGTCACTGATGTAGAATCCCTTTTTTATTACCCTAAAATTACGTGAACATCGTACCGAAATTATCTTCCAATTCAATTGAATGGAGGATTTTTTTATGACCAAAAAGTCGGGATTATTTGATGTAGACTTCACACTGACAACTAAGGAACTTACCGCTTCTATCAAAGAAGAAAAGACTGTCACAGCTCGCTACAAGCCCTTTTCAGAAGCGTTAGGAACTATCGTTAATCAAATGGAGGTAAGTGGTTATCGTACTCGTACTATCAAAGATTACAATACAGTTCTGATGAATTTCTCAAAGAGTACAGGGGTTACCTATTTGGAAGAAATCTCAGTAGACACGATTTACTCATGGCTTGAGTGTATGCAGGTGGAGAACCAAACAAAGCTAACACGTCTAAAGGTTCTGAAATCGTTCTTAGGTAAATGTTTCACCAATGGTTGGCTGAGCTTGAACTTTTGGCAATCAGTCAATGTGAAGGTAGATAAGAAGGTTAAGAAGGGAGCAAAGCCTAATGACATTGCTATTCTAGTTTCGTTGATTGACAAAAGTACATTCATTGGTTTAAGAGATGTGACTGCCATTTTAACGATGTACAAGACAGGGATTCGCATTAACACACTAGGACAATTAAATGAGCGACATATTGACTGGGAGAATAAATGCTTGGTGCTAGATGGAGCAGTACTAAAAAACCATCAAGTATTAAAGCTACCGATTGATGACCAGCTTGTGAATCTATACCAAATACTTATTAAATGTAATTATAAGTTGAAGGAACATTACGGTGAAAGTAATTCCAATTTGTTTATTTCATCTAAGGCAACATCATTGAACACGAAGTCAACCAACAATGCTATTTCTAAACAGCTTACTAAGTATGCAAAGCGCTTTGGTTTGGAGAATATTAACGCTCATGCTATTAGGAGAGCATACGCAAAGAACTTGCATGAGAAGGGTGCTGGTGTAGCTTTAATCTCAAAAGCTCTTGGGCATCGCTCACTTGATGTAACGACACTTTACTTAGATTTAGATGTTGAGGAAGTAGCAAAGGATTTGAGGGAGTATCTCTAGGATAATTGATTGTCTATGTTTTAGATTCTATATAATTAGTTTCTGAAACATAGGCAGTCATTTTTGCACCAAGCCGTTGTCCTCAACTCTGGCTTCATGTTGGTGGATGGCGACATCAGTGTCAACAAAAAAATGATGTAAATTGGGTTCTTCACCTGCACTGAAAAATGCAATTGGTCTTACTCGATATATGGGTATATCACTTTCTGTTGGAACAAATTACACAACGCAGTATTTGGATTTAGATGTTGAAGAAGTTGCTAAGAGGTTAAGGGACTTCCTGTGAGGATAAGCGATTATTCTTTAGTCGAAACAATAACAATCCTGGTAATAAAAGTATAAGCCACATGAAATTAGACGGACATATGCGAACACCCCCTTGAAGAAGGGGGGAAGTATAGGTCTGTAAGCCTTTTTTGCTGAAACGTTACCTTGTGTACATTGTGAAGAAGAGGTTAAGACAATTGAAGATAATTATTAAAGAAAAATCAAAGTAGAACTCAAATTCTCAACTATCCATAATTTATGTGGAGTATAATGGCATTTATTATTCATGAAAAAAGGATGACATTTCGTAAAAAATAAAAGAGTTAGAGGTTACAACGAAAAAAATCTGACATTCCAGTGATAACTTTGATAAATTAAGATTTGATAAAATAAATAAGTAGATATTTTATAAGGAAAGATAAAAAACGGTTTAATGGAGAGAAGAATCAAACAAAGTTATTGGGAAATTGTAAAGTATGTTGCTTAGACAGCGTGGTTTTTTATAAAAATAAGAATTTGGTTAAGTGGTAAATTTAGTAATAATAATAATTGGTTTAAATGTTATAATAGTTATATTATGAAAGCAGGAGGGATAATATGGATTTAGAAAATCAAGGTAGATTAAATAGGAGAAATTTTGATATTTCTTTTAATGAACTTTATGATATGTATAAGGATGAGGAATTGATAATTCAACCAGAATTCCAGAGGTTATTCAGATGGTCTGGAAAACAACAATCATTATTTATGGAATCACTACTATTAGATATGCCTGTTCCACCTATATATGTCGATGAACAAGTGGATGGCAGTTATGTCTTAGTAGATGGTTTGCAAAGAATATCTTCATATTTGAATTTTAGAGGAATAGAACTAAATATAGTTAATGAAGAAGCTACTGCTGATTCTAATGAAGAAGATATATACGATGATATAGACGAAGAATTATCTATTATGGATGTTCCACCAGGATTTAAATTAAGTGGGTGTGAAATACGTAAAGATTTAAATGGTAAATCTTATGATGAACTTTCAATAATAGATAGAAGAAATTTGAAACGAGTATTTATTAGAGTAGAAGTTTTAACAAAGGATAATGAAAAATCTGTAAAATATCATATGTTTAAACGATTAAATTCAGGAGGAGCAATGCTTTCTGAACAGGAATTAAGAAATAGTAATATAAGAATGGTAGATAATAGATTTATAGACTTTATTAATGATTTGGCAAAAAACACAGATTTCAAAAATCTTACAAGTTATATGCAGCTTTCAGAAATACAGAAAATGAAGCCAGCTGAAAATGTTTTAAGGTATTTTTTATTTAAAAATAAATTTCTAAATAATGGATATGAAAAAGATAGATTTAAACTCGATGAAGAATTGACATTATATCTAGAAGAAGTAACTGAAAGTAAAGTTGATTTTAATTATGAAATCGAAAAAGAGAATTTTGAAGGTTTGGTTAAGTATTTAAGTGATAATTTTGGACCAGGACTGTTTGGGGGAGTTTCAAAAGCAAGTGAAAGAATTATGAAGAAATTTATACAATATAATTTTGATGGATTCATGCTATACTTTTCTAACGAGAATACTAGAAAAAATACCATTACTCTCGAACAAATTACAAATATTAAAAAAAGTAGCGAATATTTAAGTTATAGAACAGGTGGTATAGAGAAAGTAAAATCAAGAATTAGTTATATTAATTCAAAGTTAGGAGAATAATATATGTCTCTTAATGAAGGAATTAATGCAAATAGTAGTATTATCTTATCGGATGATATGGTAATAATAAAAGAACTAGTTGATTCTGCCGTGAATTTGATAAGGGATGAAATGAATTTTTTAAAGTATTATAATATAGAATTAGAGGATTTGAGAAAAAGAGAATTAAGGTGTTTTGAGAATAACAATGGTTTGTACAAACTTATTTTAAGTGTGTATGCAAGTTATGAGTTTACTGTTAAACGAATGTTTGAATATGTTCTGGAAATAATTGATAAAGAAGAAATTAGTATTTCGGATTTAAATGTTAATATTAAAGCATTATATTTTAAAGAAGATTTAGATGATTTAAGGAAGAAAATTAATCCTCAAAGTCAGCAGAGTAATCAACTAATCAAAGAAGAAATATCCAAAAAAGTTGTAAGGATTTTTAGTCACTTTGAGGAAGATAATGTTTTTACTACAAAAGATAACATGATTAATACAAAATCTAATTTAAAAATAGAAGTTTTACTAGAAATTATTTATTATTTCGATATAGAAAAAAGTTTGATTATGCCTTATGATTCTTACATTAAAACTTTAGTTCATCATAGGAATAATATTGCTCATGGTAATCAGAGATTTGCAGATAGTTTACCTCAATATATCATGCCTATTAATGTACAGAATTATGAGCGGTTATGCGAAGCAATTATTAAATTGATAAATGAATTATATAATCATCTTGAAGTATATGTGAATCAAAAAAAATACCTTAGATAAACTTAAACTCTCAACTTCACCTTAAATACCAGGAAGTTTATGAGTAAGAGTAATGAGCTTTGCTATATATCATTTAGACATAATTTCCGTACCTTCCATAATATAGAATGAAAAAAGTGGATTATCAACTCCTAAAATTACTCTTACAACGCATATTTTAAGTGTCTCGTAGTTAAAAACGTAGTCAATGATTAATTAAAATTACATAAACGCTTCAAAACACTGGTATAATGGTATCTCAATAAGATGTGGGTTCGACTCCTGCAGTCTCCATACTTAGATAGGATAAAAATGCAAACATATCAACAATTTTCAATAATAGGGATATTGAACGGGGGTTGAACTCTTGGGCAATATCCCTTTTCTTAATCCTTACGGAAAAATGACATATTTGAACTATTCTTAGACCTTCTAATTATAAAATTTGGAGGTTTTTTATGTTCAACAGAAAGTAAAAACGGCATATTTGTAGTAGATAGTGAAGCGATAGAAATGATAGAGACAATCAAAATGGGATTTATTACACAAAATGGAGCAGCGGTGAATACGAGTAAATCTTCAAATTGTGCTATCTCAAAACAGTTAAACAAATATTCGAAGCGGTATGGACTTGAGTATATTAATGCTCATGCTATTAGAAGGGCTTTTGCAAAGAACTTACATGACAAGGGAGCCAGTGTGGCTTTAATCAGTAAGGCTCTTGGTCATTCAGATTTAGGTGTCACAACGCAGTATCTTGATTTAGATGTGGAGGAGGTGGCTAAGGATTTAAGGGAGTATATGTAAAATTTCGGATGTCTATAGTTTAGATTCAGTTAATTTCTGAGACAGAGGCAGTAATTTTTACACCAAGTCGTTGTCTTTAATTAGCATTCGTTTCGAGTTAACATGTCGATGCAGTTAATTAAAAAAATTTCAAAAAACCCTGTCAAAAGTAGAAATAGAATATATAATACTAAGTGTGAAGAGTTTTTAGGCACATACAGCAGAACATACATCTCGACAATGAGATAGTGCCTAGTATAGTCAAATAGGTTTTTGAAATCCTTTTAGAGGGGTTTATTCGATTTTGCCTTTTATTTTAAATAATGGGTTTATTAAGAATAGGCTTTTTAAGGATAAGGCTATGCTATGGGTTGTCTGTTGTTATGATAATTTGGTCTAAGAACGCAAGAACGTAAACCAAACATTTCAAATGATAGACACTTTTAAACGCTAGTTTAAGAGTGTCTTTTTATATTCTACAACGATAATAACTGAAAGGACTACTTGTGCAAAAATGGTTTCTTTCAGAACCTCGATTTTCCATCATCAACCTACATTTGAGTATCTTCATGACACCTTTATTACCCTGTTTAAAGAAAGACCCTTATTAAAGAGAGAACAAGAGAGGAGAAAAGAAAATTAATACAAAAATTTTTGTAAAGGTACAGAATAGACTTATTACCGAAGATACAGAATCTCACCTGTCTGTAAATGGATTATATCTATATGTACTGATTAATTCACAACTGAATATTAACAAGACATTTTCTACAAATAGAGATGTTTTGATTCAACAGCTAGAAGGTGTATTTGGTTCTAAGCGAAGTACCGTTGTTGCAAAGCTAAATAGTGCAATGGAAGAGATATTAGAAAAGTCGCCTTTGGTTGTTGATAATTCGGATTGGGAAAATAGTTCGAGTAAAGAGCTATTAACTTTCCGTATGCCTGAGAATCGAGAGAACCATACGCAAGTACCATATGAAGTAATACTGTCGCTGAACGATGTCGATATGCTTTATATCTACGTGTGTGTTGCTCGATGGGCAAATAAAGATAAAGGCTTCTTCAAGTGTCCTTACACACGTTGGGCAAAGTTGCTCCAATGTACAGAGCGCACAGCTAAGAGCAAAATTAAAAAAGCCGTATCTGAGAAAATGATATTCGTTAATAGAGGGAACTACATTGATGGTGTTTCCAAGCAACAAGAGGTTAATGAATACCATATCAATCCCATTCCACAGGAGTCTAAGACTCTTGCTTCTATTTCATATGAAAACGCAGCTAATAGCAAGTATATGGATGGAATCATGGGTTATGATAGCACCCCTCTAAGTGGCAGAAAAGGTATGCAAGAATACGCTGTCCAAGTTGATGAAGCAATAAAAGCCTTCGAGAATATGGACAAATCCTTCTTTCCGAATGATGAGCATTACTATACGCTCGCTGTTGTTCAAAGAAGAAAGAAAACACACCTACTAGCACCTGAGGAAGAGAAATTACTTGAAGTGGCAGAACGTAGAATTAAAATTCTATCGACTAACGGAAAGCTAAAAGGCATTGTCCAAGAAAAGATTGAACGGGCAAAATATAAGGTTAGTCAAATTAGTAAAACTGATATTTTATTCGTAACTTATCAAGACAAAATAAAACAGAAATCACCTAATAATCATCAGAATATGAACTCTATTGAAAGAGCCGTAGTACAAGTTGATGACCTATTTGGTGATGATTAGAGAAGGAGTTCAAAACATGACAACAAAAGAAAATGAAATTTTAGCCCCTGAGTATTTAATGCAAAAGGCAGAGAGAGGGCTAGAAATGTATGAAGATTTACTAGAAGAAGGTTTAGTGACTGAGGGGCAAGAGGTAGAAGTAATGACACTTTTCAATAGCTGTTATTCACGATACATTGATACCAAATATGGACATAAGGCTTGGTATATTAAAAAGGAATATCCCTATGATTCTCCCGAACATTTTGTTTGGTCGATACTTATTGAGAAACCTGATTTTTGGACAAAATGGATAAATCAAACTATGAGGTATGGAGAGAGTGGTTGGGAACCTAATTACCGCCCTACTATTGACCGCTTAGATGATTCTAAAGGTTATTTTTTATATAACATTCAAGTGTTGAGTTTTAGAAATAACGCTCTAAAGAATAACCAATTTGTTTTTTTATAATGATTTAAGCACATCACAATTACGTGGTGTGCTTTTTCTGTTCCGCCTTCTCAGAACGCTCTTAGATGGTTCGAGATATAGATAGACGGATTCTCGGTTATATTTAAATTCAAATTGCCTGCTGTCCAGTTCAATGCAGGCGGTAGAGCCTACCTTAGTACTATTCGTTTTTGTTATCAGTATAGATTACATATCATTATGTTACTTATTGGAATTTTATTCCATATAAGTTTAAATTGTGATAAACTTATATTAAGTCATAGAATAGGAGGGGAAGGTTGCTACAAAATGTTGCCCAATGGACAACATTTTGTAATCATTTCAATGTATGTCGAGATGATATTGAATGAGCATACATTGAAACCTTTAGAGTAGAAATATGGGTGGAAAATCAAACTTTTTAGAAGGGGTGATAGTAATGACAGGAATAAGTGAAGTACCAAAGGTCAATTCTGAATATGCGAAATCTGTAATAAAAGCTATGTTTTTAGTTAGTGATGGGCAAATCTATGAAACTTTAGAACAAGCAATGGATGCTTACGAAAGGGTTTCTAAAAGATTTTCTGTTGAAGAAATAGATGCTCTAGGGCGACTTTATGATAAGGAGAACCCGATAACTTTTGCTGGAATCATTAGTTCGAATTATAAAATAGTTCAACTCGTGTTTTTAGAGAAAATAGGAGAATCAAAAGACGATTTAGAGCCGTTAAGTGACCAAGAATTAAAAGATTTGATTGTGGAAAAGATTTTAGATGAACAATACAGAAAACGTGCGGAAAAGCTTTTTTTCATACAACAATAGAAATATTAAATGAAGATTTAAAAGCATACTTGAAAAAGTGTGCTTTTTGTCTTAATCCAAAGCTCAGACCAAAGCTATAAACCGTTTAGAAGTATTGAATAGAGTAGGTGGGTTGTTGTTGCTACCAAACAATGAGCTTGCAACAACAAAACAGGTAGCTAAGTTCTATGGTGTTGACCAAATAGGTAATCAGACAAATCAATCAGCTAAATCGTGAGGAGCTTGAAGTAAACGGTGTAAAAGTAAAGAAATTCGCTGAGTTTAGTGAAGTTTTTAATAAGGAGAAGTGGTGTATATGTCAAAATATTTGAATTTGCCCTCGATGAAATTTAAGTTGGGTGATAAAGTTCGATTCACAATCAATGGCAATGAAATGATTGGAATAGTTGAAATAGCAGACTATGGCGGTTCGATGGAAAATGATTTCCATTCGTATGATATTTTCGTTGCTGAAGACAATTGTTTGTATAAGCATATTCCTGAAGAAGTTTGTGGAATTACTTGCTAACAAGCCTATGCGAAAGTGATATACTCGTATTTCCATGATAGGCAGGTAAAGACCAACAGGGGGCAAAAGGAATACATTGAACTTATCAGAAAAGCAAAAGGAACAGATAATGAGAACTTTATTAAGTTGCTACTAACAGATGTCCAATGGACAACATTCCATATGCACTTTAAAGCAAGTCGTGACGACATAGAGAGAGTGTACAGTGGTGTACAGCATTTAATATATGACTTCCTAGCACAGTATCACAATTAGTGGTGCTTTTTTTATTGTATGGTATTATTTAGTCTATATAGTTATTTTCGGGGTGATACGATGGGGAGAAGTTTTTATGACTTTCAAGTGCAAATGGGGTTCAAAGAGGTAAGTGATGTTTTTCAATATGAAGATGTATCAACTAAAATGAAGAATCAATTTATCTTCATGGTAGAAAAAATAGTAGAAGAAATTTCTGAAAGGTATTATAAAGTTGAATTTTGGCAAAAAGTAATTAATAGAATCAATGTGGAATATGGAAAAAGCGTTAGGACAATTGTAAATCCCGAAGAAAAAGTTCATGAAGCATTTCAAAAGTTAAATAACGAAGAATCATTGTATTTTTTTGAACTAATGCTTGAAGAAATGGATGATTATTTATCATTTGATTATGATGAGTTTGTCAAAAGAGTAAATAAACTCTTTCTTGAAAATTCATTTGGCTATGAATTTGTTGAAGGGCAAATGATTAGAATTGATAGCAAGTTTATTCATCAAGAGGTAATAATGAACGCTATCCAATTGTTGTATGAAGTTGAATTTGAAAGTGCTTCAACTGAGTATATGCAAGCATTTAATGATTACAAAAATGGAAATCTAAAAGGTTCTATCACAAATGCAGGGAAAGCATTTGAAAGTACTATGAAGATTATTTGTGAAGAATTGAATTACTCGTATAAACAAAGTGATAATGCTAAGAAGTTAATTTCAACTTTGATGAATAAAGAGTTTATCCCAAGTTATTTGCAGACACACTTTAGCGGATTAAGTAACACTTTAGAAAGTGGCTTACCAACTGTAAGGAATAAACATTCACATGGCGATGGAGTAATTGAAGTTGAAGTAACCGATAAGATTGTTCGATATGCACTAAATCTATGTGCCACAAATATTGTGCTTTTAGTTGAAATCTACAATGAATATATTCATCAAGGATAGCACGTATAGCAAAGCGAACCTGTTACCATAACTCGACACGATAACGTTTGACTGCTTCAATTCATTTTGAAGTGGTCTTTCTTTTTATCTGAATAGCAGCACTCTTTTGGACAATTAATTAATTTAGTGGTTTGCGTGAAGTAGGAGCAACCAACTGGACAATTAAGTGTGATTAGTGGGCATCTAACGAAAGAGTGATACGATAACGAATTGTACGAATAACGTGTGTTTTAAGAGAATGGATGACCATTCAATTATCGAAAATCTTGCTTTTCATAACTTTAGGATGTATACTAAATTAGTAAAAAATTACATGAACGGTTGTGAATAGGATGGAAGAAAAAGTAATTAAATTTAATCGAGCAATCAAGAAGCACGAAGTAAGCAAAGCGGTACAGGAACAAATTAATAAAAAGTCAAAAATGTATGAGAGCGACTTCAAACGATTCCAACAGTATGCAGAACAGCAAGACCTTGAGTTGTCATTTGAAACACTTGAAGCATACTTATTACATACAGTTAAAACAGGTCTTAAACTCAGTACCTTCAATCGTAGGTCAGCGAGTGTAAAGCATTTCTTAGTCCATGAACTAGGTCAAGTTGAAACAGAGGATAGTAAGCAGACAATAGCAATGATACGCCAAAAGTACAATGATGTTGATTATGCAGAGGGAAAACAAGTGAATGGTCAAGTAGCCCAACCGAAAGATGAAGTGTTGGCTATGATTGATAAACTTGACACAAGAGCGAAAGCAATTTCTTTATTCAATCTGATAACAGCATGTAGACCTAGTGAAATGGTTACAATCCAAGTGAAGCACATTGACCTAAAGAATCGCTCGGTCAATGTTTACTTAAAGAAGCAAAAGGAATGGCATACGAAACGATTAACATTAGAAGCGGTCAATGCAATCAAAGACTATATCAATGCTTATTGTTTGGAATTAGAAAGTTATCTTGTAGGTAAGGTAGATAAGCACAACAATTACACAAGCGTTGAAGTGTCTGACATTGCTTATCGTAAGTCGATTCATAGGTGGCTAGGGTTCGCACCATACACACTACGCAAGACACAAGTTTCAGCAATGCACGAAGCAGGGGCAGACCTAGCGACAATTGCAAAGCAAAGTGGTCACAAAAACCTTGAAACTATCAATAGACATTATCTTTCTGTTAATGATAGAACGGTTGACAAATATTTATGATGAGAGAATACATGTTGAATCCCAAAATATTTAAAAATAATAAAGTATGGTATCTATTAATTGCTGTTGCATCTCTTTCAAATCCATTACTAATGCTAAATAAGGTTCTTTTCGCTTTTATTTTAATGTGTATCTTTTTAGTTAGTCCATTTTTTATGAGTAAATTATTAAGTAGAATTTACAGAGAGAAATTCGAAGTGAAAATATATGTATCTTATATAAAAATGATGTTTTATTTATTTGGTGTACTTCTAATGGCACAATTTATTGAGAGGTATTTTAATCCTAATAATCCGTGGATTGTAATTATATTTTGTTGGTTGATGTTCGGGATATTATTAGTTTGGTTGGTTGAAAATTTAATAATACTAACTAAGCAATTACAAAGGATGATTAGAAAAAAAGAAAAATCTAAAAAGTCTATTTATTATTGTTTAGCAATGATAATTCTTGTATTTATAGCACCAGATGTAACTTTTGGTTATGGATATCAAATCTTTTTCTCGATAATGTATAATATCGAATTTCAAAATTTTTTAGAGAGTTTCTATTTAAGTTTCGTTGTTACCTACACACTTCCAGTAGCAGATGAAAAATTATTATCACACATTGATTTAATTAATAAAGAGTTTGTTCTATATACATATCAAATGGTACAAATCTATTTTAAAAGGATTTTAGATATCGTATTAATTGCTTTAATAGTAGGGTATTTGCAAGATTTAATTAAAGGTGATTTAAAAGGTACTGTTAAATAAAATTCACATTTTAATTAGACTTGAACTAGAGGTCAATGAGTTACTGCGAGAGCGACTAAGCCACCTATGATAGCCTGTTAGTGACCTTGTGTGCGTCCAGAGAAGTCGAGTTAAATATTGGTCAGTGGAGGTCGAAAGTTTGTCACAGAGCCATTTCAAGTGTTACAGGGCAAGGCTTTGGTAGGGGGTATTTTCCGATGTTTTGATGATGGTGAATGAAGAATCTAAGCTACCTACTACACTCACACCAAAAGGAAAATAAAGTAATGCGATTAGAAATTGGAAAGAAATCTATAAATGGGAATTAGAAGAATATATAAGAAATCGGAGTTTTATTTAATAGTATATCGATATTTATTAATGACTTGAAATGGTATTATAATACTAATGAAAATATATGGAAATTGTCATCAAGAATATTATTTTATTGAAATATAAAAGTAAGAAATATAAACATAACTTTTTTTACGTATGAAGGTATTGGTTTTCTTTCTTAAAATATTTTTATCTTAAATAAAATATAAAAAATTGTATGTTGTGGAGTGTATAAAATGGGAGCATTTATAAAAGAAAGTAAAAGAGTCATTAGGGATGCAATTAATAATAATAAGCTTATTATATTTGTTGGAGCGGGTGTTTCTGCAAACTCTGGATTACCATCTTGGTGGGATTTAGTTGAAAAGTTTACTGATGGTCTAGGGATTGATACAGAAAGTATAACCCAAGATGATTTTTTGAAGATTCCACAATATTATTATAATGAGAGAGGTAACAAAGAATATTATGACATAATAAATAAAGTATTTAATGTCTCTGTAAAATCAAATCCAATACACTCATTATTATTAGAATTACAGCCAAGTCATTTTATAACTACTAATTATGACGAACTAATTGAAGATGCAGCAAGAGAAAAAGGTATTTTTTTCGATGTTGTCTCAAAAGACGAAGATTTACCGTTCACACCAAATAATAATATGATAATAAAAATGCATGGAGACTTAAAAAATAAAAATATTGTCCTTAAAGAGGACGATTATTTGTCTTATTCTAATGAATTCAAACTTATTGAACATTATATTAAAGCCTTGTTATCTACACATGTTATTTTGTTTGTAGGTTATTCTTTAAAAGACTATAATGTTAAATTAATTTTTCAATGGGTTAAGGACATTTTAAAAAAAGATTTTCAACCAGCTTATTTTTTAAATATTGATGAAAAGCCAGATGTAGATTTACTTGAGTTTCATTATTATAGAAATCGAGGATTAAATATATTAAATTATTCTGATTTAGAAAAGGAACCAGAGTATACATTTTTGGATTGTACTGAATTAACTAATATAAAAGGAAAAAAAACTTATTCATTTTTAAATTACTTAAAAAAACCTAATGAATACAAGGAGTTAGATTTAGAATATTTTTATTCTAAACTAAAAGAATTTGACCAATTAAATCGAGTGCGCTTTAAAGATATTAAAAGGGCATTAGATATTGAATTTAGCTATAGAATAGAAAGACATTTTCTAATACTTCATGATGATTTATTAAAACCGTTTATAACGGATTTAATTTCTATTGAAGAGAACCAAGAAGAAAATGAAATTAATAAGAATCATAAATATAACATAGTATGCGATATTTTTAGAAAAGCAAAAATAGAAGGTTTTAAAATACAAGGAAAAGAAAATGATGATTTTTTATATGAATTTAAACAAAGTAAGAGTATTAATTTCAAAAATGATGACCAATTCATAAAATTAATTTTAGAATTTGATTACATAGGTTTAAAAGAATGGACTGAAGAGATTTCTGATGGCGTTGTAATAGAAGGTAATGAAATTTTATTTTTACAAAAAGCCTTTGCCTTATATAAAACTCAAAATTTTTATGAGGCATATAAGTTGTTAAAAAGGATATCTGACTCTACATTTTTTAATAAAAACTATATGTTATATTTTATTTCAGAATTTAATAGGGAAAATATCGGTAAACTAATTTCGACGAATATTTTTATATATATTAATGAAACTCTGAGAAATGAAATAAGAAATGAAGTTAAGAAAATAGATTTGGAAAATATTTATTTAAACTTACCTAAAGTATCTAGAAAGAATATAGAATTTTTAAGAGAAATTAATAACTTCAATTATATATATTCTACAATATATAAAGTTGCAAACTTATCAAAAAAAGTAGAAGAAGAGATGAATACGGTATTTGTTGGATTACCTAAAGAGGGGAAAATTCATGAACTGCAAAATGAAGTTGAGTTTTTTTGGGAATATATAAATTATAACTTTTTAATGGTTGAAAACTTCACAGAAGTACATGAAATTTACAAATATTATATTGAGGGGACTTTAAAGAGTATTTTGTTTTCTGAAGATACAATAGATAAAAATACTCTCTTTGGAATAGAAGGAGAGATTATTAAATTAAATGAATTGGATTATTTTTCTTTCTATCTAATGGTATCATTCTTCAAAAGCAAAGAACTTAAAAGTCTTTTTAAAAAACTAGATGTTGAAATTATTCCAATCAGAAACGAAGATTGTAATTATATTATTAGTAATTTTATCAATTTAATAAATTCTAAATATTCTAATGCAAATTCCGAGGTAAATAATAAGATAGATAATATATTAATTATATTGTCAAAAATTAATGTGGGAAAAGCTGAATTTAAGTTAATTATTGAAAATATGATTAGGTTAATTAATTCTAAAAAAGTGACAGAAGATAATATTGTAAACTTTGGAAACCTTATTGTTTCTGTATATAATCAATTCAAAGAAAATTTAGATGTTGAGAGCTTGGACGAACTCTTGAATTCATTATTAAGAAAAATTATTGAAGATAATAAAATATCTAATTCAAACAGATTTAATCAAATTATTGATAATATAGTAAATATAATCAAAAGTTTGAACCCTAAATACATTTCTGATAATTTACAGCTAATAAATATACTTACTGTTGGTCTTGATTTTTCTAATAGGCCTCTAAAAGGAGTAATAATTTCTGTATTTAAAATATTAAATAGTAATTTGAAGGTAAAAGTAAGACGAGCTATTAATAAGAAATTAAAGCAAGAATTTTGTATGGAACTTTATCATGATGCTTTAATGGAGGGAGTTATTAAAAGGAACTCAGAATATGAAGAATTACTAATTATTGAAATTGATAAAATAATAGAACGTAATAAATTTAAGACTATATATTCATTTCCTGACCCTATTGATAGAGTTTTAGAAATGACTGTTAACTTGTTGATTAATAACTTATTAATTAATCCAGCTTTGTTTAGTAAATATAAGGGGTTAAATGATAAGTTTGATTTATTTATAGATATAAATAACTTTGATTTTGAAAAGTTTAAGTTTGAATGGATAAGTGAGTTCTCTGATAGGATACATGAAAAAATATCAAAAGTAAGTGTGGCGAGAGATGTTATAAAAGAAAAATTTAAAAAACTTATAATGGAAGGAAATATTAGTAAGGAGTCGAAAATTATATATTTTAAGTATTACGATTAAATTTGTTCTTTTGAAGTTTTTATATATGGTTATTTAGCGAAGTGAAATTTAGGTATTAAAAGTGCAGTATTAAAGAACTTGTTGAGAAAGAGAAGTAGGCTTATCAGAAGGATATATTGATGGTATTATTGATTCAAAGATAATTTCGGTCTAAGAACGTAATTTGACCGAATCCCTAGTACGAATTGAATACGTCTCAAACGCATGGTATGACCGTGTTATCTCAGTAGCTCAGCAGGATAGAGCAACGGCCTTCTAAGCCGTCGGTCGGGGGTTCGAATCCCTCCTGGGACGTCAATTGCTTATCGTAGGTTGATTTTTAACCGAAAAGAAAAACGCTTGAAACCTTGAGAATACTGGGTTTTGGGCGTTTTTTTATTTATCTAAAGAATATCGAGAATCGCATTGAATAACATATAAAATTTAATCTTGGTAGGCGAAATGTAGGCTTTGTAGGCAAAAAAAAGTTAAGAGCTAAACATACTGATTGCAATAGTTTCATCTCGCTCTTCCATTTCTTTTAAAACATGTGCGTAGTGATCCAAGGTCGTCTGGATGTCTGCATGTCCTAACCGCTTTGATACGGAATGAATATTAGCGCCTTTATATAACAATACACTTGCATGAGTATGTCTCAATCCATGCATAGTGATAGGACCAAAACCTAAATCGATTAAAGTGTTTTTTAGTAATTTATTTGCACCTTCATTGGTAACTGTTTTTATTGCAGTTTGGCGATAAAAAACTAAATTATATTCATTACTAGGCATTGCTACTATTAACTTTTTCATTGCGGACATAACTTTTTTATCGATTAAAATAGTTCGCTCAGATTGGGAATTTTTTAATGGTCCAAAACCACTACCATCTTTATAGTCCCAAGCTCGATAAATATATATTGAATTGTTCTTGAAATCAAAGCAATCTGTAGTTAATCCTACCAATTCACCGAAACGCATACCAGATACAAGACCCAATAGTATTAAATGATATGTTGATGTTATAGTTGAAAGTTTATCAAATAGAGTATTGTAAAATATATTTGATTCGTTAAAGTTAAGATGTTTTTCATCATCCTTTTTAGCAGCTACAGTAGCGTTAAACTCTGCTTTTCTGGTAAAATCAATAGTTAAATAACCTTCTTCGATGGCATCTCTTACACAGGCTCTTACATGTGTATTTAGCTTCCGCACAGTTTCTTTTGTTCTTCCTTTTCCATAATCATTTAAAAATTTCTGATAATCAGATCTACTAATTTTTTGTATGGGCGTATCAGCAAAATGTTCCTTAATTCTTTCAAAAGAGTTTAAATAACGGCTATAAGTATTCTTATGTTTATTAACCTTATATAACTCTATCCAGTCATGAAAATACTGTGAAAAAGGCTTTTCTTTAACGATTACTTGGTTCCCTTTTTTTAAAGATAATTCTACTTCTGCTGCTGCAATTTGAGCTTCACGTTTGGTGTTAAATCCGCCTTTAATTATAGGCCTTCTCTTTCCATCAGCATATCGATTTATTGTATATTCCCAACTACTTCCTCGATTTCGAATACTAGCCATTAAAATTCTCCTTTCGGTATTTTAGAAAAGAGCAAGCGATGAAAGCCTGCTCTATGTATTTAGAAGGGTAGATCGTCTCTTTGTAAAGGAGTATAATTCCATACCTTTAAATGGCCATCAGTCATAAATCTAGAAGGGTTTCCGCATTTATGACAATAACGTGCATTTCCAGATAATTTTGTTCCACAAGATTCTACTAGAATTTCTTGATTTCCAAATGGGTCATCGTCATTAATATCTGTACATTCATTGACTAAATATGTGGAACAAATGTTACAATAATTACCATCGTATTCTAACTCCTCATTTAGACAACAAGGACAAATCTTTGCTCGACTTTTAAAATCGACTTCTACAACTGCTGGATACTTCATTTCAAACTCATCTCCAAATTTATATATAGTTTTTGTTAATGATTTTTTTCCGCAACAAGAGCAATAAGAAGGTTTTTCTATGGTGTAGTAAACTCTACAGTTTTTGCAAAAGTATCTATTGTTAACTTGATGCAGAAAGTCTTTGAAACCTAATTTTTCAGCGTAATCTTTCGAATAGCCTATACCATATTCACGAACACCTTTATATAAAAAACGGAATATGTTCTGGGCTGCTTCATTACTAACTTTACATATATGTTCAATTATAGAAGGATCATTTTCTTCAAAATGAAATATAACATGTGGAGGGGCGATTAAATTTCTGGCAAAACAATTTGCTTCTTTTTCAAAAGCTTCATAATTCTCATTTGGAATACCATTTCTTTGCATAATGTTAAGCCCAAATATTTCATGATGTTTTAAAGCATAAT
This sequence comes from Lysinibacillus sp. NPDC097868, assembly GCF_044761135.1. Lineage (NCBI taxonomy): Bacteria > Bacillati > Bacillota > Bacilli > Caryophanales > Bacillaceae > Lysinibacillus > Lysinibacillus sp. NPDC097868. The sequence continues at coordinate 2,678,281 of NZ_JBIWBS010000001.1, read as the reverse complement.
GACCTAATTCATGAGCAAGTGTCCAACGTTTCCTACCTTCATTTTCAATAGTGTCGTTATAATAAATACGATATTTTTGATTTGTTTCGTTGTAAACACAACAACCATCATCGCTGCCTAAATCTTCACAAACTTTTTCTATCGTTAATCCCATTTTTTTTGAATACCACGAATATGTTTTAATTTCCAAATCATTAAAAATTTTTTTGAATTGCATTAGTTTGATGGGTAATTTCTTTTCGTCTAGATAGTCTATAAATTCAATTGCCTTTTCTTCAGCTAATTTGAAATTGGGTCTATATGTCTTCATCCTCGTCTTCATCTTCATCATCAAATGCCTCCACAAAAGATAACCTTAAAATTTTCATAGCTCTTTCCCAATCCTCATCACTCATTTTAGTTTTCGCTCGTTGAATTACTTTCAATTCTTCAGAATCAACTTTGTCGTTAAAGGATTCACTTAATCCAAGGAGATAATCTGTAGAAACGCCAAAAATATCAGACATAGCTACAATTATGTTTCCGGGAGGAATTATTCTCCCAGCCTCATAATTAGCGATGTTTGTACGTTTCATCCCCAATAAATTGGCTAATTCTTCTTGAGAATAACCACTATTTTTACGACAGATTTTTACTCTTTCGGCAACTAATAAATTGTCGAACTTAGTCATTTTTTTAATCCTCCAGTATTTTTTTATAAAAATGACGTTTTTTAGGTTGACGTGTTTATTATTGACGTGATAGTATGAGGGTGTCAATTAAAAGCACAAAACGAAAGAGGTGATATAAATGCACAACAATCTTCGTAGAGAGCGATTTAGATACTATCGTCGATTAAACAACGTTTCCCAACGACAGCTTTCAATAGAAATGAATGTGAGTGATAGTCACATCAGAAACATTGAAAGCGGTAGAGGTAATCCAGACGTCAAACTGTTATTTAAATTAGCTAAATACTTAAAGACTTCCCCAGAAGAACTTTTTCCTGATTTGGCTAATGTAGATTAATTATTATTAATGCTTACGTCATTATTATAAACCGTCATTTAAAATAACGCAACGGAAAATAACTAAATAAAAGGAGAATTTTTCAAATGACGTTACAAATTGTAAAAAGTGAAACCTTTAATCAAGTGGAATGTGATTTTTGGCAGAATGAAAATGATGATGTGTTTATGACAATTAACCAACTAGCCCAAGCTTTAGAATATTCGGATCGTAGTGGTGTACAAAAGATTATTAACAGGAATGATTATTTAAAAGACTTAGAGTATTCAGTGCAGGACAAAATGTCCTCAACTGATGGGAAACAATATGATACTCGTATTTTCACAGAGGATGGCATTTATGAAGTAACGATGTTGTCCAAGCAACCAAAAGCTAGAGCATTTCGAGCATTTGTACGTAAAACTCTTAAAGCTTTACGCAAGGGTGAAATGGTTTTGGGACAACCACAAACTGACAATTCGAAGCTTGAAATCCAACGTATGCGGGCTGAGGCAATGTTGAATAACAGTCGTACACGCCAAGCTAAATTAATTTTGGACATGCAAAAGAATAAAACTTTATCGCCAATTGCAGTTGAGTTATTACAGATTAACGCTTTAGAAGTTTTAGGTGAAAAAGCAATAGAGCATCGTCCAGAAGTTGAAAAATCTTATACAGCTACGGAGTTGGGTGGGATGTTTGGTGTTTCTGCTCAAAAAGTTGGGAAGTTAGCTAACGCTCATAATCTTAAAACAGACGAATATGGCTACTTTGCTTTAGACAAATCACCATATAGCAATAAACAAGTTGAGTCATTCCGTTACTACGAAAGTGGAAAAGAGAAGATTCAAGAGCTACTAGGAGTGAGCTAAATGCAACAACTTCAGGTTAATTTAACTGTACCTGTACCAGATAATTATGTACTTATAAACCGAATTGAGTACGAAGAATTACAAACTCATTCTCTACAAGGTGTCTATTGGACAATGAGCGACTTAGAAAAACGTATTGGTAAAAAGCAGGTTTGGATAAAAGAAAACATTTTATATCCACAAAAATTCAAAAAACAATTGGATGTTTTACAAGGTGGATTTGTTTATTACCCAAAAGCGAAAGGGGAAAAATGGAGCTTCTTAGCTTCAAAGATGTCGCAGTTTTTAGAAGATAACTTTTACACAATTTTTAGGGGGTAGGTGAAAATATGAGTGATATTGTTTTAAAGTTCGCGAATGAAAAACAGTATGAAATCTTCTTAGCGAAGGTAAAGGAAGATGTACTGAAAGAAATGGAAAACAAACGTAACTATTCATCTAACTGGACAACAGTAAGGGATCAAATTGAAGGGAAGATGCGAGGAGAATATAACGATGGTTGTGGAAATTGGTACAACAATCAACAAGGTTTATATTCAACTTTCAGACTAGCATTTCAAGTAAGTAGAATAGGTGAATTATCAAGTGTAGATGGTAAACAGATTCAGAATTTCCACGATGAATTATTCGCATTAATAGACAAGTATAGGGAGGGCGCAAAATGAAAATCAAAGTAGCAGAATGGTTAGCATTACCGATTGAACAACGATTAGCTTTGATTAGCAACGCGATTAATAAAGCTGTAGCAGTGCGTTACAAATAAAACTATAAATCTATGAAAGGAAAGTGAAGAGTGTGGAGGGAAAAGATGTATTTGCCAATTTAAAACAAGCATTTGAACAAGCTGTTGAATATACAGTTGCGAACTGAATGGGTGAATGCGAAGTAGGTGAGATACGACGTTCAAAACTATTACAGGTAGTCATAAACGAAGCATCTCAAAGATCGCAGGAAAGAAATATACCATACCAAGAAGGTATAGCGAACATTATTACTGGTCGCAAGAAGTACCAAGAATATTAATGTTACTTTTGAGTGCTTTCTTTATACATCGTATATGAGTATTCAAAAACTCTCATAAAACTATCTGCTGAACCAGATGTAGTTAAATACTCAAAAATACTGTCGTAGTCTTTCGTATTTGGGAAATCTTTATCAAGAGCAACATCTTTCGCTATATCACCAATAGGTAAATCAACATCAATGAATTTTAATAACCATGCTTTATAAGTTAGCAAATTTATCACCTACCTTTCTACAAATAGTTTAGCAGAAAGGAAACATAAGGAGGAAATAAAAATGAAATCAACAGGAATTGTTCGTAAAGTCGATGATTTAGGACGTGTGGTTCTTCCAATTGAACTACGTCGCACACTAGGTATTGATGTAAAAGATGCTTTAGAAATCTTTATTGATGATGATCAAATTATCCTTCAAAAATATCAACCAAATACAGAGAAAGATGAAGTTGTTGCATCACTTAAGAAAATGGCGGCAAGTGCTAATAATCCAAATGTGCTCGAGACAATAGATCGTGCAATTAAATTAATTCGGTAGGTGACATTATAAATGATTGTCTTTTAGAAGTCCTGGGCGATTACTTTGTAAAACATAACCTTGCCAATAAATATTGTGATGGAAAAGAGGTGAGTATCATGGCTAGAAATCCTTATGATTTTTACATTACAGATGAAGAATACGCATTGGCATTAAGTAATGGGATAAGTCGCAAAACTTTAGAATATCGCATTAGGAATTCAGGATGGCCGAAACTAAAAGCAATTACTGAACCAGTATTGAAACAACGTAAATATCCTGAATGGGCGCTTGAATTAGCTAATATGAATGATATTTCCTACGGAACGTTTAAAGATCGTATTCATCGAGGATGGGATTTAAAGAAGGCAGCAACTGTGAGTGTAAAAAAAGGGCCTAAAAGAAAGCGAAAGTATCCAATTGAAGTTATTCAAATGGCTCAAAATAACGGGATACCTTACAAAACATTTCAAGCAAGAGTTACTCGTTCAAAATGGTGTTTAATTCAAGCAGCTACAACACCTCTTATTCCAAATGATGAAGTGTTAACAAGAGCACGTGAAAAAAGTTCTTTTAAGCTTGGTATTGAAACATTTTGGAAAATAAAAAGGGCCACTCTGCAAAGTGACCTCAAGTAAATCAATTAATAAAGAAAGTATATCAAATCGGGAGGTTGTTTCCTAGTATGACGAGAAAACCACTCGAAAAAAAAATAGAAAATCAAATAAAGAAATGGCTCGAATCGCACGGCTATTGGTGGATGAAAGTACATGGAGACATGTTTCAAAAGTCTGGAGTACCTGACATCCTGGCTTGTATTAATGGTAAGTTCGTTGGCATTGAAGTGAAGCGCCCAGGTGGTGTTGTAAGCGAGCTTCAAAAATACAATATCGAAAAAATTCAAGCTGCAGGAGGTGTAGCATTTGTCGCATACAGTGTCGAAGATGTCCGAATTAATCTCGACCGATTCCATGTTATATGAGTATCAGAAAGAAGTGCTGCAGAAAGCAAAAGCAAATTATCTATATGCACTTGATACTGGAACAGGGAAAACCATTTTATCTATTCACCATTATTTGCTTCATAGCAATGGTGAGCCTCTATTAATTGTGGCACCGCCACAAAAGATAAAAGAAGGTGGATGGGATAGGGATATTCAAACGGTCGCTAATTACTACGGTATAGAAATTAGTTATGATCTATTGTCTTATGGCAAGTTATTTGCCGATTGGAAGAAATACAAAGGCTGGTTTGTCATATTTGATGAATGTCATTATGTGAAAACATCTACTTCACAACGTGGTAAAGCCGCAAAGAACTTAGTTAAAGCCAGTACGTTCTTTGTACTCTTATCTGCCACACCATCAAGCAATGGGTGGGGCGATACAATAAACTATTTTATTATGTTTAATTTGGCACAAAGTAAAACGCAATTTGAGCGTGAATTTGGAGTGTTTGACACACTCTATCTTGGCCAACGCCGAGTAAATAGGGTTGTGGGTTGGACACGCGAAAATCTACTCAAACAAATGTATCAATCCTTTAGTGTGAAGCTGTCGAAAGATGATTGTTTAGATTTACCACCAATGGTTATTGAAGATGTATTTTTCAAGCGATCAACTGAATATTTGAAGCTAAAGAAAGACCGCATACTCGAAGTTGAAGGCGAGAAAATTGTTTACGACACTTATCCAAAACTTGCACAGGGGTTACGATTTTACGCTAATCAAAAGAACAAGCTCGAATATGTGGAGATGCTTGCGGAAAGCACTAATGAAAACATCATTGTTTTCTACAACTTTAAAGCTGAAAAAGAAAAGTTGCTTCAAATACTAACCAAAATGAAGAAAAAAGTGTTCGAGGTGAGTGGGCAACGTTCTGAATTACCAGCTCGTAATACATGGTCAAAGTTAAGGGGAAGTGTAACGCTGGTTCAGTACCAGGCTGGTGCTGCAGGTATTGAATTGCAATACGCCAATCTAGTGATTTTCTATACACCTACTTATAGCTTGCAAGATTATGAACAGTCACTCGGTCGAGCATATAGAAATGGCCAAGATAAAAAGGTTACAGTTTATCATTTCATTACGAAAGATACGATTGAGGAATTGATCTACGGTGCCTTGAAAACAAAGAAAGATTTCACGGACGAGTTGTTTGTTCGTTACTTGGAGGGGTAAAATGCATGGCTAAAAAAGAGAAAAGAAAGGTAACTCAATCAGTAGCTGATGCAATGCAAGAATTAGAAAAATGGATGGGCGCTGATAAAGAGCGTTCTGAAAAAGTGTTAATAGTTGCTGAATTAATAGCCTATGGTTTTGAGGTTGCACCAACTCCAGAAGAAATAATTTTAAAAAACTATAAAAATGCAGAACGGATAGTAGATACCGAAGAAGACGATAGAGATGCTCCATTGATTAATAAGGGCTATATGACCGGTGTTGAGGAAACGTTAAATGCTTTAAAAATCAAAATCAAATGGGTGAATGAGTAATGAAGGAAACAAAAGAAAAAGCCGTGATCATTGACCTTGGAAATATACGGATTAAAGAGTATGACAGCTTAAACGTTCAAATTGAACGTCTTGAAGAAGTCTATAATCCAACGACCAAAGAGACGACATCTAAGTGGCGATTTAAAGGCTATTATAATACCATTTTGAACGCTTTAACTGTAATTGTTAACAAAGAGTTATTGATTGATAAAAAAGCTATAAATGGTTTGAAAAATTACTTAAAACAAGTGGAGGAAATTCATAACAAAATAAAGATTGCTTTGGAGGGTGAAAATGTCCGATAAAGAACGATTGGAATATATCAAAGACAAGATGCAGACATTGCTTTCCGAAATGGACGAATTTGGTAACGCGGAAGTTAACGCTCAAACAATTTACAACGATATGCAATGGTTGATTTCAAAGATTGAATCAGTGGAAGGGGATAATGAATGACTAACTTAAAAGCAGCATTACAAACGGACGATAAAAACGTCACTGAAAACCGCCGTACCTTCGTAGGTGGCTCGGACGTTCCAATTATTTTAGGTCTTAGCAAATACAAATCACAGTTTGAGCTTGCAAAAGAAAAAATGGGATTAGTGCTTACTGTTTATGAAGGAAATGAATATACAGTATATGGCCAAACATTGGAGCCACAAATTCGTGATTACATTAATGCAATTAACGAAACAAACTTTCAACCTGACACTGTGATAGATAAAGAACTAAGGATTCGTGGTAACTGTGATGGTGCAGATAAAACAGAATTATTGTTACTTGAAATTAAAACACATGGTAAAAACCCAACGATGGAAGTTTACAAAGCACAAATGCAACTTTACATGTACGTATTCGATTTACCTGCAGGTTGGTTGGCTCTATATGAACGTCCAGATAATTTCGATGCAGAATTTGATCCGGATCTTTTAAAAATTGAAGTTGTTCATTTTGACGAAGGATACATGAAAGGGATTTTAAAGGCTATCGAGTTGTTCTGGATACGTTGTGAGGCATTAAAGGAAAATCCTGAAATGTCTGAGGCTGATTTTTATTCAATAGGTGTTAAGGAAGGACAAGGTAACGAAATTGCTGTAGTCGCTCAGCAAGTAGCAAAATTAGAAACTCAAATTGCAGATTTTAAAAAGCTAGAGACTGAATATAAGGCAATGAAGCAAAAAATGTACGACCTTATGATTGAACACAAAGTAAAGTCTTTCGAAACAGAGGGATTAATCATTACAGCTGTTCTCCCTTCAACTTCTACAAAAGAAGTAATTGATATTGCAGTTTTTAAAGAAGCACATCCGCGCATTGCGAAAAAATTCATTGAAGAAAAAACAAGTAATCGAGCTGGATATGTACTAATCAAACCAAAGAAGGAGGCTAAATAGCCATGGCATTACCACCAAATAGACCAAAGAAAACAATTGAAACACCACGTAATTATTTTATCTGGGGACCAACAATGAATGGTAAGTCCTATTTAGCTAGTGAGTTTCCTAATCCAGTTATTTTCAATACAGATGGGAATGCAGCTCAAATTGAAACGCCATCAGTTGATTTGAAAAATGAGCGTGACCCAAAGACAGGTACAGTTAAAAAGACTGTTGTTGAACAAATGTTAGAGCTCATTAAGGACTTGGAAAAGGGTGGTCACGGTTTTGAGACTGTGGTTATTGATGTAGTTGATGATTTAGTAACTCTCATTGAGCAAGCGATTTGTGAAGAAAACGGCGTTGATTATATAGGAGACGTTCCATACGGAAAAGGTTGGGGCTTACGTAAAACTTTCATTACTTCTATCGTGGTCCGACTTAAAGCTCTACCGATGAACGTAATTTACATCAGCCGTTATGCAACAAAGCTTGAAGGAACAGTTGAGAAGCCAATTCCATCATTAGGTGATAAGGATTTAAACGTAGTAAATGGCAACTGTGACCTAAACATAATGTGTCAAAAAATCGGTAAAAAATATCTTCGTCGTGTTGTGGATCGCCGTAAAAATTATCAACGTGACTGGATTGAAGACGAGCGTATTTTAAAAATCTTAGATTATGTTATTGGTGCATTTGATAAAGGTTCAGCTGCAGCTACACAAGCTAAAGTAGACGAACCTTCAGCACCTGCAGAAGAAAAGAAAACACTAAATGAATTGGCTGAGGAAGTATCAATTGAATTAGAAAACGGTGCAATAGTAACAGCCACAGTTAAGCCAAACGAAAATTTAGCAACTGAGACGATGTATTTTCACCATGAAGGCTCAGGGGAATTTATCAAAGTTGAAAAAGGAGAGTCTTTAGATTTCTTAGAAAAAGACATATATGATCCGCGTACTAAAGAAGAATATGAAAAACAAAACATTGAACAATACGTGAAGGACAACCCACCACCAGCAAATGAACCGAACACAACAGTAAAAGCACCACGTACAGCGAAACCAGGTGCTCCAAGAGCGCCGCGAGCACCACGTACTAAATGATTTGCCCGTATTGCCAGGAACAAGCCGAGTTTATTAGTTCCAAAGATTTTTATGGAACAGATTATCGTACCAACTTATATGTATGTAGGCCGTGTGATGCTAGGGTAGGCACACATGGGCGAGGTAAAACACCACTTGGCACAATGGCAAATGCTGAATTGAGAGAACTACGTAAATTGTGTCATGCACGATTTGATGTTCGGTGGAAATATGGAAAAGTTAGTCGTTCAAAAGCTTATCAACAATTAGCCGATATGATGGGATTAACACGAGAATTGGCACATATCGGTATGTTTGATAAAGAACAATGTAAAAAATTATTATCACTAATACCAAAGGAGACGAAAAATATGAGTAACTTAGCAGCTATGGCTCAAAAATTATTAGCAGAGGGATTTGATCCAAAAACATCACCGGTAGACGATTATGAGGCATTACCGGAAGGTGGCTATGATGTTGTACTTTCAGAGGTACAATGGCGTGTAAACGATAAAGGTACGGAATGGTTACAACTAGATCTAGAAATATTAAATGAAGGTTATGAAAACCGTAAACATTTCGGAATGATCTTCTTTACCGAGAAGATGATGGAGAGAGCATTAAAACAAACGATGAAATGTGCTTCAGCACTTGATATTGAATTAGATCCTTCCGTTTTCGGTTCACCTGAGACAGATTTAGTCAATGCATTTAAGGAAGCACTAGGCACCCAATGCGAAATGGATATTAAACATTCTAAATCTAAAAATGGCACATTCGTTAACTTCTCATTAAGCCAACCGGAGCCATTCTAATATGTTCAAAGTGTATGATTTTGAGGTTTTCCCAAATGACTGGATGTGCGTCATCTTAAATCTGGCCAACAATAGAATCATACGCATACACAATGATAAAGAGCGCCTACAAAGCGCTCTTTCTTCAAAAGATATTCTTGTTGGCTTTAATAATTATCATTATGACGACATCATCTTATGGGCTATTCAAACAGACCAAAATCCGTATGAAATTAGTCAACAAATAATAGCCGGGACTTTTAAAAGAAAAGTAAATTGCGGCTTTCTTACTTTGGATGTAAGACAAGAGTTGATAAATAAATCACTCTCTTTAAAAGAGGCTATGGCCAATTTAGGTATGAACATAATCGAAACGCCAGTAGAGTTTGATAAAGAAGATTTATCACCAGATGAAATAAAAACAGTCCTTGATTACTGTGAAAATGATGTTAAAGCTACTGGTGAAGCGTTTCAAAAACGTGAAGATTATTTTGCTTCTAAATTTGAAATTATTGATACGTTCAAATTACATCCATCTGATGTGAAAAAGACACGTGCAAATTTAGCATCAGCAGTATTAAAGGCCTTTAAAATTAAGGACCACAAGCGCGACCGATTAAAACTTAGCTATGATAAGCGACTCAAAATTAATGAGTTGCCAAAATCAGTTGTCGATTTTTATAACAATATCCATGTGTCTTATTTAGAAGGTGGATCTGTAACAGATTTAGAGAAACGACAGTATGAATACAAGCTTGCTGGATTAACTCACACGTATGGTTTTGGTGGATTGCATGCTGCTAAAGAGAATTATATAGGGGAAGGATATTTTCTTCACATTGATGCAAAATCTTATTTTCCTACTTTAAAGATTAATAATGGATTTATTAGTAGAGCCGCAAAGATGCCTGAGAGATACGAAAAGATATACCAGGAACGGTTAAAGTATCAAGCTGCAGGTGAATCGAAAGAGGAAATATATAAGATATTACTTAATGCTGCAGTAGGTGCATGCAAGTCAGAATTCAATGCGTTATTTGATCCACAACAATTTAACAACATCGTCGTAAATGGCCAATTAATTCTTACACATTTAATAGTGCTATTAGAGCCCTTTATAGAACTCATTCAATCAAATACCGATGGATTAATTGTTAAGTACGAAGACAAGTCATTCAGACCTATTATTGACGAGATCATTGAGCGATTTAGTAAGCACTATGAAATAAAATTCAAAGTAAATGAGATAAATAAAATCGCTCAACGCGATGCCAATAATTATTGTGTTCGTTATGCAGATGGGAAAATTGTTGCCAAAGGGATTATGAAGAATTTTGAGGGTGGGACCTGGGAGCGTAATAGTTTATCTATTATCGATGCAGCCCTGGTCAATTATTATATGCATGATATACCTATCCAAAAGACAGTTATTAATACTTTTAAAAAGGATTTAACGGCTTTTCAATTAGTTGCGAAGGCTGGCAAATTTGACGGAATAACGTGCGAGGTATTTGAAGATGGTCAAATGCAAATGAAACCACTGCAGAAAGTAAATCGGATTTTTGCCACAACTGATCCAAAGCGTGGTGGTGTTTATAAGGTACGTGATGAGAAATACCAAAAGGTATCTAATAGCCCAGAGCAAGCTATTGTATGGAATGGTGGGCTAGAACAATTTGAAAAACGAAAAATTGATTTAAATTGGTACGTGAAAATGATTCAAAAACAATTATTTGTATAGGAGAGTGTTTCAAATGACAACAGAAATAGCAGAAACAAAAGACATTCAAATTAATGTGCTCTTTAAAAAAATGCAAAAGGATGATAAAAAGGAAGTTTTAATGTTTCATATTTTATCAGATGAAACGAAACATGCTGCTGAATTATTAAGGTTAACAGGTAAAATGACCATTTTAACAATTTCAGATGATGAGGGACCATATGAGTCGATTCAAGCTGAATTTGTGAATCTACAGCGTGACAATAAAAAAACTGTGCTCAAATTTAATGTAGCAACTGAGGATGTAGACCGAGTGAACGCCATTTATCCCGCAGCTGGTACGAATATTTCTTTATTAATACAACCTCAGCAAATGAGTATTGATGATCTCGAAGGTGAGCATGAGGGGATTCCTTATGAGGTTGGTTCGGATGGTACTGTAGAGGTTAGTTCAGGCCAGGAGCAATAGATAAAAATTGTGCAACAATAGGGGTAAATTCAATGACACGTAGCGAACGAAAAAAGAAAAATAATTGGTTCTATGATTTGATTGATTTTGTTTCAATACTTGAAAAATTTAATCCGTAGTTGGTTAATTGAATTGTTCAAGAAGGTGAGGAAGGAGTGCTAAATTGGGAGCGTTTATCGCGCAGCAACCAAACGGATTATATTGTCGATTTTCAACTATTGTCGATACAGTAACGCATTACAATATGACTCGTGAAGAATATTTAAACAATATAACAGATACAACGAAAAATCGAGCTGATGCAGAAGATACATTAGTGAATTACCTACAGCCGTTTAGTGAGGTAGTTAAGCGTTTTATTCCAAACAATATGTCACAAGAGAAATTTAATGAATTAGTGAAAATCATGAGCGGATGATTACTGATCACTTTTAGGAAAACAAGAAAGGAGGTGCTACGGTTTGAAGTCTACTATAAAGCCATTGCGCTATATCGAGCTAGAAGAAAAAAAGCCTAAACACTCATTCGATATATTTTCGACAGACCACAAAAATTATAAAGATGCAGGTGTCATTTTAACAAAAGATATAGTGGTTGTGGACTTTGATACACGCTCAGATGCAGCTGAATATATCTATTCTGTTTATCCATCCTTGCGTGTGGAAACAAGTCGAGGGTTTCATCTTTGGTATAAGCGTCCAAAGGCAGAGGGAATGACAACACCAATTAAAAACTACACAGATAAAACGACAGTGGCCGGACTAAAAGTCGATTATAAAACAGGCACACGTTCACAAGCTACGATTAAGCAAAATGGCAAACTTCGACCAATGGAAAATGCTCATTATCTTGAAGATGTGAGCACGTTACCAGAGCTTCCTTTGCTCTTGTATCCTTCTAAATTAAAACATAATTTACTAGGCATTAAAGAAGGGCAAGGGCGCAATAGTGCCATTTACAGTCATTTGCTTACAACGTTAGAGCAGTATGGCACCGATATGATCGACAACGAAACAATCCAGGTACTTGCAACTTTTATCAATACCAAAGTATTTGCCGAAGCAATGGACGATGATGAGCTAAATAATACAATTAAATCCGTTTTAGATAAAAAGCCGGCACCTAGTTCGCAACAATGGCTGAATCCAAAAGACATGGTCATGACAAGTGAAGTATTGTCCAAACGCCTGGATCTGCATTATTACAACAATCAAATTTATTTTAAGCAACTGGACCGTTATATTTCCGATTCCAATAAGCTACTGCGAGAAATAGACAAGAATATTAAATTAAAGCCAGCGCAACATAAGCAGCTACTTGAACTATTTAAAATAAAGTCAAACGTAGTAGAGGACAATGATTTTGTTATCCAGCTGCCTAATGGGGTGATTATCGATGATGGCGAGCCCATAATAATCGATGCGGGCTTTACACCCTATTTTTTAGATGTTCAATACGATGAGGAAGCCTATGACGAGAATGTAGATCAATTCTTAGATTTCTTCACTTGTAACCGAAAAGATTTACGCATTGTGATTGAAGAAATGTTTGGTCACATTTTAATGACTAAAGGTTTTCCGCACAAGGTTTTCTTTTACAAGTCTGAAAAAGGGAACAACGGTAAATCAACCTTATTAAAAATGCTTACTGCATTCACGAATGGTCTAGAAACGAACGTGCCATTAGATAAATTCGATGACGACACCGCTGTTTATGGGATGTCCGGTAAGCTTATGAACATTGCTGATGATATTGATGCGTCATACCTGGACAAATCAGCCAATTTTAAAACACTGGCATCTGGTGATCCAGTTATGTTACGTCCAATTTATTCAATTCCGATTACCATACGCTCAAAAGCTACACTCATTTTTACATGTAATAAGATGCCACAGTTTAAAGATAAGTCGGGAGGTATTGGTAGACGTTTAGTTGTCATTCCTTGTGATGCAGAAGTTAAAGTGATCGATGAAAATTTAGACGAGAAGCTTTCGAGTGATACAGCTAAGTCTTACATACTAAAATTAGCACTCGAAGGAATTAAGCGAATACGCAAAAACGGAAATAAACTATCCGATTCGGACACTATCGAACAGCAAACAATTGAATATTTCATTCAATCCGATAGTGCTCTTTCATTTTTGTACCAATATAGCGATGAAATCGATGGAAAAAGAACCAGGGATGTATATGCAATGTATGTAGCCTATTGTGAAGATGAGGGGCACAAACCGGCTGGAAGTACCGAATTCGGTCGTAGGATGAAGAAGGAAGGCTGGGAATCGAGGGTTGTAAAAGTTATGGGCAGTTCCGTAAGAGTATATAAAAAGGTTACGGATGAGGTAACAGGATGAGAGATTACATCAGTAACCCTCTTTAAGCCTTTATATATCAAGGGTTTATCTGTCATTTTAAATAGAAGAAGGTTACAAATGAAAAAATACATCTGTAACCTCTACAAACCCTTATTATATATATATTTATATTAATATTATTTCTTTAGTTACAGATAAATAATAGATATAAGTATATAAAAAATAAATAAAAAGAAAAAAAGAAAGAAATAGAAATATATATAAAGGAAAATCGCTAAATAATCTGTATATCTGTAACTAATCTGCTTGAAACGTTGATAAATCAACATTTTGAAGGTTACACACAGCTTGTAACTATGAGTATCACAATTTGTAACCATATTAAAAGGTAGGTGCTGCATATGTACGAATGGTTGAAGGATTATCGAAAGCTTGAAGAAGCCATCGCCTATCTCGAATTTAATTTAGAGAGAAGTAAAAAAGAGTTAGGTAGATGGACAGGCGGAGATTTATGGAATGTTAAATTGACAGCCGAATCTGACGGGGCACAATTAGAAGAGCGGATTGAAGTGATTGAATATGAACTTGCCCATAAATTAAATGACCTTCACGACTTAAAAGAGCTCATCAGCACATTCGATGGACTGGAATACAAAATACTTTATCGTAAGCATGTGGAAGGCAAGACGCTCGAAACAATTGCTAATGAATTAAATTACAGCACGAACTATATAAAAATCAAACACGCTAATGCCATGCGTATGATGGAGTATGCTGAAAAGGTTTCCTCAAGGTAAGGTGTTAAAAAAGTACCTTACTATGTAGTGGCTGAAACTATTGAAAAACCGTTATATGATGGTAATGTGATAATTACATCACGCCATGAAAACATCCTTTCAGAAAGAGACCGTGCAAAAATGTACGGTCTTTTGTTATGCCTGAAATGAGGATAAATAAAAAAACATCTACTAATTGTAGATGTTTCCGTTTTAGGACTATTTCTTTTTTTCCGTACGTACACCTTTAAACTTCCCACCAGAAGTTTTTTGGTCCATGAAACGTCCTGTGCTTGTATCGCGTTTAATATAGTTGCCATTAGGTCCTTTGAATTGACTACGACCTGTCACTGCACCATCGCGATGATTACCTGCATTACCTGCCATGTTATCACCACCTTTTAATAGATTAATAGGATATACGTGGAAGATTAATTAAAGTTTCAAAATCATGGATATATATTATAAAGGGGAAGTCACATCTAACTAGGTGTGGCTTTTTATGATCTTGAGACAGTGGCGAAATAGGTAGACGCTACTACGTAGATTAATCGAAATCGGTTGGAAGTTTGATTATAGGTCACAGTAACAAGAACCTGGTCAAGACTGCTTTTATGACGAAGGGAACAACTCCATTATAGTCGCAAACACAGATTGCTAATCTTGTGAACCCAATTAAGGAGCCCATATCATGAGCTGGTGGTTAGAATTTCGTAATTCCGATAGCGACATAAACGGTAAAGATTAGTCATACAAGGTGCAAATCCTTGTCTGTCTCACCTAGTTTGAAAGTCTGCATTCGTTTGAATGTAGGCTTTTTATTATGCCTCAATAGCTCAATTGGATAGAGCAACATGTTTCTACCTTGTTGGTTGCGGGTTCGAATCCTGCTTGGGGCTCTAAGAATGTGGGCATAGGGCAGTTGTTATGATGTAAGTCCAGGATCAACAATTATGAATTGTGGAGGTATGAACAATGATAGAGTGCAAGGATAAGTTCAAAGGGTTAGAACAAGAGGCTAAGGCATTGGGTGCAATAGCAAGTAAGAGTGCAATGTGTGTAGCCAGTGCGTTAAATATGATTGCTAATAGGGTTGAAGAAGGAAAACAAAGGAAAAAACAAAGGAAAAAACATAGGTTCTTCTAGGACTTTTTTTGCATGCGGGTCTTGCGAGCCCCAAAAGTGGTCTATTTTTATTTCGAAAATTTCACTTTCGCTTTCGCTTTGTGAGAGCTGAAAGGTACTACTTAGAAAAAAACCTTCATCTACTGTTTTACAAATAGAGGCGAATTTATATGCATAAAAGCGAAAGTGAGGTGTGAGGATATGACAAAATCCAAAGCGAAAGTAGATGACCTTGCTACTTTGGAAATTGGAACAAGTGAATTTGCAAAATTAGTTGGGAAAACGCCGCAATGGATTCGTCAATTAACACGTGATGGCGTGCTCACACAATGCGGCCGTGGAAAATACAATATGGCAGAAAATATTCTTGCTTATATTGAGCATGCTTCAGGTGGTAAAGAGGAAGATGGGAAACCACGCCACATTGATGTTAAAACAGAGCATGAAGTTTTAAAGAAAGAAAAAACAGAGCTGCAAGTACAGCAGTTACGAGGGCAATTACACGCTGCAGATGATGTTCGTTTGGTTATGGGTGATATGATTTTAAGCGCTAAATCGAAATTATTGTCATTGCCAACACGGATAAGCCCACAGTTAGATGGTGAATCAGCTAAAACAATTGAACAAATTTTAATTCAAGAAATCACAGATGCTTTGACCGTTTTAGTAGATTATTCACCAAAGCTTTTTGAAAAGGAAAGTAGCGATTAAGTTGGTTGCACAAAAAACAATCAATTTATTTAAAGATTTAGCGCAACTGTGGTCGCCACGCCCGGCTTTAACAGTTTCTGAATGGGCAGACCAATATCGTACCTTAACATCAGATACATCTGCAGAGCCAGGTCCTTGGCGCACAAATCGAGCGCCCTATATGCGTGAAATAATGGACTGTATTACAGATTCAGAAATTGAAGAAGTAGCAATTATGGCATCAGCTCAGGTAGGTAAAACAGAGTTCATGCTAAACATGGTTGGTTATCACATTGATTATGATCCGTGCCCGATAATGTTCATGCTGCCAAACAAAAAATTAATACGTTATTTCTCTACAACAAGGCTCTCTACAATGATTGAAGCAAGCCCAGCATTACGTGAGAAAGTTGCAAGGAATGCCGGTAACACAATTGATGAAAAAGCCTTTTTAGGTGGATCCATTGCGATTGTTGGGGCAAATGCAGCTTCATCATTATCTAGTAGACCAATTCGAATTTTACTATGTGATGAAGTAGACCGTTATCCAGTGTCCGCTGGTAAAGAAGGGGATCCAATTAATTTAGCAAAAATGCGTACAACTACTTTCCCATCTAATCGAAAGCATGTTTACGTATCAACACCACTTGATAAAGATACTTCGCGTATTGAGCAACTTTATGATGATAGTACTATGGAGCAATGGTCATTGACCTGTCCTTCATGTGATACGGTCCAACCAATTAAATGGGCGCAGATAAAATTTGAGTATCGTAAAACAGAGGATAATGAATTTATTGTAGATGATGTTAATCATGCATGTAGAGAATGCGGCTGTTTACATAGCGAACGTGAATGGAAACGCGCTAAAGGTAAATGGGTTGCGCAAAAAAAACATTCTCGCCGGCGCGGTTTCCATTTAAACCAGTTTGCTAGTCCGTGGGTAACTTGGGACGAAATTGTAAGAGATTTCTTAGAGGCAAAGCGTGATGGGCAAGAAAAATTAAAAACCTGGGTAAACACAGTTTTAGGTGAAACATGGGAAGAAAAAGGAACAACTGTTGATGAAGATAAATTATTTGAACGTAGGGAAAAATATGACGCTGAAGTACCTGAACAAGTTAAAGTGTTAACTGCAGCTGTTGACGTTCAGGATGACCGATTTGAAATTGAAGTAGTTGGTTGGGGGCCTGGTCGAGAGTCGTGGGGAATAGAATATCATGTTTTATACGGAGATTTAAAGCTTGAAGAGACTTGGCAACAGCTTGACTTATGGCTTCAAAAACGTTGGAGCAAAGCGAACGGTAAGCAATTTGGAATTGCTTGTACTTGCATTGACTCAGGGGGACACTTTACACAAGAAGTCTATCGTTTCACGAGGGTTCGAGAAGCGAGGAGAATTTATGCTATTAAGGGGGCAAGCGCAGTAAAGGGTGAATATATCCCGCTGTTAGCAGGTACATCAAGACCTAAGCCTCTAAAAACGCTACTTATTAGACTCGGTGTTAATGATGGAAAGGCTCGGGTTCTGTCTAGCCTGCGTGTAGATGAGCCTGGACCGAGTTATTGTCATTTTCCAAAAGGACAAGGTTATGAATTTAATTACTTTCTTGGTTTGACTGCTGAAAAGTTAGAAACACGTCTGGAAAAAGGTCGACCTTATCATGTGTGGGTT
Organism: Lysinibacillus sp. NPDC097868; assembly: GCF_044761135.1. Taxonomy (NCBI): domain Bacteria; kingdom Bacillati; phylum Bacillota; class Bacilli; order Caryophanales; family Bacillaceae; genus Lysinibacillus; species Lysinibacillus sp. NPDC097868. The sequence goes on along the minus strand of NZ_JBIWBS010000001.1, from coordinate 2,660,367 downwards.
AAGAAACGTAATCGAAACGAACCGTTTGATTTACGTGTTTATAATACAGCAGCAATTGAAATAGTTAATCCAAACTTTGAGAAAGAATATCCGGGTATTTATAGTGCAAAGAAAAAAAGAAAAAGAGTGAGGGGATAGCTAATGGCTATTACATTACAGGAAGCTCAGACAAACCTAAAAGTTTGGCTAGATGCAGAGCGAGCTATTGCAAATGCTCAAAGTTATACAATAAGTAATCGTAGTTTAACAAAAGCCAATTTATCAGAAGTAGCAAAACGAATTACGTATTGGCAAAATAAAGTTGCAGAACTTGAGATGGTTCAAAAGGGTAAGAGAATACGGAGAACAAAACAATTTATTCCGATGGATTTTTAAAAGGTAGGTGAAATGTGTGAAGGCTGAAAATATTAATAAAGATAAGCATCAACAAAAACCATTAATAAATACTGTTTCACCGACAAATACAGGTTATGGAAACCATGCTGCTAGTGGTACCAAACGTTCGGTCGTAGGATGGATCAGTTCTTTAAGTGATCCAATTGATGATATTGAACGAAATGTAGAAACCATGCGTGAGCGTTCGAGAGATTTATATATGGGTGCACCCATCGCTAGTGGGTCATTAAAATCAATAGTTACCAACGTCGTCGGCTATGAGCTTAAATTAAATGCTCAAATTGACGGCGATTTTTTAGGCCTTTCAAGAGAAGAAGCCGAAACCATTGAAGATAATATTGAGCGCGAATTTACTTATTGGGCTGACTCTAAAAATTGTGATGCTAATAGAATGTGTGATTTTGGACAGCTGCAACAACTTGCGCTTCTATCAACCTTAGTTTCCGGAGACAGCTTTGCTATTTTACCTTATAAAAAACGAAGCGGTTCTCTCTATGAGCTTACAGTAAAATTAATTGAAGCTGATAGAGTGTGTAATCCAATAGTAAATACATTTACTAACGAGCAAATGATAAATGGTGTAGAGATTGATTCAACAGGTGAAGTTATTGCCTATCACATCGCAGATAAACATCCTAACAGCTCATTGACTGGTCAAAACAATTGGAAACGTATTGAAAAGTATGGAAAACTCTCGGGGCGTTTAAATGTGATTCATTTATTAGATATAGAACGTCCAGAACAGCGTCGGGGAATACCCGTTCTTGCACCTGTAATAGAAGGATTAAAACAAATTGATCGATATACAGAAGCGGAATTAATGGCAGCTGTAATAAGCGGTATGTACTCAGTATTCATTACAACAGAACCATCCAAACAAGATGAGTTTGGCGGCGGGTTTGGTGAAGTTGATTACGATGAGGGAGACGATTCAAAAATAAGTATAGGTAACGGTTCTGTTACATTTCTCCGTGAAGGTGAAAAAATTCAAGAATCTAATCCAGGTCGACCAAATCCAAATTTTGACGCCTTTACAACAGCTATATTTCGTCAAATAGGGGTTGCGCTAGAGATACCTTATGAAGTGCTAATGAAACATTTTACTTCTTCTTATTCAGCGTCAAGAGGTGCATTACTAGAAGCATGGAAAATGTTTAAAAAGCGTCGAGTGTGGTTAGCTAAAAACTTTTGTCAGCCAATTTATGAAGAATTTCTCGCAGAAGCAGTTTTGCAAGGTCGTCTTCATGCACCAGGTTTTTTTGATAATCCATTAATACGAAAAGCATATTGTGGGGCTGAGTGGAATGGGCCAACACAAGGTCAATTAGATCCTAAAAAAGAAGTGGAAGCAGCAATCTTACGTATTGAATCAGGAATAAGTACTCGTACTCGAGAAGCGCAAGAGTTAACAGGAACCGATTACTTCCGTAATCATGAATTAAGAAAGCGTGAGGAACAGTTACGATATGAAGCAGGATTTAATACACCTGTAAATATAAATATTCATTCTGATAAATCAGATGAAGGAGGTGAGAATGAATAATGAGAGTCGACATTAAAGGAACAATCGTAAGCGATGATTTAAAAGAGGTCTATGATTGGTTTGGCATAGCCGCAACAAGTCCTCAGGACATTAGGAATGCCATTAATCAAGCAGAAGCAGAGAATGATAGTGAATTAACAGTTGTAATTAATAGTGGCGGTGGTTCAGTTTGGGCTGGTTCAGAAATGTTTTATGATTTAAAAAATTATAAAGGCACAGTAAAAGCTGAAATTCCTTCTATTGCCGCATCTGCAGCATCTTTTCTTGCTATGGCAGCTGATCACGTTGCTATATCTATCCTTGGTCAAATGATGGTTCATAACGCATCTACCTCTGCAAGAGGTAATTATATGGACATGAACGCAACAAGTGAATTTTTACAAAGCACAGATAAAGCCATTATCAATGCTTATATGCTAAAAACGAAGAAAACTGAAAATGAATTGCAAGCATTGATGGATAAAACTACATGGATGAATGCTCAACAAGCTAAAGAAATGGGCTTTGTTGATGAAATTTTGTTCGAAGATAATCAAGGTGCAACCAATTCAAATGCAAGTAATGATAAATTAGGGGTAATTTTACCTCCAGAGGCTATAGATAAGGCACGTGAGGCAATTGCAAAGAGTAGAGGGTTATCTGAACCAATAAATCATATGAGCTCTTTTACAGAGCCAATAAATGAGAAAGGAAATGATGTTATGGATTTAAAGACGTTACAAAATGAGCATCCAGAGTTATTTGAGCAAGTAAAAAATATGGGTTATGAAGAAGGCGTAGAAGCTGAAAACTCTAGAATTAAGGAAATTGAAGATATTGCGATACCAGGCAATGAAACGTTAGTTAACGATGCAAAATATAAAGACCGAATTCCAGCTGCACAGTTTGCAATTAATGCTCTTAAAGCTCAAAAAGAACATGCTCAAAACCAATTAACAAATATGAAAAAGGATGCTGAACCACTGAATGATATTCCGGGTTCTAATGCTCCAGTTTTACCCGATCCAAAAGATGAAATAAATAAAGAAGCAGAGGCTTTAGGTAATGTTTTTGCAAATGGGGGGGAATAAAAATGAAGTTAAATGAACAAGTAGGAATTTACAAGCCAAATAATTTAATTTATGACACTGCATTCCCTATACAAAATGGGGCAGCTAAATTAAAAGGGGGGCAGGGTCTTTTATTACAAGGAACAATCATTGGTCGAAATAGCGAGGGGGAATATGTAGTAGCTAGTACAACTGCTTCTCCACCAATCATAGCTGATGCTATTTTGGTAGATGATGTTGATACAGGTAGTGAACCAGGTAAAACATTTTTTTCTGAAACCTATATTTCAGGATCATTTAATTCAGACGCGTTACTAACAGATGGAACAGATAATGTATCTGCTCATTATGATGTTTTACGCACTAAAGGAATTTACTTAAAGACTTCAATTTAAGGGGGAACAAATATGGAACTTTATAAAACTATAACAATTTTAAAAGCTATTACTCAAATGCCAAAAGTGCACACATTCTTGCGTGACACTTTTTTTAATGCAGTTGAAACATTTCCAACTGAAGATGTTCTTATAGATTACACAAAAGGTAAACGTAAAATGGCGCCATTTGTTGCACCACGCACAGGCGGGGTAACGGTTAAACGCGATGGTTACCGTACAGAAAAATACATTGCTCCACGCATTGCGCCACAAAAATCATTAACTATTGATGATATTACAAAACGTCTAGCTGGGGAAAGTGTTGTTAGTACAAAATCACCTGCCCAACGTGCACGTGAGCTTTTAGCAAAGGATTTAATTGAATTAAATGAAATGATTAGTCGTCGTGAAGAATGGCTAGCAGCACAAACTCTGGTTCACGGGAAAGTGATTATGAAGGGTTATACCGGGGAAGGACCAGATAGTTTTGTCGAACAGGAACTTGATTTCAACTTTTCACAGGGAGTAACTTTATCAGGTACTGACAAATGGGATAACTATACCAAAAATGCAGAAGAAGAATTTGTTTCAAATCCGTACCAGGATATTAAGGAATGGCGAAAATTAGTAACAAAACAGTCAGGCGTAGCTCCGGATACATTAATACTTGGTGAAAACGCAGAAAAAGCTTTTATCAATCATCCAATTATCAAGGACATGTTTGATAAAAAGAATATGAACTTTGGTAATATTGAGCCTAGTATTAAAAGTGATGCAGTTACATTCATCGGTAAGTTACCTGGGTTAGGTGTAGAAATTTACACTTATGATGATTGGTATTTAGATGATAATGGAGAAGAGAAACCGTATATTCCTGCCGATACTGTAATTTTGGCCAAGAAGAATTTTGCAGGTTTTGCATATGGCGCAATTACACAAATGGAAAAAAGTGATGATTTCGTGACTTACGAAGGCGAGCGTGTTCCTAAAATCTGGTCTGATCATCAGAACGAACAAAAAATGGTTCGACTTGCATCACGTCCAATTCCAAAGCCAGGGAATGTAGATGCATGGTTGACTTCGAAAGTAGTTTAGGAGGGTTAGTATGAGAGGATTCAAAGTATTATCTATCTTACGCCATAATGGTAAACGCTATTGCCTAGGAGATTTCCTTGCAGAATCGATATTATCAGAAAAAGAAAGTGATAGGCTTTTAAAATTAGGTGTTATTACTGCAGCAGTCAAAGAAGTTGATGTAGTAATTCCAAATGTCGAGGGATCAACTGAAGACCATATAACGGAAGAAGAGTCCATCGAAAAGATACTTGATTTAAACTTTGAACCAGACGAGTTAAAAGATGGTGCAAAACAACAAGGTCTAGATTGGAAAGGTAATATTAGTAAGGCCAATATTATTGCTTTAATTGTTGAAAACGATAAAACTGCCTTTTTCTTAGATCAATTAGTGGATTAAGGGAGGGTGGATATATGAATTTTAAGGAGACATTAGAAGCAGACATTTCTAGTGTTTTTTTTAATGACGATGAAATGGCTGATCAACATGAATTAGATGGCCAATCAATGAGTTTGGTTGTTGTTGATAATAGCTCAGAAGATTTAAACGGTTTAGGACGTGAACAATTAGATGCTTCGCAAGATGTATTTAAAGTCTATAAAACTGTTTATGTGAAGAGTAGTGATTTCTATATCCCTAAAATTGATAGCGAATTAGTTTTAGATGGACAAAGTTATTATGTCGAGGAATCAGGAGAAGAAATGGGAGTCATCCGAATTGTCCTCAGTGCAAATGAAAGTTAGGTGTTTGTATGATTCAGGTTAATTTACACCATGTTGATGAATTAGAAAGGCTTTTTCAAAGGACATCAAAAGAAGCAAGAATAGTGATTTCCAGAGCAATTAACAGGGCTGCAATTTCTGCACGTGCAAAAGCAAGTCAAGAAATTAGAGCTAAGTATATAATTCGTGCTTCTGATATTAAAGGTGATATTAAAATAGTCAAATCAACTCCTGGAACACTTAATGCGGAAATTCGAGCAAGTGGTCCAACGATACCATTAATGAAATTTGATGTGACTCCTAAAAAGGCCAATAATGCCATTGTTCGCGCTCGTGTCAAAAAAGGTGGAAGTAGAAAACCGATTCAACAAGGATTTATTGTTTCAGCCTATAACAACGTATATGCACGTGTAGGAGATAGTCGTTACCCGATAAAGGGTCTATACGGACCTTCCATAGCACAAATGATGGGAGAGGCATCAATATTGAGTAGCGTTGTTTCACGAGCGCATGAAACGCTAGATAATCGCCTTGAACATGAAATGAATCGTTTGATATATGGGGGGTAAGTAAGTGGATGCTTTAAACATGACTGATGAATTAGTTGCTTTTTTCAATAAAGAACTTTCAGAAATACGCCTACCAACAAAAGATGAAAGTGTACTAAAGGCACCAACTATATATGATGGCTATGTACCACAGAAAAAGAATTCTAAACGTGGTGAAGAGGATACAGAACAGGACGATTATCCATTTGTAATTGTCCGTTTTTTACATGAGAAAGACGATTTGCATGGTAATAATGTGATGAAATTTAGAATTTTAGTAGGTACTTATAGCAAAGATGAACGCCAAGGATGGCGCGATAATCTTCATGTTATGAATCACATTAAATTCGCATTAAAAGAGGCAGGTTTTGTAGGTCCAGGTGTATTAGCTGGAGAAATAGAACTAGCTCTCTTCGAAGAACAACTGAAACCACTGTGGCGCGGAATCATGGAAGTGGATTTCGCAACGCCTGCAGTTCAATGGGATAGGAGTGAAGCAGGAAATGCCTTCAATTATTAAAGATCAAAAAGCATCAGCTGAACAAGTGAGTCAAGTCATTACAGACAGTGTTAAACATGAAATTCTTATTTATGTTGGCCCACCAATTAGAGGCCTCCAACGTTTTAGTTCGTTTGTAGGTGGCTACCCTGAACACTTTAAGGAGCACTTGGAGAATTCACCTGCATTTAAAAAGATGTTTATTCAACCAGAGAAACTAAGTGAATTTGAACAAAGTTTACTTGATGGTTTCTCTGCTGAATCAATGTTGTATAAAAAGACAAATGAATATTTTAGTGAGGTGAAATAGTTATGGCGCGTCATGGTTCAAGAGTAAGGGAAGTTCCTACATCATTATCGGCACCTGTAGTAGCTACAGCGACACTTCCAGTTGTTTTTGGTACAGCACCAATCAACCTTGCAGAAACCTTAGAAAACGTAAATAAACCTGTTTTAGCCTATTCATTTCCCGAATTTGTAAAGGCACTAGGGTATTCAGAGGATTGGAAGAGTTACACACTTTGTGAAATGGCCGATTTAGCATTTAGACAATTCAGTGTTGGTCCAGTGGTATTTGTAAATGTTCTAGATCCAACTAAACATAAAACTAGTAAAGAAGAAACCATTGATGTAATCAGTAAAAAAAGTGTAATAGAAACTGAGGGTATTTTATTTTCCTCATTGGTTGTGAGTCAAAATGAAACGCCATTGAGTAGTGATCAAGACTATATAGCAACTTTCAATGATGATGGCCAAATAGCTATTGCTGTTTTGAAAGAAGATGTCACACAACTAAAAGTTAAATACGATTATTTAACACCTGAAGTAATTTCGAACAATCATATTATTGGTGGCTATGACATCTCGTCAGGGAAAAGCACAGGTTTAGAGCTACTGAACAATGTTTTTCCTAAATTTAGTATGGTACCTGGCCTTGTACTTGCACCTAAGTTCTCCAAAGATCCTACAGTAGCAGCAGTGATGAAAGCGAAGGCTTCTTCTATCAATACTTATTTTTGTGCTCAATCTTTGGATGATGTAAATACGTTAGAAGCTAACACTTATACAAAGGTTAACGAATGGAAAAACAAAAACAATTACACAGGTAACAACGAAGTCGTTTGTTGGCCATTAACAGGTATAGGGGACAAAGTGTATCACCTATCTTCGCAGATTGCTTGCCGTATTATGAAAACAGCGTATGATAATGGTGATTTTCCACATGAATCACCATCTAATAAACCATTAACAATGACTAAATTATTAGTAGAAACAGCAGATGGTTATGAAGAAATTGAGTTATCACCAGACCAAGCTGAACTATTAAATAATCAAGGTATCACTACAGCAATTAACTTTATCGGCGGCTGGCGTGCTTGGGGCAACTATACGGCCGCGTATCCAGCGAGTACAGATGTCAAGGATACTTTCATCCCTGTACGTGTCACGCATAACTGGCTAGCCAATACAATCATTTTAACAACGTGGAGTAAAGTAGATGGTCCGATTGGGAAAAGGCTGATTGACAATATTTTAGACACGATGAATATGTGGTTGAACGGTTTACAAGGTGCAGGTGTACTTATTGGGGCACGTGTTGAATTTAGGGATGAGGATAACCCATTAACTGATTTAATTAGTGGCAAATTAAGATTCCGTTATTTAGTGGCTGAACCAACGCCCGCACAAGATATTGATAATATCTTAGAGTTTGATGCATCGTATTATAAATCACTATTTGTGAGTGAATAGGAGGGACAAGAATGATTTTTCCAGAAAAATTAAATGAGTTTAGGATTTTTGCTAATGATAAGCCTGATTTATTAGGGGTTTCAGACGTAGAATTACCAGAGTTAAATTTTATGACTGAAACTGTCAATGGTGCAGGGATTTTTGGTGAATATGAAAGTCCTAACTTCGGCCATTTAGAATCAATGCAAGTAAAATTAAATTGGCGTGTAATTACAAAAGAATTAGTTGATTTTTACAAACCAGATGGCATTAAACTAGATTGCCGTTTACTTAATCAGCACTTCGATACAAAGAATCGAAAACATCAGGTTACTCCTTCACGAGTACTTATTTTAGGATCCGTTACAAAAAACTCACTAGGTAAAGTTGCCAAGGGTTCACCTTATGAGGGATCATCTGAAGTTGAGGTTCACTATATTAAGCTTGAAGAAAACGGAAAAGTGCTTTATGAGTACGATCGTCATAATTACATCTATAAAGTGGATGACATAGATTATGGTGCAAGAATTAGAGAAGGCTTAGGACTATAACATAAAGGAGTAGATGAGAAATGAAAGAAAATACAGGTGTTCAAAACGCAGTTAAAAAAGAGGAAGTTGTAGAAAATCCAAATAAAAAAGTTGTTACATTACAGAGTCCTATCGAAATCGATGGGGCTCTTTTACATGAAGTTGAACTGAACTTCGGAAAGTTGACAGGGGCTGACGTATTACAAATCGATGAGGAATTAAAAACAGAGGACCATCCAGAAGGGTTTAATTCAATTTACAATCAACATGTACTGTTAAAAATTGCTTCAAAAGCTTCAGGCATTTTACCTGATGATTTAGAAAAATTATCACTAAAAGACTTTGTAGAAGTTCAATTCTCAGCACGAAATTTTTTCTTCTAATAGTGGGATCAGATGAAGGGGCTAAGGCTATAAAAAGATTACTTCTTACTTTAGCCTCTAGTTCTTTCACCTCAATTGAATATTGGGAAAAACAAACTTTTGGTTCTTTAAAAGATTGGAAGGAAGTAATGAGCGAAAAAGGAGATGATAACGGTGGCTAGAAGTCTTGAAATGAATGTTGAAATCAATGGTGCCGTTGGTCGATCCTTTAACAGTACTTTTCAGAGAGCCACTACAAATTTAAATGATTTAAGAAACCGCGCACGAGAAACCCAACGTGAGATGAATCGGTTAGGGCGTGAATATCGACAAGGTAATATTCATCAGTCTCAATATGCGGAAAGTACAGCTAGGTTGTCTCGAGAACTAAGACAGTTAGAAGGTAGTCAGCGACGAATAAGTGCACTTAAAACTACTTTTTCGAGTGGTATGAATACAGTAAAAACTGCTGCAGGGTTTGCCACTGTTGGCACAGCTGTAGCTGCAACAGCAGCTGCTGTTTCTTCACTTAACACAGCATCAGATTTTGAAGCTCAAATGGCTAAAGTTGGAGCTAAAACTGAGGCAACTAGAAGTGAAATGACAGCTTTAAATAAAGAAGCTCTAAAATTAGGGGCTAGCTCCAGTTTGTCAGCATCACAAGTAGCTGTGGCAATGGATGAACTTGGTGCTAAAGGTTTTGATGCAACCAAAATTATTGCTGCTATGCCAGGGTTAATAGCAGCTACGGAAGCATCGGGAGAGGATTTAGCCCTTGTATCAGATGTCGTTACATCAGCTATTAATGCGTACGGTATGGAAGCGAATGAGGCTAGTCGAGTAGCTGATGTTATGGCGATGAGCGCCAATAAAACAGCTGCAGGTGTAGGTGATTTAGGTTACTCATTCAAGTATGCTGCACCTGTCGCAAATACACTTGGAATTAAACTAGAAGAATTGGCTGCATCAACAGGTATTTTAGTCGATAAAGGTCTGGCTGGAGAGCAAGCAGGAACAGCCTTACGAATGGCTTTAGTACGATTATCCAAGCCACCAACAGAAGCCAAAAAAGCTTTAAAGGCTTTAAATATGACTGCAATTGATTCTTCAGGAAAATTTAAAAGCCTTACTGAGCTTTCAAAAGATTGGGAGAAGGCTACATCAAAACTTTCTGAAACACAAAAAGTACAATATGCAGCAACTATTTTTGGAACAGAAGCATCAACGGCCATGTTAAGTTTATTTGGTTCAGGTCCTGCTAAAATTAATGAGATGACTAAAGCGCTTGAAAATAGTGGTGGGGCTGCAGCTAAGGCTGCCACTGTAATGAAGGATAATTATGCTGGTTCTAAGGAGCAAATGTTTGGCGCGCTCGAATCTGCTCAAATTGCCTTTGCGACACCATCTTTAGATGTTTTAAAAACAACTTTCGATGGCATTGCATCAATGATTGAAAATAATATGGGAAGTATTGAGCAAGCTGGAGAAGCTGTAGCTATGGTTTTGAGTGACATTACAGCTCCTTTCCATGCAAAGCCCATAAAGCCTAAAATCGAGCCGAATATGGATCCAGCAGACGCTCAAAATATGATCAATCAATATAATAGAGAACTACAGAAATACGAATTGTTTAGCAATATGGATTTAGGCGAAAAAGTTGAGTACATGTTAGATACTGCTATGGATAAAGCTGAAGCATGGTTGAGTGGATCAGGTGGAGAAACAATGGGCCGTATTTTTACTCAACTAGGAACTATTGCAGGCAAAGCATGGATGGCAGGTCTAACAGGAGCAACAAGTGGAGCGATTTCAAGTGCATTAGATGGAAATATAGGTGGAGCGTTGGGCTTAGGAGCAGCTGCATGGATGATGGGTGGCGGAACACTTATTAAAGGTGGTATTGGTGCAGGTAGATGGGGAATGGAAAAATATAAGTCTAGGCAGTCAGCATCTCAATCTCCTACGACAACTGCTACAACGGGATCAACCTCATCAACAAGAGCAGCAACAACAAACCCACCAAATAATAGTGCAAGTATGGGACCAAGTCGAACAGGTACAGTAACAAACTATGGTGGACGCGTTGGGCCGAGTCAAACAGGTGCAATACCAAATTATAGTGGTAGAACTACAACTCCTACGCCTACTCCTACTCCTACTCCATCAGTGGCCTCGACTCCTCCAACATCATCACGCGGAGCAAGTACCTGGGGTAAACTAGGGAAAGCTGGTGGTAAAGTAATGTTACCAGTGAGCCTTGCAATGGATGCCTACAGTATCATTAAATCTGATGATAAAGTAAAGGCAACGTCAGAAGCTGCAGGAGGACTTGCAGGAGGCTTAGGTGGAGCTAAACTAGGTGCAGTTATAGGAACAGCGATTGCACCTGGTATTGGTACTGCTATCGGTGGACTACTTGGTGGTGCAGTTGGATATATCGGTGGCCAATGGTTAGGTGGCAAAGCCGTAGATACGGCAAGAGGTGGTAGTAATGCAGCCACAAGCAAACCGCCAGAACAGACGCCAAATAAACAATCCACTGCAGAGGCTACTAAAGGACTTGATACAACACAATTAAATGCATCTGCTACCAAACTTGCAACAACCTTAGAGGGTACCAATACAGCTCTTACAGCAATTGCTACCTCATTTACAACGTTGCAAACAAGCGCTAGTACAACAGCCGTTAACATGGATAATTTGACTATGTATTCTGGCCAAGTAAGTACTGATCTTGTTACATCGTTTTATGCATTAAAAACGGCCACAGACCTTTCAAACACTAATATGGCCACTTTAGCATCTACCATTGGACAAGCGACTGGATGGATTTCCTCAATTCAAGGCATTCAACCAGCCATACAAAATGTAATTTCGGCTTTAAATACACTTAAAACACGTATTGATAATATCCAACTTCCTAACGCTGGTGGTGCTACTTCAAGGAGGACAGCTTATGAATAGTTATACAACCATTCAAGGCGATACGTGGGATTTAATTGCATACAAGTTATGGGGGAGCGAGTATTTGCTTCCCCTTTTACTTGAAGCAAATCCAATGCATCGCGCCACAATTTTTTTTACTGGCGATATTGTCTTAAATGTCCCTGAAATAGATACATCTATTTACAATGAGCGTCCTAGTTGGCTTGGAGAGGCTGATGATATATGACGATGGCAAGACGAACAGGATTAAATGTAATCTACAATAATACTCGTTTGACTGATGAATTAGGCGACGATTTAATTGATTGGACGTATACCGACAATTTAAGTGATGAAATAGACGATTTACAGTTAGTTTTACAGGATGCTGATGCACATTGGTTAAATGATTGGTTTCCAACAAAAGGATCCCTACTAGAAGCTGAAAAGGTTCAATCTTATTGGACAGATAATATTGTGAAAACAAAGCTAGGGAAGTTTGAAGTGGATGATTTAAGTGGCGGTGGACCACCTACTAAAATGACAATTAAAGCATTAGCAGTACCCGAGTCTACATCTATACGCGGTCAAGAAAAATCCAAAGCGTGGGAAAAGGCAACACTAAAACAAGTGATAAGTGATATTGCGAAAGCTAATAAGTTAAAACTATTTTGGGAAACAAAAGAAAATCCTAAAAAAGATCGCTACGAACAAGAATCTGAATCAGATTTAGCCTTTTTGCATCGATTGTGTAAAGAAGAAGGTTTATGCCTTAAATTATCTAATAGCTCAATTGTTGTTTTAGATGAAGCAGATTACGAAGCTAAACCTGTAGTCGATACGATTATTCGTATTAGCAAAGAAACATGCAAAATACAGGTGCTTGATTGGAGTTTCAATACAACGCTCACAGGATTGTACAAAGATTGTCGTGTACAGTCACATGATGCAAGTAAAAAGAAAACTATAAAAGGTTCCTTCACACCTCCAAAGGCTCCAAAGGTTGGCCGTACATTAGTGGTGAAGGAAGAGGTTAAATCTGTAGCTGAAGCCCAAAAACTTGCTAAGAAGCGATTGAGAGAAGCAAATAAGAATGCTACTACAATTAATTTAGGTGTCATAAGCGAAATGCACATCGATGCGGGAATGACGTTTAAGTTAATTGGTTTTGGCCGTTTAAACGGAAAATATATTGTAACCAAGGTTCAAAATAACAAAAGTAAAATCACGCTAGATTTACGCAAATGTTTGGAGGGATATTAGTGAGAGTGCAAGTAGGCGAAGTCACTACCATTGATTCTACTAATGGCACAGCGCGCGTTAAAATTGAAGAACAAGACGACAAAATTTCAGCTCCTTTATTTATTTTATATCGTGGGACCTTAAAGAATAAAGATTACTGGATGCCAAAGGTTGGAGAGAGCGTACTTTGTATTTTTACAAAACGGAGTGAAGGCTTTATTTTAGGAGCTTATTATTCAGGTGTGACACCTCCACCATGTACGGATCCAGAAAAGCGTTGTATCGAATTTGAAGATGGCAGCTTGATTGAATATGACTCCAAAACACATTTATTAAATCTAAATATTACAGGTGAAATAAATATAGAATCAAAAGGGCCTGTTAAAATAAATGGGCAATTAATTTCTCCAGGTGGTACTGCGTCCACCGAGTAAAGGGAAGTGGTGTGAATGGCTACAATAGGCAGTTTCGGGGATGTCATTTTTGAGGTGTCCACTAATAAGCTTCTAACATTTAATGATTTAGAGAAAAAAAGTAGTGCTAAGTGGAATGAACATGACATTCAAGGAAATAAAGCAAAATTAGAATTTAATGGACCAGGTCTAATTGATATTTCTTATAGAATATTGTTGCGCGCTGAACATGGCATCAATCCTTTAAAAGAGATTGCTAAGTTAGAAGGCATGCAAAATAAAGGCGAAGCTCATCACTTCATCTTAGGTCAAAAACCAATAGCACCAAACAAATTTGTTATTGCAGATGTATCGTCAGGTTTAAGAAACATTGATCCTAATGGAAATGTGTTTTCAGCAGAAGTAACCGTGTCTTTAAAAGAGTATGTAGACAGTAAAGTACCAGTAAAAAAGACAACAGCTAACATACAGAAAAAAACGGATACGAGCAATAAAAAATCCCTTGGAACAATGACGATTACTGTTAAATCGGTCCATATACGCAATGGTCCAAGTGTAAAGCATAAAGTATTGGGATACGCCATGAAGGACCAAAAATTTACGGTGTATGAAGAAAAGAATGGTTGGTACTCCCTTGGTGGGGGTAAATACATTACAGCGAGTAATTCATACTCTACGTTAAAGAAAGGGTGATAGCCTCATGTATGAAGTAGAGCCGATGAAAAATATTGATTTTGGAGCGACAGGCGTAGATGAAATTCTACAGAATGTCGCTTTTATTATGGCCACAGCTATGATGAGTTGCCCACTTGACCGAGAGTTTGGGCTAGATATGACTGTTATTGATAGGCCAATTAATATTGCGAAAGCAAGAATAACAGCAGATATTACAGCAGCAGTTCACAAGTTTGAACCACGGGCTTTAATTGAATCAATCGAAGTTACAGGGGATGGTTTAGCTGGTAGTTTAAAGCCGAAAGCGAAGGTGAGTATTAATGAGTCGGTTTGAGTTGCCTGATGTATATTTTTTAGATAAGGCTCCTGAGCAAATTGAAAGTGAAATATTGTTTCATGTTAGGGAAAAAACAGGACTAACATTGCAACGAGCAGATCCAAGGCTAAAATTTATTCAAGCATTCGCTGCCTTTGTTTCTATCGAGCGAAACAAGTTAGAGCATGGCTTGCGTCAGAATCGATTGTCTTATGCTGAGGATGACATATTGGATCATATGGGTGTTGAAATGTCTACAGAACGTCTACCAGCCAAGTATGCAAAAACAACAATGGCTTTTGTGTTAGAAGAAGATCGTGTGGATGTACTGCCCATTTCTTCAGGAACTAGATACCAAGTTGGTGATGTATATTTTGTTACCGATGAAAATCATGTTATTCCTACTGGTACGCATTTATTTTCTGTTGAGGCAACGTGTTCAGAACCAGGGGAAATTGGAAATGGCTTCTTAGTAGGGGAAATATCCACATTGGTAGAGCCACTACCGTATGTCAAATCTGTTCAAAATACAACCATTACAAGTGGTGGAGCAGACGAGGAAACTGATGATGCATATGCCGAAAGAATCCGTTTAGCACCAGAAAGCTTTTCAGTAGCTGGTCCCGAAGGTGCTTATATTTATTGGACAAAGGCAGCTAGTCAAAACATTATCGATGTTAAAGTAAAATCACCAGTTCCAGGGGAAGTTGCTATTTATATTTTGATGGCCAACGGAAGGCTACCAAGTGAGGAAGATTTAGCATTAGTTGAATCGAAGTTAATGGATGAACAAACTCGCCCACTAACTGACAAGGTTAGTATTAATGCACCCTCTATTGTTAACTACAGCGTTGCGGTAGAATATTGGATTGCCAACAAAAGTAGTACAGTTTCTACAATTATCGAGAAGCAAGTAAATCAAGCCTTTGATGCCTATTTAGAATGGCAACGCTCTAAATTGGGGAGGGACGTTGACTTTTCAGAACTTATAGCACGATTAAAACAAGCAGGTGCTGCACGTGTATCTGTAAGCACACCAATGTTTATTGAAATAGAAGATACCGAGGTGGCAGTTGAATTATCAGCGGAAATAACATTTAAAGGGTTAACAAATGACTAGTGATGTATTGAAATTATTGCCCCATAGTTTACGTCAGGATCCTGTACTCGTAGCCATTGCTGAGGCTGTTGAAATTCAATTAAAACAAGCGTATCAAGAAGCTGAAATTATTAGCAATTTAGTTAACATTGATGTTATGCCTGGTGAATTACTTGATTTATTAGCATTTGAAAAGCATGTCGATTTCTATCAGACTAATTTACCGATTGACCAGAAAAGAAATCTAGTGAAATCTTCAATTAGTTTGCATAGAAAAAAGGGCACGCCCGCAGCTATACAGCTAGTTTTTAATAAGCTAGCTCTTGATAGTAAATTAAAAGAATGGTTCCAATACGGAGGAGAACCTTATTATTTTAAGATTGAAGTTAACATCAAGGATAAAAGCGTTAGTGAAGAGACACTAAGTTCGCTAATCACGATGATTAATGAATATAAAAATATCCGTTCACATTTAGAAACAATAGATGTTTTCTTTACTACAAATTGCAAAACGCATGTAGGTGCTTGTTCAATTTTTGGTGAAGAAATATCGGTGTTTCCATGGCAAATCACAAATATTGATACAAAAGGTACTTATCGTATCGGATCTGGCCAACAGTTCTTTGATACAACAACGATTTTCCCAAAAGGGGGTAATTAGATGGCTGAAAATTTTTACACAGTTTTAACGAACGCTGGTATGGCCGCATTTGCAAACGCACAAGTTTCTCAAAGTAAAGTAGATTTTTCTAATGTAGCTGTAGGTGATAGTAACGGCGCGTATTATAATCCTGTAGCTAATGCTACTAAGCTTGCTAACGAAGTTTGGAGAGGGCCTATTAATTCGATTTCAATCGATGAAACAAATCCAAATTGGGTAGTTGTAGAGGCCGTTATCCCTGCAACTGCAGGAGGTTTTAGCGTCAGGGAAATAGGCCTTTTCAACACAGCAGGTGTCCTTTTAGCAATTGGAAAGGTTCCTGAAACATATAAACCTGCAAGCACACAAGGAAGTTTAAAAGATTTGTATTTACGTATGATTTTAGAGGTATCAAATGCTAGTGCTGTGACATTAAAAGTGGATCCTGCAGTCATATTTGCAAGTAAAAAGTATGTAGATGATAAAGTGGCTTCTATAGCACAAAACACTACACAAATTATCGATAAAATTGGTGATTTCACCAAGAATGAAGTTGAAAATACCAAAAACATTGTGGAGGCGGTCAACAAAGTTAATAGCACTCTTACTGCACATTTGGAAGATATGGCGAAACATAATCAATTCATCGAAGGAAATAAAAAATATCAAATGATTCTAGGTTGGGATACAACTTATAATTGCCCAACTATGGATTATGTGGAGGTGGTAGAATAATGCCTTATAAGTTGCCAAGCTTTGAAGTACAAGCTCTTATAAAAACGGCTGTTGATTCAATTAAAACGGTAGTGGATAGTATCAAAGCAACTACTGATACAACAAAGACAAGTGTAGACCAAGTTAAGCAAGATGTAGCAAACGTCAGCGCACAAATTTCAAATAAAAACGTAGGGAAAGTATTAAAGTCGAAAACTTACACAACAAATGGAACATTCAAAGTACCTAATGGTGTTACTGAAGTTTATATAACAGGTTGCGGTGCTGGTGGCGGCGGAGGAGGCCTCTCTAATACTGATGGTTTATCTGGAGGTGTAACAAGTTTCGGTTCGTTGTTTTCTCTTTCAGGTGGTGGCGGCGGAGGTAATTTGACTTTAAAAAGTGGTTTAGGAGGTATAGGTGCTGGTGCTGGAGGTGATGGTGGACAAAGTCTTAGCAATGTAACTTACGGAGGTGCTGGATTCAGCGGAGGTAATGCACCTACTAAAGCAAAGGGTGCGTTAGGAGACGGGGCCGGACCAAGTGTTCCAGGTGGTGGTGGTGGCGGGGCTGGAGAT
The DNA here is from genome assembly GCF_044761135.1 of Lysinibacillus sp. NPDC097868. Taxonomy (NCBI): domain Bacteria; kingdom Bacillati; phylum Bacillota; class Bacilli; order Caryophanales; family Bacillaceae; genus Lysinibacillus; species Lysinibacillus sp. NPDC097868. The sequence goes on along the minus strand of NZ_JBIWBS010000001.1, from coordinate 2,642,933 downwards.
TATGTTTTTGACCAGCCTATCTCAGTTACAACCGGCAACACTTATACTATTACAGTCGGTGTAGGAGGCTCTAGTTTCGGTACTGGTAACGGCGGAAATGGGATTTTAATAATTAAATGGTGGGAGTGATTAAATGAAATTCGCACAAATTTTATACGATAAAGCGCATTGGATTTTTGAAGCAGACGAAAAACCAGAGTTTGCACCAAATATTACTTTAGTTGATATTACAAGCAAACCTGACGTACAAGAAGGTTGGGGTTACAATAGCGAAACAGGCGAGTTTACAGCACCTATCATTCCAGAGCCTATTCCTGTCGAACCTCAACCAACGCTAGAAGAAATGCAGGCACAAACGTTATTAAATACTGAAATGTTATTACTACAAAAAGAAATTGGATTATAGGAGGAATAAGCATGATTTACAAAGCAGCCAAAATTGTTATTAATTCAGGTAATTATAATTACGAAACGTTAGAATCGGATTTAAGCCTATTTTTAATGATGACGAAAATTTCACAAGAACAGTATGTGGAACTAATTAGCATAATGGACGCACAGAAAACGCAAGCAGATGCTTAGAGTTATTTTTATTGGCTATTCGTAATTAGTCCCATATTGTGCAGTAAGTTAATAACAAAAACATTAAAATTAAGAGGAGTGTTTTTACATGTTAGAACAAAATAAAGTTGATAAAATGAACAATGCAATAGCAGAATGGGTTATTAAAAGAATAGAGGTGCTAAGTCCATTAGCATCGTCAGAAGAGTTGGAATCAATAGCACAGTTAGCAAAAGTTGTGAATGAAGCGCCTAAGACAATACGCCTGACTGAAGTAGGTGTGTGTGAACCACTTAAACCTTACAAACGTAAGAAATATAGGAAGTACAAAAAATAATACAGGGATCCATGTAACAAAGTAAACGCAAGCAGATGCTTAGCGTTATTTTTTATGCCTTTCACAAGCTACTGTGGAGGGCTTTTATTATGTAAAAAAAGGAGCGTGAGCTTATGGGAGGAATGAATTTGCAATATTTAGAAGTAGCACATTTATATTTATTTGGCGGAGTTAAATTTCTACACTTATTACTATTATTAATGGGGTTAGACATCATAACAGGGATTTTCAAAGCAACGAAAAACGGTAACTTATGGAGTCGTAAAAGCCTCTTTGGTTATGCACGCAAGTTGTTAGTCTTAATCGTAATTATCACAGCAAACATTGTTGACCAAGTTTTAGCTTTAAACGGCACATTAACCTTTGCGACAGTGTTATTTTACATCGCTAATGAAGCATTATCCATAACTGAAAATATGGCTGAATTAGGTGTTCTGGTGCCTACAAACCTCGCTGAAAAGTTAAAGGTAATTGAAGGAGAGAAGATACAAAAAGAAGGGTTTGGCACTGAAATTCTAGATGAATTAGCTGGAAAGAATGTTGATATTGAGTTGAAGGACGGTGAGAAACGATGACAAGTGTTACAACAACATGCCGAGACTTGGCCGAGCTTTTACCTGCAGCACAAACAGCTTGTCGATTGCTTTTCCAGGAGTGCTACAAAGCAGGCATTAAAAACATCTTCATTACTGAAACTTATCGTTCGCAGGAACGACAAAAATACCTCTATGCACAAGGTAGAACACGACCAGGACAAATTGTAACTTGGACGTTAGATAGTAATCATAAATCACGATTAGCATGGGATATCGCTGTTGGCCCTCCACAATCATTGTATGATGTCGTTACTTTAAATCGAGTTGGAGCTATAGCGAAAAAGCTAGGAATCGAATGGGGAGGTACTTGGAAAAATGCCATTGATCGTCCTCATTTTGAAGTTAAACCAACTTGGTTAATGCCTAAAGGCTACAAATTAGAAGGACAAGTAATTGTCCCAAGTAACAGCAAAATGAAAGTTCAATTAATTGTGGAAGACAAGAAGGAGGAAATCAAAATGGCAAATACAAATTGGAATCCAGGTTCACCAGCTATAAGAACAGAAACTGAAAACTTTATTGCACAGGCGGTGAAGGAGGGGATTATTAATGCTTCACATTTGAAGGATTTGCAAAATGGTGTGATGACCACGGATCGTTTAATTGGTTTATACATCACAATACAGCAACGACGAGCAGCATAATAAACAATTGACCAGGTACTCAGACATGAACCTGGTCTTTTTTATTTTGAAGCAATATTTGTATATTCAAGATTCCAACGTATACTCTTATTAAAGGAATATTTTCCAATACATAATTAGGAGCGATGAAGCGATGGCTAAAGCTTTAAATTGTCCAAATTGCGCTGCAGCATTAAACCCTAAAGAAAACAACTGTGAATATTGTGGTAGTTACATCATTACATCAGAAGCAAAGCAAGTAACATATGATTTAAATGAATTTAAACCAACCTATACAAAAATCTTTTTTCACGAAATTGAAATGGGTGTAAACGAATTGCCAATACGCTCTGGCGTGGCGAATATGTATTACAGTGCATCTAAATCAGATGGCGGTCGCTTATTGTTAACAAACAAAAGATTGATTTTTTGCGCTCATGCTGTCAATATCAATCCAAATTTATATTGGGAAGTAAGTTTAAATAATATAGGTCAAACAGAACTTGGATTAAACCTTTTGATTTCGCAAAGAATCCTTATTTTTGATAGAGAAGGAAAAGAAACTACATTTGTTGTTTATGGCGGGAAAAGTTGGATTAACGAAATAAATAAAGCTTTAAAATAAGCACTAATAATAAATCTCCAGGCAGCAATTGAGCCTGGTCTTTTTTTGTTCTCAAAAATTTACACTTGCCAAAAAGCGAACGATTGTTCTAATATAAATACAAACGAATGTTCTTGTTGGAGGAGTGACGGTGATGAAAGAACAACTGGTAAAAGCAATGCAACGTAATCAATTAGTAAACATGATGTATGTAGCAAAGGATGGTTCCATAACAAAAAGACGCATAAAAGTCATTAAAATTGTTGGTGATTCATTTCAAGCTTACTGTTTTACAAGACAGGCAAAGCGTACTTTCGTGATTGATAGCGTATTAGCAGTTGTTCCAATCATTCACAAGGAGCGTTCAGTTGTATGATTAAAGCAGAGCAAAGACAACTACTACATAAATATGTGGTTTATGATATGGCTGTACAAACATTACAACGTGACTACAAGGTAATTGAAAACCTTAAAATGAGTAAAGTATATTTACCAATACTCGATAAGCTTTTAGATGACATTTCACAAGAATGTTACAACTCTAAGAGGCTGTTGGCTAAAGATAAAATAAGAGTAGTAAGATGGGAAAAGACTGATGAATATTTTAGTGACTTAATTGTTGCCACTGCAGGTGAAGATTTAGTATTGACTTATGCTAATATGGCCTTAAAAACACAAGTTGAGAAACTGCTTTTAAGTCACCAAAATAAATAACCAGGCGCTCATTTTCTAAGTGAGTGCCTGGTCTTTTTGTTTATTAAAATATTACACTTACTCATTCCCTCCATTTCAAATCAATGAAATCACTGACAGCCTCGCTTATTCTTGATACTGGAGTACCTACTTCATCCATGACATGTGCAAGTAATGAAGCCCATGAATGATGAGACTCCCCATGTTTATTTACATATCTTAATATCTCCTTTAAAAAATATTAATCTTGGCCATACTTGAAGTAAACAACCATGAGGTGAAAATTTATGAATACAGCAGATGAAAAAAAGCGTAAAATCATTGAAGGTGTAAAAAAACAATCTGAACGTTGTGGCTTCCCTACTTATCCAAATAAAAAGAAAAAACAAAAAAAGAACCAAAATAGTTAAGTTACTATTTTGGTCATTTTTCATTATCACAATGAATACTTACAAATTTTTTGATCGAATATATACAATTCAATCATACACTAGGCTTGTCTAGTGTATGATTTTTATTGTTATAAATTTAGTAAGCAGTGTAAGCAATATTTGTATTCGATACTCCAAATAGTTTGGCGTTGTTAGTATTGGTAGTGTTAGTGAGACCGAAATACACATCAAACCAATATAAATCTCTCTTTCTATCTAAATCGCCTGTATCAGTTACTTTAAAAATAGTTTTATTACCATAGCCAGGTACATATAATGCATTTTTTGTGAGTATAGTAGTACCAAAATTAAATATTGGATCATGATTGTTTGTTGATTTTTGATGAATTGCAACAGTATTATATTGTTCGTTTGGATACTTTGTTCCACCATGTCCTATTGTGCTACCTGTATAACCAGTTACTACTCCTGCAGTATGTTCTGTGGCGGCCTTTGTTTCAACGTCTTGTGCTTCAATGTCCTGTGTTTCAACGTCTTGCGTTTCGGCGGCATGCGTTTTCGGTAAAAATGTAAAAATAAATATAAAGCAAGTTAATATAGAGATGAACGTGTATATCTTCTTCATAAATACAACTCCTTTTAATTTTTATATTGTTCCTTTTCTATTTCTCCTTCTAGATCTCCTGTTACTGCGTCAAACTCTAAATAAATCATGTTTTTCCTGTCCTGATCCCAGCCGATAACCATTACAATTGGAATGTTTTTTTGTGGATCTTTAGTAAAAATAAAATTATATCCCTTAGCAAAAGTGTCACCAGGGAATATTTTGGTGATTTTTTGCCCCTTTTTTAGTAATTCAGGCGTGTCAAACTTAAATTCACCAACACTGTTGATAAAGTAACTTTTGGGCATAACTTCTAATCCTGCAGGTACATGCGCATTTTCATTTGGCTTTCCATCTCGTATAGTTACTAGGTAATAATCTGTTTTACCTGGTATCCCAAATTCAATGTTCCAATGTTTTCTTTTGCCATCCATTCCTGTGGGAGTTTTATCGTTGTCAACACTGTTTCCGCTAAATAACATTGCTTCTTTATTCCACTTAAGTGCCTCTTTTTGAGCAACCTCAATTGCTTCTTTTAATGTTAAGCTCATTTCAGTGTCAGGAAAAAAGGCAACCTCAGATTCAATGTTCGAATCTATTGGTTTCTCTTGATTTGTCCTTTGTTGACAACTAACTAAAAATAATACACAAATGAAAAGAAATAAAATTTTTTTCTTCATTAATACCTCCCTCCTAAAGAAAATAGGGTTTAGATGTTATAACAATAAATTCTTCAACATTTTCCAAATACCTCCTTTTTTGAAAAAGAATTTATATATTTATTAATAGTGTCGTAACTTAATAGTTTTGACTTATTAAAGAACACACCAGAGAACTAGATTTGAAGAACGTCATAACTAGGAGTCAAAACGGCAAAATAAAAAAGCCACTCATTTGAGTGACTAGAAGTAATTACTTTATCTTTTCTGTAATGATTGTTGCCGGAAAATAATACATATTGAATTCATTTGATTCCTTCTCGGATACATTCATAGATATTGTGCCAACACCAACATATTCAATTGTTAGTGTATTCCAACCCTCTACTGTTAATAATTCATCAGATGCCATTTGGTACGAAGTCACTGCAAGATCTTTTGCTGGAAAATTGAATGGGCTTGGCGCTAAGTCTATGACAGCTTTAATCTCGCCATTTCCAACATTTAAATTAACTAATTTATCGCCCTCACCCATACCTGAATACTCGATTATTTCTTTTACCTCATTAACTGTAATTTCTGCATCAGCTATGGCTTCAGGTTCTACTTTGACTTCCTTTTCAGCTAGAACCTTTCCCTCAGCTTCTTTAGCTTTTTGTTCTTCCTCTTCTTTTGCCTTTAACTCAGTATCTTTTTTAGCTTGATCGCTAGGTAAAGGATACTCAATAGTTTTATTTTCAGGAATAGGCTTTTCAGCTTCACCACAAGCAGTAAGTAAGAGTGTAGACATGGCTCCTATGTATAATAATTTCTTCATTGTACAACCCCCTTTATATTTCCATTTTAGGAAACTTGAAAGTGAAAGTACATACAAAAAACAGACAACCATTATTGGTTATCTGTTTTTACTGCCTGTGAAGGAATTGAAGATTTTATTAGTTCCTTAGCTTTTTCAACTGCTTCCTTTCCGAAAAGCATTTCAGCTACCATTTCTTGAGTCCCGGTTACCTTAGCGCAATCCATTAAAAAGTCTAAGTATAGTGTACCAGCATTTTTTTCTATTTTTGAGATATTGGATTGTCCTGTATTTACTTTATGAGCTAATTCTTCTTGAGTTAATCCTGCGTGTTCACGAATTGTTTTTAATAATTTACCAGTATCAATTTGTTGGAATTCCAATTCAATTCACCTCGTTTTCTACAATAGAAAAAAGTTCATTCATGTCTGTAATTTCGAAAGCGTTTATAAGCTCATCAATTGCGTGTTTTGTGTAACTTTTAGTTTTGTTATTGTACAACTCGCTAATTGTCCTAGCTGATAGTGAAGTACGATCGGCTAAATCCTTCTGCTCCCACTCACGTTCTGCAAGTAATACTCTCAATCTTAGTTTGACTGCTTTCACCATTTACTCACCACCATATTATATTTATTCGTAAATTAATTATAAAATACTTCTTTGAATTACGCAATTTTTATTTGACTTCCGAAATTCGTAAATGTATTATGTGTTTAAAGATTTAAATCGTAATTTAAAACCGAATTACGAAATTGAATAACGAATGAAAGAAGGTGAAATGAAAAATGGCATTCGAATACTTAGCACAATACACAACATTTGATTCAGTAGCAGATATGGATAAGAGTGTTGAAGACCACATGGCAGTTCACTATTACGACCTAACAGAATCAGAAAGAGCTATCGTTTACAAACTTGCTAATCACAGCTTAGAACATACAGGAGCATGCCATTTAAAGGCATCAACAATAGCTGATGCATTGGAAATCAGTACAAAGACGGTTTATCGAAGTGTTAAGAAAATAGTGGAATTAGGCATTGTAGAAAAGGTAGTGCAAAGCAAATTAAACGGCATTAAAGGGGCTAGTATTTATCGCATTTTACCTTATGTCCCATCGAGCGTGTCCCAACGAGTGACAGCCCAAGAAAGCAGTAATGACGTGGTTTGCCGTCCACAATCTGAAAACCTATCTTTAAACTCTTTTAATCTTTTAAGTTCTAAACAAGCAAATAATATTATGAGTCTTGGTAATGAATTGGCTTTGCAAGCTGAAAAGAAAAAGGAGTACATGAATGAGTACCAGGTGATGCTATTTGATTTTATGAATAGCTTGCCATTGGCAGATAACTTGAAAGATGAACTACACAAGGTTGTATTAGCTGCACAGGTTCAAAATGCAACTGACTTCATTAAAGCGAAAAATGTTCTATTCAAGATTGCAATGGATATTAAAGAAGGTACTTTAACTGTAGCTAGTACATTAAGAGCCGTATTTGTAGGAGCATATAACAAGGCTATTGACCGTTTAGAAAGTAAGTCGAGTAAATCTTCATCTATAGAAGAAACTCAATTTAAAGAACGTCCAGTACCGTTTTACAATTGGTTGAAAGAACGCGATAGCCTTCCACAATCAATTAATAGACCAGCGTTGGATAACTGGCTTGAATGGTAAGTGTATGCCCCTTCGCATGCCCGATATAGCGCCCGATTGATTACCCTATGAGAATTAGAAGGGGCATATATGAAATGCTGTCGTATCAATGTTTCAAGCTTTATTTTAATATGCTCATTTCATGCAACTCTTACTATCGTAAGAGAACCGTGACGGATGGATTTAAAAAATGAAGAGTAAGGGGTGATGGAAACGTGAGATTAAGTAAAAAGATTCAAAGATTAGAAAAACAACTCGATAATCTGGCGTATAAAATTTGTGAGGTTGAAATGGACTTTGACGAAAATTCACCAAACAACCGTAAGTATAGAAAATTGCGAGAAGAATTAGCGTTTTTAGATGAAGAAAGAAATGATTTATGTAGGACTTTTTCTGGGCATTGGTATTGATTTTAATCAACAAAAGAAAGGGGATGAAAATGTGCTGTTTGAAATTTTAACAACTGGATTGATGGGCGGAATTGCATTGAAAGCTTTTTCGCAACACAAGGGACTGTCTACAAATGATAGTGGAAAAATTCAACGCATTATTTCACTTGCTGGATTAAACGTTAAAGATGGTAAGGACACATTGACAACTCAGCTTATTAGAAAGCACCAATACGAGTGGGGTTGGGAATATAAGTACCGTATACCTTTAGGACGTTCCTTCAGTGACTATGAAGCGAAACGAAAGGTCCTAGAGGATGGACTGAATAATCGTAAGAAGAACGTTACCTTTAATGATTTACGCCAATTAAATTTCAGCGGAGATCTTTTTCCTCAGCTTCAACAATTGTGGAAGGCAAAACTTACGGAGCAAAAGGAAATTGAATTGGCTTATGATGGATTACTAATTGTCAGAGTGTACGATAAACCACTCACTAAAGAAGTCTCTTTCATTCCCGGAGAAGGTTGGAAAGTACCTGTAGGCGTAACGAGGGCATTAAACGAATTGAAGTACCATGACTTTGAAATGGTGCCGCATGTAGTCCTCGGCGGTGCCACAAGATACGGCAAAAGTAATTTCATCAATTCAACTATTTGTAGTCTGGTGCATGGTGAACCAGAGCACACAAACCTTTATTTAATTGACCTAAAGGGTGGAGTTGAACTGTGCGACTATGAAAATATTAAACAAACGGTTTCTATTGCATATGAGCCACAAGAAGCCCTCCACACTTTACAGATGGCATATGAAAAGATGAGAGATATTCAACGAGATTTAAAACGAATGGGTAAGAAGAGTGTCCAACATGCGGGTATCAAAGAACGTTATTTTGTCATTGTCGATGAAGTAGGGGAACTTAATGCTGCCGAAGCAGTTACACGTAGTGAGAAATTACTGAAACAAGAATGCCAAACAATCCTAAGTCAAATAGCAAGGCTTGGGGCAGGGCTAGGCTTTAGGCTAGTCGTAGCAACACAATATCCAGTAGGTGATGTTATCCCTCGACAAGTAAAACAAAATGCAGATGCAAAGCTTTGCTTTAGAGTGCAATCAGCCGTTGCATCACGTGTTGTACTGGATGCAGAAGGGGCAGAGTCTTTACCGATGATTAAAGGTAGAGCTATATACCAAACAGCAGATAAACGAGAAATACTACAAACACCACTAATCACTTCACAAATTATCCACGATACGATACAACCTCACATCATTGAAAAGAAAGGGGAGCGCGTTGAAGAAACAGCTATCAAACCGAGACGAACAGATACTGTTACTTTTGAAGAAGTTTGATTTCATGACGCGTGATCAACTCAGTCGATATTTCAATTTAGGGAAGAAACGAAATACAAATAGAGTCCTCCACAATTTATCAGAATATCTATCATCCATTAGAGATGGCTACGAAACGATTTATTACCTTAGTAAATTAGGTCGTGTATATGTTGGCTGCGATAAAGTCCGAAGGGTAGGCGGGCATGTACATCACACCATCATGCGAAACGAATTTTGGCTGTTCTATAGGTGCCCAAGGGATTGGAAAAACGAAGTGAAGATTTCTGACGGCACTACAAATATCATTGTGGATGGCATGTTTTCGCAAAATGGATTTAAGCACTTTTTAGAAGTCGATAATTTACAAACCATGAAGCAGAACTGTGAAAAGATTAAACGATATGTATTGTTAATGGATAGCCTAGTTAAACAGATGGGCTATTATCCAACAATCGTTTGGCTTACAACAACAGAATTAAGGCGTAAGCAGCTAGAAGAATCCTGTGGAGGGCTAAAGTGCAAAGTATTTACGATTACCGATATTCAATAACGAGGGGGATAATAAATGGTATTCAAAAAGAAAATGCAAGTAGTGTCAGCTAGTGAGTTTACAGATTATACGGAGCGATTTGAAGCACTAGATAAAATGCGTGAGGAATCTAAATTTGCGACTCGTAAAGATGTTGCATTAATGACAGCCATACCTACAGTTGGGGCAATCGGTTTGTTTGCATATAACAAGATGGCTAGTGTGCCTTCCACAATCAATGAGGTGGCTGCGGTGCAAAGTGTACAACAATCTATACCTGTATCTGTAGAACCTGTACAATCGCTTGTAGATGCGTATACATCGACTGCTATTCCAGTAAATGCTTTAGCGCAGCCAACTGGAATAATAGCTGATAAGTCACTTGAAATGCTAGCAAACATTTTAGATCCGATGATTCAAGTAATGGTCGCGATATCTTTCCCAGTTGCTTCAGTGATTATGATAGGAGCATGCTTCTTCTTTATGTTAGGTAATAGTGAAAGAGCATGGAATACAATTATGAATGCTGGATTAGGTTATGTATTAATTCAAATGTCACCTTTATTCTTGGAGATACTTAGAACGATTGGTAAGGCTGTATAAAAGAAATAAGAACATAATGTGATGGGGTGTTAAAAATGCAAGGTAGGCAAAAGGTAGGCGTGGTTGTTTCGAAATACTGATGTAATAATGTTTTAATATGTCCTCCTGGGACGTATCAAGGTTCAGATAGAACAAGTTTGAACCAACTGAAAAGCGCTTCAAATCCTTTAGTATCAAGGGTTTGAGGCGCTTTTCCTTTTTTTGAGAATCCATTCGAAAAGGATAGAAAATGAAAAGTTTCTACACATTTTCTACACAAGAAAGGTATTAATAAATGTTTCGTGACTGTTATTGAATTAAGCCGCAAAAAGGTTAAATGTAACTAATTGCATACAATTAGCCGAGCAGACTACCCATATTTCATTATTTTTTATTAATCATTTAAATAGTGTTCCTAGAAAGGGTAATTTCCCGATGAATATTTATAATGTAGGATTATAAAAAGGTTTGATCATTTGTATTAAATTAGTCGTTTGAAAAATAATAAATGTGTTTATAAATGTGATTGATTTATTCAACAAACGGGCCAGATTGTTGAATAACATTGTTTTGTTAAATATTACCAAATGACACTTTGGGAATGCTATGCTTTATGTATATATACTAAAATAGACTATATGGGAGTGAAGTTTTTGAAACCTATTGAACTAAGCGAAATACCTTTAGAAATTAAAAGTTTTATTCCTACTATTGATTCGACTAAATTTCCAAGTCAAGGCTACACATCGGATGTCATAATCTTAGAAGCATATACAGAAAAGTATGTTTTAAAACGTACGAAAGGTGAGCTCAATTGCTCTTTGTTAAAAAAAGAAGCAATGAATTTGGATATTTTGTTTAGACAAAATAAAATATCTATACCGAAAGTACATGTATTTGTTGAAAAAAACCCGATGGAATCTTGGTTACTTATGGAATGTTTAGAAGGTGAAACAATACGTTCAGCATTATTTAACGAAAAAAACAAGGCGAAACGAGAAGAAGTTCTTTTTAATTTTGGAAAAGCACTTTCTGAAATTCATCATACATCTTGTCCACCAGCATTTAAAAATGAAACAAATTGGTTAAGTCATATGTTATGTCTAGCTGAAGATAATTTTAAAAATCTTCAAGTTGACGGGAATAAAGAACTATTAGAAAAAATTATTACTCAACCTTTAGATATTGAGAACCAAACTTTAATTCATAGTGATTTTACAATTGATAATGTATTGGTTCAGGATGGCATTATTTCTAGGATTATAGATTGGGGAAACGCTGCTTACGGTGACCCAAGATTCGATTTATCTTTAGCAATACGTCCCAAACCAAATGCCTTTCAAGAGGAAACCGATAAACTCGTTTTTTTTAACCCTGGGTATTGGCTCAGTGGGCCACGTCCGGACGATGCCGGGTACGTACTTTCCTTGTAGGTCACCGTTTACATGCTTCAGGATAAGTTTGGAACGGTTTCTGTAACCTTATTCCCGCAAGTTTTTCATCTTGTTCAGGAGCTTTTACTAGAAGATGAATTGCTTTACATTGAGAGAACGCTTGAAAAGTGCTTTGGTAGACCTCAAGGGAAAATAAAATATGTACAAACGACGAAAAGAATATGAAATTGAAGAGAATTTTAGAAACTGCATAAATTTTTATGCAGTTTTTTCTTTACTTTCAAATAATTATTTTGTAAGATAAAGCCAACTTCAAAAGTGGCCAGACCACTTTTGAATTCATTCAGTAAGAGACGCCATCATCTGAAGATGGTGGATTTTGTTTCTTTTTAGTAGGTATCCAAACACCTACTGAATGAAGATAAAGCCTTTGGATGCATTGTTTATCTGCGCGAAAGGAAAGCGACAGTAATAATTATTCCAAGGCGAATAGATTGACCGAGGAGTTGATCGTATGGATAAAAAAACGGACAAAAGAAAGTGTTTTTAGATATCGTCCAACAATTACGACAACTTATTAAAATAGAAAAAATACAGGCTGGTGAAAAGTCACCTTCCGAAAGAGTCCTTTCAGAACGTCTAGGTGTCGGGCGATCCTCTGTGAGAGAGGCATTGCGAAGTTTAGAGTTATTAGGATTTATTGAAACGAGACATGGGAAGGTACGTTTCAAAAGGAAGCCATTCGCGTTATAAGTTGTACAGAGACTCTGCGAACACTACCAGTGTGGGGCAGTTTTTTTGTAAAACTAGAGATAGAAAGTACGATTAATTGTCGGGATGTTTTACGAGAAATAATCATCACGTCAGGAAATCGTCTTTCACTAAAAGTCTGGTTTCAGTTAGCAGTTTATGCCGGTGACCGTTGAAATCGATGCAGCTTGGCTATGAAAAAGAAGCATTAAAAGCTTACCAACAGTGGATGAATGCTGAACAAGGCATTTAGACAACAAAGGGGGAGTAAAACATGGTAATACGTAGCTTATTTAGTAAAAAGAAAGAGGACGGACAGGAAAAGAGATTTCCAGAAGGACTTATGACAAAATGTCCAGAATGCCGTCACATTCAGTTAACAAAGGAATTAGAAAAAAATCATAAAGTGTGTACAAAATGCGACCATCATTTCAAAATGACTGCACAGGAGCGCGTAGCATATCTCTTAGATGAAGGTTCATTTGTTTCAATGGATGATCATTTACAAACAAGTAATCCACTTAATTTCCCTGATTATGTAGAAAAAATTTCAGTGGCTAAACAACAAACGGGATTAAGCGAAGCTGTACTGACTGGGGTAGGTACTCTTAATGGAGAAGAAATTGTTGTAGCCATTATGGATTCTCATTTCCGTATGGGCTCAATGGGCTCCGTTGTAGGAGAAAAAATCACACGTGCCGTTGAAAAAGCTATTGAATTACGTGTACCGGTTATTATTTTTACTGCTAGTGGTGGAGCGCGGATGCAAGAAGGTATTCTATCATTAATGCAAATGGTAAAAACGAGTGCGGCATTAAAACGTCATAGTGAAGAAGGACTATTATTTATTTCGATCATGACGCATCCTACATACGGTGGCGTTTCAGCAAGCTTTGCCTCTGTTGGAGATATTAATATTGCTGAACCACAAGCATTGATTGGCTTTGCTGGTCGCCGTGTCATTGAAGAAACATTAAGAGAAAAATTACCAAATGATTTCCAAAAGTCAGAGTTTTTACTAGAGCATGGTCAGCTTGATGCAGTTTTCCATCGGAAGGATTTACGAAATCAAGTAGTAATGCTTGTAAAAATGCATACAAAAGGCGGTGTGCAACATGTCTAAAAATTTAGCTTTTGAAGAACCAGTAGTACAATTACGAGAAAAAATTGCTGAATTAAAAATGATTGCTACAGAGGCAGATGTAGATATGACAAGAGAAATCGAAAAGCTTGAAACACGTCTAACACAGCTAGAACAATCTATTTATGCCAATATGAAGCCATGGGATCGTGTACAGGTTGCTAGACATCCAGAACGACCAACTACTTTACAATATATAGAAGCTATGTGTGAAAACTTTATTGAGTTACATGGAGATCGTACATTTGGTGATGATGCAGCTATTCTTGGAGGAATTGCTCTCTTTGAAGAACAGCCCGTAACAATTGTTGGACATCAACGCGGAAAATCAACTAAAGAAAATATTCGACGAAATTTTGGTATGCCACACCCTGAAGGATATCGTAAGGCATTACGCTTAATGAAGCAAGCTGAGAAATTTAAGCGCCCAATTATTTGTTTTATTGATACAAAAGGAGCCTATCCGGGTAAGGCAGCCGAGGAACGCGGCCCAAGTGAAGCCATTGCTAGAACTCTCTCTGAAATGGCGATTCTAACAGTACCAGTTATTAGTATTGTTATTGGGGAAGGCGGAAGTGGGGGTGCCATTGCATTAGGGGTAGCTAATCGCGTCTTTATGTTAGAGAACTCAACGTATTCGGTTATCTCACCTGAAGGGGCTGCATCGATCTTATGGCGAGATGGTAGCCTAGGGAAGCAAGCTGCAGAAGCAATGCGTATAACAGCACCTGACTTAAAAGAGCTCGACGTTATTGATGGAATAATCCCTGAAATAACTGGTGGAGCACACCGCAATGTTGCGAAGCAAGCATCTTATATAAAAGAATGTATAAGCGTCACACTAAAAGCATTGAATTCTCTAAATGGCGAACAATTAATTGAAGATCGCTATGAGAAATTCAGAAAGATTGGACAATATACAGAAGTTTAAATTCATTTTTAGGTTATTGGACATGTGAATTTGTTCGTAAAGAGATAAAAAATGTTTCTTAAATAAATTAATATCCTAATGATGGGAGAAAAAAGAGTTGTAGTTTGTAAAAAAGATTGATCATTTATAATAAAGTTCGATTATTTGTAATATAGTTTGATAAAAATAACTTCGCATTTAAATAAAACCCACGCATTTTGATCAAACTTTTTTCAAAATGCGTGGGTTTCTTCTATTATAAAATCAACGATTGCAACAAACTTTTAATCAAACTTTATTCCAAACCAACATCAACAATTGATGTCGATTCCGTTTTATAATTTCATTTTATAATGTGTAACATTCTATTAATAAATTAATAGATTAATTATAATAAATCATTTCTTGACTTTTAATAAAATGCTGGTGGTCTGCTTTCTCTAGTTGGAGGTAAGGTAGCGAAAGAAGGAAATTCGTTGGACATAATAGAGAGAACAGTTAAGCGAGAAATTTTAGAAGAAGTCGGAGTGAATGTTGCTGTGATAGGAATCTTGCTGGGATTGCTCTTAAATAAGAAAAAAGAACAAAAAATATAAAGGGAGAATCCTTAGCAGAATAAAATTGTTGAAAACAAATAATCGTCACCCAATAGCTATGCAACAATCGGGCGCTTTCCTGGAATAAGGAAAGTGCTTTTTTCATTAAAGGGCCATATAATTGAACACCACTTTTAAAAGATCTAGATATTTATGTTAACATATAGGTCAGATTGTGAAGAATTACACTTTAACTAACGGTGCAGCTTAGTATAATAAGGAAAAAATTACATATATAAATCAAGGGAATATATTGTTAAGATTTGAGAAGTCAAAAATTCGAAAGATGTGCTTCATTATAATTTTTCTTAACGGGGGATTGAAATGTGAATAAGAATTTATAGTAAAATATTACATAATAGAAGTTTGAGGTATTTTATGGGATCACTCATTTATGCTTTGTTTGGATTTTTAGTTTGTATGTGTATTGGTTCGATACTTAATATACTGCTTAAGACGACTCAAAAACGAGATTGGCTTATCACATACTTGTAAAGTAATGAACAAACCAATAAATTTTAAATAGAAATATTTAAAAATTGATGAAGAAACATCCGAGTGAAACAGCAATAAAAATTATGGCAAATATTAAACTATTCCATAGGCCTAGCATAATAAAAGGAGAAGTACTTTTATCTCCGTCTTTCTTGAGACCTGTGAATGTTCGCCAGGTTATTATTAGCTGCCAAATACCTATTAATAAAAAAATGAATCCAAATAAATATCTCATATAATCACCTCCTTTATATAAAAATACCACGCTCGGAAAGCGTTATCAATAAAATTGGAATATAATGAAAAAATGTTTTATATTGTAAAAGTTAATTAAGTTTAGGTTTAGCAATAATAGTAGTACCACTATTGAATTTATCCACTGCAACTTTTTTTGGATGAAGACTAACAGATGTTTATTAAGTTAACGGGTACTTATCTTCAATAAGGTACTCAACAATCGGGCGCGATTCTGTAACAAGAATCAGCGCTCGTTTTCATTAAAGGGCCAAATTGTTTAATAAAGAAATTTTGCAATCTAGAAGAAATTATTGATTGTTATGTGTGCTATACTTGACTCTGCACATAACATTAATGAAAACTGCAAAGTATAATGTGACATCCCTCATGAACAAAGGAGAACTGAAAATGAGAAAACTTGTTCTATTTCTGCACGCATCGCTTGACGGTTTTGTAGAAGGGCCAAACGGTGAAATGGACATTGGCTGGGTTTCCTACGATTCTGATTTGGAGAAACACGCGAAAGAAATTCTGAGTACTGCCGACACTGTCATTTGGGGACGTGGGACTTATCAGATGATGCACAGTTACTGGCCATCTGTGCCTTCGAACCCATCAGCTTCGCAGTACGAACGGAATCATGCCGAGTGGATCGAAAAGACAGCCAAAATCGTTTTTTCCACGACGCTGGAGAAAGTCGAATGGAACAATTCCAGACTGGTAAAAGAAGATGTCGGGGAAGAGATCAAGAACCTCAAACAGCAGCCAGGCAAGGATATGGTCATCCTAGGAAGTCCTAGATTCGCACACTACCTTATGCAGCTTGATTTAATTGATGAGTATAAAATTACGGTTTCTCCCGTCCTGGTCGGCAGCGGGTTGCCGTTATTCCAAGGTCTCAAGGAGAAGATCAATCTTAAACTTATCGAAAACAAGACATTTGATTCTGGAGCCATAGGTCTCGTTTACCAGACGGGTAGATGACCTTGTCACCTAAAATAGATTACGCTAACCGGATTACGTTAGCACAATAAAAGCAGCGGCAGTCTAGGTCTTTCGAGTTCCTAGTCCGTCACTGCTTTTTTTAATAGTCCGTCTAATTCAGTTTGTCGGGTGATAGACAAACTTTATTTTTTAACCAACCCCAACCCCTTTTTCTTATTTTTAAGTAACAGGGGAACAATGGAAATTGTAATTGTATTATCTTGAAATCAAGTCTTCCACTGCGCTTAGAGGGACAGGAATTCCGATTGCTCAGATTCAGAAGTATGTATACTTGTATAAAGTAGGGGACTAAGCGCTTCCCTACAAAAAAATGATGAAAGGCATAAACCTTTTTCCGAATCAGTAGGTGGAGGGAAATTGAAGAAACAATGACAAAAATAGTTTATGCTATTCAGAGCAAAGATTTGGAAGAACTAATATTGATAAAAAAGTTTTTCTATTAAATGAAAGTACTAAATTTGCTGCTTTTTGATATTGATATAGTGTAGTTCAGTTGGAGAAGAAAGCCAATAAGGACATGTAGAAATAGATAACGGAAGATCCTGATATCTAGGTAGCTAGAAATCAGGATCTTCTTATTTCAGTTCACAATCCGAATGACATCGAAATCGCGAGTATATATTTTTGAAAATTTAGTAAGAAATTTAATACATCCAACATAATTTTAAAAAAGAAAATACTAATTTTCAAAACGTAAAATCAAACAAGCCAGTGTAATTTTATTTCCTGTCTGGCGAGGTTAACTTTATATTTTTAATACTTCGCCATAATAGACGTTAAGAGTTTTCCATCAATATTTCCACCTGATAAAACAAGTGCTATATTTTGACCACCAATTTTTTCTCTGTGTTCCATTATTGCAGCTACAGTCGTAGAACTTGCAGCTTCTACAATATACTTTTCTTCCTTTGCCATAAAACTAACAGCTTTGGCAATTGACTCTTCTGAAACCATAAGAAATTCATCAACATAATCTTTTGCCATTTCATAACTTAACTTTCCTATACCTCCAATTAAAGCATCACAGATTGACTCTTCACTTGGATATTCTTCGTAAAAGGTTTTATCTCTATAAGAATTTATCATTGCAGGGCATGCTTCTGTTTGCACACCAATAATACGTATATCTGGCTTAATTGATTTCGCGGCAACTGCAATGCCTGTTATCAAGCCTCCACCACCAATTGGTACAACAATCGTATCTATATCA
Organism: Lysinibacillus sp. NPDC097868; assembly: GCF_044761135.1. Classification (NCBI taxonomy): domain Bacteria; kingdom Bacillati; phylum Bacillota; class Bacilli; order Caryophanales; family Bacillaceae; genus Lysinibacillus; species Lysinibacillus sp. NPDC097868. The sequence continues at coordinate 2,624,845 of NZ_JBIWBS010000001.1, read as the reverse complement.
GGCTTTTGTTCTAAAATTTCTATAGCAACTGTTCCTTGACCAGCATATATTTTGGGATCGCTATAATATGCATCAATAAATGTAAGACCATTTTCTTCTATATAAGTCATTCCGAGAGCATGTGCCTCATCATAACTATTTCCCATCAGCATAACTTCAGCACCAAAATATTTAATTTTATCTATTTTACTTTGAGGTGTATTTTTAGGAACAATTACTATTGCATTTTTGATTCCAAGGATTGAAGCTGCATAACTAACAGAGCTTCCATGATTTCCAGAAGAAATAGTTCCAATACCACGTTCTTTTTCTTCTGTGGTTAGAGTCATCATTTTATTTAATGCACCACGAATTTTAAAACTTTTTGCTCTTTGAAATGATTCAAGTTTAAAGAAATAGCGTTGATTTTGATTCCCTAAATAATAAGATTCTTCTAAGGGTGTAGTGGGTACATACTTCTTAATACGTGTGTAAGCTTCTTGGATTTCTTTAAATTGTAAACTCATAATTTTATCTCCTTTTAAATATTAGTTTTCGAACCAAGTTTATTTTGTTCTGCTTCTTTTAGTGCCATATCAGCTGTAGCAATATCTAAAAGTGCCATGCCGGTAGCGTCAAAAATTGTTATTTGTTCGTTACTTGTTCTTCCCTTAACTTTACCAATTATTAAATCGCCTAATTCTCCGATGATATTTGTTTCATTTATAATGCCCTGTTTAAGAGGAATTTCTATTTCACCAACCTCTTTGCAATGCTTCATATCGTCTACAAAAATTAAGGAAGAAGGCAGTATTTCAGGATCTATTTCTTGCTTTCCTTCCATATCAGCTCCAATACAGGAAATGTGAGTTCCTTTTTTCAACCATTCTTTTCTGATGATTGGGTTTCTTGAAGGGGTAACCGTAATGATAATATGACTATCATTTACAGCTTGTTCTAAATCATCTACAGCTTCGAATTTGATATTATCAACGTTAATACCGAATTGATGTTTAAGTTGTTGAGAAATTCCTTCAACAAAACTTTTTGCATTGGCTAGTTGCTGTGAAGCTACTCGTACTTTTTTAATCGTAGGTATTGTTGTCAATGTAGCCGCAATTTGGAAGATAGCTTGATTTCCAGCACCCACAATTAATAAGTTTTCTGCGTCTTCTCTAGCCAAATATTTAGCACCTAATGCACCAGCTGCTCCAGTTCTCATACCAGTAATATAAGCAGCATCTGTCATACCTATTGGCATACCAGTTTCTGCATCAAATACTGCAATCATACCAATTAGTGTTGGAATTCCTTTTTCGGTATTATCTCCAAACCATGTGACAGTTTTATGCCCGAAAAGTTGCTTACTTTTTAAGTAACCTGATTTAATATCTAAATCTGCTTTACCTCGGTTGAATTCATAAAACACTGTTGGCCATACATCTGTTAAGCCATCACTCTTTGCTTTATAGACACTTTCAACAACTTCTATAACTTGTTGCATTGAAATTAATTTTTTTACATCTTCCTTACTAAGTATACGAATTTCAAACATTAAAGTAGCCCCTTTCTAGGTACAAGAAATTTTATTTTTTAAAAATTTATAAGTTATAAATCCCTCTTTTTTAGATTTAAAGTGGCTTTTACCCTAAAAAAGACAATAAAGCACTGAATCTCACTCCTCCTAAAAAGGCCCTAACGGAGTGAAATCCAGTGCTTTAAATGTATTAACCCGGGGGAAAATACAAGCATCATATTATTTGTTTTATAACTCAAAATTAAAATAACATAGTTTTTTTAGTTTAGCAATAATATTTTAAATAATATTAATAAATGAAACAGGTAGAAGGGGATTGTACTAAGTACTAAGTTAAATAAAATTAATAATATTTTTCTTATGAATACATATTATTAATATCAGTTAGCTTTTTACTATGTGTTTTCTCTTGGTGAATTTTTTAATATTTTCTCTCTTCACCTTTTTTTAGTAACTCCCAATCAATCTCTATATTTCTTCTTATTTTTTTTAATGTTTTTAAAACAGCTTGTGCTTCTTCTTTATCAATCCCTCTATGTGCAACTATGTCGGAATGTTCTTCTTCTCGTTTTAATAAAAGATAAATGTCTTCACCTTTCTCAGTAGGGTATAACCTTTTAATTTTTTTATTTTCAAAATCGTCCTTTTTTTCTACAAATCCTTGTGCTTCTAATTTTTTTACTGCATGAGCAACAGTGGTTTTATCAACTTTAATCATTTCTGATAGTTTCTCTTGAATAATACCAGGATTCTCACAAATTCTTACAAGATATAAATATTGTCCTTTAGATAAATGCAATTCTTTAAATTCTATATTACTAATAGAATCCAAACATCTAGCAATCATTCCAATTTCGCGAAGTATCTCTATCATTTTTTTCCCCCTGATGTAATTCAAAAAAAATGTTATGTTGTATTTACAACTAAAAAAAAATCCCTTATACTCATGAATGTGTTCAAGAAATTTTCATTAATTCAGAAAGTTCTTTTTTTCATCACTATTTAGTTGTAAATGCAACTAAATAGAAATATTCACAGGTTTTATTAAAGGTATTATTTTTTTTATTAGAATTTAGTTGTAAATACAACTAAAATAGTTTTTTTGTATGGTGTATATTTTTTTAAAAAGAATTTAGTTGTAAATACAACTAACCTAAATACTTTCTAAAGTTTTTAGGTTACTAGTAGAAAAATAGTTATAGATAACAAAATATACTTCTTTAATTATAACTATTTATAAAAATTAAACATAGTGATTCTTAAAACTATTATTAGTAATCTCGTAAATCTTATTTATTTTGGAGGAATGTTTCATGAACAAAACAGTTTTAAGTGATGATTTAATATCCCGGACTATTGAAACTAGGAGATATTTACATCAATACCCAGAACTATCAGGACAAGAATATAATACTTCTAAATTTATTCAAGAAAAGCTACTATCATTTAATATTGAGTTATTGGATTTTGATGAACCTAGTGTTGTAGGTTTTTTAAAAGGTTCAAAAGGTGAAAAAACAATTGCATTAAGAGCGGATATTGATGCACTACCGATAATGGAAGAAGGGGATAAGCCCTATATTTCAAAAATACCTGGAGTGGCGCATGCATGTGGACATGATGGTCATGCTGCTGTTCTATTAGCGGTAGCAGAATGGCTTTCAACAAATAGAGAAAAAATTGAACATAATGTTATTTTTATCTTTCAGTCTTCTGAAGAAATGACACCAAGTGGAGCAAAAGCATTAATAGATCAAGGTGTTCTCAATAATGTTGACTCAATATTTGGTCTGCATTTATGGCAAGGAGAAGAAAGAGGGAAAATAGGTTTTACATATGGCTCAATGATGGCATCTGCTGATGAATTTGAAATTATTATTAAAGGGAAAGGAGGACATGGAGCTGCACCGCATGAAACTATTGATCCTATATATATTTCCACATTTTTGATTCAGGCATTGCAATCAATTATCAGTAGAACTTTAAATCCAGTACATCCTGGTGTAATTTCAATTGGAAAAATAGAAGCTGGAACAACGTTTAATATTATACCTGATTCTGCGAAAGTTTTTGGCACAGTACGAGCCTTAACGCCTGAAACAGTAAAAATAATGAGGGAACAAATTGTTCAATTAACGGCAGGGATCTGTGAATCCTTTGGAGCTTCTGGAGAAGTTAATTATTTCTTAGGGACACCACCACTGGTGAATGACCTAAATGATTCTAAGTTTGTTGAAAAAGTTATTCAAGATTCATTTGGTAAAGAAGTCATCAAACTTATCGATCCAGTAATGGCTGGTGAAGATTTCTCACATTATTTATTAGAAAAACCAGGGTCTTTTATTTTTGTAGGGATGGGTAGTGAAAAGAGTAATTATCCTCATCACCATCCACGCTTCGATATAGATGAAGGTGTTTTCCAAAATGCAATTCAATTGTTAATTGATATTGTAAAGAATTATCAATAAATATGTAGAATATTTTACCAAGTCAATAAACAAGAAGGTATCTCGAAATATTATTTGAGCTTCAATAGATTTTTAGAATTTCTTGTTGAAATATCTAGTTTATAGATTGGCTGTAAGGGGGGTGATTTATTTTAATAAAATCTAATTCTCAATTAATATTTTTTCTATATATACATCTATTAAAATTGATTATAACTAAGGTAGTTTTTTAAAATTTCCTTAAAAGCAAAAACTATATGGTCTTCATTTGATAAAAAAACATTAGGAGTGTATGAGTTCAGTGTTTTTTAAAATAAATTTACTGAAAATAAATAATAGTCAGTAAATAAAAATGGTTTTAATGGTATAGGGGGGAATCATCATGAGTCACGTTCAGCAAAAAACTTCAAAAAAAGAAATAAAAAAATCAAGAACAATTAATGTATATGTTCTTCTATTAATTGTTTTGCTGGTTGCTACTGTATTTACGCATATTATTCCAGCAGGAGAGTATGCAAGGATAGATTTTAATGGTCGAGAGATAGTAGATTCAGATTCATTTAAATATGTTGATAAATCACCAGCATCATTCTTCGATTTTTTCAAGGCAATACATTCTGGAATGGTTAGTGCCGCAGATATTATCTTTTTTGTTTTAATAATTGGAGGAGCATTTGGTGTACTCACAGCTACAGGTACAATTGAAACCTTAATGGTAGTTGTATCAAGAAAGTTGGCTAATAAAGAAAAATGGCTAATCCCAGTAATGATGTTATTTTTCGCTTTAGGTGGATCTCTTATGGGTATGTCGGAAGAAACGCTTGTTTATATTCCAATCCTTATTCCTCTTGCAATTGCTCTAGGTTTTGATGTACTTACCGGTGCAGCAATAGTGTTGATTGGAGCTTCAATTGGCTTTACAACTGCCATAATGAATCCTTTTACTGTGGGGATTGCTCAAGGAATTGCAGGACTCCCAATTTTCTCAGGAATGATGTATAGAATCATACTGTTTATTCTTATGTATGCTATTGCTGTATGGTTTGTCTATAGACATGCAATGAAAGTCAAAAGAGACCGTTCATTAGGATATTTTGCTGACTATCAAACTATAGGATTAGAAAATATAATTGACTCAAATATAGTTCTTGAAAAAAAACATAAATTGGTTCTTGGATATTTTTTGTTTAACTTTGTAGTTTTAGTTATTGGTGTTATTAAATTTCAATGGTATATCACTGAAATTGCTAGTTTGTTTATTTTGTCAGGAATTATCATGGGGATTTTAGGAAAACTTTCAAGTGATCAAATAGTTCAATCCTTTATGAATGGAGCAGCTGGTTTAATTACTGGAGCATTGGTAATTGGAGTATCAAGAGCTACTCTAATCGTCTTAGAGCACGGGCATATTATTGATACAATTTTATATCATACATCATCTGCTCTTCAACATGTTCCACCTGTATTTAGTTCAGCAGGAATGTTTATTCTCCAATCCTTCATTCACTTTGTTGTTCCATCAGGAAGTGGCCAGGCAGCATTAACTATGCCTATTATGGCACCTCTTGCAGATTTACTAGGAGTAACCCGACAAACAGCAGTTCTTTCCTTTTCCATGGCAGATGGAATTGGTAATATAATTTTTCCTACATCGGGATATTTCATGGCAGCGCTTTCATTAGCTAAAATCCCTTGGAGTCGTTGGGCAAAGTGGGTATGGCCATTAATTTTAGTACAGTATGGAATCGGGATTATTTCCGTTATTATTGCTCAAATAATAAAATATGGACCGTATTAGATAAAATTTCAGAAGCGATTTGGAAGTTAGATAATTAAAAAAGTCATTAAGGATAGACAGTCCTTAATGATTTTTTGTATTTTAAAAGTGAATAATTAAAAATAAAATTACATGAAATGAATAGGTATGGAATTCTATAAAAATAAAGTTATCTCTGTTGCAGTTGTCGTAAAAAGATCTTGTTTACATGTAAGGATTTTAACAACAAAATTGGAATGTATAGTAACTGTAGTGAATGTTTTGTATCTGGTTTTAATAAATTGATTGGTAAGCATTCAATCGGTACACATACTATATGCGTAAGTCTTTTGGCTAAACCTATTACCAAACAACTAAAGATGTGGCTACGCTAATAAAGATATTCAATCATTCATCGCAAAAGACAACACTAAGATATATAGGCATCACAGAAGTGGAGATAAGATAGAGAACAGCATTAAGAGTATCTCCTTCTTCTAAGCAATTGGCAGAGACCATATCCAAAAAGGTATGCTCTTGTTTTTATTGTATAGAAGGTCATAGCTGCAAATGGACAAACTACAGGCGTAGAAGCTGAAGTATTGGAGTTTCTGGACGGGGGGTGAATCCCTAATAACTCATTTGGCTTAATTATCCTGAAAATCAGAGGTTCAGTTTTTATTAGAAAATTACAATTTACGATAATTTTGTTCAGCTTGTTGTAACAGAAGTAAATTTAAATTCTGGGTACTTTTTTAGTGAGAGGAACTTTAAGTATGTGTGAATAGTGGTCAAGTGTTGTTTGAATATATGAATGTACTAAGCGATTCGAAACGGAATGGATATTCGCACCTTTGTAGATTAAATCACTGGCTTACTACCAGTCGTGCAAACGGCCTACAGATTGCTCTTTCAAGTCGTTTTTAAAAGCATAGGTAATCAATTAATGTTGAGCTTGGACTTTCTTATTTCAAGAATTATACCACTTGCCAATAGTAATTTAGTTATAGTAGTCTGAATTATAAAAAAATATTGAAGATCATGTGATTACTATTTATAATCAAAATGATTAATATTATAAAGGAGATGATGAAGGAAATGAAGAGACTAAGTATTTTGTTGTGCGCGTTAACATTAGTTTTTGGATTTTTTGCATTTTCAGGAATCTCTATAGCTACCGAAGAAACAAGCTTTAACGATGGTGGGAAATTTACACCAGTAACAGAACCAGTAACGGAACCAGTAACAGAACTACCTCTTGGTTTTGACATCAATAAAGAATATGAAGATGGGGAAATAATATCAGAGACAATCACTAAATCTGATATTAATCCACGAGGTTTTTATCTTTATGCAGATGCATTGCACCAAGTGTACTATACATTTAATAGCTCTATCCCAACATTGTATCCTTACGAAAAATGGATTGATGGATATTTATATAGTGGAAATCTAAGATTACAAGGAGCAGTGCCAGCGGGAAAGGGTTATTTAGCTACATATAGTGGAAAGATTTCTACATTTATTAACTAAAATAAGGATCTACTATAACAATAAAAGCCACGTTCATTTATATGCGCGTGGCTATTTTTAGTTAAAACTGATATTATTCAAGGTTTTTATTTCTGTTTTATATATTAATTGAAATTGAATCGCTATACTATTTCAGGTCCAATTTCTGCCTTCTACACAAAGGGTTAAGATGTGCCAGGAGTTAGTTATTTAGTAGTTTTAGACATGCTTGATATAGCAGAGAGTCTTTTTTGAAGAAGAGACAACAATTAAGAGAGATAATGAATTGTTCAATATTTATAAATTTTTTTGGTTAGGTTATTAAAGACCACACTCTAAAAAGTAAGGTAAACAACATTGATATATCAGTATTTTTGTATGTCATCCTAGGAAGCTAACCAAAGCCTTACAGCCTCAATGGCTGTAAGGCTTTTTATATTTATACATAGGTGTATATTTAAGGTATTGGTGCCTAAAAGCTGCGCAAATCAATCTTTTTTCATCAAAAAATTTATCAAAATGAGAACTTGCTCGTTGGTCCGTTTCTTGTAAAAGGTGGCCATAAGTATTCATAGTCGTTGTAATATTAGAATGCCCTAATCTTGTTTGAATGACTTTAGGATGTTCGCCAGTATGAATAAATAAGTTGCTGAAGTATGGCGTAAATCAAGGAAACATATTCGAGATAAATCAGGGTTCCTTTTCATGAAGCAATCCCACCAGTGACTTATTGAATCGGGGCGATAGGGTTTCCTCATTTTTTTGAAAACAGAAAAATATGTTGTTCATCCCATTCTCGTTTTTCTCCAGCAGCTTCTGCAATTAGTTTAAATTTTATCAATTAATCTTCTTAATGTACTCCACAATAATTACTCCCTTCAACAAGTGTATAACCTTCAAAATAATGATTATTAAGGTAGTGGTTTAATCTTTTCTTAGCAAAATCGTACTCTACATTAAAGAACGCTTGAATTGTGAGAATAGCTTTTTCCTCATTTTCAGGTAGTTTTATTTTATTAAGCATGAATGTGGGTACACAGGCTTGGAGAGCGAAACTATTTGCTTTCCATTCTTGGTACTCTCTAAAAAGAGGAATAGCTTTTGCTTGATTACCAGAGTGCACCGTCGCATGACATAATTCATGCCCGAAATCCTGCCACTGCCTTTCTTCAGACAATCTAGAATCTATAAAAATTACATTCCCAGTATTAGTTGAATCGTATGGTAAAAAGTATAATGTAAAGCCAAGACGTGAGGCGATTAATCCTGGATTTAGTTGTTTAGGTGTTGTCACATCAATACTTGTAAATAATTCACGAATGTAATCTTCTAGATGAGTGTAAATAAAATTCATAATATCCCTCTTTTATCAAACATATGTTCTATTTATGGTAACAAAAAAATTCACCAAAGAAAAGGCGAATTTTTATAATGTTTGGAAATGTTACAAATTATTGTGATTTATTTTTTGTTTTCTTGTTGACGTTTCAATACTTCATAGAAAACTTCAAACTGTTCTAATGCATCCAATAAATTTTCTGGTTGGTTTTTAAAAAATAAATCTTCTCTCGATAAAAAGAAGTCAATTACCTCTTTTTGATATGCACTCAGATTATTGTATTCATTATCAGAGATGCCAGCTTGGGTATGTAAAGCTCCTTTATTATCCGTTCTCCCTAAAAGATAATCTATAGACACGTTGTAGTAATCCGCAATTTTTTCTAAAATTTCATAATCAGGATTTCTCTTACCTTGTTCATAAGCAGTATAAGCTGGTCTAGTAATGCCTAGAATGTCTGCTATATCTTGTTGAGTTTTGTTATCTGATTTTCGTAGATATTTCAAGCGTACACCTAGCATAATTTCACCTCGCGTTTCTAAACTTAATTATATGTAACAATTTGTTACTAATCCAATAAAAAATAATAATGTAACAAAACGATACAATATATATTGACTATGTAACGAAATGACACTATATTATAAATATACAATATGAAAGGTGGTGAGTAATTGGAAAACCGAACTTGGTTAAAGACGAAACGTTTAGAAAATAAATTAACTCACGATGATGTCGCGAAAGCATCTGGAATTGAACGGGCATATTATACGATGATTGAACAAGGCAAACGCAGACCTTCAGTACATGTCGCTAAATCCATTGCGGAAGTGTTAGATTTTGATTGGGTAATTTTTTTTGAAGATAAAAGTAACGTTATGTTACAAAAAGAAGATATAAATTGCGTATATGTAGCGATATGATACAAATTATTTTAATCAAGGAGGTTTTATTGACATGAATCTATTAAAAATTATCTTATATGGAAACTGTGATGTATTTACGACAACGCAAATTGCCGAATGTTATGGAACATACAATGACCATATTTCAAAAATCTTTTCAGAAAACAATTATCGATCTCAAGTATATAAACACTATATCAAATTGGAGGGTAACGAATTATTGTACTTTCGAAAATCAGAACCGCAATTACAAATTTCCAATTTGGCTAGAGTGTTATACCTTTGGACTGAAAAGGGGGCTTGGCATCATGCTAAATCACTTAATACAGATAAAGCTTGGGAGGCTTATGAAATGTTAATAGATGAATATTACACTGTTAAAGAAAAAGTTGTTCCTTTAGATAAAAATCAAGCGCTTGTGCCAGTTCTACTTACAACTGCTGATTTAGTAGAAGATACCAAAGCAATCAAATATGAACAACACGAAATTCGCAAGGAACTTTCAATGATTAACGAAAAAGTTGAGGAACAAATAACATTAACATCTGGTGAACAACGTGCAGTTCAAAAGGAAGTGGCTATAAAAATTTACGAAATAGAAAATGATACAACTGTTCGACCAAAACTTTTCCGTGAGTTGCATCGAGAAATTAAAAATCGTTTTGCTGTAGCTAGTTATAAAGATATTCGTCGGCAAGATTTACAAATGGTCCTTAATTTTATTCGTTCCTGGTTTCCTAGAAAAGTATCGTAAAACTGCAACTAGTAAGGGGTATCACTTTGAATTTAACCATAGATCAACTTAGGAACACTTACTTAATGCAACATTAGTAGACCATTTTCAAAAGGCAGTTAGTGAAGATTGTAGAGAGGATAAGATATGGGAATTACTTCTACCCTCAAATTGAAGAAAAGATAATTTAACTAATTTATTTTAATGTGCATTACCCAAAAAAATTCGCATAGATAATGAAAAACTTAGTCTATTAAGGGCATAGGAGAGGCGAGGGCAAATGGGCATTATCCGAGTGGCTAAGAACAACAACTATGTAGTGATGAATCGAACAGCATTAAATGACAACAGGCTATCTTGGAAAGCTAAAGGCATTATGGCATATATGCTTTCAATGCCAGACGATTGGATATTTCATATGAAGGAATTAGTAACACATTCAACAGATGGTGAACGAGCTTTTAGAGCTGGATTTAAGGAACTACAAGAATATGGTTATATTACACGACAACCTGTACGCGAAGGGCAACGTATTACTAGTTGGGAAACGATAGTTCATGAAGTTCCTCAAGTAAAAGAAGATTCTCTACTTTGCGGTTTTGTACATGTAGAGAATGAAGAAGTACAAAACGTACAAGTACAAAACAGCAGTGTACTAAATATTAATAATAACCAAGTATTGAATAAACCAAATACTGTTAATAACAAAGTACTGAAAGATAGAAATAAGAGCCATCAAGTTAATCGATTCTTAGAGATTAAAAATACCTTTGATTCTATCATTCGAATTAGTAACTTCACGGATCACCGAAAAATGGAATATCTTCTTAAATTGTATCCAGACCACTTACTTTTTATCGAAGCTATTAAGCTTACTGCTGTTTTAGGTAAATCAAGTGTGGAGTATATCGAAGGAATTTTACGTAACTGGTCTATTGGAAAAGGAGTTAACACATACGAGGATTGGCAGGTGAAGATTGATGCAAAAAACGGGCGATCGAATGGCTGCAGTCTTAAAGGAGCTAAAGACGAGAAGCCAAGACTATTCGGCGACTATTGCAGCGAATGAAGAAACTAACTACAATTGCCCAACATGCAAGGACGAAGGTGGTTATATAGTACGTAAAAAAGCTGGTGAAACAACACTTATACGTATTGGTAATCACTTTAAGTACATTTTATTGAAGTATGATACTGATGAATGGCAACAGTGTGAATGTTTAAAAATGCATCAGTTAATTCGATTAATTGAATCTAGCGAAATTACAGAAGAATTCCAGAAAATGAGTTTTAAAAATTTCTCTACTGATGATGTTCATCCTATAGTCGTTAAAATGAAAAGCAAGGCGAATCAGTATTATGCAGCCTTTGAGCAGATTAAAGGATTCAGACAGAACAGCATTATGCTCATAGGTCAACCTGGTTGTGGCAAAACACATTTGTTAACAGCAATCTCAAATTATTTGATGCATACAAAGAGAGTACCTGTTCTTTACTTTCCATATAAAGATGGTATAAACAATATCGCTGCAAACAACTTTGAACGTAAAAACGAAATTATGAATCGCATGAAAGCAATTGATGTCCTGTTCATAGATGATTTATTCAAACCGATTGGTGGGAGAGCTGATGTGAAATCGTGGCAGTCTGAGATTATTTTCGAAGTTGTCAACTACCGCTATTTGAACAACAGACCATTATTAATATCTAGCGAATTGTCGCTTGATGAAATGCTTTATATAGACGAGGCGTTAACTAGCAGGTTGTTTGAAATGGCTCAAGATTTCACAGTAACTATCCAGAAAGATAAGAAAATGAACTACCGTTTACGCAAGATATTTGAAAATAGTTAGAGAGCGAAAAAATAAACGATTTGAGAAAAATACCGAAACACAGTTGATTTGAAACGCAAGTGCTAAGGAAGCATTTAGGAGACGTAACTTAGTAAAACCTAATAATGAATAAGACACAGGAGGTAGCAACATGAATCCAATATTTTTAGGCTTTGGAGTAAAACCTTACGCAATCGTCATTTGGCGAGATGGGGATGAGGCGAAGTCGAAAACAATTTGCTTTGACGAGCTAGATTTACAAATAGCACTAGCAATGCATGCTGATGCCAAAGGCTTCTATCATCAATATGAGCCAAAAGTCTACTACGCGATACAGAGAGAGAATTTGAGTGCATGAGGGAAATTAAGTTTCGAACATGGGACAAGATACAAGAATTGTTTTATGCCCTTTTAGGGGCTGGTCAGTACATGCCTTATACCACAAAATAGGAGGACAAACATATGATTAAAAAGAGCTCGTTAGATATTACACCAGATACTTTAGATTCAATTATTAAGGACTATCACTGGATGGTTAATGCCATCAAAGAAATGCGGACAGAAATGATTGTTGGTGTAAAAACGGCACAGTATGGTATTGACGCTACACTACCTAAGGCCGCAGGAGGTGTTGGCGATCCCATTATGCAGGAAGTAATTAGACGTTCGAAAAATATTAAGCGTGTTGAAGAATATGAGAAAAAGATATTAGAGGTTCAGAAACTTATAGAAAAAGTTACAGGTGACAGAGAAGTACAAGTACTGAACTGGATGCTAGATGGCAAATCAAAGCGATGGATAGCGACTAGTATGGGATTGAGCCACACACATATACAAAACATTAAAGAAAATATTTTAATTAAAATGTTAGCCTAAAAAGGGATCCCTCATAAAGTGGAGGGATCCTTTACCATATTAAAAATATGGTAGCTATAATAAAGCCTAAGTAAAATACTTAAGCGAGGTTGGGCTACTCCTAAATGTTCCTTTGTAATGTCGTTATTCAGTTATTTGAAAATTTTAAGGCGGCATCAATAATCCGATTTTTAAATATGCCATAGTTGCCAAAGTTGCCATACTTTAAACATTAGGGGAAATAAAAATAATAATGTAAACTTGGAGATAGGCCGGTGTGGTAAGGGGTTGTTCTCTCAGTATTTATAAAATCCTGAATATTAGGGAAGGACAGACAGATGACCGACCAGCTCGCAATAAACACATTCGAGGCAAGAATATAAAAGACTAAGAATCGGAAAAAGAGGTGATTTTTAGTTTAGTGGTCATAGTTAAACTATGGCCTTTTATTATGCATTTTTTCGTCCTTTTAGAGCTTATAGACGTTAAAGAATAAGTTACTAAGTCTATCGTGTTGTTGTTGCGTGCTAAATTTGGAAAAGGAGGAACTAGACATGAAATAAATGATTTAATTTTTTTAGGATTAGGAGGATTACTATAGCTAAAATTTCATCTCTCTATAAAACAAACCTAAAAGTGCTTTTGAAAAAGAAGGTGTTAGCTTAATGGCATTTGAATTTGAGGAAGTAAAGCAATTTGCAGAAAACTTAAAAGAACTTACTATTGCATCTGGAAAAACACACAAAAAAGTTGCTGAAAGAGTAGCCCAAATAGCCATTCGGAAAGTGAAAATGCTCACGCCTTTAGATACTGGAAATCTTCGTGATAACTGGAAATATCGCATTGTTAAAGAGGGTAATAATTTTATAATTATTATTTACAATCAGATAGAAAATGCGCCTTTTGTTGAGAAAGGGCATCGTAATGTAATTACAGGACGAACTGTAGGTTATGTGAATGGTCAATTTTTACTTGAACTCACAGAACAAGAAATGAAACATCTTATACCTCGAATGTGGGAACGCGAAATCGAGAAGGAATGGAGGCGTATAATGGGTGGTTAATGTAACTGATAGTATGAAAACTTTAGCAATCATGCAATTACGTTCTTTGTATCCTGATAATAACCAATATCAAATATACGACAAACCAGTTAAGCAAGGCTTAACATTACCTGCTTTTATAGTCCGAATAATGAACGTGCACCAAGAGCGTGGTATGAAGAATCAAGTTATTCGCACCTATTCATTTAGCATCGTCTATTTACCATCTACCGATGATATAGAAGATGAATGCTTAAATGTATTGGAAATTATTCAAAATAATTTTAAATACCTTGCGGATAAGTTCCATGTACATGAAATAGGAGGCGAGATAGTTGACGAAACATTAGTGATTAATTTTCAAGTGAAAGCTAGATTATACGACATTCAAGAAGAAACGAGAATGAACACATTGGAGGGCGTTGGATTTGACACAAATAATGACAGACAAACAGAAAACAGTGAAGCAGCCAGGGAATAAAAAATTCTCTAAGGCTGCTTTTTTAGATAGTACTCAATCTTCAAAAGAGCGTTTGGAGTATGAAGTTGTGCTACAAGAAGGAGCAACTTATACAAAAATGGAAGCTGACAAGCTAGTAGCAGAGTGGAAGAAGAAAGGAGTGAATGCATAATGGGTGGTATTTGGGAAACGCAAAATAAAGTACGTCCGGATGCTTATATTAATTTTGAAACAAACAATTTAAATACAATGGGGCTTGAATCGAATGGTGCTCTAGTTGTGCCTGTGACACTAAATTGGGGTGAAGTTGGTAAGTTTATTAAACTCTCTTCAACTACACAGTTTAGAAATTTATTCGGTAAATCGCTAGGTGATATTTTACCTCTGCGAGAAGCTTTTAAGGCTACTGGTAATGTGTATTTATATAACCTTAATGGTATAGGTGAGAAAGCAAAAGCGACAGTTGAGGGATTAACCGCTTCTGCGAAGTTCGGTGGAACGGATGGAAATAAGATTCACATTATGACAACGACAGGATTAGATGGAACTACAACAGTAAAAACCTATTTTGATGCTCTTCAAGTTGACTTGCAGAAGGTGATTGCTTTCGAAGATTTAAAATCAAATGATTATGTCGTGTTTGATGGGGCATTACCAACAGGAGATGCTACTTTGACTTTAGCTGGTGGAACAACAGTAGCTGCTACAAATGACTCGATATCGGAGTTCGCATCTGCATTGGATACTTTGAATTTTAAGGTTGTGGCATATGGGACTGATGACAATACAATAAAAGGGCTACTTGCTTTAAAGGCAAAAGAACTGCGAGAACAAGCAGGTAAACGCGTTACATTCGTTACCAATAATTATAATGCTGCAGACCATGAAAGCACAGTATCAATTAAAAATGGAGTCACACTGGATGGTGGGGAAATCTTAAGTGCAAATGAGGCGGTGTACTGGTTTGGTGCAGCATTTGCAGCGGCCACTGTAGGTTCATTAACATATGCAAAATATCCTGGTGCAATAGAAGCGGAAGCGATGACAAATGATGAAATCATTAAAGCATTACAAGATGGCCATATTGTCTATTCTTTCAGTAATGATGAAGTAGTAGTAGAGCAGGATATTAATACATTCCATTCATTTACACCGACTAAGAACCAAGATTTCCGTAAAGGAAAAATCGATCGTGGAATGACTATTCTCGAAAATAACACACGCCACATTTTCCGAAAATACTTCATCGGTAAAGTGAACAATAATGAAGATGGAAGAGATTTGTTTAAGAAACAATTAATGAAAACAGTGCTTGATCCATATGTACGGTTAGGTGTTATTAATCCATATCTTCCTGAAGATATTACTGTTGAGCAAGGTGATCAAAAAGATGCCGTATTTGCTGTGATAGGTATCAAGTTTATCGATGCAATGGAAAAATTATATATGCGCGTTGAGTGTAAATAAAAGGGGGAAAAACTAAATGGCAGCAAACGTAATGCAAACAAAAGACGCTATGTCCTCTCGTGAGGGCTTGGTATTTATTAATATTGAAGGTCAAACATATGAATTTGCAGAAATTCTTAAATTCAAAGCGGAAGTAGAATACAACAAAGTAGAAGTAAAACGTCTAAATGCTCGTATGGAAGGTTCTAAAATTGTAGGAGCAAAAGGTGTTGGAGAAATGACGATGTATTACCATCGCCCAGAGGTTCGAGCGATGGCCATGAACTATCTACGTTCAGGTAAATCACCAATGTTTGATGCAACAATTGTTAATGCGGATATTACTAGTGCAGCTGGTAAACAAACCGTTGATGTCCGAAATATCGTTCCAGATAAAACGCTTTTAGCAATGCTTGATGCAGATAGTGCAGACACATTAAAAGACGAATTTTCATTCACATTTGACGATTTTGAAATCTTAAACCAATTTAGTGTTATCCAATAAGGAGGAAACTGTAAATGAGTAACTTTAAAGCTTTCATGAAAGAAAATGTAATGGCGGTAGAACCTATTGAGTTATCCTTACAACGTTTTGCTGAGCCTATTCAATTACGACCTGTTCCATCTGAAGAAGCAGATGTAATTAATGATAGATGTTTTAAAAATGTAGCCGGCAAAAGAGGACGCCAAGAACGAGTATTTGATCCAGTAGCATACAACCGTAGATTAAACGTAGCAGCTATCGTATATCCAGACCTAAATAATACTGAATTACAGCAATCTTATGGCGTAAAAGGTGCAGAGGCGTTATATGGAAGAATGTTTCTAGCAGGTGAAACATCGTTGATTTCTGAAAAAGTATCTGAAATTAGCGGAAGTGATATTTCTCTCGAAGATGAAGTAGAAGAAGTAAAAAACTAATACAAGGCAGTGAAGAAGAGCGTGACGGACTAGCATTTTATGCACATGTTGCGCTTCATCGATTCAATATACTGCCTAACTCGTTTTTAAGTATGAATCGCAAAGAGCGCGCATTCATTATCGCAAGTTTGGATATAGAGCTTGAAAAAGAAGCAGAGGCTTCGAAAAAGTAATAAGAAAATAATAATTTTATAAAAAAGGCATGCCTTGTTGGGTATGTCTTTTTTAGCCCTAAAATGAGGTGAGTGTTATGTCAGTGCGTACAACCATGACCTTGACCGATAGAATGACTGGTACCCTTCGTAAGATGATGAAAGCTATGAATAGTACAATCCGAACGATGGAGCAAATGCATATATCATCCAACAGAGCAGGAGATATGCGTAGCCTGCAACGAGCAACGCGCGATATTCAAAGTGCTAGGGTAGCTTTTGATAGATTAAGTGCTAGTGCAAGACTTGCATTTCAAAATGTTGGTGATGTAGGTGATATTTTTAGTGGGACTTCTGGAGGGATATCAGCCGCCACAAGTGGAGTGGGTAAGTTTTTTAGTAAATTTGTAGGTTTTGCTTCTAATATTTTATCGGTAAAGAATTTAACTGAGGGTTTTAAAAAGTTAGCAAGCGCTTCTGATTCTTATAGTAATACAAATACGCGAATCGCTAATATTAATGACGGTTCGCAAACACAAGCGGAGTTGCAGGATAAGATTTATAGAGCTTCTCAGCGAAGTTTAAGCTCTTATAATGATATGGCTACTAGTGTTGCTAAATTAAACGCTAGTGACACTTTTAGTAGCAATGATGAAGCTATTCGTTTCAGTGAGCTGATGAATAAATCTTTCGCTGCTTCAGGAGCTAGTAGTCAAGAAAAGGCTGACAGTATGAAACAAATAACGCAAGCAATGGCTTCTGGAGGATTGCAAGGTGATGAGTTTACATCTATCGCAGAAAAGGCTCCATTGCTTGCAGATGCAATTGCAGATGCGTTAGGAAAAAGTACAAGTGAACTAAAGCAAATGTCATCTGATGGGGAAATTACAGCGGATATTATTAAAAATGCATTATTTAATGCTGCTGACGAAATTGAAGATAAATTTAGTAAAACGCCGAAAACATTTTCAGACGCTATGACCGTATTTAAAAACTATGCGCAAAACGCATTTGAACCTATATTTAAACGATTCAGCGAATTTGTTAATTCGGATGCATTTGGAGTTTTAGCAGGTCATGCAATGGTTTTTGTAAATTTGTTTGTATTAGGTTTATCGTTAGTGTTTGACATTTTAGAAAGGGTTTATAATGGAATAGTTACATTTGGAGATATGTTACAGAATACTTGGTCTTTGGTTGGGCCAATAATTGTAACAGTAGCATCATCATTGGGTTCATATTTGACGATATTAACTGCGTATAGGGGAGTATTAATGATAGTTGCAGCTTATGAGGCAGTAAGAACTTTCGCATTAGGTGTGCTGGCAGCGGCCTCTATGCTAGCTACAGGTGCAACCTTGGCTCAAACATCAGCTGTATGGGGATTAAATACAGCATTACTCGCCTTCCCTGGAACATGGATTCTAATAGCATTTATTGCTGTTATCGCTTTAGTAGTAACCGCAATGCTGATGTGGGCTGAACAAACTGCAGCTGTATTTGGCGCAATTGTTGGAGGCGTTTATTGGCTAGGTGCTGCTTTCTATAACGTTTTTATAGGTGTAATGAACATAAATATTACCGTTGTTGAATGGCTCGTTAATACATGGAATAAGGCTATATTCTTTGTACAACTAGCATGGATTGCCTTAAATCTTATGGTTAGAACTGTATTAGATGCCATAGGAAATAATATAATTAGCGTAGCTGAATGGATTGCAAATACCTTCAACGCTTTAGTGTACGGTGTACAGATGGCATTTTATACGATGGGTACTATGGTGCTGAAAACGGTTGGTGGAATTGCAGATGGTATTTTTAATGTCATTAATAATGCATTAGGTGGAATATCTAATCTTATCAACGGTGCAATCGGTGGGGTAAATAAATTTATAGGTTTACTTAATGATGTGCTGGATACCGATCTTTCCAAGATAGGTACAGTAGATTTAAAATTAAGTAGTGGTGCAACTAACTTTGGGGATACTCTTCAAAATCTTATTAAAGCACCTACAAAGGCAGCCAATATTACTCTAGAAAGAAAGAACATCGCTGGTGAATATATGAATAGTGTGACTATGCCGACTGCACCAACCAATAGACAATTTGAACGTTTAGACTACAAAGACTTAGGTACTGCATACGATAAAGGTAATGAAATAGGAAAATCTCTTTCACTTGCAGGTAGTGAAAAATTAGGTGTTATGGCCGATAAGTTAAAAGGGCTAGCGGGATCAATGAATAAAGATGATGATAATTCTAATTCATTTCCATCTAGTTTGACAGATGATGTTGTAAAATCAGCACCTTCAGAATCAGGTCTTGGAAAAATAAATGCACCTTCAGAATCAGGTCTTGGAAAAAATGCTGATGATAATCAAAAACTTAACGGTGGAAATATAGATAAAGTTGGGAAGATTGAAGACAAAATCGATCTAGCAGACGAATATCTCGAATTATTTAAAGATATTGCGGAAGGTAAAGCGATTAACAACATTGTTTCGCTTACACCCAATTTACAGGTCCATAATAATTTTGAAGATACAACCGGTAGTGCAATGGAAAAAATGCTTAATAAATTCGGTGATTTATCCAATGCGAGTGGCAATGTTGCTAAAATAAATGACTATGTATCACAAGCTTTGAATGTTCCAGTTAGGGATGACGTTGAAGTATCAAATGAAGTACGAGAAAAAGTTTCAGCGTCACCTATAACAAATAACAGTAAAGCTGTTGTGCAACATATTCAAAGTGAACCGAAGTTTTATTTTACTGGCGATATTCGTGAAAAAGTGGATGTTCATGAAGTCGTAAAGTTTATTACACAAGGTTTGAAAGATGAGCAGAATCGTTCGGTAGAGGGGGTATATGGATGATAGGAATCTATCTTAGTGCTAACAATGATAAAGAAGGATTTCGTATTCCCGTTAATCCACCAGAATTATCATTTAAACAGGATGCTGACGGAGAAGAGTTTTCAGTCGCTAAGTTAGGTACTGTGAAAGTGCCTAAACCTATGAAATTATCCGAGTTCTCTTTCTCGTCTTTTTTCCCTGCTCAGGAAACGCATTATGCTGAAACGCAATTTGTAGAGCCTAATAAGTATATAGAACAAATAAAAAAGTGGATGGCCGAAGAAACGGTTATCCGCTTTGTTTATGTAGGCGGTTCATTCTCTGTTAATGACCAGTTTACTATTGAGAGTTTTGAAGCAAAAAATCAATTTGGTACGTCCGACGTGGATTATACTATCTCTTTTAAAAAGTATGTGCCATTTGGATTCAAAAAAATGGAACTTGTTAAAAAGAGTACTACCCCAGCTGTGTCTGCCAAGAAAAAGTCAGTGAAGCAAGTTGTGAAAAAGGAAGCGCCAAGAGAAAACTCTAAGCAAATACCACAGACGTATAGCTTAGTAAAGGGAGATTCCCTTTGGAAAATAGCACAAAAGTATACTGGAAACGGAGCAAATTATAAAGCCTTACAATCCTTGAACGGGATTAAAGATAGTGATTTAAGGAAGTTGCCAATTGGGTTGAAAGTAAAAATTCCACCTGAATGGACGGCTAAGAAATGAGGTGGTAGGTATAGAAGTATTAGTTGATAATCGAGATGGGAATATTTACGAAGTACCTGTCACTTCGCTTAGCTGGAAGACTGAAAAAACAGGGAAAGCATCAGAGCTTAATGTTAATTTGCTAAATCCTAAGCCACTTGAAAATAAAATTGTATCTGGTGCAATAGTAAGAGTAATTGATGGAAAACACAAAGTTTTTTATGGCTATTCATTTAAAGCAGGTTTTGGTAAGGATAGCGAATTTAATATTATTGCTTACGATCAACTCAAGTATTTAATGTATGAAGATACTTTTGTTATTCCATCGATGTTAGCAGAAAAAGCCATTGAGCGTATTTGCAGTATAGCAAATCTTCAGTTAAGTTCTGTAGCGAAAACAGACTTTACAGCTCCTGGAATGGTTGAAGAAGATAAGAAGGCATTGGATGTCATCATGAAATACATCGATTCAACTATTGTGGCCACAAATCAGAGCTATGTTTTTATGGATGATTTCGGCTCACTAGGATTGCATAATATTAGTGATCTTGTTATAGCACCGACAGACTTTTATATAGGTGAAGAAAGCCTTTTGTACGACTATGATTATTCGGTATCCATTGAGGATTCTTACAATCGAGTAAAATTAGTGTTAGATGATAAAGAGGCATCAAAACGTAGAGTATTTATTGCGCAGGATAGTAGCAATATCGCTAAATGGGGACAGTTGCAGTATTACAAAAAGGTAGACGAAAATATGACGTCTGCCCAGATTGAAAGTCTGCTGAATGTATTACTTACGGTCCATAATACAGAAAAAAAAGAACTGTCTTTAAAATGTTTGGGTGATTGGCGAGTGCGCGCAGGAAAGATGGTATTTATCTATATTGAGAAATTAGGAATTAAGCAGTTATTTTTGGTGGAAGCCTGTACACATGATTGGTCAGCTAAAGTTCATACAATGAGCTTAGAATTGAAGGTGATTTCATGAGTTTACTAGAATTAATCAAAACGACAGCAATGGCAGCCTTTTATGCGTCCAATCCGGTAAATATTGTTTTAGGAAAGGTCATTGAAGCTAAGCCGTTAAAAATTGAAATTCATTCGAAGCTCATATTAACGGATGAGTTTTTACTTGTTGCAGAGCATCTTACTAGACACGAAAGAATAGCGAGTATTCAGTACAAATATCCGAAAAATTTTACTAAAGGTCAAATTGGAGATGACGATACACAGGCAAGCTCAAAACGACAAAATCAAGGCGAAGAGACCGCAGTTCCTTATGAAGAATATGAAATGAAATATTTAAAGCTTATCTCAGAAGATGGGTTAAAAGAAGGCGATAAAGTAGTATTACATCGAGTTCAAGGCGGTCAAAATTATTTTGTATCAGACAGATATAGGGAGGGTGATAACGTATGGCACTACCAACAGAAGCAATAACGATTACCCCTGACATTGAAGTAATGGATGCTGTTGAATTACCCACTCGAACGTATCATTTAGATTTCAAACGAGGTTGCTGCAGTGGATTGATAGATGGTCAAAAAGCAATGGAGCAAGCGATATTTAAAGCATTGAATACAATTCGCTTTGAACATTTAGTTTATACAAATAATTACGGTTTTCAAAATATGATGGGATTTGATGAATTGTATGTACGTGGTGATTTAGGTAGGCGCATACAAGATGCCTTGCTGCAAGATGAACGTATTACATCATTAGAAAATTTTAGTCTTGAATTTACTTCAAAAGATGATGTGTTAATAACTTTTGTTGCTCGAACAATTTATGGCGATGTAAGTCTGTTAAAGGAGGCGATTAGGATTGCTTGAGTACTTAGAGTCGCAATCATTTGATAGTATTTTAGCAGAACTGCTTGATCGTGTTCCGGTTGACGTCGATAAACGTGAAGGTAGTGTAATATATGATGCACTTGCACCTACAGCATTAAAGTTAGCTGAAACATATTGGGATATGTCCGTATTATATCGTCGTACTTTTGCTGCTACAGCAGACGGAGATGATCTTGAAAAACGAGTGAACGAGCATGGAGTCGAACGTAAGAAGGCTGGAAGGGCTATTCGCCGCGCATTATTTACAGATGGTGAAGGTATACCTCTTGATGTGTCTACAAATAGCCAATATCGATTAGAGGCAGTTATCTATAATGTAATAGAGAAATTAGAGGCAGGGGTATATAAAGTAGAAGCACAAACAGCAGGTGCCGTAGGAAATAAGGATTATGGCGAAATGTTACCACTCGAAGCTAATAATAAGCTAGGTAAAGCTGTATTAGCTGATGTACTTGTACCAGGTGAAGATGATGAAACTGATGAGTCATTATATTTAAAGTATGTAGAACATATCCGTGAAAAATCTTTTGGTGGTAATCGCGCGGATTATAAAAAAAGATTGAGGGCAATACAAGGTGTTGGCGGTGTCCGTTTACGTCGTGCTCCGTTTGGTGGAGGAACAGTAACCGCGATTATTATCGATTCAGATTTTAATGTACCGACACCTGCGTTTGTATCATATGTTCAAGAAATTATGGACCCACTAGAGTATAAAGGGGAGGGCTATGGTACAGCACCAATCGGTCACGAAGTCAATGTGGAGGGTGTAGAAAAAAACGATATAGTAGTTGAAATTGAACTGTTTCTGAATGGTGCAACGATTGGCCAAATTGAAGCACAAGTGAGTGCAACGTTAGAAACCTATTTTGCTGAACTACGTGCAAATTGGTTTAAAGATTTAGATATCAATGTCCGGATTACTCATATTGAATCTCGACTATTAGAGATTGAAGGAATTGAGGATATTGCTTCAACAGTGTTGAATGGCTTAGCTTATAATATTAACTTGGCTGAAGAAATTCCAGTACTTTCTAAAGTAATACTGAAGGAAGTGAGCACGTGACCAATTCTTTTTTAGAGGAGTTACCATTCTATTATCAAAATATAAAAGAGTTTCGGGAGTTGTCCAATACAGTTACTGTTAACTGGGATAAACTCGACGAAGCTCTTTTTGATATTGAGAATGATCAATTCATTTTAACTTCTAGCGAGGCTGCTATTGCAATAAGGGAAAAAGATTTTGGTATACGTGCAGATCCGAAGAATGAAACGTTGAAATTTCGAAAACTACGATTACTGGCACGCATGCAAGAAAGCGCACCCTATGTTTTAGAGTATTTAACAAAGGCATTGTCAGGATTAATCGGAGAAAATAACCATCAGATTTTATTAGATGTTAATCAATTTGAAATGGAAGTAGCAATAGAAGTTGAACAAACGGCTTATTATAACGAAGTAGTACGGTTGGTAGAACGAATCGTACCATTAAATATTGATTTAATGACAACCATTTTAGCATTAAAGGAATGCCTTATTATAGTAGGTGGCACTTATGCATGGCAAATCAAACATAAAATATGTGGCCGTTTTAAAACAGCCAAAACACATGGTGCTTTAGGAAAAGAAGTTTTAACAGTTTCAAATGAGATTTACAGCTTCATTACAAATAACCGTATTTGTGGTCGATTTAGAGCAGGAGGTGTGAGGAATTGAACGAAATACAAACATTAATGATAGATTTAACTCAACAATTTTTAAGTAATCTTACAGTTGGCGCAAAGGTTACTATTGATGGGGTTGTTTATGACAAAGAAATCTATCACACTAGCACCAAGGTTGGACTAAGAAAGTATGTGAAGTTATCGACGGAACAAGGCTTGGTAACACGTGCTGCTTTAGTCGATAGTTATGGGCGTGAACTGTATGTGAAAACAATGAACTACCAGAAAGGCTCACAGGGGTATGTTATCGCATTTCCTCTGCAACTTGAAGCGAAGGAAGTGAAGTAAATGAGTAACTATATGAATGGTGAAATACCGCTGAATTTTAAGAAAAACCCTTACGAACGTACTGAATGGTACGATGATGTAACCGATCCAGTGACTGGAGAGGTCATTGAGGATGGTACACCTTATATGTCGGAGTACGCCAACAATTTTGAATGGGGAATATATAACTCCTATCGTTTTTTGATGGAGATGTATCGACAATTAGAACGTATGCGTATACAAATGGAACTAGATGGCCGTGTACCAGGTAATAGTGGAACATTTGCCGATATGCTAGATGGTAGCACAAACAAAATCAAATTAGACGCAGCTATGACTGATATTGTCGAAGCCGTTGGAATAGGAACAACTACTTTAAAAGTGGCTAGTGTGGATGGGTTAACACCATTTACACAAGTCACTATTTTTGATGATGTAGCAAGTGAGGACGTTGTTATTACTGCAGTAGGTGCGGACACAATTACGGTTTCAGCTCTTACCAATGCATACAAAAAAGGCGCGAAAGTGGCGCGAAGTAATGTTCAAATTGATACGGTTAACGCTGAGATGGGTGTCGGTGATTGGCAGACATATAATGTGCAGTTAGTGGAGGTGGTTTAAGGATGGTTCAGTATTATTATGACAAATTTACAGTCACTAATCCGTGGGTTATTAATGAAACTTATACAGGAACATCGAGTGTAACTAACGGGTATCCGTCTTATAACCACAGTAATGGTTTATTTTACGCAACTGGGACATATGAGTATTATTCATATGGTAGTTTACCTGTAGGTAAAACGATTTATGGGGGTTCAAACGGTTCTAACACTATAATGAGATATACGTTTACTACAGCTAGTAGCGTTTCAGCGTATGAGTTACGTTCCGCACAGGTGCCGACAAAAGGCGCCCTGGTACAAAGTGCTATTCCAGCAGAGGATGGCACGTACCCGGCAAACGGACGTCATACAGATGGGTATTGGTACGTGAAAGGAGCAAAGGTAAATACAGCTCCGACACAACCAGGAGCATTTTCATACCCGACAGGGACATTAGAAGTTGGTGATTCCAAAGTGTTCACTGTAGGAGCATCAACAGACGCAGAAAGCAATTTATCAAAATACATTTGGGAAGTGTCTATAAATGACGCTGCCTATTCGAAAGCAGGAGAAACAACAACTCCAAGCTTTACGTACACAATACCAACGGCAACAAGTTTGAAAATGCGTCTCAAAGCGGTTGATTCCGCAGGATTAGAAAGTGCATATCGAGAAAGTAGCTTGTACACAGTATCAAAGCCGAAATATTACTTTACGAAATATAATACAATAACTAACTCTCTATATACTCCAGTTGTAAGTTCTCTTATTAATAAAACAACGTTATCTAATGGTTACGGAATAGCTAATGTTTTTAATGTGTTATTAGGAGCAAACTACGCTATTACAGATGGACAAATATTTTATGAAGTTCAAGCTCTTAGCAATGGCTCATTACAATTATTAAATACAGCTAACGGTTCAATGACCCATCTGCTTTACTATTTTGATATTAAAAAGTTCGACTTCTATTGTACTTATAATGGCTCAGTCTATAAGGTAAATATGGAAACCCCTGACGGTCGGGAAGGATATTACAATGTCAATCTTTATCGAGTAACTAGCCAGCTATACTCGACTAATTATAGTAAAGGTTCGCTTGTACAGAGTGGAATCGCTGTTGATGAGGGAACATACCCTATTAATGGTAGACATACCGATGGCTTTTGGTATGAAAGAGGTAGCCGAGTTAATCAATCAATCACTCCATCAGCACCATTTACATCACCGATACAAGGTGAAAAAATTAAACCTAATGAAGTTGTTAATATCACATTTGGAGCCTCACACGCGCCTAACCTGTCACTTTATGAGGTAGATTACCGATATAATAGCACAGGCACATGGACACCGTTAGCTTACAACAACACGCTCACTCGAAGTTTTACAACTACTACAGATAAGGCACTTAAAACCTTAGAATTACGTGTGCGAGCAAAAAATACAAGTAATGTATATTCTGATTATATATACTCTGAACCATTTGAAATTGAACACAACGTTGCTCCTACAGTGTCATTAACAGGTCCTGGAGATAATACAACGCTTTATGAAAATGACACATTAAACATTGCTGGTACGGCTAATGATGCTGATGCAGATCAATCAGTAACCGTTTATTATCAAATTAACAACGAGGCTAGAAAGGTATTAGCAACAAACCTTAGTCAGACGCAAATCTCATTATCTAAACAGCTAACCTTCAAAGGTGGCAAAATATACGATGGTGAAACAGCACTCATAGGTACGCTTGCAGATGGCGTAGCACACACATTAAAAGTATGGGCTGAGGATAGCGAGAAAGCAACGTCTGCGATTGTTGAACGTACTTTCTATGTTGTACCGAACCGAGCACCTTTACTATCCGTAGATGCTGTTGTACCTTCTGGCGTAGTCGATGCGGACAAGTTTAAAATTAGTGGTACAGCCTCCGACCAGGACGCAAATTCTACGCTTAAAGTAACTAGACGTATAAATGCAGAGAATGCAGTTGAAATCTACAGTGGCACAGATGGAGCGTGGGAGTTTGATTTAGCTCTTTCGCAACTTGTAATTGGTCAAAATACGATTGTGATTGAGGTAATTGATAACTACGGAGCAAAGACTAATAAGACTGTAACACTAAATAAAAAAGAAGTGAAAACACCTATTTTGCAATCTGTTGCTCGTTATAAAATTGAGCCACCTAAGGGATCTGCGAAGGGTGTTTTATTATTTATACAACGTGATGAGGAATTGGATATAAAAGTTGAACTATCCATGACTTTAAGTAATGAGCAAGAACAGTATGAAACTTTAACGCCCGTAAACACAGCACCAGTTCAACGAGATGTAGTGGAGGATACCTTCGAATTTGAAGGGGTAGAAGCGAAGCAAAATATCATTCTTAAAATCACGCCATCACGTACAGATTTATCATTTAATCACAAAATACATCTAATTTCAGGGGCGGTGGACTAATGGCATTTCAATATAAAGTGCGAAACTCAGACGGTACATTAGGCGATAGGAAGAAATTCGGACTTGAAGAAACTCCAGAAGAAAAAACGGAACGATTAGAAGCTACTAATGCTCAATTAGCGTATGAATCAGTTATGAAGGATTTAAAAATAGAAGAATTAGATAGTAATCAAGCAGATTTAACATATCAACTGATGATGAAAGGGGTTCTCTGAAATGGATTGGTTAAAAATGATTAATGGCTTTTACCCTAAATACTGGACGAAGGAAATGGTTGGTGATGCTGTTGTTGCTGGAAAACTAACAGCAGAACAGTATAAAGAGATTACAGGCGATAAATACTCATCGGAAAAAACGCAAGCATAAGCTTAGCGTTATTTTTTATGCTGTGAGAGTAATGGAGATAACAGTTCTTGGTTCTGTTTCTCGATACATCTCATAGCTTTTTATTTTATTGAATAGCAAAGGAATGTGATGGAATGGATGTAGCTGCAGTAAATGAAATTGCTACAAGCCAAGCAGTTTGGGCAATAGCTTGTTTAATTATAGCGTTTGGGGCATTTCGCTATCTAATAAGCAAAAATGATAATCTGATGGACCGAGCGGAAGAACGGGAAAATAAATTAATGGACCACTTAGAACGGTCTAATGAATCACAGGAACGAACAGCAATCGCACTTGAAGGCATGAATCGATCGTTGAATATATTAGAAGGTCGTGTGGATCGTATTGAAAAACATTCACTGCAAAATAAAAACAATGAAAAGGATGATGATTAATGGATTTAACAAACATTTTTATGATTGCAATCATGATGGTAGCTATCGTACTAGCTGTATCAGAGGTACTGAAAAAGACATTTAAAATTAATACACAATACATGCCAATCACATCGGTAGTGATTGGTATTTTTATTGGCTTAGTTTGTTGGCCGTTATCAGAGTATCCAGCGTATGCCATGCTGATATCTGGCTTTGTGGCCGGACTAACTGCTTCGGGAACATTTGATTTATTAAAGGCGGCTAAAAAAGAAGGTCAGCAATAATGGCTTACATCTTAAAACAAAATCTATTACCTTTAAGAAAATATCCAATAAAAGCCCCTTACATCATGACGCCACAGTATATTACTGTTCACAATACGGCAAATGATGCATCAGCAGCCAATGAAATTAAATACATGATAACTAACGACAATCAGGTATCCTATCACGTTGCCGTTGATGATGTAGAAGTTATTCAAGCAATCTCCTTTAATCGTAATGTTTGGCATTGTGGTGATGGTCAAGGGATGGGTAACCGTAAATCAATAGGTATTGAAATTTGTTATAGCAAAAGTGGTGGGGCTCGTTATACTGCTGCTGAGGAAAATGCAGTGCACTATATAGCCTCATTATTAAAACAATATGGATGGGGCATTGATCGAGTTAAAAAACATCAAGATTGGAACGGAAAATACTGTCCGCACCGGATTTTAAGTGAGAACCGATGGAATGGCTTCTTAAAACGAATAGAAGAAGCTATGAAACCAAAAACAACTATTCAACAAAAGGAGGAACCAAAAGTGTTAAATTGGAATCCTGGTTCACCAGCTATGAAAACAGAAACAGAAAACTTTATTGCACAGGCGGTTAAGGATGGTATTATTCAAGATTCACACTTGAAAGATTTACAAAATGGAGAAATGACAACAGACCGATTAATTGGGTTATACATTACAATACAACAACGACGAGCAAATAAATAAACAATAATGACCAGGTTATCACTTTAATGTGAGCCTGGTCTTTTTTGTTTCTCAAAAATTTACATTTGTCAAAACGCGAACGAAGCAAAGCGTACTTTCATGATTGATAGCGTGTAACAGTTGTTCCAATCATACATAAGGAACGTTTAGTTGTATGATAAAACCGGAGCAAAGACAACTACTTCATAAATATGTCATTTACGATATGGCAGTACAGACATTACAACGTGACTACAAGGTGATTGAAAATCTTAAAATGAGCAATGTTTATTTACCAATACTCGATAAGCTTTTAGATAACATTTCACAGGAATGTTTCAACTCTAAGAGGTTGTTGGCTAAAGATAAGATTAGAGTCGTGAGATGGGAAAAGACTGTGAATACTTTAGCGATTTCATTATTGCTACAGCATGAGAAGATTTAATGTTGACGTATGCTAATATGGCTTTGAAAACGCAAGTGGGAAAATTAATATTAAGGCATCAAAACAAACAACCAGGCGCTCATAGTTAATTGAGTACCTGGTCTTTTTTGCTTATTGTTTACTAATAATGCCTAAGCGTTCCTTAATTGCGAACTGAAGTAATTGAGAGAAATTTATATTTTCTTTTTCTGCTGCATCATTTAACCATTTAGGAATTGTTAAAGTTTTTTTAACAGCCTTATTTTCAATCTCATCTCTAATATAATCTGTTCTTACTTCTACAATCGAGATAAATGCACCTTGTGGAAGGTCGATATTACTTGGATTTGAAGGGGCAGGTATTTGTTCTCCATCTTCTTCCATTCCATATAAAAAACCTGCTAATACATCTTTAGACATGTATGCTGCTTCATCCATATTAGAACCTTCTGTAATACATCCCGGCAGGTCAGGGAATGTTATTGTAAAACCATTTTCATTTTCAGTGCCTGGATCAAAAATTGCTGGAAAATAATATTTAGCCATCTATATAAAACCTCCTTGCAGGTGGACTATTTAAGTCCTGCCTGCTTTAGTATTGAGTTTGTAGTTTTTATTAAAAGGTCTTTCTTCGGATGTGGAACTGTTACAGTTCCTTTTTTAGTAGGATGTTTAAAGTGATGATGACTTCCAACAATCCTATGTAAATACCATCCATCTTTATTAAGTATCTTTATCATTTCTCTTGATGATATGTCTTTTATCTCCTTTCTATACTCTTATTATAACACGTATTATTTATACGTATAATATAACTTTTAATTTATTTTCCTTTTTTACTAAAAAATCTAAATAAAAAGCCACTCGATTGAGTGACTTATTTTTTACTTACTGGTACTACAACAGTAACTTCTTCACCGATTGTCATAGCGTCTTTTGCAGTTCCTTCAAATACAAATTTTAATTCAGTTACTCCCTCTAAACCTTCATCACCAAGGTCAAATATTACTTCACCTTTTTGAATTACATTACCAATGAATTCTGATTCAAAAGGAGAAATCATTACATTCGAACTGATTTGTCGCTTTGTGTTAGTCGTCATTTTAGCTGTGTTAGGATGGAAACTTACAGTGTCATCAGATAGATTTTCTCCTGTAATAGATAAGATTAAAACATTTGTTTCAGGTTTAGTTTCGATTAAATCAGGATCTTCCGCCTCGAATTTAGCTGTTTTAATTTGCTCAATAGTAAACTCTACATCAGCACTTTTATATTTATCAGTTGGTGCATTGTACAATTCAGTAATAGTATATATTCCTGCAAAATCATCTTTTACTATATCGCCAACTTGAGCATCTGTTAAATTTTCAACTTTATTTGCTTTACTTTCCTCAGTTATTTTTATACTAGTAGAACCCGTTACAGCCTCTTCTAAAGATGCAGCATATTTGGCAAATTCATTATCTTCCATATCACCATTCATTTGAATTAAAAAAAGTCCACTTTGATGTGTGTGTGAATAAAACATTGGACCAGAGTTACCTAATTCATCGTAGTAACTTTTAGCTTTTTGCAAGTTTTCTTCAGTATCAAATAAGAATAGTCTGCCACCTGCATCGGAACCTAGTGAAGGAATTAAAATTCTTTTTCCTTCTTTTCGGATATTCCCAAATTCATCATTTGGTAAATCAGAAACTTCTCCGATTTCAAGATTATCATCCTTAAAGTGTTGGATAACATCTTCTGTAGTTTTAGCTAAAACCTTTTGATCTGCCTCTGCATTAGTATTGCTTTCTTTTGGTTTATCATTTGCAGAACTATCACCACATCCAGCTAAACCTAAACTTAATACTAAAGCAGCACTAAAAATTAATTTTTTCATTTTATATATCCTCCCTTTAAGTTTCTATTTTAGGAAATTTTGTCATGAAAGTACATATAAAAAACAGACAACCCTATTAGTTATCTGTTAGTCCCACTCTAATATATCGTCAAAACTTGTTATTTCTAATGTCTTACAAATGGTTTCTAAATGCGCTTTGTTAATTGTGTCTCTACGATTATTTACAATTTCACTGATTGCTGCTTGGCGAATCCCTCTTGTCGATGATGAGGATTACGAAAGAGAAAATGAATATATTTGGACTGTAGCAACAACTGTCGATGGTAATGGGTTAATTATTTCTAACAGAACACTCAACATCATTACATTAGGACGTTTTTTATTGAATTTAAGTACTACTAGAGATGTATTAGTTCATTAAATAAATCGCAATCAATTAGATTATCAAAAATCAGATTAGAAGATAATAGATCCATCATATAGCAGACAATTAGCTAAAGGTGGACGCAACACCTCTTCTAAATATAAAGGTGTGTGTTGGAGTAAAAGGAATAACAAATGGGTTGCAGCCATTAAAAAGAATGGTAAACAGAAACATTTAGGTTATTTCAAATCAGAAGATGAGGCAGCTAAAGCATATAATAATGCCACAATTGATTTGTTTGGTATTGATTGTTTTTTAAATTACTCGCAGAATATCTAAGAACTATAAATCCAAATATAGAGGTGTTTTATGGTACGGAGTTGATCAAAAATGGAGAGCTAGGATTATGAAGGATAAAAAAGACTAGTTATTTAGGGTATTTTACAGATGAAGTCGAAGCAGCAAAAGCTTATGATAAAAAAGCTTTTGAATTACACGGAGATAAAGCTATATTAAATTTCCCTAAAAATCTAGAAGAATATAAAAAAGGCATCCACAAATGTTAGTAGCAAAAAAACAAGAGGGAATATCCCTCATGTTTTCACTTTTTTCACAAACATTTTGACCACAGGCACAAGGAAAATTGAGATCACAAGAATTCGAAAGAGTTGGAAAGCTGTGACGATTGTCACATTGGCATTTACAGAAGCCGCTATAATCCCCATTTGATCAAGTCCCCCAGGCACAATACTTAAAAAGCCTGTCTTAAAGTCGAGCCTGTATAGGCTTTTCATCAAAAATGATAAACCATACGCTGCCCCTATATAAATGCCAGCTGATACAAATGCATAAAAAATATGCCTCTTCGATAAATGTAGATCTTCTTTTTTCAACAATAATCCGATATGAATTCCAACCATCAATTGAGCAATATGTAGAAGGGATATGGGTATTCTAGGCACTTCTATGCCCACCATATTAATACCCATCAATAAAAATACTGGGCCAAGCATATAACCTGTTGGAATTTTAAGCTTTTGAGCAAGCCACCCTGCTAAGCCACAAACAATTAGTATACCGACAAGACCCCATGTATACATTCCATTGTTCATAGAGCTATTTCCACCAACATCTGTTAACATTAGCGGGACAAAGCCGACGATTAAAAGAACACGGAGGATTTGAAAGAACGTAATGACCACCATATCCATATCGCCTTGCTCCTCAGCAAAGGCCACAACCTGTGCCATACCACCAGGTACACAGCATGTCAATGCCGTTGCAAAATCCAAATCTGTACGTTTGGCTACTAAATAACTGACACAGAAAAATAATAAAACAAATATCACATTTAAAACGACAATACTCCCTAAAAATTGCTTAATACCTTGTACTGCCTCTGGTGTAAAGGCAAAGCCAATAGAGTAGCCTGCTACGATTAAGCCAAAATTACGGAAGGACGAGTGCCATCTCAATTGTGCGTTGGTCGACAATTGCACAATAAGTACTGCTGTAATCGCGCCTAATAACCAAGACATAGGTATATGTAATAGTTGAAAAACGACAGCACCTATTAGGCCAATGCATAATGTGATTAATATATGCTTACTCAAAACAAACATACTAGCAACCCCTTTTGACTAGATTACTATATTATGACGTTTCTTAACCTTTTTTTCTATTTAAGCGACTTTTGTATACCATCCACACTATTCACAATCCCAGTTAATACAATAGCTCAGCCAACTGGAATAATTGCGGATAAAACACTTGAAATGTTAGCAACAATATTAGATCCGATGATTCAAGTAATGGTCGCAATATCATTTCCTGTTGCTTCCATGATTATGATAGGTGCGTGTTTCTTCTTTATGTTAGGTAATAGTGAAAGAGCTTGGAATACAATTATGAATGCTGGATTAGGATATGTATTGATTCAGATGTCACCTTTATTCGTGGGGATAAACGAATGTTGTTAAATCAACGTTTTGTGGCTTTTTGTATGTATATTAAATATAAGGTGTCTTATACATTTTTTAATTCAGTATTCTATCAATACAATCATAGTCAACACACATACTATAAGAATCAGGTTATCATTATACTGCTTCTATTGGAACAAAAAAAGCCACTCGATTGAGTGACTTATTTTTTACTTACTGGTACATGTTAAGTTGGGAGCCCCCAGCGACAAACATAAAATTGCCTGATCCAATCATAATCAATCCAAGTACGAAACGGATAATCGTATATAGTTTGTTTTTTATGTTGTCTCATTTATTTAGGTCAGTTCGTCACAGAGGTTCCTTTTTTTATAATTATTTTACGCCTGGCACCCAACCAACATTACGTTTCATCATGTTCATTAGCGGCTCTGGAATGTTATTATCACGACTCATATCCATTTCAGTAATAACTGGTTCGCCAGCTGCTACTTTTTCTACCCAGTGTGGTTCAATTAATAGCTCTCGACCAAGTGCAAGTAAATCAGCACCTGTTTCCATCGCTTCTTTCGCATCTTCTGGTGAATAAATTGAACCAACGCCTATAAACGGTACACGACCGTCAATCACGCGTTTTAAAATTTTAATACGGTTTTCTTTTTCGCCGCTATAACGACGCGCTTCTGCACGAAAATCACCTAATGAAATGTGTAAGTAATCGAGCTTTTCATCTGCTAAACGATCTACAAGTTGAACCGTTTCATCTAGAGTGATACCGTCTTCTTCGGGCTCTTCTGGGCTAAAACGATAACCAACGATAAATTGGTCATCAGCATATTGCACTTTTGCACGGTTTACACTATCGATAATTTCTAATAAATATGTCATACGTTTTTCAACAGAGCCACCGTAACGGTCTGTACGTTTATTTGTAAAACCTGAGAAGAATTGTTGTAATAAATACGTATTGGCACCATGAAGTTCCACACCGTCAAATCCTGCTTTAATTGCGCGACGTGTCGCTTCACCAAATGCTACGACTATTTCCTCAATTTCTTCTACCGTTAATGCACGAGCCACACCGCCATCTGCTGCAATGGTTTCACTTGCGCTTACGACATCGCCATTTGGTACAAGGTCTCGTACTGCTTGGCGTCCACCATGATAAATTTGTAAAATTGCTTTTGCGCCACCGTCGTGAATCGCATCAGCAATACGTTTTAAGCTTGGAATATATTCATCTCTATGCGCAGAGATTTGACCTGGGAAGCCTTTCCCATTAGGAATCACGTAAGCACATGCTGTAATCACCGCACCGACGCCATATGAGCGCTCACGGTAATATGTAATCTCCGCATCTGATACTGTGTCATCAGCATTTGCTGAGTAAGTTGTCATTGGCGCCATCACGTAACGATTACGAATTGTAACGCCGTTATTAAAAGTAAATGGTTTTAAATAAGTTGTCATGTTATTCACTCCTTCTAAAACAAGAGTAAATTTATCGGATTTAAAAGTCAAAGATCGCGCTTTACTACTACATTTTATTTACTGGATCATAATGAAAAAAGCAGTTGAAAGGATAATTGTATTGAGAAAATTGCGTGGCTTGCTAATTGGACGAGAGAGGCAAAAAGTTGTGGAGCACACTACTCTGTGGCAAACTGAATAACCTGCTTCTTACGTACGTCAGAGGCAGGCGTATAAGGTTACTCTAAACAGAAATACCAAAGTGAAACTATAAATTTCATAACTATATTGAATGTATATCTGAAAGATATTGTTCAGTAAAAGAAGAAGCAATAATAAAACAGCCCTTCAAAATTTTTTATTAAAAAACTAAGGTGAATTCACAGAAGTTTCTTCATTTCAATAACTTTGATCTTCCACAATCGGGCGCAATTCTGCGCTCGTATTCATTAAAGGGCCATTTAATTGAATAAAATATAACAATTAAATGATTATTAACAATATTGATTTTGCTAAATAACATATTATATGAGGTGTATAAAAATGTATAAATATATCTATGTAGAAGCAAAGGTTTCGGGTTTATTTATAATGGAGAGTCATAGGGAATTAATCGATAAGTATAGTAAAAAAGGCTGGAGATTTGTTGCTGCTATTCCTAAAAGTAATGGGTCATATGGTCAAATTAAAGTAAACGATTTGGTATTTGAAAAATATGAAGAGGAACAATAGTTTTCTTTTTGAGGTATTAATAAAAGATGAAATGTCGAATAAACTTCCTATTGGAACTGAAAATGAATTTGATGAAGAGAACAATGGTGGGATCAATGAATACACAGATTATAAGGAACAATTCGTAAAAGGAATCTATGAGAAAAGGAAATAATTCCTTTGTTGCAAAACGGTATGCTTTACTTTAACAAGCAAAAGACAAATCACCGTCTTAATATTCAGTAATCGGGCGCAATTCTGTAATAAGAATCAGCGCTCCCTTTCATTAAAGGGCTAGATTGTGGAATAAGGGGTCTAGCCAGATTTATACGGATTCACAACGGTAAGCAAAGTAATATCCAAAAAGGGGGAACAATATACTTTACCCCGAATTATCCAGTCTTCTTTTTAATCCATCCTCTCCTTCATCCGTTATTTATTAATTTTTTGTTTAGAGATACGTTGTAGGGGTATATGTATAGAGAGTAACATCTAAAATTTAGGAGGAATAGAATATGTCACATGAACAACACCAAGAATTAATCCAGGCTTTACACCAATGTATGGCTGCCTGCAATCACTGCTTTGACGCTTGTTTAAAGGAAGACGATGTAAAGATGATGGCTGAATGCATCAGATTAGACCGGGAATGTGCAGATATCTGTAACTTTTTAGAGCAGGCGTTAGCACGAAATACACCATTTGCTTCAGAGCTAGCATCAGTATGTGCGAAAGTATGCGAGGCGTGCGGCAATGAATGTAAGAAACATGATCATGAACATTGCCAGCAGTGTGCGGAAGCTTGTTTCAAATGTGCAGAGGCTTGCAGAAAGCTTGCTGCTTAATTTCTTTTCTTACTTGAAAAATACTTTATCCAGCATTAAGTACTTTTTCACGAGTCGGGACGTCCAATTATTTGGCGTCTTTTTTATTGATACAAAGCAATTATTAAGCTTCTCCATCGTATATGAACTAAATCTTTCTGAAAAGCAGTAAAAGGGATTGGTTCAATCGCTACCCCTTTATATTAAAGAAAAAAGGATATGCTTCTTTATTGATTAAAGAAACGATAAATGTACTAGAACAGGAAGAAAACTATAACAACTTTTTCCTTTATAGTGATATTGGGATAATAGGTGAGTTTTCTAATAATCCCTTTGTATGCAATTTCATTACATAACAATTACTATTATTAATAAGCCAGGTTGTAAATTATAATTTTACAAGATAAGGAAATAACCGATAAAATAAGATGGAGGGATAAAAATATGAAAAAACTAGGGACTCTATACTTTTTCTGCGGAAAAATGGGAGCTGGAAAAACGACTAAATCAAAACAAGTGGCTTTAGAGAAGCAAGCAGTATTGTTATCTGAGGATGAATGGCTTGCATCTCTTTACCCTAATCAGATTACAACATTTGAAGACTACCTTAAATTCGCAGCGCAACTCAAGCCGATGATGAAAAAGCATGTCCAAAACATATTAAGTGTTGGTACAGATGTAGTAATGGATTTTCCAGGTAATACTCAACAACAGCGAAAATGGTTTTTGGATATTGCATCAGAGGTAAATGCAAACCATCAACTAATTTTCCTTAATTTAAATAATGAGCAATGCTTACGTCAAATTGCACAAAGGTGTATCGAACAACCCGAAAGAGCAACTTTTGACACAGAAGAGACGTTTATTCATGTTACTAATTTTTTTGAAGAACCAGCAGTATCCGAGGGTTTAAATATTTTAGAGTTTAGTGGGGAAGAATAATAAGGTTTGCAACATATCCTTGAAGATTTATAAAGTATGTAAAAAAATACTAAAGGAGACCAGCGATAGTTTCTATTAAAGGTAATGAGATTGTTCGGATTTAGATGATTACATTAAAGGCGATTGGCATGCTAGTAATTCACCCTACCCTGTTAGGTATAGAGGGTGATTTACTTTTTTTTTGAAAAAGTAAATGACAACGCAAGAATCGTTACAATAAGTGTAGCGAAACTAAACATGAGCGTTATAGACTCATAAACTGTCATTGGAACCATCTCCTTTATTTTCGTTTGAAACGAATTTTTGGAATAAAAGATGACCAATCACCCTTAATATCTCGACCTACTACATGTAGAAATTATACCTTTATTGGCGTTTAATATTAAAAAAGCGAACACTAATTCTTTTGTACGATTATAAGGGAATTAGTGTTTTTTAATTTGTTACGATACATTCTGCAATCTCTGGAAAATCAATAAATGGATTCCGATTGCCTTGAAGTTCATGGATAGCTAGGTTGCGATGCTTTTCATAGATAGATACTGGAAAAGATTGATGCCATTTTAACAATAAGGAGATATTCTCTAGTTCTTTTTTTATTATGTTTGGATAGCGAATTAGGAAATAGAGTGTTGCTCTAGCAACGATTCCTTTGCCGTATTCTGGTTCGAATTTACTTTCTTCAGCTTTGCCGCAGCCATCTTTGATTCCTAAAATTAATCCTTCAGGGATATAATCATGGAAATCGTAATAAGGGTAGTTGCTGCGACTGCTATTGCAGGTAGGATTGCAGGCGAATAAATGATGCAAGTCTCCTCTCATCGGTTCTTTTTTATCGAACCATGATTGAGGCACTACATGTTCACAGTTAAATAGATTATCCGATAAGATGCTTATTAACCCTTTTGCCTGCATTTCGTGGAGCCGAACGTCCTCCTCCATGACAGAAAGGGGATCCATCCTTTTTCCAGAATAAAGACTTTTTAATGAACCGTTTTTCTGTAAATCAACCCAGGGGTACACATAACGGTGCGGGCTGTAGTTTAACTGATCTGTATGTGTTTTTTTGAGCAATGTGTGAAGGCTGTCTAAAAGAGTAGTATTCGTGAATGAAATGCTATGATAGTATTGATTTCTGACTTCCTTATCTTTCTTTTCGTCATAATAGGGTTGATTTTCCTGATAGTTTAAAAAGTCTGACTTGGCCGTTTCCCATTCACAGTATAGCAAATCTAGTTTTTCCATTATATTTTCAACGCCTGTCCAGATAATTTTTGGTTGAATACATCCGATAAGTATTCCTCTGTTGTTAAGTACAGCATTCCGTTGCCTTCGAGTTTTGGTGAGTTTCCTAAAGGAATCGTTCTTTTTATTAATTGTGCATACAGCTCAGCCTCAGTCAGATTTCGCTCAAAATTTCTGTTGGCATTCTCTTTTATGAGTGCAAGTGCACCAGATATATGCGGTGTTGCCATCGAAGTTCCGCTTAGTTTTGCATAAGTGCCGTTTAAATACGTTGAAAGGATTTCTTCACCAGGGGCTACTAAGTCGACTTCATTATTCGAATTTGAAAAATAAGAAGATCTGCGTTGCAGGTTAATGGAACCGACGCTGATGACTTCATTGTAGCAGGCAGGATAGGCCAATTCATTTGAAGAACTCTGTCCATCTCCCTCATTACCAGCAGCACAAACGACTAGTATTTGATTAGTGATTGCGTTTTGAATAGCTTGGTGTAACTCAGGTACATCGACAGAACCTCCGAGGCTCATGGAGATGATATCCACCCTTTGTTCAACTGCATAGTTAATACCATTTATGATCCAGTCGTATTGCCCTGATCCATTTTTATCAAGCACTTTTAAAATCAATAAACTTGCCTCAGGTGCAACACCAACTACTCCTGTGTAGTTATTATTTGCAGCAATTGTGCCAGCCACATGGGTTCCATGGCCATTATAATCGATGTATCGATCAGGTTGTCCATCATCATCATGAGTGAAATTCCACCCACCGATAATACGCCCACTCAAATCTGGATGGGTGACGTCGCAGCCTGTGTCCAATATCGCAACAGTAATCCCCTTCCCTTTAGAATTCTCCCAGACTTTTGGTGCTGCAATAAGTTCAATACCTTCAGGCACCATTTCGACCACTTCGACCACTTCATTCACTTGAAACGGAATTAAATGTAACTTTTGCTTCATTTGTATCCCTCCTGAAAGAAATTAGGTTTTAAGTGTATTCTTGGTAATTAATAATATTCTAACAATTCTGAATTTTGATTAACAGTTACAATAGATGTGTTTTTATCTAAAATATCAAAATTTTAATAGTGAAAATAGTATTGGTATCTATTAGTCAATATCGCATGATAACATCTTAAAGATTGTGGATGTTTGTACTTAAAATAAACTGCATTGGAGAAGTTGAAGTTCATGGAACAGAAGATGCTTATAAAGGTATCGAATTAATACGTGTACATAAACTTTCTAAAGATACAACATTAGCTGAAGTAGAAAATCTATTCTCTACGCAATTTCACGAAGGTAAAAAGGGCTATAAAAATCCAAAACAATGCGTGGGTAAAATTACAATTCGAGCAAAAAGAGAAAATGGTGAAATTGTATTTTTAGAATAGAAATTTTGTTGAAAGAAGGACACGATTGAGGGGAAAAATGGAATTTAAAGTTTTCAACAAACGGGCGCGATTTGGAATAAGTATTAGCGTTCGTTTTCATTAAAGGGCCATGAAATTGAGCAACATATTTATAAGAATATTGTTAAGGGCAAAAGAAAATGTGAGGATTTTCATTTAAACAAAATGGACCAAAAATAATTAAATCAATTCATCAATATTAACTTTGAAAAAATTGGGGAGAGTAAGAAATAGATAAAGAATATTTACTTTAATATTAAAGTGTTTTAAAATCCTTTAAATACTTAAATTTACAAGGAGGCATATTATGGAACAAAACATTCCTGAATCAATTGATGAATATATTTTACAATATTCTCAAGAGATTCAAGAAATATTAAAAACAATAAGAAAGGTAATAAAGGAATCAGCACCAAATGCCGAGGAAAAAATAAGTTACCGAATGCCTACTTTTGTATTAAACGGAAATCTGGTACATTTTGCTGCATACAAAAACCATATAGGCTTTTACCCAACTTCAAGCGGGATTAATAATTTTCAGCATGAATTATCGGGATATAAAACCTCTAAAGGTGCAGTTCAATTCCCAATTGGAAAACCCATCCCTTATGGATTAATTAGTCAAATAGTAAAATTTAGGGTTGCTGAAAACCAAAGTAAAGTCGAAGGGAAAATAAAAAAGAAATAATTTGTAGATGGCAAATTTCCCTTTGTTTATGAACTGTAACAAAAATCATAATAACAGGATTTTTCAACAATCGGCGCGATTCTATAATATGGATCAGCGCTCGTTTTCATTAGAGGGTTAGATTATTGAATAACATGCTTTTGTAAATGTAACTAGACGATTCTTTGGGTGCTTTTTTCATCTAACATTGTAGTATAGTTAAATGTAAAAGGGGGGACAGAGGATGGATAACCAATATTTCGTAGGGTGGGGTACATTGGCATTGATAAATGCTGCACTTGCACAAGGGAAAAATAGAACGGGGTTAAATTGGTTCTTACTTTCACTTGTATTAGGTCCATTGGCAACACTAATTTTGTTATTTGTTGAAAAGAGACAGTAACACGTCATATTAGTGCAGCAAGGATTTATAACGAATACATAAATAAACTTAATAATGTCCCAAATACAAGTTAATCTGATTTTCAACAATTGGGCGTTGTGAAAAGAATCAGTGCTCATTTTCATTAAAGGACCAGATTGTAGAGGATGAGTTCAAGAGGGCGAGCATAATGTCATGTAGCCGAGTGTCAATGAGCAGTTTATTATATACTTATTACTAACTAAGAAAAATAAACTTATATGATAGATAATAAATTCTATATGGAGGTGTTTATTTGCCTAAAATTGACAATATACTAGCGATTCTATGGATGCTTAATTCAAGTGAAAAAATTACTGCAAAACAAATTGCAGAAAAGTTAGAGATGAATATAAGGACTGTTTATCGTTATATTGATACACTTTCTACAAGTGGTGTACCTATAATTTCAGACACAGGACATAACGGTGGATATACTTTATTAAATAATTTTATTGAAGCCCCTCTTTTTTTTGATTTTGAGGAGCAAACTTCTCTATTTCACGCTGCTGTTTTTGCAGAAGAAGCTGGATATTATGGAGGTGAAGCACTAAATCGAGCCATTTCGAAACTAGGTAAATACTCAAATCAAGATCAGGAAACAAAGATAAACCAACATTTATCTAGTCTTGAAGTAATAAGTCGTTTAAGTTCCATCTCTATGGAGCCTTCCTTGAAGGAAGTGGAGCAGGCCGTAGCTGACGGATACTCTGTAAAAATTCTATACCTTAAATGTGGCGAAGAACAATCAACATTTAGATTGGTTGATCCGTACAGAATTATTTATTGGCATAATAAGTGGTATGTGATTGGATTTTGTCATCTTAGGAATGATATCCGTAGCTTTAGAATGGATCGAATTGAAAGCTTAATGCTAACTGAAAATAAGTTTAACCGACCAGAAAATTTTTCAGCAAGTGACTTTTTTATGGACAATCTCCTTCCAACTATAGAAGATAAGGAAGGGATTACCCCTTTGGTTATGAATGGGAATACAAGGACGCTGGATGATATTTGCCAACATTGGTTTTTAGGACATTATTTACAAGAACGGACTTCAACTCAAGCAGTTTTTCTTCTTGAAAAAGATATGATACATACATATGTACCTTATTTACTTTTACCGTACAATAAATCTATTAAAGTGATTGAGCCAATAAGTCTTAAGAAAAGACTTATTGAAGTTCTGTCGGAATTAATAAAATTTCATCAAGAATGATAACTTCCCTGACGTTAACTGTCAGGGAAGTTATCTTATAATAGCTGTATCAATTGTGATTGGAGTGTTATTGGATGCAAACAAAAAAAGTTTTTCTATATGTATTTAATACAATGTCGGACTGGGAATATGGATATTTAATTGCTGAACTAAACTCAGGAAGATATTTCAAAAAAGATTTAGCACCTTTAAAAGTAATTACAGTAGGAGCTAATAAAGAAATGATTACTACTATGGGAGGACTGAGCATACAACCAAATATTTCCGTTGATGAATGTATTCTTGAGAGTAAAGATCTTTTGATTTTACCAGGAGGGACTACTTGGAGTGAAGAAATTCATCAACCTATCTTGGAGAGAATTGGCCAAGCTTTAAAGCTTGGCACTATTGTTGCTGCAATTTGTGGTGCAACTGATGCCCTCGCGAATATGGGATACTTGGATACTAGAAAGCATACAAGTAATAACTTAGAATATACTAAAATGGTATGTCCTAACTATAAAGGGGAAAAGTTCTACGAGTTGGGATCTGCGGTATCTGATGCGAATTTAGTAACTGCATCAGGAATAGCTCCTCTGGAATTTGCAATGGAGGTACTGAAAAAAATAGATGTATTTACACCAGATGCATTACATTCATGGTATAACCTAAATAAGACTCATAAACCTGAATACTTCTTCCAGTTAATGAATTCCATAAATAGCTGAGCTGATAAATCACCTTAGCAGTTTTATATTAGTTCAAATAAAAATCCTGCTTTAGACAATGTCATATGTTTATGGAAGTAAAAAACGTACAAAGCACTCCTGAAGTTGTTATAAATAGAATTGGGAACAAAATCTCTTTTTAATCTTATTGAACAACGGTGTGCTTTTTTCTTTGGCAATAAAGTAGGAACGA
Organism: Lysinibacillus sp. NPDC097868; assembly: GCF_044761135.1. Lineage (NCBI taxonomy): Bacteria > Bacillati > Bacillota > Bacilli > Caryophanales > Bacillaceae > Lysinibacillus > Lysinibacillus sp. NPDC097868. The sequence continues at coordinate 2,581,357 of NZ_JBIWBS010000001.1, read as the reverse complement.
CCTTCAATAAACGGGCGCATTTCTTTAATAAGGAATGCGCCTTCTTCCATTAAAGGGCCATATTGTGGAGCAACCTCTTTAAATGAAAGTAAAATTTAAAAAGAAGGTTAAGAAATTTTTGGACTTTCAAATCAATAGAAAAAACGCTGTAGTACACAGCGTTTTTTGCTTTAAATTGAAGAAATAGGGTCCTCTAGGAGCGCCCTAAAAAACAGAGTGCAAAGGTCACTTTTTATTCTCCATTTATCGATGTATTTTATTTATTTTGAAGTATCGGAACAACTTTTCCTTACTAGATAATAAACTTTTAATTTAGATAATTTTTTTATATCTACTTGTGCGATTATAATTCCCAATATAACGATACTACTACTAATAATATCTTTTAGCGTAAAAACTTCCTTTAAAAATAAAACCGCAAAAAAGGCTGCAAAAATCGGTTCAAGTGCAAAAATTAAACCTGTAAGTGTAGGGGTTGTATATTTTTGTGCAATCGTTTGACCAATAAATCCTACTGCACTGCAAAGTATCCCAAGACCTAAAATACCAATCCAAGAGTTTAATGTAGATGGTAAAGACGGAGTTTCAAATAAGATACTACAAATCATCGCTAATACTCCAGCTACGCCTAATTGTAAAATACCAAGAGTCAGTGAATCATCTTCTTTTGTCAATTTTCCTGTTAAAATGATGAATGTCGCATACAACAGTGCGCCCATAATACATAAAATATCTCCAGGGTTTATTGTTAATGAATGTTTTAATGTCAATAACCCAATACCCGTCAAAATAAATAGTAACCCAATAAAAACCTGCCTAGATGGTAAGCGTCGAACTAATAAACAATTGATTAAGGGTACGAAGATTACGGTAAGGCTTACAAGGAATCCCGCATTAGAGGCTGATGTCATACTAACACCAAATGTTACAAAGGTGAAAACACCAAACAATAATGTTCCTAGCATAAAAGAAGAAATAATCACTTTTTTAGTAACTAGCATTAAACGTTTGTAAAAGAGAATTCCTGCTATTAAAAAAGCAAGTAAAAATCTAAGCCCAACAATATTGAAGGCTTGGAGTGAACCAAGCCCTAATTTCATAAAAACATATGATAGCCCCCAAAAAGCATTTATAACTATCAATAACATATTTGCCAATGCCTGTTGGCTCATAAACTCCAATCCTCCTTGTATTGTTTGCGAAGTGGAATATTATTGTATTTCCTTTCTTAGCTGTTCCGTTGCAGCCAGTGCCTTTAAGTCCTGTGAAATATCACCTGGTCTGTTTCCTTCCCCAATAATATATCCTTCGAAAGTTGTCCCTACAAAGTTAAAGATATGTTGAAACTGCTGAATCATTGGTAAGCCTTTGATATATGGTTGATCTCCACCCACTGCAATGACATATGCTTTTTTTGAAGCCATAATAGACTTGAAATCAGGATAATTTGGATCTTTTAAAGTCTGTGACCAACGATCAATAAAGTTCTTCATTGTGCCTGTCATGCTATACCAATAAATTGGGGTAGAAAAAATAAGAATATCATGTGGAAGGATAAGATTAATGATGGAATTATAATCATCATTGACTTCAGAAAAACCTCCCTCTGCATGTCGCTTATCAATTATAGGTTCAATTAAATAATCCTTTAAATATACTTCTTCTACATCTAAACCTTGGATGGCTAACTTTGTTAACGTTTCTGTGTTTCCGTTTAGACGGTTTCCACCGTAAATAACTGCTATTGTCATGTGAATTAACTCCTTTTCCTCGAAATCTTCTACTATTGTTCTTCTGATATTAATATCTTATACTAAGTTGATAAATCGATACAGACGATTATTTCGATTAAATAGATCGGAAAAACCGATTTGAATGGGGTTGATATAAATGGAAATTAAACAGTTGATTACATTTAAACATGCTGCAGAAAATCTGAACTTTACCCAAACTGCAAAAATATTGAATTTTGCTCAATCAAGTGTTACTGCTCAAATCAAATCCCTTGAAGATGAGATTGGGAAACCTTTATTTGAGCGTTTAGGTAAACGACTGATTTTAACGGAAGCTGGACATCAATTTAAAAGTTATGCAGAAAAAATGATTAATTTAAGCCAAGAAGCAATTACAGCTGCAAACGGAGAGGAAGAATTAACTGGTACGTTAACAATAGGGGCGCAGGAGAGTCAGTGTACTTATCGATTACCACTAATCCTTAAAGAGTTCAAGACTGCCTTCCCAAAAGTAAAGCTAGTATTTAAACCTTCACATTCTGATGAAATGGCGAGAAAGCAGCTAATGGAAGGTTTATTAGATATTGCTTTTATTATGGATGAAAGCAAACCTGATGGATCGTTAAAGGTAGAGCGACTTATCAAAGAAGAGTTAAAATTAGTTGCCTCACCAAACCAATCTAAATCAGACTTTTCAATAGATGATCTGAAACATGAAACTCTTTTGCTTACAGAAGCTGGATGTTCTTATCGAAATATGTTTGAAGAATCTCTAAATTCACTTGGAATATATTCATTAGATAAAATTGAATTTGCTAGTATAGAGGCCATTAAACAGTGTGTTGTTGCAGGATTAGGAGTGGCACTACTGCCTGAAATGGTAGTTAAAAAAGATATTGAAGAGGGGAGAATGGAGGAATTGCCGTGGAAGTATTCCATACCTCCACTTTATACTCAAATTGCTTGGCATAAAGATAAATGGATAACACCACCTTTAGGTGAATTTATAAGCTTAACTCGTAAGATGTTCCAGTCAGTATAAATTAAGTTCTTCAACAATCGGGCGCGATTGTTGAACAACGAAAAAAGCCTAATTTCTCAATTTTAATGAGAAATAAGGCTTTTTATATTTACTTATAGTGCAAAATAGCATTTAAAAAGTGTGCAATTTATCTCTTAAAGTGACAGTTTAAGTTTTATGAATCAATTCAAACATTCTTACTATTATTACGTTGAATGAAATTTAGATACAGATGTAAAATTATCAGTATTATACCAATCACTCCAAGTGTAATTGGAAAAATCGATAAGTTAATATCAAAATAATTGATTGTCTTTTCACCATCTAAGTACAAAATAGATTTAGGATAAGCTATTGAGATTAACTTAAGAACAAAAAACATAAAAGTAGAAAAAGATATACAAACGATTCCCGATATTACCAACAATGTAAAAAACCTCCTTTAATAACAATTAATTGCCATATAGAAATATATGGTATATAATGGGTTTGTAAGACAATGATTACACAAATTCGATAGGAGGGCAAGTTTATGAAAAAATTGTTTTCAATGTTAGCAACTGTAATACTATCATTTTCTCTTGTCGGTACTGCATTTGCTTCGGAATCTGTAAGTCAGGAAACGGAAACTATTATTCCTGAAAGCACTCAAATAGAAAATGACTCTACAGTAGGTGAAGTAGTAAACACTTCTCCAGAAATATCACTTGAGGATTATGGAATCCAACCTATGTATCTATGGAATACAGTTATAAGTAATGGGTATCAAGGATTATCGTATGGCGCTTGGGTAGATGGAGTTTCTGGATCGGGAGCTGCAACTTTGACCCTAGCAAAGACAGTTGGTGTAAGTAACACTTTTAGTGGTACACTTACAGCAAAAAAAGATGATATTACTGCAGCAGTAGGGTTTAGCATTACGTGGACGGATACTACTACAGCTTCTTACTCAGTTCAGGTACCTGCAGGTAAGAAGTACAAAATTCAGTATCGTTCAGTATACAAAAAATATAAAGCTACACAAACTACTTATAGTACTGATATCGGAAGCACTGTTGTGTTAGGTACAGATATTATTTATCCGATGCAGTACCAATATCTTGAGTACAGATATGTAGAAATTTAATTTTGAAAAACATTAAAATCCACAACCTCAAACGGTTGTGGATTTTTGTTCTCAGTAGAGTAAAAAAGGTAAGAAGTATATTTAATTCATTTTGCAAATCGATTTTAATGTGGTTTTGAAAAGAGTTTAACCGTTTATAAAAAAGATGAACCGGAATATTTCCTATCTCTATAAAGTGAAGGGATTTCGGTTTTTCTTGTGGATTAAGAGCCAGTTAAGTGATAATAAAGTTATTCCATTAAAGGGCCAGATTGTTGAATAACATGCTTTTAAGAAGTGTTTCTAAACGAAGGTTTGGTAACTACCGAAATTGGAAGTTACATTATTTGGTATACTATTTATTATTAAAAATAATTAGAAAGAGGAATGTTTTAAGCATTTATCGTTATTTTGCTTCAAAAAAGCCCTTATCTACTGTAAAAAAAAATCCCTAAAGGAAAATTACTTATTTTATAAAAGTGTCGCAGTTGAAGCGAATTTTGAAAAATTAAATGAAAGTTTGAAATTCTTCCGTGTAGAAAAAATCCACCTATCGCAGCAGGAGAGCAAATTCAAAAGCCTTATATTTATAAGGTGAGAGGGACTGTAAATGAGACAACTTTTATGCAACTTGTTGACTATATTAAGGAACATGTTGCAGAACAAAATCGCGTGGAGTTTTGGTCAATATTTTAGGAAGCTAACCTATTTTACAAAAGAGTAAAAATCCAACAATCACTATTTATAACCTTTTCACCGAATTAAAATTAAACAATATATGTTAGAGCTATCATTTATCACTCAATCCTGTTAAATGAAAGAAACATTGACTATTACCTATATCCTAAATATTGGGTTTGTGATAACATATATCTAAATCTTTTAACTGTAAAAAATATGAAAGGAAGTGTAATAATCATATATGAATAAGATATTGAAACCGTTGATTAGTGTTATTGCAATTGGTGCCCTCTCTCTATCTATAAACATAGATAATAATGTATTAGCTAATAATATTGCAAAAACATGTGAGTATGATTCGGCATCGAAAGTAAACCCTGATTATTCCACAATGAACTGTTTATTAACCGAAACAGCACTGATTTATGATGTTCCTCCTGAAATTGTGAAGGCAATAGCGGAAGGTGAAAGTGGAAATTGGCGTCATTTTGATAAGAATGGTGAAGCGATTGTGACAGCTGATAATGGAATTGGCATTATGCAAATTACAAATCAAGTCGGCTACAATCAAGATAGACTAAAAAGCGATATTGTCTATAATATACAAGCTGGTGTAGAGACGCTAGATGATATGTTTAAGCGAAAGGATTTACCTAGCATCAATGGTGGGGAAAGAGATGTACTGGAGCAATGGTACTTCGCTATCATGGCTTATAACGGTACTAAGCCAATAAATAGTCCAATTGTGCAAGCAACTGGTGAAAGAAATACCAATGCCTATCAAGAAAAAATTCTCAGAATCATTAATAAAATGGAATTAATAGACTTAACAGAGCTGCCTTTTTCACGTGAACATTTTCAATATGACTCTAACAGCAAGGAAAATATTAAATTTTCAACAATGAACTATGATTTTGATTTACCATTAACAAAATCCAAGTATTATTTTGAAACAAATCAAAAAGTTAGTGCAATAACGAATGTAACAGTTAGGACAAAACCTACTACGAATAGTCCTTCTTTAGGTACTTTACGTGAAGGTGAAAAGGTTACCATTACGGGTCCTTTTGAATATGAAAAAGTATCAACGACGAAAAACCATTTTGTTTGGTATCCTGTGAAAAGAAGTGACGGAACTGAGGGGTATGTAGCATCAAGTTATTTAAACTACTCATCTTCAACGCCGACTCCTCCAGTAACACCGCCAACAACGGGAAACGTTGATGTATCAAAGTTTGCTGATTACAATGCAAACCAATACTGGGCTGAGGATTTTAAGTGGGCAGTCAACATCGGTATCATCAGTGGATATCCAAACGTGAAAAATCCATCAACAGGTAAGTACGAAAACTTACTGAAACCGTACACGAACTTAACGGAAAATCAAATGTTATCGATCTTATTACGTTACTTCAAACCATCAGAACTAGCTTCAACGACAGCAATTACTTCATGGTATGGAGACGTAAACTACCAACTGGCTACGAAATACGCTCTACCAGTTCTAGGTGCAAACACAGCGTCTAAACAAGCCATTGCAGGTAAGGATATCACACGGGGTAACTTCGCTCGTATCTTAGCTTCAATGCATTTTGGTAAGACTGTATCTCAGTCAGAAGCTATTAAATTCCTTCGTGATAATGGTTTAACAACTACTAAAACAAATGAAGAGTTTAAACCAAATGATTCGTTAGCAAGAGCACACGCAGTGGCATTCTTTCACCGTTACGAACAAAAATTTAATAACTAAATTGCAACATACTAGTGAAAAGGTGATTATCAAAGTCATCTTTTCTTTTTTTTGTTTAAAAGATCCTTTCTGGACACTCTTCGAACCTTTCATAATTAAATTAATTGACACAGATTGCTTGATATCCTGGGACGTCTAAAGGTTCAGATAGAACAAGTTTGAACCAACTATAAAGTGCCTAAAATTCTTTTATATCAAGGGTTTTAGGCGTTTTCCCTTTTTTGAAAAACCAATAGAAAAGGATAGAAAATGAAAAGTTTCTACACATTTTCTACACACAAAAGGTATTATTAAATCGTTTCGTGACTGTTCTTGAACTAAACGGCAAAAAGGTTAAGTGTAACTATTTGCATACAATTAGCCGAGCAGACTTCAAGGTAACCCATATTTCATTAATTTAGAAAGGGCAGTTTCCTGATGAATTTCTATAATGTAGGATTATAAAAAAGTTTGATCATTTGTATTAAGTTTGATTAGTCGTTTGAAAAATAGTAAATGTGTTTATAAATGTGAGTTGATTTATTCAACAAACGGGCCAGATTGCGGAATAAGATTCCTAACAGGAATTATATAAATTACAAACTTTGAAGAAATAATTAGAGGAATTTATTGGGGGTATTTTAAAATGTTTATCGTAAATGTTGAAGGTGCTGTAATGAAAAATGATAAGTGGCTTATTATTGAAAGAAGCAAAAAAGAGGAACATGCTGGTGGTCTACTTTCTCTAGTTGGAGGTAAGGTAGAGAAAGAAGGAAATTCGTCGGACATATTAGAGAGAACATTGAAACGAGAAATTTTAGAAGAAATAGGAGTGAAAGTAAAAGATAGGCTAAATTATGTACTTAGTACATCGTTCGTAACAGATAAAGGTGAAAATGTAGTGGATATTGTTTTTCTTTGTGAATATGAATCAGGAGAAGCATTTCCTAAAAGTATTGAAGAAGTAGAAAAGGTATTATGGTTAACTACTGAGGAAATATTAAGCCACCTAAATTCACCAATTTACTTAAAGAAAAGCATTAAACAAGCAGAGACTTTGATTAGCATCCAATCTTAAATAATTGCTTTTCTTATTAAACATAAGTGTAGGGTCTCTAACCGAATAACAATTTACGATTTTCAACAATCGGGCGCGATTCTGTAATAAGGATCAGCGTTCTTTTGCATTAAAGGGACATTTAATTGAATAAAACTTCTGAAATAAAAAGGTATTTTATGTTAATCTTGATGTGAGTTTGTGAAACAGTGTACTAAAGTCAACGGGGAAGATTTTTTTAATCATCCTAACTATTTCCTTGTTTGGTGAACTGCATAAAATTTTGAAATGCCCACATAATAAAACAAAGTAAAAAAATGAAGGGAGGTGTTTATTTTGAAGCTCCTTTTAAAAACAGTTTTATCCTTGTTTTTAATTTCTATATTTCTAAATTCCCCTCAATTTGCTCAAGCAGAACATTTAGATGAAATAGCTACAAATGAAGGTGAAGTAGTTTACCAATTTCAATATAAATATGATGAAATTTACAAACTATTAGGGTTAACTGCTAAAGAGTATGAAGTATATTGGAAAAAAGGTCTTTCTATTGCAGATATGGCTGAAAAACAAGGAATTGGAAGGGAAAGATTGTATGAGTATTTTGTAACTTTTCATTATAATGAAATGGAGAAATGGAAGTCTAAAGGTATTTTGGTAGGTCATCTTTACTTCACTCAGGTTTATACTTTGAAGGGAGAAATAGGTGATTTTATTGACAGGAATCCTGTATATAAAAAATAATCCATTGTGAATAAATGTACTTAAACTAACGCGGACATACTACACCTAAATAAGAATTAGGGTGATGAAATGGATAAACGTATTCCTCTTCTAATGGTTTTATTTAGTCTATTAATTTGTGTATGGGATTTTGGAATAGTAAATGCAATTTCGGATGACACCTCTCCATCTTTTGAGGAAAGGTATACTGAAGCTGGATATAAATCTGTAGAAGTTGCTATTAAGGAATTTGAAAATCATTTTAAATCAAATGTAAAGCTACCTGAAACTTTACCTTCTATTTCTTTCACACATCAATATGGAAGATTTTTTGAAGATAAGAACTATAATTTGAATGATTCTCTGGAAATTAGGTTTGTTAACAAAGATATAAGTAATAATATTTATAAAATTGATATTCGTACTATAGAAAACAAATTGGACTTCAAAGATAAACTGAACTTAAATAGTAAAGAGTATACACTTCAAGATGGTGCAAAAGCCATATATTTTGAACATCAACTATTTAACTTTTTTGTATTTGAAAAAAATAATTTGCAATATATGCTTGGAATTTATAATAAAGTAGCCAACGAAGTAACACCTGAAATATTAGTTCTAATAGCTAACTCAATTTAATAATTAAATTAAAATGAAAATCATTAGGGCATTCTTCAATTAATGGGGTGCTTTATTTCAAGATGGGATTTCACAGAATCCCATCTTTTTCTTTTATTTCTCTTATTGAATAATTTTATCTTCCACAATCGGGCGCGATTCTGTAACAAGGATTAGCGCTCGTTTTCGTTAAAGGGCCAGATTGCGGAATAACAATTTTTTGAAGGTTTACTAAAGGATGATTGGATACTTTTTTTAACTAAAAGAGTAATTATTTTAAAATGAGGAAGAACTTTGTGGTGAATGGTAACGTCGTAATATTAAGTTATAAAGTGAGGGAAAATATGGGGTTTTGGTATTTCTTGATATTATTTGTAGGATTATTTTTAGTGATTAAGGGGCTACTTCGGAAAAAAAGATTAAGCTCAGTACTTATTGGATTATTATGTATTTCGTTCTCAATATTTATGTTTTCTCCAGGAAGTGATGAAATCATTTTGAAATTATTCAATTTGAATTAGAGTGTAGGTGATTTCATTCAAAATATACTGGGTCATGAAAAGAGTGAGACTACAAAGATATACGCTCAACTAAGCGGAAAGCTAAGACAAGATTTATACAGTAAATACTTTTAAAAAACTTTCATTCAATCAAGACACTCATGTAGAATTACAATACTTTCTAAAAGGAGGATATATAATGAAAGCAACGAAACTCGTATCATTAGCAATACCTATTCTATTATTAGTAGGTTGTGCGGTAGAAAATAAAGAGTCTACTCCTAAGACTGAGCAGTTAAGCAAATCAACAATTAAAACAGTAATATCAGAGAAACAGTATCCCTATTATATTTGTGAACAATTAGTAGAGTTTCAATACATGAAGGATTTATTCATAGTAAACTCGATGAAAGCTATGGAAGACAAAGAAAAAGAAAAAGATATTTTAAAAACAGCAAACAAGATGGATAAGATTTTAGACAATATGGAGTATGTAAAAGTTCCTGATAAATACAAAGACATTCACAAAGACATACAAGTAGGGGTAACAGATGCAAGAAAAGCAATAAAGCTTATTAAAGACGCTAGTAAAGAGGATAAGCCGAATATGCAAGAAGCTGTACTAAAAAGTACTCCACATTTATCAGGTGTAGATGGAGATAATTGGAAAAATGCACTTTATGAGTTAAGTAAGGAGAACAAAGATGCTTATGGTAAAGCACTTGATAAATTAATGAAAGAACATGCGGAATAATATAGTACCATACAACAATTATAAGGGAGTTATGCGTAAAATTAGTTCTTCAACTAACGGGCTGCTTTAGTTTAACAAGAATTATGGTTATAATCTTCCACAATCAGGCGCATTTCTTAAATAAGAAGTGCGTCTTTTTCTATTAAAGGGCCATATTGTGGAATAATAGTCTATTATGTAACGCCGCTTTCAGTGCATTTTAAAAGTGGTAACATTTTCTTGGCGCATTATTTAATTGTTTATGGAATAAAAATACGTTTAATCAATTGTATGAAAAAGAAATAAAATCATTATTACTTCAAGTCTTTTCGCGTATGCAAACTATCGAGGAAAGAAAAGGATATTCAGTGCAGTAATTCTTTATAGAGGAAAGGTTGCTGAAAAAAATGAAATCAATATTAAAAATACCCTTGGATCCAATAGCTAATCTGAACGAAGAGTTGAAACAAATGACGCCTCTTTCGATTGCACTTGGATATGAAAACGATGTATTTGTCCTACTGATGGAAGAACGAATCCCACTAATCGATGGTTGTTTCCCTGCAACCGTTACGGAAAAAAGGTATAGATATCAAGTCATTCATCTAAAAGATGGACAAAAGAAAGTAGTAGATTTGCCGAAAGAGACATGGAATTATCATTACATACAGCCGATTGATGACGGGCAATTTCTACTTGTATGCGCACGGTCGTATTACCATGATGCGCAAAACATTGAAGAAAACGCACGTGTCTATGATGAGAATGGGCGTTTCATCCGATCATTTTGTTTAGGGGATGGTATAGGGCATGTGTACGTAACAAAGAATCAAGAGATTTGGACAGGGTACTTTGATGAAGGCGTTTTCGGCAATTACGGCTGGAAGGATCCTGTTGGCCGTAGCGGGCTAGTTGGCTGGGACGCCTCGGGTGCTAAATTGGATTCGCTTGAAGAGGATAAGGAATATTTTATTTTTGAGTGTTTGGCGCTGAATGGTGCAGCTGATGGAGGAATTTGGTTTTTCTTTAGCCTAGATTCGAAGATTGGCGTACGGAAAGAGGGTTTCACATCGTATTATTCACCTGAAGATATTTATTTTCGGGCGTTTGCGGTGAATGGGGAGACGATCGTTGCACACCGAGGCAGCGGAGAACGTACACTCTTTGAGTTACAACGTGAAGGAAATGAATATAAGACTGTCCGTAAAATCGAGCTGATGAAGCCGGATGGTAAGCATATCGAACCGCAATTAGTCAATAACCGTGGGAGTAGGTTGTTGTTTTTGGACGGGGATGAGCTGTATATGTATGAAGCGAAATCCGGTGAGTGACGGTTTAAGTGGTAAGGAATATAGATTTAGTATCGCGCAGTTAAAGAGACGATTTATTGCCCGTTGAACTTAAATCGGGTGTTGAAATTGATATAGAAAAAGAGTAGCCGTTCAACCAATAAGCTACTTTTTTTTTTTGTTAATAAACCTTATAAATTCCTTATAATTACCTTTTATACTTTAATTATTGATTAAATACATGATGAAATTAGGGGGTTACCTTAATGGGATTGATAAGATGAGAAACTCTTTAAAGATTGCATTAGAGGAACAATGGTTATTAGAGAAGCAAAAAAGGGAACAGGTTTCAGCTTTGGCCCATGATATAAAAACTCCCCTCACGATAGTCAAAGGCAATGCTGAATTTACTTAAGGAAACCGAATTAACGAATGAACAAAAAAACTACTGCAATTATATAGAGGAAAGCAGTGAACAAATGGATGAATATATTCAAAAATTATTGACCTTTACAAAAAAGGAAATTGATAAAGAATATCCGAATGAAAATATCAAGGTTATACAAGTGCTAAGCTCTTTGAAAAGGCAAAGCGAGGCTTTAAGTAAAACAAAAAAGATTAAAGTATTATGGCAAATAAATGTTGAAGGCAATCTTTATCTAAAAGGTTTTGAAAGTGAATTCGAACGTGCATTAATGAATATTGTTAAAAATGCATTTGACTTTTCACCAGAGGCTTCAACAATTACTATATATGGTGTTGCGGATAATTATGAACTAAGTATCAAAATAGTAGATCAGGGCAATGGCTTTTCTAAAAAGACGTTGAGGTATGGAAAAGAGCAATTTTTTATGGAAAATGAAAGTAGAACAAAAACGGGGCATCACGGATTAGGCTTATTTATTGCGAACACCATTATTACAAAATATGATGGCGAACTAATCTTATCGAATGATGAGAATGGTGACGGGGCAGTTACAGTTAAAATTCCAGTTTTCCAAGAGGATGATTAATCAAAGCGAATCATCCTTTTGAATTATCGGGGGGGTATCTGAAGCCAAGCTCGTTTATCTTACTATAAAGAAATCCTAGGACTATTAAATGCGGTCGATGATATAGATACAAGTCATTTTAGATAAAAGAACGATAAAAATCGTTGACATGCTCCCATCTACCGACATCGCCAAAATACCATGGATATAATCCCAAGAACGAACTACTCGAAAGACATTCATCCTGTCCTCACCAGCCATTTGGTTTGTAAGAACGTAGTCAACACTTCAATGAATTCTGATTCTTGTTTTGTTAATCACTACTGCACAGTACATCGATACTATTCAATAGACTACTGTGATATGCAACAATCGGGCGCAATTGTTGCATAGGTGTCTCTTCTTATTCACTTAGCTGTCAAACAAAACGAAACCCAATTGTTTTAATCAGTATTTGTTCTAAACGAGTGGGTTTCTACTATATATAAAACTGCACGTACCGGAACATAAATGGATTCGTTAATATGACCACCTAGAACGTTAATGTTCTAGGTGGTTCTTTTAAGCCCATTGAAATTACATAAGTTTCGGAAACGCATCTTGAGTGGCATACGATCATCATTTTAACTAAGACTTTTTTTAGATTCCATTGTAAAGTTTTCTTCAGCATCAGAAGTTACAGCATACTTCGTAAATCTACAAGAGGGATTTAGGGCATTGAATGAGTATAGAAATTTGTCTTTAGTAGGGCTATTTAATTTAGCTAAATAAAAAACTTCAATATAAATGCATTTATGTTAATCAAAATTATTTAACAAACATTAACATTTGTTAGTATTGTAGTTAGGCGAAATTAGTTAAAATTAATAGGAAACTATTTTATTTAGTAAATATTATTTCTAAGGAGGAAAGTATGCAAATAAAATCGTATAGTAAAAAACTATTTATTCTATTTATTCCTATCGTCATGTTGTGTGTTATTTTATCTAAATATTGCGTTATTGATGCGGAAGCGGCATCCAATAGAAGTATTAAAATTGAGGAAGTCCGCGGAACTGTTATGATTCAAAAAAGTGCTGGTGTTAAGTTAATACGGGCATATGAGGGCATGACATTACAACAAGGAGATCGAATTTCAACAAAGCCATATGCTAGTTTGAGATTAATTATTCCAGATACGAATGATGAAATTACTGTTAGTGAAAATACGGAATTTTCTATAGTTAATTTAGATGAAGCTAAAGAAAATAAACGCACTAAGCTAACAATGTGGAACGGTTCCATATGGGCAAAAGTAACGCCTTTAAAGCATTCAAAAGATAAATTTGAAATAGGAACGCCCTCTTCTACAATGAATGTGAAAGGGACAAACTTTTTTGTAGGCGTTGATCCAAATACAGGTAATTCTTCATTTTTTGTAGGATCAGGAATTGTTAATGTTAGCCCAAATTATCAGGCAAGTGGAGATAGTATTTTTGTGTTCCCAGGTCAACAATTATTAGATAATAGCGGAGATGTGAATATCGTTGATTTAGATAGTCTTATAAGAAATATGGACCCGACTTTAATAGAAGCAATACTTCGGAGTAAAGCGGCCATAGATAAAGAGAATGAACAATATATAGCAGAACTTCAACAGGGGCAACAATTAAATAAAGAAGAAATAAATCGACTTAACCAAAACTTACAAAACCTTGTCGGTAATATTGTAAATGAAGCTATTCAACAGAAAAAAATAAGCCAACAGGAAATTGAAAAATTAATAAAAAAACTAAAGGAACAATACAATATAAACTTTGACCTCGATTTGGATAAAACACTACCACTACAGTTAACGGATGAAGAAAAAGAAAAAATGGCACTCCTTCAAAAGCTTGAAGAGGAAAGAAAGAAGAAACAAGAGGAAGAAAAACAAAAGCAAGAACAATTAAAGCAACAGAACCAAGATATTTTAAATAAGCTACAAGAACAGCTTAGGAAGCAAGAAGAGCAGAAGAAAGCAGTGGAAGAAGCTGCACGAAAAAAAGCACTAGAAAATCTACAACTAAAGCTGGATGAAGAAAAAAGAAAGGCATTAGAAGAAAGTTTAAAAGCATTGGAATTAAAAAAGAAGAAACAAGAAGAAGCGGCAGCAGATTCTAAATCAGAAGCAGAAGCTCCTGCTCCTGTTCCTACATTACCATCACAACCAAGTGAAAATCCTGGTCCATTCCCATCAGATATAGATAGTAATCTTGCAAAAGCAAAAACAACAGTTCCCATATCTTCGGAGCGTTATACCGAGGAAAGTTGGAGCCGAATAGTATTTGCATTAGGACTGAGAGAGACAAGTAACAGTGAAAAAATAGAGAAAACAGAAGCAATTAAATTAGCTATAGCTGGATTAATAACGGTTATTGACCATAAGCTAATGATTGCCAAGTCTAGCATCCCACCAAATTCAACAGGCTATACTCCAGATACTTGGGGTATATTGGTAGATGCACTAGCTATGAATGAAACAAATGATAGTGAAAAAGTAGAAAAAACAGAAGCGATTAGAAATGCTGTTGAGCGACTAGTTGAAATACCTATCGTTTCAGAACTAGTTATAGAGGAATTAAGTGTTGGTACTAATTATATAAAAGTACACTGGGCTCATTATATTAATGCTACTATATATGAAGTTTACTTGAACGGAGAATTAGTAAAAACGTACGATGAAATAATGGATGTCTATAATTTTACTGACGATGAGTTACAGTCAGGAAAGTCTTATATACTAGAAATTTTAGCATTAGATGAAAGTTCGAATGTTCTAGCCAATAAAACGATCAACTTTCAAACAGAGAATCCTATAGAAGATTTAGTTCCTACTCCATGATGAAAGAAAGGGATGTCTAGTGAAGAATAAGTGTATGAAATTATTTGTTTCCCCCGCAATAACGGCGGTTTTACTATTCTCATCAATTACTGTATTTGCAAGTAGTTCGAGGCAGGATGAATTAGTTTTGCCAGCTTATTTGAAGGATGGCGTTTCTGTCTCTAATTTTGCAGGTAATGGAGAATATAGTAGTGCAAATGGCAAAGCAGAAGCTACTTCATTTCGTAAGCCAAATAGTATTGTTTCACTATCAGACGGTTCTTTTTTAGTTGCAGATAGTAACAATCAAACAATACGAATGATCAAAAGTAACGTCGTCTCTACTTATGCGGGCATAACATTTGATACCGATACGCATGGTAACCCTCTAGGTGGCTGGCACGATGACAAGAAAGAAATGTCGGTATTTAACAATCCTATGGGAATGGCAGTAGATAAAAATGATACGATTTTCATTGCTGATGCCAACAACAATGTTATTCGTAAGATTACGAAAGATGGTAACGTGGCAACAGTTGCAGGGGATGGTTTTATCGGCAATCAAGATGGCAAGCAAGCGAGGTTTAATAATCCTCAAGATGTTGCAGTTGCAAAGGATGGAACGTTGTATGTGGCGGATACATTAAACCACGTTATCCGAAAGATTGATACAAATGGAAAAGTTAGCACGTTAAATGCTTATTCCGATAGAGTAGCACAAATAGAAGAAGGGGAAATAGAGTTAGCTGGAGATTTTGCAGATGGAAAACTAGTGGACGCAAAATTTAATGAACCTTCTGCCCTTGTGATAGACAAAAAAGGGAACTTGTATGTAAGCGATAGTGGGAATCAGCTTATTCGGTATATTGATTTTGCTTCTAATACAGTTTCAACTGTTGCTGGGAACGTTACTAAAAGTAGCACAATTTCTAAATCTACTAATTTGTATGCTGATGGTGATTACAAAAATGGCTTAGCGTTATCCGCTCAATTTAATTTTCCAAAAGGTTTAGCGATTACAAATGACGGTGGACTTTTAATTACAGATTCTTTAAATCATGCCATTCGCTACTTGTCGAATGGCAAAGTAACAACCGTTGTCGGCGGAACTAGCGGTAGTGAAAGTCCACTATACTACCCAACGGACATTTTAGTATTACCTGAAGGAACCCTTCTTGTAGTAGATAGCTACCACAATAGTATTCGTTTTGTTGAGTCAAAGTGAAGTTGTGGCTATCTGAAATTCGCAAGTGCACAATAATAGATTTAAAGTAAAAAACCTCACTTAGCCACATCTCGGTGAACCGTATCAAAGGTAAATATCGCGGCTATGTGGTAAAAAGGCTTTATATTCGTTGTTCAACAATCGGGCGCCATTCTTTAATAAGAATCAGCGCTCGTTTTTGTTAAAGAGCCATATTGTTGGAGAACACTCTTTAATGAAGAAGATGAAAATTTCCTCGAGCAGATCATTGTCAATAAAGAAGGATGGGTTTTATACTGACTTGGTTGAAAGGCTATATGGAATACAGAGTCCAAGGAATACGAGGAGGACTTGTAAAATGAAAAACAAACCCGGGATTGTATTCCCGGGTTTGTTTTTACTTATTGGCAACTATGACCAATTTACCTGTATCCAGTTCCTTTTCGAATTGAGCAGCTTCCGATTCACTTAATCCGACAGAAGCTAACTTATTGCGGAGTTCATCTCCACGGGAATTCACTAGGTTCTTCATAGAAGTCAGGAACCCTTGCTCGCTAATACCAGCTTCTTCTGTCCCGAGTGCTTCGTTAATATCATCTTCACGTTCTTCATAGTGCGCAAAGATGTAAATATTATCTCGAAGATATCCTTGCGCCTCTAATTTCTCCACTTCTTGTTTTGCCTGTACTACGTTTTCTACTGTCAATTTGACTGTCATTATTTATCCCTCCTATATATGTTCACATTCAATCTATTCCACTAAATTGAATAAATAAAACATCTTTTTAGTTTTTAATTATGTTAGAGTGGCATTAACAACGAATGGAACACTAATGAACAACTCGAAAACATTGTAAGTTGTTATTCTATAATTGGGCACAATTCTATTTTGGGATTGTACCTTATTCAAGAATAGGACGCGATTCTGTAATAAGGATCAGCACTTGTTTTCATTAAAGCACCAGATTGTGGAATAACTATCTTTTAAGAAATGTTACCTAACAACGCTTGTGCAAAATAATATAGTTGTTTAATTTACAATAAAGTCATTTTTAAAAAATATAGTTGTTTAGAAATTCTTATTCCACGAACGGAGCAGGTTAGCGGAAACAATAGTAATTAGGTTTGCTGGGAAAATATTTGATGATAGTAAAAAAGACACCGAAGAGTCTTATGTTTTTCAAATTAAGCATACCGATAAATTGAAATTTAATTACTTAACATTATGCTTATCACGGGAGCGAGATATTTTATCGGTGTGTGTATACAAACCATGTAATGCTTGCTGTTAATAATGCTGACGAAATCAAAGCTGTAAAAACACTATATGTTTGCCAAATAAGTATCGTTGACCAATCGAAAGCAAAGCACAGTATACCCAGGGTGATCGTAGCGATCAGGAAAATAACTGTTACGATTGTTCTCTTTTTTGTCATTGGATTTCGCTCATTCGTTTTCCTTCTGCGTAATCCTAAGAGAAATAGCAAAACGGTCAATAGGCAAAAAATAATTGTGATAGACGACAAAATAATATCCAAAAGCTGTGTGCCGCTTATTTCATATGACTGAGTTAGATTACCGTCTAATATATCTTTAACTTTTAGTACCAGATTTATATTGGTATTTGCACCGTTACTCAGCAAGCAAATGGCTGTTCGTTCATTTGGCAGTATGACTACTTCGGTTCTGAAATTTGGGTTGCCCCCAGTGTGTTCTATAATCGTTTGGTCGGCGTTTACCGACCAGCCTGCCGCATAATACATATCGTTGACAGACGAAACTGACATATCACCCCTATGTGATTTTTCGATAACCGTTTGAAATATTTCGGGTATGTTCTGCACGATACCCATTTGTATGCCCATCCAACGCGCCATATCTTTTGTATTAGAAATGATGTAGCCTGCGGGTTTATTCCCAGCATAATCCGGAGCTTTAAATGGAGTTGTCATAAAAAAGGAAGAGCGGTAGCCCTGTGCCAACTGTCCAGTGGCTTGAGCATCTTCTTTATAAACATACGTCTGGTGAAGACCTAACGGCTGAAATACCTGTTCTTTCATAAATTCTTCATAGCTTTGTCGTGACACAATCTCAATAACCAAACCCAATACGTCATAATTAACGGTTCCGTAGTTATACTGTTCACCGGGAGGGAACTCCAATTCAGCATCTACGAGCATTTCCACAGTCTTTTGCAACATATCCGGTGTATTACCTTGTGGAATATTTTGAGTATGTCTAATATTTGTTAGACCACTGGTATGATGAAGAAAGTTATTTAATGTAAGACTTTGCATATCAACAAGTCTGCCTTGATACTTTAACGTAAACCAAGGTAAATATTTTTGGACAGGGTCAGTCATTGAGAGCAACCCTTGCTCTTCCAACAGCATAATACCCAAACCGGTAAAAGCTTTACTGACCGAAGCTAACTCATAGAGTGTATTTTCACTTGCAGACAACCCCTTTTCACGGTCTGCATACCCTGAAGAAAAGTAGAGCACTTCATTATCAGCAAGTATTGAGATTGACATTCCCGGCACACCTGATAAATGACGGGCATCATCTAGCAACGCTTGAATTGCCGCAGATTTCGAATCTGACAACGCATAACTTTGTGTTGCGAATCCTGAGAATAATATAAATATCGTTAATACAAAAAGAATAATCTTTTTCATAAACCCTCCTTTTTGAAAAGTAATAAGGGAATAAAATAAATAAGCTATTTATACAACTATTAAACCAATTTTAATTTATCTTTCTATTCACCTATATAATATCAAGTAATTGTGAAGAGTTACACTTAACGAACAGATGCGTTAGTTCAATATGAAAAACGATCTTCGATTAATCGGGCGCGATTGATGCATAGGTGTCTCTTCTTATTCACTTAACTACCGATTAGTAGTATTTAAAGGACATAACATAATAGTCATATAAAATATGTTATGTCCTTTATGTTAGACTCCTGATTCAATAAACTAATAACCAGGCGCTCATTATTAGGTGAGTAGCTGGTTTTTGTTTATTCATCATAAGGTCTATATTTTTTACGAAGCGATTCAAGTTCATCTTTTTTCTCAAGCAGTATACTTTTTAAAAACATTTTAGGTTGTTTTTTAGCTGCTATTAACTTTCCGTCTTTTACTAATTGTCCAAGTCTACCTTTCGATATTTCCAATACCTCTGCTGCTTCGGCTGCCGACAGTAATTCGATATTTAAAAATTCGAGAAGGTCTTCAGTTGTTGAAAATTCATATTTCATGCAATCACCTTTCCTTTTGTAACATAGACATTATTAGCCTTGTGATGTGAGTTAAAACAGTTAGTCGGCTGACGCTTTACGTGCTGCTGGAGCCAAAGAAGTATATGCTTGCTGCTCACACCCAGTACTTCCGTTTTTTTGAACGAACTGTCTCATAGTTGTGAAGGACCGACCGCTTCTAGAACGCCCTGTGCCTTTCTATAATTGGTTAGAGGAAAGGGATTGCCTACCACTATCAATAAGTAGAAGACTAGATAATTTAGAAAACTGAGTAGAATGGTAGATGGGAGAACACTATACTTTTGTAGGGTTTTTAACATTCGTTGATAGAATATTAAGTTACTGGTATATAATATTAAGAAATTATGTTTTTAAAACTAAGTAGGAGGAGAATAATGAAAAAATTATTTATTGTATTATTAGTAGCATTTGTATTTGCAGTAGTAAATCCAACAAAATCAGAAGCGAAAGTGATGTATGATGGAGCAGAAGTTGTAAAAGGGCAAACAGGGAAAATGACCTTTAAAAAAGACATTAAGGTATATAAGAAAAATTCAGATGGTACGTTTGAATCTTTAGTAGTTAAGCGAAATCACTTCTTTAGAACGTATGATATTGAAAAATATGATAAAAAAATATTCTATCAAATGGGGCAATACCGCGTACAAGCAACGGATTTAGTAGTTTTCAAAGAAGTACCAATTGAAATTCGTTCATCTTTTTATAACAAACCAACTTATATTGTTATTACTCGAGATGGTATTAATGATAGCAAATATTACGGATCTCACTTCAAACTAGAAGGTCCATGGGGTATTTATTTCAAGGATACAAATAATGGACAACTACTAAAGTATTGCGAAAGTGGTGATGGTAGTGAGGAATTTTGTTACGAGTATCCTGGTACAGACCTTAAAATCGCTGAGACAATATTGAGAGAAAGAGGTGTACGTTATGAACTAACAAGAGATGAAGAGGGGAAAGGCGTTCCATTAAAAGAATCTAAAACTGAAAGAATTATGAGAAAGGGAAGCATTGTTTATTCGTGGGATAATGAAATTAATGGTTATATATATGTAGTCGATAAGTTAGAAGGAAGGCACGATGGCAGTGTTTGGATTCCAATGAATTCACTAAAGCCAGTTGAAGATAAGTGATAGATTAGAAATTATATTTTGCTCTTATTTATTTGATAAGGGGGCTATTTTTTTGGTTTGTACATACAGATAGAATATGATTATGAAGAAAAGTCCTTAAACGAACGGAGCAGTTGAGTGGAAGAAGGATTTTATTTTACTATTATTTGTATTCTAAGTAAAATCGAAGAAGGCTATCTAAATACTATGGAAAAAAGGTATTGTTGAATGAATGCAAGGGAGGAGAGCTAACTTGGAAATTACTACAGAAAGATTAATAATTAGACCATTTAAGAGTACGGATTTACAGGATGTATTTACTATTTATAATAATGATGATACATGTAAGTTCCTATTACATAATAAGTGGACTCATGAAGATATGCAGACAAGATTTAATAAGAAGCTAGCAAATAATGCACTCACTAAAGAATCAAGTTTAAGTTTGGCAGTTATATACAAGACTAAAGTAGTTGGTGATCTATCCGTATGGTATACAGATATGAAAGATACGGTTGAGATTGGTTATAGTTTTTCAAATGAAGTAGCTGGGAAAGGTTTGGCTACTGAAGCAGTAAGTAATTTGGTAATTAAATTATTTAGTGAGTTTAATGTACATCGCATACAAGCTAATCTTGATGCAAGGAATACAGCTTCACAAAAATTATGTGAACGTATAGGCATGAGAAAGGAAGCCCATTTCATACAAGATTTTTGGAATAAAAATGAATGGACAGATAGTATTGTTTTTGGAATGTTATCCTCTGATTTGTTGTAATAGACTTAGATATTTTACTGTAACTAAATTATAGGGTGCATTTCTTGATGTTCAAAATAAAATATAGTTGCGACATTTGTAAAAAGTCACAATGAAACACCCCTTTAGGTAATTGGTCTAAAGGGGTGTTTTTAACAGCGCTCGTTTTCATTAAAAGGCCATTAAATTTAATAACACTTCTAAATTTAAAATGGTATTTTGTGTTAATCTTGAATTGGGTTTGTGAAACAATGTACTTTAGCTAATAGGGCAAGATAATTTAACAAGAGGGCCCTAGTTAAACAAAGAAAATGCATATAATCTCCCACAATCGGGCGAGATTGTTCAAAAACAATTTTTTCTAAAAATAGTTATTTATGTTAATGTTAAGGATGGATTGTAGAGAAATGTAAGTAAAGTTCAGTTAGTCAATTAATTCAATAGAAAAAAGGGGTATGTTGGAATATATAAAAATAAGCTTATAAAATTTTATAATCAGAATTTAATTTATTTAGAACTTATGCACGAAGGTTGCAGATCCTTCAAATCATTACTAACAGAGTTTTTAACTACTATAGAGCTAAGGGAGAAGATATATGACCTATAATGAAGTTGCTAAAATATACGAAGCTTATTTAAGTCCACTAGTTTCAGAGTTGTACGAGTTGGAAGGCTATGAAACAAGTTTAATTAATGCTCATGACGGAGGGCGGAATGTCGTTTATAACTGTGAGAAAGAGGGCGCTAGTGCAAAAATACTCAGAATCGCCTTTTTAAATGACAGAAGCCGAGAGGATCTGCTGGGAGAAGTTGAATATATCCAATATTTATTTGAGCATGGCGGTAGTGTCTCGAATGTGATCAGCTCTCGGAAGGGGAATCTACTGGAAGAGATCACTCATAATAATCACACCTTTTTTGTCTGCCTGTTCGAAAAGGCTAAGGGAAAAATGCTTGTAGAAAATCATTATCAGTATCGCGAAGGAGTTCCTATTACGGAATACTATTATAACTGCGGTAAAGTTCTCGGGAAGCTGCACCAATTGTCGAAAGGCTATGCTCCTGTTCATCGCCGATATAGTTTCTTTGATAAATACAATGCCGAATATATCGATAATCTGATACCGGATACGTTACCACTGCTTAAGGAGAAGATGGTAGAGCTTCTTAAAACATTAGAAGGATTGGACAAGAATTCTGAGTCCTTCGGTATGGTACATTTTGATTACAATGATGGTAATTATATGATTGACTTTGATACCGGACAAATCACTGTATTCGATTTTGATAACTCTTGTTTCTGTTGGTATATGTATGACTTGGCGAATGCCTGGATGCTAGGATTGGGTTGGATACAATTCGAACCAGATGCCGATAAACGAAAAGACTTTATGGATGATTATTTTAAAACAGTACTCGAGGGATACACATCTGAGACCAACATCGAAGATTCGATGTTGAATAATCTGCCCTTATTTATCCAAATTACTGTCATGGAAAATATTATAGATGCATTCGAGGTCATGCGAAACAGCGGTGAAGAGCTGGAGTGCGATGAAGAGTTGTCATATAGCATAAAATGCCTCGAAGAAGATATCCCATATAAGGGATTTTTCCATGAAGTTTTCTCATGCGAAGAACCTTTCGAGTGTGAGGAACGAAATATTTAATCCACCAAATTCCGACGAAGGTGTATCGTTATGTTCAGGTTTCTATTCTTATTTGGCTAGCTAGGGTATTAAACATTCGGGGTAGTTTAATAAAGTAACAGTAGGATAATGATCAGAAAAAAGAGGCTATTGTTCTAAACATGAGTTATGCATTGCAAATAAAATTGAAACGTTTAAAAGAAAGAAAGCAACTTGGTATGTTTTACTACCAAGCTGTTTTCTTTTTATATTTGTATTAATGCTATAATTTGGGTATTGATAGTAAAGAAGATTATTGTGGTAGCCAATCAAAAAATGAGGGGGATTTAAAATTGATAATGATTACAGAAAATGTTGAGGGAAAACGATATCAACATCTTATCGAGTTTCTAGCAACAAGATATTGAGGCTAGCCTTTGTTGATGAATTAATAGCAGAAATTAAAGACCAGATTATCGAAAGAAAAATTCAACGACAGTATGATAAAATATGGGATAGTTTCTTATTGATTTAACGCGGAAGAAGCATATTAGTTCAATAAAAATAAGTATGTTATGCATGAAGTAAACAATTTATATTCATTTTTGTATTGAAATTCAATTTAAAATAGTATAAAATTTACAAAATTACATATAAAAAGCTAAGAAAAGAAGAGTAAACGCACGTACTATCTACAGAGACCTCTGATAGCTGAAAAAGAGGGATAGGAAATGTGTTGAAACAAGCCTCGGAGCTGTGTATTGGATTTGTTTGAAGGAACAATGATGATGCAACGTATTCTCACGTTAACGAGATAGAGTATCGCAGGTGATTTATTCACGAAGGCCGTACTCGATAAGGCTTCTACAGCGATGTAGAAATGAACTGGGGTGGCACCGCGATATGACTCGCCCCCAAGATAATTATCTTGGGGGTGAGTTTTTTTATTTTGTTTTACTAAAAATAAAATTGGAGTGGTGAAGATGTCCAGATGGAAGTATCCTTTAATACTATTAGGGGGAATAGGCGTTTCTAATGTCGGTGCATGGGTTTACCTAATCGCACTAAATTTAATAATATTGAATGAAACAGGTTCCCCACTTGCAATTGCTATTTTATATATACTAGGTCCTATTGCAACGATATGCTCGAATGCTTGGGCAGGTAGTTTAATTGATCGGATAAATACACGGCTACTTATGATGAGTTTAGATATTTTCCGAGCAATATGTATTGCATTAATACCTTTTTTACCTTCACTTATTAATGTTTATGTACTAGCATTTATCATTAATATGGGCAGTGCTATTTTTCAGCCTACTTCTATGGTTTATATGACGAAACTAATACCAGAAAACGATCGGCAACGCTTTAATGCTCTACGGAGTTTTATCAACTCTTGTGGTTCACTAATAGGACCTGCCATTGCAGGGGTTTTATTTTGGATGGGTACTCCTTATACCGCCATCCATGTCAATGCAGCGGCTTTATTTTTTTCAGCATTCATTATTATGATGCTACCTAATGTTGATACAAGACTCAAAGAGACAGAAGTGCAAAGATTTACATGGACCTTAATAAAAAATGATTTTCGGGTTGTTTTTAATTTCAGTAAGGGCGATACCTATATTACAAAGATATATTTATTATTTAGTGGTACTACGATATTCATGACTGCAATAGATTCTCTCGAGGCAGCATTTGCTAAAGGTGTACTTTCAATATCAGACACCAATTATGGGTTTTTATTAAGTATTTTTGGAGCTGGCATAATAATAGGATCAATTATTAATTCAGTGTTTTCGAAACAACTGGCAGTTAATCTTTTAATTGGTATTGGTACCGTTTTTACATCAATAGGTTATGTCGTACTTTATAGTTCGAGCGGCTTTTTTAGTGCAGCACCTGGTGTATTTTTAATTGGATTTGCTGTAACGTTTGCCAATACAGGATATTTGACGTTCTACCAGAATCATGTTCCTGTAGGGATGATGGGAAGATTCGGAAGTATCTTTAGTGTCCTAGAAGCAGGTTTCATTATTGCTTTAACGGTTTTAATCGGTTTAGCTGCTGAATTAACTTCTATTCGTCCTATAGGGTTAATAGGGTCAATAGCCTTTTTCATATTAGGATTATTAACATTGAAGGCTGTAACAGCTGCTAAGCAGCAGAAGTATTTTAAAAAGGAAATTTCTTCTTTAAACAGTTAATGAATCACAAATAGGAGGCGGTAAAATGAAATACATTGAATCTGAAAAGATTACGAAAGAGGAAAAAGAACATATTTTTCAACAGTTATTAAAATACAATCTTGAGAACATTGAAGATAAGTTAGTAAAAGATATTGGTCTTTTTGTAGAGGATGAAGAAGGAAATAGAGTTGCAGGTTTAATTGGTGAGACACATGGAAATTGGTTAGAAGTAGAGTATTTATGGGTAAGTGAAGAACTGCGAGGTCAGCATATTGGTACTGAATTGATGAGGAAAGTTGAGAAGATTGCTATTAATAGAGGATGCAAATACGCCTTCCTCAATACGTTTAGTTTTCAAGCACCTGATTTTTACGTGAAGCTAGGCTATAAAGAAGAATTTGTACTTAATGATTATCCGCTAACGGGTAAAAGATATTATTACACAAAAAATCTTTAAGATTCAATCGTTGCAGCAATAATTGTCCGTGCAAAAATGGGAGTGTTAATTGAAAAAGTGCATACTTGCATTTACATCGAAATGCGTGGTGTAAAAAGTTGACCGCCAGAGGATTGAAATATTAAAATTTTTGATAGTATAAAAACACCCTACCTATATTTGAATATGCCGATTTTTAGCCGGGTATTTCAATGTAAAGGAAGGGTGTTGTCATATTGGGGCTATTTCATTTTCTTTAGAGATCAATAGTAGTTTTAATCCCACTATTCATTTTTAAAAAGCAAGAAGGCAAGAAGTAAAGCGATGCTTACAGCACCTAAACCAACCCAATTCAAAGTTAGGATAGAGGTACGACTGATGACAAGCCCGCCTAATCCAGATTCCAGCGCAAAGCCAAATTGAATAAAGGACGTATTTACGCTTAGGGCAATGAGCAACTTTTTGCGGTCCACATTTATCGTAAGGGCGATTAGAATTGGAGCGACAATGGCAGCTGCGAGAGCAAATACAGTCACCAATAACCCAGCTTCAGAAATAGTTACTCCAAAGTCTATGGCAGTCATTTCAATTACTTCTGTAATAATGTATTCAACAGTTCCGATTAGAAAAACAGCAAGTGATAGCACATAGATGATCAGATTTTTTTCAGCTCAACCACTTCTCCTCTAGTTATCTATTTACAATTGGAACGCTCATCTTATAGATAATGATAAATATATTTCCCTACCAAGTTCGTTTTCCTTAATCTGATAGTTATTTTTCACAACCCATTTTGCTAAATCAACACAGGCTGTACAAGCAAAGTTCCAATCTATGTGCGAAGATTTTATTCAAGTAGTAAAATTTTTAGGTTTTTATCTATAAATTTGGAATCTGGATCATGCTGGCCAATTCCTGCACAATGCCCCCACTTCGATTCAATCTGGAGAAAGTGGGCATTTGGCATTTGTTGTACCTCATATTTGTTGTCCTGGGGGGGAAAGAAAAGATCTGTACTTCCTGGCATCACCAATGCCCGTGCTGTAATCTTACTTAAAGCAAGTTCAAAATCGTCGTCATATGCTGGATTTGCACAAATATTGCCCGTCATTCCTGTACGTAACATGGTAATCAGGTCATTGGCATCAAAGGTCAAAAACACTTGATCCCAGTAATCTACGAGGTATTCCTCCAGTGTTTGGAAGCCTTCTTGCTTGTAAAGCTGCTCCAGATAATAAGCCTGCGAGAAGCCCCAAGCTGCATAGACTCGCCCCATGGCTGCCAATCCTGCTGTGGGTTGCTGTGTGTAAAAGCCATTCTTCCAGTTAGAATCAGCCTGAAGGGCAGCAATCATTCCCTCAAATACAACCTTTGCATGTGGTCGGGTCATGGCAGTACCTCCGAATGGGGCGATTCGTTCGATCATATCTGGATAACTTGCTCCCCATTGAAAGGTCTGCACAGCACCTAGTGACCAGCCAACAACGAGTGCAATTTTTGTAATACCAAACTTTTGAGTAACCAATTGATGCTGTAGTCGCACGTTATCATAAATCGAAATTAGGGGAAAATTCGCTTGATGATAGGGAGGTGGCGTATTGCTTGGTGAAGAGGATAATCCATTGCCTAGCATATTCGGTATGATGATGAAATACTTTTTTGGATCCAGTGCCTTGCCAGTTCCAATTAACCATTCATTATCGGTATGCAGACCTGCAAACCAGGTAGGATAAACAATTACATTATTTTTTTCTGCATTTAGTGTTCCGTATGTTTTGTAGGCGAGAATGGCATTTGGCAGCGTGTCACCAGATTGCAGCAGAATATCACCCAGTTCGTAAAGTTCATAATCTCTCATGTAAAAAACTCCTTTTCATAGTTAAAGATGGATTGCCTTTCTTGTGATAACTGTACGATGGTGCTATTGTTAAGTCAAAGAAACGTTTTTGAATAGAACGTTCATTTTTTTTGAATTAAGGGGTGGTATGTAATATGGAATTGCGCCAACTAAAGACCTTTTATACGCTTGCTTCTACACTCAACTTTAGCCGTGCTGCAGAAGTACAAAACTATGTCCCCTCTACGGTTACGATGCAGATGAAGGCTTTGGAGGAAGAACTAGGTGTCAAGCTAGTGGACAGATTAGGTAAAAAAGTGATTCTGACCGATGCGGGGAGACGTTTTCTAGGCTATGTAGCAGACATATTGAGTGAACTTGAAGAAGCGCAGCATGCCGTCAAGCAATCTGGCGAGGTGACGGGTACGGTGGTCATCAGTGCGGATGAAACGTTGTGTGCATATCGGCTTCCAGTTGTTTTGCGTCGCTTTCGTTTACGCTATCCAGGAATTCGGCTTATATTTCGGCCGCTTGCTCATTCGAATCTCAAACAGAGCTTGCGGGAAGGGGATGCGGATATTATTTTTATGCTGGATGAGGACAAGGGTAAAATAGGATTTTGCGGAGAAAAAATGCTGGATGAGCCCTTTTATTTATTGGCATCGCCTGATCATCCTTTGGCTGCACGTACAGAGTTAGTTATTGAAGATTTTAATGGTGAGACCTTTTTGTTGACGGAGAAGGGATGTTCCTATCGCACGTTTTTTGAACGAAGTCTTTCGCAGAAGGGCATGGGGGGAATTACTGAATTAGAATTTAACAGCGCTGAGGCGATTAAACAATGTGCAAAAATAGGAATGGGCATCGCCATATTGCCTGAAATGGCCGTGACAGCAGAATTAAGTAGGGGAGAACTGGTCCCGTTGCCGTGGGATTGGACTGCCACATCATTTGCAACACAAATGTTTTGGCATGAAGAGAAATGGATTTCGCCTGCAATCGGAGCTTTTTTGAACTCGGCTAGAGATACATTTTTGAATAATAGGGCTTTATAAATTTGTGACAAATTCCCATCAAATCTTCATGTTGCCTAGTCAGATGATGAAAGTTAAATAACTGAACATCACGCTATTTCCACGGCACTAAATCCGCTTTGTAAAACAGTTCGCCTAATTGGTAAGAATAAATAGCATCTGGGACGGTTTTATGCGATATGGATGGTTAGCGGGTATATTGATTAAAAATTATTGAGATGCATATGCAAATTTTTTTATTGAACTAACGAAGCGGGATAGACCAAAAAGAAATTTCATTTTTATAAAGAATTTAATATTAGTTTCAGTGAACAATATTATAAGGAAGTGCAGTTTTTATTAACAAGAGGAAAAAACGACAAAAGTAAATTCTAAAATTCAAAATCTAATACAATCAAATTTGTATCAAGAATAATTTAAAAGGTTGATTACATTGATGAAAAACGGAAAAACATCAAATTATTTAGCGAAAATTTCTTTAGGTGTTATGGGTGCAGGTTTTCTTATAACGATTCCTTTTCAAGAAACTATTACGGGTCGATTATTGCAAGGTGGATTTGAGGCAGGACTAGTTGGTGGACTGGCAGATTGGTTTGCTGTTACAGCTCTTTTTCGCCATCCCATGGGTATCCCCATTCCACATACCGCATTGCTTCCAAAAAACCGAGATAGAATGATTAATGCTCTTATATCCATGCTTGAAAAAGATTGGCTGACTAAAGAAAGCATTATAGAGAAAATCAAACAAATTCATTTTGCAGATAAACTCATACAAATTGCGGAGAAAGAATTGTCAGCAGTAACTTTGAAAAGAAAAATTAGTTCGATTCTTAAGGAGATTATCAGCCTTGCAAATTTAGAAAAAGTAGCTCCATTTATTGAAAAAGAGGTAAAGGAATATCTTCACACTTTAAAAGTAGAAAAAATTCTTCAATCTACAATTACCCTAGCACTAAACGGAAAATTAGATGAAAAAGCTTTGAACTATAGCTTGACTGAAGTTGAAAAGTGGATGTCAAAAGAAGAGACTAAGCAAAAAATAGGAGTAATAGCCAAACAATTACTTGATAATATCGAAGCAGAGGGCTTTTTAAAGTTGGCTATTAGTTCTTTTCGCAATTTAGTAAATGAGGAAAAGCTAGGGAATATGCTTCAACCATTTATTCTTACAAGAATCACTCTTTTACAAAGAGATGATAACCCATATAGGCAGTTGATTCTTTCCCGAGTTCGCGAAGAGTTAGAAGGCTTACATGCTAAGGAAGATTTAATGGTTGAGATCAATAATTGGAAGGATACACAAGTAAACAATTGGAGCTCGATAGATCAAATTACTGAGATTTTACAGCAACTACAGAAAAAGTTGATAGTTCTAGCTGAAGATGAAGAATTTATTGAAAGGTATATCATTTCATTTATTCGAAGCTTTATAAATAACATACTAGAAACACCTCAGAAAATGGAAAGTATTGAAAATTGGATTCAAAATCAAATTATATATTATCTTGATAAGAACCATTCAAAAATAGGCGTTCTTGTGAAAGAAAATCTGGAAAAATTGGATAACAAAACACTTATTAATATGATGGAAAATAACATTGGTAAGGATCTACAATGGATACGAGTGAATGGAGCTGTATGCGGATTTATCATAGGCATTATCTTAACGATTTTGAAAATGATGTTATAAGATAAATTATTAAAGATCTCCTAGTACAACGTTACCGAATACTGTAGTAAGATTTCATTTCCTTCTTCAACTAACAGAGTGCGATTGTTCAATTAAAGCAATCGCTTCTTGTGTTGACGAAGCAAGTTAGCTGAAAAGGGAAAATGGAGAAATGTAAATAAAAGAGTTGTTATAAGGTGGTCTTTATAAATAATAAAAAATATTGAGTCAATTACAGATGAGTTGCAGAATGTTTTTCATTTGCAAATATAAAGTGTAATTCAAATTTCAATTTGATTTCGCAAAAGAGTTCTTTCGAGATTTTGGACTTCAGGTGAAGGGGGAATGGAAAATCGAGGGGAGTTGATGGGATATGCAGTTGGGCTTAATGACGCTAAAGTATTAATTAAAATTAAGTTTGATTCTTTTTTACTTTCTATTTTTATGTATGTGAAGAACTATACTTATACTAACAAGGGCTTTACTTGTAGAACATTGAGTTGCATATGCAGCTCTTTTTTTATTATTGAACTAGCGGGGCAAAACACTTTAATAATTTATGATAAAATTTATTGAGGAGGGAAGAAGAAAATTGACTAAAAAGAAAAAAGTACTATTTCGAATTTCATTAGGTTTGAACATTTTCCTTATCGCAATAATAGCTTGGGGAATAATAAAGATGAACTTTGTTAAAGAGCAAGTTCTCGTTACGGAAGTACAACATAATTTAGTAGAACTTGAAGGTTTAATAGATAATCAGATTCAAGATAATTGGTCAAATCCCAATTTGGTTACAACGGAATTAGGAGATGTATTGAATGGTATTTGGCTAGGTATGAATACTGGAAAACAATTAGGAATGCTCTCTAATAGTGACAATTACATTCTTGAACACTTATATTCCACATTAAAACAATATCCTAATGATAAATTATATAGTTTTGCTGAGTTAACTGAAGAGGATAAAAAGAATTTTGAAGAGTTGCGGGAAACACTTCGTGACGTAGGATTAGGATTAAATATGACTATACGCGCTGATATGGATACCTTTATAAATCAAGCAGAAGAATTAAATAAAAAGATTAAATACCCATTAAATTAACGCTTATTTTGAAAGTATCGACGTATTTATGGAAGAGGGATTATTATATTAATTTTATTCGGTCTCTTAATTGCATTTATAACTATTATTTTATTTTTAATTTTATGTACTAACATAATAATTGCCTTCATTAAAAAGAAACCTTTTCCTAAAAAAATGCTGTTGGCAACGCTATCTGGGATCGCTTTAGTTTCGTCCATTTATCTATATGAAACATATTTTTTACATTTAGTGAAATAGACAGAGAATTCGTCCAAAAGGGACCAGGCCCTGTTATATCCCCTACAGAAAAGTATACTGCTAATACTTATTACGAGCCATTTGGTGGTGCAGCAGGTGGTGTTAATGTATGGGTGGAATTACAAATAATATTGAGAATGATAAAGTACAAATTATTTATTATAGTGATGCAAAAAGTAATTTTTCTAGGATGTGGCTCGATACAGATACCCTGTACATTCTTAATGATAAACCTAATTTTCCGAATTCAAATAGAAGTATCGAATTAAAAGTTGAAAAAGAGATTTATCACGAAAATGGGTTGGCTTGTAAAATTTTGTTAATGAAAGATGATTATGAGACTTGCTATCAAGACTAATTTTTCTTATTCAACAAATGGGGTCCAAGAGCCATAAATGAGTAACTGTCCAAAAATATTACTGAAAGATATTAGTAAAAAGGGAAGAAGCGAAAAATATCGCTTTCTTCCCTTTTAAAATTCTATTTTTTAGCTAATTGCGAAGCCAATTGCTGGGCTTCTTTTGAAGCATTTTTCAAAAGTTCTTCACGATTTATTATAGAAGAACCTTGAACACGCATAATTTTATAATCTTCTATACCCATAAAATTAAACATAGATTTCAAATATTTATGGGAGTACTCTACTTCTGTATACCAATCGTTATTAGTATAAATAGAACCACTTCCTTGGATAATAACCATACTCCGACCATCATTTAACAATCCAACTGAACCGTTTTCAGTATATTTGAATGTTTCTCTAGCAATCAAAATATTATCCATATAATCTTTCAATTTTGAAGGCACATTGAAGTTGTGCAATGGATAAGCTATGACATACTTATTGGCACTTTTAAATTGTTGGACTAACTCATTCATACGTGTGATAGCATTTATTTCGTCATCAGTTAGCACTTCATTGTTTGCTTGTTTATTCCAAGCGTCGAAAATAGTTTTATCCAACTGAGGAATATAATCGTCATATAAATTTATTTGCTCAATGATTTCTTCATCAGAATTTTCTTCTTGATAAAAGTTCATAAAATTTCGTAAACCAATTAAACTAACGGAAGTTGTAGAATCGAATTCAGGATGTGCATTGATGACTAAAAGTTTACTCAAAGTTGTGTTCCTCCTAAAATTTCCTATATAATAGCAATTGCAGACAATATTAATCGTGGATAAAATTTGTCTGTAATTAATATATAGCTTTTTTCTTTTTCCGTCAATGATGTGGACTTATTGTTTTTTTCTATGCGAAATATTAAAATATCTTCTTATAGGAGTAGGTGAATAAATATGAAGTATAGTGTAATGGTGGAATATGCTTTACACAGTTTGGTGTATTTGATCGATATACCTTCTGATGAAACAATTGGAATTAAAGATTTAGCAGAATTTCAAGGGTTATCAGAAACCTATTTATCGAAAGTTTTCAGTAAGTTATCAAAGGCTGGCATTGTAATCTCTGTTCCAGGGGTGAATGGGGGTTATAAACTAGCTAAGAAACCTAATAATATTTCTTTTTGGGATGTAATTAGGGCAGTTGAAGGTATCAAACCAATTTTTCAATGCAAAAATATCTTAAAAAATAATGTGATGTATCAAGACGATGAAAAATGCCAATCGTGTACAACTAACTCTACTTGTACGATTAACATGGTTATGTTAGAAGCAGAAAATCAAATGCGTTTATTTCTTCAAAAAAAGACACTTGATTGGTTGAATCAGGAGCTCGATTCAGTGTTATCAGAAAAAATGAGAGAAGATTCAAGAAATTATTTTATTAAGAGAGGTACTAGTTGATATGTTGACTTAAGGCACATTTTATCGTTTTCTTGGGTCGTAAACAATTTTATGTACAAACAAAATTCTGATAGTTAGATTGTGAAGGGAGTACTTAAGTGCTATAGTTGTACACGGCTCCTTTAATTGATCAAACTTTTTCAAACATGGAGTTTGGTATTTGCTAATAAATAAAACGTTGATGAAATTTGTTCATCAATTATTATGTTAAAGCGATTGAGAAATACTGTTTAAAGTGCAAAAAAACTCAAATAGTGTTGACACTTAGAAAATATTTGCATATAATTGTCCTAATTTTATAAGCAAACACTCACGAGTTCGTGAGTGGCGGAATTTTGTAGAGTTTTAGCTCTGTTTCATTCGCTCGTCGTCTATTTATAGACGACGAGATTTTTTATTTTTTGGAGGGATTTTTTTTGGAAAAATTGAAGTTTTCTTTAGTGGTTTTATTAGGTGCCTGTAGCTATGGGGTCCTATCTTCTATTCTTAAAGTTGGATTTTCAAATGGATTTACCTTTCCTGAACTTTTAGGTGGACAATATGTATTTGGCTGGTTTGGACTATTATTACTTGTTATTTGTTTTTCTCGTCATAAAGTATCTTTGAAAAATATATTATCACTGTTAGCAGTTGGGATAACTATGAGTTTAACAAGTATCTTTTATGGGCTTTCTGTAAAAGAACTACCTGCATCAATTGCTATTGTGTTGTTATTCCAATTCACATGGATGGGCGTTCTAATTGAAGCAATTGCTAATAAAACTGTTCCGAGTCGTGAAAAGATCATTTCGATTATTATCTTATTTGTAGGAACGTTGTTTGCTGGAGGGGTATTTGAAGGATTAGGACAGCAATTATCTATTAAAGGAATAATCTTTGGATTACTAGCTGCTATAACCTTTTCACTCTATATATTTGCAAGTGGTCGTGTTTCCACCGAAGTACCAATCTATTCAAAAAGCTTTCTAATGACAACGAGTGCAACGCTCTTTGTTTGCTTAGTTTTCCCCCCGACATACTTGATTGATGGTACACTGCAGGCTGGATTATGGAAATATGCATTAATTCTTGGTTTCTTTGGTGTCGTAATACCAGTCATCTGTTTTTCCGTTGGTATACCAAAAGTAGGTACAGGCCTTGGAACAATTTTAGGAGCTGTTGAACTACCAACAGCGGTTATCGCGTCTATTACACTTGTTCATGAAGTCGTTTCTCCTTTGCAATGGTTTGGTATTGTTTGTATTTTGTTAGGGATTTTTATACCTCAAGTGCTAGAAGTACGAAAAGAGAAGAGGCTAACTCGTTTTCGCTATGAAACAACTGAGCTTTAGAGTGATATAATTTTTTCAATTCGTTCAGATGTGATTAATTGCTCTTTTCCATGTGTAGACATTGTTTCAAGGATAGATGGACCTAATTCACTCGGGGGTTAATCTTGAGGTAGATATGCTCTATTTTATTTTGCAAAAGCAGACTTTATGATAAGGAGAGTCATTAAAAGGAACGAGTATTATTTTTTTCATATATTTCAATCCTTCTGTATTTCTTCTTGTTATTTGTAGATGCAAGAAAGTTTATGAATATGAATTCAATGAGATATCAAATTATCCTTACGGAACATTATGAGGAATAAGCGATTGAATTAGCATTTCCACCTGCATTGAAATGATAAAAATGCTCAAATGAATTTAGAGATAGATACCATTTATGATGTAGAAACAAAAGAAATTGTAGTAGGTGAAACTACCTATATGCCAAAGGCTCTAATTTACAAGTAAAGAAGGATAAATACAACTAACTGGGGCTTTATGTACCTTAAAGCGCTCTTTCAGTAAAAGAAAGAGCGCTTTAATTTTCTTTAGGCATCGATTTTTCCAATGCTAATTTTACAAAGTCGAGATATATCAGAAGCTCTTCTGGCAAAAATACATCATTTCGCTTCACATATCCTACTTGAATTAGATGACTTTCTTCTAACGGAATCGAGATGACGTTGGGGTTCATATAATTATTCACGATGCAACCTGTTCCAAGGTTATATCCATTCGTATTAGATAAGAGGTTATTCATCGTGCCGCGATCTGTCACATAGACTAGCTTTTCAATATTTTGGACAGGAATCGTTTCTTCTGCAAAATGTAAAAGCATATCATCCTGCTGATAGCTTAAATAAGGATAGTCTCGTAATTGTTCCAATGTAATCGTTTGATAATGAGCTAAAGGATGTTCTTTGCGTAAAAAGACATGCTGCTTCAATGAAGCTAGTGGAGTAAATAGTAAAGCTTTGGAGATGAAATGACGCTCAAAAAAGTGTTTATTTAATTCGCTGACAGATAAAATACCAATAATACTTCTGCTTGAATAGATGTCATCAATAACGTCTGTTGATTTACCTTCACGAACTGCCAGCTCATATTTTCGTTCTTTAAAATGTTCCATTAAATTCGCAACAGCTTCAATTGCAAAGCTATAATGTTGTGATGAAATAGAAAACTTCGTTAGGCCAATTTTCTTGTCTTTATCAAAATGATGTTTAACAGCCTCCGTTTGTTCCAGAAGCATTTTTGCATAAAACAATAACTCAGTTCCTTCTTTTGTAAAAACAACCCCTTTGTTCGTTCGATCTAAAATTATAATCCCTAGCTCTGACTCCAAATCACGCACTGATTTACTAATACTAGGTTGTGTTACGAAAAGTGCTGAAGCGGCTTTACTAATTGAATTATGTTTGGCAATCTCTACAAGATAACGAAATTGCTGAAATGTCATTTCCTCACCCACTCTTCTTTTTCTTGCTATAACTTTAGTCTATAGCAAGGGGATAAAAAGTTCAATTTTACCTTATGAATGAAGAGATTTAATATAAAAGGAGGATTACAAATAAAGCGAAAAAGAAAGGGAGAAAAAACATGATAAGAGAAGCAACGCCAAAGGACTTAATGGACATTTTAAACATTTATAATGATGCAATTCTCCATACGACTGCTGTATACACATATAAACCCCAAACTCTGGAAAATAGACAAAGTTGGTATGACCAAAAGATGCAGGAGGGAAATCCAATACTCGTATATGAGCTAGATAAAAAAGTGGTAGGCTTTGCGACATTTGGTCCTTTTAGAGCGTAGCCAGCTTATAAATATTCGATTGAGCATTCTATTTATGTAGATAAAAACTATAGAAAAAATGGAATTGGAACGGCATTGCTTCAAGACTTAATAGCTATTGCAACGGAAAGAGAATACATGACTCTAATTGCTGGAATTGATGCTCAAAATGAAAAAAGTATTGA
This sequence comes from Lysinibacillus sp. NPDC097868, assembly GCF_044761135.1. NCBI lineage: Bacteria > Bacillati > Bacillota > Bacilli > Caryophanales > Bacillaceae > Lysinibacillus > Lysinibacillus sp. NPDC097868. Next base: position 2,544,739 of record NZ_JBIWBS010000001.1, on the reverse strand, counting down.
TATGCATAAAAACTTTGGCTTTGTCTATTCTGGTACTATTAAAAAAGCAGGTTATAAATTTAATAGTTGGCTAGATTTAGATTTTTATCAATTAGAGTTGCAAGGTCCTAAAGAACCTGTAGAAGAATAAATCTGTTTGGAAGAAGGGGGAATCCAAGGTGAAGAAGTATTATGTCTTGTTGCTTTCAACTTGTTTATTATGGGCAGGAAGTTTTGTAGTTAGTAAAACGCTTGTTGAACATGCTTCACCTATCACCCTGACGACTTTGAGGTGGATGATTGCAGTCATTTGTCTTGTGCCTATTGTATGGTGGAAAGAAAAAAAGATTTTGCCTCCAAAAAATGCAATACTTCCTTTAGTTTTAATGGGGTTAACAGGTGTTGTTCTATTTAACCTTCTACAGTTTTTAGCATTAGAGCAGACAACTGCAACAAATGTTGGCTTAATATCAACTTTAAATATGATTTCCATCGCTGCTTGTTCAGCTATATTTTTGAAAGAGAAATTGAATATGCTACAAATTGTTGCAATGAGTGTTTCCTTTTGTGGTGTCATTCTTGTACTATCAAAAGGGAAAATAGACTACTTGTTATCATTGAAGTTTAATACAGGAGATTTGTGGATGCTTGCTGCAGTATGTATATGGGGAATTTATACAATTTGTAGTAAGTGGGCTATGGCCAAAACTTCGGCTTTAATGTCTACTTTATACTCAGCTATTTTTGGACTAATAATGCTTTTCCCAATAAGCATACCTAGATTTACTGTTTCCCATATAGATACTTCTTTCATTGGTGGGCTTCTTTATACAGGCGTATTAGCAACAGTCGTATGTATGCTATTTTGGAATATGTGTGTTTACAATATAGGTTCAACAACATCAGGCGTTTTCCTAAATTTTAATCCAATATTTACTGCCATTTTAGCTTTTCTACTATTAGGTGAAAAAATGAGTTGGATACAAGGGATAGGGAGTGTCATAGCAATAGGGGGATGTTTTTTGTTTTCATACTATACAAAAAAGAGTGATACGACAAAAGATATAGTCGCAAATCAAAGCGTTCAAAATTAATGAGATGCAAACTATAGGTGCCTGAACTATTGGAAATTAAATAAATGAATAATTACAAGGGCTCAAGGCATCATAGTTTATCGACCTTCCTCTCCCATCCATCCTTTCAACTTCTGTCGTGTAGATTTTGTGCTACATAATGGCTTGGCATTGAAATAAAATATGCCCATTTACTAAATGTACATCTACAATGACGCATTCCCCTTTTTCTGTATAATTCCATGGGAAGTCTTCTCTGCTTTAAATATCCACTGATGAAGAGTTGGTTGATATTTTGGTAGTATCCAACCTAAAATTTTGCCGATAAAATAGGCGGCAATAAGTGTACCGATTCCGATTGAGCCTAATGAATGAATGAAAATTACACAGATTGCACCAGCTACACAAATATTTATGAAATCGATAGAAATTTTTGCTTTACCAAATTTTATATTAAATTTTTCGCTAATTGCGTAAGTTAACGCATCGTACGGCATTAATGGAAGTTTGGCAGTTGTATAGCCCATTAAGCCGACTGCTATAACAAATAAGCTACTAATTAAAAAAACAATTCGAGTAAAGAAGGTTTCAGGTGTGGGGAAAAGTTGTACAACAGAGAGCGCAGCATCCATCAAGAACCCAAATAAAAATGAAATTATGAATTGACCTGCAAATTCAGTTAACTCCATTCGTTTACTGATGATTACTTGAATAATAATGTATAAAACATTTGCCAGTGCCATTGTCACACCAACCGATAAACCAGTCGTTAGTGTACTTGCATATGCTAATGATGACACAGGCGATACGCCAAATCCTGCTTGAATCGACAGGCTAATACCAATCGACATAAAAAATAACCCGAGCACGTACAAGATGATACGCTTCAAGGTTTTAATCTGATGATTCATCATATCTCTCACTTCCTATTTAATATAAGCACTATATATAGAATTATAATGCCAAATTCAAGATATGAAAAATATATATATGATAAACTAATCATATTAAAAAACATATAACGGAGAGATGAAATGGATTTTCGACAACTATATTACTTCAAAGAAATTGTGAAACAAGGAAGTATTTCTAAAGCAGCAGAAGTGCTACATATCGCGCAGCCACCGCTTAGTCAGTTGTTAAAAAAGCTTGAAAATGATCTTGGCACTACATTAATTCATCGATATCGTCAAAAATGGGAGCTTACAGAAACAGGTGACATACTCTATCAGTATGCCAATCAAATGCTAATGCAAATTCAAGATGTAAAGCAGAGAATTCAAGAAATTGAACAAGGTATAGGAGGTACAGTAAGTATCGGTGTATCATCTTCATGTTCGAACATGCTTATTGACTATGTCAGTATGTTTAGAACACAATATCCGAATGTTAAGATGAATATAGTAACAGGAAATTCAGAAGAATTATTAAAAAGACTAGAACAAAGAGAAATTGATGTTGCCTTACTTTTACGTTTGGGCAATAGCGAACAGTATGAGATGAAAAAATTAAAAGAACACCCAACCGCTGTGATTATCCCAAAAAGTTGGGCAACATCGTTTTCAGCACAGCATGTGACGATTGAACAGATTGCCCAGTTTCCATTCATAATGCTAGGATCAATGGAAGGTCTCTCCTTCCATGAAGACCTCTTTAAAGTATTTGATGAACAGCATGTTAAGCCAAATATCATTATCGAGTGTAAAGATTTGAGGATGGTTGAGGCACTTGTTAGTAGAGGATTAGGATTATCCGTTATTCCAAGAATAGATTACACATCCCCATTTTTAGAACATACAACGCTTTTTGAATTGAAACAATTTGATTTTCATCTAGAGCCTGTATTAGTTAAATTAAAGGGCCAACAAGTTTCCAAAGCGGCATTTCAATTTTGGGAAATGGTTGATTAATTAACTGCGATTATAGCTCCCAGTTACCGAAGCAGTCTAGTGCAATAATAATTGCTATGAATAAGAACCATAGGAGTGTTGGATTTGGAAGAGTTTGAAGTTTTCCTCCCAAGAAATAAACATGATGTCGATAAGGTTGAAGAAATTAAAAAACTGGATAGAAATATACTAGTGTCTTTATTGCCAGAGCTACTCGTATTTACGCAGGATATGAACTGGCCAGTTGCTCTTGGTGTATTGGAAATTTTATTAACTTTCCCCAAGGAAATTGTCCCCCATGTGCAAGCTGTTTTATCTTCAGATGATGATAGCTGGAAGTGGTTTATTCTTCATTTTTTAGTTTTTGAATTGCCATTAGAGTCAAGAGTTCAGTTTAAAGAATATTTAACGAGGGTGGCCGAAACCCCTACAGAAGTTGAGCTTGCAGAAGAACTTGATGAAATTGCAAAAGGAATTTTAGAGACACTCTGAAAAAATGAGGTTTATCACTACTTAGAAAATAAATCGACGACTTATATGAATGGGCTTCACTATCGCGGGGTCAATTTTTTGTCTGTGAAGGATTAGTTTTATGGAAGAAGGATTTATCGATTTTCAGGAGAACTTTTATTCCTAATAGAAAATATTTCTAGATGAGGTGTTGGATTGAATAAGATAAAAACCGAAACAGAAAGATTAGTTATTCGAATTATAGAAGAGGAAGATTATTCTACTTGGCTTACCCAATATGAAAATCGTTTACCTTCTCAGCATAAATACGATGAAGGTAAAATAGATATGAGCATTTGTACGAAAGAATGGTTTCATGATTTAGTTACAGAACATTTTCAAATGGCTGTTGATGACAAAGTATATATATTTGGCGTGTTTAGAAAAGTCGATAATACTCATATGGGCTTTATAGATTTTTCGACAATTATGAGGAGAGAATTTCAATGGGCTAGATTCGGTTATACGCTCCATAACCAATTTTGGAGACAAGGTTATGGTAAAGAGGCTGTAAAAGCAGCGATTGATTTAGCGTTTGAAAAGTTAAATTATCATCGAATAGAAGCTCACATAAATATTGATAATATACCGTCTATAAAATTGGCAGAAAGTGTTGGAATGGTCTATGAATGCACAAGGAAAGGTTTCATCTACGAGAACGACAAATGGACAGATCACCTAGTCTACTTTATAAAAGCAAATTAAAACCATTGAGTTGCATAAGCAGCTCTTTTTTTATTGAACAAATGATACCTTATTACTTCAAAAAATGTTGACATTGTCCACTAAATTCATTAATATTTGTTGACATAGTCCACAAATAAAGGAAGGCGAATATGAACTTAAATGATAATATCATCGCTGATATACGGCAATTCAATCGGTTTTATACGAATATACTTGGATTATTAGATAAACATGTTTTGGATACCGGTTATTCTTTTACAGAGGCACGAGTAATTGTTGAGATTGGTTTGTTGGAACAGTGTATTTCAAACAATTTAGTTGAAAATCTAAATATTGATCGCAGTTACATGAGCAGAATCATTACTAAGCTTAGTAATGATGGACTAATTAGTAAGGAATCATCGACAATGGATAGCAGAACAAAATTGATTCGATTGACACCTAAAGGGCTTGCTTTATTTGATCTACTCAATGAGAAATCTGATGAACAGATCGTGAATTTACTGCAAGGTTTGTCACCAATGGAGATGAAAGAAATACATGCCTCTATGTTAATGATTCAAAAGAAATTAAATATGTTGGAGGAAATATAAAATGATACGTTTTGAAAGTGATTATGCAGAAGGTGCTCATAAGCGCATTCTGAACCGATTAATTGAAACAAATGAAGAGCAGACACCTGGATATGGTATGGATGAACATTGTGAAAAAGCCAGAACTTATATCCAAAAAGCGTGTGGTATCGAAAATGCAGATGTGCATTTCTTAGTTGGAGGAACACAAACGAATACGACGATTATCGCGTCCATTTTACGCCCACATCAAGGTGCAGTTGCTGCAATTACGGGTCATATTGCAGTGCATGAGACAGGGGCAATTGAAGCCACTGGTCATAAAGTGCTGACTTTACCGAGTGATGATGGCAAAATTACAGCGCAACAAGTTAAAGAATTATATGATGCGCATTGGAATGATGTCACGCATGAGCATATGGTTCAGCCAGGCTTAGTTTACATATCTCATCCTAGTGAGAATGGGACAACTTACAGTAAATCTGAATTAGAGGAATTAAGCAAAGTTTGCCGTCAAAGTGGCTTGCCATTAGTTATGGATGGAGCTCGATTAGGATACGGTCTCGTTTCTAAAGACAGCGATCTATCATTAGCAGATATCGCTAGACTTTGTGATGTCTTCTATATCGGTGGAACGAAGGTAGGCGCAATGTTCGGGGAAGCGGTCGTCATAATTAATGATAACCTTAAAAAAGATTTTCGCTATTTTATCAAACAAAAAGGCGGCATGCTCGCTAAAGGGAGATTGTTAGGAATCCAGTTTGAAACGTTGTTTGAAGATGGCTTATACTATGAGATTTCTAATCATGCTGTGGAACTGGCGATGATGATCCGAGAAGCATTTGTTGAAGAAGGTTATTCATTAAGATACGATTCGAAAACAAATCAACAGTTTCCTATTTTACCGAATGATGTGTTAACTAAATTAGGTAAGAACTATTCATTTTCCTTTTGGGAACAGTTCGATGCTACGCAAAGTGTTGTAAGATTTTGTACTAGCTGGGCAACTAAAAAGGAAGATGTTGAAATACTGATTGAAGATATTAGAAAATTAGAAAATAGCTAAGCCTTTGATGTTTTGTTAAAAATCAATATATAAGTTTTTATTACATAGGAATCCATTTTGAAGAAATTTTAAAATGGATTCTTTTTATTTATGGAAAGGTTAAAATGATAAATATTTTAAAAATTTTTGAACGAAATGAAGTATTTTACAGTCTAATGAGGGAAGGAGGCGAAAAGCATGGAATTAGAAATCACACAGCGTGCTATACGTGGCGATCATCAAGCGATACTTTCACTTATTGAAATGGATGAAGAGATTTTATTTCGCATGGCTTTTACATATATGAAAAATGAGCAAGACGCTTTAGACGTAATGCAGGAGCTAATTTTTAAGGCACTGAAAAGAATGCATACCATTCAACAGCCCGAATATGCCAGAACATGGCTCGTGCGTGTCTTAATCAATTGTTGTAAAGATCATATACGTAAACGCCGACAAACCGTTCAAATTGAAGAATATCACTTATTTGAATGGGCTATTTACTCGGATATTGAGAAATTGTTAGAGCAACTAACCTTGTCTGAGCAACAACTTATCTATATGAAATATTTTCAGCAACTAAAAAACAAAGAAATTGCCGAGCTAAATCAAATTCCTGAGGGTACTGTAAAGTCTAAGCTTCATCACATATTAAAGAAGCTCAGAATCTTCGCTAAAGAAAAGGAGGACTGGCTATGAATAAACAACCAATTGACGTTCCAAAGGACAAACTTCACCAAATTCGTATGGATGCATTGCGTAAAGTGAAGCGAGAAAAAACAACAAAAAAGCGCATCGTTTCTGTTGCAATCGTATTTTTGTGTTGCTTAAGTCTTTTATTTTCAATTCGCGTATCGCCAACAATTGCTAACTATGTTGCAAAAATACCCGGCCTTGACGCCATTGTAACAGCGGTAGTGAGAGATAAAGGGATAAAAGATATTGTGGATAATCATTACTATGAAGAAATCAATGTGACGCAAAATAAAGATGGCTTATCGCTTACATTGCAAGGTGTTATAGCAGATTATTCGGGATTTGTCCTTTACTATGATGCGGATGCGCCATTTGAATTATTTTTGGACAAAGTGCAATTGTTCCAAGGGGATGATGAAATTGAATGCGGTTGTTCATTTACTATGAATGCTGAAAATCAAACAATCTCTTCGTCGGTAGAATATAGTTTTTCAGAGCCAATCGCCTATACTTCAAAGGATTTTAAAGCTATTTTTCACTTTAATGATAAAGAAAAAGGGAATATTGAAATGACGATACCGTTTACTTTACAAAATGATATCGCTAAGGAAAAAGTTTTTACTGCGAATCGTACGGTTGTTGTCGCAGGTCAGAAATTTACGATTACACAAATTCGCCAGTCACCATTAAAAATGGCACTCGATTTTGAAGTAGATGAAGACAATACAATGCAAATATTGGCACTGGAAGATATTGCAATCGTGACGGAAAGTGGTGAGCGTAGAGAAACACTTAGAAATCGCTCATCAATTTACAGAAATAATTCCAATGGAAAATTCACAGTATATATTCAAAGTAATTATTTTGATGATCCACAGGAATTGACGTTAAAGATTGGCACTGTACAAGCTGTGCCAAAGGGTGAGGATTTTATCGAAGTTGATTTTGGTACACAGGAAATAATCTCAAAACCAGATTATTTAGATTGGGATATATCTGTAGAGCAACATAGCCTAAAAATTGCCGCAAAGAAATGGGATGATCGCGAGCGCCATATGTTCTTTGAGAATGCTTTAAAAGCAGATGGCACGGTGTTAGAATTTGCAGGGGGCTCGTTCTCAGATGATGATGAGTATCTATACGCAACAGAAACCTTTAAAAACTACGATGGTAAAGCCAAAATAATGATAGACTATTTCTACAATCCTATTGGGGAAAATATTGAAATTACGATTCCGTTGAAATAAATTACAGATGTTCAGAAGGGGGGAGGTCCTTTTTGAACATCTGTTTTTTCGACTAATAAAGAATTAAAGGATAGGAGTATGCGAATCGTGGGTAAGCTTGGGGAAATCGCGGATAGAAGTCCGTGAATCGCTGATAAACAGGTGGAAATCATATGCAATATTGCTTGAGGTGAAGGAGTTTTTCAGAAAACGCTGAAATCTATCGTTCTTGTATGTTACAAATTAAATTTATTACATAATATTCAGACTTATATTTAATCCGATGCTAGCGTTTTGATATAATTTAAGAAAGAAAATGAGCTTTGGGAAGGAACGGAGGATGATGAATATTCGCAATAAAAAAATATGGTTTTTGTTGATTGTAGTTGTGATTTGGCTAATATGGTTTTACACAAGACCACTAATTACTTTTAATGAGGCAGTACCAGAATTGGATATTGCGAGCATCAATCATGTTTTAATTTCTGATTTGAGAGAATCGCATTATATTGAGCAAGAGGAAACAGAACAATTTATCACGATACTAAATAGCCTCTTTATGAAAAAGAAAATAATACCTAATAGACCGGCTTTTAATGAGGATGCTTATATTTACTTTTATTCAGCAAATCCAGATCAATCCTATACAATAATTTTAGACTATGAAAGAAATATCATAGGAATTATCGAGAGGCCTAAGATGTTGAAGCAATACATTCTTGAGGATAGTTCTGAGCTATTTGCATTTGTTAAAGGTTATTTAAGTAATAATGAGGTAGTCGAATAAACTCGACTACCTCATTATTTTATACTGGGATTCGATTACCTTTTTCATCGTAAAAGGCGTGGATTTTACCTACTCCTGTTACACCTTTGAAAAGCTGCTGTTGTGTTGCCCAGTCACTCGCTTCTAAAAAGGCTAACTCAACATCGAATGTTTCACTATAGCGGTATGAATTAACTACATCACTCTCAAAGCGTTGCACCGCATTATTACCTGCTTTAAGGCCTTGAATCATACCATTTCGATGTGATTGGGATGGGCTTGAAGCAAGGAAACTACACCTAATGCAACCCCGACTGCGCTACTTTTTCCAAAGACCGAATAAGCAATACCTGCAAGTGAAGCGATGTTTCCAATATTTGTTTTGAGTTGATCTGCATTTGTTTTTCCTTCTAGATAATCTATTGCTGCAATTTGGGCAAGTCGAATTGGAAGTATGTCACGATCTCCTTTAATTTTTTTTACTTCGATATATTCTTTCGTTACTGTAGGCATATCAAGCACTCCTTTTTAGTTTTATTGTGTTAGCTAACAATCTATAAAGGTGAACTGGTAGCACAAATAACAACCAATAAGTGAAATTTAATTTTACCGAAAGGGAGATAATTTAGAGTTTTTTATATGGTCGAAAGGATAATCAATTATGAATATTAAAGGTTGTTAAAATACTTGTAAAAACCCCTTTATATAAACAAAGGAGGTTTTAATATGGATCATTCGATACTAATAAATTTTATTAGCAATGTTGGTTTTCCAATAGTGGCATTTCTATTGGTCTTTTGGAAATTTGATAAGTCATTAGCGTTATTGACCGAAGCAGTAAATAACAATACCCAAGCAGTACAGTTATTATTGCAAAAAGAAAAGAGGGAGGGGGTCGAACATAAAAATTGATGGGATATGTAGTCGATAAATCTCTATGATTCGAAAAAAATTATAAAATGTCTGAGGTGATAGTGGTGGATGGCAGATTTGAACATGAAGTTATTGAACTGTTGACACCAAAAATTAAATCAGTGTTAAGACAAACAGATTGGCAATATCGAAATGATTTGGAGCAAGAACTGATTTTAATGGTGCTTTCAACGATAAAAAGAAAGGAATTTAAACAACTTCCTTCCTTTTTTGAACTTATGGATAAAGAGAAAGATACACAAATAGAAAAGTAGAATTGGTGATGGAGAGGGTATGTTTTGATAAAAAATCAAAACATCCTTTTTTCTATTGATAGAGAAAAAGGATGAATTTACAAGAATTTTAAGCTAAATAGAGTGAAAATATATAAAATTTGATATAATTTTAATAAATATAATGAGGAGGTACTCTATGCGGAAACGTAGAATTTTCTTAATCATTGCTGTCGGTGTAATCAGTGTTGTTTTAATGGGATTGGATGTATATGAAAATAAAAAAAGAGATGCTGCTCTTAAGGCTGAGGCTGAAAAAATTTATACTGTTTCAGATATAATGAAAGATGCGAACTTCAGTGATGAAAACGCAACTTTGTATATTGGAGCAGTGGTTGCAACTTTACAAGAACCTTTTAATACAATCAAAGTAGAAGATTCAGTTCAGAAAAAGAGAATCATCGATGAATTGAATAACCTACAACTTAAACAGATTAAAGGTTTCACGTCATTAGAAAAAACTGCGTATCTTATAGATATTACATTGAATAAAAATTATACATTGTATGTATTTGAAAATGAAAAACAAATTCGATTTCTAGATTTTGATGATTCAACTGGAAGTGAAAGTGAATATCTTTATTACTATACCATCCTTAATGGAGATGATTTTTTTAATGCTTTAAAGAATCTAACTCAAACATAAACCTGCCAATTATAGGCAGGTTTTTATGTTGTGAAATTAAGTAAATTATTCTTCTACAGCAACAATGTATTTTAAAACCGTTCTGCCAGTATGAAGGTTAAAGGCTACATAATAAGTTATTTTAAGTGTTAGATTCTTAGATCCGCTATTAAGTGCCTTTCTATGAATAGCGCTCATTTGTCTAGCTCCATCTCTTGCCCTACTTATAAGGTCTTCTTTTACACCTTTCATTCCGTCTGAATAAATTAAGGCGGTACGACTGGCTACTGTTTTAGCAGAAGTCTCGCCAAAGACGATATTTAAAACTTCTGGACTTGTAAGATAGTAAGCATCTGCCATTACATGCTCTGGGTATTTAGTTTCTAAATGTGATGCTCCAGTAAGTAATGCATGCTCCATTTTTAATAAAGTTGCCGGCGTTACAGTGATTGTTGTTGTAGCACCTCGTCGAGAACTAATTATCGCCATAATGTAATTCCTCCCTAAATTTTTTAATAAAAAGTGTTAAGGTTGGCCAACCTAACACTTTTAAAAGGGAAGTTTAAGGTGATTTATCAACCATCTTGATAAATTTTTGGCAACTTAATTAGTATTGAAATTTCTTCTATTTGCAGATTCATACTCTTTTCTTATTTTGCGTAATGCGTGATTTTTAACCTTATTAATAGCTTGTTTTGAAACACCAAGCTCTAAAGCTAGTTCTTCTTCAGTCCAATCTTTCACAAAAAGTAAGTATAGAATCTCTTTTTGCTTTGCGCTTAATGTGGAAACAATTTCGTATAGCTGTTTATCTTCAAAAATCATTTCTAATTCACTAGATTCAACAGGTGTATTAAATTCAATATCAAAATAGTTTCGTTCATTTGCGATTAAATCAAGTAATTTGCCTCCTCCGTCATCGATACTTTTATCTAATATCAATTGATTCAATTTACTGTTATGACGAATTTTTTTATCAAATTTTTGAGACTCAAAAGTTAAAGTACATGAAAAATAACTAAGCAGCTGAATCTTTCTACCATGGATTTGAAACATTTTTTCAATCTTTTCTTTCTTGCAAGTAGTAGGCTTTTTTAAATAACTTTGATACAGCTGATTTATTTCAGGGTTTTTTAAAAAGTTTTTAAGTAACCGATTTTGAATCAAAAAAACCAACTCCTTTACACTTCATGGAATGGGGACCTATAGAAAATTAGATCTATTTCTATATGAGTTTTTATTTATATAAAGGACTTTTCTTAAATCAAAATCAACTTATACAATTGATTAAATTTGTAAGGGAATTTTTGATTAATTTAGCGGGAAAATCTTTTTTTTATAGCGGGAGATTAAAGGGAAATGATAATTTTATTACTTATTAGTAAATAATTTTTTATTAGGTTGTTAAAAAATTATTTAGCCCCTTTATGGTGTGTTAGCAGCTAACTAAAAAACTATAATAATGGAGGTTGTACTATGTCTTTCACAACAACTGAATACGTTAGAACGATTACAGTCTCAAAGTCTACATTACTATCTTTAGGCTTTGTATTTAAATCAACAGTAACTGGAGTCATTCTTGCAAACGTCAGCTACTACATCATATAAAGAATCGGTTGCTTCGACTGCTTCATCAGGTTTAGATTACATTATTGAACTGTTTTCAATAATGAAAAATAACCCTAATTACACATCCGTAGAAGTTCAACTACCTTATTTAGAATGCCGAAAAACAGCGACGGGTGAAGTGTCAACACTTATATCTGGTAAGGGTTCTGTTGTTAAATGGAATACCATTGGGGGAAGTATTCCAGGTTAAGATATAATGGAAAATCGAATTGATATTAAAATTATTGTGACCTTTTGCCGTTTTTAATAAATATTTGTTCATTTCAAAAACAGCACCACCGATTAAATAATTGGTGGTGCTGTCATTGTGTGCTATTTAGATACCACATGTAATAATGCATTAAATACTTGGTCATCAACAACCTGATATGTTTCTTCTAGCTTACCATCAATGAACAAAGAACCGTGATTTGAAAGATATAATTTAAATGCACCGCCACTACCGCTAAGTGAAACTATATAATCAATAGCTTTGGATTCTGAGCGTTTTTGAACACGCTCTAAATCAATTGTTTTTATAATGGATAAAAAAGTAGTTAAACTTTCCTCGTTTAAATCCCGTATTGTTTCATTAGCAGCATCAACAACAAATCCTGAATTGACTTTATCGAAGTCAATCTCGGTCAATAGGTCCTTGGCTAGTGATGTCGTTTTAAAAAAATTCAATGTGTAGAAAGATAAAAAAACAATGCAAACAAGTGAAAAGATGGATAAACGTAATTGCTTACTTGTCATTTTTAAACCTCCTATAGACTAGTGTTCCTAACATTAGTTTTAGCAAAGTGAAAAAATTTTTTTAATAATTTCTCGCTACATTTGATAGAAGCCCATGAATCGCCGGTAAACTTGAGGAAATCGCTGATAGAAGCCTCTGAATCGCTGGTAAACTTGAGGGAATCGCTGATAAAAACCTATGAATCGCCATTAAGACTTCGGAAGGAAGGCCCTGACGCGAACATCAACAGCAATGAAAAAGTGTTCTATTGATTTCAGTCAATAGAACACTTTTTTGTTTCATTATACTTCTTCATTAAAATAGATTTTATAAAATTTTCGATTCGTTTCCTCATCAAAACCAACTTCAATTAGCTCATCCATTTGCTCAATATCACGGACGTTCACTTGAATTTCAATCGCGGAATCCAGTTTGATTTTACGTTTATAACTTTTTTCAGCCTTTGCAATGGCACTTTCGGAAATCACTGTTTCGTAGGGTTTGACTGAATTAATGATAATATCTTTTTGCGTAGAATCAGCCGATTCAAATACTGTTTCGATATAGTCGTTTACTTGAAATTCTTCTTCACTACGGAAATAATCGAGCGTTTTGTTTAAAAGACCCAACTTTTCGGGATTGGAAAAACTCTCTTCTTTTAAAATATATTTTTTACATTCAGTTAATGCTAAGTTTGTTTTATGATAATGTTCATCAGCTACTTTAATTTTCAAAAAACGTTCTTGCCAGTAAACGACATCTTCTTTCTTTTTCGTTTTCATAAAGACAACTGGTGCTTCGTCTGCCCCCATATCTACAATGACGGCCATATTATTGATTTTCTTTACATTAATGCCGTCGATGCCATTGACAGTCACTTTATTTTGTTCATTTTTCACATCTAAAAACATTTCTTTTTCTTCAATTTTAACAATGGCAATAACTTTCTTTACTTCTGTCGACATAAAACAATTGTCAAATAAGCCTATAAACAACTCACCACTTTTAATATTTGGATGACCAGATGCACTATGTAAGTGCGTAGCAATATGTTTGGACTGTTCAAGGAAACTACCTTCCTCATCAAAAATGGCTTTCACATACGTATACACTTCATTCAAACCAATATTCGTTTCATGAAAAAATTCATATTGCTGCTCGTAGTCTAATTTGTTAAATGCTAATTGGGTAAACGCTGCTTCTAGCATGACCTCAGGTTGAGAAAATGCTTCCTCTCCTAAAACAAGAGTTTCGCTTACATAATGTACAACATATTGTGCTAACTTACTTTCACTTACTTCTAACATAATTATCCACCTTTAATATAATTGTTTCGATAATTTACCTTAGCATACCCCGAGTAATAATGACATGGATTTTATATGTTGATAGACCAGGAGTTGGTGTGGTGTAAATAAAGATTTACTTGAGGTGATGGTGTTATTCTCTCGACGTATGAGTTAGAAAATGAAATCTAGTGTGCATTCTTGAGCAACCGGTTTTGAATCAAAAAAACCAACTCCTTTATGTAAGGCGGACCTTAAAGTAATATTGGTCAATTCCTACATGTTTTTTTATTTATATAAAGGACTTTTCTTGAAGCAAAATCAACTATACATTTGATTAAAATTGTTAGGGGATTTTCGGTTAATTTAGTGGAGAATTCGTTTTTTAAAAAGAGGTATTTGGAGGAAATGAATATTTTTATAATGGAAATATCCTTTGTAAAAGATGGTCTCTTAGTAAATTTTTTTAATAATTTCTCTCTATTTTTAATTGAAAATACTTAAAGATTCTGATAAATTATAAAAAAATAAAAGGAGGGAGTTGAAATAGATAAGTATCGTATCGATAGAAAGGGAAGGCAATTACATATTTCAAAGATGTTATATTTGGAAGCTATTGGGCGAAACTTTAGAAGTTTACTAATTAAAACGAGTAAATTAAAAAGGTGTGAAAACGTTGAAAAGCAAATCTAAAAAAACAATACTATTTTCGATGCTTCCTGTGACTTTTGCTGTATCGTACTATCTTATTGGACAACCAAAACCGGAACCCGAGGTTATAAGTGAATTGACTGAGATATTGCCGAATGGTGAAATGAAGGTATCCATTATGGAAAAAGTCGATGAAGAAACAATGAAGTGGCTTGACGAAAAAAAAGCAAATATACAATCACTCATAGCAGAACAAACAGGTTTAAAAGATGGAGACGTTATAGTTTCGGCAACCTCTGAATCAAATATAGGCGATCCAAAGAATCAAGAAATAGGATGTTCAGTTGTACTACGTACGGAGTCAACATTTGATGACCAAATTATTCAAAACGTAGTAGATGGGATCATCAATGTTTTCAAAGATTCGGAGGAAGCAAATATTAGTAAAGAAAACATTGTAATTGCAAATAATACTGATGTCCTCCATTAAAAATACAACTGCTATGTAATAAAAAGTAAATAACCTTTTGGAAGTAAAGAGGGGTAATTTGAAAGCACCTTACTATCTCAATTGATATGCTCTCAAAATTTTATTTGTTTTATATGTTTACACCTGGGAGCATATCATGCTTCATTGGGTGCTTTTTTTATGCCAAAAGTTCTTTAGTTTTCCCTAGGAATTTAATTGATACTTTCAATACTAAAGGGACATTTTTGACAAATAATCAACCTTAATTATCAATTTTATTTCGGGAATGATAGAGTCTATAAACCACATAAACTATGGAATTTAATAACAACAAGATAATCATCTGTATTGTTATTGTAATGACAACAAATAAAACATCTGCAAATAATACAATTTCGCCAGGTGGCAATTCTTGAGCAGGAGTTGATAGAACTGCAATAAACGTAATAATAATCGAACTAAAGAAAGCAGCGTAAGCAAAAAGTGCGTGTTGATAAAACGGTAGTTTAAATTTGCTAAACCAAAAAATCATATTAATCAGCACTAAGGTAAAAGGGAAAAGTAAAAATTGATAAATCATCATATTTATTGAGTCTTCTAGATGTGTCCAATAAAGAATTTGGGCTGAAGATATAATGATAATATTTGTAAAGGGGACAATGAACGAACTATTGCTTTTATGCATTACTCCACCCCCATTCCACTTTTTTTATTTATTTTAAATACATAGATCTTTGTTTGTAAATTGAAAAGAAACATAGCAAATCCTACATTACATATCGTTTGCTATTCCAGAAGAAAAAAAACATATATTACTAGGAGTCTATCTTGCAATCTATGATTTAGGTTTATCGCTTGGGGGCTTTGTGACGGGGATTGTCGTCCAGCTGACATCGTATGGCATAATGTTTATAGTGTGCTTCATTGTGGCACTTATAGCTATGGATTAGTCATATTAAAGCGTAATATTCACTAATTAAAAATGATCCCTTTGCTCAAATAGTTTCCTTATTTGAACAAGAGGGATTTTATATATTATTTTTCGATTTCCACGATAATCTCGTCCATATCAAATTCTTTTAAGTCAGCTTTACTATTCTCTAATCTATATTTCCCTTTAATGGAGCCATCCGTATTGTAATCGACTCCGTCATAATTTGAAAGTGTCACCTTTGGCGTGATGATAAGTTTGGATGCCTCAGGATTTAGCACCTGGAAGGTTTTATTCCAAGTCATATTGACATCATCCATACCGGTCCCACCATGATAGGTGCTAACATATCGATGTCCTAAATTATCTTTTACTTCAATATCTACATCTGCCATATCCCATTCATTTAATATATCCTTAGAAACAGCTTGTTCGTAATTAATTAGGAAAGATGTTGGTGTAATCGTGACATTTTCAATAGTTACTGAAATGCCTTCCTTTTCTTTGTGCTGTTGAATGTTTTGCACTGTAATATTAGCTTTGTCTAAATGAAAACTAAATTGCCAGTCCCCAGTAATTCGCTCCTTATCAGTTGTCAGATCAGAAAGGATATAATCGAGTTTCCAATCTACATCGATGGAAGAATACTTCTCCTCAGTAAAAGTTGTGGCTTTCCCAACATATTTATTTTCATCTATTCGCGAAACCTCGTTTATTCCATCACCTTTATTTTCTATTAGCGGGATACCCTTAATATGAAGTGTGTCGCCCATGTATTTATTGGTTTCAATTGAATAGGTGACAATTAGCTTTTCACCATCATATACGGCATCATTCACTGTTACCTTAATGCCATTGCTTTCTGCGACGGCGTTTATTGGATCTGCGTTTTCCTTATAGTCTACAGATAAGCCATCGTTATTAAAATATTTATAGATATTTCCTATAATCGGAATCTCTTCTGCATTAGCTGTAAACGATAAACCAAAGAGGGTGGAGGCAATTAAACCTAATGTAAGAGACGCAGCAGTTACTGCCTTTTTCCACTTCTTTTGTTTGCCTGCGTGAATACTTTTTAAAAGTTCTTTTTTTACTCTCGCCTTGTCAAACGCACTTACTTCTATTTCTTCAATTTCTTCTATATCAATCTCCAAATCGTTTAAATGCTTAAAAATATTCTTCATACCATACTACCTCCTGTAAAAAAATCAGATGCATGTACTTTTAGTTTCTTTTTACAGCGATAAATGCGATTGTCGATAGAAGCTTTCGTTTTCCCAAGCCTGCGAGCGATATCTTCAGAATGTTCGCCGAGAAAGAATTTCCGAATAAAGATTTGTTGATCAATCGGATCAAGTCGGTTAATCAATTGCATGAGTTCCGACCTATTTTCATTGCGCAGCAAATCCTTTTCTACAGAGTTAGCAGTAAAAGGCTCTAAGTAATTACTGGAAACCTCCATATTTTTTGCAGCTTTTCGATAATAATCAATGGCCTTAAACTTCGCTATCGAACAAATCCAACTTTTGAATTTAGCAGAGTCACCATTGAAATCATTTGCATGATGCCAAACAGATAAGAAAATATCATTCACACATTCATCTATCATGCCTTCGTTTTGAAATGGAGATAGTACTTTATAGGTAATGCTCTTTATTAGGGATAAATAGTTGTCCACAATATATTCGAGTGCGTCTTCTTTTCCGAATTGCAGACGCTGAATAAAATTTGTTTCATTAGATTTCATCTACAATGGCTCCTTCAAATTTTTGTAAAGGCCTTTACACTTACTATAACGAAAGGAAACGACTAATTTCTCATTTTTTAGAGGATTTCACTAAAATTATTAGGAGGAGAGAAACTTCTAGAAGAAAAAAGAGAAGTTGGAGAATCATTTGTTATGAAAAGTGTTAAGCAAAAAAGGAGACCAATAAAATCGCATTTATATAACTAGACTGCAGCGCAAATAAAATAAAAATTTTTTGAAGGGAAAAATATTTTTTGCAATAATAATTTTACCTCCTTTTATTTTCTGAAAAATCTAATAAAACCAATTACACCAATTTAAAATGGATTTCACGACTCCAATTTAAATATCGAATTCAATAAATTGAAATAAAGAAAAACTTGTTTTAAATAGATTTCTAGTGAATTAACGAGAAAAAACATATTGATTTATATTTTTCTATTTTGTAGAATTCAAATTAAGTAAGCGCTTAACTAAAAAGTTTTTCACATAAAAAATGAGGTGATGAACATGCAATGGGGAATTATTAGCGCAGCAAATATTGCTTATGATGAGGTAGTTCCGGCAATCCGCCGTTCTGCTAGTTCCACACCATATGCAATTGCTACAAGATCTACAGGAAAGGCTGACCGCTTTCAAATTGAAACGATTTACGGGTCATATGACGAGCTGTTAGCAGACGAAAATGTAAAATCTGTTTATATTCCTTTGCCAAACTCGCTCCATCATGACATGGTTGTGCAATCCTTACAAGCTAACAAACATGTCTTAGTTGAAAAACCTGCAACGATTTCATTTGCACAAATGAGGAATATCGCCTCAGTCATTGGAGAAACAAAGAAGGTATTTTTAGAAGGGTTTATGTATCAGCATCATGCACAGCATGTAAAAATGAAGGAGCTGTTACCTTCAATTGGTGACATCTTACATATCAAATCTCATTTTTCATGGTTGTTAGAGGATGACAACGATATTCGATTAAACCCAGCATTAGGTGGCGGTGCTATGTATGACGTTGGTTGCTACTGTTTGCATGCAATTACCCAACTTATCGGCTTTAAACCAGTTGCTATTAGCATGGTGAGTAATACACTTTCATCCACAACTGTCGACAGAACAAGTACTTGTACAATGATTGATGCGGCTGGTATTATTTCAACATTTACATGCTCAATGGAGATGCCATACCTTGATTACTATGAAATTATTGGTACAAAGGGTTCACTAAAAGTTTCACATAGTTTCCGCCCGGACCTTGCACCAAATGAGCATGGAATAATTGAACTTCGTAATCATGCAGGCGAAATATTGGAGGAGCATCTGATAAAAGATGATCAATACTTGAGACAAATAGAATATTTTGAGCACCAAGTCGAGGCTCAACAATCTTCAAAGCGCGATGTACAACAATCACTTGAAATGGCGTATTACCTAGAAAAAGCTTATGCATCAGCTCGACAAAGTGGAGAACTTATCCAAATGGAGGAATTGCACTATGCTTAAAACAGCAGTAATTGGATTAGGTCGTTTAGGGCGTTGGCACGCTATTAATATGCTGAATATTCGAGAAATTGAAATTGTTTCAGTATGTGATCATACACTTGAAGTTGCTCAATCGGTTGCAAGTGAATTGAATATACCGCATTTTACGGATAATGTGGATGTTATTATGGCAAATGATGCGATTCAAGCTGTAGTTATCGTGACATCAACTAGTACACATTATGACATTATTTTAAAAGCAATCTCTGCTAAAAAAGCAATTTTTGTTGAAAAGCCACTAACAATTGATATGGATGAATCTATATCTATCCAACAACAAGTAAAGCAAACCAACGCCTTTTGTCAAGTTGGTTTTATGCGACGCTTTGATTCTGACTATGTGGAAGCAAAAAAAATTATAGATGCAGGTGGTATAGGGATACCGCTTTACTTTAAAGGTATTAGCCGCGATCCAATAGCACCTGAGGGTAGTTTTATCTCCCGTAGTGGAGGTCTATTTATTGATATGTGCATCCATGATTATGATCTTGCCCGCTTTTTAATGGGCGATGAAGTGAAAGCGGTTTCTGCATTTGGTAGCAATATTAAATACCCTGAGCTAGCGCAATATGGTGATGTGGATCAAGGCTTAACATATCTACAATTTGCAAATGGAGCTGCTGGAGATATCGAGGGTAGTCGATGTGCATATTACGGCTATGATATTCGCACAGAAGTAATAGGCTCAGAAGGAACACTACTTATTGGTAGTAGTCGAAAAAACAATGTCAATATTTTAACGAAGCAAGGTAATACGCATGAGATTATTCCTGCGTTTCCGCAGCGTTTCGAAGCTGCCTACGTTAACGAGTTAAGCGCTTTCGCTCATGCTGTAATTAATAGAAAGCCTTCACCGGTAACTGTTGATGATAGCTTGAAAGCATTAAAAATTGCATATGCAGCAACTGCCTCATTTAATGCACAAGGAAAAACACATACCGTAGAACTATAAGAAGGGAGGGACATTATGGCGTACGAAGTGTTATTTGAAATGAAAAATATTTATAAAAGCTTCCAAAATAACCACGTACTCAAAGGTGTTGACTTTAATGTTCGACCTGGTGAGGTGCATGTACTGTTGGGGGAGAACGGGGCGGGAAAATCGACACTTATTAAAATTTTAACCGGTGCTTACTCAATGGATCAAGGTGAAATCATTTGGGAAGGGAAACCTGTGCAAATTAACGGACCGATTGAGTCAATGGAACTTGGCATTGCGACGATTTATCAAGAACTAAATGTCATTCCAGAGTTAACGGTATTTGAAAATATTTTCTTAGGTCGTGAACTAAAAAAGGGAGGAAAGTACAGTTTACTTGATCGTCCTGCAATGATTAAGCGTGCAGAGGAATTACTGATAAGACTTGGGCAAAATCCTAAATTAGCAACTACACCATTGAACAGGCTTGGTATGGGCCAACAACAACTTGTAGAAATCGCAAAAGCATTAATTTTAGATGCCAAAGTACTAATTATGGATGAGCCTACATCCAGTTTAAGTGGAGGTGAAGTAGAGCAGTTATATAAAATTGTCGATCAATTACGCGATGAAGGGATTGCTATTATTTTCATCTCGCATCGTCTAGAGGAAATTCGACGCTTAGGTAATAGAATTACCATTTTACGCGATGGTCATGGTATTGAAACGGTAGATGTTGCGACAACTGATACAGATTACTGGATTGAGCTAATGGTAGGACGCTCACTTGATGAGAAATTCCCTAAAAAGCATTTTACGCGGGGCGAAGTTGGCTTCCGCATTGAAAACTTTAAAGTAACGGCACAATCCCCAGCCATCAATATGGACATCCACTACGGAGAAATTTTGGGGATTTCCGGATTAGTTGGCGCAGGAAGAACCGAGCTTGCACGTGCGATTTTCGGTGCTGACAAACGAGAAGCAGGAAAAATATATATTGATGGCGTTGAGCAACACATTCAAAATCCTCGTCAAGCCATCGATGCAGGGATTGCTTTTATTACGGAAGATAGAAAATCTGAAGGATTACTGCTTGATTTACCACTCGATTTCAATGTGTGCTTAGCTAATATGAAGAGCTTTAAAGGTTCGGGAAATTTATTAAGCCCAGCAGCGATGCGAAAACAGGCAGAGTCTTATGTCCAAGAACTAAAAATTCGTCCTAGTAATATTGAGCTCCATGCACGTAATTTCAGTGGGGGTAACCAACAAAAGGTTGTTATTGCTAAATGGCTTTGTACAAGAGCTAAAATTTTTATTTTTGATGAGCCAACTCGTGGTATCGACATTGGGGCAAAAGTTGAAGTATATCGCTTAATTAATCATTTAGTCGATGAAGGTGCACTTGTCATGATGATTTCATCGGATTTACCAGAAATTTTAGGCATGTGTGATCGGGTATTGGTTATGAATCAGGGAAGTATTACTGCTAATCTACCAATTGCAGAGGCAACGCAAGAAACAATTATGAAGGCTGCAACGATAGGGGCATAGCATTAAAGGGAGGAGAAACAATGAGTGAATTAACCGAATCAGTTGAATCAGTGAAACCACAAGGCAAAGAACAATTTTGGAAAAAGTTAATAAGTAAGTTCGGTTCACTGTTAGCACTAATTATTTTGATGATTGTGCTAACGATCCTGTCAGATAGATTTTTAACCGTCAATAACCTTATGAATATCGCTAGACAATCTTCTATTAATGCCCTGCTAGCAATCGGAATGTTATTACCAATCTTAACAGCTGGTATTGACTTATCCGTTGGTTCGATTTTAGCTCTCTCTATTATGATTATGGGGGTTGTGTCAATCAACTTGCAGATGGGGCCAGTTATAGGAATTGTCGCTTGTTTAGCAATAGGTGCTGTTTTTGGTTTATTAAATGGTTTGCTATTAACAAAATTACGTTTACCACACCCATTCATCTCAACATTAGGAACTATGAACATTGCCCGTGGGATTGCACTAATTATTACAGGTGCGGCGCCAATCGCTGGCTTCCCTTATTTAATTCAGTTTTTAGGTAGTGAGTTTATGGGTCCTATTCCAATCAGCTTCTTATTAGTAATTGTGGTGTATATTATTTTCCATATTTTCCTGACTCGTTCGCAAACAGGACGCTACATCTATGCAATTGGTGGGAACAAAGAGGCAGCTCGATTATCTGGAATTAATGTGGATCGCGTGCTTATCATTGTCTATACATTAAGTGGTTTAATGGCTGGCTTAGCAGGTCTAGTGATGGTTGGCCGTGTCAACTCTGCATTCCCGTTAGCTGGTATATCATATGAATTAGACGCGATTGCCGCAGTTATTATAGGTGGTGCCAGTTTCTTTGGTGGTGTCGGAACAGTGTGGGGTACTTTAATAGGGGCACTTATCATTGCGGTTCTCCGTAATGGTTTGAACTTACTTAATGTATCAGCGGATTTCCAAATGACGGTTATCGGTCTCGTGATTATTGCCGCTGTTTATGTAGATGTCTTACGTCAGCGTAAATCAAAGTCAAATTAATACAAAAGGGGATAAAAACCATGAAAAAAGCATCTAAATTATTTTTATCACTAGGTTTAATTAGTTCACTTTTACTAGCGGCATGTAGCGATAGTTCATCATCATCTTCAAATGCAGATTCCAATTCAAATTCAGATGCTGATACAAACGTATCGGTAGTATTAAAAACTTTATCAAGCCCTTACTGGAAATATGTAGAGGCAGGTGCAAAAAAAGCTGGTGAAGATTTAGGCGTTAATGTAACCATTGTTGGGCCTTCCGCTGAATCAGAAGTTATTCAGCAAGTTAATATGTTAGAAGATCAGCTAAGCCAATCACCAGATGCAATTGTTGTATCACCAAGCCAACCAGACACAGTCATTCCGACGCTTGAAAAAGCAGCGAAGGATGTTCCAGTACTCCTTATTGATTCAGACGCAGATTTCAAAGGTAAATTAACATTTATCGGCACAGAAAACTACGCAGCTGGACAAGAAGGCGGGAAAAAGTTAGCAAGCTTATTACAATCTGGAGATAAAGTTGTACTTATCTCAGGGGCGCTAGGAAATCCCGCAACTGATCAACGTATTAAAGGAGCAAAAGATGCTTTAGAAAAAGCGGGTATGGTTATCGTAGCTGAACAACCTGCTGATAGCGATAAAACAAAAGCGCTGTCAGTTATGGAAAATATCCTTGAAAAAGACAGTGAGATAAAAGGCGTATTCGCAGCAAATGATGATATGGCACTCGGCGTATTACGTGCAGTTCAAGCGAAAAGCTTAGACGTAAAAATCTTCGGTACTGATGGCACAGAAGAAGCTGTACAATCAATTCTTGATGGCGGTTTAACAGGTACTGTTGCACAGAGCCCGTACAATATGGGTTACCAAGGTGTAGAATACGCAGTAAAAGCAGCAAAGGGTGAATCAGTTGACAGCCGTATTGACAGTGGTATTGATATTATTCAAAAGGATAATGCACAAAAGCAATTAGAGTTCTTACAAACGATTGGCAAATAAGAAACTGTAAGTATGATTTCGTGTACATTTCACTTTTGAAAACACATCAACTAAAGGAGTTTTGAATGATGAGAGCAACTATTTACGATGTAGCAAAAGAAGCCGCTGTATCCATTGCTACTGTTTCTAAGGTAGTAAATGACACAGGTCAAATTAGTGAAAAAACACGCAATCATGTGAAACAAGTAATGAAAAAATTAGATTACGAGCCAAGTACGATTGCCACGGCTCTTTCAGGAAAGAAAACGAAAACTCTTGGAGTACTTGTACCGAATATTGCCAATCCATTTTTCGGGGAGATTACGCGTGTTCTAGAAAATATCGCGCGCGAACTCGATTATGCGATTATTATTTGCAGTACGTATAATCAGCCAGAGCGAGAAAAGGAATACATTACTTTACTGCTCAGAAAGCATGTTGACGGTATTATTATTGCAACTGAGCAATTGGATGAAGATACACTCCGAAAAATAAATAAACGTAACACACCGATTCTAAAGTTTTCAGTTCACGCAAATCCAAATGAAGCAACGGGTGTCACAACAAATAATTTTGAGGGTGGTTATATTGCTGCCCGCTACTTATTTGATAAAGGGCATCACCAAGTAGGACTAATTGGCGACTTAACAAGAGATAGTGAGAAAAAACGTATGCAAGGATTTTGTGACTTTTTTGAAATGCAACAGCATACTATCCAACCATCATGCATCATTTCAAGCGATTCAGAGCTAACGGAAGCAACGGTAGCGGTCGAGCAGCTGCTAAACAACATGCCTCGACCAACAGCTCTTTTTGCAACAACTGACTTTTTTGCAATTGTAGCCATTAATTGCGCTACACAAAAAGGTATTAAGGTACCCGAGGAGCTGTCGGTTGTTGGTTTTGATAATACAATTTATGCGCAACTTTGCCAACCACCATTAACGACGATTGAACAACCAATCGAAGAAATGGGTAAACTTGCTATTCATCAATTATTAAAAATCATTAATGGTGAAAAAAGTAAACCTTATGAGCAGATCGTATTAACACCAAAACTAATTGAGCGTCAAACGGTGAAGACAATAATCTAGCACAAGCTAGATTAACAACTTACAAATTTACATGTGTAAGGCTATTTATGATTTTAGGTAAGCGATTACCTAAAAAGAGGGGGTTCAAATCATGATTACTGTAGGGGTGATTGGAGCTGGTCGTATTGGACAGCTTCATATCGACAATTTAGCACTAGTACCATCCATTAAAGTCAAATCGGTAGCAGATGTATATATAGACAATATCTACGATTGGGCTCAACAAAGAAATATTGTGAATATTACAAAGGAACCAATGGATATTATTCATGATCCAGAAATTGATGCAATACTTATTTGTAGCCCAACAACAACGCATATGGAGCTAATTAAAGCGGCAGCCCGTGCGAAAAAACATATTTTTTGTGAAAAGCCAATTACTTTTTCGTCAGAATCAACTCAACAAGCTCTAGCTGTTGTCAAGGAGGAGGGGGTTAAGCTACAAGTTGGCTTTAATCGTCGCTTTGATACGAACTTCCGCACAATCCGAAATCAAATCGCAAACGGTGTTATTGGTGCTGCACATACACTACGTATTACCTCGCGTGACCCACAGCCCCCACCTATTGAATACGTGAAAACATCTGGAGGATTATTTATGGACATGATGATTCATGATTTCGATATGGCACGCTATGTTATGCAATCAGAAGTTGTTGAAGTACATGCAAAAGGGGCTGTACTAATCGATGAAAAAATTGGAGAAGTTGGCGATGTTGATACTGCAATTGTGTTATTAACATTCGCAAACGGTAGTATTGGCACAATTGAAAATAGCAGGAAAGCAGTTTATGGCTATGATCAACGATTAGAAGTATTTGGTGAAAAGGGCGCACTAGTAATTGAAAATAATCGCCCATCAAATGTTACTTTTCTTGGCGAGGAGGGTGTTCTAACAGATAAGCCATACCATTTCTTCTTAGAGCGGTACACACAGGCGTATATTGATGAAATAAAAGAATTCGCTACAGCTATTACAAACAATACCGAAATTTTATGCACTGGAAATGATGGTCTACAAGCGGAGCGCATTGCAGAGGCCGCGAAGAAATCGATGCAAACAGGGCAACCAGTAGTTATTTCTAAGTGAAGTAGGAGGCGAAAATCGTGACTAGCATAACATTTCCGCAGGGAAAACAATTTGATTTCGTCGCAATTGGTCGTTTATGTATCGACCTAAACGCCAATGAAATTAATCGTCCGATGGAAGAGACGATGACATTTACAAAGTATGTGGGAGGATCACCTGCGAATATTGCAATTGGCTTAGCTAATTTAGGCTTGAAAATAGGCTTTATTGGTAAAGTTGCAAATGATCAAATGGGAACCTTTATTCGAAACTATTTAGTCCAAAAAAATATCGATATATCGAATATCGTTGTCGATCAAACAAATGCAGTAACTGGGCTTGCTTTTACCGAAATTAAAAGCCCTAGTGATTGTAGCATTTTAATGTACCGAGACAATGTCGCAGATTTACTCCTTCATCCATCAGAGGTTAACGAGGAGATGATTGCTAATTCAAGCGCATTACTCATTTCGGGTACTGCTCTTGCTTCAAGCCCATCCCGTGAAGCGGTATTTTTAGCACTAGATTATGCTGTTAAGCATGGTATACGCGTTATTTTCGATTTAGATTACCGCCCATATACATGGAGGGACAAAGCTGAAACAGCCGTGTACTATAATTTAGCTGCTGAAAAATGTGACATCATTATTGGCACACGTGAAGAGTTCGATATGATGGAAAAAGTTCTTCATGTACAGCATGATGATGAGCAGACGGCCTCAAAATGGTTCGCCTATAAAGCTGAGCTCGTTGTTATTAAACACGGTGGAGACGGTTCAATTGCCTATTCAAAGGATGGTAGTCGTACTAAGAGCGGGATTTTTAGAACAAATGTCTTAAAGACATTCGGGGCAGGTGACTCATACGCATCCGCATTCATCTACAAGCTTATGCAGGGAGAAACAGTAGAAATGGCGATGAAATATGGCAGCGCATCTGCATCCATTGTAATTTCAAAGCATAGTTGCTCAGATGCGATGCCTACGGTGGATGAGCTGGAAGAAAAAGTGAGTACGGGGACGTATGAAAAAATATAAATTAATGTCATAAAAGCGGACGATGTATATGTAGTTCAAGCGAGTTTATAAGATAAAGCAAAGTATTGGTCGGATATATAGAAGTAGTTGCTCGTGCGCGGACAAGAAAAAAGAAGATAGCTCGTTACATGCAATAAGCAATAATCATGTAAATAGTCGCTTGGAAAAGGGCAAACCTTTCGAAGCAATTCTATATATCTTGATTAGAGGAGGGGCGACAAATGGAAACAATACGTTTAACAACAGCACAGGCACTTGTGAGATTTTTAAATGTTCAATATGTATATTTTAATGGACAAGAGCATCGATTTGTCGAAGGTATTTTTACTATTTTCGGTCATGGAAATGTTTTAGGGCTTGGGCAGGCACTAGAGGAAAATCCCGGTCATTTAAAAGTATATCAAGGTCGTAATGAGCAGGGGATGGCTCATATCGCGATGGCATTTGCCAAGCAGCGGAACCGCAAACAAATTTTAGCTTGTACATCATCAGTTGGTCCTGGATCTGCCAATATGGTTACCGCTGCTGCAACTGCAACCGCAAATCAAATTCCATTGTTATTGTTACCTGGGGATGTCTTTATAACAAGACAACCCGATCCCGTATTGCAGCAAATTGAGCAAACCCATAACTTATCGATTTCTACAAATGATGCGTTCCAAGCTGTATCAAAATATTGGGATCGCATAACACGACCGGAGCAGCTTATTTCCGCAATGATTAATGCAATGCGGGTTCTAACTAACGTTGAAGATACAGGAGCCGTAGTTATTGCCTTACCTCAGGATGTACAAGGGGAAGCTTGGGATTTCCCACTTTCTTTCTTTAATAAGCGTGTACATATAATTGAGCGTCGTACACCGAATCTCTCATCAATTGAAGCAATTGCTACAACAATTCGTCAAAAGGAAAAGCCACTTCTTATTATCGGTGGAGGTGTACGCTATTCAGAAGCTGGCGAAGAAGTATTAGCTTTTGCTAAAAAATATGGAATCCCCTTCGCAGAAACACAAGCTGGCAAAAGCACCATTCCTTCATCTGAAAAATTAAATGTAGGTGGTATCGGGGTTACAGGAAATTTATGTGCTAATGAATTAGCGAAACAAGCGGATGTTATTATCGGTCTTGGTACACGCTTTACAGATTTCACGACAGCATCCAAAAGCTTATTTGCCAATAAAGAGGTAATCACAATTAATGCCTCACCGTTTCATGCGCAAAAACTTGATGCACAGTATGTCATTGCTGATGTGAAGGAAGGCATTAAAGCTTTAGATAATGCCTTAATAGGTTACAGTGCAAATTTTTCCGAGCTGGAGGAATTAAAAACCAATTGGCAGATAGAGCGTAATCGACTTGCGAAAATTGTTTATAACGAAAATTTCACACCAGAAGTTTCTGGTCATTTGGATAATGAGCTAAAAGATTATGTTGATGCACTTCAAACGAAATTAACACAAACAACAGCATTATTGCGTATTAATGAATTAATTGAACACGACGCTATTATTACTGGAGCGGCAGGGAGCTTGCCTGGAGATTTACAAAGACTTTGGGAAAGCGAAACAGCAAATACGTATCATATGGAATATGGCTATTCGTGCATGGGTTATGAAATTTCAGCCGCTCTTGGAGCTAAAATTGCTAGCCCTAAGCAAGAGGTGTATGCAATGGTTGGTGATGGAAGTTTCTTAATGCTTCATTCTGAACTAGTAACAAGTCTACAAGAAAATAAAAAAATAAATATATTGCTATTTGATAATGCAGGATTTGGATGTATTAACAATCTTCAAATGTCTAACGGTATGGGAAGTTTTAAAACAGAATTTCGTTACCGTGACGAGCAAACGAGTGAAACAAATGGGCCAGTAATGGCAATTGATTATGCCAAAGTCGGCGAAGGATATGGCTTAAAAACGTATCGCATTACATCTATTCTAGAGCTTGACGCAGCATTGAAAGATGCAAAGTCTTCACCTATTAGTACACTCCTTGATATTAAAGTATTACCAAAAACGATGACAGATGGATACGGTGCGTGGTGGCATGTAGGTGTTGCTGAAACATCAAATAATCCAAATGTACAACTAGCCTTTAAGAATAAAGAACAAAACTTACAAACAGCTCGCAAGTATTAAGGGGGTGACTTTGATGTTAGACAAAGACAATGTTAAATTGGGTATTGCACCAATTGGCTGGACAAATGATGATTTACCTGAGCTAGGGAAAGAAATCACATTTGAACAGTGTATTAGCGAAATGGCATTAGCAGGCTTTACTGGCTGTGAAATCGGTAATAAATTCCCTAAAGATCCTGCTATTTTGCATTCCTATTTAGATATTCGCGGTCTACAAGTTGCTTCTGCATGGTTCAGTTCTTTTTTAACGACAGCACCTTACAAAGAAACAGAGCAAGCATTTTTGGAGCATCGTGATTTTCTTCATGCAATGGGTGCAAAAGTTATTGTTGTATCTGAACAAGGGAAAAGTATTCAAGGTCATTCTGATATAGGCGTTATACACAATAAGCCTATTTTTAATCAAGAGGAATGGGGATTACTTACTAATGGCTTAGAAAAGCTAGGCGCTCTAGCGCAAGAAAAGGATATGCGCATTGTATACCATCATCATATGGGAACGGGTATTCAAACCGTATCAGAAATTGACCGTTTAATGGCTGAAACAGACGAAAGTCTAGTGTCTTTATTATTTGACTGTGGGCACTTATATTTCGCAGGAGAAGATTATTTAGCTGTTCTCATAAAACATGCGGACCGTATTCATCATGTTCATTTAAAAGATGTACGTGATGAAGTTCTCAACCGAGTGAAAAATGAACAATTAAGCTTTCTAGATGCAGTGAAAGCGGGCATCTACACAGTACCAGGCGATGGTCAAATTGATTTCGAACCAATTTTCAAACAATTAGCAGTAATGAATTATAAAGGTTGGTGTATTGTAGAAGCAGAACAAGACCCAGCAAAAGCAAATCCTTTTAAATATGCAAAAATTGCCCGTTCGTATATTGCAAAATTAACAGGAATTTAGGTTAGCAAATAAACTTGTAGTTAGCTATTTTGGGTGCTCAAGCTAATATATAACGACAAATAAAATTGTTTAAGACTGGTGGAAAGGTCGTGCCATAATGTATAAAACAATAGGAATGTTTGAACCTGGATATAATGCGATGACACATCGTCAAGACGATACAAATATGCTAATGGATATCGGGGTTTATTTATTACGTAAAGGTGAAACGATCACACTTCAAGATTTAGAGTGTGAGACAGTAGTACTACCGCTGGAGGGATTTGTAAAGTTATCGTGGGAAGATAAATCAATAGAAGTTAGACGAGAGGATGTTTTTGAGCAATCACCTCATTGTCTACACGTATGCAGAGGTATTGAAATCGTTATTGAAGCTTTTGAAGAAAGTGAAGTGCTTATCCAAAAAACAGATAATAACATTACCTTTGCAAGCCGTTTATATTTACCAACAGAATGTGCTAGCGAAGAGGCTGGGGCTAATACTTTAGATAAAACAGCCTATCGTACAATCAGAACAATTTTCGATTATTCATCAGCCCCTTATTCTAATTTAGTTATTGGTGAAGTTATTTCTCACCCGGGTCGTTGGTCAAGTTATCCACCGCATCATCATAAACAGCCGGAAGTGTACTACTATCGATTCAATAAAAAGCAAGGCTTTGGTTGTGCGATGGTCGGTGATGAAGCATATCGCGTCAAGCATAATAGCTTTCTTACAATTCATGGAGACCTAGACCATCCTCAAGCGACAGCACCAGGCTATGCTATGTATTTTTGCTGGATGATTCGTCATTTGGAAAATGACCCATGGACAGAACGCTTATTTCAAGACGAGCATAAATGGCTACTCGAGGAAGATTGCAAAGTTTGGCCAAATATATAAATTTGAGAACGTGAAAGCAGCCAGTTGACGAAGATTTACCGACAACTGGCTGTTTATCTTTTTCTAATGAATTAAGTCGCTTCCATATCAGGGTAGTATAAATCTTGACGCAAACATACATCTCTATGTGTAAGTGTTTCGCCTTCAAAAACGTAGCCAAATTTCGTCATCTGCCATGATCCCATGTGTTTTACGCACAATGCTCTAGCGATTATATGCTTGTAAACCTAAACTTTCAAGAAGCTCCTGCACTGGATCATGTCCTTATTATGACTTTTTTCTATGACACATAAGAGATACGGGAAATCTTCATACTTTTAGCAACATATTGATAATAAATAATATCCAAAAATACTAGAGCGGTACTAGCATCTTAGCTAAAAATGATTTACAGTATGAAGTGGTGTTAGTAGACTCGTATATTCGTTTTACGATATGGTTTGATTTAGTTGAATCAAAATAAAACAAAGAGCGGGCATCTATTTGGTGCACGTTTTTTTCATTTATTGAGTGCCTTTTTCTGACTATCATAAAAGTACACATTACTGTAACATAGCACCTTTATAATAATGGTTATAGATTTGAAAGGGGCTTTCACATTGGAATGAAGAGTTTTAAAAGGATTGTAAAAATAGTATTATTACTGATGGTATTAATAGGTTTATTTATAGGGTACGCTTTTAAAGTTGAACCAACTAGGCTTGTCATTCATTCGTATGATTTAAATGAGGACAAAGGTGAATCAGTCAAAGTAGTTCAACTATCTGATATTCAAGTTAGTGAAACTTACACAATAAAACAATTAAATCGTTTGGTAGACAAGATTAATAAATTATCACCGGATATTATAGTTTTTACAGGCGATTTATTCGAAAATTTTTCTACGTTTCAACAGAAACAACAAGTAACTGAAAATTTATCTAAGCTTAAAGCTACTGTCGGGAAATATGCAGTTTGGGGAAATCGCGATTATGGTGGTGGTGCTTTTAAAATATATGAAGATTTATTAACGAATTCAGGTTTTACTTTATTAAAAAATAGTGGAGTAAATATCACTGTATTAAATGATAAGAAGCTATTTATCGGAGGATTGGACGATGGTTTGCTTGGAAATCCAGATGTAGACCAATTGTTATCGCAAATGGATGATAGTTTTGATTATGAAATTGTACTTATGCATGAACCAGATATGGCAGACCTTTTAAAAGATACCTCTATTAATTTGCTGTTAGCTGGGCATAGTCATGGAGGACAAATAAAAATTCCATTTATGAAAACAATGACTACTGCCTTAGCTGAAAAATATAGTGATGGATTTTATACTATTAATAAAAGCAATGGGATGCAGCTTTATGTAAATACCGGAATAGGGACATCTAGAATTCCAGCTCGTTTTATGGTCCCGCCTGAAATCTCCGTTTTTAATATTCATTTGTAAGATTATATATAAGTTGTCGTGAATAATCTTATAGTTATATACTTTAATAAACTGATTATATAGGGAGTTGAAAGAATGTTGGCACGATCTAAAGTATTGTATTTTGTCTTTAGCCTGATGGCACTAGCTTTTGTTCTGACAGGTTGTGGAACATCAAAAGAGGATAAGACAGCGGAAGAAAAAGTAGATTATGCATCTGCAGTGAAAGAAAATCCAATTGTGACAATTACGATGAATGACGATAAAAAAATTGTTATTGAACTAGAGCCTAAAGTAGCGCCGAATACAGTTGCTAATTTTATTTCCTTAGTAAAAGATGGTTTTTATGATGGGCTTATTTTTCATCGTGTAATTCCTGGCTTTATGGTTCAAGGAGGAGATCCTGCTGGCAATGGATCAGGTGGACCGGCGTATTCGATTAACGGTGAGTTTACAAAAAATGGATTTGAAAATAATTTAAAACATGAACGTGGTGTGATATCAATGGCACGGACGAATGACAATCCAAATTCTGCAGGATCACAATTTTTTATTATGGTAGAAGAATCGTCCCATCTTGATGGAGATTATGCTGCATTTGGAAAAGTTATCGAGGGTATGGAAACGGTAGATGAGATTGTTGCAGTTAATCGCGATGCTACAGATAAGCCGTTAGAAGATCAAATTATGAAAAAAGTCGAAGTGGATACAAAGGGCTTTGACTACCCCGCACCAGTAGTACAAAAATAGTATAAGTGATACTACTTAAATTAAAAGGCACGTTGATTGACCGCAGGGATGCGGCTGGGCAACGTGCCTTTTATTTGGAGGAACAAAGATAATTTTGCCCCTCATTTTTTATTTCAGTAGTTCTAAAACACCTTTATTAGAAGGAAAGTATCAGAAAGGGGCGTTTTGGAGGAATCGTTATTATAAAGAAGATGGTACATACTCTTTTTGCATCGAAATAAGCCAAATAAAATCATCTTCAGCTATCATTTGAATGTCGTGGCCAAGCTGAATTAACTGCTCAGCCTTTAAATGTTTTGTGCTTTTTTCTCGTCGATTCTTGCCAAGAATAAGGAAATCAGTCTCTTTTGTCACGGCCCCTTGCATTAAAGCGCCACAAGCTCGTGCCTTTTTTGCAGCTTCAGAACGTGTCATTGTGGAGAGGGCTCCTGTAAAGACGATTTGTTTATTATAAAATGGATGCATTAAACGTTCGGATGGATTGGATAGGTAAATAACTTCTGAATTGTCTTGATTTGTGTTCATGTTGTCGGTCTCCTAAGAGGTTGATTTTAAAGGAGTGTAATATCTTGCTTTAAATTTAGACTTACTCTTCTGATATTTTTAAAATAGTACTTTGTCGTAAATATGTAATGTTGTATTGTATGGATAATTGTTGTAAAAAGCAAAGAAGCGCCGGTATTTGACCAGTGATAAGCAATTTCTCATATTTTTGCTTTTCATCTAATGTAGCAACTTTACGGAAATAACCCCACATATGCTGGCACGCATTGCGCATGCTGCCGTCAGTAGGAGTTTGTTGTAATGCTGCTTCGATTAATTGTTCAATTTGTTTATGGGGCAGTAAATCGCGCATTGCCAGCCGAAGCTGATTGTAATGCTTATGGCTATGAAACATGACACGATATTTTTCTTCTCGCCATAATTTTTCTGTTTGTTGACGTTTCATACAATCACCTTCCCATAACAATTTATTATAGTATAAACATCATACATGTTGAGTAACGACATTGCTATGATATTTGAACTTAACAAATAAATAAAACTGTATGCTGGGAAATATGACATGGTCTTGAGTAATTTTTAAAACGCGTGCTGGATTTCCTTCGTTGGTAGCGTAATAAGTGGGGATGTATGACAGTTATGATTGAATTACATATAGCAAATTGGTATATTAATGTATAAATAATAAATCGATGATGTGATCAAGTAAATAAGTATTGTGAAACAGAAAATATAGCCTAGGCTGAAAGCTATATCACCTCTTCTTATTGAACCCTACCACGGAGATGTCAGTTAACAACTAACCGAGTCGTTTCGTTACAAACGTTTAGAGGACTTAATTTTTTATTAAGTCGAACTAAGGTGGTACCACGTCAATTAGCGTAAAGACGTCCTTTATTAGGATGCTTTATGCTTTTTTTATTATTTAAAACATAGGAGGAAAAGAAGATGGCTCAAAAAATAAACGATTTTTCAAAATGGTATGTGGATACGATTCAAAAAGCGGATTTAATGGATTATACGCCAGTTCGTGGCTGTATTGCCTTTAAACCAGACGGCTATGAATTATGGGAGCACATTCAAGCGGAGATGGATAAGCGGTTTAAGGAAACAGGTCACCGCAATGCTTACTTCCCGATGTTAATACCAGAATCATTTTTTCAAAAGGAAAAAGATCATATTGAAGGATTTTCACCAGAGCTTCCATGGGTCACAGAAGCGGCGGGTGAGAAGTTAGAGGAGCGCTTAGCATTACGTCCAACTTCTGAAACAATGATTGGACATTTATATTCAAATTGGATTAAAAGTTATCGTGATCTTCCAGTTTTAATTAATCAATGGGCAAATGTATTCCGTTGGGAGAAGAAAACGCTACCGTTTATCCGTACTTCTGAATTTTTATGGCAAGAAGGTCATACTGCCCATGTCGATGAAGAAGATGCACGTAAAGAAACAATGCAAATGTTAGCAATTTACAAAGAAGTGGTAGAAGGATTGCTAGCGATTCCAGTATATGATGGACAAAAGACACCATCTGAACGTTTTGCTGGAGCGGTTGATACATTTTCTATTGAAGCCATGATGAAGGATGGAAAAGCTGTACAAGCAGGTACATCCCACTACTTAGGTACAAAATTTGCTGAAGCATTTGATATAAAATATTTAAATAAAGAAAATAAACATGTTTATGTGCATACAACTTCTTGGGGTACATCGACACGATTAATCGGTTCTGTTATCATGGTGCATGGCGATGAGCAAGGTCTTGTTTTACCACCAAAGATTGCACCGACTCAAGTTGTGTTAATCCCTGTTGGACCATGGAAAAAGAACCCTGCTATTATCGAGAAATTAGATGAAATCTTTGCAGCATTAAAAGCAAAAGGAATTCGTGTTCGCCTTGATGACTCGGATCAATCACCAGGCTATAAATTTAATGAGTGGGAGTTAAAAGGTGTACCGGTACGTATTGAGTTGGGACCACGTGATTTAGAGAATCAACAAGGTTTAATGAAAGCCCGTGATGAAGATGAAAAAGTTTCTGTATCTTTAGAAACAATTGTTGAAAGCATTGAAACAGAACTTGAAACGATGCAAACACGTCTTTTCGAAAAAGCAAAAGCTTTCCGTGCGAATAACTCGCATACACATATTGATTCAATGGAGCAGTTACAACAACATTTAACTCAAGCTGAACAGAATGAAACAATACCAGGTTGGATTTTAGCAGGTTGGTGTGGAGACGATGCATGTGAAGAAAAGGTAAAAGAAGAGACAAAATTCACAACACGTAATATTCCATTTAACCCACCAGTTACAAAGGATAGTTGCATTCATTGTGGGAAAGAAGCAAAACATACAGTTTGGTTTGCACGTGCTTACTAATTTATGACTAAGTACAAATATAAAGCGTTTCAACAATTTTGTTGAAACGCTTTATTAATGACTTTATACTCATATTCTACGACTCTAAAAAATTAAATATTACTAATATAGATTTTAGGAAAGAAATTGTAATAATAATACATAATTTTCATTATGAATTGGTTTAAAAGTGTTAATAGTTTAAATTATGTATATATTTACATTTTAAGGATACATGATATACTAGTTAGTAATAGGAAAAGTAAAACCATCATAAGTCATCGTTGGCATTTAGCAGAACGTTAATAAAGGGTGGATACTGCAGACACTTTATTTTTATACCTCTAGTCTTGTATAGAGAGTATGATACATATGTTAGTCCAATGTAATGAATGTTTAGTACGTTTCAAAGTTATTTTAGTAAGCGCTTTCATAGGTGCGAGGTTAAATTGTATTTGATATACCAGAGTCGAACACCCAAATATTGCGCATTGTTAACAGTCCATTTTAATCGTTAGAAAGCTGTAAGATGATTTCTCAATAAAATAAATAATTGGTAGGGTGAATGATGGAGGGAATTAAGCAATCATTAAAGATAATTGCAGGTAATTATCAACTATCAGATGAGTTTAATCGCTGTTTAAACGACTTATTAGATCAACATGAAGGTGGTGATTTTAGTGGTTTAAGTAAATTGCATTTTCAAATGAATGGTGGCACATTAACGAAATCTATTGAAGACGTTTTTAATCTTCTAGAATTATGGATTCTTTTTACGGATATCGTTGATGATATTGAAGACGGTGATGAATCAAAGTGGGGAATAGATGGGAACATTTTGCTGAATGCTTCTACAGCTTTAGTTAGTATCGTATTGTTGGAGCTAGAAAAGCTAGAGATACCTTTTAAAAGTGAGGTTACCCGCTTATTTTGCCATTACTTACTACAAGCAGTTGACGGACAGCATCATGACTTAATGAACAAGATAACATCTGAAGAAATGTATATAGATGTTGTTAAAAAGAAATCAGGTTCATTAATAGCACTTTCATCAACGCTTGGAGCAGTGTTAGCGACTGGAAAGTATACAACAAAGCTTGAAATGAGTGGGCACTATATCGCAATTGTCGCTCAACTAAAAAATGATTATAACGACTTATTAAATTTACAAAGAGATTTACAAGTTAAAAAAAGAACCTTGCCATTACTATATTTATTACAATTCGAGGATTCGGCATTTGACGAATTGCGATTGTATTATAGACAGCAGGGCAATGCAACTACGAAGATTTGTATTACTAAACAGCAGATTGTAGATTCTGGATTACACGTTTACGTGCATCTAATGCAATCTAAATATCTTAATCTTGCACTAGACTTATTAAAAGAAGTATATCCAACAAAAAATGTTGAAATATTCAAACAATATATTTAGATGGGGTGAAGGACATGTTAGAAATTACTCAATATCTTCAAAAAAACAGAAACATTTTAGACCTTTTAAAAGAGAATAAAGTATCGCTTTTAAATATCAATGAATTTGAAAAAAATTTAATTTTAGAGTCTTTTGAACAAGGCGAAAAGAAAGTATTAAAAAATAATCTTTCTGCTTACTGGCGCGCGTAATTATTACCACTAAGGTCATTTGTAGACTTTCCATTGTGGTTAATAGTCCTGTCATTAGGAGTACTTGTTTAAGCGCAAATAGGGAGGATTTTACAAATTAGTGACGTAAACAATAAGCTTAGAATTAGAGGGGATGAAGCTATGTATCAATAGTTCATCTCCTTTTTTATTACATAACACACATTCTCGAAACAAATACAAATAGGCTATCTTAAGAAATAGACAGCCTATTTGTATTCACAGTACTTCTGCAAAGCAGACAAGTGGCCAAGCGGAAATTCATTACCTTATTAAATAACTTCTACCACCGTCATTTTCCCAACGGTCAATATCCCTTCCATCTTCGTCCCACACATCGGGTCTTTCTCTGTAAGACATTTTACATCACCCTTTATTCATTAGTTCATTTCTATATTATGTAATGTTGTAAAATTTAGTTCATAGAAAAGGTTGTAATCGCCCGTAAGTCCGCGTGAATCGCCGATTAACTGGTTCCAATCGCCGATAAAACTGTAACTATCGTTAATAGAAATTGAAACGACAATTTTATTAGGAAGAAATCATAAATTCCTCTTTGTAAAGCTATATTTTTGCATATGTGCCAAGTTGTAAGGCGCATATACTGTAGTGAGGAAGGGGGGAGGTGAGTAAATATGAGAATTAACTGGAAGGTTCGATTCATGCATAAGCCGTTTGTATTAGCGTTGTTTTCCATGCTGCTACTACTCGCTCAGCAAGTGGGAGCTTTGTTCGGCTTTGATTTAACGAGCGGAATGAGCGAGCAACTAACGTCCATTTTGAATACAGTGTTATCGATTCTTGTATTAATGGGGGTTGTTGTTGATCCGACTACAAGTGGCACCAGTGATAGTGAACGTGCTTTAATGTATCGTAGACCAAGATAAACATTTTATTACATTTAAAAAAGTGTAATTTTACAATAGAATGAATATGATATAATGTAAGAAAATTCTAATAGCTAGGGGGATGATTAATTGTCGCTTGAAATGGAGCAGCGAATCGCTAAGCTTGAAAAGGAAATGGAAGAGTTACGACAGGAGATGGATGTATTAAAGCAACAACAGTCACAACCAAACACAACTATAAAAAATGTTAACCGATCCATCACTGTACAACCTGCATTACCAACACCAACACAAAAACCAACACCAACACCAACACCAACACAAAAATCAACACCGAAAACTAATGCTCAGCCACAGCGTTCATTTGAGGAGCAAATTATGTGGGCGCTCCCGAAAGTATTTATGGTCATTTTAGTGTTGGGAGTGTTATGGGGTCTAAAGCTTGTTAGTGATTATGGCTACTTATCGAACGAGGTGAAAATCATCCTCGCTTACTTATTATCAATCGCATTAGGGGCTATCGCTTATGTTTTAGAACATAAAAAGCTGGCATCACCAGCTGTAACCATTTCCTTATACGGTGGGGCATTTATCGTAGGGATTTTAACAACTGCGGCTGGTGCTATTCTATACGAGGTATTAGGCTTAACTTTAGCACTGTTCATTGCCTTTGGGTTTATTGTCTATGGTATAGCCATAAGTTATTTAAAGAAAAATGAGGTTCTTACTTTATTTGTTGCCTTTACCTCGTTGTTACTACCTTATTTACTTGAGTACATGGATTTTAGCGCGTTCATTATATTAATTTTTGTGATCGTCCTGTTTACGATGCTGCAATTCGTTATTCTTCAACATAAACAAAAAATTGCGCTCTATGTCACAACCTTTTTCTCTATTATGGCAATAAGTATTGTAGCGTTTATGAATAGTGACAATCGAGTTATTTTTGCAATAGGACTACTCATTACACTTGCAATCTTTTACACGAGTTGGTGTCGCTTGTATAATGCTGAATCTAAATGGAAGCATTTTCATGCTGGACTACAATTTAGTTTAGGGATCTTTAGTTTACTACTTATGAACCTAGTAAGTAGTCGGCTTGAATATAATGAGGTACTACTGCTTGGACAATGTATTTTGTTTGTAACTGTAGCGGGTTATAGCTATAAGCAAAAATGGCAGGAGGCATTTGATAGTGCTGTAACGCTCGCATTTATTACACTTTGTAATACGGTATTAATTATGAATATACCAGAAAAGGTTGATGATTTACTTTTACCATTCATGACATTTGCAGGTGTTATGATGAGCTTACGATTACGAGCAAGTTTAATGAAGGTCGTCAGTTCATTAGGGTTTTCAATTGCACTTATTTTAAGCTTTATCGTACATGAGCCGACCCCATTTTTTAGTATAGGACATATTAGCTTAATATTGCCTGGCGTATACTTGTTAATTATTTATATATATACAATACGTCAGAAGGAAACATTGAATGCTTTTGAGAAGATTATGAAGGATTTATATGTGACTGATATTTTAGCTGTTATTACAGCTGGATACTTCCTTGCTTATATTGCTAAGCTTGATAGTGTTTATGTTACAAGTGCTAGCAATTTCCCACATTTGATGAGTATCGGCATAGTGATATTGTTTATGGGCTCGATGTTGCTACCTGAAAAATATAAAGGCCGTGCATTAACGCCAGTTGCCGGTGTGTTTTTCCTTCTTGTTACGTTCATGCTTAGTGTAATCCCATATAATATACAAGGGATTGAGTGGCTAAATATTGGTACTAGATTAGTCTATATTGCAGTATTTGTAGCTATCATCCTCGATTTACTGATGAGGGGGCGCATTTATCAAATTTATCAAAAACATATGACGAAATTTTTAGATCCAATTGTCAGCGCAAGCGTGGTATTCACGATGATTGCACTATGTGGTCTAGTGTCACAGCTAGCTTATAATAATCTACTGGATTGGAAACTTAGTATTGCATTCACGACAATCACACTATTCTTGTCGGCAAGTCTGTCACTATGGCTCGGCTCAGTAAGACACTTACGAATACTTCGGCTTTCTGGCTTTGCCATACTAGCCATCGCATTTGTAAAGCTAATATTCTTCGACTTATCGGCACTCGATTTATTAATAAGAGCAGTACTTTTCATTGCAATTGGTGGAATTGGCATGCTGCTGTCGGGGCGGTTGTTGCGGAAATAACGAAAAATCACAGGCTAACATGTAATGTTTGCCTGTGATTTATTTTTGAAATAATAATAGCTTAGAAATTTTCTAGTATCATAGGTTCGGTTGTGGTAGTTATTTTGATTGTATTTTGATCCCGTGTTTCGATAAACTTTTTAATCATTTCAAAATCATAATTTACACGTAATCTAGATTCAGAAGTTAAATCCCCTGTATTTGCTTTTCCTCTTAATGCGGTTAGGACAATTCTATTTGCAGAAATTCCCCCATTTATTTTAATATTAGAACCAAAACCATACATTAAAAAATGACCTTTCGTATAGAAGAAACCATCAATATTACTGTAATTATTAATAGCTGTTTCGGAAGAAATATTTGAAATATTTATAAAGTCATTTGCAAAGAAGAAATTGGTACCTCCGTTGTAACCATTAATAACACTGGATGTAATATCAATATCTTTTAAAGAGTAAAAAGTGGCATCGCCATATAATTTAGCACCTTTAATATCAATATAACCTTCTACATAGTATTTCCCTTGTAAAGTAATATCGTAATAATTACTTTGATTATTTTCTAAAGTATCGGTTCCTGCATAAGGACCAATTAATAAATTCCCTTTAATATAATATGAATCTTTTTTATTACCATAGGAAGTATTTTTATTTTTTTCACCCTTTATAGTAATAGTATTACAGGCATCAGAATTTTTATCACAGCTTTTTAATAGTGTTTTCCCGCTTGGGTTCACTTCCTCTTTAATATTTATTGTATCTTGCAACACATTTTGAACAATCACTCTAGGTTTGTTCTTCTCACTAAGATTATAGTCTTTAAATAATTTTTGAAGTTTGCTTTGTTCATTGGCATCCATTTCATTCACTTTAAATAAAGTATAGTTATTACTTAAATAGCTCAAAGATGGGGCTTTTATAAAACTATCAAATGAAGGACCAGTTATATTTTTTTTCATTTCAATAATATTTTTTTTAGGATTAACAATAATCTTTGGAAATGAATTTCCTTCAGCAGCAGTAAGTTTTGCAAACGTACTATCCTTCCAAGTTGGACTATTTAAATAGCCACTAAAAGCTGATTTATATAAGTAAATATCTCCATCAGCTTTTATATCACCTAGCACATCAATACCACCAAATAAAAATAGATTCCCTCCATTTCCTTTTTCATCTGCATTTGTTGAGATGGCATAGTTAAGTTGCTCTGGTACTGAACTAGAGCCAACTACAATTTTTGCATAACTAATATTATGTTGATTTGATTTATTTGTAATTCCTTCACTTTTCACAGTAATTATTCGTTTTAAACGATCTTCTTGTTTATCAGAAAATTTTTCGCTTTTTTGAATACATATTTTCGTATTTCCTAATTTCCCTTTAATATTGATGGTTTTTGGGCATAGATAGTTGGATTTACTAGAATCCTCGAGCGAGTCTTTAAGGATTTGTTCAAACTCTAAAATAGTTACACCGGTAGTCCCGATTTTTTGTTTAAAATATGTGTCGATTTCAGCTTGGATATAGTCTATGCCTTTAGTAGATAAATCTTGGGCAAGAACGACCTCTTCTCTTTTATGATTTTTAGTGTAGCCACTAGTTGTGATTATTTGCAAACTTATACCTAAAATAGAGACGATAATAATCAAGCAAAAAACAATATATAACGCGTATCCATTTTGATTACTAAGTAGTTTTCTCATTGGCGCACTCCTTGTACTAATTTTTTATATCCGGAATACTTTGTATTTGGTTTTCAAAATAATATACTTTTGAAAACTTTTTATTATCGTATTGTAGCGCTAACTTTATATGGTAACTTACTTTCTTATTTGTACTAGTGCTGCTCTTTATAAATGAATCTTTGTGGATCGTTATATAGGGATTGGAAACAAGGTACTCTTGATTTTTTATGC
Source organism: Lysinibacillus sp. NPDC097868 (assembly GCF_044761135.1). Lineage (NCBI taxonomy): Bacteria > Bacillati > Bacillota > Bacilli > Caryophanales > Bacillaceae > Lysinibacillus > Lysinibacillus sp. NPDC097868. The sequence continues at coordinate 2,502,228 of NZ_JBIWBS010000001.1, read as the reverse complement.
TCAATTTCATAATTGTGCTTCCATCAACAGTAGCGGGAGTAAAGCCTGTAATTAAACAATTATTTTTGTATTCGACTGATGTTGGCTTTGAGCATGATGATTCAAGTATTGAAGTATAGATTAAATATTTTTTGTTAATGTCATCAAACTCAGTTTTTCGTACTTCGTTTTCTTTTAATGTATAAAAGTTTTTGACAAGATTACTCATGATTAAATCAGCTTCGTCTCGAATGTTGTTTTCTATTATTATCTTTTTTTGGGTGTTTATACTATTAGTGAGAAATGAGAAAGAAAATATGGCAATAGTGACCGTCAATACTAGAGTTACTAAAACTTCTATTAAAGTTAAACCGCATTCATCAAGTTTATTTTTTTTCAATTTGAACATACCCCTCTGTGGTGCTTGAGATTATTCTATTATTTATTTTTTTACTAGAAGTTACTGTTACAACTATATTTATTTTATTTTGATTAATTTCAGTTGTAATTGCATTGGAAATTACATTTGTGTTTGACGGTTTAATGCTAACTGTATAGGTAGGAGATTTAGGATTGTCTATAATTTTTACTGTTTTCGGGTAATCTTTAAAATAATCTTCTATGTTAGTAATTTTTTTTTCTTCAAGCCCTGTAGCCTTTAACCTTTCTAAATAAGCATCTGCTAAATTAATAACCACTAACTTTTCATTATTAATATTTGCTGTACTATTTGCCTGAACAAAAATTTGAGCAAAGCTTAATAAAATAATAGATATTAATACGATAGATGCCACAACTTCTAATAAAGAAAATCCTCGCTGTGATTTTATTCTTTTCATATACTCACCTCGATTATAGAGTGCTTTATCCAAAAATTCCGTTATGTTACAGATTGATAGGTAGTTTTCAGCCTAATTATATAGGTTAAAAAACACATTTACAATATAATGAAATGAATGAAATTACACACTTTATGTATATATTGTACGAAAATGTGACAAATTTTAGGTTAAAAGATATATTCAAACGAGTTCGTTTTGTAGTATTATAAAAATATAGATATATAGTAATGATTTTAAATAATATAATAGACATTGATTTTTTCAATAAATTAGTAAAGGTCGTGAGGCTATGAAATTATATTTGAAGTTGGGTGCGATTATCGTAGGTTTAGTTGTGCTGTTAGCTATATGGCTTCCGAATCTAATCATAGATCGTGCGCTAGCAAAAGGCGATGGCTCCACAATTGGGGGCGTTTTAGTAAAAAATCTTGAAGAGGATGCAATAGAGGTAGCTTTACAAGAAGCTATTCGTGTTTGGCAGGATACGCCGATTACTGTTGAAGGTGCAGGTGTAACAACATCACTTGATCCAAAATTGTTAGTATTTGACGTCGCAAGTTCGGTGGCTGAATATCGCAATTTAACGGATAAGCCTTGGTTTGCCTTCTGGGAAGGAAAACGAACAGTTCATCTTCCTTTACAAGTCATAGGGGACGAGCAGCTGACAAAGCAGCTTGAATCTATGGGGGTATGGGAGGCAGAAACTACATTGAATGAAGTAATAGCGCAAGCATCTTACTTAAATAAACATAGCATTGAAGCAACCGTTGCAGATACGACTTCTATGGAAGCAGAGCGATTAGCACTATCAATCGAGCATATACCGACGAATGCAAAAGGTGTTTTAGCCCTAGTAAATATGTTAAATGACTACATTATTGCTCCAAATGAGCCGTTCTCCTTGTTAAGCGTTCTAGGAGAAAAGGCAGAGGAAGCCAATGGTGAAGGGTTAAATTTTGTAACTTCTTTAATTTATCATACTGTACTGCAAACAGAATTTGAGATTTTAGAGCGCCATGCACAAGATAAAAAAATTGAGTATTTACAACAAGGTTTGGATGCAGCAGTCAATCGTGCATTAAATAAAGATTTGCAATTTATCAATTATGCCAATCAACCGAGTAAGTTAAAACTAATGATTGAAAACGACTCATTAAAAGTAGAATTATTAGCTCAAAACAAAGAAAAAGAGATTTCCGTTCGTGTAAGTAAAGATAAAATCGTCCAACCGCGCATCATTACTCGCTATTCAAAAGATTTAGCCATTGGGAAAGAAGAGATTATACAAAATGGACAAGAAGGTGTGCGAGTAGAAGTGTACCGATCGATAGTGGAAAACGGCAGTACTAGAGAAGAATTGGTGAGCCGTGATTACTACGCACCAATCAATCGAATTGTCGTTCAATCTTCAAGACAGCCTACAGTTAGTGATGGAACAGGAAATACTTCAAATGATGCAGATTTACAGGTTGATTTAGATGGGGACGGATTAGCTGATTCACCAGAACAACCTTCAAAAAATCCAACTACCAATAGTAACACTTCGAATACAAGTGGAACTTCAAACACAACACCGTCGAATGATCCGGAAATTGTTTATGGTTACTACGATAAAGGCGGTAATTTTGTACAAACAAGTCCGTAATGAGAGGAGCATATGCAAATGGCTGTAAGAACTGGACGGAAGCGTTTAGGGGATTTACTTGTTGAATCGGGAGTTATTACGAATGAGCAGCTAGAGTATGCTCTTACGACTAAAACAAAGGAAGAAAAGTTAGGGGATTTTCTAATTAAAGAAAATATTTTAACAGAGCAACAATTAATCGAGGTGCTGGAGTTTCAATTAGGCATACCACATATTCATTTAAATCAATACTCAATAAGCCCGGATTTACTTCAACTCGTTCCTGCGGAGCTTGCAAAACGTGCAAATATTATTCCGATTCGACGTGAGAAAAACAAGCTATTTATCGCGATGGCGGACCCGATGGATTATTTCGCAATCGAAGAAGTCCGCATGGCGACAGGCTGCCAAATCGAAACAAGTATAGCCGCAAAAGATGATTTATATCGAACACTTACGAAATATTATGATTTACAAGAATCAATGGAAGCGGCATTGCAAGATATTGGGGCGACTGCTGGAGAAACACAAGTAGAAATCGAACGTGAAGATTCACCGATTGTGCGTCTCGTTAATCAAATTATTGCGAACGGTGTTGCGCAGCGTGCGAGTGATATTCACTTTGACCCACAAGAAACGGATTTGCGGGTTCGATATCGTGTAGATGGTGTGCTAAGAACTGAACGCTCTTTGCCTAAGCATATGCAAAGTATAGTACTCGCTCGTATTAAAATTATGGGCAACTTAAATATTACAGAAAATCGTATTCCACAAGATGGACGTATTAAAACTAATGTCAATTTCAAGCCAGTTGATATTCGACTTTCTACGCTACCAACTGTTTATGGAGAAAAAGTTGTAATGCGTATTTTGGATTTAAGCAACGTTGCAAATACAATAGATCAGCTTGGCTTTACAGAGCGTAATGAAGCATTTTTCCGTAAAATGATTGCGCATCCTAATGGCATTATGCTCATTACTGGTCCTACTGGTTCAGGTAAGTCCTCTACATTGTATGCGGCTTTAAGTAACTTGAATGAAGAAGGCGTCAATATTATTACAGTAGAAGATCCTGTGGAATATCAGCTCGATGGTATTAACCAAATTCAAGTGAAAGAAGAAGTTGGGTTAACATTTGCAACTGGATTACGTTCTATTTTGCGACAAGACCCAGATATAGTAATGATTGGTGAAATAAGAGATTTGGATACTGCGCAAATTGCTGTGCGTGCTTCCTTAACAGGGCATTTAGTGTTAAGTACATTGCATACAAATAGTGCGATGGAATCTATTTCTCGTTTGCAGGACATGGGGGTAGAGCCATTTTTACTATCTTCTTCATTAGTAGGTATTATGGCACAACGATTAGTGCGTAAAGTATGTCGAGATTGTGGAGAAACCTATGCATTTACGAATCACGAACTAGAAATCATGCAGAAAAACGGCATTGAAGGGGTAACACATGGCAGACGTGGAAGGGGCTGTCCTTCATGCAATCAAACGGGGTATCGAGGGCGTATGGCCATCCATGAAATTTTACCAATCGATCGGACGATTAAAGATATGATTTTAAATCGTAGTGGAGATAGTGCTATTCGCGACTATATGAAACAAGAAGGCTATTACACGTTACTAGTAGATGGATTGTTAAAAGTTGTCGAAGGACAAACGACTACTTCAGAAGTATTACGTGTAGCAAATGTAGACTAGGATGTGAACCGTATGATGACAACATCGAGAAATATAGAAGAGCTTTTGACACGTTCATTTGAGGAAAAGGCGTCAGACTTACATTTAACAAAGGGGATTCCTCCTGTATATCGCATCCATGGTCAGCTGGAGCATTACGGGACTGAACCACTTACTTCAGAAGAATTACAAACGATGGTGGAAGCTATTTTACCTGCACATAAAATTCAAGAATTTCAGGATAAAGGTGAAACGGATTTTAACTATTCATTGCCCGGGAAATGTCGTTTTCGTGTAAACGCCTATCACCAGCGAAATGAGATGACAATCGCGGCACGTTTAATTGAAGCAAAAATACCGTCCATTGAATCGTTAAATATGCCTCAGGTGTTGTATCAGCTAGCTGAAAAACCACAAGGACTTATTTTAGTAACAGGCCCAACAGGTTCTGGGAAATCGACGACACTAGCTGCGATGATTGACTATATTAATGAAACAAAATCAAAGCATATTATTACACTTGAAGACCCAATAGAGTATTTACATACACATAAAAAGTCGGTCATTAACCAACGCGAAGTAGGTGTAGATACTCAAAGTTTTGCCAACGGTTTACGTGCAGCACTACGTCAGGACCCTGACATGATATTAGTCGGTGAGATGCGTGACTATGAAACGATTTCAACAGCCATTACAGCGGCAGAAACAGGTCACTTAGTGATGGCGACATTGCATACAAGTAGTGCGCCAACAACGATTGACCGTATTATTGATGTCTTTCCACCACATCAGCAAGGACAAATTCGTGTGCAGTTAGCCAATGTATTAGTAGGTATTATTTCACAGCGTTTATTTATACGAAAAGATGCAAAGGGGCGTATAGCAGCAACTGAAATTTTAGTACAGGCACCGTCCATTGCTAATTTAATCAGAAATGAAAAGGTCCACCAAATCCCAAGTGTGATGCAGACAAGCCGTGCGCTCGGTATGCACACATTGGAAACCTCCATGCAGCAGTTAATTGCAATGGGGAAAATTTCGTTGGAGGATGCAAGGCCATATATGAATGCGGGTGAGTATCAGTGACCGTTTTTCGCTACAGCGGACGTACTAAAACTGGTACACAAAAAAAAGGAATTATTGATGCAGTCAATAAAAAGGCGGCACTCGAAAAATTACGCACGCAAGGCATTAATGCGCGAGAACTGGAAGAGTCGAAAAGTCTTTTGCATAAAGAATTAAACCTCGGCGGCAAAGTGAAACATCAGGATTTCGTTATTTATTGCCGTCAATATGCAACGCTCATCCGTGCAGGGGTGTCAATTGTTGAAGCGACACATATTTTAGGTGTGCAAACGAAAAGTAAGGCGCTAAAAAAGGCTTTGGAGCAAGTTGAAGAGGACATCCGTAGCGGTACTTCATTTTCAGATGCCGCGGCAAAGCATCCAAAAGTTTTTCCAGTGATGTTCGTTAATATGATGCGTTCTGGAGAGGCAACGGGTAATGTAGATGACACTTTAGAGCGGCTAGCAGGTACGTTAGAAAAGCAATTTAAAATTAAGAAAAAAGTGCAATCGGCATTAACTTATCCTGCTATTTTGTCGGTGCTGACAATTGCGGTAGGTATGTTTTTAATGATTTTTATCGTCCCAACATTTATGGCAACTTTTGAGGACATGGATTTAGAAATGCCACTATTAACGGTTATTGTTGTCAGCTTGTCAGATTGGTTAGTTGAATTTTGGTATATAGTGATTGGCATTTTATTGTTAGCAGTCATCCTATTTAGGTATTTTTATAGCCATAATAAGCTCTTTCATTACAATGTGAATTATGTCTTATTACGAGTCCCTGTATTTGGCGTTTTAATGCAAAAAAATGTCATTGCTCGGATGACGAGAACATTATCTTCTTTGTTTAGTAGTGCAGTGCCCATATTACATGCATTAACGATTGTGGAAAAAGTTGTAGGCAACCCAGTAGTAGGGAAGGTTGTTTTGGAGGCACGGGATAATCTTGAAAAGGGTGGTACATTATCGGAGCCATTAGAAAAAAGCTGGCTATTTCCGCCGTTAGTAACGCAAATGACAACGATTGGCGAAACAACAGGTTCACTCGATTATATGTTAGAAAAAATAGCCGATTTCTATGAGGATGAAGTCGATCGCTCGGTCGATACATTAAAATCGCTAATCGAACCATTAATGATACTCGTTTTAGCTGGGGTAGTAGGCGTTATCGTAGCAGCAATATTCCTACCGATGTTCGCACTCTATGAAAGTATGTAAACAATTGATGACTTAAAGGAGGTGATGTAGAAAATAACTAGCGTCGTTTCGGGTGTACGTGTTTTCGCACTAATTATAAATCATTATTAAAGGAGGAACACACCATGTTCAAAAAATTACTGAACAAAAAACTATTAAAAAACCAAAAAGGTTTAACACTTATCGAGTTACTAGCTGTAATCGTGATTTTAGCGATTATTGCAGCCATTGCCATTCCTGCGATTGGGAATATTATTAACAATTCTAAGGATAAAGCAATACTCGCAGATGCTTCCAGTTTACTTGCGGGAGCAAAAATTGCGATTACAGATGGTGCTTGTGGAGATGCGGCTAGTGGTGTAATAACTTGTAATAAGGATGCCTTAGCGGATGTGTTTGAAGGTGGATTGGCAACAGGAGACAGTGTAACTTTAAATACTACTAGTAAAGTATATACAATCACATTTGCTTCATTGGCAGGTATTAAAAATACAAAGAAATTTACTATTGGCACGTCATATGTACCACCAGCTACTTCTATCACTGATAAAGATTTAAAAAGTGCTATGAGTAAGTAATTAATTTTTCATAGAACATCCAACTAAATTGGATGTTCAATTAAATAATTAATTAAACTTATAAAATAATAGGAAAATTCAAACTAAAAAGGAGGCATCTTTTCGCATGTTTAAAAAGAAAAAGAATTCGCATGTGTCGATTGAAATAAAGGATTATGTTTTGCGTGCGCTTGTGGCAAAAGGTGCTGATCCATCGCAGTGGAAGGGTTATGAGTTACCATTGGCGCAAGGGGTAGTCGAAGGTTCAATAATCAATGATGAAATCGTATTGTTTGATATGATGAAAAATCATGTTGCCAAATGGGCAGGCAAGAAGCAAAATGCACGTATTTTTGTACCGGATACTTCCGTGTTGCTTAAGAGTTTTGAGCATCCGCATGATGTGGAGTCAAAAGAGTTAAAAAGCTACGCTGAAATGGAGCTTGGGCAAACGATTCATTTACCATTTCATGAGCCACTTATAGATGTTTATGATCCCACACCGAATGATGGACAAGCGATGTTATTTGCGGCTCCATCAGAAGAAGTGAACAAAACGATAGGGATGTTGCTCGATGCTTCGCTAGAACCGCAAGCTGCTGATATTCGAGCATTGTGTAATATTCGTCTATTAGAGCATATGCAATTACTAGAAATAGACAGAACATATTTAATAGCAGATTGGTCTATAAACGAATTGTCGATTAGCATTTATTCGTACGGTCAACTAGAGTTTTTACGTTATCAATCGTTTGAAACAGACTTAGCAAAATGGCAACCAAAAGAGCAGGAAGAGTTTAATTACTCATTCCATTTAATAGATTATCAAGACAATTATCAATTGACACTAACGGATCAAATTCTTGAAATTGATCGTATTATGAACTTTTTTAAATTCTCGTTACATAAAGGTGAGAAAAGTGTAGATGATATTTTCCTTTTAGGTGATAATCCATTATTGCCTACGATTACGGAGTTTCTAAGTAATAATTTCACGACACCCATTACGGTGTTAAATGACGCCATGGTACAAAAATCATTCCCTCAATTCTCTGAGAAGTTTGCGAGTCTAATAGGGCTGGCTTTGAAGGAGGTACACTGATGGTACCTGAAATTAACCTCTTACCGAATTTAGAAAAACAGAAATCAGCACCCATCCTCTTATATATATTAATTATTGTATTAGTTGGTATCGTTCTAGCATTCATGATAATCCAATATGTCCAGGCGAGAGGCGAGATTACGAAATTAAGTGCACAGGAAATAGAGCTGACATCACAGCAAGAAAAGCTACAAATAGAATTAGATGGTATACGAAATATGAATGCAGGTTCGCTTGAGCAATCGGTGCAATTTGTCAATCATGTAGCTTACCCTGTGACACCATTAATAGATGAGACGCAAGCATTATTGCCAGAGCAGACGTATTTAAGGAATTATCAATTTGGTGAGACAAATATAGAAATTACCGCTGATTTTGAAACGATGTCAGCTATTTCAAACTATCTTGATAAACTAAACGTAAGCCCTTATTTCACGGATATTCAAGTTGGAACAATTGAAAATTTTGAGTTATCGATTGGGGAGCAAAACGAAGTAAGTTTAAAGGATAAATATCAGGAATTACCACGTTATTCGGTAACCATTACGTTGGCAATTGACTTTATTTATTTGGCTGGAGGTAGAGAATCATGACAAGCAGCAAAAACTCAGCGATTCTTCTGCTAACCGCATTAGTTGCAGCACTGTTATTTGCACTCTATTACTATTTATTAACCCCTAAATTGGAAGATGTAGAGGCGAAGGAACAAGACGTAAGTGCACTTCAACAAGAAATTGCAACAATTCAGGAGCAAATTGCTGCATTAGATACGGTACAGCAATCACATGTTGTAAGTGTGCTATCTTTGCGAAAAAAAGTACCTCAAACTCGTGCTATTGAAGGTGTTATTCGAAATATCGAAGAAATAGAAGCAGTAACAGGAACACGGGTTGAAGCTGTAGAATTTAATAATTATGATTCACTCGTGATGGACTCTTCGATTATTGACCCAAACACGCCAGCAATTGAGGAGCAAGCGCTCAGTGACACAGCACAACAACTTACTGAAAATAGCGAGCAAGCAGATGGTGAAGAAGGGGATAAATCATTACCAACGTCTACAATTGCTAAAGAATCATTACCAGCAGAATTGAAATTAGTGACGTTTAGTATTGATGTTGTCGCTATAGATACGAAGGCAATGCTTGAATTTTTAAAGGAAATTGAAAAAATTGAACGTGTGATGAAAATCGACACATTAGATATTACGTTAACTGGGGAAGAAGTTTTATTTGAGGAGGATGCAGATTCATCCATTAAGGCTACCATTCAGGTAACAACCTTCTATTACGAAGGAGAACAATGATGTTAAGGCGCGCATACTCCAAAGTATGGGCGCTATGTTAGTTTAGGAGGCAATAAAAATGGAAATGGCTTATACAATACTAGTATTTGTATTTGGACTAGTTTTTGGATCGTTTTTTAATGTTGTAGGCTTACGTGTGCCGATAAAGGAGTCAATTGTTAAGCCGCCATCTCATTGTACGAGCTGTCAGAGACAATTAACGGCAATTGATTTAGTGCCAGTTTTGTCCTATGTTTTTTTAGCAGGTAAATGTCGTAGCTGTGGGCAAAAAATTTCGTGGATTTATCCGCTAATGGAGTTGCTAACAGGGGTATTATTCGCCTTTTCATATTGGCAATTAGGCTTTAGTAAAGAGTTTATCGTAGCGATACTATTGATATCATTATTAGTAATCCTCGTTGTATCGGACTTCGCATATATGCTTATTCCTGATAAAGTGCTTTTGTTTTTTTTACCATTATTAGCTATTGGACGGGTGTTATCACCCTTAACACCGTGGTGGGATAGTATCGTAGGTGCGGTCGTTGGCTTTGGCATATTATATTGTATTGCTGTTGTATCACGTGGTGGTATGGGTGGTGGCGATATTAAATTATTCTTTTTACTTGGACTTGTACTTGGTACAATAAATACATTATTGACATTATTTGTAGCGGCGGTAATTGGTATGATTGTCGGGATAATCGTGCTCAAAGTACGGCAACAAGGTCGAAAAACGCCGATTCCTTTTGGACCATCCATTGCTTTAGCTGCAATTATCGTGTATTACTATGGGGATGTCATCATTGATTGGTATGTAGGATTATGGTAAGGGGGTATATGGATGAAACCGATTATTGGTATTACAGCATTTGCGGAGGACGATTTATCGTCAAGATTGAATGTAGCCTATAGTAGAAGTGTCATTAAGGCTGGTGGCATTCCACTTATTATTCCGCTAGGGGTAGAGGAAGATGTAGCACAAATTTTATCGCTGACGGACGGGTTATTATTATCTGGTGGTCATGATGTTCATCCATTTGAATTTGGAGCTGAGCCACTACCAAAGCTAGGACAAATACATCCAGAACGAGATAAGGTGGAGCTTGCCTTAATTAATGCGGCTTTTACAAGGAAAATGCCGATTTTCGGGATTTGCCGTGGCATGCAAATACTCAATGTTGCGCTAGGCGGAACTTTATACCAAGATGTTGATAGCGAATATCATAGTAGTAGGCTGTTGAAACATACGCAACAAGCAGCTCGTGGTGTAGCTACACATTATGTGCAATTAACACCTGATACGTTGTTAAAATCAATTATCGAGGAAGAAAAAATTGCTGTGAATTCATTTCACCATCAAGCTGTAAATGTATTAGCAGAGAAGCTAATCGTTGCAGCGAAATCGAGTGATGGCCTAGTTGAAGCGTTCGTACATGAAGACTACCCGTTTTGTTTAGCAGTGCAGTGGCATCCAGAAGAACAAGCCGTTGTAGGAGATTTAGCTGCAGAGAAGCTCTTTGCAGCCTTCACTGAGGAGAGCTTAAAATATAAAAGAGAAGTATGAGTGCTTCTCTTTTTTGTTTGCTAAGTATGAGAATGCATTAATGTACACGGCGATATAAGCCGACTACTTGTCCTAAAATTGAAACTTGATCTACAATAATCGGTTCCATTGTAGCGTTTTCTGGCTGTAGGCGGAAATGATTTTTTTCCTTGAAGAAGCGTTTAACTGTTGCTTCATCTTCTTCTGTCATTGCAACAACAATATCACCGTTATCAGCTGTTGCTCTTTGCTTGACGATGACTAAATCTCCGTCAAAAATGCCCGCCTCAATCATCGATTCACCCATGATTTCTAACATAAATAGCTGATCTTCACTTGTACCGTAAATATCAGGTAATGGGAAATATTCGTCGATATTTTCGATGGCTGTTATAGGTGATCCAGCTGTTACCTTACCAACAAGTGGTACATGGATGACGCTTTGCTTTTGAATTGAATCTTCTGGCTCTAAAATTTCAATCGCACGTGGCTTAGTAGGATCTCGTCGAATAAAGCCCTTTTGCTCTAAACGAGCTAAATGGCCATGAACCGTTGAGCTGGAAGCAAGTCCAACTGCCTCCCCAATCTCACGTACAGATGGCGGATAGCCTTTTGCACGTACTTCTTCTTTGATAAACGCTAGTATATCCTCTTGTCTTTTCGAAACTTTTTTCATGATTGCTCACCTCTTTTTTTATATCATTCTTCTTACTATCTTCTTACTAGATAGTATAGCAGAATGCGAACACTTATGCAAACATAGGTTCGAAAAGTGTTTGACAAAAACGTCTGTTCGCTTTATTATAAGAACATACATTCCGAACAAACATTCTAAAAAGGGGATATGATGAATGAATTGGTTTAAAAAAAATACACATATTTCAATTTTGTTAGGCGCATTTTTACTATTTGCAGGTTATCTTGTTATAACTGATCCTGGAGACATTACTTACACTGAAATTAATATTGAACATGGCGATAGCTTATGGTCGTTAGCTGAGCAATACCGTGGTAAAATGGGTACGGACGACTGGATAAAACTTGTGAAAGCCGAGAACGAATTACATAGCGTGAAAATAGTTGCTGGAAAATCACTCGTTATACCAGTAGTGGGTGACAATAAGATACCCACCAATTCAATTGAAATTGCGAGAAGTGAAAGATGATGAATAAACAACGAACGGCTGTAATTTACTGCCGTGTGAGCACCGAAAAAGAGACACAAAGTTCTTCATTGGAGCGTCAACAAGAAGAATTACTTCGTTATGCTAAGCAACAAAACTATGATGTGAAAAATGTTTTTCTGGATAAGCATAGTGGGTATGATGTTGAGCGCGAAGGATTACTTGAAATGCTCGATTATATTAAAGAAAACGAGATACAAGCATTATTTGTGCAAGATGAAACACGTTTAGGACGTGGTAATGCACGAATGGCTGTACTTCATTTGTTGCAAAAAACTGAAACAGATGTTTTTTCCATGCGTGATGCAGGGCCTGTGCAATTGAATGAGATGGATACGATGTTGCTCGAAATTTTAGCTATTGTTGAGGAATATCAACGTAAAATCCATAATGCGAAAATTCGTCGTGGCATGCGCCGTGCAGTAGAAAATGGCTATCGTCCTGAAAATAACCTTTCCAATCGTGGTAATCCAAATGGTCAGGAGCGTAAGGAAGTACCTATAGAAGAAATTGTAAAGCTACGAAATCGGGGCTTTACCTATGAGGAAATTGCTGCAACACTAAGAGGTCTTGGCTTCGATGTCAGTAAGGCAACCGTACATAGGCGGTATCAAGAACATCAAGAAAGGTTAGCGGGCAATTAATTTTGCCCTGCTAATCTTTTTTTTATGCTTAAAAACATTCCTGTTTGTAAAACAAACTGTCCAAGTAGGTTGTAGGGCAAGATAAATTTCATATTGAAGCTACCCATTCTTCCTGCAGAATTGCGTAATAGTATTCATCCCACCAATCGTCACCATGCGGTATACACTTTTTGAAAAAACCTTCACGTCGCATACCGATTTTTTCCATCACTCGGTAGGAAGCAATATTTTCGGGCTGGCATGTAGCGATAATTCTATGAAGCTTCATTTTGGTAAACCCATAATCTAATAGGGCGTGCGCTGCTTCTGAAGCATAGCCATGACGATAATATGCAGGATTCAACACCCATCCAATTTCATAGGTATGTTCACCAAAGTAGGGATGGAAAACGAGATGACCGATGACCTGTGGCTGATCATGTAAAACAATAGCAAAATGTTGTGCTTGCTCCCCGCTATTATCTGTTATAAATTTTTGTACCTGTTCTACAGTTAAAACACCTTCTGGCATATAGTGCATCACTGATTTGTCTGACATATAAGTATAAACAGCTTGCAAATCCTGTGCTTCAAATTTTCGAATATGTAATCGCTGTGTTGTGATGTTCACCTTATTTCCTCCAATAAGTATAAATTTTTTCCTTGTATAAATAGTTATACACGACTAACATCTGGAAGTCATGTAAATTATGGCTAAGAAGTGTTTTTAAGGGTTGGTATAACTGCATTTTAAGGGAAACCATGCTATACTTTGCATACTGAAGTGATAAAGGTATTGAAAGGTGTGTAACAATGTTATCAAAAGAAAAAATTAATCGAATTAATGAATTAGCAGCAAAAGCGAAAGCGGGCAATTTAACAGAGGAAGAAGCGAAAGAGCGTACTTCTCTTCGCAAAGAATATTTAGATACATTTAGAGCGTCAATGCGCGATACGATTGAAAATGTTAAAGTTGTCGATGAAGAAGGCAATGACGTTACACCTGAGAAGGTAAAACAAGCGATAAAAAATAAATTTTTAAATTAATATGTCACATTTAATCCAGTACTAGAACGTTTGGATTTTCTATTGTTATAGCTGGATAATATTCGTCATTCAGTTCTTACATTTTAAATGCAAGTTACAAAATGATGATAAAGTATGACATAAATCTCAAATAGTATAACAAAAGCATTGTTTTCTAGGACAATGTTGACTAAACTGTAGTAGAACAATATATAGGACGAGAAAGGATGTCACAACATAATGACTCAACATGCGGATCAACTAGCGATTAATGCTATCCGAACATTGTCAATTGATGCAATTGAAAAAGCAAATTCAGGTCACCCAGGCTTACCGATGGGGGCAGCGCCAATGGCTTATACGCTTTGGACAAAACAACTTCGCCACAATCCGGCTAATCCAAAGTGGTATAACCGCGATCGTTTCGTACTTTCAGCAGGTCACGGCTCTATGCTTTTATATAGCCTACTTCACCTTGGAGGTTACGGCCTTCCAATGGAAGAAATTCAAAACTTCCGTCAATGGGATTCATTAACTCCAGGACATCCAGAATACGGTCATACTGTTGGAGTAGAGGCAACTACAGGTCCTCTTGGACAAGGTATTGCCATGTCAGTTGGTATGGCAATGGCAGAGCGTCATTTAGCTGCTACTTATAATAAACCAGGACATGATATTGTCGATCACTATACATTTGCGCTTTGCGGCGATGGCGACTTAATGGAAGGTGTTGCAGCTGAAGCGATTTCATTAGCCGGTCACTTAAAACTTGAAAAATTAATCGTATTATACGATTCAAATGATATTTCATTAGATGGTGATTTAGAAAAATCATTCTCTGAAAACGTACAAAAACGCTTTGAGTCATATGGCTGGAACTATTTAAAGGTTGCTGACGGTACAGAAGTAGAAGCTGTTAACCAAGCAATCGAGGAAGCGAAAAAATCTACTGGCAAGCCAACACTTATTGAAGTGAAAACAGTAATTGGTTTCGGTTCTCCAAACAAATCAGGTAAATCTGATTCTCACGGTGCTCCACTAGGTACTGATGAAGTTGTATTAACAAAAGCAGCGTACGAATGGGCACATGAACCATTCCAAATTCCTGCTGAAGTATATGATACGTTCAATGCAGCTGCTGAAGTGCAAGGTGCACAATCTGAAGCAGCTTGGAATACTAAATTTGAAGCATATAAAGCTGAGTTCCCTGAATTAGCATCTCAATTCGAAAATGCTATGAATGGTAAGCTTCCAGAAGATTTTGCATCAGAATTACCAGTATATGAAGCAGGTAAATCTGTAGCAACACGTTCTTCTTCAGGGGATGCTATCAATGCAATTGCAAAGAAAACGCCATCATTCTTCGGTGGTTCAGCAGACCTTGCTGGCTCGAACAAAACGACGATGAAGGGTGCAGGCGATTTCTCAGCAGATGATTATGCTGGTCGTAATATTTGGTTCGGTGTGCGCGAATTTGCAATGGGCGCAGCAATGAACGGTATGGCTCTTCACGGTGGTCTAAACGTCTTTGGTGGTACATTCTTCGTATTCTCAGATTACGTTCGTCCTGCTGTGCGTCTTTCTGCACTAATGGGTCTTCCTGTGACATATGTATTCACACATGACTCAATTGCTGTAGGGGAAGATGGTCCAACACATGAACCAATCGAACACTTAGCTTCATTACGTGCAATGCCAAATCTTTCTGTTGTTCGTCCGGCAGATGCGAATGAATCTGCGGTTGCATGGGAGCTTGCAGTATCTTCTGAAAAAACACCAACTGTTTTAGTATTGTCTCGTCAAAACTTACCAGTGCTTGACGCGTCAATTGAAACAGTTCGCGAAGGTGTTACAAAAGGAGCTTACACTGTATCACCTGCTTCTAAAGAAGTGGCAGATGCAATTTTAATTGCAACAGGTTCAGAAGTTTCACTTGCAATTGAAGCACAAAAAGCATTAAAAGCTGAAGGCATGGATGTAGTAGTTGTGTCAATGCCATCAATGGATCGCTTCGAAAAACAAGATGCAGCATATAAAGAATCAGTTCTTCCAAAAGCTGTGACAAAACGTCTTGCAATCGAAATGGGTGCATCATTCGGCTGGCATAAATACACTGGCTTTGAAGGAGACGTTCTTGCTATCGACAAGTTCGGCGCTTCTGCACCAGGTGAATTAGTTATGGAAAAATACGGTTTCACTGTAGAAAATGTTGTAGCGAAAGTTAAAGCGCTATAAAATTATTACAGAATAAAATAACATTACTCTTTAAGTAAACAAAAAGTACACCACGTATATAGTGGTGTACTTTTTTGTTTTAGCGTGTAGACAGCCCGTTGATTATGAATTAAGAAGCTTTATGCTCCAGCAAATTTTTGAGGTGGTGTCGCAAAAATGGATTTTCCATTCATACTGTACTGGCAGGTGTTTCGACCTTAGAATATCATAGGTAGTTTTTATAAAAAGATATGTTATTGTGATTCAAATTGTTCATTTATATAACGTACAAAAATTGGTTTTTTCAATTCACTTTTTCGTGTGCAAATAAATAAACTTTGTTTAATTTCTACATTTTTGATAAAGATTTGTGCCAATTTATTGGTTTTGATGCTGTCAGTTACGCTGAGAAGAGGAGCGAGGACAATTCCGTAGCCTGCTTCTACAGCTTTTAAAGATTCAAATAGTCCTTGCATTTGTAAGCCAATCTTAGGCAATGGGCAATTTTGAGCATAAAAAACAGCTTCTAATAAGTCGCGTGTCGAACTACCTTTTTCCCGATAAATTAATTCCTCCTGTGATAACTCACGTAACGAAACGATTTGATTCGCCAATGGATGGGATGGATGAGCAATAAACGCAAATTCGACTTCCATTAACTTTTCAAAATATAAATCTTCGTGTCCAATATTACTTTGAACAACAAATCCGAAGTCTGCTTCGTAATTTCGAATTTTATCTTCCACTGATTTTACATTTCCTAGTGATACGTAAAATTCTACACCAGGATACATTAATTTATAATTTGCGATATATTCAGGTAGGACATAATTAATCGGAATGTAAGAAGTCGCAATATGAATTTTTTCTTCTTTTGCCACAAATACTTTCAGCTTATCCTCAATTTGGGCTTCTAAGTGAAACAAGCGTTGTCCTTGTTCATAAACAAAGCGCCCTTCTTCTGTTAATTGAATTCCTCGTCCTTTACTTTTCGTTAGCTGCAAACCCAACTCTTTTTCTAAATTACGAATTTGGATTGTCACAGCAGGTTGGCTTAACCGTAATTCATTTGCCGCTGCAGTAATACTCCCTAAATTCGCCATTTTTGTAAATATTCTTAGCGCATGTAAATTCATTGTTATCACCATATTATAAATTTTTTTTATGAATAGGAAAAAAAGATATATTTGTTTTATGTAAATTATAGCAGTAATTTAGAGAGAGAGGTGAGTGGAATGGCTATTCTTATAAATGAATGGTTTTCAGTAGATGGATTGCTGTTATGTTCGATCGGTATCATAGCTGCGATGATTGGGGTTATGTTTGGTGCAGCAGGTTTTATATTACTTCCAGCAATGCTAGTAGTAGGTGTACCTATTCATGCTACGGTGGCAGTGAATAAGTTTGCGACAGGAATATCTTCATTTACAAATGTCATCACATTATTGTTTAAAAAAGAAATAGCTCTGAAGGAAATGGTGCCGTTTATGATCATGGCAAGCTTCGGCGGAATATCAGGGGCATTTTTAGCAACACGGATTTCTGAACAAATCATGAATATTATTGCTTGTTTTATTTTAGTTCTATCCTTTTTTATTGTACTCAAAAATAATAAAAATATAGGGAAGAAGGAAGAAGATCATCATGAACAAAAGCCATTGTTTATCACACCTTTTTTTATTGGTATGTATGACGGGGGATTTGGTCCAGGTTCTGCATTAATGAATAGTATGTATTTTTTGAAGAGGCGACATAGCTATTTAAGGGCTGTTGAATTAACACGTTTCATGATGTTTTCTAGTTGCATGAGTGCTTTTGTATTTTACTATCTATTTGGTATCGTCAATTGGGGGATTGCTATTCCAGTTACAGTAGGTTCGATTTTGGGATCGCACTTAGGAATGAAGTTGGTGCCGTACATTCGAATGAAATGGCTTCAAATCGCTATGCCCGCAATCTTCCTTCTATTGATTGCACAAGTTGTACGTGATTTATTGTTCTAAATTACATGTATTATTAAAGATTGTTTAAATGAGTAGAAAAGGATAACTAGCAAAATGTTAGTTATCCTTTTAAAAGCCTTATGAAACTATTATGATTACTTAGCTAATCCATTTTGGAAGGCGTAGACGACGGCTTGTGTACGATCTTGGACGTCTAATTTGGCTAAAATATTGCTGACATGGGTTTTCACGGTTTTTAATGCAATGAATAAGTCATCAGCAATTTCTTGGTTTGCTTTGCCCTTTGCCATTAGTAGGAGAACTTCCATTTCACGGTCAGTTAATTGTTCATAAAGTGGTGTGTTCGAACCGTAGCGCATACGGTGCATCAT
Source organism: Lysinibacillus sp. NPDC097868 (assembly GCF_044761135.1). Lineage (NCBI taxonomy): Bacteria > Bacillati > Bacillota > Bacilli > Caryophanales > Bacillaceae > Lysinibacillus > Lysinibacillus sp. NPDC097868. The sequence continues at coordinate 2,483,955 of NZ_JBIWBS010000001.1, read as the reverse complement.
TTTAGATGTGACTTCGGGCTCCAAAACGGTTTCTCCGCCGATTGTTTTACGAATGGCGTCAGCAATTTGCTTAGCGTTGGATGTTTTTAAAATATAGCTAACCGCGCCAGCCTCCAAAGCCGGATAAACTTTGTCATCATCTAAAAAGCTTGTGACCATCATGATTTTCGCTTCTGGCCAGGCTTCTAATATTTTGGCAGTCGCTTCCGCTCCTGTCATTACAGGCATGACATTGTCCATTAAAATAATATCTGGTCGAAGGGCAAGGGCACGTTCTACAGCCTCTACACCATTTTCCGCTTCACCAACAACGGTAATATCAGGCTGTGCTGACAAGTAGGCAGATACGCCAATTCGGACCATCTCATGGTCATCCACTATTAATACTTGTATCAACTTCAACAACCTCCTTCTGTAGGGGAACTTTGACCTCTACAATCGTACCTTCTCCAGGTACGGAAACAATTTTATACGTACAGCCAATTTCAACCGCTCGCTCGGCGATATTTTGTAGTCCATAAGAAGTCGATTTATCTGCCTCCACATCAAAGCCGAGGCCGTTATCTTGAATACGTAAAATCGCTAAATCATCTCGGGCAACAAGAAGTAGTTCAACCTCTGATGCTTTAGAATGACGCAACGTATTTGATAAAGCTTCCTGCGCAATGCGGAACAAATGATCTTCCTCTGCCTTCGATAAAGACATTTCCTCTAGCTCATATTCAATATGAAAATATACTTTTTGTTGAAGCTCGATAATCAATTCCTCTAACCCTTGGGCGAGCGTTTTATTGTGCAGGGCAACAGGACGTAAATGTAATAATAATGCCCGCATTTCAAGCTGTGCCTGCTGTACAATTTTTTCTACTTGCTTTAAGCTTTTAGCATTTTCATCGCTTTCTGTCAGAGCAGAAAGTAGCATGGAAGCGGCAAATAATTGCTGTGAAACGGAGTCATGCAGTTCACGTGCAAGCCGTTGACGTTCGGCAATAATGCGCTCTTGGATGACTTTATCATTTGCTTCCGCACGTTCATTGGAAAGTCGCTGTAAACTTTTCCGTTGTGTATCAATTAGCTCGCTCGTTTGAACAAGTGCTTTTTTCAGTGGTTTCGGTAGTGCCTGTTTTTTAGGAAGGACGAAATCAGGCTCGATTAATTCCTTCACAAAGCGAGTAGCTTGTGCCTCTCGCGCTCGAGCTGTCATACTAATCCAGCATGAAATAATGAAACTAAGGGCAAAAAGGCTTATTAAAATCACGCCACCTAGTGGCATATTATCATAGTTTTGTTGCCATAAAGGTTGCCAAACTTTTTCATTTGGTTCGCCCCAGACAGCAAAAAGAAGGCCGAAAGCTGCACCAATCAATATGAAAAATAAAGTAAATACTCTTGAAAGAAATGCAATCATTTACGTAGCACCTCCAAATCTCCTAGCCATGTAGCAACGTGTATAACGAGGGTACGCTTTGCATCTTCAGGGTTGCCATCTGAGAACACAATACTTTCATTCAGGAGCCGCTGTGGACCGCCTTGTAGACACGTAAATTCTCCAAATAACGTCGTGTAGTGTAATCGAAATGGAATTTCATAAGGAACATATATTTGCACTTTGCCAATTCCTTGTCGGATTGTAACTAGACTTGGGCCAGCAGGTAAAATCGTTTGGGTTGTATCGATTGTAATGTCACCAGCAAGACGTTGGATTTGAACATCTTGCCATTTATAGGCATCTACAGGTGCAGGTATTGTCCCAAATAGTTCATTTTTATTTGCTGGAAGCTTTTCGAATTCTAATGTAACGATTTTCGGTTCATTTTCTCGTTGTAAGTATTGATAGAGTGTGTATAAGAGCAAAATAACGATAAATAGGCGCAAACTCCACATCGTAAAAAGGGAGATGGCGATAAAGAAAATTCCTGTCCATTTTACAAATCGTATGTTTTTCGAAAAGCTTAAATAGAGCAATACAGCTCCAATTATTAAACAAAAAGCGCCACCATTATTGAAAATTGTGAGCTCTACAAAAACGAGTAAAAAGAAGCATAGTACCCAAAATGTGAGTTTATTTGTTGTAAAGTTTTGCAAGAGGGTCACCCTTCTTTCTACTAAATTTATTTCCGAGGAATGTCAGATTCCTAGTAATGAGCTTCTACCATCATTTTAATGGCGTTTGGTATTATATCAGAATCAAGTGCATTCGGATAATGGGCAGAGTGTTCTAATGTGATAAATTGTTTACCGTTTGGTGCATCTAATAATTCATAATATTGATGCGCTAATTCATAATTAGTCTGTTTATCGTATTTACCTTGAATAAAATATACAGGGACATCGATACGCTTTACAGACTCAAAAAAATCCGTCTCTATAATTTCTTTTTTTAGGTCGGTGCTTTGTATAAGGCTAAATTGTGGACCTGAAATAAATGTTTTATATAAATCCTGTAGTGAGTAATCAGGGGAAGTAAACGCCCCTTTTATTAAATCAATGACATTCACTTTTTTTATCGTATCATCATAATAATTCATACCTTTATATTGATTGATAAGATCGCTAAATCGATCTTCATCGTCTGCAAAATACGGCCCTTTTCCTAATGTCTCTAATACTTGGAGTGTCTTCTTATCATCATTAGCAATAGCTTCACCCTTTAACCAATTATAACCAAGTTCTTGCCCTTTACTACTACTCGTTAATTGAGCTATGCCCATATAGGCATGAATTTTCTCTGGATAGTTGGCTACTAATTGGGTGCCAATCACTGTACCAAATGATTGACCAATAACAAATATTTTTTCTTGATGATAAGTTTCTCTAATATAATCAACGATAACTTTCGCATCATCTGTGAATTGACTAAGGTTCATAGTAGAAATAGATAAATCTTTAGTATAACTTTTACCTGAACCCCTTTGATCATAATACACAGCAACACAATGATCGGTTATTTCCGGAAATAATGTTCGAGCGCTTACGCCATATGGGAACGGTGAACCAGGCCCACCATGTAAAAATAAACAAAATGGATTGGTCTTATCTTTACCTTCAACTAATAGAAATTGTTTGTCTCCATTGACATTTAATTCTTTAAGCTCACTAATGCCACCATTGTCGATTAGGTCACTACTTTTTTGTTGAATGTGTTGTTGTGCGATAAAACGATAACTAAATAATATGATTGTCAGAAACATAAGTATAAGAAAAGCAAAAATACATATAGTAATCAATAGATTAAACCGTTTCCTTTTTTTATTATTTTTCATTTATCATTATCCTTTATCTCTTTTTATTCCCCCTATACTCAAAGAAATGGGATGCTTCAATAATTGAGGCATCCCTTATTTCTTTCCATTATAACATGTTATTTCTTTTCAATGAGTAGTGGTGAAGCAGCTTCGGCTGTATTTTTTTCGAGCGCTGCAAGGCGTGCCTCAAAAGTTGTCACCTCGTGATCTTTGTCGATACGGTAAGCAAGCTTATCGATATAAGATTCTAAATCCTCGAAATTAGCCTTGTTGTTGTTGGCAAGCATGCCGTCCATTTGATGGTGTGCACGCGTGACATTTTCTTTCCCCATTAGCTGTAATTGACGAACTTTCATATCTTTAATTTTGTGCTTCATTGTTTCAAATTTACGCTCTAGCTCAAAGTATTCTTGTGTGCTCGCTTCGATACTTGCCTGCAACGTATGATTGCGAGTTGTATAAGCTGCTACTTCATCAGATGCGAAATCGATTAAGTCTTGTTCGCCACTAGCCAACGCTAATTGAAGTTGCGCTTCACGTTTAGCTAGTAATTCGGCATTTTGTTTTAGCTCATGTTCCATTTTTTCTTTTAGCTTGCCTTGACGTTCTAATAATTTACCTGTTTGCTCTGTTTGCTTCTCTGCCTCGCGAATATATTGATTTAACATAGCGATAGGATTTTTTTGTTCCTTTTTATCAAATACTTGATGTAAATCAGCCTCAATTGTGTATCTAAAACGTTGGAATAAGTTCATTTGTAATTCGCTCCTTTTATTTTGTTAAATTTGACCATTCTTTTTCAAAGTTTGTAAACGGATCTTCTTCTTTCGCTTCCACTGTTGGGATTTTAACATCCTCGCCATTCCATTTTTTGTAGATAACATAAATAATGGCGATTGCTGCAAGACCAATCATCGCTGGAATATTAGAAACAGCTGAAAGCACACCAATTAGACCAACTGTAAACCAAATGATTTTTGCGAATGTCGATTTACTGCCAATGTAGAAGTGCATGCCTAGTGCAACGAGTACACCTGAGAATAATAAGCCTGTAATTGGGCCGATTAATGCAAGTGCGACACATGCTGCAATAATACCTCCAGTTAATAAAAGAAATTTTTTCATATGTTTTAGCTCCTTTCGTTTGTACCTTTATGTTACCTGTTTGAAAGATCATCTAAAACGGACTGGAAATGGATTTTCATCTAGGTCTTGAGGCTGAGCATTATTTTATAAGCTGAAACTAGAAGCTTTTCGACAAAAATAGAAGATGGTTACCTCCTTCGTTTGACAAATTAACATGGTCTAATCAGCTATACTTACATTAAAGAAACTGAGCGAAGGGGGATTTCTGGTGAGAACCTATTCCATATATAAAATAAAAGAAGAGCATTTAACGTTTATTTTCGGCAGAGAGCGTAAGTTATTAGAAATGATGCAGGGCTGTGAAGATGCCAATGAGAAATCCTTAAAAGAACTCGCGTATATATGTGAAACTGTCCGCTTCGATGAAATTGCTGCAATGCTAGAAGCACAGCTAGATTCCAAATATGCTCATTTAGAAAGAGCGCGGAATGCTTTATTTTTAGAACATCCGATAAAAGGAAAGATGGCGATTTATTTAGTAGATCGTAAAATCTGTGTCTATTGTGAAGGCTCGCGAATGCTTGATTTGGATTTATTTCAAATGCTAGCAAAAATGAGTGAGCGTTTTATTGCATTTAATAAACAAGATAATGAGTGTGGTTGGTTAAAGCCGATGAAGTATACAATGCACTAGGAATTTTCACTATAATATATAGTAACACGCTAGTATTTGGTGTATAATGGAGCGTGGAGAGTTTTTTTCTCGGTATATTGTAGTGGAGGAGGTTGGTTGTATGCCTACATGGGGCTGGATTATTATTGTAATTATCGCATTAGCAGCTGGCGCAGCACTTGGTTTCTATTTTGCACGTCAAGCTATGATGAAATATTTAAAAGAAAACCCACCAATTAACGAACAAATGATTCGAATGATGATGGCACAAATGGGTCGTACGCCGTCTGAAAAGCAAGTACGCCAAATGATGACTCAAATGAATAAATTCCAGAAATAATTGGAGTTTTTAAGGAGCAGCTGGTTTTGTAAACCGGTTGCTTTTTTCGTTTGCATACATAAATATTAACGACATTAAATTACGCGTCGATAATGCGAATAGCTAGCAAATCACATTTATTTTAAGGCATGGTTTACAGCGCAAAATATTTTAGTCAGTTACACGATTACGGATACAGCAAACGTGCTTAACTAAAGGAACAATTTTTAGCTAAGCACGTTTTTTCATGGATCCTATATGGAGTGAACATGTAGTAAATCGACTTTTGTGCCGAGAAATGTTTGGAAGGACAATAATGATTGCTTCAATAAGTCAGTAGGGATATCTTTCATAATAAAGACAATATGTGAAACCTGTGTATTTTCTGGCCATTCACTTAAATGGATAGGAGGGTGAATAATATGCTGTACACCATTTAAGATGATGGGTCCTGCATCACCAACGTCTACCATTCCTTTTACGCGAAGTATGTTTTCTCCTCTTGCATAGAGCAATAAGCTTAGCCATACGCCGAAACTATTCCAATTTAATGGTTGCAAAAAAGCAAAAGAAATTGAATGAATATGCGATGTACTGTGAGGAAGCAACTGATAGTTGCTAGGTAGACGATTGTTATAAAATTTTCTTTCAACATTTAAAATAGATGGTTCCACTTTGCCATTTTCAACATGAACAATTGAACAGGCGGGGTTAATCTTTATTATTTCTGCACGAATTAAATCAAGTTCTTCCTTCTTTACTAAATCGATTTTCGTTAGCGCAACGGTATCAGCTGCCGAAATTTGCTTGACTGTTGCCTCATGATTTTTAATTTGCATTGCCCCGTTTTTAGCATCAACGGTCGTTATGAGCCCATCAATAACAAAACGATGCTGTAAAATAGGATTTGTCATTATGGTAAATAAAATTGGAGCGGGATCGGCTAGTCCAGTTGTTTCGATAATAATCCGGTCAAAATTAATTTCTCCCTGTTCATAACTAAATAGCAAGTTTTTCAGTTCTTCCTCTAAATCTTCACGCGCATGACAACAAATACAACCGCCTTGTAGTAAGGTCGTTTTTTCTTCCGCTTGTCTTAGCAAATAATGATCTAAGCCGATTTTGCCAAATTCATTGACGATAACAGCAATATTTTCAGTTAGTTGATGATGCGTTAATAAGCTTTGAAGCAGTGTTGTTTTACCGCTACCTAAGCTACCAGTAATAATTGTAATCGGTTTTTTCCCAGATGACATATGCTTCACTCAATTCGCTATCGTTATTTTTTCCATTAAGTTAGTGCTCAGTGGATCAATGGCATAGCCATTCAATTTTTCTACTTCAGCCCATAAAGTACCTAAATCATGCACGATAGACATATTCCCTTTTAAATCGCTAAGAAGAAATTTACTTCCATTCCAATCAGTCAACTTTAATTGATATAACACTAAAATTTTATTGATGAATTGAACGCGCTCAATTCTAGATTGCTGTCTAAAACGTTGTAAGTCGCCTACGATAATTTCCGATGTGGTATCTGTTTTAATCTCTGTCCAATGTACATTCGCAATGAAATCGCCACAAAAAATACACATAAAATGCCCCCTTAAGCGCGTGGATGACGCTTTGAGAAATCGTTTGCAATGTCATTAAAAGTACCCCAACGAATATGTTCATGGGAATTAATATAGTTGATGAGGCGATGATGCATTTGTATTACTTGAGGACGGCCACTTACATCTGGATGGATTGTCATCGTAAAAACAGCATAATCCATATTTTCGTAAACCCAATCGAATTGATCTTTCCACATTTGTTCGATATCGCGAGGATTAACAAAACCATGACTGTTTGGAGATTTTTTTATAAACATCATCGGAGGCAAATCATCCAAATACCAGTTTGCAGGGATTTCAATTAAATCGGTTTCTTCGCCTCTTTCTAACGGCTGCATCCATTCTTCCGCTTGTTTGCTATAATCAATTTTTGTCCATTTGTCCCCGACACGTACATAATAAGGTGTAAAATCATTATGCATTAAACTGTGATCGTATTTAATGCCATGCTTAATTAATAACTCATTCGTCACATTGGAAAACTCCCACCAAGGCGCGACGTAGCCAGTCGGTTTTTTGCCCGTTAACTCTTCAATAAGTTGAATTGATTTGAGCAACACCTGTTCTTCTTGTTTCGGTGTCATCGCAATAGGATTTTCATGGGAATATCCGTGTGCGCCAATTTCATGTCCTCGTTCAAAAACATTTTTCATTTCAGTAGGGAATGTTTCAATCGAATGACCAGGAATAAACCAAGTTGTTTTAATATTATGTTTGTCGAATAAATCTAACAATCTAGGAGTACCTACTTCACCTGCAAATAAACCACGTGAAATATCATCAGGTGAATCTTCGCCACCATATGACCCTAACCAACCTGCTACAGCATCAACATCAACACCATACGCAACTAAAATCTCTTTTTGCATCTTACATCCATCCCTTTATGAATTTTTATAAATAGTCTAGCGAAAAAATCGAAATATGTAATAAATTTTTTAAAAAATTTAGAAAATATGCACAATTGCATAAAGCTTATGTTATAATGCTGAAAAAATTAAAGAATGGAGAGGTACTATGCTTGGAAATATTAAAATTTCTTCTGAAACGATCGAAAAGCTGCCATTAGCATCAATTATTTACGATGAAAAATTTTCTATTAAACTGCTAAATACTAAAGCTCAAAAAGCCATTCAATTTAACCGAGAAATGATCAATCATAGGAAACTATTCCCGCTATTAAGAAAAACAATGTCGACTGGTATTCCTTTTATGAAAAATATTATTTGCGCTGGCAAAAGCTATCAATATTTCTTTTCAAGGATTGTTGTAGACAAAGATAAATATTACATACTAGTTTTTATCAATTTAACATGGCGGTCATACCAACATGAATATGAACGCTACAAAGAAGAGAGTGAAGATTTAAAGGCGATATTTGAGTCTACTTATGGTGCTCTTTATGTATCTGACCATCAAGGGAAAACATTACGGGTAAGTGCTGCTTGTAAACAGCTATGGGGGGTAAGTGAAGAACAGCTAATAGGGAAAAATGTTTTAGAGTTGGAAAGGGAGGGGGTGTACAAACCTTCGATTACAAGATTAGTGTTAGAAAACAACAAGAAAATTTTGACGGTCCAACAAACGAAAAATAACAAACGGCTTTTAGTTGTCGGAACGCCTATTAAAAATAAGCAAGGCGAAATTATGCGGGTAGTTAATGCTTCTAGAGATATTACAAATATAAAAAATTTACAACAAGAAATCCAACGTTTGACAAGAATAATTCATGACTATCAACATGAACTGAGCCAACAGGATAGCCAATTAACAAGCTCGCTTATCTATCAAAGTAAGCAACTTGAAGCGGTAGTAGCGCTTGCCAAACGAGTGGCAGCAGTAGATTCGACCGTCTTAATTTTAGGAGAGACAGGTGTCGGCAAAGAGGTTTTCGCCAATTATATTCATGATATGAGCGACCGTAAAACGAAGCCTTTTTTGAAAATCAATTGTAGTGCTATTCCAGAAAATTTACTAGAATCCGAGTTATTTGGCTATGAAAAAGGTGCATTTACTGGCGCAAATAGAGAAGGTAAAATCGGCTTATTTGAACTAGCGCATAACGGCACGTTGTTGTTAGATGAAATTGGCGATATGCCACCTGCACTCCAAATAAAATTACTTCGCGTCATTCAAGAAAAAACGCTACAGCGTATCGGTAGCGCTAAAACAATCCCTATCAATGTTCGGTTTATCGCAGCAACCCATCGAAATCTTGCTGAAGAAGTGGCACAAGGGAATTTTAGAGAGGATTTATATTATCGCTTAAATGTTATCCCCATTCATGTACCGCCGTTACGTGACCGCAAAGAAGATATACTGCCTTTAGCAAGTCATTTTTTAACGAATTTAAATAATAAATATTATACAGCCAAAACATTCAATACAAGTTTTGCAGATAAGTTAACAAAGTACGACTGGCCTGGCAATATTAGAGAATTACAAAACGTCATTGAACGATGTTATGTTATGAGTGACTCCGATTATATAACAAGCGAAACGCTAGCAATTGCACGGAACGAAAATAAAAAGGAGAAGTCTGTACTCGTTAAGGACATCATGCCCTTAAAAAAATGTGTAGAATATGCGGAAAAGGAATTATTGCAAATGGCTTTTGCAACATGTCAATCGACTGTTGAGATGGCAAAATTATTAGAAGTGAATCAATCTACCATTAGTAGGAAAATGGCCAAATTTAATATTCGATAAACATGCTATATAATGGAAGGAGAAAGGGGGAGGGACGAATGGTTTTTCGCACAAAGGTAAACATGTATTTGTTAATCAGTATCTTTTTAGTCGTTGTCATCATGGGTTCAATTCCATTGCTTTCATTGTATAAACAATTACCATTTCCTATTTTACTGCTGATTGTTGTTCTCTTTCTTGTTGCTGGAGGTTTTGTTTGGTGGTACGGCACTTCGATACAATGTATTTTCTATAAAGAGTATTTATTAATAAAAGGTGGACCATTCAAAAGACGTGTACCTTATCACACAATAACAAAGGTTGCGCCGACAACAGATAAATTTACGGGCTATCGTATTACACCATCTGATATAGGACTTGAGCTATGTGTGGAATCTACAAGCTTTGGTCGTATCAAGATTTTAACGGAGAATAAATTGGGGTTTATTGAAGAATTAAAAAAACGCTGTCCGCATGCCCTATTTGAAAACGTTGAGTCATGGGCAGGTTATGACGTTTAACATGTGTAAATACTTACACCGATTACAAGTAAGGATACTGCTGACACTAAATAACCTAGACGGCTTCTTTGTTTGCGTTGCTCGATGCCTACAATGGCTAATAAACAACCGAGCAAGAGCGAGGAGATTTGTGCAAATGAAAATTCAATAGTAATAAAATGTCCATAAATACTTGTATCAACAATAAATTAAATATGAAAGAGGCAAAATAATGGAAGCTAATGCAGATGTTTTAATCGTCATCGATTTACAAAATGGCGTATGTTTCAGTGCAGAGCATTTGGTTGATTTACCAAATTTACTTACTAAAGTAAATAATCGAATTGCCTGCTACCGAGCACAGCAAAAACCAATTATTTTCGTCCAACATTGTGATGAAGAACTCGTACCAGAAGAGGAACTTTGGGCGATTCATGCTGACTTAGATGTGCAAGAGCAAGACTATTTAGTTAGAAAAGAACATGCCAATTCATTTTACAAAACAAACTTAAAAACGATGTTAGACGAATTAGCTGTAAAGCGTATTGAATTTTGCGGCGCCCAAACAGAGTATTGTATGGATGCAACGATTAAATTTGCCCATGGCCTAGGATACGCAAACTTTATGGTACGTAAAGCGACTTCTACGCTCAATAACCCATTTATGTCAGCACAAGAGACAATTGATTTTTACGAAAATATATGGAATAACAGATTTTTGAAATTTATAGAATGAATTTTATAGTTAGGGGAAAAGTGTTAGATTGACTTTGATCAATCTAACACTTTTTTGTTGTTCTGATGGTATCTCATATGTCGGTCACTTTCCACTCAGTGCAGGATATACATTAATCTACCGGCGATACCACGGGTTTTATCAGCAATTCAGGAGCTTCTACCAGTACATACATTAAATTGCATTGCTACTATGCAAAAATGCATAACTTCGTTACAAAGTTTCCATTTTCCCCTTTAAAAAATTTGCAGTATAAGTGCGTCTTTAACAATATATCTATCGATGAAAAGTTGGCACGATTTTTGCTTCGAAATTTTATATAGGAAAGGAGGGTTATGGAATGTAGGAGATATCGGCAGTCTTAAAATTACTAAAGGGGAGTGATGACTTTGAAGCATGTAGTAGCAGCTATACAAATGAATTGTGAACTAGGCAATAAAGAAGGCAATTTACAAAAAGCGCAAACATTAATAGCACAAGCACTTGAACAACAGGCAACACTCATTGTATTACCCGAATTATTTAATACAGGATATCGGGTAGAAGAACAAGATTGGCAATATGCTGAGACGATTCCAGGGGAAACGACCGAGTTTTTACAGCGTATTGCCACTCAATACGATGTCACGATTATTGGCTGTATTTTAGAACGAGGTGAAATTGAAGGAACTATTTTTGATACCGCTATTGTCATAGCTAAAAATGGCGTGTTGGGGAAATATCGAAAAACGCATCTTTGGGATCAAGAAAATCTTAGATTTAATAAAGGTGATGAATTGTCGATCATCCAAAAAGGCAATTTGAAAATGGGTCTACAAATTTGCTATGAAATTGGATTTCCAGAGGGAGCAAGAATTTTGACATTACAAGGAGCCAATATTCTCGTATATCCTTCGGCATTTGGCGAACAGCGTTACTACGTCTGGGAGACTGCGAGTAAAGCAAGAGCAATCGAAAATGGCTGTTTTGTTATTGCAGCTAATCGTTCAGGAGTTGAAAAACAGTCAACGCATTTTGGTGGGAAAAGCAGAATTATTGATCCACAAGGCAAAGTTTTAGTCGAAGCTGTACTGGAAGATGAATGCATCGTCGCAACAATTGATTTACAACGAGTCATTCAACAACGTAGAGAAGTACCTTACTTAAGAGATTTAAATAAAGCCGTTTTTCGTCCAAGAGAATAAAGTTCTAATCAGGGGGGAGATTTATGAAACGCAACACATTAATCACAAAGGATATCGTGCCCACTTTAAGAAGGCATCGCATTATTACAGGGCTAGGATTTTTTAATATTTGGGTTGGGATGGCGGTTATTATTGCCACATTCCAAATTGGCGCGAATGGTATTGAATCAATGACACTCTGGCAATTAGCAGGCGCTATTTTTGTTGCCAATGTATTAATCGCCATTGTCGCTAGTTTAACCGGAGATATTGGAATTGAGCATGGCTTATCGTTTGCAGCTTATTTAAGAGCACCTTTTGGCATAGTGGGTGTGCATATCCCATCGTTAATAAGAGGTATAGTCGCTTGTATTTGGTTCGGGATTCAAACCTATCTTGGCGCAACGGCTATTAACTATATTGTTGCGGATTTAACGGGATTTGATTTTTGGTTTGTATGGTATGTCATATTTGCCGCCGTTCAAATAGCAAATACAGCCATTGGTATTAAGGCAATCGATCGATTTGCTGTCATTGCAGCACCTTCCATTATTTTAATTTCTATTTGGATTTTTGTGAAGATTTCAAGTATAGCTACAGAAGAAGGGTTAAATATTTTTACATATGAAGGTAGCTTAGCTGAAACAACATGGTTGCTTATTATGGCTGCTAATATGGGCTTTTGGTCTTTACTTGCCGTAGATATACCGAATATTACTCGTTATGTAAAAGCACCAGTCAATGAGCGCAATTGGTTCCGGCGCAATAAAAATAATTTTATCCCTCACTTATTAGCTTTACCAACAGTCCAAACCTTTATCGGCATTATTGGTGCAATTAGTTTTTTAGCTACTGGCAACTGGAATCCGATTGATGTCGTACAACAAATTGCAACGGGTTGGGTTATGGTGATGATTTTATTGCTCGTTATATTGGCTCAATGGTCAACCAATACTGCGTCTAATTTAATCCCTGCCTCGCTAACATTCGTTAATGCAGGCGCTAGCATTAATTTGACATATACATGGGGTGTTATTTTGGCAGGCGTTGTCGGTACATTGTTTCAACCGTGGATTATATTGGAGCAGTTATTCCGTTTCTTAGGATACTCCGGCGCCATTATGTCGTCAGTAGCAGGGGTAATCATTTGTGATTACTACATAATTCGCAAGCGTCGTTTGCATGTGAAGGATTTGTACGAGAAGAAGGGTCAATTTACATTCAATCGAGGGGTAAACTGGGCAGGAATGCTAGCATGGTTAATTAGTAGTGTACTCGCTATAGTGTTTATTGATTACATGTATTTCGTTGGTTTCCCTTTATCTGCTCTCATTTACTATGTACTAATGAAACGATGGTACTTAAAGAAATTCCCGCAAAAAGAAATAGAATCTAATTACGCAGATGAATATTTAGGAACCTCTGCGAACCGTGATTGGGAAATTTCTAAATAGAATGGTCTGAAAATGAGCGAGTAATATATTACTCTTTTTAAAATTCATTTTTCAATTATTTAAATTCAGATAGGAAAGTTAATGTCTTAATTGTAGGTAACAAATATAAGTTTCCTTAATTAGTGCGACAAACTGTGGAAGACTTTTTATGAATAATTGCCATTAAAGCCTTATTAAATGAGAAGAGTTCATTTAATAAGGCTTTTTTTATAACTTATCTGTTAGCTTGGTGTAACCAGCTAATCGCACTATGCACAACGACCGCTACACCTAATGGAAGTACACCTTCGTCTAATATGATATTAGGGTTGTGTAGTGGGTAGTTGTTGTCTCCTAATCCGTTGGAACCAGCCCACATAAACATTGTTGGAACTTGTTGGCTAATGTAAGAGAAATCCTCTGTGCCGGCTAATGGTTCAGCGTCAATTTGTAAATTGACTTCCCCTAAAATTTCTTTCACAAAAGGTACAACTTGTTCGCACAGTGCTTCATTATTATAAAGTGATGGGGTAGAGATGGTCTTTAATTCATATGTTCCACGCATCATTTTCACTGTGGCATCTATTATTTCTTGAACTCGATTAAATAGATGATCCCTAACTTCTGGTTTGAAAGAGCGTAGTGTAGCCTCTAAAAGTGCTGTATCAGGAATAATATTTGCTACTGTGCCGCCACCCATTTTACCAATAACGAGAACGGCTCTTTCTTTAGGATCAATTTCTTTGCTGACTAATGTATTCATTTGATTGTATATCGCATTGACAATCATTAATGGATCAATGGCATTTTGAGGCTCAGAACTGTGCCCGCCTTTGCCTTGCACTTTTAGGAAGAAGCCATCTAATGATGAAGCGGCGATGCCCGGTTTGTAACCAAATTTCCCTACTTCTAAATCTGGCGTTACATGGAGGGCAATGGCTGCATCGACTTTTGGATTTTCGAGTAAGCCATTTTCTATCATATCCCTTGCGCCAAGACCAATTTCCTCAGCGGGCTGGAACATGATTTTGACAGTTCCATTAATATCATTTTCTTTCTCTTTTAAAAGCTTTGCAGCACCGAGCATAAACGTTGTATGGATGTCGTGACCGCAAGTATGTGCAAATCCATTTGTTGATTTAAACGGTAAATCTGTGTTTTCTTCCATCGGTAATGCGTCCATATCGCCTCTTAGTAATATTGTTTTCCCGTTGCCATTACCAATCGTTACAACAAGCCCTGCTTGTCCTACTTTTTGAGGTGTTAGGCCCATAGAAAGTAAAGTTTTTTCAACGTATGAGATTGTATTTGGTAGTTCAAATCCAATCTCAGGATGTTGGTGTAGATGTCTGCGATGCTCAATTAATTCTTCTTGAAAATTTTCCGCCATTATTAATGTTTCATGTTTAGTCATATGATACACCTCTCTAGTCTAATGAATATTCCATATCTGAAGTTGTATTCAATTTAGGTTTTGTTTTAATGGCAATGACAAACAATCCAAATAATAAGATTGAAAGTACAATTAAGACATTTAACAGTAATCCATATGAATGATTAATATTATAAATCGCTCCAGAAACAATTGGTGTTAGTGCAGCGCCTAGTGATGAAAATAATGAGACAATCCCAAATTTCGCGCTATATTCTTTTTCACCAAATAGTGATGAAGTTAAGTAAGCAGGTGTAACTGTAACAGCCGTTGCACCAAATCCAGTAAATATCGTATACAGGATACCAGGTATTAATAGGTCGCCTCTCATCAAAAATAAAAAGCTTACTAAAGCAGAGCCACAAATAATCACTAACGTTGTGATGGTACCTAATTTATCGTATAAGCGACCGACTAATAACTTTCCGACGATTACCATTGCTGAACCTAAAGAAAGTAATATTGCAGCGTGTTGAGGTGTGCCCCCGATATCCTTTAAATATGGTGCAAGGTTAATGATCATACCATTCACGACAATACCGCCGATAACAATTGCCGCACAAAGTGCCCAAAATGATACGGATCTAAATGCCTCCCTTTGTGAAAGCCCTTCTACTGTTTGTGAAGAAGTCGTTATATTTTTTATTTCACCTAGCGGAACAAGGCCTTTATCTGCAGGTTTAAGTCGAATAACGAATAATGCCATAGGTACGATTAACACAAACATTGAAATGCCCGTAATGAGGTAAGCACTTCTCCAACCATAATCTGTAATAAGCCAGTTTAGGACAGGGCTAAGGATGACACCACCAAGACCACTACCTGCTAGTGCAATCCCTAAACATAATCCACGCTTCTCGTTAAACCAATTTGTAATTAATACTGGTGCAGGAATAAGAGCAGCTCCTGCTAATGAAGCCCCCATTAGCACTGCGAATAAATAAAAGTGCATCGCAGTCGTTGCAAATGAAAATCCTATATATGAAATGGTGCCTAGCGTTGTAAATATCGTCAAGTAAAGACGAATGTCCATTTTCCTCATCACTTTTCCTGCAATTGGACAGAAAATCATTGATACTAAAGCCATAATCGTATAGTACGTCATAAATTCAGTTCTTCCAATTCCCAAATCTTCCGTTACAGGAACAGTATAAAGTGACACTAAATTAATAATTGGTGCATACAAAAACGTCATAATCATGACGCAAGCTACTACAATCCACCATCCATAAAAGATGCCTTTTTTTTCTTGTTGAGTAGTCATATTGGTTTCCTCCGTTTTTACTTAGTAATCAGGGCAATACGATGGAGATAAGTGGTGTTGAATCCGTTTTCAAATATCTCTAACATAATAAATGGTGTTACCCACGATCGTTTCATCACGCTTTCTAATTCATTAAAAAGTAATGATGGGGAGGTTTGGAGGTTGTATTGATCATAAGTATTTTTAAAGCCTTAAGCTCCGTAAATACATCATTTTCAAATAGTACAAGCTCCATCTTCCTTCTCATTTAACGCTTACGAGGTTAGCTGACGGATTCGGGCCTTTGAGTAGCCCTACCTTAACAAGGATTCACCCCTTGGATTGAATGTTCATCCAAAAAATTTGGTTCCCCCGCATCCATTGGTTTCAGCGATCTAGAAAGTTGAAACTGCTATGATACTACTATTTCAAGAAAAGTTAGTAAATACAGAAAATTTTTTTGACAAATGAGAAGAAAAATTTTTTTACTTGATAAAACCTTTATTAATTAGGGTATCAGAATAACGGTAATATAAAGTGCGAAAAATTTTTTTCAAAAGGAGAAAGATTTAGATTGTTATAAATTTGAAAATTTGTGTAAGGATACATTTAAATTATCATTCTATTTTAAAAATTTACACATTTCATAGAAAACCAGTTATAATAGTTAGTATTGTCAGAAAAGGAGCTGTTAGCAATGGAACGTGAAAAAACCAATGTGGAAAGTTTTGATTTAGACCATACGAAAGTAAAAGCACCTTATGTCCGTTTAGCGGGTGTAAAAGTAGGAAAAAGTGGCGATGAAGTCTATAAATACGATATTCGCTTAAAACAGCCTAATAAGGAGCATATGGAAATGCCAGCACTCCATTCTTTAGAGCATTTATCGGCTGATATTATTCGCAATTACTCCGACCATATTGTCGATTTCAGTCCAATGGGTTGTCAAACAGGCTTTTATGTATCGTTGATTAATCATAATGATTATGATGAATTACTAACGATTTTAGAAAAAACATTTACAGATGTCACGAATGCAACAGCTGTACCAGCGTGTAATGAAGTGCAATGTGGCTGGGCCGCTAGTCATAGTCTTGAAGGTGCACAGGCACTTGCAAAAGAATTTTTAGCAAAACGTGATGAATGGCATATCGTTTTTGCAGAATAATAAAAAACCTTGCAAATTGTAAAATGTCCATTATCAGGTGGACATTTTGCTTGCAAGGTTTTTCATTTAACGATGAAAAGGAATGACATTGGAGGAGGAAGAATCGTAATTTATTTTTTGATAAATAAAACTTTCTAAAAAGTCATGTATCAGATCTTCATATTCAGCCATATTTTCATTAAAGGACTGAGCGTGTGCACCTTTGTCAAAAAGCTTTAACTTTTTCGGTCCAGTCTTTTTATTATATAAATCGAGCGACATGGAAGCTGGAATAAATGTATCAGGAATACTGTGGATAAAGAGAACCGGCTTTTCGATGTGTGTGACAGCTTCAGAAGGCGTTACACTTTTAAATGAATAACCATCGCGCAGTCGTATAAAGAAATCAGCGAAACGAATCGGAATGATAGAGCCATATTTAAATTCTGTCTTCGCAATTTGTTTAAGCAGCATTGAAAAATCTGAAAAGGCACAATCTGCAATATAAAAATCAGCACCATCTTCAACCGTTCCCGCATACAACAGCATTGTTGCTGCACCCATTGATTCACCATGGATCCCAAGGATGGCATTTTCACCAATCATCGCTTTCACGGTGTTTACAACAGCATCTAAGTCATTTTTTTCATAATAACCATAACTTGTTGTTTTGCCGCCTGACTCCCCATGTCTTCGATGGTCAAAAATAACGGAATTGTACCCTAGTCGTTCAAAAAGGCGTGCATATTTGACCGAGTTGATTTTATTTTCTGTCACCCCATGGCAAATAATCATTGTATTATTTGTTTGCAGTGGTTGGAACATAATGCCGCGAATGGAGTAGCCATTAGGAGAGTCAATATTTAATTCGCATTTAAAATTTTTATTGTACCAAGCTTCGTCAAAACGTTTGGCAGTTGTTTCACGTTCACGAATAAAATCGGGGTCTTTTTGCTGAATGTACATTAATTTATTGGAAAGCGCAAAGCCGAACAGCCCCGTTGCAGCAGCGGCGAGCGTCGTTGTAATACCTGAAAATAAAAGCATTTTCTTTTTCATCTTCAATACCTCCACGACTTGTTTCTTTGTATGTCTAGGCATTCGTCCCTAAGTTATCATAAGGTAAATGCATGTTTCTTAATTGTAATGTTCCCAACTATATTTGTTTAAAACACGACAACATTTTACAACAACCTTTGAAATACTACGATTATTTCCGTTATCGAAAATCGTCATAATATTTGTTAAAATATAGTTATCTGCTAGTAGCATATGCATGCAGTGTTGATTTTTGAACGGGGAAAAGGGGAGAATGATTATGACAAACGAGGTAGTGATTGTTAGTGCCGTGCGTACTGCAATCGGTTCATTCCAAGGAACATTAAAGGATGTACCGGCAACAACTCTTGGAAGTATCGTTATTAAAGAAGCATTAGCGCGCGCTGGCGTAGCAGGTGAGCAAGTCGATGAAGTCATTATGGGGAATGTTTTATCGGCTGGACTTGGACAAAATCCGGCTCGTCAAGCATCGATTGCAGCAGGATTACCAAATACAGTGCCTGCTTTAACAATTAATAAAGTATGTGGCTCAGGCTTAAAAGCAGTGCATTTAGCAGCACAGGCAATTGTAGCAGGCGATGCTGACATCATTGTAGCAGGTGGCTTTGAAAATATGAGCCAAGCACCGTATGTATTAAAAAATGCACGTGAAGGCTTCCGCATGGGAGATCAAAAAGTCGTGGATACGATGATTCATGATGGATTATGGTGTGCATTTAATGATTATCATATGGGCATTACTGCGGAAAATTTATGTGATGCGTATGAAATTACACGTGAGGAGCAAGATACATTTGCAGCACGTTCACAACAACGTGCAGAAGCGGCTATTGCTGCTGGTAAATTTAATGATGAAATCGTTGCTGTAGAAATTCCTCAACGAAAAGGCGATGCTGTTATTTTTGATCAAGATGAGTTTCCACGTGCGGGCGTTACAGCGGAATCCCTATCAAAGCTGCGCCCTGCATTTAAAAAGGACGGCTCAGTAACTGCCGCGAACGCTTCTGGTATTAACGATGGTGCAGCAGCAGTTGTAGTGATGTCAAAAGCGAAGGCGTTAGAGTTAGGGATTAAGCCAATGGCACAAATTTCAGCAAATGCGAGCTCTGGCGTAGATCCGTCAATTATGGGGACTGGTCCAGTAACTGCGGTGAAAAAAGCGTTAGCAAAGGCAAATGTATCTTTAGAAGATGTAGATTTAATTGAAGCGAATGAAGCGTTTGCGGCACAATCAATTGCTGTAGATCGCGAATTAAGCTTCAATCATGATAAACTAAATGTAAATGGGGGAGCAATTGCTCTTGGCCACCCAATTGGTGCAAGTGGGGCGCGAATTTTAGTCACACTTCTACATGAGATGGAGAAGCGTGGTGCAAAAACGGGCCTTGCCACATTGTGTATCGGTGGTGGACAAGGTGTAGCAACAGTTGTTCAACGCCCTTAATGTTAGTAAGAAGGTGAAAGTGATGGGAAAAAAACGAAAACAACAGCAGCGTGTAGATGATCGTTTCACAGCTAGTTTACCAAAGCAAGAAGCTGTTACATTAGCCGACCAGCTTGGTGGCGATGTGTTAGCGAAGTTAAAAGCTGCAAAACAAGATTTATCCGCGAAAGAGCAGGCGGCAGAGGAAGAGCGTCAAGCACAGCTAGCCTTTGAGCGCAAGCAACGTGAGAAAAACAAATCGTTTGAAGAATTATTAAACGAGTACGGTGATAAAGGCTCGAAATTTTAGTCTTAGTTTTGTAGAAACAGTGAATCTCTTAATAGAGATTCACTGTTTTTTAGTTTATCTTGATAGGATACTTGGAATCGCGGGTAGCGCAATAGAAATCGCCACAAAAATGCTCTAAATCGCCAATATCCCCAGCAAAAATTATTTTCTAAGCATCCGTATTTTCTTCACGGCTAAGGCGATGCTAATAAAAACAATAGCTCCCGCTGTATCTACTAGGACATCTTGCCCGTTCATTGTTCGTCCAGGCGTAAAGCTTTGGCGGAATTCATCTAGCATCGCAATCAAAGCGGTAAGGACAATGGCGACGCCCGCAGCAAAACGCCGTTTTCCCAAAGCAAAGTAGACCCCGAGCGCAATACATCCAAAACCTATAAAATGCGTAAACTTTCGAATTAGAAATTCTACAAATTCAAAGTAGCCTCGCTCCTCAACAGACACTACTGTATCCCAATATGGAATTTTTAATACGGACAGTTGTGCTTCAAAAGGTTTATTGACCAAAAGTTCCTCAAGCTCAGGAATAATAGACTGTTGTTCGTAGCTCATGCTAGAGGAAATGGCGAGAATACCTAAAAGGAGCAGTAAAATTAGCCATTTTTTCATCGGTGGTCTGCGTATTGTTCCGCTTTTGTCAGTGTGTTGGCTAAGTCAAAGTTAGTAATGGAATTGACTTTTTCGTAGGCTGTAAGTGTTTGGGCAAGTTGTTCCTGTGAACTAGCACCAATCACAGTTGAAGCAATAGTAGGTTCCTTCAAATTAAAGGCAAGCCCTAATGCGTGCAAATCTTCATAGTGTTTTGCTAAGTCTGTTAATGTCATTGTCAATTCATCTGCTGTATAGGTTTGATAACCGTTAACACGTTGCAAGCGCTCTTTCCAAGTATTTGTTAGTAAGCCCTTTGCAACTGTGCCTCGTGTTACTAGCGAAGCCCCTTCACTGGCAATAAAATCTAGCCATTCCTCTGGGCGACGATCTAACGCACTATATTGCATCATGACACTTTTTGCCGAGCTAGCTGGTAAAAAACGTTTTAGTACATTAGGTCGAATCGAGGAAATGCCATATTCTCGAATCACACCGTCTTTTTTCAAGTTCTCAAATGTGTCAATAATGCCATCCCAATCGTCCTCTATCGTGCCACCATGTAGTTGATAGACATCAATATAATCTGTACCGAGTCTTTTTAGGCTTTGATGCACGGCGTCTTTAATATATGTAGGGGAGGCATCCCAATGCCAGCCGTCCACACCTTCTGACCAACGATTGCCTACTTTAGTTGCGACGATCATATCTTGTCGACGTTTTCCTAAAACGGCACCAATAATTTGTTCGTTGGCACCAAAATCATATAAATCTGCTGTGTCAATGTAATTAATGCCAGCATCTAGTGCCATATCGATAATGGCTGCTGCATTATTTTTGCTTGTCGAAAGAGACATACCTCCTAAGCTAATTTCTGAAATAAATAAACTACTTGAGCCGAGCTGTCTTTTTTTCATACGAATGCCCTCCTTCGATTTCTCTACTTGTAATGGTACAATGAACATATCTGAAGAACAAGCGAGGTTATGGGCAATGAAAAAGTTTGAAGAAAAAACGACAAAAACGACATCAATTTATGATGGGAAAATCGTTAAGTTACAGGTCGATGATGTCACATTACCAAATGGTAAGTCGGCTAAGCGTGAAATTATTAAGCACCCAGGAGCAGTAGCAATCATTGCCATTACCAACGAAGGCAAGCTCGTTATGGTTGAGCAATATCGTAAAGCGCTTGAGCGTTCTATTGTAGAAATTCCTGCTGGTAAACTTGAAATAGGTGAGGAACCAATCCATACTGCTCGTCGAGAACTAGAAGAAGAGACAGGCTATGGTGCACATCGATTCGAGTATTTACAAGCATTTGCCACTTCACCAGGCTTTGCGGATGAAGTGATTCATCTATTTGTAGGGACAGATTTATATCAGATTGAAAATAGAGCAGAACTAGATGAAGATGAATTTGTCGAATTACTAGAAGTTTCGTTGGAAGAGGCACAAGCGATGGTAGCTGATGGGCGTATATATGACGCGAAGACAGCGTTTGCCGTACTTTGGTTTGCGTTGCAACAAGATAAATAAAGTTTAGCATAATAGAAGCGGACGAGCATAAGCTGTAAAAACCTTGATAGAAAAGGAGCATGCTAATGTCTCGTACGGTTTCTCTATTTTATCACGCATCAATTGTTGCAGTGAGCTTCGTTTGTGGCGTCATCTGCTTTCATATTATTGGAGGGGCGAATGCAGAGCCTTTTATTTTATTTATAGAACCTCGTTTAGCAGATGTGGACAGGCAATCTATTTTTCGTTTAGTGCTTCCTGTCGCCGCTTCAGTCGGAATTATATTGTTACTTGCTACACATAGTGTCTTGAAAGTTTTAGTACGTGTTACAGTCGCAATGCGCGCAACTTTTTTTGGATTTAGCTCCGTATTTTTACTGCAAAAACTTGAGGCGTTTTGGCTATATACGATTTGGTGGTTTCCATTTCAGCTTATCTATTGTATATTGTTGCTAGTATTATGTAATTTACTTGTACCCGCCTGGTCGAAGCGAAAAATCGGGAAAAAGATGAATGGACGGACAATTTTGTTGAATTTTATCGCTTTTTTCATCATAATAGTTGCTGAGTTTATCGTAATATCGTATGTACTCAAGTGAAGAAACAGCTAAAAGCATAAATGCATTTGAAATCTAATCACTATCTTGTAATAGGATTTACTCCTTTGGTATAATGAAATGAGTTTAGGGGGGCGTCACATGGAAAGCCGTATTGATCGTATCAAAAAACAGTTGCATAGTGCTAGTTATAAGCTGACGCCGCAGCGAGAAGCAACAGTTGCTGTTTTGCTAGAGCACGAAGAGGACCACTTAAGTGCAGAGGATGTCTATCTTTTAGTAAAAGATAAGGCACCTGAAATTGGTCTGGCTACTGTTTATAGAACATTAGAATTACTAACAGAGCTTAAAATCGTCGATAAAATCAACTTTGGCGATGGCGTATCACGCTATGATTTGCGCCAAGAAGGAGCTGCACATTTCCACCATCATCTAGTTTGTATCGAGTGCGGTGCTGTAGATGAAATTCAAGAAGATTTACTTGAGGATGTGGAAGCCGTTGTTGAGAAACGTTGGAACTTTATTATAAAAGATCACCGACTAACTTTCCACGGTATTTGCTGGCGTTGTCATGATAAAACCGACGAAACGAATGAAGAACAATAACAAAGAACTGTCTGATGAAATCTTACGTATAGATTGCATTAGGCAGTTTTTTGTTTTTTCATTCGTTTGCTTGGACTTTCTATTAAACTAGTCAATTCGATTGAAGTGAGCCCTTTCGCACTTTTTTTATAGGCGTGCTAAAATAGAGAATAATTGACAGTGAGGGGGCGTTGTGATGAATGAATTTCAATATGCAATAGAGGATTATATCCATTTTATCCAGGTAGAGCGGCAATTGTCCGTTAATACATTAGCATCCTATCGCCGAGACTTAGAAAACTATGTACATTTTTTGCAAGAAGCTGAAGGGATGACTGATTTTCGCCATGTTGAACGGACAACTATATTACGTCATTTAGAGCAACTACGTATGCAAGGAAAGACAAGCCGTACTGTTGCGCGCCATATTTCATCCATTCGTAGTTTCCACCAATTTTTACTTCGAGAAAAGCGAACAGAATCAGATCCAACAGTCCATTTAGAAATGCCAACGATTGAACAAAAACTTCCGAATATCCTTTCAATTGAAGAAATTGAAGCTTTACTGACAGCGCCGAACCGCAGTAAGCCACAAGGTATTCGTGATGTGGCGATGCTAGAGCTGCTATATGGCTCTGGTATGCGTATTAGTGAGCTGATTGCACTTGATTTGGCTGATATTCATTTGACAATGGGCTTTGTACGTGTTTTTGGAAAGGGAGGCAAGGAACGCATCATTCCACTAGGAAAAAGCGCCCTTTCTGCTTTAAGTGTTTATTTAGATGGCGCAAGAGGAACATTACAAGGGAAATATCCAAAAACAGATGCATTTTTTATAAATCAACGTGGAAAACGTTTAACTAGACAAGGTTGTTGGAAATTAATGAAGGAGCACGCATTAAAGGCAGGCATCCAGCATGAGCTTACACCGCATACTTTACGTCATTCTTTTGCTACCCATTTAGTGGAAAATGGAGCTGATTTACGTGCAGTGCAGGAGATGCTAGGTCATGCAGATATTTCTACAACCCAAATTTATACGCATATTAGTAAAACGAGACTTTCTGAGGTATATAAGCAGTACCATCCACGTGCTTAACATAAAAAATAAGTGATGGATAGAGTCTCTTCCCGTATAAAAGAATAAATATTTATCTTAGTCGGATGTCTGACCTTTATCCTTTAGCTTGTTTTTGGTAAAATGGAGTCGTGAGATTAGGAGGCAACAATTATGAATAAACCATTTAAAAAAATCCATGTCGTTGTAATGGATTCAGTTGGGATTGGTGAGGCACCAGACGCAGCTAAATTCGGAGATGTAGGCGCACATACATTAGGCCATATCGCTGAAAAAATGAATGGGCTTACAATGCCCGTTATGGAATCGTTTGGCTTAGCAAATATTGAGCCACTTCAAGGAATGCAAGCAGTAGATGCGCCAAAAGCATACTACGGTAAAATGCAGGAAGCATCTGTTGGGAAAGACACAATGACAGGTCACTGGGAGATTATGGGTCTTAACATTGATAAACCGTTTAAAGTGTATCCAGAAGGATTCCCAGCTGAACTTATTGAGGAACTTGAACAACGTACAGGTCGAAAAGTACTATGCAATAAACCAGCAAGTGGCACACAAGTTATTGATGATTTTGGGCAGGAACATATGGACACAGGAGCAATCATTGTCTACACATCTGCAGATCCTGTATTACAAATTGCTGCACATGAAGAAATCATTCCACTTGATGAGCTATATAAAATTTGTGAAATTGCACGTGAGTTAACATTGCAGCCAGAGTACTTAGTAGGGCGCGTTATTGCACGACCATTTATTGGTACACCAGGTAACTTTACGCGTACGCCAAATCGTCATGATTATGCGTTAAAGCCATTTGGTCGCACAACGATGAATTCATTAAAGGATGCAGGGTTAGACGTAATCGCTATCGGTAAAATTTCTGATATTTTCAATGGTGAAGGTGTCACTGATGCAGTTCGAACAAAAAATAATATGGACGGTATGGATCAATTTGCAGCGGTTGCACGACGTGATTTCCACGGGATAAGCTTCTTAAATTTAGTAGATTTTGATGCGAATTTTGGACATCGACGTGATCCACTTGGCTATGGCAATGCACTACAAGAATTTGATGCACGCCTTCCTGAAATTTTAGAGGCAATGACAGAAGATGACTTACTTATGATTACAGCTGACCACGGAAATGATCCGACATTCCCTGGCACAGATCATACACGTGAATACGTACCACTAATTATCTATTCACCACGTTTTAAAGGTGGTAGCGAGCTAGCTCTACGTGAGACTTTTGCAGATATTGCCGCAACTGTTGCTGAAAACTTCAATGTAGAAGC
The DNA here is from genome assembly GCF_044761135.1 of Lysinibacillus sp. NPDC097868. Classification (NCBI taxonomy): domain Bacteria; kingdom Bacillati; phylum Bacillota; class Bacilli; order Caryophanales; family Bacillaceae; genus Lysinibacillus; species Lysinibacillus sp. NPDC097868. The sequence goes on along the minus strand of NZ_JBIWBS010000001.1, from coordinate 2,458,264 downwards.
ACCACCATTCGGTAAAAGTTTCTTAAAAGATTTAAAATAAGGAGGAATTTTTCATGAATATGGTGCAACTATTTGAAAAGAAAAAACAAGGTAAGGAGCTTTCACAGGCAGAAATTCAATACTTTGTTGAAGGCTATACCACAGGATCTATTCCTGATTATCAGGCAAGCTCTTTGCTAATGGCCATTCGCTTAATTGGCATGACAGATGAAGAAACTTTTTATTTAACGAAGGCAATGATTGAATCAGGAGATGTCATTGATTTAACTTCGATTGAAGGCTTTAAAATTGATAAGCATTCAACAGGTGGTGTCGGTGACAAAGTAACGTTAATCGTAACACCGATCATTGCTTCACTAGGCATTCCAGTGGCGAAGTTTAGTGGTAAAGGCCTGGGTATTACAGGTGGTACAATTGACAAACTAGAATCGATTCGAGGCTTAAAAACAGAGCTGTCTTCACAAGAATTCATTGATAATGTCAATAAACATAAAATTGCTGTTGCTGGTCAAACAGGTAATCTCGTGCCAGCAGACAAAAAACTTTATGCATTGCGTGATGTAACGGGTACTGTCGATTCTATTCCGTTAATTGCTGCGTCTATTATGAGTAAAAAAATTGCAAGTGGCGCAGATGGCATTGTATTAGATGTTAAATGTGGCTCTGGCGCATTTATGAAAACTGAAGAAGAGGCTAAAAAATTAGCTGAGGCGATGACAGCGATTGGTGAAAAACTAGGGCGTAAAGTAGTCGCACATATTAGTGATATGGATAATCCACTAGGAAAAATGATTGGTAATAAGCTTGAAGTAGTGGAGGCATATGCCTTACTAAGTGGTCGCTTAGAAGAGACACACGCTGATTTACTTGAGGAGTGCATCATTATTTCTTCACTTATGTATCAGATTGCAGCAGGAGTGGATGAAACAACAGCGGTAGCGGCAGTTAAGAAAGTGTTAGAGGACGGCTCAGCAGTCGCTAAGTTTGAGGAATTTATAGTGGCACAAGGCGGAGATTTAGCGGATATTGTGCAAAATGATACGGCTCATAAGATTGCTGTAACAGCAGCGTCAGAAGGCGTTGTAGAGTCTATTAATGCATTGATGATTGGTGAAGCAAGCGTTAGTCTTGGTGCAGGCCGCTTAACGAAGGAATCCGCACTAGATTATGATGCGGGCATTCAACTAGTAGCAAAAAAAGGTGACCGTGTAACAGCTGGGGAAACGATTGCTTATCTGTATTCAAACAGTGAAATCAATGAGGAAACAGTCGATAAAGTACAGCAAGCTTATACAATTGCTTAAGTAAAAATAGAAGAATACATTAGTTGATGGTAGCGAAGGCGATGACTCCTGTGGGAAGCACGCATCATAAGACGCAACTGGCGACGCGATAGCGACGGTTGCGGCTTACAGTTTGCCCGTGGAAAACGCACGTCGTAGCGGACATCAACGACAGCGTAAAAGTGATAGATTGACTTTAGTCAATCTATCACTTTTTTTTGTTGTTCGGTAACTATTTTACTAAATAACTACATAAAAAAATCCTCCGACGCAGTTACACTTACAAAATATGTAGACCACGTTTAAAACTTTCTTATTTATCCCATACTGCACTTAACCTAAAAGCAATAAGAATGTCGATTTTACACTATTTCGAGGGACTTGGCACTAGTTATGTCAACAGCAAGGATTTGTCAGATGGAATGTGGAATTGCACGAGGAGGAGGCGATGTTCATGCATTTTCAATTAGAAATGGTAACGAGAGAGACAGTGGTTATACGTTTATTTGGTGAGCTCGATCATCATGCAGTTGAGCAAATTCGGGCTAAAATTTCTACAGCAATTTTTCAAGGCGCTGTAACGACCATCATTTGGAATTTTGAGCGACTATCGTTTATGGATAGTTCGGGTGTAGGCCTTGTGCTTGGTCGAATGCGTGAATTAGAGGCAGTGGCTGGAAGAACGATTTTATTGAATCCATCGCCGACAATGCGAAAAGTATTTCAATTTTCAGGTTTAGGTCCGTGGATGATGGATGCAACAGAGGAAGAAGCGATTGATCGAGTTAGGGGGATTGTAAATGGATAACGAAATGACATTAACTTTTTTAGCAATTAGCGAAAATGAAGCTTTGGCACGTGTGGCTATTACGGGCTTTATCGCACAATTAGACCCAACAATTGATGAGCTATCAGAATTTAAAACAGTTGTCTCGGAAGCTGTTTCCAATGCGATTATCCACGGTTACGAAGAGGATGGCAAAGGTGTTGTTACAGTTCATGCAAAGCGTGAGGATGATATTGTAACCGTGTCTGTAATGGATAAAGGGGTTGGTATTGCTGATGTGAGTCAAGCAATGGAACCTTTGTTTACAACGAAAAGTGCAATGGAGCGTTCCGGAATGGGCTTTACAATTATGGATAGCTTTTCAGATCAGCTGACAGTAATGTCTCAATGGCAACAAGGTACAACTGTAACGTTTACGAAAAAATTTTACTCGGTTCGCACGGCGGTAATGTGAGGTTGCTATCGTGAAGCCGATAGAACAGTCGTCCGATAAGCTTTTGTCACAGGAGGAAATGCGTGATTTAATTGCGCGTTCACAACAGGGCGACCATGAAGCTCGTAAACGAATGATTGAGGGGAATACGAGACTTGTATGGTCCATCGTCCAACGCTTTACTACAAGGGGCGTGGAGCTCGAAGATTTATTTCAAATTGGCTGTATAGGGCTTATGAAATCTGTAGATAAGTTTGATTTAGCATATGATGTGAAGTTTTCCACATATGCGGTGCCGATGATTATCGGCGAAATACAGCGCTTCTTAAGAGATGATGGCATGGTGAAGGTTAGTCGATCTATTCGTGAGCTCAACTTTAAAATACGCCATGCAACTGATGAATTTATTAAGAACAATGAGCATCCACCGACCATTCAAGATTTAGCACAAGTACTTGGAGTTACGACGGAGGAAATCGTAACTGCATCGGATGCTTTACGGGATCCTGCTTCCTTACATGAGCAATTGTATGAAAGTGAAGGGGATTCCATTACGTTAATGGACCAAATGAAGGATGAAAAATCTGAGCAACCATTTGAATATATTCCGCTCAAAGAAGTGCTTACAAGATTAGATCCTAGAGAGCAATCCATTATTTATTTACGATATTTTTCAGACTGTACACAAACTGAAATTGCCAACAGGCTTGGTATTTCACAAGTACAAGTATCTCGTTTAGAGAAAAAGATTTTAGCGCAGTTAAAAAGCTGGATGGCCACGAGTGCCACAGTTGAACATGGAGTAGAAAAAGATATCTAAGAAAATGGTGACACCATGACAAATAAATTATTTAACAGCTTAGAAGAAGCCGAAGATTTTCTTAAAGAGCAATTTGGGGACGGCGAATCATTTGACGTTGGAATTAAGCATTTATTTGTCAAAGATTTGCCGGTTCTTTGTGCATATATTAGTGGACTTGTAGACGGGGAAGCTCTAACACAGTTACTATCTAGTATGTTACCTGAAGAAGACATCGAAATTGACGATGAGAAAGAATATTTTGAAACAATTTTCAATTTTCATGGTCGTTCTGAAGAAACAGAGCGTAAAGCCTATTTGCTCGCCATTTTAAGTGGACAAGTCACATTTATCACTCAAAGTGGTTACTGTTATGTTGCTGAGCTGCGAAATTATCCAGGGCGCTCACCAGAGGAGCCTGATAATGAAAAGGTAATACGTGGTTCAAGGGATGGCTTTACGGAAGGGATTTCACAAAATACAGCTTTAGTGCGTCGACGCATTCGCAACAGTAATTTACGTTTCGAGCTACATAAAATATCCAAAATCGGTCAAACCGATGTCGCAATTGCGTTTATGAAGGATATTGCAAATGAGGAAATGCTCGATAAATTGCGACAGCGTCTTGGTCAAATTAACCATGATGGTTTGACGATGGCGGATAAATCTCTTGAGGAATGGCTATTTAAGCAAAAGTTTCACCCAATACCATTTGTACGCTATACAGAACGACCCGACATTGTCGCTGCTCATTTATTAGAGGGGCATGTGGCCATCATGGTGGATACTTCACCTTCTGTTATTTTAGTACCTATAACAATTTTTCATTTATTGCAGCACGCTGAAGAATACAGACAAGCGCCAATTGTTGGGACATTTGTTCGTTTTATGCGTTATTTCGGGACGATTATGGGTTTACTATTATTACCATTATGGTATTTGTTTGTAACGAACGAATCGTTATTACCGGATGCCTTATCCTATTTAGGTAGTCAGGAAAAATCACATATCCCAATATTACTGCAAATTCTAATAGCTGATATAGGGATTGAATTTTTAAGGATGGCCGCCATTCATACCCCTACGCCATTGTCCACTGCAATGGGATTAGTAGCAGGGGTAATCATTGGACAAATCGCGATTGATGTTGGCGTTTTCTCATCGGAAGTTGTGTTATATACAGCGGTGGGAGCCATATTTACATTCATTATTCCATCTTATGAGCTAAGTATTTCCATTAAGCTCTTTAGAATTTTCTTGCTCCTTATGACAGGTATTTGGGGGGCGGATGGATTATTCATTGGGGTATTTATATTATTTACGTATTTATGTTCATTACGTCCGTTACAAGCGCCGTATTTATGGCCACTCGTGCCATTTTTCCCGACGGCGATGCTTCGGGTAATTATTCGTTTCCCAATGACGTCGGATGCATTAAGACCTTTTGTCGTCGATTCCAAACAGCGAAAAAGATCATAGGAGCCGTTGCACTCACTTTTTTCATGTGATAAAGTTCACCTATAGTATTTTGCGATTTTTGCAAAAATTATTTTTGGTAGCATGCCTAAATGGTATGAACAATGAGCCATTTACATGCTAGTAAAAGATAATACCTCGATAGGATGATTTCAAAAACTAAGTTTTTGGATACACCACGAGGTGCAATGGTCACAAAATGGAGACGTGAAAAGGGAGAGATGCAAATGCATTTATATGGAACACAAGCGATTTCTGAAGATGGACATTTAACAATAGGACAAGTAGACACATTAGAGCTTGCAAAAGTATACGGTACACCACTTTTTGTGTACGATACAGCGCTTATTCGTAAGCGTGCACGCAGCTTTATCGATACATTTAAAAAACTAGGTGTAAAGGCAGAAGTAGCTTATGCTTCAAAAGCATTTGCATGTGTAGCGGTGTATCAATTAGCAGCAGAGGAAAATCTATCATTGGATGTTGTCTCTGGAGGGGAGCTATTTACAGCATTAAAAGCTGGATTCCCTGCAGAGCGCATTCACTTCCATGGCAATAATAAGAGTATTGCCGAATTAGAGCTAGCCTTTGACTCAAAAATTGGTTGTATTGTAGTAGATAACTTCTATGAAATTAAGCTTTTAAAAGAAATTTCAGAGCGCCGTCAGCAAAACATGCGTATTTTGTTACGTGTCACACCAGGTGTTGAGGCACATACACATGATTTCATTACGACAGGGCAAGCTGATTCTAAATTTGGCTTTGACTTAAACAATGGCCAAGCAGATGAAGCATTCGAGCAAACATTTAAACATGAATACTTACAGCTTTTGGGCTTACATTGCCATATAGGCTCTCAAATTTTTGATACAGCTGGCTTTGGTTTAGCGGGAGAAAAATTAATCGACAAGATTTCTAACTGGAACAAGACTCACGGTTTTACGTGCACTGTGTTAAACTTAGGTGGGGGCTTTGGTATTCGCTATACAGAAGAAGACGCACCGCTTGAGCCGCAAGTATATGTTGAGGATATGATTACAGTTGTGAAAAATAAAGCAACGGTACTTGGGCTAACGATGCCAGAAATCTGGATTGAACCAGGTCGTTCACTGGTTGGCGATGCAGGAACATCACTTTATACAATAGGTTCTCAAAAAACAGTACCAGATGTACGGAACTACATTGCAGTTGATGGTGGAATGAGTGATAATATTCGTCCTGCACTTTACGATGCGAAATACGAGGCGGTCATTGCGAGTAAAGCCAATGCACCAAAAGAAGAAACGTACACTGTAGCTGGAAAACTTTGTGAATCGGGCGATAAATTGATTATCGATGCAAAATTACAAGAAGCAGCTTCAGGTGATGTACTAGCAATCTTCTGTACAGGGGCATATGGCTATTCGATGGCGAGCAACTACAATCGTGTACCACGTCCAGCAGTGGTATTTGTAGAAAATGGACAGCACCAATTAGCCATTAAACGTGAAAGTTATGAAGATATTGTACAAAATGATCTCCCGTTAACGTTAAAAAAGGGTGAATGAATTTGAGAAAAAATAAATGGGTATTATTAGCGTCCATGACGACTTTTATTTTATTGTGGGGCGTTGTCTATTGGGTGTTAGCATCAAAAGGTATTCTCGGCCCTGGTTCGTAAGACAGAAATTGGCTTGCGGTAATAGTACAAATCGTGTAGGATAGTCAAAGATTATGTACAGCTAGAAAAAGAGGGAATAGACAAATATGTTAATTCGATATAAAAAAGCTTTCGAGAAAATAGCAATGGGGCTACTCTCGTTTATGCCTAACGAAAAAGACATTAAAAAGCTCACAGAGACAATCCAATCCTATGAAAATGATGAGAATTGGGTATTATATTTATGGAAAAAGAACGATGAGTATGTTGGTATCGTCGGGCTTGTAGTAGACAATAACACAGCAACTATTCAGCACGTTTCTGTAGTTCCATCTTATAGAGGTGAAGGTGTGGCAAAGGAAATGCTACAAGAAGTAGCAGATCTTGGCCAATACGAACATGTGCGTGCAACGGATGAAACGCGTGAATTTGTTCAAAAATGTATACAATGTAATGAAGAAAAAGCAGACGAAAATTAACGTCTGCTTTTTCTTTGTTTGCTTTCTTGTCGTTCAGCAAGAATATGTGAGCGATCACGAAGCATATGTTTATGAAGAAGATAATCAGAGCTACTTTCCGGTAAAAGTAGTATGCGCGCCATCACTAAATCATGTAAAGCGGGCATTAGTGGTAATTGAAACGCTTGAAAGGAATTGCCCATTTGAATATTGTTTAGTGTTTCGGTTAATTGTGTGATAAGCATTGTGTAGTCTATTTCATGAAAAAACACATTTCCTTTATTGAGTTGAAAATTATTGAGTGCTTTATGTAGGATTTTGAAAGCACCTGTTGCGTTGCCGCGACGCCAATGATATAAACCTGTCGCTAATTGAACGTAACCTACAAGAGGATGGTTTTTATTGCCAGGCGCGATGTCCTTCCAATATTCCTCGAGTACTTCATGGCATTCAAAAAAATCCCCATTGCCATTGAAATAGGCACAGTAATCAATAAATAAAGTATGGTGCTGTGGATGCATTTTGGACTCCTTTCAACTATACTAAAAGAACATTGAATATCAGGGTGGTAAAATAATGTCTTATGAAGTAAAATTAGAAGCCTTTTCAGGACCTCTTGATTTATTATTGCACTTAATTCACAGATTGGAAATTGATATCTATGATATTCCAATGGCTGAAATTACGCAACAATATATAGATCATATCCATGCAATGCAGGTACTGGAATTAAATGAGGCGAGTGAGTATTTAGTGATGGCTGCTACACTCTTAGCCATTAAAAGTCGTATGCTCTTACCTATACATGAAGGAGAGCTAGATGATGCGGAAATTGAAGTCGATGGACCTGACCCTCGTGAGGAACTGGTACAACGTTTAATAGAGTATAAAAAATATAAAGAAGCGGCAGGCAACCTACAGGAGCTTGAATCAGATAGAGCGCAGGTGTTTACAAGACCACCTACAGATCTTTCGGGATTGGCATCAGATGAGCAAATGGCGTTGTTCGATATGAATGTCAATATATATGATATGCTTGGTGCCTTCCAAAAGCTGATGCGCAGAAAAAAATTAAAAAAGCCATTGAAAACAACTATCACGAGGCAGGAACGCTCAGTTAAAGATCAAATGCGTTCTGTTGTGAATTCCTTACGTTCCACAGGTGGACGTGCATCATTTTTCGAGCTTTTTCCCTATGAAGATAAACCAACACTAATTTTAACGTTTCTATCACTGCTTGAACTGATGAAACGTCAGATTGTTATTGTAGAGCAAGACGGTAATTTTGAAGAACTAACGGTCACATTACAGAAGGAGGAATGGGATGATGACGAAAACAATGATCCTACAAAGTAGAATTGAAGCTTTATTATTTGTTGTGGGAGATGATGGCTTAACGATTAAGCAATTAGCACACTTACTTGGTGATGCAGAAGAAGTTGTTGCACAAGCTATGGATGCATTACGTACAGCATTTGACGATGATGAAAATAGAGGAATTACAATTAAAGAAATGGCTGGTGTTTACCAGTTAATTACAAAGCCAGAGCTTGCAGATACGATTCAAAAATTAGTAGAGAATCCGACTGCACAATCATTGTCTCAGGCGTCCTTAGAAGTATTGGCAATAGTGGCCTATAAACAACCTATTACAAGGGTGGCAATTGAAGATTTACGAGGCGTAAAATGTGAACGTCCACTGCAAACACTCGCTTCCAGAGGGCTAGTGAAAGAGGTTGGACGTTCAGAGGGAACTGGACGTGCTATTTTATATGGCACAACGAAAGAGTTCTTAAACTACTTTGGTTTAAATAGTATTGAAGAAATGCCTCCATTACCTGAGGAGGAAAATGGAGATCCAGAGCAAGAAACGGATTTATTTATGACCAAATTCCAAGAAACTTTTAACGGCGTTAAGTAATGGAGGAAATGTGCTGGTCGCTTTCCTTTTTAGTTTAATAGTTATACTTATCTATCACTTATAATAAGGAGTGGCTTGTTGCTACGGTTACTACGAGTAATGTTGTTCATGATAGTAGTTGGAATTTTAGTTTTTCCACAAAATGGTTTCGCAAGAGGCGGAAGCGGATATGTTGTGTTAGACGGCGACACAGGCCGCGTGTTATCAGGTACTAATAGTGATGCAAGGCTCCCAATCGCGAGCTTAACAAAAATTTGGACAGCTCTCGTCGCTATTGAAAACAGTGATCTTCAAGATGAAGTAGTAATTTCTCCAAGGGCTGCAATGGCTGAAGGTTCGTCTATCTATTTGCAAGCTGGTGAGACAGTAACAGTTGAAACCTTGCTCTATGGCTTAATGCTCCGATCTGGCAATGATGCTGCAACAGCATTAGCTGAGCATGCAGGCGGTTCAGTTGAAGGCTTTGTCAAATTAATGAATGAACGAGCCGTTATTGCTGGACTGACAAATACAGTTTTTATGAACCCGTCTGGCTTGCATCATGACGAGCATTTATCTTCCGCAAGAGATACAGCTGAGATGCTGAGATTAGCGCTCCAAAATAAAACCTTTGAAAAAATTGCATCTACTGTTCTTTATCGTGCCAATACAGAAAACGGCATGCTTTGGGAAAATAAACACCGCTTATTACGAGAAGGCTCAGGAGTCGCAGCTGAAGTAGATGATGAAACGGAGCAACCTGTAAGTTCGTTAAAATCAGCAACAGGTACTGCTTTTGCTGGAAAGACAGGTTTTACAAAGGTTGCTGGAAGAACATTGGCAACTGCTTTTCATAAAGATGGGCAAACATGTATTGTTGTCACTTTAAATGAATCTGATGACTGGAATATGCATCGAGGTTTAGCAAATGAGGTTTGGAAAAATTATAATATGGAGACGGTTGTGAAAAAAGGGAAATACAATGTCAACGATAAATTAGCTATCCGTTTAGAGCAACCAATTCAATTGCAATTAAATAAAGAAGAAAAAAAGACAGTTAGGCAAGTACTTCAAGTGTCCAGAAAAAGAAAGGAAGCCGTACTTTCGATATTTATTGGGGAAGAGCGTATTTATGCAACGCCTGTTAAAGTAGAATCAGCGGATCGTTAAAAGCGATGCGCTGATTTTTTATAATGAATAATATGGAGTATTGTTTACTAGAAACTATTTTATATTTATTGTAAATGGTGTAAAATAATGAGAGTTATAATATGGAAGCGTTAGGAGGTATACTATTATGGCTACTAGTGAAAATAACCGTAAGCAAACTCAAATCGCTATTATCATTATTTTATTTCTTTCAAGCTTTACAGCACCATTTATTTTGCTATTTCCCATTCAAGAGCTTCTTTACCGACCGCACGAATATTACCTTTTTGAGACCATTTTTAAAGCCTATATTATATTGATGTTTGTTTTAATTGCGATGGCAATAATTTTATTAATAAATTTATTGATTACTCCCACTACAAAAAAGGGGAGAAATGTCCAACGAACAATTGTTGGTACATCATGGCTGCTTGTTCTTGCGATTTTATTTTTATGTATTAATCATTATCAAATTATTGATGAAAAAGGATTACATACGAATAATTTTTTTAGTTTGCAAGAAGACTCGACAAGCTGGGAAGAGATTGTTAAGGTTGAACAAACAAATGTGCAGAAAGATGGCGTTACTAAACCAGATAAGCTTATTTTCACATTGAACGATGGTTCAACAATCGAACAATCTTTAACGGCGAAGTTAGCAATAGCGAAGGCCTTTATCAATTATGAATTAAGTAAAAATGGTGTTTCAATCGAAAATGTATATAGTGAAAATGAATAATTAAAAAAGCTGCCTAAATAGGGCAGCTTTTTTAATTAGGTTATAAAATACGGAGAAATTGTTTGAGTGCCTGACACTTCGAATAACTTCCTAGATCGTAAAAATCCACTACGCTTTCCGTAGGGACATCGTAAGCCAAAACCTCCGTTTGCGTTCTTTCAAAAAGTCTACGTGGATTTTTACTTGGGTAGCCCTTATTGATAGAGCTGTGAACATTCAGAATTGTTTGGGTGACTGGCACTTTATAAAATATCTTTACTAAATGCGATTTGCATTTTGTTGATTGGTCTATATTAGAAATAAATAGCAAACATCGATAAATCTTTAGGTTACGCAAAGACAAATAATCGATAAACTAGCAAATAATACACTATTTAGAATTATCGTATTACTAGTACAAAATTAGTTTCTCTTTTATATTACACAAAAGTATGACATAATTTTCACAGATTGACGGGAAAAATAACCTTAAAAAGGTTACATTTTTAACTAGAGGTGAAAGAATGGAAAGATTACAAAAAGTTATTGCCTATGCAGGTGTCGCTTCAAGGCGTAAAGCAGAGCAATTGATTGTAGAAGGTAAAGTAAAGGTAAACGGTGTTGTTGTACGTGAGCTAGGAACAAAAGTTTCCAACTCGGATACAATTGAAGTAGAAGGTGTCAAACTTGAGAAAGAAGATAAAGTCTACTACTTACTTTATAAACCACGTGGAACAATTTCTGCTGTAACAGATGATAAAGGACGCAAAACTGTCACAGATTTATTTAAGCATATTCCGCAACGTATTTTCCCTGTGGGTCGTCTAGATTATGATACATCTGGATTATTATTACTGACAAATGATGGAGAGTTTTCTTATATGTTGACGCATCCGAAATTTAAAATTGATAAAACGTACATTGCGCGAGTAAAAGGTATACCTACAATTGAGGGTCTAAAAAAGCTACAACGTGGTATTAAACTAGAAGATGGCAAAACAGCACCAGCAAAAGTGAGTATGACTTCTTTTGATGAGCAAGCGGGCAAGGCGATTTGTGAAATTACTATTCACGAAGGGCGAAATCGCCAAGTGCGTCGTATGTTTGAGGCAATCGGTACACCAGTAGTTAAACTGAAACGTGAACGTTTTGCGTTTTTAGATTTATATGGCCTAACACCAGGAGAATATCGTGAATTGTCGAAACATGAAGTCAAGCAATTGCGTGTGTTAGCTGAAACGGGACAACTCGGCTAGACAGACATTAGCGATGGAAGGTGAACATACCGTTATACGTATAATGAGTTTTTCACTTTCCTCGTGTGAAAACGTTCATAAATCATTCATAATTAATAACTAAGTTAATTTGTATCATTTTGCTATAATAGGTGAGAATAGTACACCAGTTTTAAATTTATCCAGCAGACGCTGAACAAAGTAAGTCTCGGGGAGATATAACAGATGTTTCTTGTACGAATAAGAAATATCGACATAATTATTACCTCGAGGCGTATTTGAGTAGGGGGTTTATTAACTTGGAGAAAAAGAAAAAACGTCTTGTGACCCGTACCATTATTTTAGTTATTTTGGCGCTTGCCATAGGGTACACTGTTTACGGGACAGCTACAAAGGATAAGGTAGAGTTAGTAGCAGTTGGCTCTGAAGCACCGAACTTCACGTTAGTAGATTTAAATGGAGAGAAACACAAACTGTCTGATTATAGAGGGCAGGGGGTATTTTTGAATTTCTGGGGAACTTGGTGTAAGCCATGTGAGAAGGAAATGCCAGCAATGAACAGCCAGTATCAAGTCTTTAAAGACCTAGGTGTTCAAACATTGGCTGTCAACATTGCACAAACAGATTTTGAAGTACAAAATTTTGTCGATAAGTACGGTCTTACATTTCCTGTAGTAATTGACAAAACAAAAAGTGTTATGACTGCCTATAATGTTGGGAATTTACCTGCAACTGTTTTAATTGATCCAGATGGTAAGGTAGTTAAGATTACAACTGGAGAAATGACAGAGGCGAATATCGCTTCTTACATGGAATTAATAAAGCCAAAATGAGGGGTAATTGACGATGGAGAATATCATTTGTGCTTGTGGACATAGTAATCCGTTTGGCACGAGGCTCTGTGAGAAATGTGGTCGTCCTTTAACCGAAGAAGAAAAACAAAATAAAGTTGTCGATATGCGCTATGATGGTACGGCTATTCGTTCAAAAACGTACAACAAAACAATTGTCGATAAAATTTGGAATTTTTTCTCTAGTGTTAAAGTTGGAATCGCTTTAATTATTATCACATTAATAGCAGCTTCAATCGGAACCTTATTACCGCAAGAGTTTTACGTAAAAGCTTCTGACATTGAAAAAGGAGCATATTACGAGGATGTTTATGGTTTCGTAGGGAAAATCTATTATACATTAGGTCTTTCAGATTTATATAGCTCTTGGTGGTTCCAAATATTAGTTGGGATGCTTGCGGTATCGATTATTGTTGCAAGTCTTGACCGTGGTATACCACTTTATAAATCATTGAAAAATCAACGAGTAAAGCGCCATGAAAGCTTTATGAAGCGCCAACGTATTGTTGCGGAAGGACAAGTAACTGGAAGTCCTGAAGAGACGCTGAATAAAGTTGAAAAGAAAATGACTGAGATGAAATATATTGTTCGTCGAGATGGAAGTGCTTTGTTAGCAGAAAAAGGGCGTTTCGCTCGTTACGGTCCGTACATAAATCATGTAGGCCTCATTATCTTTTTAGCAGGGGTTATGTTGCGTTTAGTTCCTGGTTTCTATGTCGATGAATCGATATGGGTACGTGAAGGTGAAACGCGTGCAATAACTGGCATGGAAGGTTATTTTATTGAAAATCATGAATTTATTTTAGAAACACATGATAATACACCACAAGGCGAACAGCTGAAACAAGGCGTGAACGTCGTTGCGAAAAACTTCCAAACTAATGTTACGTTATACAAACAGCCTGAAGATGCAATTGCTGGTGATACGGATAATCTAGAAAAGGTTAGAGATTATTCAATTCGAGTTAACCATCCGTTAAAAGAAGAAGGCTACGCATTATATCAAATGGATTATCGTCTAAATGAATTAAAGCAAATGAATTTTGAACTAGTAAATAAAACAAATGAGCAATCACTTGGTAAAGTAGAAATCGATTTAACAAACCCTAAAAAGGACTATGATTTAGGAAATGGTACATCTGTTAAACTACTTGTCTACACGCCAGACTTCTCTGGTTTTGAAAATGGTGTACCGCAAACTGCGACGTCCGTTCCTAATAATCCAGCATTTCTATTTAAAATGACGACACCAGAAACACCAGAGGGTGAAACAAGCTTTGTTGCTATTAAACAAACACTAGAGCCATTAGGCGAGAATCAATACAAAATGAAATTTGCAAGTGTGGAAACACGAGATATGTCAGGCTTTACGATACGTAAAGACCGCACAATCCCTATTTTATTTGTTGGTGGTATTATTTTCATGATTGGCGTTGCGATTGGTTCATATTGGAATCACCGTCGTCTTTGGTTACAAGTAGAGCCAGATGGTAAATTACTGATGGCTGCCCACGTAAACAAAAATATGTTTAGCATGAAAAAAGATTTAGATGCCGTGACTGCATTTGCTGGTCTACCACAATATAATGACCAGTTAGATATGGCAGAAGAGGACGAAAAGTCCACAAGCCTTGGCAATAATAAAAAGGAAGGTGACAACACCTTATGAGTTTGATTAACTTAAGTGGGAATCTATTATTTGTTGCATTTGTAGCCTATCTAGTAGCAACCTTATTATTTGGCGGTGCAATTAAACAATCCAATGCTTCGGGTAAAAATACAGATAAATGGGGTAAACTTGCAATTACAGTGACGATTGTTGGTTTCCTTGCACAACTTGGTTATTTTATTACCCGTTGGATTCATACAGGGCACGCTCCTGTAAGTAATATGTTTGAATTTACAACTGCTTTTGGAATGTTTATCGTTGCAGCATTCATTTTAATCTACTTTATTTATCGTCTGACAGCATTAGGATTTGTAGCGTTACCTGTAGCGCTTTTAATTATTGCATATGCGTCGATGTTCCCGAGCGAAGTAAGTCCGTTAGTACCTTCATTACAAAGTTATTGGTTAACAATTCACGTTATTACAGCTGCAATGGGTCAATCCATTTTAGCGATTAGTGCAGTTGCAGGTTTAATTTACTTATTAAAAGTTGTTGATTTAAAGAAGCCTTCAAAGCAACGTTTCTGGCTTGAAGCCGTTATGTACTGTTTAGTTGTTGTAATTGGCTTTGTTGTTGTTTCGACTACATTTAGTGCTATGGATTACGAATCAAAATACACGTATCTTGATAAAGAAGGTGTATCTCGTCAAATTACTTATAATTTGCCACCGATTTTTGGCATGCACGATTATGAGGCAGTTGAGGAACATGGCATGTCTCCATTAGTAGAAATGCCTGCCCTTATTAATGCGAAAAAATTAACAACAGTTGTTTGGTCATTACTAGTAGGTTCATTACTATACTTATTAATTCGTCTTATTGCACGTCGTCGAATTAGCGCATTGTTCCAGCCGCTTGTTAAACGTGTAAATCTGCAATTATTAGATGAAATTGGTTATCGATCTGTTATTATTGGTTTCCCTGTTTTCACGTTAGGTGCACTCATCTTTGCGATGATTTGGGCACAACTTGCGTGGAGTCGTTTCTGGGGATGGGACCCGAAAGAAGTATGGGCCCTTATTACATGGTTATTCTATGCAGCATTCCTACATCTACGTCTATCTAAGGGCTGGGAAGGTGAAAAATCTGCTTGGTTAGCACTAATTGGTTTTGGTATTATTTTATTTAACCTAATAGCTGTTAACTTAATTCTTGCAGGTTTACACTCCTACGCGTAACAATGGGAAACGAAAAGCCTTTTCGCTGCGGCGAAAGGGCTTTCTTTTCTTTTCAAGACGTTGTGTACCATGTACAATAGAGGGTAGAGAAAGTTTGGAAGAGAGGGATCGTGAAAGTGTCAGAGAATATTTCAGTATTAGTAGTAGACGATGAGGATCGTATTCGCCGCTTATTAAAAATGTATTTGGAGCGCGAAGGGTACCAAGTCGACGAAGCAGAGAATGGTGAAGAAGCGATCGAGAAATCTTTAGAAAAAGAGTATCACTGTATTTTACTAGATATTATGATGCCTGAAAAAGATGGGCTAGAAGTTTGTGCAGAAATTAGAGAACGTGCTGCAACTCCAATTATTTTATTAACTGCAAAAGGTGAGGAAGCAAACCGTGTACAAGGCTTCGAGCTTGGGGCAGATGATTATATTGTTAAGCCTTTTAGTCCGCGCGAGGTGGTGCTACGTGTAAAAGCTATTTTACGTCGCTCACAAGCATTTTCACCTACAACAAATGCATCTTCATCAAAAGATTTAGTGGTATTCCAACACTTGATGATTGACCATGATGCACACCGTGTAACTGCAGAGGGAATCGAAGTAAATTTAACACCAAAAGAGTATGAATTATTGTATTTCCTTGCAAAATCTCCAGACAAAGTATTTGACCGTGAACAATTACTAAAAGAGGTTTGGCATTACGATTTCTTTGGGGATCTACGTACAGTAGATACACATGTTAAGCGATTACGTGAGAAGCTTAATCGTGTATCAGAAAATGCAGCAAAAATGATTGTCACTGTTTGGGGCGTTGGCTACAAATTTGAGGTTGTCAATGAATAGAATATGGAACAGTGTTGTCGGGAAGCTATGGGTAACCATATTGCTTCTCGTTTCATTTGTATTATTTGTTTTCACGGTTTTAATGCTCGAATTTCTTCAAAACTATCATATGCAGCAAGCTGAGATTTCATTGCGTCAAACGGCTGCAACAATAGCGAGTATAGTGGATGACAATGAAACAGCAGAATCGACTTCGCAATTATTAACAGATATTTTACCTGATGGTACAAATGCGCTTATCGCCATCAATCATCTAGAAGTAACATTTGCGATGCAGGAAGGCGTTAACAAAAAAGAAATTCAAGGCGCAATCTTAGCGAATAAAGCATTCCATGAAGTTTTCAAATCAGATGATCCTATTATTAAGGAAATGATGATGCCGTCCTCTACCGATAAAGAAAAAATGGAATCATATGTCGTGTTAGGTTTCCCACTAAACGTGGAAAATGAAGTGCATGGTGCGGTCTTTATTTACCAAAGTCCAGATGCGTTACATAAAACGTCCAAAGAGACAACGAAAATTGTCTTTTTAGCGGCATTCATTGCCTTTGTGTTAACGACATTCTTTGCATTTTTCCTTTCATCACGTATTACTTCGCCGCTACGAAAAATGCGCGAGTTAGCATTTGAAATTGCAAAAGGAAATTTCGAGGCAAAAATGCCGACAACGCAGAACGATGAAATTGGACAGCTTGCGGTTGCATTCAATCAAATGGGGCGCCAGTTAAAGCACAATTTAGAGGTAATCAATCAAGAAAATGAGCAATTATCCAATATTTTAACTTCTATGACTGACGCTGTTATTACGTTTAATCGGGATCGTACTATTTTACTTAGCAATCCACCTGCGGAACGCTTAATGCAAAAATGGTTTGTCAACAAAGGCTCGCAAAGTGCCAAGCCTATTCCACCTGAGCTATATCATATGCTTGATCATGTATTAATGTTTGAAGATAAGCTGGAAGAAGAAATTGAGATGGATGGAAATTATTATACATTTACGATTAGTCCGCTCTATAGTGGGGAATTGATACGAGGAGCTGTTGCTGTTATCCGTGATATGACAGAACAGCATCGTCTAGAAAAGCTTCGCTCAGACTTTATTGCCAATGTATCACATGAGCTACGGACACCTATTTCAATGCTTCAGGGCTACTCAGAAGCGCTAATGGATGATGATTTTATACAAGATCAAGAAGAACGCAATGAGATTACTAAAATTATTTATGATGAATCAAAGCGTATGGGACGTTTAGTTACAGATTTATTAGATTTAGCACGCATGGAATCTGGACATATGACATTATACAAAGATGAAGTACCGATTAATGCGACATTTGAGCGCATTACCCAAAAATTTGCGCAAGTAGCAAAAGAGAAGCATGTTCTGCTCCTATTTAATAGTGAGTTTGATGAAGATGCGGTAATAAGCATGGATGAGGATCGTATTGAACAAGTGTTAACGAATTTAGTTGATAATGCACTGCGTCATACAGATGAAGGTTCTGTCATTGTAAACATAGAGAAGGAGCCGACATTTGCTAAAATCTCTGTTCAGGATACGGGACATGGTATACCGCAGGAAGATTTACCATATGTTTTTGAGCGTTTTTACAAGGCAGATAAAGCGCGTACACGTTCTAAAGGGGGAACAGGTTTAGGGCTTGCTATTGCTCGAAACATTGTAAAGGCGCATTCTGGAAACATTATGGTCGATAGTGTATTAAAAGAAGGAACAACCTTTACTTTCTATTTACCCTTCGACTAACTTTGTCCGTTAGAAGCCCATTGATTCGAAAAGTTATAAATAAAGGTAACTGGTGGCTAGCATTTGAGCTGACTTAATGCAAATGCCTGTAAGCTGATTGCATATAGTTTTAGTGTAAGTATTGGCACTTAGCGAAATTTTGAGCAAATCATTAATTAAGATGTAACTTGTGCGAGCGTTAGACGACAAATACTATGAGAACGGGGGTGGAGTGCTTTGAATGACTCCGTGTTCCATCGATTATACGATTCATACCATCAAGACGTGTTCCAGTTTCTTATTTATCTAGTAAAAAATCGTACACTTGCTGAGGATCTATCACATGAGGTGTACGTTCGTGTTCTGCGATCGTATGAACAATTCGCAGGAAATAGCAGTGAAAAAACATGGCTTTTTGCTATTGCTAAAAATGTCGCAATAGATCATTTTAGAAAGCAGGCAGTGCGTAAAAAACATTCGCTCGATTTTTTTGACTGGGAAACGGAACAACTACATTCAACCACACCATCACCGGAAGATATGCTACAGGCTAGTGATGAATTAATGCAAATAGAGTCTGCACTTGAAAATTGTACAGGGGATCAAAAAATGGTTATTATTATGCGCTTTTTCCAAGATTTATCGATTGCTGAAACAGCGCAAATACTTGATTGGACAGAAGCGAAGGTTAAGACCACGCAACATCGAGCCATTAAGTTTTTAAGGCAACAGCTACAACAGGTTAGGGAACAGGAGGCGAAAAGGCAATGACTCATAAACAGTTTGACGACGATGAACAACTAGAACAAATGTTGAAGAATGCCCCGAAGCTGACTGATGACCGTTCGAAAGAAGAAGTGTTGAAACGATTGCTTGCAGATGCACGTCTGCAAGATAATATACATCTTCAAGAAGCAATGCAACAATCAACAGATTCAAAAGTGCTTGAAGAGCAAGAGCAGTCTATTGTTGCTCATGAGAATGAAAGCATCAAGCCAATGAAACAGCGTAGAAAGAGTAAGTTACCTATTCTTAGTAGTATTGCAGCTGTTTTTGTACTATCAATAGTAGGGTACGTGTTTTTATCAAATAATAATCCAGTTAAGGATGAAGCAAACGCCCCTCCCGAAAATTTTTCTACGATGCAAGAGGATCGAGCTATACAAGAAAATGAAAATGCAGATGGTGTAATGAAAGCGAATATCGGTGCCGAACATGCACGAATGTTATCGCTTCGGACATCAGTATACGAAGACGATTTAGCAAATGCAGTAGTATTTAGAATCGGATTACCAGGTGGCAATGCTGATAGCATACCAATGACCTATATAATCCCGAACGAAAAATTAACGGCTGATTTTGGAAAGAAAAAGCCGACAACTCTACAAATGTATGAAAAATACGCACCACAAATTGATGAGGAAGCGCTTGGTTTTGCTAATTATCATCCATACAAAGGTGAGTTAAAAGAAGAAGGTGAGACGCTAGTTCACGTCTTACCTAAAAAAAATGATTACGATGTAGCTTCAGCTTCCGTAACAAAATATTTAAGCTCACTAAAAGATACTTTTTCCGACTCTGAATATAAAGCGATATCGGTAAAAAATAAAGATGGTACTCCTTATGAATTTTCGCAGGTTGGTGAGCCAAGTGAGCCTATGCAGTTAACGAAAGATAATCATTACAATTATTATTTATATACAGAAGAAAATGGGACTGAATATTTATCGCCCGACTTCCACCAAACATATCCTACTGTTACAGAGGCACTTATCGCCATGCAAGATAAAAAAGATGATATTTATGTACCCGTAATCCCTGAAAATGTAACGTACACAGTGAAAGAAGAAGAGGGTGGTGTTGTCATCACATTTGACGCACCTCTGGATTTGATGACAATGGATGCAGTGCGGGCAACGCAATTAATAGAGGCCATGATGCTGACAGCTTCAAGTTTTGATAAAAAGCTACGCTTAGATAACGTCGTACAGGATAGTTGGGAAGGTTTTGATTTAACAAATTTTTTACCGATACCTGTAGGTGCAAATAAACAAACTATGCAGTAACAAAGAAAAACAGCTATCTTTTATGAGGTAGCTGTTTTTTTATGAGTTGTTTCCGCATCATCAGAATACTGGTGGCTGGTGGGTGCGGAATTCTAATGCTAAAACGCGGAATCCATTGCTCGTGGCTGAATTTATAGAAGCATTCATTAAAACATACAAATTTAATCGGAATTTTTTAAGCAGAAGTATTTACTTTTGTGTCATAAAATATTATAGTTAATTTATAAAATAATATTGATTCATCTTCGGGGCAGGGTGAAAATCCCGACCGGCGGTAATAGAGTTGTAAATCGCTAGTGTTGTACAAAACTACATTAGCTCGCATGATTTACTAATGGCTCTTCAGCCCGCGACCTGTGCAAAGATTTTTTGCATGGCTGACTTGGTGCGATTCCAAGGCCGACAGTATAGTCTGGATGGGAGAAGATGAAGGTACGATCGTCATTCGTTGTTACGAATTAAGCTATGTGCGAGCGTTTTTTTCAGTGTGTCTATTGATTACACTGTTTGCACAAAAAATAGCTAGTGATGGCGTTATTTAATCATGCCTTTTCTCCCTTATGCTGATGTGCATAAGGGTTTTTTCGTGAAAAAACAATCGATTACGTCGTAACCTTTCTTCTTGCAAGATTGAATCAGCAAAGAGGAGAGAGTTTTCAATGAAGAAAAATATCAAACTTCAATCGTTTATTACGATTGGTATGCTAAGTAGTATTTCGTTTTTATTAATGCTTTTTAATTTCCCAATTCCGCCGTTCCCAGCATTTTTAGAGGTGGATTTCAGTGATATGCCTGCTTTACTTGCAGCCATCACAATGGGACCAGTTGCGGGTATTTTAGTAGAACTATTTAAAAATATATTGGATTGGATTTTCTCGGGTACACCTACAGGGGTTCCAGTTGGGCATATTGCAAACTTTGTGACAGGTATATTATTTATTTTACCAGTATCATTTGTTTTTAACCGATTTAAAACAATTGCGGGTCTTGTCGGAGGTTTGGCAACAGGAACAATTGTTATGGCAGTAGGAATGAGCTTTTTAAATTACGCAGTATTTTTACCGATGTACACTTATTTCTTAGGTATGGAGCCAGTAGTTGGCGATTCATTATATAAAATGATTATTGCAGGTATTTTGCCATTTAATATCGTAAAAGGTGTTCTATTAACAGCGATCATGGCGTTACTGTTCACAACGATGCGTAGATGGATTGAACAACAACGTACAATGTATTTATCAAAATAATAAATTAAGCCTCGAGTTTATTCATACTCGGGGTTTTTTGTTTGTAGATCTAATAGCATGCTGGAATCTTCAGGAATTGACTAGTCTAAATTACTATTTTAATGTACAATTAATGTGAGATTAGTTAGATTTGAGGAGATTGAAGAGATGAGTGAAAACAATGGACAATGGTCCAGTAAGTTAGGTTTTATTTTAGCATCGGCGGGTGCTGCGATTGGACTAGGAGCGATATGGAAGCTACCATATGTCACAGGGCAAAGTGGTGGCGGCGCATTTTTCCTTATATTTGTGGTGTTCACTTTGTTGATTGGCCTACCAATGTTATTATCCGAGTATATTTTAGGGCGTGGTACGCAATCTGAGGCGATCACAGCCTATAAAAAGGTTGTTCCAACAAAACCTGCTTGGGCTTGGGTTGGGCGCATGGGTGTACTTGGCTGTTTTCTATTATTAACCTTTTACAGTGTTGTAGGGGGCTGGATATTTATTTATAGTGGCTTAGGTGTATCTGGGGCTGTTATTGATTCAACGGTTAATCCAAGTGAGTTATTTGGAAAAATTATTAGTACTCCGTGGATTACGTTACTAGGTTTAGCGTTATTTACACTGGCAAATGTACTTGTCATTTCGCTAGGTGTACAAAACGGCATTGAAAAAGCAAATAAGTGGATGATGCCATTATTATTTGTTATGTTTATCGTTCTTGTTATTCGTGCATTAACATTAGACGGGGCAATGGAGGGTGTGAAATTCTTCTTATGGCCAGACTTTACAAATATAACAGGTAAAGCGTTATTAGAGGCGTTAGGGCAGTCATTCTTTGGTTTGGCAGTAGGGTTCTCTTGTTTGGTTACATATAGTTCGTATTTGAAAAAGGATGTTAGTTTACCGAACTCAGCAGGCTCAGTAGTTATACTGACTGTGCTCGTATCATTTTTAGCAGGACTAGCTATTTTCCCTGTAGTGTTTGCCTTTGATTTAGAGCCACAGGCTGGGCCTGGCTTATTATTTATGGTGCTACCGACAGCATTTAGTCAAATGCCTTTTGGTGAAGTATTTTTAGCGCTGTTTTTATTACTGTTTTTATTTGCGACGTTAACATCATCATTTAGTTTATATGAAATTATTGTTGCGGCATTTATGGAGAAGTGGCATATGTCACGTTCAGTCTTAACGTTCCTGCTGGGGGTTATTGTCTTTATTGCTGCCATTCCATCGGCATTATCATCTAGTTTGTTAGCGGATGTATCCATTTTTGGAAAGTCGATTTTTGATGCTACTGATTATTTAGTGTCCAATTTAATGCTACCGTTGGGCAACTTATTGATTGCGTTCTTTATTGCCTATGTAGTAGATAAAAGCTTTGTGAAAAAGGAATTGCTTATGGGAAGTCAAATGGGGCAGGGGTTTTATAAGACTTATCGCGTGTTAATGTTAGTAGTCGTACCAATCGTTATTATCGTTGTTTTATTAAATATGCTTTTACAAAAATAATTGAAGAATGCAATTGTGTGAGTGCCTGTCACTCGCAGACACAATAGAAGCCGCAACACTCGCTATCGCGCGATATGTTGCGGCTTCTTATATGCGTTCTCATAGGAAGAATTCAGAATTGTTTGAGTGCCTGGCACTTAATATTCACTTAGGGCGAGCTCACCTATCCAGCTTTTTTCTTTAATCATTTGCTGCGCTTGCATTTCACTTTTTGCAATAGGGAATACTTTGTCACATTGTGAGATGGCGAACAGTTTACGAATAAATTCATCTGTCACAATAATGGCGATTTTCTTTTCGGCAATCGTCACTTTCTTTGCGAAATTAATAATCATACCAAAACCAGTACTATCAATATTGGTTACTTTTTGCATATCAAATACATAGCCATGCTTTGTATCTAAACTAATAGCGTGTAGCTCCTCTTTTAACTCATCGATTACTTCGTATTCTATATTACCTGTAAAGGCGATTGGGATATAATCAGTCTTTGAACCAATATTTATCATGTTATTCTTACTCATTTCAGTGTTCCTCCATGTCATTTAGTTATTAGATTAAAATTTAAATTTATTTACTTCGTTTTGTAGTTTTGTAGAAATTTCTGCCAATTCCTCTGATTTATGAGAAATTTCAGCTACAGTTGCATGTTGTTCTTCAGAAGTAGCTGCCATTTCTTCTGAAGCTGCCGCGGAATCTTCTAGAATGCGTGAGATATCATGTATTGCCTGTTGAACACCTAATGAGTTGTCATTGACATGCGTGAATGCTGATTTCATTTGTTTTACACCTTGCTCAGTTTCCACAACGTGTTCGACGATTTCTTGTAGGGCTTCTCCGCCTTTACTAATGATGTTCACCTGTTCTTTGACAGCGAGTAAATTACTTTCCATTGTCCGGACGGTCACAGCGGTTTCGGCTTGTATATTCTTAATTAAATTTGTAATTTGACCAGAAGCCGAACTGGATTGCTCAGCAAGTTGGCGAACTTCTGATGCGACTACAGCAAAGCCCTTTCCTTGATCACCTGCTCGTGCAGCTTCGATAGCAGCGTTTAATGCTAATAAGTTTGTTTGCTCTGCAATTCCAGTTATAACAGTGATAATACCACCGATTTCTTCGGAGCGTTTGCCTAGTTTTTGAATCGAGTCGGTTGCATAAGAAACTGTATGCGTGACTGTATTTAAATGCTTAATTGCTTCATGAATAGCATCTTCACCTTTTCGAGCGATATGGGTCGATTGGATTGCTCTATTTAAAGTTGTTTCTGCTTTTTCTAAACTATGGGTTACTTCTTCAATCGTTTTTTTCATCATCATGACAATACGTTCTGCCTGATCTGATTGCGTGGCTGTACCATTTGAAATGTCATTCATTGTTAAAGCAATTTGGTTGGAGGCTTCACTTGTTTGATGTGATGATTCAGCTAATGTCTGCGAGGAGCTAGCTATTTGATTGGCGCTATTCGCTACAATCGTCATTGTTTCTGTTAAACGCTGCTTCATATTATTGAAGGCTTGTGCTAAATTGGCAATTTCATCTTTTCCTTTAGGATTTATAATTTTTACGTCTAAATTTAAATTAGCTAGTTCTTTTGCATTTAAGCTTAATTGATTAATTGGCGCAATAATTTGGCGCTGTAAAAACCAACTAATACTCACAAACATTAAAATCGCAATACCTATTAAAATTGCGACATTTTCCATTACATATTTTTTAGCAATATTAATATAGGGGGCTGATGGTGTGCCCGTTGACCACATGCCAATGATTTCGCCGTTCCTATTCATAATCGGTTCGATCGCTACTTGATACATACTTCCCAAAACATTTGCTGAGCCGATATAACGTTCTTTCTGCTCTATCACAGCAGTAGTAACTTCTTGAGGGGCCTTTGTATTTACTTGTCGTAAGCCGTTTTCGACTATCGTTGTATTAACTCGTGTATCATGCTGAAAGATTGTCACAATGTTACCGTCTGCTAGTTCTTCAATCTCATCCACAATAGCGAAATTATCATTAATTTTAATATCACCTTTATACAATTCGTTATTTTTGATAGCCCAGTCGCCAGGGGCAATTACATCAAAATATTGCAAACTTAACTGCAAGTCAGATAAAAGTTTTGTATCCGCACTTTCTAAAAAATTCTTTTTCGCTTCAATAAAATTAATAATTGCTAGAATAGATACCATTAGTAACATACAGGTAAGGATGAGTAAATTTATTTTTTTACGTATTGTCCATTTCATAGAAGACCCTCCAAATTTCAGATGTACTTATCCATGAATTTTCTTTGAACACCGACTAAAAATTTTGTATGAGAAATAGGTTTAAACCAAATAATCGACCATATTTTGACAAAAAATAATCCTCGATCTTGATCTGTATAATTAAATTGGTTTAAATCGAATTGCAAAGCATTCGTTAAATCATGTTCAGTAATACCGTAAGCTTTATTGATGTGTAACTTTACCTCCTCATAGCTCTGTGTACCATTACTTCAATTGTGTTAAAAGGAGGGGGTGTATCGATATCGATTATTTCCATTGCTTCAATCGCATGAATGACTAATTTTTGTAATACATAATTTTTCATTATCTTTTCTGTAAAATGAACTGCTTGTATTTTAGCTTGAACACGCAGTGTAACTTCCGTTACCACTCACCTATATTGTAATTGAAATTGCAGTGTTAAATGTTAGCAAAGTAAAAAGGTCATCGCCATTTTATTGAGAAAGAATAGGGAAACGCCTGTATCCATCCAGAGAAATGGTATTATTTTTTACAAAATTTAGCGGTGTTAAAAAAATTCATGTATTTTACGGTTGATAATAGTTAGACATAAGTGAATCAATTTCATTTCTTTAAAAACATGATTAAAAAGACATTGTTATGTGCGAGATAGCAATGGATAGCTTTGAGTTTTACTGTTTTCACCCTATGGTATATGTCACCCCCAAGTGTATAAAAACTAGTAAGTCTATGTATCTGAGTATGTTGGATACTTAAAGTTGGTGACAATGTGTTATATAGGAATTTTAAGGCGATGCTAAATCATTTGCCTGGAGTTTGCGAAGTTTGCTTCAATCTGGTAGCTTAGACCATTCGAAAGGGAGTTTTGTACTGGATGGAAACAAAAGGCCTTTATCCACCGACGTCATTATTATAAAAGCTACTTTCTAAATGTTCAATTACTTTAATAGGGATTGGTATATAGGATAGTAAAAATATCCTATTAAATACTATTAAAATTATATTTCGTTTATAATGTACCAGTAAAATATAAATAATGCAAGACTAATGTTCTATAAAAGAATTTTTTAAGTAATCATTAAGTTTTATTTTAGTGAATGTCAAAATATAGGTCCAACCTAATAAATCTATACATCTAAAATAAAGATAAATTTATTCGAAAAAACATATGTAAGAAAACATTACATGCCCATTGCGCTTTTTTGTTGTTATAGTGTAATTTAAAAGCAGTTATAAAAAATACGTTAAGAAAAATGACAAATTGGAGTGGTGAAGAATGAAACATCATACAAGAGATGATATTATCCGCATGGTGAAAGAAGAAAATGTGAAATTTATTCGCCTACAATTTACTGATATATTGGGCTCGATTAAAAACGTGGAAATACCAGTTAGTCAATTAGCGAAGGCATTAGACAATAAGGTCATGTTTGATGGTTCATCGATTGAGGGGTTTGTTCGTATTGAGGAGTCTGATATGTATTTACGTCCTGACTTAGATACATTCGTTATCTTTCCATGGACAGCGGAAAGAGGTAAGGTAGCACGCTTTATCTGTGATATTGCACGACCAGATGGTACAGCATTTGAAGGTGACCCACGTTCCAACCTAAAGCGGGTATTAAAGGAAATGGAAGAGTTAGGCTTTAGCTCCTTTAACCTTGGACCAGAGCCAGAATTTTTCTTATTTAAACTAGATGATAAAGGGCATCCAACACTTGAATTAAATGATAGTGGTGGGTATTTCGATTTAGCGCCGACTGATTTAGGCGAGAACTGTCGACGTGATATTGTGCTCGAGCTGGAGGGTATGGGTTTTGAAATTGAAGCGTCTCATCACGAAGTGGCGCCGGGACAGCATGAAATTGATTTTAAATATGCAAGTGCCATTGAAGCGTGCGATAACATACAAACGTTCAAACTTGTCGTTAAGACAGTGGCAGCACAGCATGGTTTACATGCAACCTTTATGCCAAAGCCGTTATTTGGCGTTAATGGCTCAGGGATGCATTTCAATCTTTCATTGTTTGAGGGTGATAAAAATGCCTTCTATGATGAACATGCAGAATTACAATTGAGCGAAACGGCTCGCAGCTTTATGGCAGGGATCATGAAGCATGTCCACGGCTTTACAGCAGTGACAAACCCTTTAGTAAATTCTTATAAACGTTTAGTTCCAGGCTATGAGGCACCGTGCTATGTAGCTTGGTCAGCTCAAAACCGTTCACCACTTATTCGCATCCCTGCGGCACGAGGTCTTTCAACTCGTATTGAATTACGTTCTGTTGACCCTGCGGCTAACCCATACTTAGCGATGGCTGTTATTTTAGCATCAGGACTTGATGGGATACGTAAAGACTTAACACCACCAGATGCTGTAGATCGAAATATTTATAAAATGAACCGTGTAGATCGTGAATTAAATGGCATTGATAGTTTACCATCTTCTTTAGAATACGCATTAATCGAGCTAGAGATGGATCATATTGTACGTGACGCACTTGGCAATCATATTTTTGAGAAGTTCACAGAAGCGAAGGAAATTGAATGGAACAAATACCGCACACGCGTCCACAATTGGGAACGTGATGAATATTTGACGATGTACTAGAAAAGAAGTGTTGGGGCTGTAGGATTTTAGCGATTGTTTCGGATTAACCGACAATTCCTTGTACGGTCGATTAGTGCCAGAAGGATAATATTAATTCTAAAGATTAAAATTCACCATTCTAAAAATATTTTCTAATTTAAAGATAAAACCAGCTCTATTTATTTGAGCTGGTTTTTTTATGTCTAATGAACTTAAGGAAGACTTACTTCTTTGATTTGTCATCAGTTTTGTTTTGATCATCCATGTGTTCTTTGTGTGTTGAAGGTGCTTCAGTATCATTGGGCTCTGTTTTGTCTTTCGAAGTACCACACCCAAATAATAATCCTGTTGTTAGGATTGCTGTAAAAGTACCGATGATTAATTTTTTCATACTTCACCTCATAATAAATTTTTATAAGTTATTCTTGCCCTAATTTTTAACTTCATATTCAATGCAAAGAAGGAAATTTAGGTACTGCGAGATAGAATCATGACTACCTCAGTTTGCAACTCTACAGGTTTGAAGGTTTTATCAATACATTCATCCCAGTATTCAATGTGCTTTTTATCAAGCCAATGT
This sequence comes from Lysinibacillus sp. NPDC097868, assembly GCF_044761135.1. Lineage (NCBI taxonomy): Bacteria > Bacillati > Bacillota > Bacilli > Caryophanales > Bacillaceae > Lysinibacillus > Lysinibacillus sp. NPDC097868. The sequence continues at coordinate 2,429,877 of NZ_JBIWBS010000001.1, read as the reverse complement.
TCGGATGTTTCGTCGTCAATTCCGCCAGTGCCTTGAACAACATACCAATACAAATATTCCTCTTCATTTAAAACTTCTCGAAAAATCGTTTCAACATACATTCGCTCGCCTTCAAGGGTAACGAGTACATCGTCCATATGTTCATTCAAGAAAGCTAACCACTCATTTACTTTTTCTGTTTTACCTTGTTTCACGCGATATCGTGTGCACTCAATATTCACTACTTCCTATTCCTTTCTGTTATGTATTCAACAATCTTTATTTCAATATTTTAAAATATTTAATTTTATTTTCATATTTATCGAAGTGCACCGTTCAAAAGACATTTATAATTGAAAAGCATGAGGAAGTGCCATATGCTGGTGGATTGAAGGCTTTTAACATAGTGTTGGGCTGTAGGAATGTTAAAAAGTATAATCAATCTGTAGACATTCTTGTTTATGAACATAAGTAAAATGGAACTTTTCCTTTGGAGCATGATTATTTATTAAGTTATTTATTTCCTTAGGAACCCTTTTAAGAACCTATAAAATTTAAACTAGCTCTATATACTTGAGCTAATTTTTAAAATGGCTTTCTCCATCAAACATTCAGATGATTGAAGTTATTCAAAAATGTGCGAAAAAATGACATTATTAATATAAAATAGAAATACCTGTATCTCTTTTGAGAATTGAAATAAGCTAAGGAGATCAGATGGGGGATTTGACGGAGTAATAACTTAAAAGGGAAGAGAAGTCTAAAATTGACTCCCTATATCAAGGAGGGAAAAATGAGTTACATACAAACAATGCGGCAGCTCATTGGCAATGAAATGCTAATGACGGTAGGGTGCGGTGTTATTCTTGAACATGACAATCAAATTTTACTACAACATCGAACGGATCGAGATGTTTGGGGCATACCTGGTGGCATAATGGAGCCTGGCGAGTCGTTTCTTGAAGCGGCCGTAAGAGAAACTTATGAAGAAACAGGTTTAAAAGTTGAACAATTAGCGTTGTTTGGTATTTATTCTGGTGAAGAAGGATTTGCAGCATATCCGAATGGCGATAAAGTTTTTAGTGTCCAAATTATTTTTCACTCAAGCTGTTTTTCGGGAGAATTAATTCAACGTTCGGAAGAAAGTCACGAACATCGATTCTTTTCCCGGAACAACCTTCCGCAGTTAAACGTTCATCAAGAAAGATTTATTTATGATTGGGTAAACAAGGTGAGCTTGCCAGTAATTAAATAATAGGCGATAGGTAGAGGGTATTTAGAAAAAGCTCTAGACCTAGTAATCGTAATAGAGTTAATTTCTATTGCAAAATCAATTACTTAGGTTAGTGGTGTTCCCCTTGTGCAGTACCATTATTCGTGGATTATTTTTATGTATTAGAAATAAGTGGTTAGAAGAGAAAGGTGAGATGAGCATGAGCCAAATTAAAATATATGGTGTTAAGGACAGGTTAAATCCTATTAAGGCAGCATTATCAACTATTATTCATTGTTGTATGATGGAGGCACTGACATTGCCATCCGATAAGAAATTTCATCGTTTTTTCCCAATGGATAAAGAAGATTTTTACTTTCCTAGTGAAAGAACTGAAGCATATACCATTATTGAAATTAGTATGTTCGAAGGTCGAACGATGGAAACGAAAAAACAATTACTCGCATTGCTATTTGAAAAAATTAACAGTCAATTGAGTATAGCTCCTCAAGATATAGAAATTACTATTTTTGAAACACCTAAGCATAACTGGGGGATACGAGGACTTCCTGGGGATGAGTTAGCATTGAATTATAAAGTTAATGTTTAAGTTTTTTCATTGAGAAAAAGTAGAGGCATTTTTAAATTTTAAGCCCTGTTAACAGATCAAAGAGGGGTTGAACATAGTGATAAGAAAAGGATACTTTATCGACAAAGAAAAAAAACAGATTTATCATGATGAAGTGGTAGTTTCAAGTAAAATTTACTCTGAACTATTTACGTTACAGGAACTGGGACAAATGATTTTTAATGGCGAAGTAGAAGAAATATTCATCTGTAACTATCAAACGGAACGAAAAAGTAAATTAGAGTGTTTATTAATAAATGATGTTAAGTCAGAATGGAATACAAAGTATAAAAATAACATTTGCCTTGATGATGAAGCATATTTAAATGATTTTCCAAATGGTTATTGCTTTTTTGTTGAGCTTTGGGAAAGCGAAGAAGGTACAACTATTTTGGTGTTATTCCAATATCATTAAAGGTCAAAAAAGTGGAGACGGCTATTTCAGTGGCTTACGTTGCGCTACAAAAACGTTCACAGTAAAAAAGTGTTAGATTGATTGCGGTCAATCTAACACTTTTTTGTATATTTTTATAATTTAATCGTCCAACCAAATGTATCTTCAAGCGTGCCATTCTGGATGCCTGTTAATGTTTCGTAAAGCATTTGTGACACTTCACCAATCTCACCGTTATTAATCACTATTTTTTCATCTTGCCATTTTAATTCTCCTACAGGTGAAATAACCGCTGCTGTTCCTGTACCAAATGCTTCTTCCAAAGTTCCATTATGATAAGCCTCTACCACTTCATCGATTGAAATACGACGTTCCTCAACTGGAATGTTTTTCGCCTTTAATACTTTAAGCATTGAATTACGTGTAATCCCAGGTAAGATGCTACCATTTAATGCTGGTGTGATGACAGTTCCGTTTATTTTGAAGAATATATTCATGCTACCTACTTCTTCGATGTAACGGTGTTCCTTACCGTCTAGCCATAAAGTTTGAGAGTAGCCTTCCTTATTGGCAATTTCTTGTCCTTTTAAGGCGCTCGCATAGTTACCAGCAGTTTTTGCTTCGCCGGTGCCGCCAACTACAGCTCTTACAAAATGTTGTTCCACCATGATTTTTACTGGATTAATGCCCTCTTTGTAGTAAGAGCCTGATGGAGACATAATGATGATAAATTTATAGTTTTTAGAAGGGTGTACACCCAAGTGTGGCTCAGTAGCAATAATAAATGGACGGATATAAAGAGATGTTCCAGGTGCCTTTGGAACCCATTCACGATCCAATGTTACTAACTGCTTTAACGCCTCTAACGCCAATTCTTCATCAATTGCTGGAATGACAATACGCTCATTCGAATGATTTAAGCGGTTAAAATTACGGTCAGGACGAAATAAAAGGACCCTATTATCCACTGTTGCATAAGCTTTTAATCCTTCAAATACAGCTTGTCCATAATGGAAAACCGCTGCCGAAGGATCTATAGAAAGGGGCTGATACGGGATAATGCGTGGATCATGCCAACCCATACCTTCTGTGTAATCGACTATAAACATATGATCTGTAAAAAATTGACCAAAACCTAATTGGTCTACTGCAGGTTTTTCTTTTGGGTTTGTTGTTATCTCTTTTGTTATTTCTAACATGTCATATCCTCCGCGTATTGTGTCATTAGATGAAATATCTATAATACTTAATAATACTGTTTATTTTAAATTAATTAAATACTAAGAATCTACTAATAATTAATAAAATTGCTCATTTATATATTTTCATCAACAAATCACACTCATTGCAAAGATTTTATTCGTAGCGTAACGCTACAAGCGGACGCTTTCCGCTCACTTAAATATTCATGTGCTTCTTGAAATTTTTATGTTATTGCTTCTTATAAATAATTATTATTGAAGGAGTAGCACCTTTTAAGTAAAGGTTTGGAAAATTGACGATATGTAGTAGACTATGCATACAACTGAGTGGACCAGTCCAAAGATAGCATAAAAAGACAGGAAGAAAAAACTAGTATACGTTAATCTTTAATCAAGGAGTGAGGGCATTTGAGTTTGAGTTGGATTGAGTCGATTCAAAAGGCAATAAATTATATAGAGGAGCATTTGCAAGAAACGATTACAATGGAGCAGATCGCAAACGAAGTGAATGCATCTGTTTTTCATTTTCAACGAACATTTTCTATTTTAACGGATATGTCAATTGCGGATTATATAAGACGAAGAAGATTGACTTTAGCAGCACAGGAATTAATCAATACAGATGTAAAAGTAATCGATCTCGCCTTCAAATATGGCTACGACTCTCCTGAAGCTTTTACAAAAGCATTCCGAAAGCAACATAATGTAACGCCGAGTGAAGCACGAAAACAGCAAGGACCATTACAATCATATAACCGCCTCGTAATCCAGGTGAGTCTGAAGGGAGCAGAACCAATGAAGTATAACATTGTAGAAAAAGAAAAGTTCCAAGTTGTAGGAGTGAAAAGAACGTATAATTGTCAAAAAGGCGAGAATTTGCAAGGCATACCTCTATTTTGGGATGAAGTAAATCGCCAAGGAATGGACGAGCAATTATTTGCATTAAATGACGGACAAATTAAAGGGGTACTGGGTGTTTGTGTACCAGACGAAAACTATAAAGAAAATAATTTAATGGAATATTGGATTGGAACAGATCACGTAGGGGATATACCGGAAAATTTATTAGCAATGGAAGTGCCAGCATCAAAATGGGTTGTGTTTGAAGTACATGGCCCAATGCCGGATGCGATGCAAAATGCATGGAAGCAAATTTTCTCTGAATGGTTCCCATCCAATCCATATGAACCTGCTGGTACAGCTGAATTAGAGGTATACACGGACGAAGACCCATCAAGTGAAAATCTCTATTCGGAAATTTGGATCCCGATTAAGTAAAAGTGCCCTTAAAAGTGCCAGGCACTCAAACAATTCTCAAACAATTTTGCGGCAAGCGCCGCCCGTAGCGGAAATCAACGGCAAAAGACATCTATATTACTTTGAAGCCAAGAATGTAACTTGTTGTTCATTCTTGGCTTTTGACGTTTAAAAGAAATTATTACGCAAATCGAAAACTTTGTAGAACAGTCTAGCATTTCTGCCCATTTTGCTATTGGTATTCATATGTGCTAATAAACATTGTTGAAACAATACATCGCATTTTTTTGTTCTACCGTATCTTGAATAACATTCATCATGCTTCTTACAACAAGAATCAACAGCATTTGTTGGTGAACCAGGTCCTGAACATCCAGGTCCGCAATATTTATAGCCAGGATAACAAAATCTTAATCTTCTATTCCTCTTCACCTTGGTCACCTCTTTTCAAATTCAAAATGTCTACATACTATAAATTATGTTGTCTTAACTTTTGAAAAGGGATGAAAAACTAATGAAACATGAAAAAGAATGAGACAAAATTTCACATTCCATTAGCTGCTGATACATTAGATTACGCTTGATAATATCATAAATAAAAGAATGGTCTTGGAAATTAATTCAGACCTTTTTTAGTGTGTGCGTAAGAAACTGCAATTTTAAATATATCGTTAAGATAAATGAAAATCCTTCAGTTAAGGTTTTTGTAAGCTAATCAACAAACTGCTGTAAGGTTGCGTAGATATAATAGCCAAGGAGCATGAATTGCAGTATTGAAGATAAGGAGTTGAAAGCATGAATCCATCTATTACACAAAAAGAAAGAATTATGTCCTTAGATATTATTCGTGGATTAGCGTTATTTGGCATTCTATTTATTAATGTAGGTGCCTATCAAATAGTAGTTGAAGGAGGACCGGTGCCTGCCTATAGTAAATTCAATAGTATTATTGATACACTAATTGATATATTCATTGAGAAAAAATTCTTTTCCATTTTTTCATTTCTTTTCGGTGTCGGTTTTTATATTTTTGCTTCCCGCGCTGAAGCAAGAGGTGATAAGCCTCGATGGCGTTTTGCAAGACGTTTACTAGCATTATTTGTTATTGGGATTGTCCATATAATTTTTTTCTGGGGTTCGATTCTTTCTGCATATGCAGTAATTGGTTTATTCTTACTACCATTTTATCGAGCGCAGATTAATACAATTCGTAACTGGCTTATTGGCATAATCACTGTTCACATTGTAAGCATACTTGGACAATTGTTTTTGCCAAACCTAGCTATCCTTTCAACAGTTTTCGATGTATTAGGAAATGATACAATAACTATTTTTATTATGTTTTTAACAGGTTTTCTAGTAGCAAAAGCTGATTGGATAAGAAATGTGAGACAACTTACCAAACAAATAAAGTTGGTATTATATGTAACAGGTCCAATATTTGTAGCTATGTCTAGTTGGATTTGGTTTGCATCTCAAAATGATGATAATCAAAAGCTACAATTATTACTAGGATTAGGTGTAATCCCGACTACATATTTTTATTTAGCGAGTTTATTCCTGATTCTAGAACACAAAAAAGTTGTGAAAATTCTAGAGCCAATTGGACGTGTCGGACAGATGGCGTTTACAAATTACTTAGCTCAGAGTTTTATAGGGTTAGCTATTATATCTCTAATGGGACTCGAAGTGCTTTCGACTTCCTATATTGTCATCATTGCCATTATGATTTTTGTAATTCAAATGATCATTAGTATCATTTATTTTAAATTTTTCAAAATCGGGCCATTGGAAAAAGTATGGAGATGGATGACATACGGAAGAAAAGTAACGACAAAATAATGATTTCAACGTCAGAGTATCATGGCTCTGACGTTTTTTTATAGGAATATTATTGTGCTATTATTTTATAGTATAAATTTGTAAACAAAATGAAACTAAATATCAGGTTATTCGTAAATTAAGTATTGATAATAAGGAGCGTAAGAATATGGCAAAGCAATTAAAAAAATATATGGCAGTGACTACTGCATCATTTATGGTCATGCAATTAGCAGCGTGTGGCAATACTGAATCACAGACAAACGAAGAGTCTAATGATCCCGTCAATACGACGAATACGTCAGGAACTAATAATGAACCTGCTAATAATGAGGATATATTAAATGTACATAACAGTGAAATGGCTGATGCTTGTGATGAATGGCAAGAAGGTGATGATGGTTCGTTTGAATGTTTAGATGAAAATTCACCGTATTACGCCCAACATTTTTTTAATGGCTTAATGTATGCCACTGCAGGTGCAATGATTGGAAGTGCCATCTATAAAAGCCGCAATCTGAAAAATGGAACAGACAAGGACGATAACAGTAGCGGTTCGGCAGGATCATCGACAACGTCTACTAAAAAATCGAACGCTACAAATGCGAATTCAAATGGCATTACAACAGGTGGCTCCTCTTCGCCTTCATCTGGTACATCAACAAATAGTTCTACATCAAATAACCCAACGTCTAGTGGCTCAAATACTAATTCGAGTAACACGAATTCTTATTCGAGCGGTCAGCGTTCATATTCGAATGGTTCAAGCTCTTCTTCAAGTAATACGAGCTCTTCTAATTCGTATTCGAACGGCTCGTCATCTGGAAAATCAGGCTTTGGATCTGGAGGCGCATCTAGGGGAGGCTCTTCATCGTCCTAACGATTGAAAAAGGAGAATCTCGATGGAACAAGATACTTATAGTAAACAACGGCAAAAATTCTATTCACAATTTCCTAATTTCTTTTCCGATTTTGAAGATTTAGAGTATGCATTATATGATGTGATGGAGCTGACAAAGGAGAAAATAGACGAACTTTATTACGCGTCGAAGATTCTTTGGCAAATCTTTTTAAAAGTAGGTAAACAATTTAAGCATTTAACTGATGAGCAGCTTTTTGCTCTTGGTATTCGTTCAGAAATGACACCTTATATTGAATTGGATTATTTACAACAACAGTCTATACTTGCTCGTTTTGATTTTGTTTGTACTGAGGACGGCAACATAAAATGTCTCGAACTGAATGGAGAAACGCCTTTTCTTGTGCAAGAAACGTTTGAGATGAATGATCAGCTTTGTCAGCATTTTCATCTAGAAAATCCTAATGATGTGTCCGCATTACATAAAACGTTATCCGGTGCACTTTTTGCCGCAATGCAGTATTTAGAGGATGTGAAAAAGCCTAAAATCGTTATTACAGGTAAAACAGCAGAAGAGGATTATGAGGAGTATTGTCAGGTACATTTTTTGAAAACATGTGTGCCGTTTGATGTTGAATATGTACCTATCGAAAAGCTTATAATTTTTTCTGATGATACGCCAGATGTAAAGAGAGGGCTCTATACGCCTTCAATGGAGAGAATCGATATTTTGTATCGACCCGCACATCCAATAGAATTTATAATTGATGATGTAGCCCCCGATGGCGAAAGAATCGGTCTGCAATTATTGGATCTTGTGAAAGATCGTAAGCTTGCGATTATAAATGCTCCAGCGGCATATGTCCTTCAATCGAAAATTTTGTTATGGCTAATTTGGGAACGTAAAAATGATCCATTGCTATTTAATGCTGAGGAGCGAGCTGCAATTAATAAATATATGTTACCAACGCATTTATCAGCAAAGCCATTATTAGTAGATGGAGTGCCTTATGTGAAAAAACCTGTCTATTCTCGAGAAGGAAATACGGTAGAAATATATGCAGGAGATGGCTCTAAAACAACTGGTTCTGCGTACAATCATTATGATGACAATTTGTTTATTTACCAGCAATACGTAGAAATGCCTTCAATCAACATACAACAGGGTAATGGCCTCCATTCTAAGAAATGGCTAATCGGTTCTTTCATTGCAGATAATCGCGCTTGTGGCTTGTCTTGTAGAGTGGGCAATCAGATTACCGAATGGGATTCACATTGGCTAGCTGTAGGCTATAAAAATGTCCCATAGGCAGTTTAAGAGTTTAAGGTAAAAAAATCCACTTTGTTTCCTCGCATGCAGGAGACTTTGTGGATTTTTACTTTTGTATTGAGTATTTAATTTATTAATCGTTCCACCCTTTACAGACATCAATCCATTGCTGATAAGGTGTATATGCTTCTAGCTCCTGGATGGTAAGTTCAATTGCAGAATTGCTGCTGCCGCAGGCTGGGAATACAGTTGCAAAACGTTTGAGTGATTCATCTAAATAAACAGCAACCCCTTTATTAATACCGAACGGGCAAACCCCTCCGATATCATGCCCAATTCGTTCATTGACTTCTTCCTTTGCAAGCATTTTCGCTTTCGTTCCAAACATTGCTTTATATTTCGCATTGTCAATTTTGGCATCCCCCGCAGCTACAATTAAAATGGCACCATCATTCACTAGAAACGATAGTGTTTTAGCGATACGTTCTGGTTCACAGCCAAGTGCCTGTGCTGCCATTTCAACAGTTGCAGAGCTTTCATTCAGTTCCTGTATTTTATGCTGTAAATTCCATTGTGCGAAATGCTCGCGTACTTTTTCAATTGCCATATGTAAAAACCTCCTTGCAGTATCCTTTTATTTTAACATAATTTTCAGAATTTAAATGACGAATTGTAGTTGTGAAAAATTACATGTTTCACAAACCTCTGGTAAAATATAATAAAAGGAAAAAAAGGAGGTATTTACATGGACTATCAACCTATTAATTTAAGCGAAAAGTTATCAAAGTTTACTGAGCAGTGGTCTCCTAAAGTTATTGGTGAAATGAATGACTACCAGTTCAAATTAGTTAAGATTCAAGGTGATTTTGTATGGCATCAACATAGTGAGACAGATGAGGTATTCATCGTACTAGATGGGGAGATGGTTATTGCATTTCGTGATGGAGAGGTCAAACTATCTAAAGGAGAAATGTATGTAATACCAATGGGCGTAGAGCACAAGCCTTATGCTGAAAAAGAGTGCCAAATAATGCTAGTGGAACCTAGAGGCGTTGTCAATACAGGTGAAACAAATAGCGAAATGACTGCAGAAAACGATGTGTGGATTTAAGGTGATAAAAACATCGCTGATTGCAAGGGCTAAATTGCCAGCGTGAAGGAAATCGCAACTAGCAGGGGAGAAAATCGCTGATAACCCCCCCGAAATCGCCGATAAGAGTGGCCAAATCGCCGATAAAACACCCGGCAAACGCCAAAAAAACAAAGGGGGATTCCCCCTACACTAGCAGGAATCAAATCGACACAATACCGGTGCAAATCACTACTAAAAGGATATATCAACCTCAATTGGAGTGAACGTATGGATAAAAAATTTAAAATTAGAAAAGCAACTGAATCAGATGCAAAAGGAATAGCGAAAGTACATGTCGACAGTTGGAGAACAACATATGCCAACATCGTTCCCGACGAATACTTAATGGATTTATCATACGAAAATCGAGAGCTGCTATGGATAAAGAATATTACGAATGACGCTGTATTTGTTGCCGAAAACAACGAAGGGGACATTCTAGGTTTTTCTTCAGGCGGTAAAGAAAGAAGCGGTAAATATATCGGTTTTGAAGGGGAACTATATGCTATTTATCTTTTGAAAGAATACCAAGAGCAAGGGATTGGGAGAGCACTTGTTGCAGCAATCGTAGAAGAAATTAAGGGGATGGGGTTGTGTTCAATGCTCGTTCTTGTTTTGAAAGATAACAGTTCTCGTCGATTTTATGAAGCACTTGGTGGGAAAAAGATAGATACTGTTGAAATTCTGATTGCTGGCAAAAAACTCGCTGAGCTCGTTTATGGTTGGGAAGATATTCGAACTATACAGTAAATCGGTAAAAAGGGATGGATATTATTGATAAAACTTCCGAAGATAGTTGTAGCATTTATTCTAATAAGCACAATTCTAATGCTCGCTTCCTGTACCCAAACAGAAAAACCACATAAAAAACAAGATATAGAAAGTATCGTTACATCTTTTGAACACCCTCAAACAAAGCAAAAGTATAAAATAGTCAATGCCTATAAACTTTATAGCAACTATCAAGATAAAGTTGAAAGTAACCCAAAACAATCAAAACGAGAAATTTATCAAGAGGAGGTTATTGAACCAATCTATAGTGATTGTTTTGACAATGGCGAATATCTTCATATGGCGCATTATGCACTAAACGTCGCGCCGGACCAATTAACAGAAAATCAATTATTAAGTGAAAAAATTGATAGGGAAGAAACAGAAAAGCTTATAAAAGAAGCTCTTTTCAAATCTTCAGACCTTATACCGTCCGAAATAGAAACGACTGTATGTGTTCTTCCTGCCACTAATGTAAACGCTGAAATGGTAACGGTAGGGGCAGGGAAAATAATCGTTCTATACAATAAAGATTATACGGAAGATAGATTAAGGTTTAGTATGGCCCACGAATATCATCATAGTATTTGGACTGAGAAGTATGGAAGTAGAGATATGCAGTTTACGATTTTAGATAACATGGTTTTAGAAGGAAAGGCAGTGATGTTTAATAAATTAGTTTATCCTAAATATTATGAAAATATATTGTACTATGCATACGATAGAGAAAATTGGTCAAAAGTTGTAGGAGATTTAGCTAGTACTAACTTTAAGCGCTCACAAGAAATTAATTATGGAGGAGTTGATCTACCATATTCATATGGTTACAGTGAGGGCTATAAAATGGTGAAATCCTACCTTGATTTACACCCAGATGTAACACCTGAGGAATGGACTGCCCTAAGCGCAAAAGAAATATTTGAAAAGGGTAATTACCTCGAACATTATCAATGAGGGATGGAAGATGGAGAAAATAAATGAAGTCATTGAAATACTAATAAATAATGGTTTGATAAGTAACGATCGTCTAACATTAAAAACTTTAAAAAGCGGGACGACGAATGGCGTATTATTTACGCTCAGCATTAACAATAAGCCGACCTTTGTAATAAAAATAGATAACCCAGCCATTATTACTGCAACGAATGATTTTCTATCCGTATATCGTGATGTAAAGCTATTGCCTGATGTTCTTTATACAGACGTAAACAAAGAATTTATTGTCTACTCTTATATTTCTGGAGAAACACATGTTATTCGAGGGTCCAAATTGGAATGGATGGAAGTTATAATAAATGAGTTGTTTCATGCATACCAACGAGTGGAAAAAGACATTCCATGGGGAAGGGTCAATGGACTACATAGAAAATATTGGTCAGAATTTAACGAGAGTAGTTTAGTATTTGCACAAAAGAGCATAGAAGACTTACTACCATTAGAGGACCATAAAAGAGTAGAGATGTTGGTTAAGAAATTAAGTGCTTATCATATCCAAGAAGAGAAGTATTATTTACATGGAGATACGGGTGTTCACAATTTTGTATTTTTGGATAATAAAATCAACGGCGTTATTGATCCTTCACCGTTAATTGGGCCAAAAATTTATGATTTTACCTATGCCTTTTGCTCTTCCCCAGATAGCTTAAATATGAATACACTGTTGTCATCATTTGCGTTGTGGAATAGCGATTCTACATTTTCAAAAGAACGGCTGGTGGACGAGGTGCTTTTTCAGTTATACACACGTATTGGCGTATGTTTTCAAGTACATCCACACGACCTAGATGCTTACTTGGAAGCATGGCAAGAGTGGAGAAAATACCTATAATAATTGTAGTATTTATCGACCAATGAGTTGCTACGGCAGCTCTTTTTTACTAATAGAAGGTTTAATGAGCCAGCCTTATTTGTATTTATGGGATTATTTGTAACTAAATTGAGTTTTAATCGTCTAATCAGTAAATATATTGAGGGAGTGTAATGCTTGAGGTATACAAAACTTATATTATTTACAGCGATTATAGTCTTTTCATTTTTTCCGTGTAAAGCAAAGGCAACAAGCTGGGCATATCCTTTCGTTGTTTGGGATGATTATATTTATGTAATTAGCGATGAATATGTAGAAAAGATTAAGAAAAAAATTGGAGAAGTCACGAAGTATTCAGATATGGAACAATATGAAGGCAACTTTTCAAATGTCTATCCAAAAGGGACGAAATATTATTCAATTGAGGGAATAGATACAGATATTGCAATTGCAATTGATATAGGGGATAGTCATTATATAAAAGCAATTAGAGAAGGCGAGTATACTTACCGTAAAAGTTACCCCCAATATGTCTTTAAAGGTTTAGGTATTTTTGCGATTTTCATTGTAGGTTTTATTATCTTTACTCAATCTAGAAAAAATCTTTAACAATATACGGGCTCTCTTTAATTATGAGGAGGTATTATTTGTGAAATACATTAAAGGCTTATATGTAATACTTGCACTAATGATGTTCGTTGTTTTGGTAAGCACGACAATATTTGATGATAAATATTCGGGGATATCGATGTTCGTTTGTTTAGGATTATTTTTAATTGGATCTACCTTTTTTATCAATGCCAAACAATTAAAAGGAAAGTAAGTTGTTCAATCATGGGGCGTTAATGATCGATTATTGAGTTGCTACGGCAGCTCTTTTTTCTTTCGTGAATAAGGTCGAAAAGGGATGAAATAAATGAGTGATGATCAAAAACGATATAAGGAAAAAAATGGCAAAGCAATATACGGCACGACTACTGAAGAACGATTTAAAGAAGTTCATGGAATAACAATCGAGGAATGGAAAGCAAAAGAAGAAGCAAGGTTTAAAGCTATAACAGGAATGAGTTCCGACGAATGGTATATTAAAAAGGTTCGTTCTTCGACACCAATTGATTACCTTAAAAAGCTCAATGGTGTGGTTTCTCAGGATGATGTAGACCTAGTTAAGGATTTACAAGTGTTAGGGTTAAATGATGGTGTTATAAATGTATTACTGGATTATGTGAAATTGGTTAGTAGAATTGGGTTTATACACTCGTTGGTAAGAGAAATGGGTGAAAGTTGGCTCAAGAAGAATGTCTCAACTATTGAAAGCGCAATGGCCTTTGTAAGGGAAGAATGGAAAAACTAAAGTCCTCAAATTATATTTTCCAACATCAAAATCCACTTTGAGATAACGGGGTGCTTAATAAAATTTAGTGCAAAAAGGATTCTTATGAAAAAAATGGTATAATTAAAAAACCTAATTATCTATTAATATAATTTTAGGCAGTAGTAGTTAGAGGAGGCGTTCATTATGACAAGTACAAGATTTTATATTATTAATGGCAACAAGGGGATAACGACTCATTAACTAAGTTGTTTGGCGTTTCCCCGTATTTTGAAAGGGGAAAATTATGATTAAAGAAAATGTGAGAATCGTAGAATTAAATGCAGAAAACTGGTACGACTGCTGTGAATTAGATATATCAACAGAACAAAAAAAATACATCGAACCCAATGCCATATCAATAGCTCAGTCAAAGTTTGAGCCTACTTTAAAGCCATATGCTATTTATTTAAATGAAAAAGTGGTCGGCTTTTTAATGTACAATTCTGTTCAAGAAGAACTTGATGGTTATTGGGTGTATAGAATAATGGTCGATAAGGAATTCCAGGGCAAGGGTATAGGTAAAGCTGCAACTAAATTAATGCTTACAGAGATGGCTAAATTACCGAATTCAAAAAAAGTTGTTGTAGGTTATCATCCTGAAAATTTAGGAGCACATCATTTATATGCGAGTCTAGGATTTATTGATAAAGGTAATCGGTTCGGTAAAGAAATGGCAGTAATAAAATATCTTACCGAGTGACAGGATGATAGAATATTGAAATGAGTAAGGGCCATTTTTTTGGTCCTTTCTTTTTGTGCTAACGGTGCGTTAAAAAACAATAAAAGAATGGAGTGAACAACGATAGATTTAGGTCAATATTTAACTAGTACATTTCCAGGACTTACGTTAGTGCCTAGTCTTTATCATCAATGGGACATAGGTATTCACTTTGAATTAGGAGCTGGAATGTATCAATTTAAAGACGATGGTAATCTCAATTACGAGATGTTTGAATGCGTGTATAGTCAGGCATTGTCTATTTTCAACGAACTTTTCTCTGATTCAGATGAAATTTTTCTTGTTACGAATGTTTATCAGCACAAGTCTTACGAAATGAATCGAATAAATGTTTATAATCACTATTTAAAAAATAAAGATGTAAAACTTCATTTAAGGCAAGAAACGTTGCCAAATGTATTTAATGTTGATGAGTCAGATGATCATTATACATCGCGCTTTTCTTTAAAGTGTCGCAAACAAGATATTAAATATCCATTACTTATTAAAGCAGCGTGTAATGAAGATTTCCCTTTAAAACCAAAATTCCGTCGGGTTACTAACTATCCAGATGTATTTTTTATAAATATCACTAAAAATGTGGTCTTTTTTATTTATGATGATAGAGGATGCGAGGTCATCGCAACGAATAAGGAAACCATTGTACCTTTATATGAAAAATACGGCGATTGGCTCGATGAGTATTCACGAGAGGAGATTGTTAAACGTTTTAAATAAAAGCGGCCTTATTAATCAAACGAGTTTGGCTATGCTAGGAGGTGAAAAAATGGATTATTTTGAAATGAAAAATGTGAAAGATACTTTAAATAAAAGTCTTATTCTTTCTAAACCATTAACTAACTATGATGCAAAAGTGAACCTATCCAATACCTATTTTGAAGATGAAGAAGAAAATTTTCTTCCTAAACAATGGTTTTGTAGTATGACTATAGCACAATGGGAAGGGGTAGAAATATTTGTACAAGGGGATAGCGAAAAGCCTTATGCAAAATTTATTGACTTGGCGGAACGAATATTCGACCAGCTACATCAACATGTTAGCAGTGCCTTAAAGTATTTAAAGAACTTCTTTCCTGCTCAGGTAGTGGATGACTTCTATCTAACGACAATATCATTTGGCAAGATTCTTAATTTTGATGGTCATATTCTTTCAGGTTTTAGTTTAGCTTTTTATAGCGAGTATCCGAATGAATTTCAGTATAAAGTAAAATTCAAAGAAGATGGATGGCCTATAGGTTTTGAAGGTGGTCCTTTTTAATGGAACTGGGTGTTATGAATTTATATTATAAATGTTTTTACCAAGATTCGTCAGTTATAATCGGATACGATAAACAGAACAGCAATGTTTCTCGTATCAAAGTGTTAGAAATACTTACTCATCAAGAGACGAGAGACTATTTTATAAAGTATTTAACTGATTAGCTAACGTATGCTTAGCCAACTAAATAAAAAATGCCTCGACTTATAAATCGAGGCATCTTGAACTTGCCAATTAGACAATGCATTAAACTATTCTTTCATATTTTCAAATAAACGATATAAAAACACTGAAAAATGTTCACGGCTTACTGGTGCGTTTGGCATAAAATACCCGTTACTACCCGTTGAGATGCCATTAGAGGCTAAAATTCGAATATATTCATAAGCATCATGTTTTGACGATACATCTTTAAATTCTTGTGCAGTGTCTTGCATTTTTAAATCAAACGTATTTACTAAAATTTTCGCAAGCTGCGCACGTGTTAAGTTACTGCTTATGTTCATTTTTCCATTGGAGCCGTCAACGATGCCAGCACGATAAAATGGTAGGACAAGCTCATAATCCAGACTAAAACGTCTTAAATCTTCAAACTGTTTCATTTCACGTATTGGTGTTAAATTTATATCACTATAACGAGATAACATGGTAAACACATGTCGACGTGAAATTGAATCAGTTGGTTTAAACAGCCCATCGCTATACCCTTGAATAATTCCCATCGTTGATAGATTCATAATTTCGTTATAATAACGATAAGTAGGAGGCACATCACGATACGTCACTTCATCAAATTGGATGGTGTAATTTACCTCATCTTGTTGTGACCAAAGTGTACTCGTCTCGATATTATATTTGCCTGCTTGTAAAATTGCAGTAATCGTAAATCCCGCTTGTTGCTGCACGAAATCGTATTCATAATCATAAATTTGTTGATATTCGCCCGTTGCATTAGCTTTTTGAAGGATTGCTGACATTAACTCTTGTGAATCGGTCGTAACCGTAATTTCCACCTTTTGTTTTCGGTCTAGCGTAAAATAGTAATTATCGTTGCGTCCTAGAAAGCCACGAATTTTTTGGCCAGCTGTAAGCGTTGTACCAAAAATACTATTTTTAAAGGTCTCAGGCTCAATAATAGTTTCCGTTTTTACTGTAAATTGATAAGCAGGATTATACTCTGTTTCGCTCGCATCTACTTTCACAGTATACGTTCCAGGTGGTAAAACTTCTGTCGCCGATTTAGATAAATCTCGACTTGTCATCGTTTCTAAATAACGGTAGCCATTTACGTCATTAATATTGATATACAAATTGGGGCGATACCCTTGTACTTGTGGCTTAAATTCTTCCGTTTGTAACGTTACTTTACTTGTTTTATCCAATGTAAACGTATAGTAATCTTCGAAAGCTCCGACAGTTCCTACACTTTTAATTGGTTTGTTAAGCGCAATGGGGTTTGCTTGCTGTGAAGTATTGTTCGGTTCTACATCAAAAGAAGAGTGGAGCGGTGCAAGCGTGTACGTCGCATTGTATGGTTGTCCATCAGGTCCATCAGGTCCGTCAATTCGTACATAATACAAACCGGCATGTAATTGGAGCTGTTGAACCGTTTTATTTTCATCCCCGTCATCTTTCGTAGTTCTTACATAGGCAAAGTCTCTTCCTAGTTCAGTACCATTATCTTGTATTAACGCAATTAATACGGAAGCTTTAATTGGATCATCGAATGTAAAAGTGACAAGCGAATCCTCATTTAACTGCAAGCGATAATAATCATAGGAATAGTCTGGTACTTTTTCAATCCATGTATTTGCTGGCCAAAAAGGCGCATTTTTCATATCATACCCCTCGGACGCCGCCTCTGCTTTCCCTCCAATCAACAATATTCCAAAAAATATAATCAGTAATATCCATTTTTTCAATAGTCGTTCCTCCATGTCGAATATTCATTAATTATTGTATAATAATATCTTTTATTAGCTATATGTTTTGTAAAAAAGAAACAATATACCTATGAATATTGTGAGACGATAGAATGAATGGCATATAAAAAGCTCTTTTTTAATGACGTTTGGTGTTGCAATTGTAGTTGGCGGACTGAGCAATTTAAAGGATAATTCAATAGTGTAAAGAATTATGTGAAGAATAGTAACGATAAAATTTGAGGTGGAAAAATGAGTATTCAATTTTATGATTTAGGAACTGTTAATGAGAATGATTTAAAATTTGCAGTAATAAGTGCTATTTATAAAGGGAAGTGGCTTTACGTAAGACAGAAAGAACGAGTGTCATGGGAAATTCCTGGAGGTCACAAAGAGACCGGGGAAATCATTATTGAAACAGCAAAAAGAGAATTATTCGAAGAGACTGGGTGTGAAGCAGTCGATATAGTTTCGGTTTGCGACTATTCAATGGATGATTCCGTTAATAAGATTTTTGGAAGGCTATATCTTGCAAAGATAAAGAAAATTGGCCAATTGCCTGTATCAGAAATCTGTGAAGTTAAACTATTTGATACCCTCCCTAAAAACCTAACTTATTCAGAGATTCAACCAAAATTATTTAAAAAGACACTTGCTTTCATGCAAAATAATAAAGGTTACACTTAAAGCAGCATGCATAAGGGAGGATAGGATGAGAGGGGCTATTTCTCAAGTCCTTTGTTTTACTTTTCGAATATTGATGAGTGTTTATCTATATTAATTGTATTTCTAATCTCATATTAACAGGTAAATCCAGGCTATTACGCTTTCTTCTTTCCTATACTTCAAGACGACACCAATGAAAATGAAAAACAGGTATACCTCAATATAAGTAACGTAGTTTAGTTGACCCTCGTTATAATACCCTATTACAAATATTAATTTTAATAATAATAAAATGCTTCCCATAAATAAAAATATATTTGCTATTAAATTTCTATTTAAATCTTTCCACACATCACATCTCCTCACCAATAATCTTCCCTCCAACTTTTACCTTAATTTTAATTCATTCAATTCATTTATTAAATAAATTATGGAAATATACCATGGAAAACGATTCTTATAAATTTACTAATATTATTATTTTAGATTAAAGGACTGAGCGCCATTTAAAAGGCTCTTTTTATAAATAATTATGTTAGTAAATATGCAGAAATGGGTATGTCTAGTAAGGGAGTCGTTTGACAAAAGTAACAACCTGTTGATAAAATCGAGTTGTTACTTTTGGTAGCCGAGTAAAAAAATTTAAATAAAGGGTTTCTTAGGAAGACGATGAAACGCTAAGTTTTGAAACTAGGGGGATGAAAAAAGATGAATTTAAAATCGTTAGGACTCACTTTAGGGCTAGCCACTATGCTACTTTTAACAGGGTGTGGTGATGGAGATAGCAAACAAGAAAATGGCAATTCAACAGAAAATACGCCAAGCATAGGTGAGCAAGTAGATTATAAGATTACTGGAATTGAACCAGGGGCTGGGTTGACTGAGCTTGCAGAAAAAACGATAGAGAAATATGAAAACTTAAAAGGCTGGGAACTTGAACAAAGTTCAACACCAGGGATGTTAGGCTCATTAGAGCAAGCTATTCGAAATGAAGATCCAATTATTATTACCGGATGGACGCCACATTGGATGTTTTCATCTTATGATTTGAAATTTTTAGAAGATCCTCAAGGGACATTAGGCGGATCGGAAAATATTAATACACTTGCGCGTAAAGACTTGGAAAAAGACTTACCTGATGCGTATACAATACTGGATAGATTTTATTGGGAACCTGAAGATATGGAAGCAGTTATGTTTGAAGCACAAACGAGTTCATTTGAAGATGCAGCAGACAAATGGATAGAAGAAAACCAAGAAAAGGTAAATGAATGGACAAAAGATGCGAAAAAAGTAAACGGAAAAGAAATTGAATTAGCTTCTACTCCGTGGGATTCAGAAAGAGCTTCAAGTAGTGTACTTCAGGCAGTATTTGAAGAACTCGGCTACACAGTCACAATTACACCAGTAGATCCTGCCATTATGTTTCAAGCAATCGCTACAGGAGTAGCTGATGCAACAGTAGCTGCTTGGTTACCAACAACACATAGCTCATTTTATGAAAAATATAAAGATGACTTCGATGATTTAGGTGAGAACTTAAAAGGAACAAAAAATGGATTTGTAGTTCCAGAATATATGGATATAGACTCCATTGAGGATTTACAGCCGAAGAAGTAACACCAATACGAAAGGGGAATTTCCTAATAAAGAGGGAAATTCTCCTTTTACATTTTTATCTCACCTTGTCGTTAAATCAAGTTTAGATGTTATACTCTAATGTAATTAATGAAAGTCAAAGTATACGTCAGTGAGGTATTCAAATGATGAAAATAGTACCCCCTAAGCCCTTTTTCTATAAAGGTGGTGATAGAGCTGTTTTACTATTACACTCTTTTACAAGCAATACAATTGATATGAAAAAGTTAGGGAAGTATTTGCAACAGAACAATTATACTTGCTATGCACCCTTATATAGGGGACATGGCTTAACAGCAGAAGAGTTGCTCACATACAGACCGACAAATTGGTGGCAAGATGTATTAGACGGTTACCAGTTGTTGAAGGGGGAAGGCTATGAAAAAATAGCCGTTGTTGGCCTTTCTCTTGGTGGTGTACTTGCATTAAAAGTTGCGCAAGAGCTTGCGGTAACTGGTGTTGTGACAATGTCAGTGCCAATACGTAGGGAAGCTTCTTTTCTACAAAAGCGTGTTTTTCATTATGCAAAAGGTTATAAACAGCTCGAAGGAAAAAATGAAAACCAAATAAATATAGAAATAACACGTTTGCAAAATATGTCTATCGATTCATTAGTGGAGTTTCAATACCTCATTCAAAAAACGATGGATAAATTAGCACTTGTAACGTCACCAATCAGTATTTTATATGGTGCTTTAGATGATCCGTTATATAAAGACAGTGCAGCGGTAATTTTTCAAAACGTAGCGACACAGCAAAAAACGATGAAAGGGTATCCGAACTCCAAACATTTAATGACATTGGGTATAGACAAAAATGATGTGAACAAAGATATTCTTGCATTTTTAAATGATTTACTTTGGTAATTTTTAATTCATAGAAGCATGTAATAATAAAAAACAGTGGGAATGAAATACACTTCCCACTGTGTATGAAGATATTTAATGTTTTAAAAATTTAAGTGATTTTATTTCGCTAACAAATGTTGAGGCTAACAGTAACGTACCACCGAGCATCTGAAGCACTGTCATTTGTTCTTGCAGTATTAAAGCCGAAACTAATATGGCTATAAATGGATCAACATAGCTTAACATGGCAATACTTTGCCCTTTCAGTTTCTCCATGCCAGCAAAGAATAACCAAAACCCAATCCCCGTATTAAAGATCCCTAAAATTAAAATAAAAGGAATGGAAGAACTCGCTACATTAAACATTTCAAAGCCAGAAGTTATGAAAACATATGGCATAAGGAGAATAGCAGTTGTGCCGAGCTGAATCATTGTCAGCTCCAGTTTTTCCATCTCTTTAATAAATTTATTTAATAGCAATAATGCAGCGTAAAAAGCAGCGGCAATTAATCCATAAAAAAGTCCGAGGAGATCATCCATTTTAGATGCACTCAGACCTTCACCTACAATCAAAAGTAATCCCATAATAGCGACAATAATACAAACTACTTTTTTAAATGACAATTGTTCTTTAAGGATAATTGGGGATAGTAGCATTACAAACACCGGTGCAAAGTAATAGCCGAGTGTTGCGTTGGCAATTGTCGTATGGTCATAGGATTGGTAAAGAAAAATCCAATTTCCAGCTAATGCTATACAGGAGAAAAGCAATATGGAAGCATTCGACTTCACTAAATGCCATGATATTTTTTTCTTCATCATAATGAAGAGTACCGTTAAAAATAAGCAACCTATAAAACTGCTTAGTAAAGCTCTTTCGCTCGAAGCAAGATCAATTTTTCGAACAACTAAACCGATTGTACCGAAAATGATCATTGATAAAATAAACTGAAATTTAGATTTCATCGTTTACTCCTTCGAATCTGCGAAACAGCTTATATATCGCAGATTCTTAATCTGTTTTGTATATAAGCATGTTCAATGCTGCCTGAGCAGCTGGAGTAAACGGTGGTGGTGATGTTGAAAATGGCTTCCAAATGCAAATATTTGATTTCGATAATGACATAAGAAATCCCTCCGATAGAATAAAAAATTTTTATTTTCGTATTGCAATATATATGCTGATGAATATTTAAAAATGTTCTAAGTAACCCCTTCTTCCATTTATAAAAGGGAAACAGCCACTATAAATAGAAGTAAATAAAATATAAAAAATATCAGGGGTGAAATATTCATGGTCACAATTAGAAATGTTGAAACAAAGGAATTGGATTTTTTGACCGATATGCTTTATGAATCGATCCATATTGTTGAGAACAAACCTAAAAAAGAGGATTTAATCAACTCAAGTCATATTAAAAAATATCATGAAGGCTGGGGGCGAAATGGAGACACAGCATTAATTGCAGTAAATACGAATCATCAACCTGTGGGTGCTGTTTGGTATCGCTTGTTTAACGAAAGTAATAAAGGATATGGCTTTGTAGATAGGCATACGCCTGAATTAGGAATAGCTGTAGCTGAAGAGGTTAGGGAAAAAGGAATAGGAACGTTGTTGATGAAGGCAATAATTAATCAAGCAATTAATGAAGGATATAAATCTATTTCTTTAAGTGTAGATCTTGAAAATAGCCATGCAATTCACATTTATAAAAAATTAGGTTTTGAGGAATATGAAGTATCCGGAACATCTATGACAATGGTGTTTAGAGTTAAGGGAGATTAGATGAGTATTTATTGTAAGAGCGCACTACATCAAATCAAAGTCGCTGTAACGACAATTGTTCAAATGATAGAAAAGTTAGCAGAACAAGAATTGCATAAAAGACCTACACCGAATAAGCATTCCATTGGCGAGTTAGTAGAGCATATTGCAATGATTTGTGAAGCAGATGCCCTTATTGCAGACGGGACTTCCAAAGAAAAGATGGATGAATATTATGCTCGTGTCTCCTATAACAACTTAGCTGACATGAAAGAAGGGTTAATAAAAAATTATCATTTTTTAGAAGATAAATTTATGAATTATACAGAAAAAGAACTTCAGGAGGAAGTGACCTCTTATTGGGGTGTGACATACTCACGCTATGAATGGTTGTTAGAGATCGTTGCGCACGTTTACCATCACAGAGGACAATTACACGCTATGCTTGTGCATTGTTATGGTATCGATCTAAAGGTTTCGTTGTTTGAATAGTGTAAAAGCGGAGGGATGAATATGAAATTTATTGGCTTAAATAAGAAAACGAAGCGATTATTTTATGGGTTCATTTTGTTTTTAGTTTTGGGATTAATAAGTATTAATTTGGCCGATTCTGCAAAATTGAACTACAGAGATGCTCGTAATAACTTTATTAGTGAGTTTAATGGAAAAAACCTTTATGGTAATGATATTAAAAACATCGAACTTACTCTTCAAGCGATTAATGAACGATTTCATACTTCAGAAAGCATTGCGATTTATGACAAAAAAGACGACATCCGTGATGTACAATATTTAAATTTAGATTTTAATGAGGCAAAACATGTCTTTCCGATAAATGCGAATAATAAAGAGAATTTGCTAACTATATTATTTTATGTAACTGAAGGATTTAAAGCAGGGGATTATTACATTGTAAATCGCTATTTTCCCGATTGGTTTTATGTATTCCCAATCGTATTTTTCACTGTAAGTGCGGTGTTGTTTGTACTTTGGGCTGTATTGCAACTTAAGTATATTTACAAGACAAAACTTTTTAAATTCACACTTAAACTTAACTAATTGATGAGGTGGGAAAATGTATTGGGAGACTCTTCCTAATTGGGTTTGGATTATTTATTACACATTTATACTAGCAACATTGGGTGTTGCAATATTGAGGATAGTAAAAAAGAAATTAGTGATTGTATCTATTATTACGATTATTCTAGCTATGACTATTCCGATAATTAGTATTATCAATAGCATTGGGAGAGAAAAAGGGGTGGATGAGTTCGAACATTTTATTACGCAGTTACAACAAGGCTATAACTGGCCTATTTACGTAATTGTAGGATTCTTTTATTTATTTGTTTGGTGGGCTGTTTATCTTATCAAAAATAAAAAGAAGGATGTATCTTATTGAATACATATGGGGAACATTAGCGATTACGGTAGAGCAAAGCTAATTAGTTGAATTAATGTGATAGCTGAGAGAAACTTAATTTTACAAAATTAAACTAGCTAGGAGATACGATATGACAGAATTTTGGGAATCAAGTTTTATAGAAAAACAAACAATGTGGGGATTTGAACCGACAGACTCAGCAATCGTAGTAAAAGATTTTTTCCTTGAGAGAAATGTTAAAGATATATTAATACCTGGTATTGGATACGGTAGAAATGCAAAGGTTTTTACTGACAATGGAATCGATGTAACTGGTATCGAGATTTCACAAACAGCGATTAACTTGGCAAGACAAAATGGGATTGATATTAATATTTTTCTTGGTTCCGTAACTGATATGCCTTTTGATAATAAACTTTATGACGGTATATTTTGCTATGCTCTTATTCACCTATTGAATAAACATGAGCGAGAAAAGTTTATTCAAGATTGCTATAATCAGCTAAAGCCAAATGGGTATATGATTTTTACAACAGTTTCACAAAATGCCCCTATGTTTGGAAAGGGCAAACAATTAGATAAAGACTACTTTGAGGTAATGGAAGGCGTCAACATGTTTTTTTATGATGCAGACTCCATAAAACAAGAATTTAAACAATTTGGGCTAGTAGCGTTTTCAGAAATCGACGAGCCAAGCAAACATGCGGAAAATAAACCTCCTATAAAATTTATAATGATAAAATGTGAGAAAGAATTATAAGTACATTAGAAAATTGTAAATCGCTTATAAATCTGCCCGTATTTCATTAGAGAGAGGCGAGATTCAATGAAATATTTTACTAAAGAATGGTATGAACTGTGTCAAAAAACAAGTTTTCATTTGAATTTAGAGGAAGAAAAGCAAGCTGAAACGTTTTCGGAAGAATATTTTCAACAACTCTACAATAACGAGTTAAACAGCTGGCTTGATTTACAAGAAGAAATTTCTTCTATATTGGAATCAAACGATGATGATCAAAACGAATATGAACCTTTTAATAAAAATGTGGCCATTAAACAATTTCATGATGGTTTCATCTATAATCAACATCGTTTAAAAAACGAATTACCAGAAACGATTTTAAATCAGATAGCTGATATACGAGTTTTTGCTTTATATAAAGCAACTCGTACAGTTATAAACGCGGTAACTAAATTTTCTGAGGAAAATGAAAGGTCAGTTACCGCAACAAGTGCCGAATATAGAAAATATTTCAAAGAAGCTTCAAGTTCATTTGAAAAAGACATAGTTGAAAACTTTGGATTTCATGATTGTACGATTTTAAAATCTGTTCAGCATGACAGGTCATTAACATTACACCTTGATAATACAGGTGGTTTTACAGATATAGAGGAAGTCACCTTTGAAAATTATCAAATAATTAAACAAGATGGTTTGTTGGAAGATTCATGGTGGTTGTATAACGAAGTATATAAAGTAAATGACAAATACGAGTTCCACGTCCTGCTTCAAAATAGCGAAATGGGGTTAATTGACTTTATTATTTGTGCTAATCAAGTTTCCTTTAAAAGTAACAAAAATCATGAATAATTCGCTGAGGGCTTTACTCTGATCCAGAGAAGAGCCCTTATCTTCTTTTATTGTTTTAAATTGAAATACAAGGATAATGTTTCAGTCTAAAGGAAATCGCCGATAGTACAGGGAAGAATTAAAAATGAATAAAAGCAAAAAAGAGCGATTGTTTCTCGTGATAAAGGCGTTAGTTTTCAAAAGACGTCTTAAAAGGAGGGGATAAAATGATAAGAAATAAAGTCGCACTTATTTGTTCAATTGTTATTTTAAGTATATGCATGTATTTATATTTCCCTTTTCCTAACAATGTAATGTTAGATGCTTATTCTACATTCATGTCGTTTCCTACTCGCAATCAAGATGGATATATTGTGCTTGGAATTATAGGTTCTGCTATGTTTCTAATTGCTATTATTTTACTTGTTATAGGCATGAAGAAATATCATTTCCGAACTATAGTAATAGTCGTAATAATATATACAATTTTACCGAAGTACCTCATTATGACTTACCAAGAAACATTAGCGAGTGGCATTATGGCAATTTCATACGATGGGAATGGCAAGTGTAATTTTGAAAATGTGAGTGAAGACTTAATAACTGGGGAATGTAACCTTGTATTACATAATAAAAGCAATAAAGCAGTGTCATTTGAATTAGAATTTTTAGATTCTTATTTCATGGAAGATGGAATACGAATGGAGTCACTTATGAATGTAGCTGGCCCATATAGTATAACAATTGAAGCAAATCGAGAAAAATCAATTCATTTAAAGGAATTACTCGATTTATCAGGCGTTCTTAAACATATTGAAAGTGGAACATCATTTAATGTTCATGTTAATTTAATTGACGGAGAGACAAAACGAACTCTATAGGTCAATTTTGATTGGATAATGATTGGGTGTGCTACTTAATAATTGTAAACGGTTGGTTATTTTTTGAAACTTAGTCATGTGTTGAATCGTAAAAGTATTAACTACAAAAGTTAATGGGGGGTGGAGGCACATGAGTAGAAGTAAAACATTCACTATCTTTTTCTTAGTCATCTTTGTAGGACTGATTGTAGTGGGTTTTTACACTATTAATGATGTACAAATCGAAAGCACCTATCAACTTGATGAGCAAAGCATTATAGAAAGAAATGGCGAACACTATTTGTTAATTGATAATCGCGAGTTGTCTTTGTCGAAGAAGTATTACGATAAACTCGAATTAGAAAAATACAACGAATACAAAATTAAGTATGTTTATAATCGATTGAAAAATAATGATGGTGAAGTTGTAGCGCTTAAAAGATATGGCGAACAGCCTTGGGGGCAATAACGGAATGGGGAATCGCCGATAAAATAACGAGAAATCAACGATAAAACAGCCAGAATCGCCGTTACCTCCTATTGAAAAAAAAGATGTGTACTGGAAAGGATTTCAGTACACATCTCAACTTTAATTAAACTGTAAATTTTTTAGTAATATGATTTAATTGTATGGATTGGTCAGCTAGCATTTGTGAGCTTTCTAATATTTGTTCCATTAAACTAGCTGTTTCTTCTGTTGATGCAGACGTCTCTTCTATACTAGCAGCGGATTCCTCTGAGACGCTAGCAATATTGCAAATGGATAAATTCAGTTGTGCACCTTTGTCGACGAAATTTTCAAGTTTACTAGATATAATACCAACATTCGTTGTCATGTCTTCAATAAGTTCAGCAATTAAATTAAAGGTTTCGGATGTTTCTTTAATTTGAGAGGAACTGTTTTGAATGGTTTTATATCCGACTTCTAGTGATGCTGCAACTTCGGCAGATTCTTGTTGTACAGAGTTGACAATGCTTGTAATGTCATTGACACTAAATTTCACCTCTTCTGCAAGCTTTCTTACCTCGTCAGTCACTACAGCAAAACCTTTTCCGTTGTCGCCTGCTCTTGCAGTCTCAATTGCGGCATTTAATGCAAGTAAGTTGGTTTGTTCTGAAATATTCGTAATAACAGCGATGATGTTGTTTATTTGTGTCGTTTTTTTATCTAACTCTTTTACCTTTGTTACTTAATGAAAAGGGAGGTTTTCTATGTTAAATCGTGTTCTTGAACAATTTAGATTGCAAGTACGATCCGTTAATGAGGTCGAAGATTCCCATAGTTCAACAGTCTTTAAATGTACATTGTTTAATGGAGAAAATGTTTTTTTGAAAATTCCTTATTCAAAATTAAAGTGTCAGCGTGAGCTAGAAGCTTATGAAATTTTAAAAGGGAAGGTAGCCATTCCAGAAATGTTAGATTATTGGGCAGGTGATGAGGAATGTACGGGTGCATTTTTATTATCTGAATTAAAAGGGAAACCACTAATAACGAAGGCTTCACCAATAGTAGCGTTTCAAGTTGGGGTCCTTCAAGCTTCCATGCATACAATTCATCCGCCAGCACAAAAATTATCAGGTATTCAAAACGAATTTCCCGATTGGTCTAGATTTGTAGAACGCCAATTTTATAGTTTTGCTGAGGATGTAAAAGATATATTAGACAAACGCTTATACATACAAGCCATTGAAAAATTTGAAAAAATGAAGCAACAGCTCCCAGCCCCAGATGGACCAAGCTTTATACATATGGATTTTCGTCCAGCAAATATAATTGTGGATGGTCATAATGTGTCAGGTACCATCGATTTTGAATCCGTACGATTTGGCGCAACAGAAATTGATTTTACTAAATTGTATCGTGATTTTTTACGATACGATTCGGCTTTGTATCATGCTTATCAAGAGGGCTATAACAGTGTAAGACCATTAATTGATTTAGAAGTTGTTTTGTCTTTTTATCGTTTTACAGATGCATTCAATAGTATCGGGTGGTGTAAACGGCGAGGTATGGAAAAAAACGCTTTATTTTTTGAAGAGAATTTAGCGATTTTGAAAAAATTTTTAAAATAACGATGGCCACGATTGTTCTTTCAAAAGTTTTTTTGAGGGGGCATTAACCATGTAGATTTATATGACCAAAGGGGCAATTGGAATGATTTCATTTATTCTTTTTTATTTAATAGGAATACTAAAAAGAATTAAGTAAGATCATTGATATTTGTGGGAGGTATAAAAAATGAAAGAAAAAAAGTTTGATACTTTAATGGTATTGCACATATTGTTTGCATTCCTCGTTTTGGGAATTAGTATATACGTCAATGTTACGGAAAATTATCAATTTTTTCCATTTCTGTTCGCGCTGATGGGTGTCATGTTTTTAATAATAGGGTTAAGAGAATATAAAAGAACGAAGAATTTATTGTGGGGAATTTTCTTTTTATGCACTGCGTTCTTCATGTTATTCGTTGCTGCTCAAGGTATTGTGATTAATTAATAGAATATTTGACTAAAGGGCGCTTGCTAAAACGGCGAGGTTAAGTCACAATGTTTAAATTTAGGAGGGGTTTAATGGAAAATGGCCAAGAGCACTATCAATTACAGGATAGCTATTTTTTCGTTATTGATCCATTTATGTGTGGTATTATCGGATTTTTAATGTTTGTTGTGATTATTTTATTTTTTGTATGGAAAAGTAGAAAAAAGAAAACTATTAATTAAAGAAGCTTTTAATAGTTTAATGGAGGAAAAGCAATGGATTTATTATTTTTTATCTTTTTACCGCTGTTATTTTCTTTTTTATGGTTTATTAATTTAGTTCAGTTATTAGAAAAACTAAAGCAAAATAGAAATATTAAAAATCAAAAAATACTTGGTTCATTATGGAGTATTTGCTTTACATTATCGATTCTTTTATTCGTATTAACGCTATATTAATGGAAAATATGTACAATTTACCTTTGAATTTAACCGTGTTTATTAATTCAATAAAATATCTTATAAAAAAATGTATCTGCGTATTTTGAAATATACATAAAGGAGTTTCAGCAAAATGATTTTAGTACCAAAAGAGCATTATAGTTTAATAAAGAACAAACTTGAAGAAGCACCAACGTTTGTATTTAGTGTGTTGGATTCTACTATAGAAGGAACTGTTTATGCAAATTGTGCCGATTACAAATCATTGCTTATTCAAACCAATTCAGGATTGTACTATATTGCAGGGCAAACAATAGATGAGCTATTAATACAGACCATTGTTAAATTTTTTGAGACATCTGTATATCAAGCGAAACGCTTTACATTATTTTCTGCTAATCCTGCTTGGGATCAAGCAATTGAGAAACACCTTAATACGAGAGTAGGGAAAATTCAAAGGTATGCTTTTTCTTTTGATGCAATGAAGTATGAAAATAGAAGAAGAAGCGATAATTACGAGTACGAAGTAGCAAAAATAGACCCATTGGATATTCAACATTGTTTGGAGTTTGATAAAAATTACTACGATGAATATTGGGATTCTACGCATAATTTTATTCAAAATGGAATTGGATTTTGTGTGAAGGATAGAGGGAAGATTATTAGTGAATGCGTTTCGATTTTTAAATCTACAAAATATGCAGAAATAGATATTGTTACCGACTTGAATTATAGGGGGAAAGGGTTAGCGAGTATTGTGGCTGAACAGTTTATAGATTATTGCCTAGCAGAAACAATTCAACCACGCTGGGATTGTGATGTTGATAATAGTGCTTCCATTAATTTAGGTAGTAAATTAGGTTTTGCAAATGCGAGGAAATATAGCGTCTATTTTAAAAATAGCCAAAATGTCCAACGGTGAGCTAAAAAGGATTCTTCTTAATTAACAGTGGCACAATTTACTCCTTCCTGTCATACAATATCGTGGGGTGATTAAATTGCCAAGAGCAAAATACCGCGATGCAGATGTCGCTTTAATGGCGAGGATGATGAGGGCAGAAGCGGAAGGTGAAGGAAAACAAGGGATGTTGTATGTTGGAAATGTCATTGTTAATCGCCTAGTATCAAATTGTTTAGATTTTAAAGATTTAAGGTCAATTGACGATGTTATTTATCAGGTACAGGGCGGAAATTATTCTTTTGAAGCGGTTCAAAAAGGGAATATGTTTTATCAACGGGCAAGGGAAACCGAGAAAAGATTAGCGAAACAGAACTTGGACTATTGGAGAGACCACCCAGCGAAATTTGCACTCTGGTACTTTAATCCATATGCTCCGTGCCCTCCAACGTGGTATGGTCAACCATTCACTGGTCAATTTAAAAATCATTGTTTCTATGAACCTGCACCAGATACATGTGAAGGGGTCTACACTGGATAGGTAACAATTTCGGATTGAGGAGCTTTTGCAAGCTCCTTTTTTGCTGTAGATTATGTGTGTGCCACGCTCGTGCATTTTGCTATTTCATTCTTGAAGATTACAATATTAATTACCAAAATTTTGTTGCCTTTTTCTCTGAAATCTTATAAGGTAAATATAAATAGTGTAATTTTACACTTTTGAGGAGGACAAGGCAATGAGAGTTTTGCAAACAATATTCGTGTTTATGGGTGTGTTATTTTTTACTGGAATATTTGCTTTTGCTTTTTTATTAAATGGTGCTATTCATTATTTAAATCTTCTTTACGTACTATCGATTAGCTTCTTTTTACTCTTTACGTGTTTAAATTTTGAATGGTTTAAGACGAGGCAGCGGAAAGTATTGTTTTCGACAATTATTGGTATTGCTGTTATTTTCGCTTCCATTGCACCGATTAAGTATCATTATAAAATGAGTATGGCTACTGTCGATGCAGAAATTAATGAGTATTACTATGAACCATTCGTAGAGCAAAATAAGGTTGTGAAGAACGATAAAAAAGCTTCATTACAATTGGCGGAACCACTTCCACGCTTAGATGGCGCAACGGCAATGTATCCATTATATGCAGCTTTTGTGGAAGCGACATATCCAAAAAAGGACTATCCGTACTATGATAGTGAGGTTAAGGTAAGTCGAACGCCTGAGGCTTATCAAAATTTAATTTCAGGTGATGTGGATGTCATTTTTGCTGCGGCGCCATCTGCGTCACAAATTAAATCAGCGGAGATCAATGGGCTGACATTTGATATGACACCGATAGGGCGAGAAGCATTTGTCTTTTTTGTCCATCATAAAAATATTGTTGAAAATTTATCCCTTGAACAAATCAAACAAATTTACGCTGGAGAAATAACAAACTGGCGAGAAGTTGGAGGTGCCAATGATTCTATTCGTGCATTCCAACGACCAGCTGATAGCGGGAGTCAGACGACATTAGAAAAAATGATGGGTGATAAAACTATAATGGAGGCTCCGGCAGAAGATGTAGCATCAGGAATGGGCGGTATTATCCATGAGGTATCTCAATACCGTAATTATAAAAATGCAATTGGTTTTACGTTTAGGTATTATTCGACAGAAATGGTCGGTAATAAAGAAATTCAATTACTGTCTATTGATGGTATTGCGCCGACGAAGGAAAATATTCGAAATGGTACATATCCACTAACGTCGGAATTTTATGCAGTGACTACTGGGACAAAAAACCAAAATGTTAAGCAGTTTATTGAATGGATTGTGTCACCAGAGGGGCAGGCATTAGTTGAAAAGGTTGGCTATGTTCCAGTGGAAAGTTTTTAAATTATTTGCTATACTAAAATGACAATTAGATATGATAGTTTTCTAGGGTTCCGTAGCGATAGCTAGTCTGGTCCGAGAGAAAACCACAAAATGTATTTTGTGACACGGAAGGATAAAAGCCTGGGAGATACTGTTGAAAAACAGTGTTTCTTTAGGCTTTTTTATTTGCCTTCAATACACTTTGAAGCTGTTTTGTGTCTCATATCTATTATGAAATGGAGGAATACAAATGAACAAACAATGGATCAGTGTCTTTGTTGCAGCTTTTTTTGAGGTAGGCTGGGTAATTGGCTTAAAGCATGCAACAAGCATACTAGAATGGCTTGGCACGGCTATTGCCATTTTTATTAGCTTTTATTTATTAATTAAGGCTGGTGAGTATTTACCTGTTGGGACGGTCTATGCAGTGTTCGTAGGACTGGGAACTGCAGGTACGGTATGCGCAGACAGCCTGCTGTTTGGAGAACCATGGAAGCTAGCTAAAATATTATGTATTGTGGTACTGCTCGCTGGTGTTGTAGGTTTGAAGCTTGTAACAGGTGAACCGAAGGATAAAGAGGTGAAAGTATAATGGTATGGGTAGCATTAGTTATCGCTGGGATCTGTGAAATGATGGGTGTTTTTATGATTAGTAAATACAATGATGTAAAATCGGTGAAAAATTTAGTTTTAATGATTGTGGCTTTTACGGTTAGTTTTTTAGGGCTTGCCTTTGCAATGGAAACTTTACCGATGGGGACAGCTTATGCCATTTGGACAGGTATTGGGGCAGCAGGCGGAGCATTGTTAGGTATGCTCTTTTTCAACGAATCTAAAGATTGGCGACGAATCGTTTGTATTGCCCTAGTTTTAGGAGCCGCCATTTGCTTAAAATTATTATCTTAGTGCCAGTCACTCAAACAATTTTGAATAATTTTTTATGTATAACTAAGTAAAAATCCACGAAGCCTCCTGAGGGAATGCACGTAACGTAAGTCGCAACAAAGCGCGCGTTGCAACTTACATCGTGTCCGCAGAAAGAGAAGTGGATTTTTACTAAATAGAAAACGTCTATTTTGCTAGGTGCCCATACTAAGTGCCAGGCACAAAAACAATTTTGTTTATTGTTCTTTTACATCTTTTGTCCATTCAGCAACTTTATCTGGATTATTTTTAATCCATTCTTTCGCTGCATCTTTAGGATCATCACCATTTAAAATGTCTAGCATAACTGCTTCTAGATCTTCTGATGTCCAGTGGAAATTATCTAAAACTGAATATACATCGGGTTGATCTTCTTTTAACCCTTTACGAACAAATGTATTAATCGTTTCTTCTCCGCCATAAACACCTTTTGGATCATCTAAATATTTCAAATCATATTTTGCGAATTTCCAGTGTGGAGACCAGCCAGTAACGATAATTTCTTCTTTATTTTTAATTGCTTTTGAAAGCGCAGTTGTCATAGCACCTGAAGATGAAGTTAATAGATTCCAATCTGCTAGGTTATCATATTCCTCTTGTGCTTTTTCAGTTGCCGCTGTAATGCCGGCACCAGGCTCAATTCCTGTAATTGTATGATCTGCTTCATTTGTTAAATCTTCAATTGAATTTACATCCATATAGCTTGGGACAACTAAGCCAATTTTTGCACCAGCAAGGTTTTCACCTAGCTCGTCTAAATCTTTTTTATATTTTTCGTATTGTGTTCCATGTGTATGTGGAAGCCAAGCAGCGACCATGCCATCAGCTTCACCTTTTGAAACAGCTTCCCACATAATTGCGTTATCAAGTGGTGTTAACGTAACGTCATATCCTAAGTCTTCTAAAACTTGACCGACAACGGTAGTCGAAGCGATTTCTGTATCCCACTCAACGTAGGCTAAATTTACATCTTTCGAATCCTCATTCTTAGTCGAATCACTTTCACTACATGCAGCTAGCATAAAGCCAAGCCCTAAAGCCATCCCTAATTTTGATAATGTTTTCAGTTTCATCGAATCTTCCTTTCTTCCCTCAATATTTAGCATTCTAGCAAAACACAAAACGTCTGTAGTGCGCTCTTGTATTTGCTTATATGCACTATTACTGCTCTTTCTTTCTATTAAAGCTTTGAGTTAAGCGATCGATAATAATCGCGAAAATCACGAGTCCTAAACCTGCAACGAAACCATTCCCTACTTGTGTACGTTGCAATGCTGTTAATACTTCACGACCAAGACCTGGTGCCCCAATCATAGAAGCAATAACTACCATTGAAAGTGATAGCATAACGGTTTGGTTAATGCCGGCCATAATTGTTGATTTAGCAAGCGGAATTTCCACTTTAAACAACTTTTGCCCTGCAGTACTGCCGTATGAATCCGCAGCTTCCACTAATTCTTTTGGTACTTGTCGAATCCCTAGATTTGTCATACGTACAGTAGGGGGTAATGCAAAGATAACGGATGCAAATACACCTGGCACAATGCCAATACCGAAAAAGGCAACTGCCGGAATTAAGTAAACGAAGCCAGGCATCGTTTGCATAAAATCGAGAATCGGTTTAATAATGTTTTCGGCAACGCTTGACTTGGACATTAAAATACCAAGTGGTATACCAATGATGATAGAAATTATACTAGAAAATAAAACAAGCGTTGTGGTTTCCATGAGATGTTCCCATAAGCCTTGGTTATAAATAAATAAAAGGCCTATTAGAGTAAAGCTTGCGAGCCCAAATTTTTTGCCTACAGCGAAAAACGCTAAAATAACGACAAGTAAAATGAGAATAATAGCGGGAATGCCAATTAATAAATCAGTGACCTGGTTCATGAGTAGTTTTCCGTATTTTTGAATCACATCAAAGAATGCTGAAAAATTACTCGTCAACCAGTCCATAGCTGACTCTACCCATGGGGCAAGTGGTAAGGTTGGAATATTGTCTAAAAAATTATTCATGTGTTACTTCCTCCTCAGTGAATGTTGAAAGTGCTTCGATAACAACACCTCGGATGAGAACACCAAGCAAGCGTTCATCTTTAACAACTGCAATAGGAGTAGGGGAATTATGAATTAAACCTAAAATATCCTGTAAAAGCATATCTGGTGGAACGGTTAACATCTCGGATTGAACAATCGAATGTACCGTTTGTTCCTGTTTTTTAGCAGCCGCTAGTGCGTCATCGGCGGTAATAAAGCCTTTTAAATGTCGATTTTTATCAACTGCTATCAGTAAACTAACAGCTTCTTGGCGCATTCTTTTCAATGCTACTGTAGGTCCATCAAGGTCGACATTGACATAGACAGGTCGAACCATCACGTTTTCAGCTGTTAATACTTTAGAGCGATCGACATCTTCAACGAATGTTTTTACGTAATCATTTGCTGGATTCGTTAAAATTTCTTCACCAGTTCCGATTTGAATAATGGAACCATCTTTCATTATGGCAATACGATCACCAATGCGAAGCGCCTCATTTAAATCATGCGTGATAAATAAAATTGTTTTTTTCAATGTTCGTTGTAAATCTAGTAATTCATCTTGCATTTCTTTACGAATCAAAGGATCTAGAGCGGAAAATGCTTCATCCATTAATAAAATCTCTGGGTCGTTTGCGAGTGCACGTGCTAAGCCTACACGTTGCTGCATCCCGCCTGATAGTTGGTTTGGATATTGATCTTTGTAGGCAAGTAAGCCTGCATTTGCAAGAGCTTGTTCCGCTTTTGCTTTGCGCTCTTCTTTTGAAATGCCTCTAATTTCAAGGCCGTATTCGGTATTTTGTAGAAGTGTACGGTGAGGGAATAAACCGAAGTTTTGAAAAACCATACTCATTTTGCTTCGTCGTGCGGTTCGTAAGCTTTCTTTCCCCATTTTAGAAATATTTTCTCCATCGATAAAAATATTGCCGCTTGTAGGTTCGATAAGTCGATTTAACAGTCTAATCAGCGTCGATTTACCACTACCTGATAAGCCCATGATGACGAAAATTTCACCTTCATTTACAGTAAAGCTGGCATCATATACACCAACTGTTGCACCTGTTTCTTTTAAAATATCTGTCTTACTTTTTTGTTGTTTGACGAGTTCTAAAGCTTGGGGAATATGTTTACCAAATACTTTAGAAACATGTTCTACTTTTATTTTTTCCATAGAACCACTCCTTTCGTGCGCTAATCCCACTTGTATAAGCAGTGAGATATCAACCTCGGATGTTACTTTCATAAAACGGATAAAGAAAATCCATATGACAATTGTTTCGTTTTCATTACACTATTTGAGGATAATGATAACCAAAAATAAACAAGTAACAACTTAACAATAACAAAAGGTTGTTACTTTTGTCAAATCGCTAAATAAGAAAAAAACCGCATAAACGCTGTTATATCAGCGCTTATGCGGATTTTAATTTGGATATAAAAAACTCTGTACGCGACCTAGACTTTCGTCATTGCCAATAAAATAAATAATATCTCCTTCTTCAAATGAAGCATACGGTCCAGGTGAAAGTAATAATTCATTTCCACGGCGAATACCGACTATTGTGCTAGACGTATTTTGCCAAAAATTTAATGCTTGCAAAGTTTGATGAATACAAGGACTTTCAGCAGTCATTTCAATTTGATATGGAATGAAGGGATTGACCGAGCGGAAATGTTCCGTTCGACTAATAAGCTGTTTCGTTTTTTCCTGTAAATGCAGCAATTCATGTTGTTGCTTTTGAATACTTATTAATAGCTCATTTTGTAGCTCATGAACGGATTGGACATCTTGGAATTGTCGGACAAAGCGTGCCGCCATTTCATACGATTTAATGATGACACCACTACCTTTGGAAGCTTCCACAATTTCTAAATCTTGCAAAACTGCTATCGCTCTTCTTGCCGTTTCAGCCGATACATTGTATTGGCTAGCTAATGAAGATCTTGCGTAAATTTTATCACCAATTTGATATTTTTTTTCTACAATTTTTGAGGCAAGATCCACCGCAATTTGCTGGTATTTTGGCTGCCTTACTTGAACATTTTTTTCTAAGTTCATGCTTAAACTTCCTTTCATCATAACAAACCTACCTTCGCTTATTATAGACTAGCCTGCACAGAAAAAATAGCACCCCCATAAGCTATTAGTATATGATTTAAGCATCATTTAACAGCTTTTTATTAAGATATGATATTTTAATAAAAAAGAGGCTGTTGTTTGACAGTTTTCAGTTATTATTATAAACTTAGTTACGTTAAGTAAGTTATGTAAGTAGAAGCGTTTAATTAGCAAATTCAACTAAATGTTTAGAATAGAAAGTTGGCGATAAATATGACAATTACTACTAAAGTAGTGGATATAGTGAAGGACAAAATGACAATTGTAAAGCATTCTGAAGCAGAAAATATTTGTCTAGTAGGTCCAGTAAAGTTACCTATAAAGCAAGGTGAATTTTCAGCGACTTTTCAATGGTATAACTGGTTAAAGGTTGATGGCAATTTGTCAAAAGAAGAAATTATGGATGGGCTAGCAACGGCAAATTTAGCATTTTCTCAGCAATCATCCGTACTAGTTTACGGTGATTTCGCCCATGAAGAAAATGCTTTAATCCGCATGCATAGCATTTGCCATACTGGCGATATATTTGGTAGCCAACGCTGTGACTGTGGTTATCAATTACATGAATCTATGAAAATGATTGTCGATCATGGATGCGGAGCGATTTTCTATTTAGCTGATCATGAAGGACGTGGCATCGGTCTATTTTCGAAATCTCTTGCTTATTTATTACAGGAAGAAGGTTTAGATACTGTAGAAGCAAACCTTGCACTTGGTTTTCAAGATGATACGCGTTCGTATGAAGAAGCGGTTACGGTATTAACGGCTCTTCGTTCGAAGCCTGTTACATTGATTACAAATAATCCGAAGAAGCTATCTGCTTTACAGATGCACGGTTTAGCAGCAGATGGGCATATCCCATTATGGGGAGGTTTGACTGAGACAAATCGCTATTATTTAGATACAAAGGTAGAAAAATCTGGTCATATCCGGAAGTGAAGTAAGTGGAGGGTACAAAGATGACGACTGATGAAAAATACATGCAGTTAGCATTAGATTTGGCAGCGAGTGCAAGAGGGAATACGAACCCCAATCCTCTTGTTGGTGCTGTTATTGTAAAAGATGGTGTTATCGTAGGCACTGGCTTACATCGAAAAGCGGGGGAACCGCATGCGGAAGTGCATGCCTTTCGTATGGCAGGAGAGCATGCAAAAGGTGCTACTCTTTATGTAACGCTTGAGCCATGTTCACATTACGGTAAAACGCCCCCTTGTGCTAATTTAGTCAAGGAATCAGAAGTGAGCCGAGTTGTAGTAGCGATGCAAGATCCAAATCCAGCTGTGGCAGGTAATGGTATTCAATTATTACGTGATGCAGGTATTGAGGTTGAGGTAGGTGTGTTAGAAGAAAAGTCACGACGTTTAAATGAACGCTTTATTCACAATATGCTCACTAAACGACCTTTTGTTATCTCAAAATATGCGATGACATTGGACGGGAAAATCGCTGCACATACAGGGCATTCCAAATGGGTAACTGGTGCAGAAGCTCGGGAGGATGTCCATCATATTCGCCACGAAGTTGATGCAATATTAGTTGGTGTTGGAACAGTGATTGCTGATAATCCTTCTTTAACGACGAGACTAAACGATCGCCACGGCAAAAACCCAATACGCATCATTATGGATAGCTCTCTTCGTACACCGACACATGCCAATGTTCTAAATGTAGAAGAAGCGAAAACGATTATTGTTTGCGGTGAAGATGTTAAGCAAGATCAAATCAACGTTTTAGAGGCTAAAGGTGTCACTGTCCTACCTGTCCGAAAAAGTAACGAAGGTCTTCATATTGATGATATGTTAGAAAAGCTTTATGTACTTGGAATTACTGATATTTTAGTCGAGGGTGGAAGTGCAATTAATGCTTCTTTTTTACAAAATGCTGCCATCGATAAATACGTTATTTACGTAGCGCCTAAAGTTTTAGGTGGAAGTTTATCTTTAACACCTTTTGCGGGCTATAATGCGGCAACAATGGATGAGGCGTGGGATGTTGCATTTGATTCAGTTGATAAGATAGGGCAAGATTTACGCATGATTGCTTATCCGAAAAAAGGTGAAGGTAAGTGAATTTTCAAGCGGATGTATGTATAGTAGGGGCTGGACCAAGTGGTGCACTTCTCGCTCATTTGCTAGCGAAAAAGGGTCTGTCCGTGATACTGCTGGAACAAAGCGCAGCACTTGGGCAGGCTTTTCGCGGTGAACATTTAAATGAAGAGGGCGAGACTGTTCTCAAAAATCATCATCTTTTTCAAGCGATAGAAGCACTTGGCTTATTACGAATGGAAAAAATAGAATATTATGCGAAAGGCGAAGCGTTTAAAACGATTTTTCCAGAAGCTTCTGTAGGACATTTAGGTATTCACGTTCCTCAAGCACATTTGCTTAAAGGAATTCTCCAACATACAGCTCACTTCCAAAATTTTAAGTGTTTCCTAAATACAAAGGTGACAACACTAATGACGGATTCTTCAGGCCGATATATCGGCGTTATCGCGACAAAGGACGAAGAAACGATTGAAATTAAGAGTCAGCTTATAATAGGAGCGGATGGTCGATATTCTACAACACGAAAACGAGCACACATTACCATCCAAAAGCACAAGCATGGTTTTGATTTACTATGGGCAAAAATTCCTGCGCCTCAAGGCTGGGAGCCCGCTATTAAAATGGCGCTCATTGATGATATGCAATTGTCACTTTTCTCACAGACAGGGGGCTATATTCAAATTGGTTGGAATATTAAACAGGGTGATTTTCCGCAGCTTAGAAAACAGGCAATTACTCCGTTTATTAGCCAGCTTATAAAGGCCTTTCCTGAATTAGAGGATACCGTTACTCACCAAATTCGTTCATGGCAAGATTTTGTCTTACTTGATGTGTTTAGCAGTCATTGTGACTGCTGGGGGACAAAAGGACTTGTCCTTTTAGGCGATGCTGTGCACACGATGACACCTACTGGCGCATTCGGTTTAAATAGCGCGCTAAAGGATGCTGATTGTCTTGCGTCATTATTAAATAAGGGCTCTATTAAAGAATTCAATGTGAGAGATTTTCAGCAACTGCGAGAACAGGCCATTGAAGAAGTGTTGGCGCAGCAAATTGAAAAAGAACAAACTTTTGCCTTTCACTTTATAGATCAGGCATCTTGAAAGGAAGAAAATATAGATGAAATTTGGCTTTGATATAGATGATACGCTGATTAATTTACGTGCACATGCCTTTTCGCTTTATAATAAAAAGCTAGGCAAAAATATAACAGACGAAACCTTTCAAGCTTTGCAAAGAGTAGAGATTCATGAGCCCTTTGGATTAACAGATGCAGAGGGCTCAGCAATGTGGAACAGTTCATTGGATGAAATCTATTTTACGGATTGTCCAATTTTCGAAGCCGCACTTGAAACATTGCAAGCATTACATCAGCAAGGACATGAAATTTATTATATTACGTCACGTCCAAAACAATATTGTCAACAAACGCAACAATGGATGAGAGCGCAAGGTTTCCCTCTAGAAGAGGGTCATTTCTATTGTGGTATGCAGGATGCGGAGAAAATAAATATTATAAAAGAACTTACTTTAGATGTTTACGTTGATGACAAACCAGCAGTGTTAGAAACGCTACAAGGTATTAAGACAAAAGTGATATTAAAAAATCAATCGTATAATCAGCTTGTAGATTTACCACGTTTGCATTATTGGCATGAATTTTTAAGCATAATTAATGACTAAATGGATTGGTATAACGAAGTCGTTGTACCAATCTTTTTTGATTGTTTTCGTACATAATAGTGAAATTATTAATGGTTTAAATGTATGAATTTAAAGACTAGTTATAAATAAAAGCTTGATAGTTAGTTTAAGGGGCTTTGGAGATGGGGTTAGCGAGGATAAGGTGGATTTATTGTTAGTTACTATTTGAGTATCATTTTTTGTAGTGCTTTTCTAATTGGATGTATTGTTGATTGCAAGATTTAATGAATCTATTTTATAAAGGTGTTAAAGCTGTATACTTCTGACTTAAGATATCAATTTTGTCCCCATATTTTTTTAAAAAAAGCTTTCCTACCTCATCTAATTGCAAAATATGACATTTTTTTGATGTACTATCATTTTACATTTCAACACTAGAGACCTATATTCTAAGTTGTTTTTCAGTCAAGAAGAGT
Organism: Lysinibacillus sp. NPDC097868; assembly: GCF_044761135.1. Lineage (NCBI taxonomy): Bacteria > Bacillati > Bacillota > Bacilli > Caryophanales > Bacillaceae > Lysinibacillus > Lysinibacillus sp. NPDC097868. The sequence goes on along the minus strand of NZ_JBIWBS010000001.1, from coordinate 2,388,592 downwards.
AAATATTTCACATCAACCGACAGAAAAATGACGGTTACCGACAGAAAAAATGTCGGTTGAAATAGCGGTTATGGGGATGATAAACTAGTAATAACATTAAATAGTAAGTGGGGATATAGCGGTTTCCTATCATTATGATACAAGCAAAATAGCTATATTTCTCTATAAACGAGAGCACTTGTAAAATAATTTATTGAACTATTGTAAAACTGACGGACTTGAATACTATGATTCTGTTCTAGAAATCGGTAACGCAACGTTTATTCCGTTACATATCAGAAGTCGATTCTCCCACATCATATAAACTTCCACGCATTGAAACAAATAGAACGAGATTCGACATACTTCGCATTTTTGCAAAACACTTCTAGGCAGAATAAAGGGCTAAATAGTTTTCTAAACAGGAGGAAACTTCAAGGTCATTTATTCCATGAAATAATACCTCAATTCACTTAATAAAGCTGAAGCCTTTTTAGCAATTACAATTATACTATTCCACACCGTCACCCCCCTTCGGAAATAAACACCATTCATAAAACGATGACAACGACTAAGATGTTAGCAATGTGTAAATCTGTGCAACGATTTATTTCTATTTGTATAGATAATAAAGAGGAAAGAATACCATTTTTAAAAATTATAGACTTTATTTTCTGAATGTTATAACTAATTAGGTGGAGCTAAGCTGTTGACATATTAATTTTATATAAATAAAGGAGGACGAAATAATGTCAAATCTTTTAGAAATTAATAATCTTAGAAAGTCATATGGTGACAAAGTTGTCTTAGACGATGTTTCATTTAATGTACCATCAGGAGCAATTGTAGGATTTATTGGTAATAACGGGGCAGGTAAATCGACAACATTTAAAGCTGTGTTGGAATTGATTCATAAAGAGAGCGGTACAGTGAAACTATTTGGTAAAGAAAATCTAAATAAAGAAGTTGAACTAAAAGAAAAAATAGGGGTGGTATTTGATGCGATCAATCTGCCGTCTAACCTTACAATAAAGCAATTAGGTAAAGTGTTTGTCAAAGTGTTTGATTCTTGGGATCAAAATGAATTTGATCGCTTAGTAGATATTTTCTCTTTACCTAGAAATAAAAAAGTCGGTTCATTCTCACGTGGGATGTCGATGAAAATATCTATAGCGGTTGCATTATCACATAAAGCACAATTATTAATCCTAGATGAAGCAACAGGCGGTCTTGATCCGTCTTCAAGAGAAGTGGTGTTGGATGAATTGGCGAATTTTGTGAATGAAGGGAGTCATGGTATCGTACTTTCGTCCCATATTATGAGTGATATTGAAAGGATAGCAAGCCATCTTGTCTTTATTAGTGAAGGTAAAATAACTTTAAATGTGGAAAAAAATAAAGTGTTTGAAAAATATGCTTTTGTGGATCTGGATAATGAACAGCTAACACAATTGAACAAAGATATTGTCGTTGCCCGAAGAAGACATGGTGCTACCGTCACGGCACTTGTATCGGATAGGGGAAAATTACCAAGTGGTGTAATGGCTCGAACAGTTTCAATGGAAGAAATCAGTGTGTTTTTAACAGGGAGTGAATAATAAATGAAAGGTCTATTATTTACAAACTTTTATTTAGTTCATCGAAGCATTTTGGTATACACATTGATAGGAATAGGGGTCACTGCTTTTTGTTTGAAGCTAACTGGAGGGGCATATGCAATTTTTAGTGCTATTACGTTGGGTTTAGTAATAACAATGCCTGTATGGGAAATTCTAAAAGTTGAGGCTCAGTCTGGTTATAATAAGTATGTACTCACTTTACCGGTTAGTAGAAAAAATATTATACAAAGTTATTACTTAGTCTATTTTTTAGTAGTAGTTATAGGTATAATACTATTTGTTGGTATCTTTTATGTCTATGGTCTATTTTCAGAGGTTTCAATTGACCTTAGTCTATTTCAAACTATTGCTTTTGCAATTCTCTCAATGTTAACACTTGGAGCGATAATATTTCCATTGATTTTTATGTTGGGGGAAGAGAAGTCTGATTTTATTCTATTGCTGAGTCTATTGTTCATGGGTTTAGTAGTAAATTCACTCCGCTTGGGCGTGTACTCCTTAATAGAGCAACCACCGCTGTTAAAGTTTAATCTCGATCCATTAAAGCATGTTCCGTTAATATTGCTTCTAATAGGTATTTTAATTTTTCTTATATCTTTTTTTATTTCTCTATTTATTTATTGTAAAAAAGAATTTTGACTTACACTTTTAAAATAGAGGTGACTAAAGTAATGAAAATGACAGGTTTAGTATTGACAAACTTTTATATGGTTTATCGAAGTATGATAATATACACGGTTGGAGCAATAGTAACAGGTGCTGTTCTTTTTATATATATAGGGGATGAGAAATTTTTTGGAGTTGATGCAGAATTCTTCGTTCCTAGGATTATTTTTCTATTAAGTATACTTCCTGCATTTGAAGTTTTAAAAGTTGCAGCGAAGTCTGGTTATGATAAGTATGTACTTACTTTCCCAGTCCGAAGAGGAACTATTGTGAAAAGTCAATATATTTTCCTTACTTTAATTACAGTTGTAGGGATAATGGTAGCTCTTGGTGCTCTTTATCTATTCAGTCTACTTTCTTGGATATCATTAGATATTTTTTTATATCAAGAGGTGATATCTATGTTTACCATATTTATTTTAACTGGTTCTGTAACATTCCCACTTATCTTTATGTTTGGGGCAACAAAGTCAGATATTTTTGTATTGCTAACTTTCTTTGGTTCGTATTATGTTGCGGGTTTAATAAGTAAGGCAATGCAGTATATAGCCAGTTTAATGGATATAGATTTGCATAATTTCAATGTATTTATAGGTTTTTCAGTGATATTTGTTTTGATTGGTATGTTAATCTATATTCTTTCTTATTATTTTTCTGTAACTATTAATAACAAGAAAGAATTTTAAATCATACTTTTAAAAAGAGGAAGAGTGAATAGATCATGCAAATGCTAGGTCTTCAATATACAAACTTTTATATGGTTTATCGAAGTGTTTTGATGTACGCAGCGATAAGTATAGTATTATCTGGTATTTCTATTTGGGTTTCAGATGTCTCAGTGGATTCAGAGCCTTTCGTATTGGGTGAGGGTGGTCAGTGGTTAGCTATTAGGTTTATTATGCTGCTTATGATGTTCCCAACATTGGAATTGTCAAAAATTGAGGCTAAGTCCGGTTATGATAAGTACGTGCTTACTTTACCAGTTCGTAGAAGTACTATAGTACAAAGTTACTATCTTTTTTATTTTTTATCCATAACTATTGCAGTTATACTATCTTATGGCGTCGTATATATATATACGTTATGCTTCCAGCTATCCTTTAATAGTAATAATGTTGTTGAGTGGATTGCTGTCGATGCCGTTGCTTTGCTCCTAGCGGGAGCAATAATATTCCCACTTCTTTATAACTTTGGAGTAGAAAAGTCGGATGGTATTATAATTGCAGGAGTATTTGGACCGTTTTTTGCTATAAATTATGTAGGAGAGATACACTATTTACTGGAACGACTACCGTTGTCAAATTTTAATTTAAATCTATCGACACATCTGCCAATTTTATTGCTTCTAGTGGGTATTTTGCTTTTTCTTCTATCTTCTTTTATATCACTTGTTATTTACGGTAAGAAAGAATTTTAAGCTAAATAAAAGTTAGGGCGTATTGGCTAGTTATATATGGATAATAAAGTATTAAGGAGAGGAACTTTAGTTTCTAAATCTTCTCCTAGCAAATTGAAACTTTTAGTGTTACTACACCGTAATTTTCTTTTATGAAAAAATCTAATAGCGAGCATGTATGAATGTAGCTTTTACATTAAATGGAAAAGCTTAGATTAAGAGGATTTATGAGGTTGAAATATGATATTGCAATCTTAGCATTTTAGAGGAGCAAATGAATCCTGGCAGAAAGTAAATCAAAAGAAGTTCAATAAAAAGGGATTTTTTAAATTATATCTAATAAAGAAATCGGTAAGGAAAATTTAGTTATGAAAAATTTGCTTTGGCAAAAATAAAATACCGTTTCTAAGGTAAATCTGCATTTTCGAAGTAATAAAATATGGTACAAGGAAAGTCGTTTTTACATACCTTTTTAATTAACATGATTGTTTTTCTATGTCTATAGCGACATTTTGAATGGTGGCAATTAATTGCTACTCAGCGTAAATACTGTAACCGACTTCCGGTATAACGAGTGTGACAGAAGCGATGATTTGACGTAAAGCATTTAAAATTGGTGCTGATACAGAACGTGCGCCACGCGCACGCTCGCTATTACTTTTGGCAAAATGTTGCACGCGAATTTGCTGTAGTTCGTCGCTCTTTGGAACAAATCGTCCTATCGGTAATCGGTTCAAATGTTAGATGTTCTACATAATCTTCAACATTAGGCATAAAAGCAAGTAATGTTTTAGAGGATGCACTTGCATACAGCGGGAAGGTGTCACTAACAAACATTTTTGTGAGTCCATGAAAAGTCATTCTTTAGCATACTGAGCGTAATGTTTTTAATCATATAATGTAACGAAAACAACCAAGAGACATTATGGTCTCTTGGTTGTTGTTATTTAAGCAAAGCGGCTAAGCTGAAAGTGGGATAAATCTTGCTTACTTTCTCCATATAAAATAAGATCAGCTAAAACTTCGCCAACTGCACTACTGAATTTAAAGCCATGACCTGAAAAGCCTGCTGCAATCACAATATTTTGATGGTTAGGTAAGAAATCTATAATAAAATGCTCATCAGGGGTTACTGAATATTTGCACGTTTTTCCGAATGATAGTGCACCATGCTGTGGCATAAAGCGGTTAATAAAATGCTGTAATTCAGCACCATCTTGCTCATCAAAAGGACGTAGTGGCTCATTCGGATTGATGGCCTCACCACCGTCATGACGTCCAAGTTTTAAACCAGCACCGTCGATACTTGGAAAACCATAATACGAAGAATTTGCAAATTCGAAACAATAGGCAGGAAAAATAGCATCGCGATACAGGCGATCATCTGCTTTAAACCAAGCAAATGTTTTTCGAGTAGGGGTAATTGGCAGTGAAAGGTCCATTGTTTGAAGTAATTCAGAGGCCCAAGCACCTGCTGTTACAATAAGTTGTTTTGTTTCATAGACGCCCTTTTCTGTATGTATTTGTATTATTTCTTGCGCCTGAATAGTGTGCACCTTTTCATCTGTATGCAAGAGTGCGCCTTGTGCTAATGCTAATTTTTTGTAGGCATGAATACAAGCTTCCACCCGTAACACACCAGCAGTTGGTTCAAAACATACGACCATTTCTTCAGGTAATGTTAACCCCGGCCATTTTTCCATTGCCTCTGCAGCTGTATATTGTTCTAATGGTAGATTGTAGAGCTTAGCGCTTTCCCTTACATTTTTAAGAAAAGTGTGATTGGTTTCGCCAACATTCATTACACCTGTTTGTAAAAATAATGAATCGTTTGTTTCAGCTTCAAGTTCTCTCCATAATTGTCCAGCTCGTTTGACAAAAGGTACGTAACTAGCACCTTCACCGTAAGCAAAACGAATAATTCTCGTGTCACCATGGTGACTACCTTCTTCATGAGGCGGATCAAAAGCATCGAGCATAAGGACGTTTTTACCAGCTTTCGCTAAATAATAACCCGCTGCCATTCCCATCGAGCCAGCACCTACAATAACTACATCATAAATCATCTTAATCCCTACTTTTTTCCTCTAGTATAGCAAAATAAATTGAGAATTTTATAAATTTTTTTGCAAAAACATCACCCCCGCACAATTACATGTGCGGGGGTGGTCAAGTATTTACTATTAAATAAAACGAGCAATATCTTGTAAAGGTAAACGAGACGAGCCATAAGCAGGTGCAGCACCTTTACCGATAGCGATAAGGACTACAGGGAAAATATGCTCTGGTAATTCGAATCGTTCAGCAAATTTCACTTTATCAAAACCGCCCATTGTCACAGTATCATAGCCTTTTTCTTTGGCGATAAGCATAAGTTGCATTGAAATAAGACCTGCATCAAATGTAGCAATATTCTTTCGTACCTCTAATGGTGCAGATGGGTAAGTACGTAGGGTATTCGCAATCATTAAATCCTTCTGTGCATCACCCATATGACCTTCTGCGACATTTTGTGTATAAATTTGTTCAACTTGTTGATACATTTCGGCATTTCCTAACACCGCAATAACTGCTGATGATGTTTCAACTTGTTCTTGGTTATTGGCAATAGCACGAAGCTCTGTTTTCACTGTTTGATCTTGAATGACAAGAAATCTCCATGCTTGAAGATTGCTAGATGACGGTGCACTTGTTGCTTCTTGAATGATTTCTTCAAGCTCTGCTTGAGGTATTTTAAAAGTAGGATCATAAACACGCACTGATTTTCGATCCTCCATAATTGTATATAGTTCTGATTTGTTATTTGTTGTTGACATAATTTCCTCCTAAAAAACTTACTAATGGTAAGTTGATAAAAGAATCTTACCATTAGTAAGTTTATACGTCAAATAAAAAATATTATATGTTACAATAGAAATATGGAATTAAAAGTGGGAGGTTATTATATGACTAAATCTAATTGTTCACATATATGTAGTAGCTACCATCAGGCAATTGAATTTATAGGAAAACGGTGGATGGGCATGATCATCTATACGTTATTGCCTGGTCCAAAAAGGTATCATGAAATACATGCCACTATCCCTGGCATTTCTGATCGTTTGCTAACAGAACGTCTAAATGAGCTTGTTCAAGCGGGTCTAATCGAGAAAAAATATATTGATTCGTCGATAAAAAAAGTAGAATATGCGTTAACACCGAACGGCTTAGCGTTTCAGGAAGTCATACTGTCTATTCAAAAATGGATTGATTTATGTGATTTTGAACAGACTACGAAAGAGTCAACATAAAAAAGACAAAATACATTGAGAGTGCCACCCTCTTAAGGTATTTTGTCTTTTTTTATAGAAAATATTTAGTTTTCCTATAAATCTTACTCAAAGCAATTGAAGTCCATGGGTAGTTGCTCTGCAATTTGGATGAACCTAATATTCTACATTAACATCAAATACAAATGATTCTTTTCCGTTGTTCCATAAAGCATTGATTTCATAAATAAAATCAACTGAACATAAAAGAGACTGTAGGCAAACTCACATTGTAAGTTTATCTACAGTCTCATACTTTATCAATCTATTTAACGTTCGGTAATATTTTATTTAAAAGAATGGCAGCTAGAGCAGCAGTTGCTACTGGAGAGCCAAATAAGTATTGAACCGTTGTTGGTAAAGAATATAAGAAATCTTTCGGTAGTAATGTTAACGCTAATGTTAAAATGACTGGTACAGCGATGACGTACATTTCTTTTTCGCCGATGCGTTCATTTTTCATTACTTGTAACCCACTAATCGCAATGATGCCACAAACGATAACGAAGACACCACCGATAACTGCGGATGGAATAGCAGAAATTAATGCAGCTAACTTACCTGAAAAACCGAACAAAATAAACCAAGCACCTGCAGCAATAAAGACACGACGACTTGCAATACCTGTAATGGAAATAACACCTGCATTTGTTGAATAGCCTGTTACTGGTGTAGAACCTAATAATGAGGCGATGAAACAGCCAATACCTTCTCCGATTACTCCACGATTTATTTGCTTATCTGTCAATGGTTTTTCAATGACATTACTAACCGCAAACCATGTACCTGTTGTTTCAGCCATTAATACAATATAAATAATAATCATTGTCAAAATAGCTGAAAAGTTAAATGTAAAGCCAAAATCTGCGAAAGGAATTTGTGGTAAGCTAAACCACTTTGCTTTTCCAACTGCTGATAAATCTAATACACCCATTATATTAGCAGCGATACAGCCTATAAGTAACGCTATAATGACAGATGCGATACGAAATGCACGACCTTTTTGACGGAACACAGAGCCTAGCATTACACAAACAATTAATACGATAGCGGAAATAAGAGCTAAATAAATATTTTGGTTAATCGTAGCGCCAGCACCTTCAAAAATATTACTACTTAAACCAACTGGCATTAGCGATAATCCAACAACGAAAATAATTGTACCTCCTACAATTGGAGGAATAAACGTTTTAACAATTTTATTGAAAATACCTGTATAGCCTAAAATAATGACAAAAATTGCACCAATTAAGCTTGCTCCTAACACAGAGCTCCAACCAAGTTCGCCACTGCCACTAGCCGCATAAATACCTACAATCGCACCTAGTGGAACATAAGACGGCCCTTGTGCGATTGGAAGCTTCATGCAGAAATGAGTTTGAACAATTGTCGCAATCCCTGCAGCAATAAAAGTCGATTGTATTAATGCACTTGATTGACCTGATTGCAAACCTATTAACATCGCAATAAGGAAGGGAACTACATAGACGTCCATTGCCATAACATGCTGTAAACCTAGAAGAACTGATTGGCTAAATGGCACTTTTTCATCGGGTAAAACGGTTAAATGTGTGGTATTACTTTTATCGTTTGCTAGATTGTTTTTTTGCGTTTCCACTAAGATGTACACCTCAAAGTTTAAGTTTTTATATAATGATTAGTATTTTTATCTTTGTTCGTGACCTCCCCCTGCTGCTATAGCGAAGGGGAGAGTATTGTTTGTGTAAAATTATTTGCTTCTTTCATGAACTTTCGTTCCTTGCACCCACACTTCACGAATATTTTCAGGACGAACTAGATACATAATTTTTTGGAAGATATCGATCAATTCTTCATTTTTATCGTAGATTGGAAGTTTGGCAGATGCTATTTTTGTATCGATTACTTGAACATCCCACGTAAAGTTTTCTTGTAAGCGACCAACTGGTAGGCTTAAGCTTTCACCACCGCCAGCTGTTGCTAAATAAAATGCTTCATTGATTGTAATGCGTGAATCTGGCACGCCACGTTTGTCTGCAGGTAGCGCTGTATCAACACCATCTTCCAACATTCTAGATGACATAACAGCTTGTTTCGCATTATCGAAAAGACTCGGAGAGAAGCCACCTGAAATATCTGATCCTAAACCAATATCCACCCCTTTTGAATGGAAACGGGCAATTGGAATGACACTGTTTGCAAAATAAGCATTTGAGATTGGACAATGACCGATCGCTGTACCTGTTTCAGCAAATAATTCTGCATCTTCATCGTTTAAAAAATTGCAATGTGCCATAACAGACTTATCACCTAATAGACCGAAGTCATGTAACGCATAGGCGTCATTTTTGTTGAAGCGGTCCTGTACATAACCATGCTCCCAATCGCTTTCACTACAGTGAGATTGGATATGTGTATCATATTTAGCAGCCAATTCTCCTAAACCTTTTAATGCACCATCTGTACAACTCGGAATAAAGCGAGGCGTTACAACAGGATATACACCTTGTTTTGTAGTTTTTGCTAATTCTTTAACAGCTAAAATAAATTCTTCTGTGTCTGCTAATGCTGTATCTGTGTTTGCATCACGATAAAATTCAGGGTTTTGTTCAGGGTCATCCATAACAACTTTCCCAACTAGACCACGTTGTCCTTTTTTAGCACATATTTTAGCTAACAATAAGCTCGCCTCTTTATGGACAGTTGCAAAGTATAACGATGTAGTTGTGCCATTGGCAAGTAGGGTACTAACTAAATCTTCATAGACCTCTTTGGCAAATGCTAAATCAGAGAACTTAGATTCGATTGGAAAGGTATATGTGTTTAGCCAGTCATTTAGAGGAATGTCTAAAGCCGTTCCAGCTTGAGCCCATTGGGGTGCATGTACATGCAAGTCGACAAAGCCTGGGAAGAAATACTGTCCGTCAGTTAATTGATGGAAATTGTCTTTCCCTTCGTATGTATTTAATAAGGTTTGATATTCAGGATGTTCCGGTGCAATAGTTTTTTCTATCATGCCGTCTGCGTTAATGCAAAAAAGATAATCTTTTAATATTTGTACTTCTTTTGAAGACTTACTTGAAAAAGCAGTCCCTTTAAAAATTTGCGTATATTCACTCATGGTTTACACCTCAACGTTCGTATTTTAGTATCAGCAGGGAATATTATAGGACAATTAAACTGTAAAGTCTATAAAAAAACGAATAAAAGCTTTTTGATTTAATAGAGATTTAAGGGGAATTAACATAAAATGAAAAGAGTTTTACAACAATTTTATGGAATGGAAATATATAGTGAGGCGGAAGAGGAATGAAAATAGGGGTTGAAAACTTAAAAATTTTTGAATAAAATATAGTTGAGAATCATTATCATTTAAATATCTTGCGAAAAAGGGAGGTAGCAGTATGGTTTATTGAATCCAGTAAGGCATAAAAATAGAGATTAGATTATTATAATTTTCACTGCTAGAGTCACTATATTTCTAAACGGAGAAAGGAGCATACTATGAAAAAAATAAGTAGTGGATTCATTTTATTTGTAGTTATTTTAGGATTAGTAATTCCTCATTTTGCTTTGGCTGCAAGTGAGGGCCGACAAGAAAATCCATTTGAAGCGCCAGAAAAATATGTTTCCTATCTAAAGTCATTTGGTGATACTTACGATGAATTCATACAGCAGTATAGTGAATTATCGAAAGAACAGCAGGAAATAATTTTAGATGTACTACAAAATGGCGGTAATTTTGATGTAGAACTAACTGAAAACAGTATGCAAAGCGATGAAAAACAAAGATTTACTAGAGCTACCGTAGGTAATAGACCTGTATCATTTGATGCAGATTTTAGATTATTCGGAATAACTTTTGTGAAAGTGAGATTAGAAGGTAGATTTGAATATAGTAATCAAAAAGTAACTTCCGTACAGTATAAAAATGCTTACATTGTTCAGAATTTTGTCCCTTTAAGTGGATTTGAAAGAACATCTTTAGATGCGTATGTAAGTGATGATAAATTCTATGCGAGTGCTGCATTTACGGCTTTTGTAGGTGCAAAAATAGGAGATAATATTATTGGCGTGCGTCCAAGAACCTTTAACATTCAATTAAATTCTGATTATAGAGGGAATGTGAATGGACATGCATGGTAACAAAGCAATTGTTGTGTCGGGAATATGTTTAGTTGTTTTTTTGATTATTTTATCTATCGTTATTAGTTTAAGAGCCAATTATTAATCAAATAGATTTACCAAAGGACTCAAGTGTAAATACTTGAGTCTTTTTTGTGAAAAAAATCGGTGCAACATATATAAAATATTGTTTTATAAATTGATTACTGGAAAAATTTTATAAATTATATGTTTGCTTTATTAATATTGATTAAGTATCCTTTTATTAACAATAAAAAGTGGAGGGGATGCGATGAATCGTCAACATATAGGGGTATTATTTGGAGGAGTATTGTTGCTCGTAGTAGCAATGGGCATTAGCCGTTTTGCTTTTACACCTATTTTGCCATTTATGCGGGAGGATGTCGGTTTTTCATTTAATGTTGCCGGCTTTTTAGCATCCAGTAATTATATTGGTTATTTTATTGGTGCATTGTGGGCTGGATTTATCTATCGACAAAAGAAAAATTTTTTACTCTTGAGTGTTATGTTAAACGTCATTTCTGTTGTCCTTATGGGGCTAATTGAAATTTATAGTGTTTGGCTTGTCCTGCGCTTAGTTGCAGGGATTACAGGAGGGCTTATATTTGTTTTAACATCTAGTATTATTATGGATTATTTAGCTAAACAGTCACTGACAAAGTGGTCAGGTTATTTATTTAGCGGTATAGGGCTTGGCATTGCCATATCTGGCTTGTTCGTACCTTTCATTGAAGTACGTTTTGCTTGGCAAGGTACTTGGATTGGCTTAGGAATTTTATCAGCACTTTTATTAATTATTACATTGATCTTATGGAGAAATTTACAAGTTTACGATAGCGTGAAAGTTACTAAATCGTCTGATACAAAAATGTCGCGAGGTTTTATGCCTTGGCTTATTGCTGCATATGGGCTTGAGGGGCTTGGTTATATTATTACAGGGACATTTTTAGTAGATATTATTCACAACATTCCATCGCTCCAAGCGTACTCTTCCTATAGCTGGGTCATTGTTGGTGTAGCGGCAATTCCATCTGCCCCAGTTTGGACAGTTTTATTAGAAAAGTTTTCTGCAATTAAAATTTTGTTTGTGGCATACATATTGCAAGTGCTAGGGATTTTGTTGCCCGTATTTTCACAAACAGTATGGAGTGTCTTATTGTCTTCATTTTTATTTGGCTTAACATTCGTCGGCATTGTAACATTAACAACCGCATATGCTAGACAGCTTTTTCCAACCCAGAGTGGCCCAGTCGTGTCAGTATTAACGACATTTTATGCATTCGGACAAATAATCGGGCCAATAATTGCTGGACAGCTTGTAGTAATATACAACAGCTATAAAGCAGCACTCATATTTGCTGGAGTTATTGTATTCTTAGCATTGATAGTGATGTTATGCGGTAAATGGATCGTCATGAAACAACAAGAAAAAATAGCAAATTTAAACGTGCAGTCTACACCTTAGTGGAATTCTTGACGGTGCCAGGCACTCGTAAGATTCTAAATTGTTTGTGTGCCTGACACCGAAATTATTGAAGCTGTGCTGTTTGATTTAGATGGTACATTGTTAGACAGAGAGAAGTCATTGATTGCATTTGTTTCACATCAATATGAGCGTTTAACTCCTAAACTCTCAAGTATTCCAAAAGAGGACTATATTAGCCGATTTATTGAGTTGGACAATAATGGATATGTGTGGGGGTAGGTGTGACAACTGCACTATTAAGGAGAAATGATATTCAGGTTATTTCAGAAGAAACATTTTTTTAGAAAATCAATAATGATTAAAACAAATTCCTTTTTTAATAGGAGTTTGTTTTTTTATTACATACTGTAACATGTGATTTGACGAAATATTCATTAAATCATTTTTTCCTAAATGGACAAAATGTTATAATTGAGGTAAATCAATTGGAGTGATGCGAATGAGTGTAAAGACTTTACGTAAAATCCCACTTGAGAGATTTGTAGATTTAAAGGTAGATTATGCTTTTAAACAATTTTTTGGCACTGAGCAGAATAAAAACATCACTGTCGCTTTCCTAAATGCTATTTTAAATCCAACTGGCCGCGACGCTATTAATGAGATATCTTTTATGAGGCAAGAATTTGGTAGCGAGCATGTAGATGATAAGCAATCACGTTTGGATATTTTAGTTAAAACACAAGATGATTTATTTATAAATGTTGAAATTCAACTAACAAATCAATACGATATGATGAAACGAACACTGTATTATTGGTCAAGAATTTATACGTCTCAGCTTCGTAAAGGGATGGGTTACCATAAACTACGACGGACAATTACTATCAATATTTGTAATTTTAGTTTATTTGAACAAACAGATAATTACCATTCTGTTTTCCAGCTTTACGACAATTTAGAGAAGTTTAAAATGGATGATGTGCTCGAAATCCATTTTATCGACATGAATAAATTTATAAAGCAATGGTATGCAAAGCAATTAGATTCATGGGAAAATGTACTTGCTAGATGGCTAATGCTACTGGGAATGGTTGATGGACGCAAAGAGAAAGTTTATGAAGAAATCTATTGGAAATTGGAGGAGCTCGCCATGAAAGATGAGGAGTTATTCAATGCTTTTAATGTTTGGCAAGATTTAAGTCAATCCCCTGAAGATTATTATGCCTACCAATCTCGTTTGAAATATATCCTTGATGAAGCGGCGAAGCTAGAAGATACAAAATATATAGCTGAGCAAGAAGGGCTATTAAAAGGATTAGAACGAGGTATAAAACAAGGAATTGAACAAGGAATTGAACAAGGGATTGAACAAGGGATTGAACAAGGGATTGAACAAGGGATTGAACAAGGGATTGAACAAGGAATTGAACAAGGGATTGAACAAGGAATTAAACAGGGTATAGAACAAGGCCTAGAGAAAGGGATAGAACAGGGCATCAAACATGGAGAAAAAAAGATGCAGACAGAAATTGCATTGAAATTATTAAAAAGAAACACCGATCTTGAAACAATCGCAGAATTAACAGAGCTAACAGTTTCAGAAATTGAAGAGCTAAAAGAATTACTCGATTAATATTTTCCTATTTCATTTAATCTAAAATGCCCCCAATAATACTAGGGGGCATTTTTTAATCGACAAGCAAGACACGGGGTGAAGTTTTTGTAATCACATTCGTCGATAACCAACATCCAATACATGCAGCAACAATGCTTAAGCAAGCGATTGCAGTAGCTAAAGGCCAGTTTACAACGAGTGGCAGCTCAATTAATCCGTAATCTAAAATAATGTTCTTTAAAGCCATAGGAATTAATTTAATTCCGAAAAAAATACCAAGTATAGCACCGATAGTTGACAATATAAAAACAACAAAAGTGATGGAACATCGAATGTTCATGGAAGTCAATCCAAGTGCTTTATATATGCCATATGTGCTGCTTTCTTTTCTAACATTAATCCGCGAAATACTAAAAATAATAATACATGTAACGGTCATAAATAAAATGCCCATAACGGATAGTGGTATTATTAAAACGGCAATTACCTCTTTGAATACGGAGTCTAATAATGTTTGTTGCGTAACAGCTGATAAAGAGTCTTTAAATTTTTGGGACAAATCATTTACTACTTGATCCGATAATGTTTCATCCATTAAATTAATCATACTTATTTCAGAGGCAGAATAGTCGGCACGATAAACTTTTATAACATCTGCAGTGATTCTTGCAGAGTTGGACATATTGGCTATAGATTGATAAATGCCCGTAATGAGTAAGTGATGGTGCTGTCCTTCAATATAAACGTCTATAACATCACCTAGGCTTTTATCTAATGTTCTTGCAACATTTATACCGATAGCTATTTCATTTTTAGTAGATGGGTTATGACCGATAATGTTTACATAACCAAGGTCATCATAGTTTCCTTCTATAACATTAATATTGATGTTCAAAGTTTGATTTGTTTTGTTTGGTAACACACCAGTGAATTGATCTTGCCATGCGTAATTTTTAATTCGTCTATCATCATTCAGTTGTTTCTCAAAGCGTTCTTTTGAAAAAGAAGCTTCGTTGAATACGGTTACTATTATATTCGAATCGTCGTAGCCCCATGCTGGTGAAGTCTTTTTAATGGACACGAAGCTATTTAGTATAACAAAACTAAAGACTAAAATTGCGGAAGTGATAGAGGTTAAAATAATGGTAAGAATTGAAGCTTTCATATTCTTGGTTATATTTTTTAGACCAATCTTTAATTGAATTGGTAGTTCTATAAAATGTAATATTCGATTGGAATTGTTTAAGCGTCTATTCATCTTACTGTTAGCGAGTTCAGACATGCCATATTTGATTGCTTGTACGGGTTCAACAAGACGTGCTTTATTAGCATAAAAATATGCAGTAATAAGGATAATAGTAAAAATCAATATGCCAAGTAATAAATTTAAGCTAAAATTATGAATAATAGTTAACTGCTTTCCTGCTTTCAAAAAAGATAAAGAGCTTTCAATGATAATCCGAGAAAGTATATTACTTGCTAATAGACCTGGGAAAATTGCAATGACTGCTAGCAATCCGTATTGCATGACATATGTGGCAATAATACCTTTTGATGTAAGACCAACTGATTTAATAACGCCAATCGTTTTGTAATTGGATAAAATGGCATCAGATATACTAAAACCGATGATAAATAATGAAATAAAGAGCATTGCTACACCTAATATAATCATGATAAAGCCTATAATTTTATTAATAATTAAATAAAAAGATGCAATTTCTTCATATTCCATTTTTAATTCAAGATAGGGACCATTTAAATTTTGCTCGAATGCAGTCCAATATGTTGCATGCTGAGAATAGTCATCATATCTTAGGGACAGCATGTATTGATCTGAACCTGTCATTGAGTAGAGCTTTGCATTGTAATCGTGGTCATTCATCCATATACGCGCATTTGTTGTGAAAGGACCACCGTAGGCCATATCTACAACAATGGCAGTGACACTAAGTTTGAAGTTATTTCTACCTGCATGGAATTCCACCATATCCCCAAGATCTATACCGAAAGTTGTAGCCATTGATGTTGGAATCCAAATCGTTCCTTCTTCGGGATATAACTTTTTTTCTCCTTCTGCAAAAACAAGTTGGTCAATGATTAAAGGAGTCCTAGGTGTGTTCATCATAAATAAATATAAATGTGGTATTTCGGTGCCTTTAATTTTTATGCCTGAAAGATTTCTAAACGGGATGAGTTCTGAAGCAGTGACACCAGGCTGTTGCGCCCACCATTTATGCACTGCCACGGGATTATGAATTGCATTACCCATCGTTAAAATTTGATGAGCGCCATTTGATTCTTTGTGTGCTCTTTCGAACATATTACTTGTGTTGATGATAATGGTAATAGCTGTCACTAATAGTAGCGTGGACAATAAAATAAGAATTGCAATAAGCGAGTTTTGGATTTTTCTTTTCCTTATGTGTGCAATACAGAGAGTAATAATTGCCTTCATCGTCTACCCCTTTCTAGAAACATAAGAAAAGATTATATGTTCACGTTCTTGAAGGTCTTTATTATCAAATTTTTCGAAATCTAAAATGCCATCTATTTTCCCATCTTGAATAATAATAAGTCGATTAGCACGACAGGCAGCTTTAATATCATGTGTAATCATCACAATGGACTGACCATTTCTATTCATTTCCGTTAAAATATCTAGTACCGCAACACCTTGATCATAATTTAAACTACCAGTAGGCTCATCTGCAAAAAGTATTTCTGGACTATTGACTAAAGCTCTGGCAATTGCAGTTCTCTGTTGCTGTCCACCAGAAATTTGAGAAGGTAAACGGTTGTGTAGATCTTCCAAACCCAATGCTTGTAATAATGCCTCTGCCCTTTTTAGAACTTTTCTTTTCGCAGTCTTGGCAATATAACCTGGTAGGGCTATATTTTCAATCAATGTCAAATCGGGCACGAGATTGCTATTTTGATATATGAAGCCTATCTTTTTTGTGCGGAAAGCTGCTAACTGTTTTTCCGTAAATGTATCAATTCTATCCTCCCGAAAATAAACTTCTCCAGCAGTAATGCTATCAAGTCCACTTAAAAGATAGAGAAGAGTAGATTTGCCCGATCCAGAATTCCCCATAATGACAGTGAAATCACTCTTAAAAATGTCTAAATTAATATTTATTATGGCATGATATTGTTCTCTTCCTGTCGTATATGTCTTACATAGATTTGCAGCACGAATCAGTATTTCTTTTTCCAACCTAAAACCTCCTAAAATGCTTTATCTATTTATTTATTGTAAGAGCAATTTATTAAAAGGTTCTTATTGAAATATTAATAAAGTCTTACAGTTGAAAAAAACGCTAAGCGTAATACTGGTTGTTCGTCTCTTGTAGCCTGACAGAGGAATATGCACAAGATGTTAACAAATAGGAAGTAGTAGAGTAAAGGCTGTTCCTTCATTTTGCTTACTTGTAAATGAAATAGTACCATTATGAGCCTCTATAATATGCTTACAAATGGATAAACCTAGACCAGCACCATCATTTTTAACAGCTGTTTCTTCTGTAGGATGAACACCTCTGAAGTAACGTTCAAAAATAAAGGGCATATCTTGAGGGCGCATACCTTTGCCAGTATCAATTACCATAATTTTTATCAAATGATTCTCTATATCAATAGAAACAGTTATTGAATCACCAGGACTAGTATGTTTAAGTGCATTTGTGATGAGATTAGATAAGACTTGTTCTAACCGTTGCTCGTCTACACGAATAAGTACATTCGGTATGTCTGTCGGTTCTATAAATTGAATACCGTTTGTTTGTACGTAATGACTAAAAGGACGGAGAATATTAGCAAATAACGTTCCACAATATTGCTCCTTTAAGTTCACAGGGATATGACCGAGTTCTTTTAACGTATGAATAAATAAATCATCAATTAGTCTCGACATTTTTTCTGTATTTGTTTGCATGATGTGAATGTAGGTCATCATCGATTCCTTGTCTGGACAAATACCATCAGCAATGGCATCTAAATAGGCTTTAATAGTAGTAAGTGGTGTTTTTACATCATGAGAAATGGTAGATATGAGCTTTTTTTGGTTCAGTTCTTGGATATCACGCTGTTTATTCAGATTCAAAATTTCTAATCGCATTTGCTCAAATACTGCATATAAATCGCCAATTTCATCAGATTTTGTATAGTCTGCTTTTTGTTCATAATTACCTCTAACGATTTGTTCAGTACTTTTTTTTATATTGTCGATTGGATAAAGAATATCTTTTTTAGTTTTATAAATAATGCAATAGATAAGCGCCAAAAATAGTAAGCTTAAACAGCTGATAATTATTATTATTGTAATATTGTTCGAACTAGATTGGCTTATAGGTATTAGTGATTCATCCATCGTGAAAATAGCATTACCTATTTGACTTTTCGTTTCCTCATTTATGATTGGGAATGCGATTTTAATGATTCCTTGATCTTGTTTGGATGTATATAAATCATAATGTAAATCATTTTTTAGATTGATATAGGTAGGAGAATCCTTTTTTATTGAACTGAAAATAACTTTACCATCTAGTTGACTAACAATAACATCGATTTTTTGGCTGTTACTCATTGCTTGTAAGGAACTTTGTAAATTAGTATCCTGTTCGAGATTACTAAAATGGTCTTCTATGTAGATTAATAGATGGTTTACATTTAGTCTGATTTGATTTATTACATTAATGTTATTAGGCTCTTTAGGAGATGTTGAATTTATAAAAAATAAATAGCTAAAACATCCGTATATTAGAAATAAACATACGAACATAGCTTGTAACCATTTCTTCATCCACGTTTTTAAATACATAGCACGCTCCTATTTAGGTGTTTTGGTTATTAAATTTATATCCGACGCCCCAAACAGTTTGAAGATAGATTGGACTGGATGGATTGTTCTCGATTTTCTCTCTTAATCGTCTAATATAAACAGTAATTGTATTTTCATCCCCATACGAATCAAAGCCCCAAATGGCATCAAGTAGCTGACTTTTTGAGAAAACTTGATTACTGTGATTAATTAAAAAATATAACAATTCAAATTCTTTCGCTGAAAGGAGAATCTGAATTTTTTCGCGTGTAAATGTATGCTCTTTTTTATTAATCACCATATCGTCAATTTGAATTACTTCTTTTTTATTAGCTTGTTCCTGTAGTAATCTACCTTGCTTTCGTAAATGTGCATTGATTCTCGCTACAAGTTCGCTTAAGGAAAATGGTTTTGTCATATAATCATCTGCGCCGAATCCTAGTCCCAGTACTTTATCTGTATCACTGCCTCTTGCACTTAAAATAAGAATAGCAACATGACTTTTTTCTCGAATAAGTCGACATAATTCAATTCCATCATAATCTGGAAGTGTCAGATCAAGAATGATGAAATCGGGGATTTCTTGTTGAATAGAAAGGATAGCTTCTTTTCCAGTGCTTACAATTGTAGGTTCGAAGTGATGAACGGTCAGATAGTCTTTTACTATATTCGCAATATCTTTTTCATCTTCAATAATTAAAATTTTCGGGTTCTTTATCATGCAATTCACTCCTTAGTCGTTGTTCTTACATTTTCTTTTTACGAGTCAAAATAAAGAAGTATAACCAGATTACTAGCAAGCTATAAACAAAAATCCAAATAAATTGCCAATAAAAAACGGCCGGAATTGATTGGAGACTATCCTCTGAACTCATCATTTCTAGAGAAAGATGTACAGGGGGGAATAGCCATATAAGGCCCTTTATTTCATTTTTCAAGGAGACGATAGCTATAGAAATGATTAGCATACTAAGAACACCCCACCAAGAATTTTGTTTATTTTTCACCAGTTCCCTTGTGAAAAGAGCAGAGAGTCCAATAGCAAGAATCGATAGGCTAAAGTGAGCTAGGAAGCCCAATACTATATGTACAGGTCTTGGTCTCTCACCAAATGCATCTATCATAATAGGGTACATTACTGACACCCAGCTGAGACAAAATCCAATCGCAATACAAATCAAATAAAGCGCCCAAAAATATGGTTTTTGTCCTTTAGAATGTAGAATAGTTATTACTTTTTGTCCTTCGTCCTCCGCATGAAATATTGTTACTGTAAACCATCCCATTAACAAGAAGAGTAGAGTCGAAGTAAACGAGAAACTATCTAAAATTGGGTTTGGCACAAATGCATAATTGACTACCATACATAAAATGAAAATAAAAAAAGGGGGGATATATTTATAAGTCCTGAGATAATTTATCAATTGATAGTGTAATAAACTAATCATTTCACTAGTAAACCTCCTAGAAATGGTTATAAAATTGGTCCTTTTTATGATTTATAGGGAGAAGCTGTTTAATGGTAGCCTTGCGCTGAAGTAATGCCAGTAAGAGCTTATCTGTATTCATCTGACTAACTGTTACTGTTACCTCTTGATTCCCATTATTTATGGTGCGCATTTGTTTGATTTGGATAAGGGGAAGGAATTCTTCCAGCGACCATTGACTGGGAAACTCAAAAACTAATTGATTGCTTGGAATAGCGGTTTTTGTTAATGCCTCCATTTGCATCACTTGACCACCTTGAATTAATAAGACCCGATCCACAAGATTTTCTAATAATTTTGTTTCATGACAAGTTAAAACGATACTGTAGCCGTTTTCTTTTAAGGATAAAAGGATATTTTCTAAATCATTTTGGGCGCGAGGATCAAGTCCAGATAGGGGTTCATCCAAGATGAGAAGATGTGTTTCTTCAAGCATCGCCTGCATGATCATCATTTTTTGCTTCATACCTTTTGAAAAATTAATCATACTTGTGGTACGAGCTTCTTGCATATTAAAAATCTCGAGTAAGTCAGTTATTTTTTGTAGTAATGCCCTTTTGGGTATGCCACTAATTTTGCCCATATGAAAAAGATACTCTTCTGGTGTAAAAAATAGATGAGAAGGAATGACTTCAGGTACGTAACCAATTTTTAAAGATTGTACATGTTTGTTCACTTCACCGATATCAGGATCCACTAAGCTCCCAATAATTTTGAGTAGCGTACTTTTTCCTGAACCATTTTTCCCTACAAGTGCTACAATTTCCTTGGTATAAATGGAGAATGAAATGTTGTCTAAAACTTTCTTAGCTTTATATTGTTTAGAAATGTTTTGTATTTCCATTATCGTATTCATTCGTACACACCTTTTTTGTTAGTAATAAATCTATAAAGTCTTATAAGAATATTATAAATTAATCTGTCGTGAATTGCTTTTGTAATATGGAGCATTTTTCTATTTTTGTAGATTAATACTTGAGTTAAAAAATAAAAGCTCTGCCAATGATTTTGTGGGCAGAACCTTTTAGAAAGCTATAATGAACGATATTTTTTTAAGCTAATAATATTTAACATAATAAAGACAATAGCAAAGCAAGCTAGAATCACTAAATTTACTACAATTTCATTAAAGGAATACCCTTTATACATAACGCCATTTAATGCATCAGCTGCATAATACAATGGCATGATGTGACCAATGCTTTGTAACCATTCCACCATATTGTCAAGTGGGAAAATACCAGAAAAAAATACTTGTGGCACAATAACAATCGGTATAAATTGCATCATTTGAAACTCTGATGCAGCGAAGCTAGATAAAAGTGCGCCTAATGATAACGATACAAGTGCAATTAAAATATTAATAAGGAACACGAGCCAAATAGAACCAACATGGACGATATCGAGGATATAAATTCCAAATAGGACAATAATAATTGTCTGCATAAAGGCAAACAATCCGTAACCAATCAGATAACCTGCGACAATTTCTGAACGTTTAATTGGAGTTGCTAATAATCGCTCTAGTGTTCCTGAAGTACGTTCCTTTAATAAGGCAATACCAGTAATTAAAAAAACAAAAAAGAAAACAAAGAAGCCGATAAGCATTGGGCTGAAAATATCAAAAATAGCCGTATCTTTGTCACCATATACATAGTCGGTTGTAATCGTCATTTTAGAAGCTTGCTCAAGTTGTAATACTTGTGACAACTTTATCTTAACGGCTTTAGCAGTAGTAGGATCATCATTTAATAAGTTGAGCTTTATTTGATTGTTGTGAAGTGCTAACCAACTATCATATTTGTGTTCTTTTAGTTTGGCTATAGTAAAATCATTATTTTCTATAACTTCAAAATCCGCAGCCTCCAGTTTTTCAATAAGCTCTGTAGGAACATGTGAGACAACAAGCGTTATAACTGGCTCATTACTATTAAATATAAAATACATTAATGAAAGCACGAGGAGGGGGGCAAGAAATAGCAATGCAAGTGTACGTTTATCGCGTCGCATTTGTTGAATAATTCTTGAAACTAATGCGCCAATTTTCATAGTATTGTACCCCCAGCTTTTAAAAACACTTCATCAAAATCTTTTGCTTTATATTTTGCTTTCAACTCTAGCGGTGTACCTTGTGCTAAAATGTGGCCGCTACGTAGTATGGCTAATTGATCACAGCGTTCAGCCTCGTCCATTGCATGTGTAGTCACTAAAATAGTTTTATGTTCTTGCTCTTTTAGACGAATAAGCTCCTGCCAAATTTCTTGTTTCAATACAGGATCAATCCCGACTGTTGGTTCATCCAAAATTAATAGCTTTGGATTTTGGATAAGGGCAATTGCCAGTGACAACCTCCTTTTCATCCCCCCTGAATAATTCATTACTTTACTATTTAATTCATCAGTTAAACGAACAAGATTTGCAGCGTACGCCACACGCTCAAGCCGTTCTTTTTTTGATAATCGATAAAGTTTTGCAAAAAAATGTAGATTTTCGGCACCTGTTAAATCTGTATAAAGAGCATCAGATTGCGCCATGTACCCTATTTCCATTAACAATTGCTTATGGGGAACAGTGTACTCAAATACATGAATAGTACCATTATCTGGCTGTAGCATTCCCATTATTAATTTTATCAATGTCGTTTTCCCACAACCAGAAGGACCAAGTAAGCCAATTAACTGACCTGTTGGAATGTCGAAAGATAGTGGTGCAATGACTTGTTTATGATGAAAACGTTTTTCGACAGCTTTTAAAGTAATCGCATGTTCTTTCAAAAAACCAACTCCTTTGAGGTGCCTGACACACAAACAATTCAGAATTGTTTGTGTGTCAGGCACCGTAATACGTATTGAGTGCTGCTTCCAAGCGTTCTTCTAAATGCTGGGAAATATAAGTGAAAACAAACTGCTCTTTTTCCATCTCAATTTGTGAGGACCTAAAAATTTTTGCGAAAAATCCTGCCTTATTCTCTAGTGAAAATTGTTGCAGTGCTTCGGTGCGTAGTGTTGAAACGATTTCATTTTCAATATGGCGTTCACGGATTTTTTTTACGATATCCTTTACGCTACCTTCTTGTAACTCTAGCATTTGCTTTTGGAGATTTTCATTTATATGTTTCAGTTCATTTGTTTCATTTTGGATGTCTTCGATTTTTCGGCTCGATTCAGAAGAAAGGACATTTTGAGCTAAAAAATCTTCGTTAATCGTAATGTGCAATGTCCCTTGCTTTTCATTAGGTTCCATATGAAATAAACCGGTTTGTATCATTTGCTGTAGGACACTTCCTAAAACATCGACTTTATGGGCTAAATCATCTGATGAAGCAAGAGTGGTTGCAGTAATTTGATGTTTAATTTGCTGACCGCTATCGTCAATTCCTAGAAGAAGTTTTAAGCCCTTTACACGGTATTCGTCCTTTAAAAGTAGTATCATACGAAGTCGTAAAATGGCAGGGAGGTCCAACCGAATATTCGTGATTTGATGATTAGAGGCGCTATCAAAAATATACTGGTCAAAAGGTTTAATGTAGTAACGTAGCATAGCATCCGTTATTTCAAACCAACCTGCAACTTCTGAAATACTATAATATTTTTTTTCATGGATGTGTGTTAAATAGGCATCACCATAAAGTGTTTCTTCTAATGGTGTATGTTGTAGAACGACAAACAATGGATCATGCTGCACAATTCCGAGTACCAATTCTTTTGCATCACTTATTTCAATCATTTCTTCTACACCCCACTTTATTTTTCATTTGCTAAATTTTGCATTATCTCTCTATTAGGTTTCTATTCTTTTTAAGCCAATTGTATGCATATT
This sequence comes from Lysinibacillus sp. NPDC097868, assembly GCF_044761135.1. Lineage (NCBI taxonomy): Bacteria > Bacillati > Bacillota > Bacilli > Caryophanales > Bacillaceae > Lysinibacillus > Lysinibacillus sp. NPDC097868. The sequence continues at coordinate 2,364,330 of NZ_JBIWBS010000001.1, read as the reverse complement.
TAGAGCAGTATAATTTAATGTTTCTCAAAATGATTGTAATTTGATGAAATCCAAATCGCTTTTTCAAAATTAAATAGGAGACTATTGTGCTAACTATTTAGCTAAAGAAAAAAGGATTGGCGAGTAAGAGGGATTTGTGAAATGTTATAGAAAGGAAATATAAGGCTATTTATTAAAAGAAAAATATTCAAAGCGGGGGAGATACATGCAGACTATTATGGTTGACTGGGATGGAGGCAAAGGAAAACTAACTTGGATGCCTCAAATGAAATTAACTAATTCATTAATTGTGACAAGTGTTCATGCTGTGTATATGAAAGATGGGAAGGTATTGTTATCTCATATAAAACATCGTGGTTTTAATTATCCAGGTGGTCACGTAGAAACTGGGGAGAACATAGAAGAAGCTATACTTCGTGAGTCCTATGAAGAGGGATATGTAAAGGGAACAATCCAATACACAGGTTCAATCGAAGTGAGCCATAAAGAAAATCCATCGTTTAATTCAAAAGGTAAATATCCTGTAATTGGTTACCAGGCATTTTTTAGAATGGATGTTCTTGAATGCTTACCTTTTCTCCGAGAACATGAATCGTGTACTAGAATTTGGGTTGAACCATCTGAGTACCATTTGTAATTAATGACCATGAACTTTCAAAATTAATCTTACTCGATGCAGTAGCTTTAGGTACGTGTTGAACGAATCTTTATATGTTAAATTACCTAAATGTGATAACCCCACTGTTTACCTTTAAATAATTACTTAGGTAATAGTGGGTGTATGGAAACTATGTGATTGCACAGTAACTGGTCAGTGAGCATATCATGCATTTCAGCAAATATAGTTTTATCCTTAATTAAAATTTGCATTTCAGTGTACTTATATTGACATTGGAATTCTCGAATATATTGAGTAATAATTGGTAAATTGTCGCTATTTTTAATTTCAACTTCTACAAAAAAGGGCAATGTTAATTGCGGTGGTGAAAAACAACCACGGCGAATCCAAATCGCTTCATTTACATAATAACGGATTGGCAATTGGCGATCACTAGCTATAAATAAGTCCATTTAGTTCTCCTTCATAACGTAAATTCAAAATGTTTCATCACTATATTTAGTATAGCTTTTTCTGCTTAGATTGTCGTGAAGTAGCCTTGGGAAATGATATCGTTTAGCTAGCGACCACATTATGTTTGTTATGCAGTTTAGACTGTTAAAAGTAGAAGCTTCGTCTCTTGGTTATCCGTCTTTGAAGGCTGTCATTATCGGCAATTTTTATAGTTGTCTAAGCTGTTGGTACGCTCCAATCGAATCAATGAAATATGATAGCGCAGGTGGTTGAAAATTATCCTGACGATAAATGAACCAAGTAGGGATTTGTGTTTGCTTTGTTGCCAATACATGAATGGCGAGAGGTTGCGTAGCCAGATATTTTTCTGCAATTGCACGTGGCAGGAGAGTTACCCCAAGTCCGGCAGCTACACAGCCTATAATTCCATCAAGTGTTCCAAACTCCATTCTTTTCTGTGGTTGCACACCGTCTTCATGTAACCAATGTTCTAAAATAGCCCGATAAGAGCAGCCGTGTCGGAAAGTAATAAGTGTGCAATTTTCTACATCGCGCAATTTCTCAATTCGTTTATGCGCGTTTGACGAAATCATTACAAGCTCCTCATTAATAAATTCCTTTGCTAAAATATGCTCTTTATAAACAGGCCCTGTAACAAATGCTCCGTCTAGCTCATAATTTTCTAATCGTTTAATATTCTCCGCCGATGTACTCGTTAAGACTGTTAACTCTATTTGTGCATAAGACTTATGAAAATTAGTTAAAAGTGTTGGTAAATGTAGAGCAGCAGTAGTTTCCATTGAACCAATACGCAAAATACCTTTTTGTTCTCCCGTATCATGGAGCATTTCAAAGGATTTATCATACAGATGTAACATTTTTAATACGATTTCATAAAATTGTTGTCCTTTAGGTGTTAAACGAATCCCACGATGCCCACGATAAAAAAATGTTACATTATATAATTCTTCAAGATTTTGTATTTTCATTGAAATATTAGATTGTGAGTAATTGAGTTCTGCAGCTGCTTTAGAAAAACTCCCTGCTTGTACGACCGTCCGAAAAATAAATAAATCATTAAAATTCAAGATATTTCCTCCAGCTATCAATTTATTTGATATCTATTATAAATAATCCGCTCTATTTGTGATACCAAAATATTAGTTATAGTGAATATGAGAGGGAGGGGAAATATGAACAAGCAAACAATTCATTATTTAATAGGGGGAGTATTTGCATTCATCGTTGCAATGGGCATTAGTCGTTTTTCGTATACGGTCATTTTACCGTACATGCAAGAAGCTTTTGCATTTAGTCGAGCAACTGCAGGTTTTTTAGCTACGAGCAACTATTTAGGCTATTTTGTAGGTGCAATTATTGTCGGTCGTCTACAAATACAAAAGAAACGGATTCCCTTCTTACAACTAGCATTAGTTATGAGTATTGTAACAACTGGTTTAATGGGGTGCACTGAGGCGATTTTTGTTTGGTATGTACTTCGGTTTATTTCTGGTGTAATGAGTGCCTTTATTTTTGTCATTGCTGCAAGTCTAGTGCTTGATCAATTAGCTAATAGCAGGAAATCACACTTATCAGGTATTTTTTATAGTGGTGTGGGGATAGGTATTGCATTAAGTGCTTTAATTGTATCTCCAATACATGCTTTATTTAACTGGTATGGCACTTGGATTGCCTTAGCGTTTTTTAGTAGTATCTTACTAATATTTATAGTAATTTTTATAAAGCCAATTATACCTAACACACAACGGGAACCTAGTGAAGCTACTGTAATACGAACATCCCTACCGACAAGTTGGATAAAATGGCTAGTATTTGCCTATAGTCTAGAAGGACTCGGCTATATTATTACTGGAACTTTCATTGTATCCATTGCAAAAGAATCAACAAGCTTTCAGGGCGATGCAGTCTTTGTATGGTTTGTCGTTGGGATTGCAGCCATTCCATCTTGCTTTATTTGGTCAAAACTCGCACAGCGTTGGGGCTATGTAAAAACATTATTCATAGCTATGTTGTTGCAGGCATTTGGCATTGTCCTACCAGCTTTTACAACAAATACTGTTACACTTTACACAAGTGCTTTTGTGTTCGGTGCTACATTTATGGGGATTACAACGGTAGCAACTACTTTAGCAAAGCAAATTGTCCCTATGAATAGTCATAAAATATTAGGTTTTTTAACAGCAGGCTATGCATTAGGACAATTGCTGGGACCTTCACTGGCAGGAATATTGGCCAACTATACAGACAGTTATCACTATGCGCTAATAGGTGCATCAGCTGTTGTATTAGTAGGTGCATTATGTCTAATAAACGGTATAAAATATGAAAAAATAATAGCGAACTCACACTAATGCAATAAAAAAAAGTAAGCAAGTGATGACACTTGCTTACTTCTACTATTAGTGAATATCTCGTTTTTTGAAATTACCACCGCGAACTTCTGAAACATCAGAAATAACGACAAAAGCACTGCTATCAATATCTTTAATAATTGTCACAAGCTTATTTTCTTCCATACGGTTAATGACACAGTTTAAAATTTCAGTTGGTTCGTTTGAAAAGCCACCGCGCCCTTGTGTATAAGTAACACCACGGCCTAGACGAGCTTGAATGGCATCACCAATCTCCTCAGATTTGGCACTGACAACACGGACATCTTTTGATTTTTCTAAACCAACTTGAATAATATCAATAACGTTTTTCGCAATATAGTACGTTAAGGCTGAATATAATGCACTTTCTAATCCGAAAATAAAGCTTGCACCTAAGAAGATAAAGGCATTAATAAATAATATAATATCTCCGACTGAAAACGGAATTTTTCGTGATAATAGTACAGCTAACACTTCAGAGCCATCTAATGCACCACCGTTACGTAAGACAATACCTATTCCAATTCCGAGTAACATACCACCTGATAAGACAATTAATAAAGGATCTTCTGGACCTAAAATTGTTTTAACATCATGTAAAAGAACTGTGGAAATCGATAAAGCAGCTATCCCAGTACTGCTCATTAATGCAAATGTTTTTCCTACTTGTTTGTAGCCAATATAAATAAATGGGATATTAAGTACAAAGAGTAGCACCCCTAACGGAATTCCGAATAAGTGGGCACCCATAATACTAATACCTGTTACGCCACCATCAATAACATTGTTCGGTATTAATACCGCTTCAAGTCCATACGCTGCGATGATTGCGCCTATAATAATCATGATAAATTTTCTTATATTTTCAACTGACTTGCCTTTTTTCATAAATCTTCTCCATTTCTTTACAATTTAAATCCAGTTATCTTGCCTAGATATTGTTACTTAAGATTTTGGAATAATATTTAATGCAATTGTTTTTGTTTCAGTCTTATTGCTTGAATCGGACATATTATAGTATCTCGTTAATAAATCATTTAAATCATTTTGAAAGTTGTTAAACTGTTCCTTTGTTAAAGATAAGTCAAGTAATGAAAAAGTAGCTGTATCCTCGACGCAATCTTCCTCAAATAAGTTTAAATAATTTTGATATTGAGACAGTAATGCTAGTTGATAGTAGGAAATATAGTTTAGTTTTTGCTTTTTCGTTAGCTTGGACCACTCCTCCGCATCTATTTTTGCTGCTCCCTCATTTAAAGCATAAAATTTTTCCGTAACAGAACGTACTTTGCGTTCTTTTACAATTTGAATAATGTTTTCATCCATTAATATTTGAATATGGCGATATAAAGTAGCTTGCGGTACATCTTTAATTAAAGAAATCATCTCTAACGTACTTAAACCTTCTTCTGTATTATGCATCAGTGCCTGTAAAATTTTCATTCTTACAGGATGCATTAAAACCTCCGCTTTATTAAGCATTAATCGAGCCCCCTATCTGAAGAAAAGAGATGGTATCAATGGAAAAAATCAAATGTTATCAATGTGAGAACATTATCAAAAAATATAATATATTTTTAAACAGATGTACAGTAAAAAGCTAATGAAATTATTATATGAATATGATAATATTATTTGTTTGTTATGTAACAAGGCGATTTAGATGAAATCAATATTTTTTACTACGGAGAATGATGTAAGGTGAATTGCTGTTGATTTCCGTTAGTAGATTTAATGTGCAGGCTACTGACAGTAACGTAGCCAACGCTCCAATTAACAGAATAAAAGGCATCAAGTTGAACTTCTCGATGCCTTGTGTCTAAAAACATATATTCAATTTTTATTTAGTTCTCGATGATATTAAATTAAAAATAGCGCAACAATGGTTGTTACAAGAAGTCCTATCGCTACTGGCAATAAATTGCGCCGTGCAAGCTCAAATGGACTCACGTTACAAATAGCAGCAGCGGGAATGAGCGCCCATGGTATAAGTGTACTGCCACCAATAAAAGACATATTATTTAGCTGCAACAATGATAATTTCTCTTGCTTGTTTACTGCTCGTATAATCATCCTTCGTATCAACGATAATTTGCTCAAAGATCGTGGTCATTAATTGTTTACGTTCGTTATCATCAGCATTCAACCAGAGTGTATCAATATTGCGGATAACAGTCCGGATTTCAACATGTTGACGCTGATCCTGCTGCTGTAATTTTTTTAGCTTTGCTTGAATCTCTTTTTCTTTGTTACGAAGCTTTTCACTTTCATGAATTAACTCATCAATCCCGATAACGTCGTGCTCAAACATTGTCTTCTTTTTGTGTGAAAGTTTTTGAACAACGGATAATTCTTGTTGTAATGCGATGAGTTGTGCCATAGGAAATGTAGCATCGCCTTCATTACTTTGAAAATGTCCACCTACTAAGTCATCCCATTTTGCAAAGATGGATTGCACTAAATTGCTTTCTAAAATCATATGACTGGTACAAGCTTTTCCAGCTTTCTTTCCAGAACATCGATATGTTTTTTTCTTACCAGCTTTGTGACCCGACATCGCATGCCCACATCGAGCACATTTTAATAGCGAGGAAAAATAGTAATTGCTCGATTCTCGTTTCCCTCCTAAGGTTCTACGTTTTTCTAACAAATCTTGTAGCTCCCAAAACTCATCGCGATCTATAATGCGTTCATGATTGCCTTCAAATAGTACCCGTTCACGAGGAGGCTTTTTTATGTCTTTCGGATTAGAGCTAAACATTAAATAACCAGCATATGTCGGATTATTGGCAATATCTCGAACACTATCGACATGCCATTGTCCGCCTTTTCGAGTGGGGATTCCTTTATTAGTTAATTGACGGGCAAGGGAGTAAAACCCTAACGATCTTGCTAACTTAAATATATCCTTCACAATTTGAGCCTCTGCTTCATCGATGACTAATTCACCATCTACTACTTGGTAGCCGAGGGGGGGCGTGCCACCTTTCCAGTGACCTAATTTCACTTTCTTTTCCATTCCAAAACGCACACGCTCTGCTGTATTTTCTCGCTCCCACTGTGCAATCGCAGCAACAAGTGTAATAAATAAACGTCCCATCGCATTCGTCGTATCGTAAACTTCTGTAGCGGATTTAAATTTACATTCGTATTGATCTAATTCAGCTAAAATTGTATGAAGATCAGGGACAGAGCGAGTTAAGCGATCAAGCTTATATACAAGAAGGACATCAATACCGCCTTGCTGAATGCGCTCAATCATAGCCTGAAAATGTGGCCTAATTAAATCTTTAGCAGAATACCCATCATCGACGTAGGGCTCCTCAACAATCTCCCATCCTTGTGAAACACAATAAGCTTCCAATTTTTCAATTTGCGCAGCAATTGAAAACCCATGTTTAGCCTGTTCATCCGTGCTGACTCGAACATAGATGACGCATTTCATAAGTATTTCACTCCTTCTAAACTTCCTTTCTTCTATATATTTTACTATCTATAGAAATAATACTTTTATATGTACATGGTGTTCGGATTTGGATGAAAAAATTTCATCATTTCAAGTAGCGGATATGAATTTTGATGACAGGAAGAGCCTGTTATATGTTCAGGCTCTAGCTTTTAATTAACAGTTGTATGGTAATTGCACAAGCTTCAGCAAGCACGAGAAAAGGTTGGATTTTGCATTTTATAAAATTGGGTAGTGGGTGTAATAAGGGAAGTGAGAGCAATGTGCACAAATTATATATGTTTAAAAAAATGAAATGGATTAGACGCTTAATTTCTCCAAATATTTTCGTATGTTTGTGCTTCTAGTTGAAGTGCTTGAAGAATTTTTGGGTTTGTTTGAGTAGCTACATGTAATTTAGCTGTTTTAACGTTTAACACAGCATATACAATAGTTGATGGGGTAGGGTCCTTGCATTGTGCTTCTGACATTAAAGTGAGGATTGGTTGAATGTTCCGTTCATTAATTTTTTCAGTGTTCCCTTTAAAAAACAATTTTATTAAGTGAGGGATGCCGTCAATAACTAAACCTAATTCGGGAGACGAACGAACAACTAAACCATTATTAGATGTCCACATTGATTTAGGTGGATCAAACCATTCGATTTCCTTGTTACGAGTAAATTTTTTAAATGCCTTTATTGCTTGGGTATAGGAATTAATTTTTCTCTCATGAACTTCAGACAGTAACGAATCTAAATTTTCAAGAGATTGATTTTTCTCATAGCATAATTTAATTCGTTCTCTTAATTGTTTCCAATGATCTTTTACTGGATGATAATCCCCTTGATTTTTAATTTCAGTAATTTTGTTCATCTTTGCTAACATTGTTTGCCTAACTGTAAAATCAATAAATTGTGTTAAACCGACAGACAATTTCTCCTTTTCCACTGTCGTTATTTTTAATCACTTCCTTTCTAAAATCATTTTAACAGAAAGTGGATCAAATGGAGATAGTAAATTGGATTTAGTTGGTATCCAATATTGTCTGGCAGTAACTACATCGGAGAAATTGTATGTTGTGGAGAAACAGCCTGAATTGATTAAGAAAGAAGGAGCGCTTGGCATTTATCCAATTTGAAATTTGGCTTAACGAAAGTGACAAGCCTATTCGACATATTCTGATAAAAAAGGAGTGTGCGTATGAAGGCTGTAAAAATGACAGAAGAAAAGGTACGAAAGTTGTTGCCAATCATTGAAAGTATTCTGTCACGGGAATATGGCAGACAGGTAACGCTAAAGGACTTAACAGTTGGTGGCATTACGGTTTATAAAGACGATTGCGCGAAATAGCGCAGTCTAATAAGTTGTGGTACAAGCTTTAAGTTAGGTGAAATAATTGGACTAACATGTGAGAAAGCATGGATATAAAGCACTGAAAATGATGCTTTACAATACTAATAGAAAAAAATACATATCAATAAAAAAACTACATCCAAATTAGATGTAGTTTCAGTAGTTATTATTTTTTTATTTCCTTTAAATAAAAATCATACAATTGATCGATGGAACCATTTGATAACAAAGGAATAGCCTTTTCAATTTTCTCTCGTTCCCAATCAAACCAACGCATTTCTAATAATTTATCTATTTCTAAATCTGAAAAACGTTTTCGTATTGCTTTAGCTGGATTTCCTCCGACAATCGTATAAGGCGGAACATCTTTTAATACAACAGATCCTGCAGCAATAATCGCACCCTCACCGATAGTAACCCCAGGCATTATCATTGCATTCATTCCAATCCAGGCATCACTTTTAATAACCGTATCTCCTTTTGGCTCATAAGAACGTTCTATTTGTTCCGTAAAAGGATACACTGTTATCCATTCTGAATGGTGATTATGATTACCACCCATTAAAATGATGACACCACTTGCAATACAAACGTAGTTTCCGATAATCAGTTTATCTAAATGCCAACCAAAATCATTAATAGGATTAAATAACTCACGAGATTTATTGTCACCCCAAAGGTATCTGACACACCCGTCCTCAAAATTTTGATTTCCATAATAACCCGAGTAGTATGAATAGTCTCCAACTTCAATGAGCGGATTTGTCACTAAATCCTTAATATATTTAATTTCTGACCAATGATTATATTGTTGATTGTTCATTATGCGTACCTCGCTTCTAAGTAATTAGTTTTAATTTATCTACCTAGAAGCTTAATCGCACAGCGACGTTTTTAAGTTTTCTTAAACGACGTATCATCGTCCTCAACCTCTCACGTTTAATGAGGAAATAGTAACTTAAAATAATCATTGTGTCAATGAAAGGTATAGGTTAATACTATTTCTTCTGTAGTCTTCTACAAATAGTACAACGTGAAATAGCGTTTAGAAAATTGACGAGAAGGGTAATTGGATGAAAATATATTGTGGAAAAACACGTTATTTTTGTTATTTTTTTGACATTCTGCATTGCTATTGATAAAATATTACAATATTAGTATATGAAGAAATTAACATAAAGCTGTGAAGGAGGAGAATAATGAAAAAAATAATTATGGTGTTGTTAGCTGTATTAGCAGTAGCAGTATTTCACCCGACAACATCAGAAGCAAAAGTAATGCATGATGGAGCAGAAGTTGTCAAAGGTCAAACAGGGAAAATGACTTTTACAAAGGACATCAAGGTATATAAGAAAAATCCAAACGGCACATTTGATTCATTAGTAGTAAAGCGAAATAACTTCTTTAGAACATATGATATAGAAAAATATGATGGTAAAACATTTTATCAGATGGGGCAATATCGGGTACAAGCAACAGATTTAGTCGTGTTCAAAGAAGTCCCATTAAAAATTCGTACATCCTTCTATCAAAATCCAACGTATATTAATATTAATCGTGAGAATGGAAATTATGGAAGGTACTTTAGAAAAGAGCCTACCTGGAGTATTGTTTTCAAGGATAGCGTAAATGGACAAATACTGGAGTATTGCGATGGCGAGAATGATGGGACTTACGATCCCTGTAGACGTTATCTAGGTACAGATCTTAAAATCGCTGACACGATAGTAAGAGAAGAGATGCGTTATGAGCTAATGGAAAATACAATAGGGAAACACGCTCCATTAAAAGAAGCTAAACCAGATATTATGTATGAAAAGGGGACCATTTTTGTCACAAATGGCCCGATAATTAACGGTTATGTATTAGTCCTTGCAACAGGAAAAGGCTACGATGTTTGGCTACCTGATAATTTATTAAAGCAAGTCGGAGATAAATGAAGCTCTCTTTATAACTTTAGGAGTTACTTTAAAATAACCAAGATAGCTTAATCGTCATCTTGGTTATTACTTTTCTTTAATAAGTTTATGTTAGAAAATAAAATTTTTAATCCGATTATAAAATAAATAAACCCAAATGTCTTTAATGTGATATTCGTGGTTATGTCACTATCGGTTATGCTCATGAATAAATTGCCGACGAAGACTAAAATAAGTCCAATTAATCTAGTAATATATCTCAATGATTCATTTCCTTATTACAAAAAGCCACTCGGGTGAGTGACTCGTATTGTGTCTTACACAGTTAAATGCGGTTGTGCTTATTCTAAATTATCAATAGCATATTGAGCTTCTTCTTTAGTGAATTTTTCCCCGTATTCTGATATTAATTGATCGTAGATAGCCGAATTTGACATATTCATCATATCTGCGTATGATTTTGCTTTTTTCAATGCATTTTCTTTCCAATCAAATACAATATTATTTATAGCGTATTGAGCAGCATCCGCCGGGAAATTCTCCCCATATTCCGATGTTAATTGATCGTAAATCCCTGCCTTTGACATATGCATCGTTTTAGCATAGGACTCTGCTTTTTTTAATGCCGACTTATGCTCTCGTGGGACACTTTCCTCTTTTGCCTTAGCTTCTGCTTTAGCTTTGGCCTCTGCATCTGCTTTAGCTTGTGCTTCTGCTTTCTCTTTTGCTTTTTGTTCTGCTAACGCTTTTTCTTCTGCCTCCTTCGCCTCAAGTGCAGCTTTTTCTTCTGGCGTTTCTTCCACTTTCGCTACAGTTTCTACTTGTTTTTGTGTATCTTCTTTTTCTGTTGTTTCTACTGGATTTGCTGTCATGCCAAAACCAATAAAGGATACAATCATTACTGATACTGATATTCCGGTAAACTTAATTTGCTTTTTAGCTTTTGAAACATCCTTTTTAATAAATTGAACAATAGCCATAATTGCAAAAACTATAACAGCTAAAAAACTTAACATTGATACAATTAAAAATATATTATCCATGAATATATCCACGCTCCTTATTAACTATTTTATTGGTAAAATTGGAAAAAGTATATATAAAAATAAACAATTTTATATTATTAAAGCCTATTATTGATATTGGTTTTCAAATTTTTTTTTAAGATTGTTCATCGAAAAAATGTGGGAAAACGAGTTAATTTTGTTATATTTTTGACATTATTGTATTCTATTGATAAAATAATACGATATTAGTAGGTAAAGAAATTAACTACAAAATTGATGAGGAGGAGCATAATGAAAAAATTATTTATTGTTTTGTTAGCCACTTTTATTTTAGCGATAGTCAATCCAACAAAATCAGAGGCTATTAGATTTGATGGAGCCGAGGTGCATAAAGACCAAACGGGAAAAATGACGTTTACGAAAGATATTAAGATTTATAAGAAAAATGAAGATGGTACATTTGATTCGTTAGTGGTGAAGCGTAATAATTATTTTAAAACGTATGAAATTGAAAAATATGATGGCAAAACATTTTATCAAATGGGGCCATATCGTGTACAAGCAACAAATCTAGTAGTTTTTAAAGAGGTACCGATGAAAATTCGCGCATCTTTCTATGCAAATGTAACGTATATCAATATCAATCGTAACAGCGGAGAATATGGCAAACTCTTTACAGAATGGCGTGATACGTCCATCACAGATATGAATGGAGATCAAATGTTGAGATATTGCGAGGACACTGGAAATGGCTTGAAGTGCGAAAAGCATTATCCTGGTTCAGATATGAAAGTTCTTGACACGAAATTTAAAAAAACAGGTGTTCGTTATGAAGTAACGGAAGACTCTGAAGCGAAAACCTATCCATTAGAAGGTTCTAAAACGAAAAAAGCAATGCCAAAAGGAAGTATGGTTTATTCAGTGAGTGATTCCATTAATGCGTTTTTATGTGTAAAGGAAGACTTAGAAGCAAATGACCAGCAATGTACTTGGCTTCCTGTTGGAATATTAAAACCAATTTATTAACGTGCTGAATAGGAATGCATACTGTACAACAAATAAGCCCAGAACTTCAATGAGTCTGGGCTTTTTATTTTAATTTTTTTACTAGTTTAAGGCCATGTACGTTCTTGGTAGAGGCAAGTAAAGAAAATCCCTCCCATAGATGCTGCAATACCCACAGCATTTCCTTTAATACCAGCTCTTAGTAATCTTAACGCAGCAGATTTGTAGTCTTTCTCTTTTATATAAGCTATGACTGAACTAATAACAACTGTAGGAATAAGATCTTCAGAAGTGAAAAAATCTTTAACTTTTCTTTCAATGCATCGGTCCAATCCTGGATTGTTGTATGCTATTATGCCTTTATGCTTCTTCTTCCCAGTGGCATTTTCAACCTTTTCTAAATCAGGACTATTACCATACTTTTCTTCTATTTTATTAAAGTCTATGCCTATAACTTGTCCTAATTCATCTTTTACCATCGCTTGTTCAAATACATACTCTAAGGCTTCTGTTAAATCTTTTAGTTCCTGTGCATCAATCTTTGAATTTTCTACTATGGTATTCGCATATATTTTTGGTGAAAATGCTGAAATTACTAAAGAAAAAACAAGTATAGATGCGATTACTTTAGTTATAAAATGTTTCATATATTTTCCCCTTTTCTATTTGTAGAATACAAAGTTAATATAAAATGGTGATTAAAATATGTCAAATATTGTTAAATTAGTTTTATTTTTTTGTGTGTTTTTTGGAGCTAAATAGGGACGTTAAAAATATGAAAACAATGACGACCCATATAGAATAGAAAAAGTTATAAAGCAAATTCCAATTCCCATCTCTAAAATAATCCCACATAGATAAAGTTATAAATAAGGTTGCAAAGTAAAAAAAATATATGTATTTTTTAATAATCTCCATTTTTTCACCTCAAAAAATTAACTTAAAATCTTAACATCCTCGTTTGAAAATAGAACAAGTAGTTTAATTTATTGTATTTGCAAATAAACAATTTTGTAAAGAATAATGAAAGTGTATTGTTCATTAAATGTTTAATGAATATAAAGACAAAATTATTTAAACTATGCAAAATAATCAATGAACATGCATGTCGTCTGATTATGTAATAAGACGATAAAGCTTAGTTTAGTAACATCTTTCTTCATCTCGTTATTTTCATCTTTCTACTCTAAATACTTATCTTTATAGTTTTTTGTTTGTCCTTCAAAATCCAAAACAAAAATGAGCATAATCGTAGCAATAACAACGGCTACATATAGTGAAATGGCGATGAACATAAATAAATTATCGCTGCATAAAATTTTAGTTATACGTAAACAATACGTATAAATTCATTGACTCCTTTTTTTTGATACGTATAATACACGTATAGCGGAAAGGGATAAAAAAATGAAAAAGAGAGAGTTAGAGAAACGCTTCTCGGCTAAAGGGTGGAAATTCTTAACCCATGGTGGTAAACATGATATATGGGTGTCACCAACAGGCAAGAAAGAACAAATCCCAAGGCATAGAGAAGTTAATGAAGATTTAGCAAAAGGGCTAATCAAAAAGCACAACCTGTAAAAGAGTTGGTTTTCAAGCCTAATAAAAATAGAATCGAAAGAAGGTAGAAAATGAAAAATGTTGTAGTTTATCCTGTGGTTATTTCCCCCCTATCAGCAGACGGCTTTCACTTAGTGACAATTCCTGATATTGACGGGATTACACAAGGGGAAACTATTGCTGAAGCTATTGAATATGCAAGGGATTATATAGGTAATGCCATAGCTTTTGCTAATGAACCAATAAATAAACCGAATACAGTTCCTTTCACGCCAAAAGAAAAAGATATTGTAACACTTGTAGACGTTGATATAGAAGCACATAAAAGAGCTTTAGATTTAACACCCGTTAAAAAAACTTTAACTATACCTAGCTATTTAAATGATTTAGGTATAAAACAAGGTATAAACTTTTCTCAAACTTTGACGGATGCTTTAAAAGATAAATTAGTATAATAAATATAAAAAATAGCATAATAAATTAACTCTCTCTTTTTATTTTCGGCTTGATCATTTCAAGCCGTTTTTTTATTTTTTTCAAATTCTTTCCGTTTTGCTTTAAATTGATACCTTGCATTAGAAGCCCCTTTATCATATGTCTTCCATTGGTGACAGTGTACCCCCGCCAACCCAAATGCCAGTAATTTGCCCGAGTGCAGTTAGGGTTGCAGTACCTCCGCCAATAGCATTGCCGAATAAACTACCTACAGAACCGGCTAACGAAATGCCAGAGAAACCAGAGCCGTCTAAACCAGTAATGGCACCTACGATTGCAAGAGTAATGACCGCAATTTCTTTCGTTAAGGGTACAACAGCGGCTAAGCCGACGCCTAGATCATTCACAATTCCATGTGAAGCGGAAGGGAGATAGTCACCGATAATTTTGGAAAATCCTGAGTCACCAAGGTAGAAGAAGGCTGCGATAGGGATGACAGGTCCAAATACTTTAAATCCAAATTGGAATCCTTGAATTAAGTAACTGGTCGATTTCTCAAATCCTTGTTTTTTGTGTGCCACTAGACAGAGGATTAATAAAATAAAGACAGCTGTTCCTCCGATAAGGGCAGTGGCATCACCGCCTTGTAGTTTCAAAACGGACATTGCAATAACATCGAGTAAGAAGGTGATGGGAATTAGAATGGCAAAAAATCGTTTTTGACCCTTTGTTAGCAAATGTTCATCTTTCACTTGCTCGATCCCATCTGTTGCTTCGTGCGCTGTCTTAAAATGAAGTTTCCCACGCTTCATATCACGTTTTAATAAGTAAAAAGCAACAATCGTTGTCACAAGCCCCATCGTAATGACTAGAGGAATGCTTGCTGATACAACGTCGCCAACTGGAATTCCCGCAGCATCAGCAGTTAGCTTCGGAGCCCCTTGAATAACAAAATCACTAGATAGTGCAATGCCGTGACCAAATAAATTCATTGCCATCGCTACACCTAAAGCAGGTAAGCCTGCACGAATAGCGACTGGTAAAAGCACAGCTCCTAAGAGTGCAACGGCAGGAGAGGGCCAGAAAAACCAAGAAATAATCATCATTAAAATACCAATTGTCCAATAGGCAAGTGTCGGTGTTTTAATAATTTTTGTAAATGGCGCAACCATGACTTCATTAATACCAGAAGTCATTAACACACGACTCATTGCGACAATGATGGAAATAATTAGGATGGTGGATAACAGCTCTGTAATAGCATAAATAAAGCTATTAAAAACACCACTTATTGATGAAGTGATATCACCAGTAGCGACAATCGCAAGTAGGAATATGCCAAGAATACAAATGAGGGTGGTATCTCGACGTTTAACCATAAAACCAATGATTAAGACAATAAACACAACATAAATCCAATGGAGAGCAGTTAATTCAATCCCCATAATTTTTCCCCCTCAAAATAGGTCTAATTATAGAATATGAGAGGAATTTTAGATGGTGCTCAGTTTCGGAAATAAAAGGTGGGAGTCGATGTGATAAAAATACACAGCAAGTTCGTTTTATGAAATTTTTTTAATGCCATTAGTCAGTGGATTGTAATAGTGGTAACTTTGGAATTGTAAATGTTACACATTTTAATAAACCCTAGTAGCAATGTTAAACAAAATAAAAAAATGTACACTATTAAAATTGAATTTAGTAATGTACATTTTGATAAAATGTGCAACATTATAAACAAGTTATGATGTAAGAAACCATCAAGTACAAATTCTTGTCTTTTATATACAGATTAGTTTGAAGGTTTTGGATTGAATCGTTTACTAACTGCCTCTTTTTTGGTGAAGAGCATTTTATTTAAACTAGTTGAGTTATTATCAACTATTGTGAAGGAATTTATTTTTTTACTGCATACTTTTCTAAATCTGCACTTGCCCGGTTTACCATCGCTGCCATTTGACCTCTCGTGACATGATCAAATGGATAAAATCCTCCATCTTCTTTTCCTTGAATAATCCCTTTACTACTTAATTTTAAAATATCTGCATATGCCCAAAAATCTTTTGGAACATCATAAAAACTGGACTCATCTGTAGGCAATGGATAATTTAACACTCTTGATAATATACCTGCTAATTGTGCTCTTGTGATATTGGCATTTGGATCGAAAATGTTCTCATTTGTTCCATTCACAATATGATACTTATAGGCAATTTCAATAGCACGTTTTGCCCAATGATTTGCTGGCACATCCTTAAAATAATTAGGTACAGTTTCGTTTGTTTTGTCTAAACCGATGGCACTAATAAGGATAGCAGTAGCCTGAGCTCTTGTTAAATTACCATTTGGATCGTAAGTGTATTCGTTTTTGCCGCTAATCCAACCTTTTTGGTAAAGAGCCATAATATCCTGTTCTGCCCAATGGTTTTCGGTATCTATAAAGTTATGTTCCCCATTCGCCCAAGAAGAATAAAATTTCCAAATACCATTATCCGCTTGAGGTAACTCCCAGCTACCTGTTCCTCTTAAATGATATTTCTCTACAAGTCTTAACTTATATTTTAAAGATAAATCATTTTCGTACCAAATCGTGTAATTTCCTGGTACAAGCTTTTTACCATCGATATAAGTAGGAGAGTCACTGCTTTTTACTGTAAATTTGGCAAATGCTGATTTTGAAGTATTATCAAAAAGAAATTTTCCATTATGGCTATTCACAATAGATTTTACTGCATTATTAGCAATGCCGTCGCCTCCTATTTCCTCATCATCCTTCCAAATTCGTCCATAAAAAGGGAGGCCTAATACTATTTTATTGGGATTAATCCCTTTATCTAATAAATATTTAATCGAATTTTCAACAAATGATAAACTTGCGACAGGACCAACTGAACCACCATTATAGCTTTCATCATACGCCATCACCATTAAATAATCGCTATACTCACTTAGTTTCATGTAATCATAAGAACCATGCCACCCAGTTGTCCACCCATATGGATTTGCAGCTACTGCAATGGATATTGTTTTATTATTAGGCATTTTTTCACGTAATAATCGGATGAAATCTGTAAACTCTTCTTTATTTGTATAGTTTAAATTTTCTATATCAATATCGACGCCATCTAAATTATTTTTTAAAACAGAATTGACGATTTGAGTAGACAATGTTTCTCGATTTGTCATTGCGGTTTGTGCCAATTTACGGTCCCAATGATTAGAAATGAATGGCACAACTTTTAATCCTCTATTATGTAATGCATCGACTAAACTTTTATCAATCGTAGCACTCAAACTACCATCTGCATTTAAATCAAAAAAGCTAGGTGTCGCCGTATTTAACGCACCTTGAGTCATATCTATATTTTTTATGAAAGAGCTAGTATTTCCGCTATATAAATATGACATATGTATATCATTCTCTGAGGCGTTAGCACTAAATGGAGTAGCTAATAATGTAGTGAGCAAAGCTGGTATTATCAAATATTTTTTTAATGGATTCTTCATTACTTTCTTCCTTTGTAATAGATTTTATCCACTTTATTATCTATTACTTTAGTAAACGATATCAATTATTAAAATATGGTTTCATTGAGTTGTTTTGTAAATTTATGATATTAAGAGTTTAATAAAATCAAGCTTTCAAGCAGGCTATTTTTTACATGTTAAGAATTTGCACTTCTCATAAAGCTTCATTAATTGTAGTTGAAATTGAAAAATTTCGTTTATGATTAGCATTTACATAATTATTGGTATGGGAGGCATTTTGGATAGGAGAAAGAAGTGCAATTGCGTGCTTGTGTAGTATACTGAAAAAAATAATTAAAATAATTTACAAATAGATTTTCGCATGATAAGCTAAAAAAGTCCTAAAATGAACGGAGGTTCACGTATGCAATATTTAAAAGAGGAAATAAAAAATCGAATCTTATTAGCTGCATTGGATGAATTTAAAGAAAAGGGTTATTCAAGTGCATCCATTAGAAATATAGCTAGTAACGCTGATATTGCATTAGGTACAGTATACAAATATTTTAAAAACAAGGAGGATTTATTTAATTCGATAGTAGACCCCGTCTATAATGATTTGTTTGCTGCCATTAATAAAATCATAATGACTGAAGTTAACCCGGATGATAAATTGATTGAAATTAAAAATAAGATTTTAGACATTTTCAAAGGGCACAGTAAAGAACTATTAATACTTTTTGGTAAAAGTAAAGGTTCTAAATATGAGTATTTTAAGGACGAACTAGTTGATGTACTACATAAAATTCTTCAAAAAGAAACATTCTCTCGTTTTGAAGATAAAAGCGTTGTGAAAGAACCATTTATTTTCTATGTCCTTTCAGCAAACTTTATAGAAGGAATATATACCATTTTGAAGACACAAGAAAATGGTGAAAAAATTGGTATGCTCATTGACCAGTTAATATTTTTATCATTTCACAGTATTGAAAGACGATTTAAAGAAATGTCTCACATTTACTAATGTGGGTATTTTTTTAGAACAAAAATGAACATATGTTCACGGTTGTTCATTATAGTAATTTTACGTATTTTAGCACATTCAACAGGAGGAGATTACAATAGCAAAGTATCTTTATAAATTAGCAAATTGGTCGACGACACATAAAAAATCTGTTCTTTTTAGTACTTTAGGGATACTGATTATACTAGTAGCCTTAGTATTGTATTTTAAACCATCATTTAAAGGAGAGCTTACTATTCCGAATACGCCAGCTGACAAAGCAGCTGAACTGATTAAAGAGGAATTTGCAGGTGCTGCCAAACAATCTTCACTAAACATCGTATTTAAGGCACCAGACAAAGAAACGCTAGAATCAGAAGATTCGCAAAGCGATATTATGGCGGTTCTTAACGAGATAAGTGAAGATTCCAACGTAGCAAATGTTCTATCACCGATAGAACTCAACAATTTAAATGAAGATAAAACGATTGGTTACGCACAAGTAACGTTTGCAGTAGAAGCAGATAAAGTTTCAGAGAAGTCGAAAGAACATATTTTAGATAGTATTAAAATTACAAGAAATGCAGGTATTCAAACAGAAATAAAAGGAGGAGATATAGCTTTTTCTGACATAGAGTTTGAAGGGATTTATGAAGTTATCGGAGTAGTAGTTGCCTTTATCGTGTTAGCAATAACATTTGGATCATTTATTGCAGCAGGCCTACCAATTCTTATAGCGGTATTAGGTTTAGGTATTAGTTTACTAGGAATTATGTTTGGTGCTTATTTTATTGATTTAAATTCTATTTCAATAATTCTAGCAGCAATGCTAGGTTTAGCGGTAGGGATTGACTACTCACTATTTATTATTACGCGATTTAAAATAGAATTAGCAAAGGGTAATAGCATTAACGATTCAATCGCAATAGCCATCGGAACATCTGGAAGTGCTGTTGTATTTGCGGGGTTAACTGTTATTATTGGCCTTTTAGGTTTATCAGTAGCCCAAATACCATTCTTAACGCTTATGGGTGTTTCAGCGGCTATAAGTATATTTGTAGCAGTTCTTATTTCAATTATCACTTTACCGGCAATTTTAGGTATGGTAGGCCATCGTTTGTCACCTGCGAAGAAAAATTTATTATCGAAAAAGATTGCTGGTAATAGCAAGAAAAAGGATGGAACGAAAGCGGACTTGTGGGGGAGATTAGTTACTAAACACCCTGTCGTTGTATCGTTATTAGCTATTGCATTCCTTGCCATTCTTACAATTCCATTCTTCCATATGAATTTAGGTCTGCCATCTGATGGGACAGCTAAATCAACAGAGATGACGGAAAGAAGAGCGTATGATTTACTTACCGAAGCGTACGGAGAAGGCTTTAATGCACAATTAATTGTTGCCGCAAAAGTAGATGAATTAACAGAGGAAACACAACTAGCTGCAGGTGAGATAGTTCAAGAATTAAGTGAATTAAAAGATGTAAAAACTGTTTCACCGCCAATTCCAGGCCCTTCAGGTAAAATCTTTATGATACAAATTACACCACAGTCTGGACCAGATGATTTAAAGACAAAGGATTTGGTAAATCTTATAAGAGAAAAATCTAAAGAAACCACAAAAGAACATGGTATTGAACTAATGGTAACTGGAACAACGGCCATGAACATTGATATATCACAACAATTGAATGATGCACTACCATTGTTTGCATCCTTGATAGTCGGGCTTGCCTATATACTTTTAGTAATGGTCTTTAGATCACTATTAGTACCGTTAAAAGCTGTTTTAGGTTTCTTGCTTTCTTTAGGAGCAACATTAGGATTTATGGTATTCGTTGTGCAGGACGGACATTTCGTCAATTTCTTTGGCTTCCCAGCACAATCTCCAATACTAGCATTTTTACCTGTTATTACAATTGGAATATTATTCGGATTAGCGATGGACTACGAAATATTCTTAGTTAGTAAAATGAGAGAAATTTATATCCATACTGGAGATAGTCGTAAAGCTATCTTATATGGTATGAGAGATAGCGGCGGAGTAGTAACTGCTGCAGCGCTAATCATGATGGCAGTATTTTTCGGATTTATGATGAACCCCGATGCGATGATTAAATCAATAGGAATGGCTCTCGCTTTTGGAGTATTCTTCGATGCATTTATAGTAAGAATGACCATAGTTCCTGCTGTCATGTCTCTCATGGGGAAAACTGCGTGGTATATTCCTAAGTGGTTAGATAGGATTCTTCCGAATATAGATGTTGAAGGCGAATCTATTACACATACAGAAAAAAATAATATAAATTAAGAAAGCTGCATTATGCAGCTTTTTTATGTAGCAAGAATATGAGGTGGGATATCCCTGTATTTAGCTATATAACATAATTTAGAAGTAGGTAAAAATCATAACTTATTCAAGAATTTGCGTAAGATATTTAAGTTAAAAACTAGATAATTCATGTTTTAATTTAGGTTAATAATAGGGGGAATACTATGATAAAAATTGTAAAGTTATTGTTTACGTCTTTTTTATGTATAAGCATTTCCTTATCATTAATCACCTATGTTTCTGCGAGTGAAGATGGAAAACTTGAAAAGTTTATTACTCCATATCAGGAAGTAATGGATAAACTGACTGATGAATTTGCAGTAGAATTTTATATTAATCCTGAAAAGATGGACCAGTTTTATAACAATGTAAGAGATATGAGTCCAGAGGAATTAGAAAATATATTAAGAGAACAGTATAAAAAGTTTTTAGGAGATTCTTATCAGGATGTGAACTCAAATAGCAACTATTTAATTTCGACATTATCTATAAGTGAAGATATTACACAACAAGTAGCCTTACGTTATAATTCTTCAATGTACTTGAACTCCAAAATTTTTAGTGCAACAGGTAATCCAGGCACTTACACATACCAAAGTATAAAATCATATGGTACAACTTGGCCATCTGATTATACAGACTATCATTGGAAAGTTGATCATGCCTCACATAAATTAAGCAGTGATTCAAAAAGTTGTACAGTCTATCTAAGAGGTCATCCTGAAAATGCTTACGGAGTTGCACTTGCACTTTCTTTAACTGCATCACATACTTTTTATGCAAATTAATTGAAGTATTTAGTTAAAACAAATCTATTATATTTTAAGTTGCGAATTTTGACAGATAAAATAAGGGAGAGGAAACGAATGAGGAAAGGTATAAATATCACACTAATTTGTCTAATGGTTTCTGTTTTTTGTTCAACTACTCATTATCGTGCTGAGTCAACATATGACAACGATCCTGACCTATTACTCATACCTTACAAAAAAATATTAGAAAACTTAAGTAATGAATATGGGGTAAGAATGTATATTCCAGAAAAAAACAAAGAAAAATTTTTAAATAGCGTCCAAGATATGACACTACAAGAATTTGAAAAACGATTAAGACAACAATACAAAGATGCAGAAAAGTATATAAATCAATCTACTGGAGAAAGCGTTGTTTTCTATCCTCAACCAATTCCTAACGCAAACCAAGATGTATTAGCAATTCCGTTAAATTAATACTAAGAGAAACAGTTAAGTCAAAATTGTCTTTAAAATAGACTAACTGATTGTTAAAAAGTAGAGGCGTTGAATCAGATGGTTCCGATTTTAAACTTTTTATCAATGATTGTTTTAATAGTTGCTATATATTTAAATAGAAAATAGCTGATTTAAATATAAACGGTTGCCAGTGGAAAAATGCATTGGCTACCGTTTTATTTCATACCCATACAATTGCATTTTCTTTGTCACATGCGGCTCTAATCATATCGAAATAAAAAACTTTATCTTCCGAGTCACTGAGACCTAGTTTCTTTTATTTATGCAAATCATAGCCTTTTAGTAATTTATCTACATGATTTTTCTTGCCTCGTATTCCGACTCCAACAAGATTTAGTTCATTCGTCTTGAATTTTGCGACCATTGCACGATTATCCTCGTCATTATATGTATTAAACAATTCTTCAGTGTAAATTGTAATAACGACATCTTTTGTTAGAGCCTTTTGTAAAAGCTCATTCAAACGTTCACCAGTAGAAGAATGGATCATAACTGGTTGCTGTGACATAGGTAAATATTGAGCATTATCCTTATCTAAATAGGGTTGTCCAATAATGTTTTGAGTGCCCGCAATTCCACTCATTAGGAATGCTGTTACGTTCAATTTTTGCCACATTTCAAGGTCATCTTTTAAAACAATTTTAATTTTTGTATCAAATTCCATGAACTCAACACCTTTCTTTTTTATGCTGAAAATTATCTCCCACCTAATGCATCGAGTAATTAAAAACGGAGACATCCGAAATACTTAATAAGATAGATAATACGTTCAATTTACATATGAAAAATACTCAAACGCTGTTGTTCCAAAAACACCTTTAAAATGTTTATTCAGATGGGTTAAATCAACAAAACCACATTCAGCGACAACTGAATAAATATCTCTTTTTTGTTCGATTAGCTGCTTTGCACGTTCTATCTTGCAGTTAAGAAAATATTGGTATGGTGAAATGCCAGTTTGAGCCTTGAAAGATCGAATAAACGTAAATTTCGATAATTCAAGTTCTTTACATATTTCATCAAGTTTAGGTATTTTTTCTAAGTTGGTATGAAGCATATCCTTTGCTTTATTAATTAGAGTGTCATCTTTCTTACAGTCTGTAGAAAAATCAGTCTCAACAAGGTTATCTGTGAGGGATAATAGTAATTCACTACACAATGCCTCATCTTGATCATTTAAAATTGCATTAGCAAGACTTATTATTTTATATTGAAGTCTATAATCATAAACAATAGGGTTTGAGAAACGAACGAAATCTTTTTTATCAATAACCTCTAAAAGCAATTCCGGCTCAATATAAAGCATTACATAATCGAGACCTGTTTTGTCATGTGCCATTCCATCATGAACCTGTTCAGGATTAAAAATCATAATGCCGTTTTGGTAAGACAATTGTAAACTGCCCTCTAAGTTATAGTGTTGAATACCACGTAATGTAACACCGATTGCATACTCTTTGTGAGAGTGCTTTTTATATGAAAAGTCAGTCATACTTGCTGATAATGCGGTAATACCTGCCGATTTTTTATAGATAAATTTATCCATCTATTTCACCTCTCAAATAGCTTACCTATATCCATATCATGATTGCAGCATAAAGTAAAAATAATGCCATCAATAGGTTAACTATCTTTTTATGCTTCTGTAAAAACTCCTTAAAGATTGTACCGAAAAGTACCCATGTAATAAATGCTAAAAATCCAATAACAGTTATCGTGAGAACACCTACTGTAACAGCAGGTATTGAAACATAATAGGGCATAATATAGGTAGGAATAACAGTCATTGTAAATAGCACTACCTTAGGATTTGAAAACTGCGTAAGGAACCCTGACATAAAGGAACCAGTGTTATTTACATTAGCTTTTGATGAATCCATTGTATAAACTTGATAAGCAAGATACAACATATAAAAGCTTCCAATAATCTGCATAACAATTAAAATTTTTGGAATAATCGTTGCCAGTAGCGTATTTAACATTGCAGAAATAGCAAGTAAGAAACCAAATGCAATCGTTGCTCCATAAGTATATTCCATTGCTTTTTTTGTCCCAGAATTATGCACTGTAGATAATATGACAATATTAGTTGGCCCTGGTGTAAATGTAACAATGAAACAGTAAAAGACAAAAGATGTAATGTTCAAGAGGACCACTCCTTTCAAGATATCCTCATATAATCATATATACTAAAATACATATAGTACGTTATTGCGGTATTGTTCTTTAAAATAACCATACAAATTTAAAGTTTAATAGAATACTAGCGTCTTGGTGCAATTTATTGGCTTTCCAAGTCAAAATTGACCTTACTTTTCAAGAGTATTGACACTAAAGCATGTCTCACGAAATATTCTAACTTTCTTGACAAGAATAATGAGAGGGATATAATTAAATTAGAATGAGAATCATTATCAATTAAAGAGAATTATATACTTTAAAACATCCATGTTATTAATAGATGTTTTCTTTGTCGTTAATTGAAAATGATATTCATTTTGAGTTTAGGGATAGTACTAGTAAAAGCTTTAATTATAAAAAGGAGGTAGAAACTTTAGAAGAGGTATAGTAATTGAAAATTCTGGATTCCTTGCGATTTAAATAATTAAATATTCAGGAGGTCAGAGTAATGAAGAAATTTTTACAACAAGTAGCTATGGTAGTGCTGATGCTAGGTGCCATATTACCGGGCTTTGGCATGGAAGTAAGGGCGGAGGAGAGTACCGATGCTAGCTGTACAATTGACTATTCAGCAAGTCTTAATGTTCGCGATGAATCTCAAACAAAAGATTCAGTAATGAATAGCTATATTAAAAAGGACGTTACAATCCAACAACAAAAAGATGGTCAATATACGGTAGCGATTACGGTGCCGAAAAACTTCGTAGAATGGTATAAAGGTTTTAAAGTGAAGTCAGGTGGCGAATTAAAAGAATCTATTAAAAGAACGAATGACAAGGTGGGTAATGAAACATACACATTCGTCATCGACCGACACGATGAATCAATCGAGGCGTGGGTTCATGTTGACGTTCCAGCTTTCAATTACAGAGATAAAAAATATATTGTTTACCTAGTACTCTCGAATGTTACGGAGACTAACCGCGTTTGTGAAGAAGCACAGAAGCAACCAGAAACATTAGAGCAAAATAAAGATAATGCAAAAGGAAATACCAACGGCAGTGAATCAGGTTCTGGCGAGAACAATAAAAATTCAAATACCGATGGCAATCACAATTCTAACACTGAGGACGTTGGACAATCAACTAATAGCGACACAACAGATGGTTCAGCTAATAAAGACACAATGGTTGAAGGAACTACAGCAAACTTTAAGCAAGAAGGAGTAGTTCAATTTGAATTTCCACAACATGAAAGAGAAATAACGACATTCTTACAAACATCAAATACAGTATTTGAAGATAACAAATACAAAGTTACTCTTTCGTTAAATACACAAAATAAATTACAGGAATTCACTGTAAAACAAAATGAAAAAGAGATTGCAAAATGGTCCAACAAAGTAGCATCAGTGGTACCTGTTGTAATGTCAAACACAGCAACATTATCATTTGAAGCTGACACTCTAGATAACCTTGTTTTTGAAGCGGTAACGACTGATAAATTAATAACTGCAAATGTAACAGCTACAGTGAGAGATGAAGCTTCAGCTTCAAAACTTAATAATGCAACAGTGCCGGTTACAGGTGGGGTAACGAGTGGTGGTTCTACACAATCAACTAATGGGCTGTATACAGTGGATTATACGTTTATAAAGGGATCAGGTTCTGGTACTTCAA
The DNA here is from genome assembly GCF_044761135.1 of Lysinibacillus sp. NPDC097868. Lineage (NCBI taxonomy): Bacteria > Bacillati > Bacillota > Bacilli > Caryophanales > Bacillaceae > Lysinibacillus > Lysinibacillus sp. NPDC097868. Next base: position 2,338,265 of record NZ_JBIWBS010000001.1, on the reverse strand, counting down.
TGATGGACCAGTATGTAATTAAACCAGCGTATGTCGTGAAAAGTGGTTCTTCCTATCAAGTTCAATTAACATTAAAAAATAGTTCATGGATTACTGGGTTTACTGTGAATGGTTCAACACCTACTACGATAAGCGACACCAATGATGTACGAGTCGTTCAATTTACATTACCAAATTTAGCGGATCGTTATGATGCATGGGTAAAAGTAGATATTGAGGATATAAAATATCATCATAACTATAATATCTTTTTACAATTCAATGAAGGTTCCCTTTCAAAGATAAGTGATAGTACAACCTTCCCAATTACAAGTGGCCCAATTGATACTCCACCAATGAATAAAGATTTACCTAAAAAAGAAACAAAGATAGACCAAACTGTAGGGAACTTTATCCAAGAAGGAGCAGTTAAATTTGAGCTTCTACAGAATGTAAAAGAAATAACGGCATTCCTACAAAAAGCAAGTACAGTATTTGAAGATAACAAATATAAAGTGACACTCACATTGAATACTGGAAATAATTTGAAAGATTTTATTGTGAAACAGAATGGTAAAGAAATTGCAAAATGGTCAAATAAAGCAGCATCTTTAGTGCCTATAGCAAATGAAAAAACAGCTACACTTTCATTTGAAATTGAAACACTTGATAACCTTGTTTTTGAAGCAGTAGCGGCTAATAAGACATTTATTTCAAATGTAACTGCAACAAAGACAATGACAAATGAAAAGATTACTCGTCAGCCAATCACGTATAAAATGGAAGCTGATCCAAATGGTAAAATCCCTGATTTTATTACAAACTATTTAGCACCATACTTCACGAAAGCGGAATTAGTGACGATTGACGATAAACGTTATATCGAGATGACACTAATCGGTAAGGCGTATGGCTTCGAAACACTTGCTTATATTGATGCAGACGGTAAGCAACAAGATATCGAGATCATTAGTTCTACAGGCGAAAAATTGGATCAAGTACGTGTAGTCCGTTTACCATTAGTTCAAGATCAAAATGGAGTAACGAAAATATTTGTCGATTCAGGGAGCTTAGGTTATGGTGCATACACATTATTCTTTACGTTTAATGTGTCCGCTGAAGAGGAAGAAACAAAAATCGTAGAAGAAGATACAAATAATACGAATACAAATCTTCAAAATCCTTTTAAGGATATCGATAATGTCTTCAGTAAGGATGAAATTTTAGCTTTATATGCTGCTGGCATTACAAAAGGAACAACAGCCACAACATTTAGTCCAAATAGAAATATCACGCGTGCGCAATTTGCAGTGATGATAGCTCGTGCTTTAAATATTTCATCCGATAAAGCAACTGGGTTTAAGGATGTTAAAGGTCAGTGGTATGAAAAAGAGGTACAAGCACTTGCAGAGGTCGGTATTGTAACAGGTGTCAATGCCACAACTTTTAACCCAAATGCAAATATTACACGTCAGCAAGCAGCCGCAATTATTTTGCGTATGCTTGAATACAAAGGCTATAAAGTAACAGTGGATAAAAATGCTTTAACGTACAAAGATGCTAATAAAGTATTTGATTACGCAAAGCAAGCAGTATCAGAATTGCAAGCACTAGACATTATGACAGGGTCTAATGGCTATTTAAACCCGCAAAGTTATTTAACACGTGCACAAATGGCGAAAATATTAAAACGTTCACTAGAGTTAGTAAATTTAATCTAAACGATTACTAATTTAAAGTCAGGTACTAGTACTATTCCAAAAACTCTTTCAAAAAGTTGGATGATGTGATTAGGCTTGCTTGTGAAGCTACGAGCATTTTGTAGTCTTGAGCACATTGCCTCATCCAATCGTGAAAAAATGCAATTCAAGTTGAACTTGAATTGCATTTTTTATCTTTATTAAACATTCTAGTTACCTTCAATTTGTAGCACAACCATAGCCTTTTCTACTACTTTTTTTCCACAATTCGTTAAAAAACCCCTCTATATCCCTGTGAATAAGTAAATGCAAATGCTTTTGCCATTTTTGATATAGCACCTAATTTCATGGATGCTTTCAAAATAGACTGTGTTTTAGCAACCTCCACTAGATATATATAAACCACTAGTTTTACTACTACCGAAGCGGCAATATTTATTGCTCGTTTTTATTGTGAAAGGAAACATATCTAAGGAAGCGATGAAATAGTATGAAAAGAAACGGCATATATTTAACTTTAATCCTCAAACATAGGAGTGGGGTAAGTGAAGGATATAGATTTGTTTTTAAAGAAATTACATTACTTTGATAAGAAATTTAAGTTAATAATCAACCAAAACAATAATCATCTAAAAGTTGAGTATGTTGAGTTGTGTGAGTTAATCGATAATTATTCTTCTTTTATTACAAATCGTGACAATGAAAAACATTGGAATTATATAAAGCAATCGATTGAAATAATAGCATTAATCGAAAATCTCAGAAATAACTCTTCTGTTTGTATCCAAATCGTAGAAAAATATCGAGCTTTAGTATTGGGATTAGAAAACGAGAAAATAACGGATTATTTTCGTAACATAGAGGACTGCATTGAAAAGGAATTTGGGGATTTTCAAATTAACAGTCAGTCGAAAGTCCTCATGGTAGGTTGTGGGGCTTTCCCTTTAACATTATTAATGGTTGCGGAACGAACAGGCGCAGAAGTTTTTGGGATTGATATTGATGATGAAGCGATTCACTTGGGAAGATATGTAGTAAATAGATTAGGAAGACATTTATCGATTCAAATTGAGAAGAAGACAGTAGGGGACCTAACAGTTATGAAACAGATTAGTCATATTATATTTAGTTCAACTGTCAGCAATAAATATGCCATATTAGATCAATTGTATGATTTGACTAATAAAGATGTGCTAATTGCTATGCGTTATGGTAATGGGTTAAAGTCTCTTTTTAATTATCCAAAGCAGAAAGTAGACGAAACCAAATGGCAAATAGTTGAGGAAATTATACACCCTCATAATGTATTTGATGTTATTTTGTATCAAAAAGTACAATGACATATATAAAAGAAAAAGGAGTAGGCAATGACTGATTTTAATAATGTTTTATTGTTAGGAACCGGGCCAACAGCAATTCAACTAGCTGTGAATGTCAAAAATTATTTTAATAGTAAAGTAGCGATTGCCGGTCGAGAATCTTTACGTTCTAAGGCTTTCTTTGAAACAGTCATACAGCATCAACTTGCACTTAAAGTATATGTACAAAATAACCAACATCAGTCTGTTGCAGGAGAATGTACAATTGATTCTTTATTTAAAGGTTATCATTTAGTATCTGGTAATTGGGATACCATTATACTTAGCATTACAACAGATTCTTATTTATCAGTATTAGCACAAATCGATCCTACAGTGTTGAAGAATGCTAGCTGTTTTATATTGATTTCACCTACATTTGGCTCTAGTCATTTAATGACAAATTTCTTGAAAAATCTATCCCCTTTGGCTGAGGTAATTAGCTTTTCAACATATTATGGGGATACTAGATGGTTAGATAGTATTCCATCAAATGAAGTATTGACAACAGGTGTGAAGAAAACAGTTTATATTGGATCAACTTACTTAATATCGGATAGAGTGGCTGAATTATCTAAACTGTTTCGTCATTTAGGGATTCAATTAAAAAAATTAGCATCTCCTCTTGAAGCAGAGACAAGAAATATTTCTTTGTACGTGCATCCTCCTCTATTTATGAATGATTTTTCATTAAAAGTAATTTTTGATGACAATCGCATAACGAAGTATGTTTATAAACTTTATCCTGAAGGTCCTATTACTTATACTACGATTCGGTATTTATTAAATTATTGGAAAGAAATGATGGAAATTGTCAAACACTTCAATATTGAACCTCTTAATCTATTACAGTTTATGGTAGATGATAATTATCCATTACATCCAAAAAGTATAGCTAGACAAGACATAGAGAATTTTATTAATCTTGAGCCCATACATCAAGAATATCTGCTTTATATTCGTTATGCATCCTTATTAATTGACCCATTTTCTATACCAAATGAAGAAGGAAAATACTTTGATTTTTCAGCAGTTCCTCTTAGAGGAATTTTTATAAATCACGACGGACAATGGGATATACCTAGAATGCCAAAAGAGGACTACTATCGTGTGAAAATCATCCAAGGGATTGCGAATGCACTAACATTAAAAACGCCAACGCTTGATCATTTTGTAGAAACCTATGAAGAAAAAGTGCGACAAGCAGTTGCATCATCTGAGAATAAAATTTATTCAGAAGCATTCCAAGTAAAATCTTTTTCACAAGAAATCGAGATGATTTATAAGGAGATTAATACTAATTAAAAACATACAAATTTCAGGTTTTAGAGGCAAAAGTGAATATATTCAAGACTGATTTATTCCTATTTATCTTCTGAAGCTATTCCTGCAAAGGTAAATGGTTGTATGGGAACATCCAGCATCCATGCAATGGCTCGTATTGTCACAAAATCGTATCCTTGTTTAGAAAATAACTTTCTCGCTGATTCTACTATCTGCTTTTTTATTTCTTCTGACCGTTCCGCCTGTTTATTTTCCGCTAAATTTCCTACTTTCATTGCATAGTAATGATTGGTTAATTTAACGTCAACTTTTTTGTGGAAATTCCAATTAGTATACCATTGCACGTCACTTGACCAGCTTGCTCTTGAATTTGATGATAATGTTCATTGATTATTAAATAACATGCGAATAACGCTATGCTACTTAACACTAGTGGTACTTGATAGACCTTATAATTTTTGTCCAGTTAAGTGTAGACATATTAACGTGAATTAGATGCAGTATAAGAAAAGTCGATTAAAAGGATGAGTAAGCACCCTTTTATCGACTTTTTTTATAGCAACTTATTATCTTAGAAAAGGTGGTTCATCATTTCTGCTTGTAATTCTCTGAACAATGAAAGAAGAAAGAAACTCTTATAGATAGTTAAGGATATTTTTTAATTGTTAATTCTCAAACCATTAACATTTGTCAATATTATTTGGTTTCTTTCTTTAGTATTTTAAAATTGAGTGTACTTTTTAAAAGAAAATGTCTGTCAATCATACAATCATACTTTTGTAATGGTGATTACGAGCACACATTTTACAGCACTCATTTATTTATATAAACAATTTAAATATTGATTCTTAAAGGAAGGTGTTAGTAATGGAACCATATATCGGTGAAATTCGAATGTTTGCAGGTAATTATGCTCCACAAGGATGGAGTTTGTGCAATGGGCAACTAATATCTATTGCTGAAAATGATGTGCTCTTTTCACTCATAGGTACTACGTATGGAGGGGATGGACAGACGACATTTGCTTTGCCGAATTTTCAAAGTAGAGTCGTTGTACACCAAGGACACAACCCAGTAACGAGCACTCAGTATGCGATCGGTCAAATGGGAGGGGTAGAGTCTGTGACGTTAAATACATCACAACTTCCAGCTCATACGCATCAAGTAAATGCTTCTTCACTGGAAGGCACAACACCTAGTCCAGAAAATGCGGTATGGGCCAAAAACATGCAATATTCAACACAACCACCAAATAGCACAATGAATGCAACAATCGTTTCAAATGTTGGTGAAAATTTGCCGCATGATAATGTTATGCCGTTTTTAACAATTAGTTATATCATTGCGCTTTCTGGTTTTTACCCATCATTTGAATAGGAGGAATGTAAAAATGAGTGATCCATTTGTAGGTGAAATTAAATTATTTAGCTTTAGACGTGTTCCAAGGGGATGGGCATTATGTGACGGGCAATTACTGTCAATTAATACAAACCAAGCTTTGTTTTCCTTGTTAGGCATAACTTATGGTGGGAATGGAGTTACCACATTTGCTTTACCTGATTTAAGAGGAAGGGTTCCGATTCATGTAGGGAACGGTGTGACACTCGGACAAAAAGCTGGACAAGAGACACATACGTTAACAAGTAATGAGATGCCAGCACATACCCATGTTGTGACTGCTAGCGCGGAAAGTGCTACGTTGAAAGTAGCTACTGGTAATGTATGGGGAACAACCACTGTTAATATGTATGCATCTAATCAACTGAATACCCATATGAATGCACAAGCTTTATCTCCATCAGGAAATTCGCAGTCACATCAAAATATGCAGCCCTACAGTGTGGCAAATTATTGCATTGCTTTAATAGGCATATACCCTCCAAGAAATTAATAACAAAGGAAGTGAACAAAATGTCAGAAGCGTATATTGGCGAAATTAGAATTTTCGGCGGTACTTTTGCACCTCAAGACTGGGCTTTTTGTAATGGACAACTATTAAATATTCAGTCGAACAGCACCTTATTTGCCATTTTAGGAACCATGTATGGAGGAGATGGAAAGACAACCTTTGCTTTACCAAATTTAAATGGTCGGGCAGCGATTCATCAAGGAACAGGTGCAGGGTTAACGACAAGGAATATTGGCGCAGCTGGAGGTTTGGCAACTGTTACATTATTAACAACACAAATGCCTAGGCATAATCATAGCGCTACATGTAACAATGACCAAAAATCAAATAATGAGCCAACGGGGGCAATATGGACGGAACAACAAGGGAGAGGATCTCACCCTGTCTATTCTGTTTCAGGGAATACTGCAATGAACGCATTAACTATTGAACCAGTGGGTGGAAGTCACGCACATAATAATATGCAACCGTATTTGGGGGTAAATTTCATTATTTGTTTATATGGAGAGTGGCCTCCTAGGACCTAGGAAAGAATTGATCGAAGGGTGTGAAACAACTAAAAAGGAGTACAAAAATGGGGAAAAAGATTTTTATTATAACGCTATGTTCAATGCTAATTACTTTTAGCCAGTTGACGGGGATAAGCTTGATGTCTCCTTTAAAAGCGGATGCCGCAACTTGCGATACACCCAATTTGCCAAAGTGTACACAAGATTTAACGCAATCATCCTGGCTAAATGATACAACTAATGGCTTTATAGTTAGTGGTATTCCTGAAGATAATGGTTTTGATTTATTAAAGTATAGTGATGGGCAACCATATCCAGCTGGTTATTATATTGATGCAAATGAATTTTCACCACCAAAATCAATAAAAATTTCTGCTGGTGAAGGCTTTACGGATGGTATCTTCGATTTAAAATCATTAAAAATTGATACGATAAATCCACATATGGAAAACGATGCGTTGCGCTTAAAGATTCAAGGGTATGATATAGACGGAAATCCAAAGGGAAATCCCGTAACCTTTAAGACAGTTGCCAATTCTAATCCTATTTACGATATTCCTTTAAATATGGATGGTATTAACTCATTTGTTATTACTGCAAGTGTACAATATATACCAACTGTTTTTGCGGGCATATGGGATATAACATTTACACAATTTACAATTGATATTCCTACCCCAAGTAACCCACCAACCATTACAAATGATGCGATTACGGCCTCAAATATAACGGCATCAGGCGTACAGTTGGATTGGGCTAAAGCATCTGACGATTTAACAACTCAAGGGGATTTACAATACCGTGTCTATCAATCTACTAGTCATAATATGGATACGGTTAGTAACATTGAATCGAATGGGACAGCTTTAGGAAGCGGTTATGCCAAAGATATTACTTCGTTTATTGTTACAGGTCTCGCCGCCAATACAATCTATTATTTCAATGTCATTGTTAAAGATGCTGATGGCAATAAGAGTGCTTATATGATGCAACAAGTAACAACCGTTGGGTTAAATAAACCTCCAACATCGAGTGATGGAACCGTAAATGTAAATGAAGGTCAAGTGTATACATTTAATAGTACTTCCTTTGCGTTTTCGGATGAAGATGCTGGAGATACGTTGCAAGCGATACAAATTGTTACAATCCCAAATAGCGGACAGCTCTTTATTGATAGCAATAATAATCAGCAAGTTGATGCTGGAGAAGCGATTACAAATGGTGTGACTACTATTAGTAAAGCCAATTTAGATACCGGTCATTTAAAATATTTAATGGATAATGGATCTACTTCATCTTTTACATTTAAGGTAAGTGATGGTATTAATTTTAGTACAAGCTATACGATGAATCTAAATGTTGATACAAATCCAACCGTGACTATATCATCAAACCAAAGTAATCTAACAAATAGTAATCCAATTACTATATCAATCGTATTCAGTGAGCCGGTGGTAGATTTTACGGTATTGGATGTAAAGGTTACAAATGGAAATGTATGGTCTATTTATGGGGATGGCACTAGATTTACTGGCACAATATCACCTATTGCGGATGGAGTTGTGAAAGTTAAAATTCCTGAAAAGGTTGTTACGAACAGTAGTGGTACATTTAATAAAGCATCCAATGAATTACAAATAATCTATGATGCTACACCGCCTACTAATATTGAACTTACTAATACGATAGTCCAAGAAAAGGCGCCTATAGGTACACCTATTGGGACATTGACAGCAACAGATTCAGGAAGTGCACAAACATTCAGATATGCATTAAAGTCTGGGGATACAAGTTTCTTTACGATTGAAGGCAATGTATTAAAGACAAATGCGCTGTTTACCTATGATACGAAAAATAGTTATAGGATTACGATAAGCGTAACGGATCAGGCAGGCAACACGTCTGATAAGGAGTTTACTATCCAGATTACTAAAAATCACGCTCCTACAGGCACTATTCTCATTAATAATGGAGCAGTATATACAAGTTCTTCGAATGTTACTTTAACAATGACGGCAACGGATATAGAAGGAGAAGCGATAGATATGCGCTTTTCAAATGATGGTTTTACTTGGTCGAGTTGGGAGTCAAAAGTGTCTACGAAAAGTTGGACATTATCAAGCGGGGATGGTAGTAAAACCGTATATATGCAACTAAAAGATTCAGCAGGTAATATATCGAATGCATTTTCAAATACAATTGGTTTAGATACAACGCCTCCATTTATAACAGGAGTTACAAATGGAGGTATGTATAACACTGACGTAACCATTAGCTTTAATGAAGGAACGGCTACCTTGAATGGATCTTCTTTTAAAAGCGGCAGCACTGTAACGTCAATTGGAAGTTATACGTTGGTTGTAACAGATAGTGTAGGTAATACCTCGACGATTTCATTTGAGATTGATAAAACGCTGCCACAGGCTGTAGAAGTGACAATCAAATCAACTAATTTCAATCCGACAAAGGCTAAGATAGGCGACACCATCACATTAGCAATAAAAACAGATAAAAATATCCAAACACCAACAGTTACCATTGCTGGAAAAACTGCTGCTGTAAGTGGAGCTGCAACGAACTGGCAAGCGACTCATGTTATAGCCAATGGTGATATTGAGGGATCAGCACCTTTTACGATAAATTTTAAAGATTTACTAGGCAATTCAGCAACAGAGGTAACGAGCGTAACTGATGGAAGCTTCGTCATAGTGGATAGTAAAAAGCCAACTGTTAAAAAGTTGACAATGGCTTCAAATAATGCGAACCCTGCAGTTGCTAAAGTAGGTAATATTATCACTATTGATTTTGAAACAAGTGAGGACATTCAATTGCCCAAAGTAGCTATATTAGGACAAACAGCAAATGTAAGTGATAAAGGTGATGGCGATGCTAAAACTTGGCAAGCAAACTATACACTAAAGTCAGTAGATACAGATGGACCTATTAACTTTACAATTGATTATCAAGATTTAGCAGGGAATGATGGCTCACAGGTTACAGAGATTTCAACAGGAGCAATGGTGGAGTTTGATAAAAAGGCTCCTGAAATAACAACCTATTACCCAGCGCACCTTGCAACTAATGCGCTGCCTACAGGTAATCTCGTGTTAACGTTTAATGAAAAAATCTTACCTGTAGCTAGTAAAAACATTTTCATTCGAAATGCTTCAACTAATCAAATTATCGAAACAATCGGTATTTCACAAGCAAACGTTTCGATCACTAATGAAACTGTGACAATAAATCCTACAGTGGATTTGGACGATAACACCGTTTATAGCATTCAAATTGACGCAGGAGCATTTATAGATTTAGCTGGAAATATGTATGACGGAATTACTAATAATACTACTTGGAGTTTTACGACTAGTGCAATACCAACATACACCGTTACGTATGACAGTAACGGAGCTGTTGGAGGGAAAGTGCCAACAGACTCGAAGCAGTATAAAGGTTACGAAACAATTACAGTCCTCGGAAATACCGATAATTTAAGGAAAACAGGCTATACATTTGTAGGATGGAATACGAAGGCTGATGGCAAAGGTATTGCGTATAAAGCTGGACAAATGTTTCAAATAGGGAAAGGGAATCTATTATTGTATGCTGAATGGTTTAAAAATGATGTACCAGCAGATGGAGGATCCTTCACACCAAGTACGGACCCTGTAGTACCAAATAATCAATTTTTAGTGAATGTTGTAGATCCTAGTATGCCAGATGAGGTACTCATTCAATCAGTATTAACACGTGTATTTCGTAACGGTAGCTTCCAAGATACAGTGAATTTTACAGTTGCTAATGCCAACGAGTTCCTTCGCAAATTAGCGAACAAGGAAGAAAAAAGACCTCGACTTATGATTCCCGACATGGAACAACCAGCAAGTGAAACAAAGGTCATACTCGCTCGAGAGGCCGCTAAACGATTACTAGAGGGCAAATCTAATTTTGGCATAGATACGGGACTAGTCAAGATAGATGTTCCTTTTGCTTCAATGAATGATTTCAATGACGATATTTATTTTCGAATGATACCGATAAAAGATGCACTACTGCAAAAAGCTATCGAGGATCGGGCTAAACAAGCAGAATTAGTCTTACAACAAAGTCATGGGGTGAAAGTAAAGCTCGTCGGTCAACCAGTAACTATTGACACAAATCTACAAAATCGTCCCGTGACATTGCTATTGCCATTACCAGCGAACCTAACATCAGCTCAGCAAGAAAGTATCGTGATTTACGTAGAGCATAGCAATGGAACAGTCGAATTAATTCGTGGGCGTATTGTAGAATTTTCGAAAGGACAAACAGGCATTGTCTTCGATGTACATCATTTTTCTACTTTTACTTTACTATATGTAGAACAAGGGCAGGAAGAAGAACAACAACCAGAAGAGGTAGATAGGAAACTTACGTCATATATACAAGGCTACACAGATGGTACTTTCCGTCCGAATGCATATGTCACACGTGCACAAATGGCAGCAATGTTGGCAAGAAATTTGAGTGACAATGATGTACCAGTAGCATCTCAACTATTTTATGTGGATACAGCTGCTACTTGGGCAAAAAATGAAATTGAGTATATTCGAACACAAAAAATTATGCAAGGACGTCAAGATCGTGTATTTGCTCCGAATGATATGATGACGAGAGCCCAAATGGCAGTTATTGCTGTAAGATGGATAGAACAGCAATGTGCAGAAGGGTCTAAAGATAACCAGTATTGTCAACTAACAACGAAGGGCGAAACGTACAGTGATGTCGCGCCCACGCATTGGGCAGCAAACGAAATCGATCGCATTAGCGCAATGGGTATAATGATTGGCTCAGGCGACGGCCAATTTAGACCGGAAGAGAGACTAACACGTGCACAGGCAGTAAAGATACTCAATCGGATTTTTAATCGACCATTACCAACTGAAGAAACGGAACAAATCTTTATAGATATTCCTAGTGAACATTGGGCTTTCTTTGAAATTCAAGCAGCTACAACGAAATGAAAACCTAATGGCAATAGCAGAGTGTGCACAAGGGATTGTCACTTGCGAAACTTCTTTTCACTCAGTGGATCTTGAGCTTTTAAGTCGTCTATAGGACAAATTAAAAATAGGGCCCTCCTGTTTGATGTAGAGTCAATTATTTTGACATGTATGCATCATACAGGAGGGCTTTTTCTCTTTCCAGATAAAGTTTCTCTCCATTATATTTCTTTTAAAGGTATGTTGAAAAAATTTTTAGGTGAGGGCATTAATATAGTAGAAGGTATTGACTCTTAGAACGACTATCCTGTAGAGTATAAATGATATTGATAATCATTATCGATACAAAAGAAATTTAATGTTTTAGGAGTGTCAACCACATGAATTGGAAATACCCATTATCAGCTTTAGCCATTTCGGCGTTATTAGTCGGCTGTACTCAGTCAGACAATGCAAATAAATCTGCATCAAATGAAACAATGGAAACGAAAGAAGAGGCAATAATAAAGGACGAGCTAAATCGGAAAGTAACAATCCCAATGAATCCTGACCGTGTTGTAGTAGGAGGCATCCTACCATATTTCTCAACGTGGTATATTGCAACGAATTCGACGAAAGAAATCGTTGGTATGCATCCCAACTCTTATAATGCAGCGTCTCATTCAATATTAAAAGATATTTCACCTGATATATTGAAAGCAGATACATCCTTTATTCAAAATGGGGAAGTGAATATTGAAGAATTGATGAAAGTGAATCCTGAAGTCTATTTTGAAATTGCATCGGATGAAAAATCAATTAATAAATTAGAAGAAGCGGGGGTTCCAACAGTTGCACTCCAAGCAACAGCAGATTCTGATGATCCATTAGAAATTTTAAATCGATGGTTAACATTAACGGGTGAAATCACAGGGACAACAGATCGCCCCGAACAAATCATCCAAGAAGGTAAAAAGAATCAACAAGAAATTAACGATAAACTAGCCAATGTACAAAAAGAGGATATGCCTCGAGTATCAGTAGCAGGCTCGAACATGCATGGCAATCGATGGATTAAAGCTACGGGTGGAATAGATGTTGCAGAAGCGGATGTTCAAGGCATTAAGGCAGTCAATATGGAACAAATATATAACTGGGATCCAGATATTATCTACATTACTAACTTTACTGAAACACAGCCTAAAGACTTATTCGATAATTCAATTGATGGGCAAGATTGGAGTCAGCTAAAAGCAGTAAAAAATAAACAAGTGTATAAAGTGCCGCTAGGTATTTATCGCTGGTATCCACCGAATGGTGATGCACCACTTATGTTGAAATGGATGGCACAGCACAATCATCCAGAAATATTCGACTATAATATGACCGAAGAAATTCAACATTACTACGCTAAATTTTACAACTATGATGTGACAGAAGAACAAGTAAAAGACATTTTAAATCCTTCGTCTGAAGCTGCTAAATATTAAGAGAATGCCAAGTAAAAGTGAATTTAATTTTTTTGAGTTACAAAGAGAAGGAAACACCTATCCTCTAATGAAAGGCATTATCCTTCTCTCTCTAATACTAGCTCTCTAATTTTCTTGTCGTTTTTTGAACATATTCTTCTAGTTGATCTGCAGGACGAAATACTGTACTTCCATGACAAACTTCTAATCGCTCGGGTTTCAATTCTTTTACAATTAAACTGCTTTGTAATGCTTCTTCCATATAGGGTGTAAACATTGGTGGATGAAGCTTTCCTTTTTTAGAGTTGAAAAGGTCACCAGCTAGCAGTACTTGATCTTGTGTATGGAAATAAACAACGTGTCCTGGAGAGTGACCCGGCGTTAAATAGGGTGTAAGTCCAGCAATTGTTTGTAACTTTCCATCCGCACTCTCTGTGAGTGGCTGGGCTAATTGCTTAGGCAGGTTGTATTCAAGTTTCTTTCTTTTTGGATAAAGAACTTCACCTTCCATATAAGGTATTTCAATATCGTGTGCGTATACGGGTACTTTATTTTGAGTCAATATTTTCTTTACTGCGCCAACATGATCCGAATGTCCATGTGTTAAGAGAATCCTACGCAAAGGACCAGCATTTAGCTGCTTTATGAATTTCATAATTCCTTTTGCCATCATCGGCATCCCTGTATCTACTAAAGTGACCCCGTCCTCCTCAATAACTATCCAGACATGAATTGGAACAATCATCCATGTCTTTAGGCTCCAGATATGCTCAGAGATTTGTTCAGCTTTCATTGTCATTTCCCCTTTTTAATTTTTCTTTAAAGCCGATAAGAAGAATTTCTATTGCAAGATTAAATGTTGGCGTTAATCTTTCCATTAAAACGTTAAGCGGTTCATGTTGATACGAGTAAGTGCTAAGAATGCCATTAAGGTTGAAGTAATAAATTCGGGAAAAAGCTAATAATTGTTCTTCATTTGAAATAGCAAGACATTCCCGAATTATTTTCTTCATTATTTCAAAGATTTCAATCCGCAGTCTATTTATCTCAAGTTTTGGATCCCCCTCATCTACCCTTGTAGACTTTGCGTTGAAGAAAATATCATACAAATTTCGATTCTGTAGGCAAAAGTGGATATATTCAAGACTGATTTGTTTCAATTTGTTTTCTGAAGATAAAGTACTTAAGCTCGAAAGATACAGAAATTGTTCGTGTAGCTCTTGCAAGGGTGGCATAGAGAGCAGGTGTAATAATTCTTCCTTGTCTTTAAAGTAAAGATAAATAGTTGTATGAGAACACCCCGCATCCTTTGCAATTGCTCGTATTGTCACTGAATCGTATCCTTTTTCGGAAAATAACCTACCTGCTGATTCGACTATCTGCTTTTTTGTTTCTTCAGACCGTTCCGCCTGTTTACTTTTCATTATAGGACCTACTTTCTGCGTTTACTAACCAATGGTTATATAATAACCATCGGTTAGTAAACTGTCAATAATTTATGGAAATCCAGATAAGTATCATTAAGTGAAAGGGATGTGATTTGATTAAATTTACGTTTAAATGGTAGGGCTTAATACTTTAAAGCCAATAGAATGAGTAGTGGGGAAGAGGATAATAAAGCTACCAAAAGAAAAAGTTACGTTTTTTTGTGTGAATGTAATTTTATTTTTTCAATTTAATAAAATGGTAAGGTTGTGGAGAAAAGCACTTACGGGAATCGTTAGTTTACGGAGCAAATAAGAAAAAGGAATCTTCATAAAAAATGAATTTCCTTTTTTATATGTAATCACAACATTCAAATTTAACAGCGCTTTTTCTTATAGATATGAGAATTAGTACACTTGTTGTTTGCGCGTAAGTTATATTGAAATCCGATTTTACTTATAAATTTATTAAGGAAAAATAATCTATTTTGTATTAGTATTGACAATTAAATTTTTACATATTATTATTTAATTAATGATAATGATTATCATTATCATTAATTAGTATATCGAACACGCAGAATAAAAAGGGGTATTATTTAATATCCCTTTTTATTTACATAGTGTTGATAATGATTATCAATTGAAAGGAGGTTTTACTATCAAAAGGTTATTTTCAGTAATGTTAATTGCATTATTAACAATTTTTGTTACACCTTATTTAGATGCGTCTGCCGCACTTGCAGATGGGAAATACACAATTAATTATCAGGTGAATAAACCAGATTCTTCATCTGCTTCCATTGCAAATGATTATTTTTTAAAGCCTGCGACAATTATAGTTCAAAATGGCACTTCAGTTGTACAAATTAAGATGAAAAAAAGTGCGTGGATAACGAAATTTGAATCGAGTACAGGCGGTAATAAAGTCGTAAGCGAAAATAAGGCAGAGGATACTCGTATTGTCCAATTTGCATTACCTTCTTATACATCAAAAACTGCTGTTACGATGAAGGTGGATATTGATGACTTAAATTATCACCATGAATATACAGTAGATTATGTGTGGGATGCAGCGTCATTGAAAAATGAAGATGGTAGTGCAGTAACAGCTACAACAGTGCAAAATAACACTAACACGACTAAAAAAGATGCTAATACTGGAGTAACAAATACTTCGACAGTAAAAGAAAAAGAAGCAAATCCTCAAACAAGCGATGCTTTTCCAATAGGTATACTTTTATTGTTCGGTGTTAGTGGATTTATCTTATTTAATTTTAAAAAACGAATGAAGGAAGAAATCAATTGAAATATTTCGGAAGCACCCTCATCTACTTCGCTAAGGTAGGAGTAGGGTGCTTTTTAAAAGGAGTGAATGACCATGATAAAAGCTACAAAAGTTAATATTAATAAGTTACATATTGTGGCGCTATGTATTATTTTTGTCGTTCTTTCAGCATGCACTAGTTCAAATAAGAAAAATGAAAATACGGTAGAAAAAGATAAAGAAGAAAATAATACAACGGTTCAAGATGAAAATCGAATTATTCCAACGACAGTTGCAGTTGCTCACATTTTAGATGCACTAAATTTAGACGTCGTTGCTGTTCCTACGACTGTTTATGATTTACCTAAACGATATGAAGGTTTACCCGAGGTTGGTAGTCCGATGTCACCGGATATGGAAATTGTAAAATCTTTGAATCCAACAGAGGTTTTTTCAGTAACCACTTTGGAGGCAGATTTAAAAAAGACATTCGATGAAGTTGGTATTAATGCTTCCTATGTAAATTTACAGAGCATTGATAATATGAAAGCTGCCATTTTGGAAATAGGGAAAAAGTATAATCGGAGTGATGTGGCAACAAAGTTAGTGTCAGAGCTGGAAGGAAAGATTGCAGCCCTTCGAATGCAAATAGAATCAAAAGAATCCCCTAAAGTTTTAATTTTACTTGGTATTCCAGGTAGCTATTTGGTGGCAACAGAAAATTCATATATTGGGGACTTAGTGAGATTGGCTGGAGGTCAAAATGTAATGAGCGGGCAAGAACCTGAGTATTTACCGTCTAATACGGAATTTTTACAACAAAGTAATCCAGATATTATTATTCGTCTGGCACATGGATTGCCCGATCAAGTCGTGGAAATGTTTAATGAGGAATTTGCTACAAATGATATTTGGAAGCACTTTGATGCAGTGAAAAACGGACGTGTATATGATTTAGAGGAACCTTTATTTGGAACAACAGCAACGCTTGCAGTACCTCAAGCACTTGAAGAACTGATTAACATTATGTATCCATAATGAGAAATGTAGAGGACTCAGATGAATAAAAAAATTAGTAGTTTTATAGTTGTAAGCTTATTGCTTTTAGTTGTAATTATATATTCTGCAATCACAGGCTCTATTAAAATGGATATTGCGGAATTTATTAGAGCAATATTTGGTGAAGAAAATTCAAATTACGCAGTTATTAAAGATTTACGGTTTCCACGGATTATCGTCGCAATTTTTGCAGGGGCAGGCTTATCAGTTGCCGGGGTATTATTGCAGGCAGTGATGCGTAATCCATTAGCTGATGCAGGTGTAATCGGTATTTCGGCAGGGGCGTCATTTGTACAATTATTAGTCATTACCTTATTCCCAATGACGTTTTTCTTCACACCAATATTGGCTTTTTTGGGTGGAGCATTTGCTTGCTTTTTAGTATTTATGTTGTCGTGGAAATCAGGCTTAAATCCTTTGAAAATTATTTTAGTAGGTATTGCGATTAATGCGATGTTTACTGGTCTAACAGAAGCGTTTGTTACGCTATGTAGCTATATGAATATAATGGTTGGTGGAGCAGGGGGCTCTAATTTGTCAATGCGAACTTGGAGTGATGTACGTTTAATTTCATTTTATGGTGTTATAGGCTTACTAGCCTCCCTACTAATAGCTTCGTGGTGCAATTTATTGGCTTTACAAGACAAAACAGCAAAGAGTTTAGGTTTTAATGTGACACGTGCACGATTAATTATTGCAGCAATAGCGGTATTACTAGCGGCAATTTCAACTGCTACAGCAGGCGTTATTGCATTTGTTGGGTTATTAATTCCGCATATTTCAAGAAGATTAGTAGGTTCCGACCATAAATGGTTAATTCCATTCTCAGCAGTAGCTGGTGCCTTACTGATTTTGACTGCTGATACGCTAGGCAGAATAGTGGTTGCACCGTTAGAAGTCCCAGCATCAACAATAATGGCCATAATTGGTGGGCCATTCTTAATATTCTTAATCCGAAAAGATAAGTAAAGGGAGGTGAGTGCAATGAAAGTATCTCAAATAGAACTATCTTATGATCAGAAGAAAAATCATTTAGATGGAGTTACAACAACGATTGAAAAAGGAAAAATCACGACGATTATTGGACCGAATGGTTGTGGGAAATCCACATTACTAAGTGTTATCTCCCGGAATAATATGCCACAAAAAGGATTAGTAACGTTAGACCAGAAAGATATAATGGCTTACAAGGCAAAGGAATTTGCGAAAAAACTTGCAATTGTTTATCAACAAAACATCGTGCCGCAAGATATCACAATAGAAAAACTAGTTGCTTATGGACGGGTACCTCATCAACAATTGATGAAAAAAGATGTTGAAGAAGATGAGGCGGCAGTAAATTGGGCATTGGCAGCAACAAATTTAACACAAAAACGTACGAGTAAATTGGATGCCTTATCAGGCGGTGAACGTCAGCGTGTTTGGATTGCGATGGCACTTGCTCAAAAATCATCCATTCTTTGTTTAGATGAGCCAACAACATATTTAGATATTTTTTATCAAATCGAATTAATGGAGTTAGTGAAGAAGTTGAACAAGGAAAATTCGTTAACAATTGTGATGGTGTTGCATGATATTAATCAAGCAATAAAATATAGTGATCATATAATTTTGATGAAAGACGGTAAAATTTTATGTGAGGGGTCACCTATAGAAACAGTTACAGCGGAACGTATGAAAGAAGTGTATGGTGTTGAAGTAATTATTCAAACACATGAAATTGTTGGCACGTATATGATGCCAGTAAGGATTTAGTGGGATTTTTTAGACATATCATATTATTAACTTCGTCCAGATTTAATTGAATTAAATTGTTATTAATTCTTTTGTTTACATATGGCCTTACTTTTTAGGTATGTAAACAAAAATAATATCTCGTAACATATCTTTGCTTTGTTGACAATAATAGTATGTAGGTTATAATGAGTGAGAATGAGAATCATAATCAATTACAAGGGATTGTATACTTTAAAACATTCGGGGAATCCATAGATGTTTTCATGAACTTTAATTGACAATGAGAATTATTCGAGTTTAGGGATAGTACTAGAAAATCTTTTAATAAAAAGGAGGTAGAAACGCACAGCATAGGTCAAAATAATTTGAAAAATTCAGGAGGTCAGTGTATTGAAGAAATTTTTGCAATATGTAGCTATGGTAGTGCTGATGTTAGGTGCAATATTACCGGGCTTTGGAATGGAAGTAAGGGCGGAAGAGAATACCGTACCTAGTTGCGCAGTTAACTATTCAGCAAATATCAAAATTCTCAATGAACAACAAACAGCAGATTCAATGATGAATAGCTATGTACAAAAGGAAGCTACTGTTAAGCAAAAAAATGGTCTATATACAATAGACATTACTGTGCCACAAGCGAATACAACATGGTATGAGGATTTTAAGGTTGAATCAGGTGGCGAATTAAAAGCAGCTATTGAAAAAACAACAGATACTAATGGTAACGATATTTACACATTCGTAGTTGATCAATATGCGCAAACAATAAAAGCATGGGTTGATGTTTACATTCCGATGATAAATTATGACCATGACTATATTGTGTATTTAAAAGTTGCCGATGTTACGGAAGTTAATCGTGTGTGTGAAGAAGCACCAGAACAACCAGGACAACCAGGACAACCAGGACAACCAGGACAACCAGGACAACCAGAACAACCAGGGGATAACACAGAAGAAGTTATCACAAAGAACGTTCCTTTCACATTTTTAACAAATAATAAGACATATGATACGTATTTTAAAAGTTATATTAACTATGCTGATTTAGCTACAGAGGGTGAGGAAAAATATGCATATATTAAACTAACAGGTCACACATATGCATTTACGACACTAAAAGTAGGCAGTGAAAACGGAGAAGACGTAGAAATCGTAAGCTCTGAAGGAGAAGGAAATTCATTAGTACGTGTCATAAAAGTAAAATTAGATGCTGATTTAAAAGCTACAGTTATTATGTCAGGTGACAGATATTCAGCAACGCCGTTTACATTTGATTTTAAACCAGTAAAAGAAACAAGTGTTTATTTACCTGAGCATTTCAACTCAAACAACCAAGTGATTGAGTTTGGACTGACAGCTGTCAGCTCTGGTGCACCTGCTCATACAATAATCGCATCACTTTTAGGACAAGCATACGCAACAAAAACAGCAGACAATAAAATAGCTGTAACAATGAATTTAGTTGTAAATGATACAACGAAGGGCTTTTCTGTAAAACAAGGAAATAAAACAGTTGCAGAATGGACAGCAGGAAGCACGAAAAGGGTAATTAAATTTACAGTAGATTCATTAGAAAATTTAGCGTTCACGTTAACAACTGAGCGAAATGGGAACGCTTCGTCTATGAGTACGACAGTTGAAAAAGTTCTATTAACAGGTGAAATTGCAAAGCAAGAGGATAATAGTTCAGAAGAAAATACCAACGGCAGTGAATCAGGTTCTGGGGAGAACAATAATAATTCAAATACCGGTGGCAATAACAATTCTAACACTGAAAACAATGAACAATCAACTAGTGGGTTATATACAGTGAACTTTACGTTTTTAAATGAATCAGGTACTGGTAGTTCTATTATGAACACATATGTAGATAATCAAGCATATGTAGTGAAAAATGGTTCTTCTTATCAAGTTCAATTAACATTAAAAAATAGTTCATGGATTACTGGATTTACAGTGAATGGTGCAACACCTAGTACGATTAGCGATTCAAATGATGTACGAGTAGTGCAATTTACAGTATCGAGTCTATCTGCGCTTCAAAATGCGTGGGTAAAAGTAGATATTGCAGATCTTAACTATCATCATGACTATAATGTTCTTTTGAAATTTGATGAAGCGTCACTTTCAAAGATTAATGGTAGTACAACATTCCCGAGTACAGGTGGTTCAACTAATAGTGGTTCCACAAATGGAAATCCCACAAATAACGGAACAAACACAAACACAGGTACTACAGTGAACTTTAGTCAAGAGGGAATAGTTAAATTTGAATTTGCTAACAATGCAAAAGAAATAGCTGTATTTTTACAAAAAGCAAAAACAGTATTTGAGAATAACAAATATAAAGTGACACTTTCAATAAATATTGAAAATAATTTACAAAATTTTATTGTCAAACAGAATGGTAAAGAAATTGCGAAATGGTCGAATATAGTAGCTTCATTAGTACCGGTTGCAATTGCAAAAACAACAACACTTTCATTTGAAGCAGATACACTGGATAATCTTGTTTTTGAAGCGGTAACGGCGGATAAGACAATTTCCTCAAATGTAACAGCAACGACGACAAATTCAATTGAAAAGCATACACGTCAGTCAATTACGTATAAAATGGAGGCTGATCCTAACGGTAATATGGCTGATTTTATTACAAACTACTTAGCACCATACTTCACGAAAGCTGAATTAGTAACGATTGACGGTAAACGTTACATTGAAATGACATTAATCGGTAAAGCTTATGGTTTTGAAACACTAGCTTATATTGATGGATATGGTAAGCAACAAAATATCGAAGTGATTAGTTCAACAGGTGAGAAAATGGAACAAGTACGTGTTGTACGTTTACCATTAGTTCAAGATAGCAATGGCGTTACAAAAATATTTATCGATTCAGGGAGCTTAGGTTATGGGGCGTACACATTATTCTTTACTTTTAATGTGCCAACTTTAGAGGAAGAAACAAATAACTCTAATAATCCTAATCCTGATAACCCTAATAATACTATCCAAAATCCTTTTACAGATATCGAAAATGTCTTCAGTAAGGATGAAATTTTAGCTTTATACGCTGCTGGGGTAACAACAGGTACAACAGCAACAACATTTAGTCCAAATAAAAATATAACGCGTGCACAATTTGCAGTGATGATTGCTCGAGCTTTAAATATTCAATCAGCTAAAGCAACTGCGTTTAAGGATGTTAAAGGGCAGTGGTATGAAAATGAAGTACAAGCACTTGCAGAGGTCGGTATTGTAACTGGTGTAAATGCCACAACATTTAACCCAACAGCAAATATTACACGTCAGCAAGCAGCGGCAATGATATTATGTATGCTTGAATATAAAGGCTATAAAGTAACAGTTAATGAAAATGCTTTATCGTACAAAGATGCTAATAAAGTTTTTGACTACGCGAAGCAAGCAGTATCAGAATTGCAAGCACTTGATATTATGACGGGCTCTAATGATTATTTAAACCCACAAAGTAATTTAACACGTGCTCAAATGGCAAAGATTTTAAAACGATCATTACAATTAGTTAGTTTAATTGATTAATTTTTAAGTAAGAAACTATTACTATCCCATAAACTTTGTCTGAAAATTTGATGAGGCAATTGTACTTTGTGCTCCTAAGATATATTCAACTCGTACTATTGCTGCAGAATCCTCATCCAATAAAAAAATGCAATTCAATTTTAACTTGAATTGCATTTTTTAAACGATTAAAAGCCTAGTTTTTATTGAGTTTGGAAGTAACCTAAAAAGTACACTTAAATTCAAGTGAGTGCTTTTTTAGTTTAATTTATGTAAAAAATAAGGAAGAGTATTATTTTTTATTTTCAACTGAAAAGGGGAAGTGTTCTAAATTTAAAATTTGGAAAATAAGATAGTTTGCTAAAGTAGAATAACGCCTAATTTAATTTAGCTGTCAAAACTATTGTTTATGAGAAAAGACCCACAATAATCTATTGTGGGTGGATTTATAAGAGAATATTAAAAGCGTCCTTAAACGAATTGAGTTAGAATGTTAGCCTGTAAACTCGATGTGAAACGTCTGAGAACGTATAGTTATTATTCTTGAATTAATACTCATATGTGTAATGGTAATCTTGAAAGAAATCCATGTACTGAAATTACTTTACTAAAGTTGCAGCAATTTCAGAAATAACAATTCGATTATCTATTATTGGTGATGCTTCGCTGCTTTCTTTGTTACCAATCTCTTCACGTCGGTGTAAATTTTTAAAGTCATCAGATTCGCGCCAAGCTTTGAATTGCTCGACTGTATCCCAGAACATCATAACGTTCATTTCATCGTGATCTTCTGGTTCAGAGCAAACGTTCACTTCAACTTTATTAAAGCCTTCCCAGTTCAATAAAGTTTTATCAGATATAAATAATGGTGCCATTTTATTCGCAAAGCCTTTTTTTACTAAAAAGCGGTTAGTAACTGTAATCATATTTATGACCCCTTTATAATAGTTTTAATTGATATTGATTATCATTATCAATTAAAACATACATTAATTGGCTATGCAATAAAAAAATTAAAAAAACAACATTAAAAACGCGTATTGACAATTATTATTATTTAAAATAGAATCATAAACAATCGTATGAGAATGATTATCAATTTCATTTCAATTTTAAATAAAAAGAAAAGGTTGGTAGTTAACATGAAGAAGATTAAATTTCTATTAGTAGGTGCTTTAGCATTATCATTAGTAGCATGTGGAGAAGAAAATAAACAAGCGAATGGGAATGCTTCAATAGATAAAGTAGAAATGGAACAACAAGTTGAAACAGGGGAGACGGTAACATTAATAGATGACCTTGGAAATAAGCATGAGTTTGCAGAAATGCCAGCTTCAGTTGCAACGTTACATCGAGGAGTACTGGATATTTTGCTTGCGTTAGGTGCAAACGTTACTGGTCGACCAACGATTTCTTCTGATATGAAGGCAGAAGTAAAAGCGATTCAAGAAATAGGTAACCCGCATGAACCATCATTTGAGCAGATTGCTGCATTGAATGCGGAAGTGCTGATTGTGCCACCTAACTTCCAGCAGTTTGCTACAACGGTAGAAGCAACAGGTACGAAAATAGTCTACTCAACTATGAATTCAATTGATGATATTAAAAATACGATTAAAAAATATGGAGCGTTGTTTAATAACATAGCAACAGCAGAAAAGTTAGTGGCACAAATTGATGAGAAAATTGCACAAGGCGCTACACAATCAACGTTAGATGCGCTAATTGTTTATGGAGCACCAGGTACATATTTAGCCGCATTGGATAATTCTTTATACGGAGATATATTAAAGAAAGCAGGTGGTAAAAATATCGCAGCCGATTTACCAGCGACAGATAAATTTCCAACTTACGCGAATTTAAGTGTTGAGAAAATTGTTGAACGTAACCCAAAAGTAATTATGCTGATTACGCACGCGAACCCAGCGACAGTAAAAGAAGGATTTGAAAAACAATTGAAAGAAAATGCGGCCTGGAAAAATTTAGATGCAGTGAAAAATAATCAGATTATCATTTTACCTGCAGATTTGTTTGACAATCCAGGCACACAAGTAATAAAAGCCATTGACTATATGCGAGACGCTTTAAAGACAGCTGAAGAAGCAGCTTAATCATTTTTTATAGTGGGGAAATTGCGATGATAATAGAAGAGGAAAAATATGCACACCCTCTTGCTAAAAAACGAAGAATGGCATTAATTATGTTACCGATCCTTTTGGTCATAGTAAGTGTCGGTAGCCTTATGATCGGGCAAGTTTCGTTTTCGGTAAGTGAAGTGTTTAATGGGATTTTTAGTTCAGAAGATACGATGGCACGACGAATCGTGTGGGAAATCCGTATGCCCCGTATACTAACGGGTATGATTATAGGCGTTTGTTTGGCTATCGCAGGTTCGATTTTACAAGGTGTCATGCAAAATCCATTAGCTGATCCAGGGGTTATTGGAATTACTTCCGGCGCTGGAATTATGGCGGTGGCAGTAATGGTTGTTTTTCCTGGCTATATTATATATTTACCTATTGCAGCTTTTTTAGGTGCTTTTGTCGCCGCAATGATCGTGTATTCTTTATCGGTGAAAAAGGGTGGTACATCCCCAATGCGAATTATTTTAGTAGGGGTAGCCATTAATGCCCTTTGTGGTGCAGGAACAAATGCACTAATGATTTTGTATAGTGATCGTGTACAATCCGTCCTACCATGGTTGTCTGGTGGTTTGACAGGTGTTGGTTGGGTGCAATTTAACATGATTATTTACTATGTTCTTGTAGCAATTATATTATCAATTTATGCAATTAAACATATTCGTATCATGCGTCTAGGAGATGAAATGGCAAGCCTTTTAGGGCACAATGTTGAACGAAGTCGATTCTTTTTAATTGCATTAAGTACGTTATTAGCAGGGATAGCAGTAAGTGTTGCCGGATTAATTGGGTTTGTAGGTTTGGTTGTACCGCATATTTTACGACTAATTATCGGTGGAGATCATAAGTATTTACTACCTACTTCAGCTTTAGCTGGTGGCTTACTTGTTGTTTTCGCTGATACCATTGCGAGAACAGTATTTGATCCTATTGAGTTTCCTGTTGGCATTTTACTAGCATTCATTGGTGGGCCGTATTTCCTTTATTTAATTCATAGAAAGGGGAATTCCATTGCTACGAACTGAGCACATTCAATATCAACATGAGTTCACCAAGTTCCAGTTAGATGATATAACCTTGAAGATCAATGAAGGAGAAATTGTTAGTTTAATAGGTCCGAATGGCTCGGGGAAATCAACATTATTACGTGTGATTTCACGTCTTTTAAAACCGAATAATGGTACAGTATTTTTAAATGAACGAAACATTCATGAAATGAAGTCGAAAGAAGTGGCTAAAACCCTAACGATGCTCCCGCAAATGAATAGTCATCAATTAGATTTAACAGTGCGCGAGTTAGTGGAGTTTGGGCGTCATCCGCATAGCGGAGGGAAGACGGTCCTGTCAAAAGAGGATAAAGAAATCGTTGATTGGGCGATTGATGTAACTGGATTGAAAGAGTTGCAAAATCGGGTACTACCTTCGATGTCTGGAGGTGAACGGCAACGTGCTTGGATCGCAATGACTGTAGCACAGCATCCTAAAGTGTTGCTGCTAGATGAGCCAACAACATATCTAGATATTGCACACCAATTAGAAGTGATGGAGCTTGTAAAAGAGTTAAATCGTAAATACAATATGACCGTTATCATGGTGTTACATGATATTAACCAAGCTGCACAAAATAGCGAACGTCTGATTGTCCTAAAGAAAGGGAAAATCCATTACGACGATTCACCACATTGTGTATTATGTAAAGAAATGTTTCAAACAATTTTTGAAATTGATGCTGAAATTTATATGCAAGATGGAAATCCAATCTTTACGCCGTTAAAATTGTGCTCAAGTCTTTGTAAATGATAGTTGCCCATGCTTCTGATAGAAATATGCAGCAACTCCAACATCCATAAAAGTTAACTTATTATAATGAAGAAAAGGAGATTTTAAATATGATTGGTATAATTTATTACGCTTATGGCGCACCGAAATCTTTAGACGATGTAACACCTTATTTTACACATATAATGAAAGGTAAAACACCACCACCTCATGTGATTGAAAACGTTACGGCACAATTTAAAAAATTAGGTGGTATTGATCCATTAGCAGCAAATACGGGACGTATTGCTAAAGGGCTGGAACATGCTTTACAGCATCGCTTAACACAGCCTGTAAAAGTATATAATGCATACAAGCATACAGAACCTTATATTCCGGATGTTGTTAACACAATGCTTGCAGATGGGATTACAACTTTTATTACGCTACCTGTGAATCCGATTATGTCTACAGGCGCTGCTGCATTTCATGATGAAGTTAGTTCGTTATTAGCTTCTCATGACGTTAAGGTCATTCATGCGAAAAATTGGCATTTAAACGATGAATTACTTGCTGTATATAAAGATCGTGTTCAACGTGCATTTGAATGGATTCCTGTTGAAAAACGAGCACAGACGCACGTTTTATATACAGTCCATAGTCAGCCAATTGATCCCGAAAAAAACGATAACTACGTACGCCAGTTTTCTGAATTAGCTGAAGCCATTTCAAAAACAGTTCAAATTGATAACTGGCATATTACATATCGAAGTGGTCATGGGAAAGGTGACTGGCTAGGTCCAAATGTAAAAGATACGATTAATTCATTGCAAGGCGAGGGTGCTCAAGGTATCGTCACATGTGAGCTCCTTTCTCTATCAGCGGATATTGAGTCCTATTTTGAAGTCGGATATGAATGTCATAGATTATGTGAGGAACTTCAAGTTGAATTTGCCCAATCCGAGTTTCCGGGTGATAGCTATGATACCATTCAAGCTTTAGCTGCAATTGTGGAATCCTTTATTCCAGCTCATAACTGAGCTAGTTGGTATCTTTACATGTAGACTTTCTTAAATTAAATTGCCATCTGATGTCGAGATTTCATTGATGTCAGATGGCTATTCGTTTTTAATCAGAAAAGCAAACGAGTACAAAAGAACAAAGAAGGGTTAGATCGCTCTACAAAAATAGTATAAATGAAATCTAACAGACGGCAGATTCTTTTTAAAATCTTTTTTCTGGATAAAGTAAAAGAAATGTATGGTAGTAATAGGGCTTACGATAGTGGCTAAAATGGTTTAACAGATATAAACTTATATTAAGAAGTTTATATTATATATCATCTTCAGTTTAATATAGGCTGCAGTAGGTAGCATAATAATTCCTTGAGATTCTATGAATAGTCGTCATGTAAATCAAGCTATAATTCTTTGGAACTACTGACTATACTGTTTATTATGCTTAACTAGCTAGTTGTTTTCATTTATTAACAGTTTGTTAATCCTAAAGAATATAATGAAAAGTTACACTATAAAGAATTCACTTTTCTGGATTTACTTTTTACTTGAAGGATGGTACACTTAATTGTGTTCAATAACAATATATTGTGTTCGTTTTATGTAGGTACTACTATATGTAGTTTAATAGGGAAGTTCGGTATATCCGACGCTGTCCCCGCAACTGTTAAGCTGACGATGATTTAATCCACTGTGCATTGGTATGGGAAGGATATCAGAGAATGAAGCAAAGCCAGGAGACCTGCCTATAATAAAACAAATCAACCTTTCTTCGGGGAATAAGAAATGGGGACGTGACTATTATTTTGCTTTTTTACGTTTCTAACTTAGGCTGTCTCTCCCAAGAGATAGCCTTTTTATATTATGAAAAGAGGGAATTTAAAATGAAACTTTATACTAAAACTATATGCCCAAAATGTCTTTGGGTCAAATCGGAATTACAACGCGCAGGACTTGAGGCAGAAATTGTGAATATTGATCATGACGAACAAGCAAAGCAAAAAATTATGGACGCAGGCTTTTTAAGTGTGCCTGTTCTTGAAGTAAATGACACATTTATAGGAGATGTCAAAGAAATTGTTTCTCAAATTGAGATGATTGCAATATGATCGTTTATGCCAGTCGTACAGGTAATGTGCGAAGTATTGTTACTAAATTAGATGGTGAATCAATTGAAATATATGATGGATTATTGTTGACTGAGCCCTATCTTTTAATAACATACACAGACGGCTTAGGTGATATTCCTGCAAAAGTAGCCCGCTTCTTAGAGCAAAACAGGGAATTTTGCAAGGGAGTAGCTGTTAGTGGTAACAGTAATTTTGGGCACCATGTGTTTGGCGGAGCTGGTGAGAAAATTGCAGAAGCCTATCAGGTCCCCCTAGTATGTAAATTAGATTTACGGGGATATCAGGCTGATTATGAAGTCATACAAATGTTTTATGAAACGAGGGTGAAGGGATGAAAACATACTTAAAGCTTAATAATGAGGTGCTTAATCGCTATAGCACGACAGGTCAATTAGAGCTTGAAAAGGACCGTGAAGCAACACGCCGTTATTTTTTAGAATATGTAAATGTGCGTCTACGTTATTTTATTGATATTGAAGAAAAAATTCGCTATTTAGTTGAAGAGGGTTACTATGAGAAACAATTTATCGACATGTATGATATAGATTTTATTAAACATCTATACAAAAAAGCATACGATTACAATTTCCGCTTCCCTTCTTTTATGAGTGCGAGTAAATTTTATGATAGCTACGCAATGAAAAGTCGTGACGGAGAAGAAATTTTAGAAAAATATGAGGATCGTATTGTTATTATTGCTTTATATTTAGCACAAGGGAACACTGTCTTAGCAGAACGTTCTGTTGAGGCAATGATGGAAGCGTACCAACCAGCCACGCCAACCGCATTAAATAGTGGGAAAAAAGCACGTGGCGAATTAGTAAGCTGCTTTAAACTATCAATGGACGACTCAATGAATAGTATTGCTGAAAATATTGGTTATTGTTTGGAGCTATCACGCCTTGGCGGAGGCGTGGGGGTAAACTTAACAGATTTACGTCCATTAGGTGACCCAATTAAAGAAATTTTAAATCGTGCAAGTGGTGTTATCCCGGTTGCGAAACTTTTAGAAAATTCTTTTAGCTATTCGAACCAGCTTGGACAACGAAACGGCTCTGGCGTTGTCTATCTAAATATTTTCCACGCAGATATAGAAAATTTTATTTCATCGAAAAAGCCAAATGCGGATGATAAAATCCGTCTTGCAACGCTATCAACAGGTATTATTATTCCAAGTATTTTCTTTGAACTTATGAAACGTGATAAAGATATTGTGTTGTTTAGTCCATATGATATTTATAAAGAATATGGTAAACGGATGTCTGAAATCTCAATTACTGAGATGTATTACGAGTTATTAGATAACCCGAATATCCGTAAGATTAAACGCTTGAATGCGCGTAGACTTTATACAGAAGTGAAAAAAGCACAATTTGAATCAGGCTATCCTTTCGAAATTTTCGATGATAATGTCAACGATGTACACCCACTCAAAAATATAGGTCGTGTAAAAATGTCGAACCTATGTACAGAAATTCTACAAGTACAGGAAA
The DNA here is from genome assembly GCF_044761135.1 of Lysinibacillus sp. NPDC097868. NCBI lineage: Bacteria > Bacillati > Bacillota > Bacilli > Caryophanales > Bacillaceae > Lysinibacillus > Lysinibacillus sp. NPDC097868. The sequence goes on along the minus strand of NZ_JBIWBS010000001.1, from coordinate 2,308,528 downwards.
CAAGTATAATTACTGACCAAAATGAACCAAATGAATACGGGCTGGATGTATCGTGTAACCTAGGTTCAATTGATATTCATGCCGCAAGTAAAGTAAATGATTTTGGAACATTAGTTGATACCGCAATGCATTTATTAACGAATGTGTCGCAAATGACGAACATCACGAATGTACCGCCTGTAGCTAAAGCAAATAAGCTAATGCATTCGGTAGGGCTTGGTTGTATGAATTTGCATGGCCATCTTGTTACAGAAGGAATCATGTATGGTTCAAAGGATTCGATTGATTTTATGGATAGCTTTATGGAAGCGATGAACTATTATTCACTTAAATCATCTATGGAGATTGCTAAGGAAAGAGGCGAAACTTTCTACCGTTTCGAGGATAGTGATTATGCTTCAGGCGTTTATTTTGATCAATATGTAAATAAAATCGAAGTAGAGCTCTCACCTGTTGTATTAAAAGCACTAGGAAATATTCCAATCGTGACATCAAAAATGTGGGAAACATTAAAGCAGGATGTTATGCAATATGGTTTATTCCATTCTTATCGTTTAGCTATTGCACCAACTGGTAGTATTTCATATATTCGTAGCTGTACCGCTTCGATTGCACCAAGTACTGAGCGTGTAGAGGTACGTGATTATGCGGATAGTCGAACAATTTATCCAATGCCACATTTAACAAATGAGAACAGTCATTTATATGTTGAAGCATATGATGTGAATCCATATGATTTAATCGATTTATATGCAGCATCTCAAAAACATGTAGACCAAGGTATTTCGATGACGCTGTATGTAACTGATAACTGGACAACAGAACAGTTGGCTAAAATTTATATTTATGCTTGGGTAAAAGGGATTAAGTCTGTTTATTATGTCCGTCAACGTTTGCAAAGCTTAGAGGAGTGTGTCGCATGTCAAATATAATTTACGAAGCGGTCAATTGGAATAAATCAACGAGTGAACTAGCACAAGTATTTTGGGACCAACAATGGAAACAAATTTGGTTTCCAGAAGAAATTGCAGTAAGTAAGGATATCCAACAGTGGAAAAATTTCGAGCACCAAGATACGTATAAGAAAGTATTTGCAGGCTTAACATTACTGGATACAGTTCAAACTAATATTGGGATGAATCGTGTTGCTGCTTTTACAACAGATCTTCAAGAAAAGGCTGTTCTTACTGTATTTGATGCATTTGAAGCGATACATGCAAAATCCTACTCATATATATTCACAACGCTTTGTACAAATGAAGAAATTGACGCGCTGTTTGAATGGGTAAAGAAAAATGAATATCTACAATATAAGGCTAATAAAATTGCAGATATTTATAATAGCATTGAAGAAGGGGATTCAGAAAGTTTATGGAAAGCGATGTTCTCGTCCGTTATGCTAGAATCTTTCCTTTTCTACTCTGGCTTCTTCTATCCATTGTACTTAGGAGGGCAAGGCTTTCTTCGCAATAGTGCAGAAATTATTTCCCTTATTTTACGCGATGAATCCATCCACGGTGTGGCAGTAGGCTTCTTTGCTCAAAATTTATACAAGCAATTTTCTAAAGAAAAGCAAGAAGAGCTGACATTATGGGGTTATGAATTATTGCTGGATTTATATCAAAATGAAATGAATTATACAGAGGATATTTATGCTGAAACAGGTTTATCGCCTGAAGTAAAAGCTTACGTTCGCTATAATGCTAATAAAGCGTTAATGAATGTTGGATTTGACCCAATGTTCCCGGAAGAAGAAGTTAATCCTATCGTTATGAATGGTATTCGCAATGAAGGCTCAACCTATGACTTCTTTTCACAAAAGGGTTCTACTTACGCAAAAGCAAAAGTAGCGCCAATTACAGATGACACATTTAAATTTAATCGTTAAGGATGAAAATAATGAACTTAGACGTAAAAATCAAAAGAATTCATGCTGATGCATTGCTACCTTTGCAAGCAAATCCAGGTGACGCTGGAATGGATCTTTATTCAATAGAAGCAGTAGAAATTCCTTCGGGAGAAGCAAAATTAATAAAAACAGGCTTACAAATTGAATTACCAAAAGGGACAGAAGCGCAAGTGCGTCCAAGAAGTGGACTAGCATTAAAACATAGTGTAACTGTTCTTAATAGTCCAGGTACAATTGATGAAGGCTACAGAGGGGAAATTGGCGTTATTTTAATTAATCATGGTAAAGAAACATTTATCGTTGAGAAATCAATGCGTATTGCACAAATGGTAATCCAGATTGTCCCTTCTATTCAACTTCTAGAAGTAAATGAATTATCCCAAACTGTTCGTGGCGCTTCTGGATTTGGAGCAAGCGGAACAAAATAAGTTCGTAAGGATTAAGTTCGGTATTGTCCCGAGAGTGCCAGTCACCCAAACAATTTACACACAATTTCGCAGTTACTTATTTAGTTAGAAAAAATAGCATGTTTGACTTGCCATATAAATTTGAAATAAAAAATTAGACAATCAGATGCTTTTATTTCTGACTTGTCTTTAGTAGCGATAGATCAGGATCTGAAATTTGGATTTAAAGCAAGTTTACGGAATATATAAAAGCACCTTTTGAAGTGCCAGATGAAGTATTAATGGCAATTGAATTGACTAAAGATTCTTTGACTAATGTTCAAGGAACAGTACATTATTTAAAAGCCATTATGAGTGAGAGTTTATTTATATAAATAATTTGCAAAAACCCTGTATTTTTATAGGGTTTTTTGTATGTAGATTAAACTCCATTTTGGATTAAACATGATCTTTAAATAACAGTAAAACGATTGTTTTATTTTCTAGAAGCTGGAGGTTTTGCACCGTCTTTAAATAACAAACAGTGTTTGCAATATAAAAAGTCTTTAATATAAATGTTAATAGAACTTATGGTAATATAAGGTATGACGATAGTAGTGAAAGATTTTCATAGTATTACAATAAGAAAGGAGCATTATAGATATGGGGATAAGAAAGAGTGCACTATTATTGATATCACCTTTATTATTTTTAGCTGCTTGTAGTGATGATGAAGACGATAATAATAAAGAAAAAATGTATATATCTTCAATTCAGAAAAAGGAAACATTCGAAATTCAACAACCTGCTAAATTGAATGTTGCTCGAGGATTAATTGTTAGTAATATGAATAATACTTTAAATATTAATGAAATTGAGAAGGGGTTAATGAATTTATCAGTAAATTATTTTTCTCCAAATAGTTTTTATATGCAGGAAGGCCAATTTTTAGATAAAAATACGATTAATCAATGGTTAGCTAGAAAAACTGAAGAAGGCCTAGGTTTAAATCCACCAATAGAAAATAATACTGGTAATGTTTTAGAGGATGAAAAAGCGAATCCGCTCATTTTATCACATGTGTTAGAACAAAATTACATTAACAAAAAAAGTGGAAAAATAGAAGGGATATCATTAGCCATATCATTAAATGAATACTATGACATACGGGTATCTGATGATAAAGGCTTGATTTATACAGACCAAGTGAAAGTTGATAATAATGACGATGATGTAAATGATGTAGGTAATTATGGTAAAAAAATAGCTGAAACAATAGTAAAAGATATAAGAAAAAATGAAGCAATGCCGAATGTGCCAATCTATTTAACGTTGTATCAAGAATCCAATAAAAATGATATACTACCAGGTATTTTCTTAGCTGAAACCTTTATTGCGGAGAGCAAGGATAAAATAGATAAATGGACTGAGATAGATAAGAGAGATTACACGTTCCCTTCCGATGCCTTATATAGTTTGGACCAAGATACATATAATAAATTATTAAGTTTTAAAGAAGAAATACAAAAAAATTTCAAACATTTAAATCCTAAAGCATTTGGAAAGCTGCGATATGAAGACGGAAAATTAGCAGATATTAAAATAGAGGTACATGCACCTTTAATAAATGATACGGAATTGATTGGTCTTTTGCAGTTTATTAGTACAAAATTAAATTCTATTTTATTTGACTATGTTCCTGTTACGATTCGTATTATCGATCAAAAACAAGATGTTGGAATTGTTTTATGGGACCCAGAAGAAAAACAAATTTTCGCAACCCCAATATAGTGCCAGTCACCCAAACAATTCTGATAATTCAATAGTTCACTTTTCGGCTCCTTAAAAAAAGAGTATTATTAAATAGGAAGAAACTCTATATAAAAGGATGACGTTTGGATATGAATGAGCAATTAGTGGATTGGATTATTCGCTTTCAAAGGGATAAAGATATTGAAGCACTAGCGAATTTAAAAGACTATTGTTATGAGATGATTGAGCCCTTGATTGTGGAATTTACAGCGAAGTATGGTGAAGATGCAGGAGCGTTATTACGTTTAAAATGGGATAAACGGTTTTATTTTATTTTTACGAAATATCAGGTGAATGTAGGGCTCCCTTTAGATACATTCGTGCAAAATACGTATCGATTTTATTTCATGCAAGTATTAAAAAAGGCTGGCTATTTGTGACAGAAAAAATCCCTTGATTTGTGTAAAAGCAAATCAAGGGATTTATGATTAAGAATATAGTAAATCTTCTGCTAGCTGAGTAAATATTTCGCCTATGATTGTTTCTTCATCATATACCGAGGAGCCTGTATTTTCTTCAGGCTGGGCGAACGGAATATGAGCTATTACTTGGGTTTGCAGTAAATCTGCCAAGTGTTCGGCTCCACCTTGTCCAAAGAGATAGTTTTTTTGACCATCTGCCCCTGCAAAATAAGCCATATTTTCTACTACACCAAGAATAGTATGCTTCGTATGTTGTGCCATCAAGCCTGCACGGGATGCGACATGAGACGCGGCAAGATGCGGTGTTGTCACGATGATTTCTTGTGCTTGTGGAATCATCGCAGCCATATCAATGGCCACATCTCCAGTTCCTGGAGGTAAATCAATCAAGAGATAGTCCAAATCGCCCCATACCGTATTGACAAGGAAATTGCGAATCCATTTGTTGAGCATAGGACCACGCCACATAACAGGCTGATTCCCATCCGTGAAAAAGCCCATCGACATCAATTTAACCCCATGACGTTCAATTGGAATCGCTGTTTGATCAAGCATAGTAGGCTTTTGGTCAATGTTCATCATAGCAGGAATACTAAAGCCATAAATATCAGCATCTAGTATGCCTACACGTTTACCAAGACGGGCAAGAGCGACCGCTAAATTAATCGTAACAGTCGATTTCCCAACTCCGCCTTTGCCACTTGTGATGGCAATGAATTGCACACCAGAATTAAGCTGCAACATGTGTGGCATTCCTTGTGCATCAACATTTTTTTCTTGTAGAGAGGCGGTTAATGCACGACGTTCCTGATCTGTCATAGCGCCAAAGGTAATGGCAACACTGGAGGCACCAATCGCTTGTAATGCCTTCTCCACATCATGCTGGATTTTCGCTTTTAACGGACATCCCGGTATCGTTAAAATAATATCCAGTGATAGATGAGTGTCGTTTATATGAATATTGCGCACCATATTCAATGTGACGATACTCTGATGAAGCTCAGGATCTTGAACTTGTTGTAATGCGTTAATTACATCTTCTTGTACTAACATATCAGAACCACCTTATTCTTTTAAACCTTTGCCAAGTCCCTTTAAGAAATGGACCCCAAAATTGAGCGCACGATTGACATCTGGATCATTTAACATTTTTACAAGCTTAAAGGCACTTACTTTTTCATCGGATTCAAGTGCTTTGTTGGCTTCCTCCACACCTGAATTTAAGCCATCAATTAGCTTAGTCGTTGTTTCAGGATTTAGTTCCGTCAATGCTCCCGCAACCCCCATTAAATTATTAATGATATTGGTTACAGGTTTACGTGTTAATTGTCCAAGTGCAACATGGGCGACTTCTTCTTTGGCTTCTAGTAGTTTCATGGCTGCTTCTAATGCACCGATATCATTTAATTCAGCCATAATACGCAACACTTGATTGACCGCTTCTTCTTGATCAGATAGCAGTTGTTTAAGATTGTCTAATTTTTGTTCCTTTAGCTGTTCTTCTGTTACTTGTTGTTTTTTAATATTTGTAATGGGTGCAGCCATGCTCTCACTCTCTTTCGTTTATGGTTGTTAAGTGAACGTAGCCAGGACGATTCCATTTTCGTTGTACCTCAACACCATTTTGAGGATGACGCTTTTTATAGCGAGGGTTAGTGCGAGGAAGTGGTGTTTTGCCTTTTGCTTTTAGCACTTCTACTCGTACTTTTGTTTGTTTATAAGCTGGTGTTGATGTATTAATATCTGCTGCAGGACCAGTTAAGAAGTTGATAGCTGAATCTTTGCTAACAGAGTTCATTGGTAAAAATAATTCATTTCCTTGTACGCGATCTGTAACAAGGGCATTTAGCTTTAATGCGCCATATGGAGATACTAAACGGAGTAGGGCTCCATCTTCAATGCCTCGCTCTTTTGCCAATTCTGGTGAGACTTCAACGAAAATCTCAGGTACCTTTGATTGAATACCTTTCGATTTATTTGTTAGGTTTCCTTCGTGGAAGTGTTCAAGCATACGACCATTGTTAATATGACAATCGTATTGTGCCTCAAATTCAACTGGTTGTACCCAATCATTTAAAGCAAAACGGGCCTTTTTATCTGGGAAGTTAAAGCCATCTTCATATAATAACGGTGTATCTTTTCCATCATGGCTACCCCAACAGAAACTACCCCAGCCTTCTAAGACATCATAGTTGGCTTGTGAGAATAGGGGAGACAGGCTCGCCATTTCATCAAAAATATCACTTGGATGATCATAATGCCAATCTGCTCCTAATCGACGTGCCACGGCTTGAAGGATTTCCCAATCCGCTTTTGATTCACCAAGTGTTGGTAAAACTTGATACAGACGCTGAACGCGACGTTCTGTATTTGTGAATGTACCTTCTTTTTCAAGGGAAGGGGCAGCTGGTAATATAACATCTGCATATTGTGCTGTACGTGATAAGAAACAATCTTGTACCACAAAAAATTCTATTTGGGAAAGTACCTCATCTACATGGTTGGCATTACAGTCAACAAGCGCCATATCTTCGCCCACTAAATACATCGCTTTCATTTTACCTTCCATAATGGCATCTAACATTTGCATATTAGTACGACCTGGTTGGGACTGAATAGGAACACCATAAGCTTTTTCGAACTTTGCACGTGCCTCATCGTCTGTCACTTTTTGATAGCCTGGTAATAGATTTGGTAATGTTCCCATATCACAGGCACCTTGAACATTGTTATGACCGCGGAGAGGGTATGCTCCAGCACCGGGGCGGCGATAGTTACCAGTTGCCAATAGTAAATTTGAAATAGCAGCTGATGTGTATGAACCTCCAGTATTTTGCGTTACACCCATGCCCCAAAGAACACATGTACCGTCTGCATCACGGATCATCTCAGCAACTTCAATCAATGTTTCTTTCGTGATACCAGTCATTTCTTGCGCATAATCAAGTGTATAAGTTTCAAGCACTTGTCTGAAATCATCAAAATGAAGGACATTTTCTCGAATAAAGGCTTCATCATGCCATCCTTGATCTATGATATATTTGGTAACTGCCATTAACCAAACTTGGTCAGTCCCTTGTTTCGGACGCATAAAGATATCTGAACGCTCAGCCATTTCATGTTTACGTATATCGGCAACGATTAATTTCTGACCATGTAATTTATGTGCACGTTTCACACGCGTTGCTAAAACGGGGTGACCTTCAGCTGGGTTAGCACCAACAATAATAACAAGACCAGCTTTAGCAATATCTTTAATCGTACCAGCGTCACCACCTAAACCTACTGTACGTAATAAACCATCTGTAGCAGGAGATTGACAATATCGAGAACAATTATCGACGTCATTTGTTTCAAATAACTGACGTGCCATTTTTTGAATTAAGTAATTTTCTTCATTTGTAATTTTAGAAGAAGAGATAAAGCCGACAGAACCAGGACCATATTGTTGTTGAATACCACCAAGTTTTGTTGCAATTAGATCCAGTGCTTCATCCCATGATGATTCAACAAACTCGTCATTTTTACGTATAAGAGGTTTTGTAATACGTTCTTCAGAATTGACGAAATCCCAGCCAAATTTCCCTTTGACACAAGTCGAAATCGCATTTACTGGACCATCGGAAGGCTGTACTTTTAAAATTTTTCGGTCTTTTGTCCAAACTTCGAATGAACAACCTACCCCACAGAACGTACATACTGTTTTCGTTTTTTTAGTGCGTTTACTACGCATGGCTGCTTCTACTTCGGAAACGGCAAAAATACCGCTATATCCTGGTTCAACTTCCTTAATCAAACTGATCATTGGATCTAACATATCCTGTTTCAAACCAGTCATAAATCCAGCCTCTCCAAGCATGGATTTTTCCATTAAGGCGTTACATGGGCAAACGGTTACACATTGACCGCAACTTACACAGGAAGAATCATTGATGGCTGCGCCTTTATCCCAAATTACACGTGGTCTTTCTGCTTCCCAATCGAGTGATAATGTTTCGTTTACCTGTAAATTTTGGCAAACTTCTACACATTGCCCACATGCAATGCATTGGTTAGGATCATATCGGTAAAATGGATGCGACATGTCCACTTCATGTGGTTCAACTTTGGGCGTGTACGGATATTTTTGATGCTCGATTTCCATTAATTCGGCTGTGTTGTGTAATGTACAATTTCCATTGTTATTATCACATACTGTACAGTACAGTAAATGATTTTCGAGTAGACGGTCCATTGCTTCAGTTTGGGCAGCTTTTGCTTTGTCAGAAGTTAATAAAATATTCATGCCGTCTACTGCCTTTGTGGAGCAGGAACGAACTAATTGGCCATTCACCTCCACGATACAAGTATCACATGTTTCAATTGGGTCTACAGCGGGCACATGACAAATCTGAGGATGAGGAATGGCATGTTGATTAATGGTATCAAGGATTGTAGCTCCTTCTTTTACATCATATGGAGCGCCATTAATATTAATTTGAGTCAAGGTAACTTCCTCCTATTCACTTTGAGACTTATAGGACAATTTGTTACGGCTAAAGACAAAAGGGAATAACAAATCGAGTTGATTATTTTTGAAGCGATTGTCTTGTTATTATTGTAATTCCCTATTGTTCTTTTATCTACCTTGAAATAGGTGTAATTTCTAGATAATAACAAGTTATCCATGTCTCGGTTTTTAAAAAAATAAAAAAATCCACCATGAAATTACATGTCCAAAACATGCTAATAATTCATGGTGGATAAAATTCTTAGCAGGTCTTGCTAAAAACTCAATCTACTTTTATTTTTAATAACAATAGAATTCAAATATTAAAAACACTATGCAACATCGTGAGATAGGGATTAAAATAAATCAATTCCATTTGTGATATGTATTATTATAGACTTATCCTTCAAAATGAACAATATTAATCATAAAATTTATTAAATGAGAATGATTATCAAAAAATATTATCTCTTTTAATTTTTTTCAAGTTGCTATATCATTAACAAACTGTAAGGGTGACCTCATATCAATTTGCCTAAAAAAGTTTATTTACGATGGGAGAATCGTTGCTATGTCTAAAAAAATACATGAATTTAATGATATGATTCGAAAGTTAAGAAAAGAAGTATTTGGAAAAGGGCCAGAGCGTATTCATACTGTTTTTGTCGAGAATATGGCTGTATCCACTTTATACGGAAATATTACACCGACGGAAAAATTTATTGCCAGTACACCCGAAGGGCTAAAAATGGTACATGCTGCAAGGACAAGTATGATTCAGGATTTATATACACAATCACCACCCGAGGGGATGGAAGAATTGATAGGCAGCAAATTACTGCACTTATTTTCAGATATTAAAATTGAAGAGGATTTTGCAATTTCCGTCTTTGTTTTTGAAAAAAATATCAGTGTATAAAGGGGATGCCTTATGGACCGAGCAATAACAAGAAAAATTACGCGCGTAGAAGGCCAGCAAGTAAAAGAAATAGATGATTTAATCGTCTCAGAATATGCTGTGACTGTAAAAATTAATCAGCAAGAGTTTGTTACGATGGTTTGTACACCAGAGTACGTGGAAGATATGGTCATCGGCTACTTAGCTTCTGAACGAGTGATACGTAGCTTTGAGGATATTGAGGAAATCTGGCATCAAGAGAAAGAGGGCTTTGTGCATATTAAAACAAAACATCTCAATCCCTATTACCAACAGACGCAAAATAAACGTTATATTACCTCTTGTTGTGGCATGAGTCGGCAAGGATTTGTTTTTACCAATGATGCATTAGTAGCGAAAAAAATGGAAGATGTTCATGTGCAAATGACGACTGAGGATTGCTTCCGTTTAATGCATGAGATGCAGGATGGTGCAAACATTTTTAAGAAAACGGGTGGTGTGCATAATGCCGCACTATGTAATGTCAATGGCATTGTCTTAAGTCGCATGGATATAGGACGTCATAACGCCTTAGATAAAATTTACGGCTATTGCCTGCGTAAAAACATCAGTATGCAAGATAAAATCATCGTCTTTAGCGGACGTATATCGTCGGAAATTTTACTAAAAGTCTCCAAAATAGGCTGTGAAATTGTGCTATCTAAATCAGCACCAACTGAATTAGCATTGCAATTAGCAGAGCAACTTGGCATTACGACGGTAGGATTTATCCGACAACATACTCTGAATATTTATACACATCCAAAACGCATCCTATTACCTGCTCAGAATGCACTGAAAGAAGGAGATTAAATGCCGGATCTACAAGACCAATTAAATAGACCTTTAAGAGATTTAAGAATATCCGTAACAGATCGCTGTAATTTTCGTTGTCGCTATTGTATGCCAGCTGAAGTATTTGGTCCAGATTACGCATTTTTACCGTCTAATAAAATATTAACTTTTGATGAGATTGAACGATTAGTAAAAATCTTTGTTTCTTTAAATGTGAAAAAGGTGCGGATTACAGGCGGAGAGCCATTACTTCGTCGTGATTTGCCTGAATTAATTGCGCGCATTCACCGCATAGAAGGCGTAGAAGATATTGCATTAACTACAAATGGTTCTTTATTAAAAAAATTTGCCCAACCATTGGCACAAGCTGGCTTATCTCGCGTTTCAATTAGTCTCGATTCACTTGATGATGAGCGTTTTTCTGAGATGAATGGTCATCGTGGCAAAGTATTAACCGTGTTAGAAGGAATTGAAAAGGCTGCAGAAGCGGGTTTACAAGTGAAAATTAATATGGTTGTGCAAAAAGGAAAGAATGATCAAGATATCGTAACAATGGCACGATTTTTTAAAGAGAAACAGCATATTTTACGCTTTATTGAATATATGGATGTAGGAAATTCAAATGGTTGGCGCTTAGATGATGTTGTGTCCAAAAAGGACATTATTGAGCAAATTCATCAATTTTCACCGTTACAGCCAGCAGCTCCAAATTACAAAGGGGAAGTGGCAACACGTTATCAATATCAGGACGCACAAGGTGAGATTGGCGTGATTTCGTCTGTTACGGATTCTTTTTGTTCCAGTTGCTCACGTGCTCGTCTCTCGGCAGAAGGAACATTATACACTTGTTTATTTGCAACAGAAGGTACGGATTTAAGAGAGCTATTACGATCAGGGCAAGATGATGCCGCCATCATAAAATGTATTACAAAGGTATGGGAAACAAGAGATGATCGTTATTCAGATGAACGTAATGAACATACGATGGCAAAAAGGAAAAATACAAAAATAGAAATGTCTCATATTGGAGGGTAGAGGATAAAAACAGAAAAAATCGGCAAAATGATGCCGAATTTTTCTGTTTATTTATGCACAAAAGTACCACTTTTCCCACCAGTTTTTTCAACAAGATAGGTTTCTTTAATGACCATTGTTTTATCAACCGCTTTACACATATCATAAAAAGTTAATGCAGCAATAGATACAGCAGTGAGGGCTTCCATTTCAACACCAGTTTTGCCACTACATTTGACCGTAGCTTGGATATGGAGCTCATAGCCATTCTCTGTCTTTTCGTAGTTAAATTGAAAATCTGTGCCTTGTAGCATGATGGGATGGCACATGGGAATGATATCTGCGGTTTTTTTTGCACCCATAATCCCTGCAATTTGAGCAACTTGCGTTGGATCACCTTTTTTAATGTCACCTTGTTGGATGGCTTCATAAACAACATCAGATAAAGTTATAATACTACGAGCAATTGCAGTACGTGTCGTGATTTCCTTTTCTGAAATATCAACCATTTTAGGACGACCTTCGTCGTTCCAGTGTGTAAAATTATTCATTGTTAGACTCCTTTTTATTTGTTTTTGACCAATCTTGCTGTGCATTAATATTGATAAATGTTGGGTTATCATTATCAAAAGGGACATAACAAACTCGTAGTTGCGCTAACAGCACTTTCATACTCCGTTTGTTTTGTTCCGTTAATTGTTGTGCCTTGGATAAAGCTGTGCGGCGATATAATGCAGCTAATGGTTGATCGCGTAGCGCTTGCAATGGAACAATCGCATCATAATCGTCATTAATGTGAGTGACCATTTTTTCGATAAAATCAGCATTCATATAAGGCATATCGCTTGCTACGACAAAAAACCATTCCACATCAGGATAGGCTGTCATAATATGATGCAAGGCAAAAAGGGGTCCTTGATGTAGTTGCTTTTCGATGACCCAGTGGACGTTTTCCTGTTCAAACTGATATTGTAAGTGCGCATTTGTAGCAATGATGAGAGGGGATAGCTGATTTTTTTGCAACGCTATGAGACTATGCTTATATAAAGGTTGCCCAGCAAACATCTCAAACATTTTAGGTTTACCATACCGAGAGGATTGACCGCCAGCTAATACAATACCAGCAATTTTCATTTTCATAAGCGATTCAACTCACCAACAAAATGTTTGACAGTAGGTAATATGAGCTTCGTCATAGCCAGTGTCACGGCATTTGTGGAACCTGGTAAAACGTAAATGGCTGTTTGTTGAAGACTCCCAGCAGTGGCACGACTAAACATCGCTCTTGGGCCAATTTCTTCATAGCTGAGTGTTCGAAATAATTCACCAAACCCCATCATTTCTTTTTCAAAAAGAGGCAAAATGGTGTCGTAAGTTTGGTCTCTTGGTGTAAAACCTGTTCCACCCGTGACGATAATGGTATTAATTGTTGGATCACTGCACCATTTTTTTACATGGCTAGCGATATCCAATGGCTCATCCTTTGTTAGTTGATAGTCCACAATGTCAAATGTAGCTTCTTGAAGTAATGTTTGAATACGCTGTCCAGCATGATCATCTGCCTTTGTGCGTGTGTCACTGACCGTTAAAATAGCAACGTGTATTGGTTGCTGATGATGTGTGGGATGCACAGTAAAGACCTCCTTCGAACGTGTTTTACTTAAAAACATTGCCTTTATTATAATGCTATAAATGAAAAGGTCAAACGAAAAATCATAGAAAGAAAGGCCACATACTTATGCAAAATAGATATTCTAGACAACAATTATTTAATCCAATCGGACAAACAGGGCAAGCGTCCATTCAACAAAAACATGTCTTGATAGTAGGTGCGGGTGCATTGGGGAGTGCTAGTGCTGAAGCGCTTGTGCGTGCGGGTATTGGCAAGCTAACACTTATTGACCGTGATTATGTAGAGTGGAGTAATTTACAAAGACAACAATTGTATACAGAGCTAGATGCACAAGAGAAAATGCCGAAAGTCATTGCAGCTAAAAATCGTCTCCAACAAATTAACGCAGAGGTAGAAATCAATGTCGCCATTATGGATGCTTGTACAGAGTCGTTGCTACCATTGTTAAAAGATGTAGATGTGTTGGTCGATGCGACCGATAATTTTGATGTTCGTTTTTTAATGAATGACCTTGCTCAAAAGTATCGCATTCCTTGGGTGTACGGCTCTTGTGTTGGAAGTTATGGTGCGACCTATACGATTGTACCAGGCAAAACACCTTGTTTGCATTGTTTATTAAAAGTGATGCCCCATACTGGGATGACTTGCGATACGGTAGGAATTATTAGCCCAACGGTCCAAATCGTTGCTGCCTATCAAGTGGCAGAAGTTTTAAAATTGCTTGTTGGTGATGAGAAAGCATTAAGAAAAAGCTACTTAACGTTTGATGTGTGGCAAAATCAACACTATGAAATCAATGTAGATAAAATAAGGCAGGCTGATTGTCCATCTTGTGGCAATCATCCAACATATCCTTATTTATCCTATGAAAATCAAACTAAATTACAGATACTTTGTGGGCGAGATGCGATACAAATTCGACCGCCAAAGCCGATACACTATCAATTCGAGCAGCTGGCAAATCAACTTCGTTCCTATGGTGAAATTCAGATGAATCCTTATTTGCTTTCTTGCCAGTCTGACGATTACCGAATCGTCATTTTCCAAGATGGACGAGTTGTGATTCATGGTGTACAAGATATACAAAAAGCTAAAACCATTTACTATCGTTTATTAGGTTAAAGGAGTGTGTGTGATGCTAGAAAAAAGACAACCAATTCCAGTAGCAGAAGCCGTTCATCGTGTAATGGACTATGCTTTTCAAGCAAAAAAAGAGCTTGTGTCGTTATCACAAGCACATGGCCGCTTTATAGCCGAATCTATTAGGGCCGATCATGATGTACCAGCTTTTGATCGTTCACCATATGATGGCTATGCCATTCGTTCCGTCGATAGTAAAGAAGCCTCTTCGCAGCATCCAGTTCAATTTCAGGTCGTTGGGGAAATTGGCGCAGGCTATGTCTATAACGAAGTAGTAGGCGAATTACAAGCTGTCCGCATTATGACGGGGGCCCCTATACCACAAGGGTGTGATGCAGTGGTCATGCTAGAATTAACCCATACCTTTGAAGAAAATCATCAAAAGTATATGTCGATTAAACGATCCTTTGAAGCAGGGACAAACATTTCCTATAAAGGTGAAGATGTACAGCAAGGCACTATTCTCATTGAAAAAGGTCAATATATTAACCCAGGTGTGATGGCATTACTCGCTACTTTTGGCTATGACCAAGTACCTGTTTATCGTAAAACGGTTATTGGTGTCATTGCAACTGGTAGCGAATTACTAGAACCAGGCGAATCTTTACAGCCAGGCAAAATTCGAAATAGTAATGCCTATATGATGATGGCGCAAATTGAACGGGCTGGAGCACAAGTAAAATATTACGGCAAGTTTAGCGATGATCTTGAGTTATGTATTAAAAACGTTGAAAAAGCCTTACAGGAAGTAGATATTTTAATTACAACGGGAGGCGTTTCTGTAGGTGATTATGATTATTTACCAGCCATTTACGGGGCGATTCATGCCAACGTATTGTTTAATAAAGTAGCGATGCGTCCAGGTAGTGTGACAACGGTAGCTGCTCGTGAGGACAAATTATTGTTTGGGCTTTCTGGTAATCCTTCAGCCTGCTACGTTGGCTTTGAGCTTTTTGTACGCCCGATTATTCGCACTGCATATAGTAATGCTCAACCCCATTTACGTAGAGTGCAAGCGATTTTAGGAGCGGATTTTACAAAGCCAAATCCCTTTACACGTTTTGTGCGCGCACAAGCCTATTATGAAGAAGGTAAGCTAGTTGCAGTGCCATCTGGCTTTGATAAATCGAGCGCAGTTTCTTCGTTGGCGTCAGCCAACGCTTTCATCGTCTTACCTGGTGGTTCACGAGGCTATGAAAAGGACATGTCAGTAGCAGTCTTATTGTTAGAAGATTTGCAAGGAAGTGAGTGGCCTTGGGACAACATCGAAAAATCTTACAGATAGTTGGCTATCAAGATAGTGGAAAGACGACGCTGATGGAGCAATTAATTAAGCAGGCTACAAAGGAAGGGCTACGAGTAGGAACTATTAAGCATCACGGACATGGTGGTGTGCCAATGATCGACACTTCGAAAGATAGCAGTAGGCATGAGCAGGCAGGTGCGATGATTACAGCAGTAGAGGGTGAGGGTACTTTACGGATGAGTATTCACCACAAGAGCTGGCAACTGGCTGAAATACTAGCGATTTATGCTTCCTTTCCAATGGATATCATTCTGATTGAAGGGTATAAAAACGAACATTATCCGAAGGCTGTGCTTCTAAGAACAGCACAGGATCAAGTGCTACTACAGCAAGTAACCAATATTATTTGTGTCATTTATTGGCCAAGCTATCCACTCGATTCGTCCTTAACGATCCCGGCGTATTCGATTCATGATGAAACACAATATATGGAATTTTTGTTGAAAGAAATGAGGGAAAACGATGACAGCAGCGTTGTTTGAAATTATTGATAAACCGATTGATGTGGAGCAAGTAAGACAAAAAGTACTTAATCGAAATGCTGGAGCTATTACACTATTCATTGGTACCGTGCGTGAAATGACAAATGGTAAAAAAACATTGCATTTGGAATATCAAGCCTATCCTGCGATGGCGATAAAAATGTTTGAACAGATTGAGAAGGAAATACAAGAGCAGTGGCCAGAAGCAAAAATAGCAATTACCCATCGTGTAGGTCATTTAGCTATTTCTGATATTGCTGTCGTAATTGCAGTGTCATCACCACATCGTAAAATCGCATATTTGGCAAATGAATATGCGATTGACCGTATTAAACAAATTGTTCCTATATGGAAAAAGGAACATTGGGAAGACGGGACGGAATGGATTGGTGATCAATTAGAAAATATCCCTTATCCGCAAGGGGAACCAGTTATTCAGGAGGAGGAAAAGTGTGATTAACATCTTATTATTTGCACACCTACAGGAAATGGTTGGTGAATCAAAGCTAACTGTAGAGCTATCAGATGTGACGGTTGCTCACTTAAAAGAGTGGATGGAAGAGCACTATCCACAGCTATCATTACAACAAATCATGACGGCAGTAAATGAGGAATTTGCAACGGATACTACAATTGTCAAATCGGGTGACACAATCGCCTTTATCCCACCTATCAGTGGGGGATGAAGACAAGAGAGCGGGATAAAACGTTAAAATTTTAAAGGTGTTAGTAGCTTTCGCTATGTAACATGAAAGAAGCCATGCAGTTCCGCACAGACCATAAGACGCGGGCACTCCGCGAGCAAGCGAGGGTTGCGTCCTACGGTGTGCAGAGTGAGGAAAGCATCCGCCGTAGCGGACAACAACGGCACAGCAAAAAAAGTGTTAGATTGATCGCGGTCAATCTAACACTTTTTCTCTTATACTTTTAGGATATGGATACTAAGAAGCAAAAGAAAAGAAATAGCAATCATACACAAAACCCATGTCCAGGCAAGGGTCATGTTTCCAGAATCAATTGCCATATAAATAGCTAGCGGTGTTGTTTGTGTTTTCCCTGGAATATTCCCTGCAAACATTAATGTCGCTCCAAACTCGCCTAAAGCTCGTGTGAAGCTTAAAATCCCGCCAGATACAAGTGCTTTTAAAGCAAGGGGTGTGGACACATAAAGAAAGACTTGCCATTCATTAGCCCCATCTACACGTGCTGCATTTTCAATATCACGGTCAACAGAGGCAAAGCCCGTTTTAGCTGATTGATACATTAAAGGAAAGGCAACAATCGTAGAAGCGATCACGGCCGCCCACCATGTGAACATGACTGGCTGATCGAAAAGCCACACGATTAGATTTCCAAAAAAACTGTTTTTCCCAAAAATAACGATGAGCAGGAAACCTACTACAGTAGGAGGTAATACTAAAGGTAAGAGCAACACGGTTTCTAGCAATAGCTTCCCTTTAAAATGATGGGTTGCCATCCATTTGCCCATTAAAATCCCTGCTATAATAGCGAGAATCCCTGCAACAAAGGCAATTTCAATTGAAAGTTTAAGTGGAGACCAAAAATCGGTACTCATTTTTAGTGAGCTCCTTTAAACCCATACTTTTTAAAAATATTCATTGCTTCGTCACTTTGTAAAAATTGATAAAAATCTTCCGCTTGTTGAGTATGCTTACTAGCTTTTAAGACGCCTACAGGATAAATAATCGGTGCATGCATAGCATCATCAGCAGTCGCAACGATATCAACTTTATCGGAGACAAGGGCATCTGTTTTATAGACCATTCCAGCATCTACGTTTTCTGTTTCTGTGTAAGTAAGTACTTGACGGACATCCTTTGTATACACCACTTTCGATTCAAGTGAATCCCAAAGTTGCAGATTTTGTAATGTGTCGACGCCATACTGCCCAGCAGGAACCGTTTCGGGTGTACCAAGCGCGATTTTTCCTGCTTGTTGTAAATCTTCAAAGGATTTGATATGTTTTTCATTATTTTTAGGAACGATTAATACTAATTCATTGGCTAAAAGATCCGTTCCCAGCTTTTGATCAATCATTTCTTTTTCTACAAGGGCATCGAATTTATCTTCCGCGGCCGAAAAGAAAAGATCTGCAGGAGCACCCTGTAAAATTTGTTGCTGTAATGTACCAGAACCACCAAAGTTATAGAGGATTTTGATTGTATCGTGTTGTTTTTCATAAGTTGCTTTAAGTTCTTCTAAGGCATCCTGTAAACTAGCTGCCGCAGAAATCGTTAATTCAACGGGTTCGTTTGCTGTCACCTCTTTTTCTTGGTTACCACAGGCTGCAAGTAGCCCAACTAGTAATGCTAGTGTCGCAAATAAACTATAAAATTTTTTCACTATGATAATACTCCTTTTATAACTCGTTATAACAAGACATAACAAATTATAAACAGTTATAAGTGAAAAAGAAAGATAGTATTGGTAGAAAATTTCAAGATGTTCATCAAGCTATAAATACGTTACCATGTAAATAGAGGCATATAGGAGGAGAAATTTCATGTCACAAGAACAATCCTATACGATTGAAGAGGTTGCACAATTATTAAAAGTTTCGAAATTGACGATTTATGATTTAGTGAAAAAAGGAGAATTGCCGGTCTTCCGTGTAGGACGGCAAATGCGAGTAGATCGTGCTGACTTGCAAGCCTATATACAAAAACGAAAAACAGGAAGTGCGCCACTGACATCTGTAGCCACTCCGACTAAAAATTATTCGAAAATTATTATTAGTGGACAAGATTTAGTATTAGATATTTTAGCAAAATATATTGAGAAAAGGCAGTCTACGAAAGTATTGCGTTCACATGAAGGTAGTTTTAATGGTGTGATGGCGTTGTATCATGGAGACTATAATATTGCGAGCTTACATATGTTTGATGGGGATACTGGAGATTATAATACGCCTTATGTAAAGAAAATCTTTGTGAGCCATCCGTTTGTCCTCATTAATGTTGTATCTCGTAGAGCAGGTTTCTATGTTCAAAAAGGGAATCCATTGCAAATCCGCACATTTGAAGATTTTCAAACAAAGTCATTTACATTCATCAACCGTGAGAAAGGCTCAGGTGCTCGCACTTTGTTAGATGAGCAATTGCGTATTCATAATATTGTACCGTCCACTATTGAAGGCTATTCCCGTGAAGAAATGAGCCATCTTGATGTTGCTTCTGCTGTCGCCAATGGACATGCAGATGTAGGGATAGGAATTGAAAAAATTGCCAAGCTCATTGATGTCGATTTTATTCCAGTTGTTAAAGAGCGTTATGATATTGTGTTATTAAAAACGCCTGAAAATCGACCACTAATGGATGCGGTGAAGGAGATTTTAAATGCACCTGATTTCCAATGTGAAGTGGCTGCATTAGGAGATTATGACGTTTCTCAAATGGGGCAAGTCATGTATGAAACGCTATCATAAAATTTAATATTGAGTTTATGATAAAAATCAATTACAATTTTAACTAGGAAATTTAATGGTCGTTGTGTCAATTGGATATTGCACAGCCTCTATAAAATTTTTCACGATATATGGTGAGATGGATAAATTAGTAGGTATTACTGCTATGATATTAGCCCGCCATAAAATAGCTTGCGTTGTTAATGCGCAACTATTTTATGGGCGGGCTTTTTTGTATATAAAAAAGGAGGTTGGATCATGTGACATGGACAGTATTACACATCATTGGCATGATCGCATACGCCATAAGTGGAGCATTTGTTGCGATACAGGCCAAATATTCTTTTATTGGTATATTTGTGCTCGGTCTTACTACGTCTTATGGTGGTTCCATTATCCGTAACGTTGTACTGGATATACCTGTATCAGATATATGGGATCGGCATTCTTTACTCGTTGTTTTAGCTACGCTGACGACTATTTTATTTGTTAAAAAGAATTGGATTCATCACTGGAACCGCTGGGGCTATTTCTTTGATTCAATTGGCCTAGCTTCTTTTGCAATACAGGGCGGATTGTTAGCGAAAAGCTTACAGCACGACCTGGGCATCATTATTATTGCGTCGATGTTTACGGGTGTTGGCGGTGGCATGATTCGAGATTTGTTAGCCGGGAGAACCCCACTTGCGTTAAGAGAAGAAATTCATGCAGTACTAACAATTGTATGTGCACTCTGTATATGGGTAGGGTGGGACAGCCCGCTCGAATTGTCAGTAATCGTATTTTTCATAGTGATGATTCGAATGTTTTCTGTTTTGAAGTGTCAGGCACGCAAATAATTCTGACAATTTAATATTTAAAGAAGCCTCGTTCTTATATTTAGAACGAGGCTTCTTGTATAGAGAGGTACTATTACACTGCACCAAATAATTTTAAAATATTGATAATGACAATGCCTACAATGCCAAAGTCAGAATCACCAAATGTTGTTCCTTCATAGCCGATGTCACCCATGAAAATAAGTAGGATAGCAGGGATGAAGCTGATGATTAAACCATTGGCAAAGGCACCTGCCATCGAGCCGATTCGACCACCTGTTGCATTTCCGAAAACGCCTGCGGCTGCACCAGTGAAGAAGTGAGGCACAAGGCCTGGTATAATGACTTTTAGCCCAATTAGAGGTAGTGCAAACATAGATAATAAACCTGCTAAGAAACTGAAGAGAAAGCCGATGATAACTGCATTAGGTGCAAATGGGAAAATCGTCGGGCAATCTAATGCAGGCTTAGCATTTGGCACGAGTTTATCGGCAATTCCTTTAAATGCCGGAATAATTTCAGCAATTAGCATGCGCACGCCTGCAAGGATAATATAAACTCCAGCAGCAAAGGTAATCGCTTGAATAATTGCAAAAACGATGAAATTTGATCCACCGGATAATTGTGCTTCAATATAAGAGCGACCTGCGAATAATGCCACTACAATAAAAAATATGCTCATTGTTAAGGAAATGGCTACTGATGTATCTCTTAAAAATCCTAGTGATTTGGGTACTTGTATCGCTTCTGTTGTTTTAGCTTTGTTGCCAAATAGCTGCCCAATTTTAGCAGATACATAGTAGCCGATACTTCCAAAATGTCCAACTGCAAAATCATCACTACCTGTGATTTGGCGTACTGTAGGTTGTAAAATGGCAGGGAAAATAACCATACAAATACCTAATAATATTGATCCGGTAATAATAAGAGGTATGCCACTCATACCACCAACCGAGAGCGAAGCCGCGATTAAACACGCCATAAATAATGTATGATGACCAGTTAAAAAAATATATTTTAAAGGCGTAAATCGCGCTAGCAATAAGTTCATGATCATACCGAACACCATAATCATGGCAGTGGATGTTCCAAAAGTCGTTTGCGCCGCAGCTACAATAGCTTCATTGTTTGGGATAACCCCTTGAACCTGAAAGGCATGATCAAACATTTTACTAAAGTGAGTTAAAGAACCAATTAAAACGGCTGCACCTGCACCTAAGATGACAAAGCCCATAATTGTTTTTAAAGTACCTGAAAGAACAGTTGAAGCGGACTTTTTTTGGATTAGTAAGCCGACAAGAGCAAATAGGCCGACTAGTATTGCTGGTGTACCTAAAATGTCATTCATCATAACATCTAACATACCAACACCTCATCCTATCCAATTTTAAAAACGTAATTAAAGCAACAGTTCAAGCTTTGATTTTATTTCTGGAATACTCATCATATTGACGATACGAACGATTTTTCTCACACCATTATCTAATTGATCTACAATATCTCCTGCTCCGATATAAATATCTGCCTTCTCTGACGTTGAAGATGTTAAATCTGTATGAGTTACCTCTGCTTCTTTTCCGAGTTCAAGTAGTGCTTTTTTTACATTCAGTTCCATAATGAAGCTACTGCCTAAGCCGTTTCCGCAAACGACTAAAATTTTCATCATAATTGCTCCTTTGTAGCATATTTTTTTATTTTCTCAATAATGCATTCTGGACGCTGGCATCCAATAATATTGTCGATTTGACTAGGTTCTTGTAACACTTGTGTTAAATCAACAAGAGCTTGTAAATGCGTTGTATGATCAGTAGCTGCTAGAACGATAATTAGTGATACAGGCTTATCTGCTCCAAATAGTACAGGGCTTTGTAAATTTAATAAGCTCATCGATAATTCATTTACTCCATCAGATGGACGAGCATGTGGTATTGCAACTTTAGGTGTAAGCACGACATATGGGCCGTGTTGTTCGATGGATTGTATCATTGCTTGGATATAGCGCTTTTCTATTTTGTTTTGCCGTAATAATGGCGATGAAGCGACGTGTATAGCATCTTGCCAGTTAGCTACTTTGTTAACAATTTGAATCGTATCTATATTGAGTAACTCGGTAAGCAAGTTGTTATCCCTCCTTTCATTAGGAATCAACATGTCTTCTATCCATGTTATTAATACATGCTATGAAATTATGTCAGATTGCCGAATATTTTTAACGAATTTGTTGAAAAGGGAGGGAGTTTGTAATAAGCGTTTCTGAAGCTATTTTGTGCATACAGGGGAGGAAGAGCTCACAGATGTTTAGTATCTGTGAGTCAAGTTGATTGATTAAAATGAAGGGTATTATGACTGGATTTTACGTGCTAAATCGTAAATGGCTTTTTTGACAAATGCATCAATCTTATTGTCTAGTCTGGACTGAGGGTATATAAGCTGAATTTTCCGTTTGAGTGCTATATCATGTAAATCTTTCTTCACTAATATGCCTGATTGTAATTCTTCTTCAATAAGGGAAACAGACAGAAATGCAATTGTTTTACCAAAGGTTAGCATTTTTTTAATCGTACTTACAGAATCGAGTTCAATTGTATTAAAAGACGGTTGAAATGGGTTTAGCCATTTTTCAATAAAATGGTTGGTTGAACTAGATGAAGTGTGTAATAATACTTTGTTTTTAAGGACATCTGATTGTGAGATGTCCTTTTTTGCTGCAAGTTCGTGACTAGGGCTTAAAGCCAAAACGAGCGAATCTTCGCCAATCGTTTCATAGGAAAGTGTTGGGTTTTGTTGCTTCGTTTCCATTATTAAACCACAGTCAAGCTCCTGCAAGGCTACCATTTTTTCAATTTCAGGTGCTGTTTTTACTTCTAAGGAAATTCGGATGTCTGGATAAGCTGTGGAAATTTGGTTAATAATTTCAGGCATAAAAATATGGGCAGGTAGTGCACTTGCACCTAAACGAATGGAACCAACGTTACCTGCTAATAGATTTTCAATGAAGCGATCCATGTCGTTTTGTAATTGTACTATTTGGCGTGCGTAGTGAAAAAGCCCTTCTCCCGCCTCAGTTAAACGATAGCCACCTGCATTTGTCCGAAACAAGCGTACACCGTATTCTTCTTCAATAGAGCGAATATGAAAGGAGACAGTGGGAGGTGTTATACCTAGCTCTTTAGCGACGGGAGCTAATTTTTTAAAATCGACGAGTAAGCAAAACGCCTGTAATTTAAGATAATTCATTTTAGCCTCCTAAAGTAAATTCGATAAACTATTACATTTACTTTAGTTTATTAGATTTTTTTTAACGACATATTAATAGTAGGTTAATATTTTCTAAATATCTGGAAACTATAGTAGAGATAGACGAGGAGGCTACAATGAAAATCTCAATTACAAATTTAGAGAAAAAATATGGACATGCGCAAGCGCTATGGCCCATTAATGTGGAATTAAACAGTAAGTTCATTACAATATTAGGACAATCGGGCTGTGGGAAAACGACATTACTGAAAATACTGGCTGGTCTTGAGAAACCAACAAATGGTGAAATTGCATTCGATGACAAAATCATGTATTCTTCTAAACTTCGCAAAAATGTTAAACCAAATAAACGCAATATCGCCATGGTTTTTCAAGATTTCGCACTGTGGCCACATATGACCATTTTCCAGAACATCGCATTTGGTTTAAAAGGAATTGTACCAAAGGCGGAAATACCAGAACGGGTAGCGTATGTTATGCGTTTGGTGAATATGGAGGGATATGAAAATCGCAAGCCCGGACAATTGTCGGGTGGTCAACAACAGCGGGTAGCACTTGCGCGGGCACTGGCGACGAATCCAAAGTTAATTTTATTTGATGAACCATTATCAGCATTAGACGCAGTGCTTAGAGAAAAAATGCAGGATGAAATTATGCATATTATCCATGAACTAGATTGCCAAGCTATTTTTGTAACACATGATCAAACGGAAGCAATGACTATGTCAGATCAAATTATTGTGATGGAGTCAGGTAGAATTGCACAGGTTGGGTCACCAGAGGAGATTTATCATGCACCAGCAACACCTTATGTAGCGGATTTTATAGGCAAGGTCAATTGGTTTGATAAAGGTAATTGTATTGTACGTCCAGAGGGTGTATCGAGAAAACAATATCCTGGAACTATTGCGAAACAAGCGATGATTGTGAAAAGTACATTTATTGGAGATCGATATTTAGTACAGGCACAAGTAGAAGGAAAGCCATGGAGCTTTTATGAAACCGTGCCACTGGAACAAGGCAAGCAACTTGAAGTTTTTATAGATACAAAACAAATATATCAATTGGAGGGTTTAACGTGAAAAAACGTTTCAAATTACTAGCAACTGCCGGGGTTCTTGTAGCATTAACATTAGCGGGGTGCGGCAATAATAAATCAGCTGACAGTGTCAATAATGATGCAGCAAGCGCAAAGCCGAAAGAAGTGCAAACATTAACGGTTTATTCAGCTGGTCCAGATGGGTTGGCTGCCAATATACAACAAGCTTTTGAAGAGAAAACGGGCATAAAAGTAGAAATGTTTCAAGGGACAACAGGCAAAATATTATCTCGTTTAGAAGCGGAGAAAAATAATCCTGTAGCAGATATCGTTGTATTAGCTTCCGTGGCATCAATGGACGGACTAAAGGAGTCAAATCAGCTACTTAGCTATAAAGAAGCCGAAAATGCTACGAAAATGAATAGCGATTGGTCAGATGCAGATGGCTATTACTATGGCTATAGCGCCTCAGCATTAGGCATTGCCTATAATACGAAAAATACAAAAGACATTCCAACTGAATGGACAGATTTAGCTAAACCAGAGTGGCAAGGAAAAATGAATATTCCTGATCCTAGTTTGTCAGGATCTGCTGTCGATTTTATTTATGGCTATACTGAAGCTGAAAAAACTGCTTGGGATACAATCCAATTATGGAAAAACAATGGACTACAAGTGAATGGTGCAAATAAGGAAGCATTAGATGCAGTTATTACAGGTGATAAAAATGCAACAATCTCAGGCGTAGACTATATGGCTTATAAAGCTAAAGCGGGTGGGGAGCCAGTAGAAATTGTTTATCCGAAGAGTGGAACTGTTGTAAGCCCTCGAGCAGTAGGTATTATGAAAGATGCTAAAAATGTTGAAAGTGCAAAAGAATACGTCAATTTCTTACTTTCAGATGAAGGACAAAAGCTAGTTACAGATGCATATTTACTGCCAGGTAATAACGAAATAGCTGTAAAAGATCGAGCTGCATTAGATGAAATTCCACAGTTACATGTGAACTGGAAAGGTTCAGAGTCAAAGCAGCTTGATATATTAACGAAGTTTAATGATATTTTCCGTTAAGAGGTTAGCAACGGTATCAAAAAGCATCTTTCCTTTTAGATGATGCGATAAACGTATGGAAAAAAATTCGCTTTTAGTCAGTAATCAGTCTTTAAGAAACAGCACTGACTATTGCGGATTTTTTTCAAAATAATAATTATGTTCTATTTGGACTATCTATACTATGTTTTCTAAGAAAGGAATGATGCAACGATGATCATGGAAGGTAAACGCACTTTTGGCCTCTTATTGACGATTGTCGCAACGTTTGCTATCGCGCCATTAATAGCCATTGTTTATTATACATTTGTCCATGATGGTCATTTTGACGTTTCACAAATTAGTAGAATGTTTGACAATGATCGTTTGTGGCGTACATTAGGTAATTCTTTATTACTAGGGGCTTTCGTTATTTTAGGGACTACGATACTGGCATTGCCTATGGCATTAATTCGGACAAAAACAAGCTTACATAAATATGATTGGTTGGATATTATCTTAACGATTCCTTTTATGACACCTCCTTATATCGGTTCTATGGGATGGATATTGTTTATGCAAAATAATGGTTTTTTACAGCAGTTAGTACCGGGGACCGCTTGGTTATCGAATGCCTTTTTTTCTTTATTTGGCATGGTCATGGTGATGAGCCTACACCTGTTTCCTTTTTTATATTTAATGCTGAAAAATACGTTGCTTAGAATAAATGGTTCATTTTTAGATGCTGCACTAATTTTTGGTCGCAGTTCTTTTAGAAATTGGCTGCAGGTTATATTGCCTTTACTCGTTTCAAGCTATGTTCTAGGAGTATTGCTGATTTTCATTAAAACGCTGGCGGAATTTGGGACGCCTGCAACGTTTGGAAGTCGCATCGGATTTCAAGTTTTTACGACAGAAATTCACTCTTATCTTTCAAGATGGCCAGTAGATATTCGTATGGCAACATCGCTCTCATTATTTTTACTTTCAGTGTGTCTCGTTGTTTGGTATTTTCAAAATCTTATCGGACGAAAGTTTACATATAGCGTGCTTTCAGGAAAAACACCCGCTATTCGTGAAATAAAAGATAAATGGTTTATCAAGCTTGGGGCATGGTTTTATATAGGGATTGTGTTATTGTTTGCAATCGGCATTCCATACTTTTCGATTATCGTGACTTCGTTACAAAAGGTTCGAGGAGATGGTTTAAGTGCCGGCAATTTCAGTTTTGCGTCTTATCAGGCTGTGTTTACTAGCGGAAGCGCGGGATTATCAGCATTTTTAAATAGTGTTGTTTTTTCAATTTTAACTGCCGTTATTACAGCGATAATTGGTTTTTTTATTGCACTCTACATTAAAAAGGGTGAAACGAAAAAGCAACAAATGTTAGACTTCTTTAGCCTAATGCCAAATATTATTCCTGGAATTGTTTTTGTCGTCGGTTTAATTATGTTTTGGAATGCACCTTGGCTCCCAGCGACAATTTACAATACAAAGACAATGGTAGTTGTGACGTATTGTGTGCTTTTCCTACCATACTCTGTGCAATATACAAAATCTACATTTTCACAGTTAGATCAATCTATTTTCCAATCAGCAGCTATTTTTGGACGGAAGAGTTGGGACATGTATCGATATATTTTCATCCCACTGTTAATGCAGGGAATACTCGCTGGCATGATGATGACATTTATTATTTCAATGCGTGAGTTAGTCGCAGGCCTCCTTATTTTGCCACCATCAGTTGAGACAGGCGCAACGTTTATCTACAGCCAATTTGAACAAGGCAATGTTGGGCTAGGAATGGCTGTTGCTGTTATTACAGTCGCTATGACCGTAGTTTTTATGTTCCTATTAGATTGGCTTCAAAAACGGGGAGGGCGCGTAGGTGCTTAATATAGAAATTTTAGGAGGAGTTGGGGAGTATGGCCGTAACTGCTTTTATCTCGAAAAGGATGGGCGTGCCATTTTACTAGATTGTGGTGTTATGAACAATAGTGAAAAGACTAAGCCAAATTTAACACCCGCCCATGTGGCAAAACTAGATGCAGTGTTTATTTCTCATTCCCATATTGATCATGTGGGTGCACTTCCTTTACTTGGACAGTGGGGCTACGATGGTCAACTCATTATGAGTGAAATAACAGCGAAACAATTAAAGCAATCTTTTAAAAACATTCAAACGTTTGAGCCAAAGTCGATTGGCAGTTGGATAAATATTAACGATAATCTTTCATTTCAATGGGGCTATAGTGGGCATTTAATAGGGAGCGTTTGGTACAGCATTCGATTTTTAGAGGAGGTGATATTTTTTTCAGGAGATTATGTAATGGAGTCCTATCAATTAAAGACTAATCTTCCGAGGATGGGAAAATATGATTATAACGTTGCGTTCATAGATAGCGGCCATTTTGAGAAGCACATTAACAACAAAGAAATATTACAGCAATTAGCGGATTATATCGATGCGAACGATAGTAGACCAATTATTTTTCCTTCCTCCTTTTCGGGCAAAACTGCTGATATTGCGTTTTACCTTTTTGAGCATACTACAAGAAAGGTGTCTATCGATAATGATTTTTTTCCTTTCTTTGAAGAGTATTACGATGCGCCCGAAAATGTTGTATCTACTAAGCTATTGCCGTCATTCAAAAGTGAATGCTTACAAGAGATGACAATAGGAGGTAACGCTATTTATTTTGTTCCAGAGCGAGATGAAGTAACAATTACGCGGCTACTAATGGATTTACCATCAGCAATTGTAATCTTTACAGGGTACTTTAATAAAGGCACTTACACGCAACAATTAGCACCAAATCAAATAAAACATTTTTTTTACAAAACACATCCCGATTATCAGGATACCATCGTGCTGTCAAAGCACATAAATGCTCATAAAACCATTTATTTTCACAGTCAGTTAACGAATATAGAAACGACACTTTAAAAAATAATCGGAAATGAGGACGAAATTATATGAGAAATTATTTTAAAGGGATTGCAATGAAATTAGGCGTAATGGGATTGGTATTATGTACAATTGGCATGTTGAATACTATACCGGCAAAAGCGGCAATTGAGCCTGGGCATGAGATTAAATATAATTTGAAATCAGAGCTGTTCAATGAGTCGGACATTTTGAAAATTTTCACAGCTACTAAAAAAGATGAAGTGAAAATTTATTACTTCGATACACAAAGTAAAGATTTTTTAAGTGCAGACTATAACAATCGTTTGCGTGTTTATAAAGATAGCAATAAAATCGACATTACGTATAAAAAGAGATTTCTCAATACACCACTTGAAGAAGCGCTTGCAATAACTGAAAGCCACGGCTTTACAGGTGACGAATCCAACTATAAATTTGAAATGGATATTAAGGGCGGTAATCGTACATTTACAATTAGTCGAAAAGAGTCATTGAAGGGAACTGCTAAAGTTAACTACGATGCTGTGGATACAAGTGCTGCAAAAAAATTAATTTTAGATAATGTGCCAAAGAAAATTTTAAATTGGGACTCTGCAACTTGGTTTAATAACACATTATCACAGGCAGTCGTCTATGGACCTGCCAATGCAACAACATATAAAGGAAGCTATGCAGGATATGAGGCAGATATTGAAGTTTGGCATTATCAAGGTGAAATCATGACAGAGCTATCGACAAAAGAAAGCAATGCTGCAAAAGCTGCAACGATTGAAGTAGTATGGCGTGAACATCTAGAAGGAGCTGGCTATCTAAGTGCGGATCAGCGTGGGAAAACGGCGTTTGTTATGGAGAAGTAATATTGGACTAACTATAAGGTGAATGGCTTGCAAGAAAGTAAAGCCCTTCAATTGTTAGAAGCTATCTAATAATTGAAGGGCTTTTGTGAAAATGAGGTATATATTTATACCGCACCCACTAATTTTAAAATATTTATAATAATAATCCCGACGATGCCAAAGTCAGAATCACCAAAAGTGGTGCCTTCAAAGCCGATGTCTCCCATAAAGATGAGTAGTATCGCAGGAATGAAGCTAATGATTAAGCCATTGGCAAAGGCTCCTGCCATTGAGCCGATTCGACCACCTGTTGCATTTCCGAAAACACCTGCGGCTGCTCCAGTGAAGAAGTGGGGCACAAGGCCAGGTATAATGACTTTTAGCCCGATTAGTGGGAGTACGAACATAGACAAAATACCAGCTAGGAAACTAAAGAGGAAGCCGATGATAACGGCATTCGGTGCAAATGGAAATATTGTCGGGCAATCTAATGCAGGCTTAGCATTTGGTACGAGCTTATCGGCAATCCCTTTAAATGCAGGGACAATTTCGGCTATCAGCATGCGTACCCCTGCTAGGATGATATAAACCCCAGCAGCAAAGGTAATCGCTTGAATAATTGCGAAAACGATGAAATTTGAGCCATCGGATAATTGTCCTTCTATATAAGAACGACCTGCAAATAAGGCAACAATAATGAAAAATAGGCACATTGTTAAGGAAATGGCAACGGATGTATCTCGTAAAAATCCTAATGATTTTGGTACTAGAATTGCTTCAGTTGATTTAGTTTTGTTGCCAAATAGTTGACCTATTTTAGCAGATACATAGTAGCCAATGCTTCCAAAATGACCGACTGCGAAATCATTATTACCAGTAATTTGTCGCACTGTAGGCTGTAAAATGGCAGGGAAGCCAACCATACAAATACCTAATAATATGGATCCGACAATAATTAGAGGTACACCACTCATACCGCCTATCGAGAGGGAAGTTGCGATTAAACACGCCATAAATAATGTATGATGGCCAGTTAAAAAAATATATTTAAAAGGGGTAAATCGCGCTAGCAATATATTCATTACCATACCAAATACCATAATCATGGCGGTGGACGTTCCAAAAGTCGTTTGCGCTGCCGCTACAATCGCTTCATTATTGGGGATAACTCCTTGAACTTGAAAGGCATGATCAAACATTTTGCTAAAATGATTTAAAGATCCAATTAAAACGGTTGCACCAGCGCCCAAGATGACAAAGCCCATTATGGTTTTTAATGTACCTGAAAGGACAGTAGAAGCCGATTTTTTTTGTATTAGTAAGCCGATAAGCGCAAATAGGCCAACTAATATTGCTGGTGTACCTAAAATGTCATTCATAATAATATCTAACATACAAACACCTCAATCCAATCCAATTTTAAAAAGCATTACAGATGCCATTGAGTAAAGCTTTAGAGTAGTGGATCAAGCTTAGATTTAATTTCTGAAACATTCATCATATTAACGATACGTACAATATTACGAGTACCGTTATCCAATTGATCGATAATATCTCCTGCACCGATATAAATATCGGCTTTCTCTGCCATTG
This sequence comes from Lysinibacillus sp. NPDC097868, assembly GCF_044761135.1. Taxonomy (NCBI): domain Bacteria; kingdom Bacillati; phylum Bacillota; class Bacilli; order Caryophanales; family Bacillaceae; genus Lysinibacillus; species Lysinibacillus sp. NPDC097868. Next base: position 2,277,277 of record NZ_JBIWBS010000001.1, on the reverse strand, counting down.
CAGATGCTAAATCTGTATGCGCCACCTCAACATCTTTTCCGAGTTCAAGCAGTGCCTTTTTAACATTTAGCTCCATAATAAAGCTACTGCCTAAGCCATTTCCGCAAACAACTAAAATCTTCATCATCATCGCTCCTTTGCAGCATATTGTTTTATTTTTTCAATAATACATTCTGGACACTTGCATTCGATAATATTGTCGATTTGACTTGGTTCTTGTAACACTTGTGTTAAATCAACTAATGCCTGTAAATGAGTTGTATTGTCTGTAGCTGCTAACACAATAATTAAGTACACGGGTTTATCGGGTCCAAATTGTACAGGTTTTTGCAATTTTAATAAGCTCATTGATAATTCATTTACTCCATCAGATGGTCGCGCATGTGGAATGGCTACTTTAGGTGTAAGCACTACATATGGACCATGTTGTTCGATGGATTCTATCATTGCTTGGATATAGCGTTTTTCTATTTTATTTTGCTGTAATAGGGGCAATGAAGCGACGTGAATAGCGTCCTGCCAGTTAGCTACTTCGTTAGCAATTTGGATCGCATTCAAATTAAGTAACTCGGTAAGCAAGTTGGTCATCCCTCCCTTCGCTATTAATCAACATGTTTTCAATACATATTATTAATGCATGATTTTGAATGCTGTAAGATTGCTGAATATTTTGGTTCTCTTTGTAATGTGGTGGTATAGCAGCATAACTTATGAAAAATTATAAAACTAGTAAGCGTTATAGTTTTTCAGATTGCTGTAACTGCCCTTTTTTAATCAAGCAATTTTTCGTAAAAACCATCCCTCGCAAAATATCGAGAACCTTTTCTTGGTACTCCAATGGAAGTTCATTGGCTGTATCAATAATTTCGTTCAAAGTTTTTTCAGATGAAACGGCTTTGTTTTGTTTTGACAAGACAATCATCTCCTTGTAGCATGCTTTATGAATGAATTTTATCACGCGTATTTTGCGTTGTCAATGAATTAAGTGTTGTATTATATGCGTTGTCAATGATTAAATGCTTTGATAATGAATTTTATTTCGGTTATAATACAATACAGAGGTGATATTTTAATGGACTCTTTAGGTGAAAGATTAATATACGCTCGTAAAAACAAAGGGTATACGCAAGATGCACTTGCTGAAACAATAGGCGTTTCAAGGGGTGTAATTTTTAATCTCGAAAAAAATAAAACTGAACCACAGATGATTGTGATTAATGCTATCAGTCAATGTTTAAAAATTAATAAGAATTGGCTTTTGACAGGTGAAGGTGAAATGAGCGATACAGATGAGGCTGTTCAAAGTGCTAAAGTACTTTCGGACATTTATAGTATTGCAAAAGAATTATCTGAGGAAGAACAATTATATATCCTTGAAGTGGTTAAAACATACAAAAAACACACAGAGCAGAGGAACAAGTAAGCAAACAAATCATTATATGAAATGGATCATGGGCTTTCCTTAGGAGCCCTTTTTTTGGGTTTATCCGCTGGACAGAGGGAAATATCTGTGGAATAAGAAGGTTTACCCGCGAAGCAAAGAGAGAATTCCGCGAAGCAGGGAGAGAATTCCGCGAAGCAGGGAGAGAATTCCGCGAAGCAGGGAGAGGATTCCGCGGAGCAGGGAGAGGATTCCGCGAAGCAAAGAGAGAATTCCGCGGAGCAAGGAGAGAATTCCGCGGAGCAAAGAGAGGATTCCGCGAAGCAGGGAGAGAATTCCGCGGAGCAAGGAGAGAATTCCGCGAAGCAGGGAGAGAATTCCGCGGAGCAGGGAGAGGATTCCGCGGAGCAAGGAGAGAATTCCGCGAAGCAGGGAGAGGATTCCGCGGAGCAAAGAGAGGATTCCGCGAAGCAAAGAGAGAATTCCGCGAAGCAGGGAGAGAATTCCGCGAAGCAGGGAGAGGATTCCGCGAAGCGGGGAGAGAATTCCGCGGAGCAGGGAGAATTACCCGTGAAACCAATAGATACCCGCTTTATTAAATATTTTTAGATTAGTCACTATATAGAAAGTATCAACTATTATGGTGCAGTAACAAATTGGAACATGCATCATTTGGAATGACTATGGAGAATAATGGACAATTTCTTATTAGGTAAAATAAAAACATATAAAGTTTGTTCTAACTTTTTCAAATTAGCTTACACTTACTATAGGACGAACTTTGTGTGGAGTAAGGGGGAAATAACATAGCGAAAAAGATGGGAATTGTTGCGCTACTATTATTTGGTGCTTATGTTCTTTGCATGTACTGGTATATATTTCATAGTGGCGGTGGCACAATACCGCGGGCGTTTCAAGGAACCGCTGCGGACCCAGTCATGTTTATGTCTGAAAAAGAATTAAACTTAAGTGGTGAATATTCAAAAATACGAAATTTCCTATTCTTTGTAGTAACACCGTTTGAATGGCTGGCTTATATGGTCATTTTGTTAATGGGTGTATCTCGTTATTTTGAAAAAGTTGCGACTTCCCAAACAAAATGGAAACTGCTACAAAATGCTGCCTATTTATTTTTATTATCATTTTTGCTTTATGTAGTGCTTTTCCCAATTGAATACTATCGCTACCATTTAAGTAAAAGCTATGGAATAAGTACACAGGCATTTACCTCATGGATGCGAGATGGGGTTATTGATTTTTGGATCAACTTTGGAATGACCTTTATTGTCGTATCAGTTATATATTGGTTGATTAAAAAGAGCGCGAAGAGATGGTGGCTATATGCATGGCTATTAACGATTCCCTTTACGATTTTTGTCATGTTTCTTCAGCCCGTTGTCATTGATCCGTTATACAATGATTTTTATCCGTTAAAAAACAAAGAGCTAGAAACGAAAATTTTAGCAATAGCTGATCAAGCTAATATTCCGGCAGAGCATGTCTATGAAGTTAATATGGCACAAAAGACAAATGCCCTAAATGCCTATGTAACTGGTATCGGTAGTAATTCAAGAATTGTACTATGGGATACGACATTAAATCGCTTAACTGATAATGAAATTTTATTTATCATGGCACATGAGATGGGACATTATGTTGAGAAGCATATTTATTTTGGCATTGCGGGTTATTTATTATTGACCTTAATAGGGCTTTGGATAACAGCGAAAAGTATGATGTGGGCGATTGCTCGGTACGGACATGCATTGAAAATTACGAAAATGAGTGACATCAATTCTTTGCCACTATTTTTACTCATTACATCTTTATTATTATTTGCTTCGAGTCCTTTGTCTAACTATGTATCACGATATCAGGAAACGAGAGCGGATAATTATGCCATATCATTGATGGGCGATCGTACGGCAGCGGTAACGGCATTCCAAAAGCTTACGATATCAGGGTTAAGTGAAGTCAATCCACCGCTTCTTGTTAAATGGTTCCGCTATACACATCCGACAATGCTTGATCGAATTATGAAAGTGGCAGAAATGGAAGAACCGAAAAATGAAAAGCCGCTAAAGGAAGAGCAGAAAAAAAGTAAATAGACATGCTTGAAAGCCACAATAATACACGAAGGTCTAGGTTTTTCGGGCGAATAAGTTGGGTATTCTAAAGAGAAGATTATCAAAATTGTTCGTTGTAGAATGGTAGGGGAATTCATGCGCAATATTATTATTATCACGCTTGCTTCAATATTAATGGCCTTTGCATATAATTTTTTATTAATACCGCATGAGATTTTGAGCGGTGGATTAAGCGGGATTGCCATAATGCTTGGTATTGTTACACCTCTGAATACAGGTGTATTGAATCTTTTATTAAATTTACCGTTGCTAATTTTAGGTGTAATGAAGCTAGGGAAACGCTTTATTGCGTATACAATACTGTCAGTTACGGTAATGTCCCTATCATTATTAATCATTCCGATTTATAAGGCAACAGAGGAACCGATATTGGCATCATTATTTGGTGGGGTAATTGTTGGCTTGAGTGTAGGTCTAATTTTCCGTGCATCTGGTTCCTCAGGTGGCTTTGATATTATTGCTATGCTTTTAAGTCGCAAAAGAGATTTTCCCCTTGGTGCACTTATTTCAGCAATGAATGGGATAGTAGTGGCGATTTCAGGTTTTGTTTTTAGTTGGGATGCAGCATTGCTGACGCTCGTTTCAATTTACGCCACAGGGAAGGTTGTCGATACAATCCATACGAGTAATATTAAGCTAACGCTTATGATTATTACGAGCAATGGTGAGGATGTGAAACAACAACTTTTAACTAGACTGCATCGGGGCATTACAATGATGGATGCTAAAGGCGGATATTCAGGTGAGGGACGAAAAGTGCTAATTACCGTTATTACACGCTACCAGCTGGCGGAAGTGAAAAGTTTAATAAAAGAAGTAGATGCGAAAGCATTTGTAAATATTTTGCAAACGACCGAAGTAATCGGGGTGTTTGATCGTGGTTCTAAATAATATAAACATGTATTGTTGATTACCTTAAATGTAGTTACTATTGAAAAAAATGTATGTTAAAAGCACGCGTTATTGATTATAATGATAATCGAACGTGTGTTTTTATTTTCTAGGATAGGAGGATGGGGTAACGATGCAAAAAGATACGATACATGCATTTTGTTTAAAACTACGCGGCACGACTCATGATTACAAAGAAGAATGGCAGGCAGACCGCTATCATGTCGGGGGAAAAATGTTTGCAATGATGGGCGGAGATGCTACAAGAAAGCCTATTATCACTTTAAAATGTGAACCTAGTCGATCAGAAGAATTAAGAGAAACCTACGAAGGAATCATTCCAGGGTACTATATGAACAAAACTCATTGGAATTCGATTTATATGGATGCGAATATTCCAGAAGATTTACTTGAAAATTTAATCCGGCACTCCTATGACCTCGTGTTCGCAAAGTTAACAAAAAAAGAAAAATTAAGTGCCAGTCACTCAAACAATTCTGAACTTTTCTAGTAGGTTGCGGGAACGCACGTAATGTAAGACGCAACAGACCACGAGATAGCGAGAGTTGCGGCTTACGTCGTGCCCTAAGTGCCAGTCACCGAAACAATTCTGAATTCCGAAGTGCCCGTCACTTAAACAATTTAAGAATTATAGCCTAGCTCGCCATAGGGCTGAAGCTTTTCAAGCCACTTTTCTTCAAGCTTTTCGAGTTCCTTTTTTGCATCAAAATAGCCTTCTTCTTTTTCCTTCAAATACTCCACTACCTCAAGCTGAAAAGCATCTTTGCCAAATGTATTGTAGTCCGACTGTAAAGCTTTATTCGTATAAGTATTTGTTTTTAACATAAACTGAAATCCGTTTAACCGTTTCAAGTTATTAAAGCTTCCAACAAACACTTTACCATTTTGTTTGTTTGTCATTGTAAAAACTCCTGCTTCAATTTTCATTTCTTTATAAAGTTCTTTTAATTCTTTTTTGTGGTCCATTGTTAACCCTACTTTCTTATTTTTTTACCCAATAAGCGCTGCCATCATCTTTACGATCCATAAAACCGTATTGAATTAAATAGCGACGAATTTGTACATAGTCCTCATAGATTGGTTGGATTATTGCATTAAGCTCTTTTTCTGTATACTCTTTTGACTCATCAAAAAGCTTTGTAATAGCACGTAGCACAACGATTTTATGCTTTTCTCGTTTTGGGAAGCGGACAAGCTCTTGACCGATGCCATTAGGGAAATATTTTTCAAGCAACTGTTGTTCTTCAGTAAGGGTGATATTATAGCGATCGTCGACCATCGTAGCCGTTTTGTGGATTGGTACAAAAGAATCTTCCTTCTGATCTTGTTGTTTTAATAGCTCCATCATGGCAAGGAATGTTTTAGCTTGACGCTCTTTTTCCTTTAAAGCAAAACGATGATGACGTATAGTTGTTGCGCTCCCAATTTCTAGTTCTTCTTTAATTTCCTGATCGGTTTTACCCTCATAAAAAAGGCGCAAAATATGACTTTGATGTTCTGTTAAACCTGTCATTTTTTTATTTAAACCATTTAAGTAATGAAAAACTGATTGGTGTATAGCAGTAATATGGTGTTGCATAAATTTTTCAGCCTCATATAGTACATTTTCATGTGGATAAATAATACCTTTTTCAATTTTCTCCCCACAAAGAAGGCAAGTGTAGTGTGTGGCTTCATTTGTATAGCCATGCGTAATGTCCTCGATAGAAGCCTGCCAAAATAATTGATTTACATCCATTGTAAAACCTCCTAAAAAACAAACGTTTATTTATTTTGTTTGTTTATTTATATATAAAATAACAAAATGTTTGTTAAAAAGCAATAAAAATACACATCGCGTTTGAAAGCGATGTGTACATATTGACTATTAGTGATTTTTCTTTTTAAAAATAAAGACTGATAAAATAGCAAGCACGATGATTGTTACTAGAATAACAATATAGCTTGTTAAGGTGCTAAGAGAGTGACCATTCAGCTCATAAACAATACCATAGTTTAGCTTATAGCTTTCCACCTGTTCGACAGGAACACCGTCAAAAACCTTCGTTATTGAGCTTTCCATAAAAGCATTGCGCAATAATAATGTAGTGTGACTGATTGGAAAATACATAATAAGCTGTTGGGCAAAGTTTGGTAGAACGCCAACAGGGACGTAGACACCACATAAAAATCCTAATACTGTGCCAACGATTGTACTCAGTGTTGAATAAGCATTTTGTGTGCTAACAAATAGTACGAGAAACACATTAAATACGCTTGCGAGTAACACAGATAATAACAGTATACCAATCACCTTAATTAGGGCACCAAAGCTAAGGAGATGACCGCCAGTGGCCACTAAGAAAATTTCACAGCCTACTAGGGCAATGAGAGAGAAGATGCATCCGATAATAAAGGCATTCATGACATAGCTCATCTGAATTGTTGCACGGGAAATAGGGGCAGTTAGGAAATCTGCTGTCGCCTTCGATTCAATATCCCGAACGGTAATAGCAAATGCTGCTAGAGTTGTTGTAACAGCCATCATTGATAATAAGCCTGCCACTAGCCATTCATTGACCATTGCAATCAATTCTGGTGTAGCCTCTGTCATTTGCTCGATTGCATCGACTTGCATTTTTTGAAGAAACACCGCGTAAAGAACGATGACAATTATAACGGAAAGAAGGGAGAAAAATACTTGGGTTTTATCTCTCCTGAAAACCTTGTTATTACGTTGAATTAAGCTAAACATTGCTTCCATTACGTAGCATCTCCTTGTGCCATAATATGAAGAAAGACATCGTCCATCGTTCCTTTAATAACTTCAAACGAGGCTAAAAAGGGTTCTGCACTTTTTAAAAGTGTAAGTGCATGCATAGTAGAATCCACTCGAACTGAGAAAACGCCTTGCTTTTCGGTGAAATGTAATGTGGTGTCTTGTAGCCATTCTAACCCTGAAGATCGATCATGAAATACAAGTGCCATTTGGTCATAAGCATATTTTGTTTTTAAGGAATCAGGTGTTCCTTCAGCGACAATGCGACCTTGTTTTAACACAATGACCTGATCTGCAACTGCAGCTTCTTCCATATAGTGCGTTGTTAAAAATACCGTCATATTTGTTTCTTTCTGGAGTTGTTTGATCGTTTGCCAAACGAATTGACGTGTTTGTGGATCAAGTCCAGTTGTTGGTTCATCTAAAAATAATATTTGTGGTCGATGAATGAGTGCACGTGCTATATCTGCGCGTCTTTTTTGACCACCAGACAATGTGCCATATTTTTGCTGTTCAATATCATCTAAATGTAAATAGGTAGAGACAAATTGATAGTTTTCAGCAAGCTGTGTTTTCGATAAACCATATGTTTTACCGCGGTGTACAATATTTTCACGCACCGTTAATCGTTCATCGAGTAGGCTTTGCTGGAACACAACGCCGATTGATTTTCGAATTTCTGCATTATGCGACCTCTCATCGAGCGTATAACCGTTAATCGTTACAGTACCACTTGACTTTTGTAATAATGTGCATAATATTTCAATGGTCGTCGATTTCCCAGCACCATTCGCACCTAAAAAGGCGAAAAGAGAGCCTTGTTCCACCTTAAAGGAAATTCCTTTTACCGCTAATTGTTCCCCATATTGCTTTTGTAAATGCTCGACTTGAATTGCAAACGCCATATTTGTCTATTCCTTTCTTTTTTTGATTTCATTATTGATTTCCTCAATATCGTTCTTTTGTAGTACATATAAAATGCACCATACAATGAAATAAATAATGATTTCCACAATGAGCACATACAAAACTCCTGAATGTTCGAACCAACGGCCAATATAGCCCGCTACCATGACGAACAATGTCACTGCAATAAAATGGAGAATAAGCTGAGTGGAAAATAGTAAACGTTCTATGTCAAAAATGCTGGACAGAGGACCTATCGCAGCTCCGAGTATGGCTGCAATGATTATTTGCTCGAGTAATTCAGGTCCTGATGCCATTCTATGATTAGAAATGAGACTTAAGGTCACTAAAGTGTAGGATGAGCTAAGTGAGATGAGTAGACCAATAATCATCATGCGTAATACTCTCATATTATGAATCCCTCCCAATACCTAATTGGCGTTTTAATTCTTTTAAATACTTCCGGCTGACATGAATTGACACATCATTATCTAGCAATAATTCCGTTGCGCCAATTTTGCCCATCTGAATAGAAGCAATTTTATTAATGTTAACGAGAGTGGATTTACTGACTCGTGCAAAATCTTTCGCTAATTGCGCTTCAAGCTCATATAATTTGCGTTTGGATTCAAATTCTTGCTCCTCTGTCTGTAAAAAGACTTTAGCGCCTTCAGCATAAATTGAATAAATATCAGTAATTTTTATTAGATGAATTTCTTGTTGCAAATAGCCATCGAGCATGGTCGTTTGGGCTGCTTGCAACTGCTTCATCAATTTTTCGATGTGCTCGTTGTACTCCTTTGCATGTATATGGATCTCAGTTTCTTCTAGCGCGCTATTAATCATTAAATGAATTTTCATTGGAGGCCTCCTTTGGTAATTGCGTATTACCTCATCTCCTATAAAAGGAAAGGCATTTATTTACTGAATCAGGTTAATATTAATGTAGCATAGAAATTTTTAGATTAGATAAATTGTTTGATAAGTGGTAAAAATTAATGATTAACAGGTAGGTTTTATTCAATAACTGCTGTTGAAATTCATTGCGTGTAGACCCAGGGAAATGAATATCTGAAAATTCATAATTGTTTCGGTGGCAGGCACTTTCTCTAAGAAGTGTGGAGGAGTAGCAAATTGGCTAGGTTGCGGTCATAATAGAATTATCATTCTTGAGGGGTTGCTAGCAATGTTTACATTTTATAAGCAGATGTTCTTAACATTATGTATCGGGTTGTTAGGAGCGCTGTTATTTCAATTTCTACATATTCCGATGCCGTGGTTACTTGGGGCAATAGCAGCTGTACTTTGTGTACAGTTATTTACAAAAGTACAATTGCAATGGCATATATATTTTCGAAATATTGGTTTAGTCGTAGCGGGATATTCCATTGGCTTTGCCTTTACTAAAGAAGCGCTACAGGATATTCAACAGTTTCTAGGCAGTATCATTGTACTTAACTTGATTTTTATCCTGTTATTTTTTGCTATTAGTTTGATAGTAGCAAAACGTACTGAATTAGATTTTCCGACTGCTTTAACATGTTGTGTCCCTGGAGGAATGACACAAATTGTTGCCTTTGCTGAGGAGCAAGGGAATATGAATATGGCTGTGATTACGTTTTATCAGGTGTTGCGAGTACTGCTAATTGTTGGCTTTGTACCATTAATGGTGACAAGCATTGGTGAAAATATCGTCACGGTTGATGGAAGTCTTTCATTGCGATTATTCATTTTACTACTTATTTGTGGAATGGCAGGGTGGCTTGCCCAAAAGGTGAGAATTCCAACAGGCTATATGTTAGGTCCAGTATTTTTATTAATGGGCTTGAATATAGCTGGACTTGAAGTGCCTAAAATGCCGTTATCATTTCTTCATATTGCCCAGCTCGTTATCGGGATTTATATTGGCCTGCTACTGAAAAAAGAGGATTTACATTTATCAAAGAAGCATGTTTTTTACGCATTTATTTCAGCGGGTCTTTTTATAGGATCTGCATATGCTTTATCATTTGTTATGAAATATTTGTACGAACTTGATTTTCGTACAGGTTTTTTGAGTATCGTACCGGGAGGGCTAGACCAAATGGGGATTATTGCTGCATCTGTTCATGCAAATGTGACCATTGTGACTGCATTTCAGCTATTCCGTGTATTGATTGTGTCCATATTCCTTGTACCGTTAGTGAAAGTATTTGTGAAAAAAGCGAAAACGTAAAAAAGATTGCTCATTGGGTTTACCGATGAACAATCTTGAGTTATTTAATATTTAAACTGATGAATTAAATTTTGCAGCGTTTCTGCGTTTTTTGTAAGGGTAGTTGCTGCATCGTTAATATCCTCCATCGAGTAGAGGTTCGTCTCAGCAATTTGTGAAACGACTTTTGACTGCTCTCGTGCATCGACGGCTATTTCTGCCATAATTTGAGTAGATGCATTGGCTTGTTCAATACGCGCATATAACTCTTCAGCAATCCCTGAAACTTCTTGAATTTTATTTGTGACAATAGCCACTTTTGTTGTAATGTTTTCAAATGCAAGATTTGTTGTACGAACAATTTCTACACTAGAAGCGGCTTCCTTTTCGCTTTGTTCCATATGCGCACTCGCTTCTTGTGCTAGATGCTGCATCGTATGAATAGTCTCGGTAATTTGAGCAGCAGATGTTTTAGATTGTTCAGCTAATTTACGAACTTCCTCTGCAACGACTGCAAAGCCTTTACCATGTTCTCCTGCACGTGCTGCTTCAATGGATGCATTTAAAGCAAGTAAGTTTGTTTGGTCAGCTATTGCATGAATGACCTCGACAATATTTCCAATTGTATTAGCATGTGCATCAAGTGCAACGATTGACTTGGCACTTTCTAAAACTGTCTCTGTCATAGCCTGCATCTGTGCTTGCATGGCCTGTGCTGTTTTCTCCCCATGTTTCGCCGTATCAAAAGCTTCTGTAGCATGTGAGGATACTTCCATATTTGTTTCCGTTACATGTTGAATACCACCAGCAATATCATGCATGGCTTCAGCGTTTTCATTGGCACTTTGTTTTTGCGTACTTGCGCCACTTGCTAATTCTTGCATATTAGCTGTTAATTGTTCAGTTGTTTTTGTTGTGGAGCCTGCAGTTGCTGATAGTTCAGCGGATGAAGCAGATACTTGATTAGCTGTTTCATCTACTTGATGCATCATTTTACGTAGCGTTTCGAGCATGGCATTGAAAGATTTTGCAAGATCTCCAATTTCATCTTTTGTGTTGACAACGAGTTGTTGTGTTAAATCTCCTTCACCAGCGGAAATTGTTTCGAGCTGGGTATTTAAACGTTTTAAAGGTTTTACAATATTACGCACAAGTAATGTACCTGCAATTACAGCAATTATTGCTGATATGAAGGCCACTACCCCCATTTTGAGCATCATTTTTTGTGCTACCGCATTAATTTCAGAGGAGGGAACACCAGCGAAAATCATACCAATTGTTTCTCCATTGGCATTTTTTATCGGTCCATATTGTGTAAAGTAAGGTTTGCCAACTACATCAGCTGTTCCACTGTATATGTTTCCTTGAGTTATAACGGCTTCTGTTACTTTCGGATCGGAAGTTGTGCCAATCGCACGCTGTCCATCTACCATAACATTTGTATTGACACGTGTATCATTAGCGAAAATGGTAATAGCTGCTTCGGATAACTCTCCTAATTTATCGATTAATGCAGTTTCATCCGCTATTTTTGCGTCTCCTTTGTAAAGTTCACCATTTTCCAAATGCCATTCACCTGGTAATATTTGCTCCAAATTATAGACACTTAGTTCATAGATTTGGCTAAGACGTGTATTATTTTCTGATTCAAGGGTCGTTTTCATTTCACTAATATTTACAAGTCCAACAGCAATTAAAACAAATAAAATAATCGTCACAATTAACAAGCTCATTTTCATTTGCATACTTAAGTTTTTCATAAATCCCTCCACATTTTAATCCACATAAATAAACAGCAAGTTATTGCAAAATTTACTGCTGTTTTGCATACAATTAAGGAAAACATTTCTATTTTTACTAGTATATAATTACTTATGCTTTTTGTATATTTCTAAATTAAATATAATTAGTGAATATTGGGATGCATTTTTTGAGAATATTGTACTAAAAGAGTTGATGTTAAAGCCCTTTTTTGCATTCAAATGTCCTATTTGAATAAATCGCCAGCAATCCTTTCGAAGTGTCGACTTATCGCTTCGATTAATTCATGTTAAATACTCATTCCCAATTTCTTTGTAATATGGTATGATATCACTAATTATAAGAACGGAGGTGAAAAGGAATGAATCAAAACGCTACGAGAACAAGTGTAAAAGTGGATACCGCTATGTATTTTGCACGTGTTCTAACTTTCGATTTTGCTAATAACGGGATAGGTCTGTCTATTTTTAAGCAAAATCAAATACTACACGTAGCGGATTAGCCATTCTTTTTCACAAATAAAAAAGGAAAAGACTGCTTGTTAATCGAGCGGTCTTTTTTGTTGTCTAAAGATGTTTTTTCGCACGTTTTATGGAGGAAAAACAATGCAAATTAAGGCTGAACAAATTCAAAAGGTAATAGGTGGAAATATATTATTTGAAGGGCTTCAACTGGAAGTCAATAAAGGGGAACATGTAGCTATTGTAGGTGTAAATGGCAGTGGTAAAACGACTTTACTACAATTACTAGCAGGTATAGATGTACCTGATAGTGGTCGTATTATCAAAAGTAAAGGAACAACAATTGGCTATCTACATCAAATTCCTAGCTACCCTTTGCTTACAGTAAAAGAAGTACTGGAGCAAGCATTTGCTGAAATCTATGCGCTAAAAGCAAAAATGACTACGATGGAACAGGAAATGCAAGTGAATGTTTCAGACAAAATATTACAACAATATGGTCATACCCAGGAGCAATTTATGTTGCAAGGGGGTTATGAAATTGATGCTCAACTAGCGACCATTGCAAATGGTCTTGGTATTACGCCATTACTCCCATTGCCATTTGCAAGTATAAGTGGCGGTGAAAAAACAAAGGTCATGCTTGGTCAAATTCTGCTAAGTAACCCGTCTATTTTACTATTAGATGAACCAACAAATCATTTAGATATGCAAGCAATCGAATGGCTCGAAAACTATACTCGTAATTTTTCTGGCATTGTTATTGCCGTATCGCACGATCGTCAATTTATGAATCAAATGGCACAAAAAATCATCGAAATTGAGGATGGAGAGGCGTTTACGTACAAGGGAAATTATGACGATTTTATTGCGCAAAAAGAAGCAAAAGTTGAACAGCAGTTTGCTGAATATGAAGAACAACAAAAGAAAATTAAAAAAATGCAAGAAGCAATTAAACGCTTAAGACAGTGGGCAAATGAAGCGAATCCACCGAATGCTGCTTTGTATCGCCGTGCTAAAAGTATGGAAAAGGCATTAAACCGGATAGCACGTGTCAAAAAGCCAATCACCAAAAAGAAAATGAATTTAGCTTTAACGATGGCCGAACGAAGTGGCAAGGAAGTCGTACAAATGAAAGCAGTAAGTCATGCTTTTGATAAGCCATTATTGCAGGATAGTCATTTATCGATCTATTTTGGAGAACGTTTGGCGATTGTGGGCAACAACGGTAGTGGGAAATCTACGTTATTAAAAATGATGTTAGGAGAAATTGTACCGAATCAAGGGACGTGTAAAGTAGGTAATAGTGTATCGATTGGCTATTTGTCTCAACAATATGAACATGAAAATCCGACCATTCGTTTAATTGATGCCTTTAGAGAGTGTGTATCCGTATCAGAGGCAGAGGCGCGTCATATGCTTGCACAGTTTTTATTTTATGGATATGACGTATTCAAGAAAGTGAAGGACTTAAGTGGTGGTGAAAAGATGCGTCTTCGTCTAGCACAGCTGATGCATGAAGAAGTTAATGTACTCATTTTAGATGAGCCGACTAACCATTTAGATATTGAGGCGAGAGAAGTATTGGAAGACACGCTTGAATCCTTTGAAGGTACAATAATCGGTGTATCGCATGACCGTTACTTCTTACAAAAGATCTTTACAAAAATTGCGTGGATTGACCATTCAACAATTCATGTATATGAAGGCGATTATGAATGGGCAAGGACAAAGCACTTACCTATAGAACAAGTACCGGCAATAGAAAAAATCACAAAGACTATTGTACAAAGTAATAAAGAACTTCCAATTGATGAACAAATTGAAAAGCTAGAGTTTAAATTATCTGAACCAACACTTGTTAAGGAACAACGTCAAAAACTAGAGCAACAACTAGAAATGCTATATGAAAGATGGCTAGAAGGGGGATCGGACTATGCATAAGCTAGAGCACATCATGCAACTAGACATTGACTATATCAATAGTTTTAGTGTGATGGAATGTTGTGCGCAAGGCGTATTCTTTTACAATAAGGAAATGCCAACGTACTTTGACGCTAATCACGCGCATATTTGGAAAAAGATTGAGCAAGTGGAGAGGTTTTTAACGGACTTAAAACATTTTTATACATCAAAAGGGCTTATACCAAGAATGTACCTATACAATTTAGAGGAAAATCATTATTGTATCGAGGCATTACAAGCACATGGCTTTCAATATGAGTCTTTTATAGATGAGGTACAATGCTGGAATGGAGTAACTGTTCAATTACCGGTTAATCCAGCAATTCAAATTGAACGTGTAACGAATGCTAATGTACAGGAAGCACTAGCAGTTGAAATGAGCATTTCCACGTTTGGTGAACCTGCTATAATAAAAAAAGCGTTCGATAAAACTTATCAATCACAGCATTTTACGTATTATTTATTAAGAATGAACGGGGTAGCTTGCTGCACGGCAAATATATTTGTTTCTGGTAAACATGGTAGAATAGAAAGTGTAGCAACTTTAGAAAACTATCGCGGAAAAGGTTTAATTGGTTATTTGTTACAACATATTCAAAAAGAATCTGTTATAAACAGGTTAAAGTATTTGTGGATTTTGCCTATTAATGAGCAAGTCGCTAAGGTCTATACAAAAGCGAATTTCCAGTCATTAGGTAAAATCACATCTATCCATGCTTTTACAGAAGGAAAAAGTATTCAAGAATTAAGGTCAGCAAAATAAACATTTGTTAAAAAACTTTTGAATCTTAAAAGTATATTACTTGAAAAAAAGTGGTATTCGATTTATTGTCTTTAGAGATACTTGTTTAATGGACTTGGAGGATATGAAATGCACGGAATTTATATACGCTACAATGTCTCAGAAAAAAACCAAGAAGCAACATGGCCACGCAAAGTGGATGCATTTGCATATGTTCAACGAGGTAAGCCACAACAAGGGAATGACAACATGCTTTCGCTGGAAGAGCTACGAAGTCATGCGATTCGTTATATTAAAAGTTTAAAAGAAAATGCGAGTTTACATTTAGTAGAACAACATAATGGTGAAATTGAGCATTTCGGTCGACGATATATGGAATCATTAAAGGTTAAAGAAAATATCGATTCACAGCTTATTAATCTTGAAGAAATTCGCTTACTATTGCAATTAATGAATGTATTGAATTTATCGCATAGTTTTGGAGAAAATGCCGGGAAGATATTACGTCAAATTACGCCATATGCTAAAGATGTAGAGAATTCAACGTTCCAAACTACACGTGTAGAGCGTCATTTTTACTCAGAGATAATTGAACAAATCGAAGTGGTATACGCACGCATTTTGCGCCAACATAATCCGTCTACGACAGAAATGCAGCAATCGGAAAAATTATGGACTGCTGTTTGTGAGCAAGCAATTGACAAGGTCGAGGCACGTATTGAACGCCTATCTTCTATTAAATTAAAGCATGAAAAAAATTTATTAGAGTATAGTCAGTTGAAGCAACAAAATATCGAGGCGAAGGAACGCTTAGATCACGCTGTTCAGGAGCTAGATGCAATATTAAATGTATTAGAATCCTAATTGAATACCTTGTTTACTGTGATATTATTAAGTATACACAAGCATAATGAGAAAAGCATGTCACCAATTGGTTTTTAGATCCAATCGGCGGACATGCTTTTATTTTACGTTATTTTTTTCTGCTTCTTCACGTTTCCATTGACGATAAACACGTAGTAAATCAAAGCCAAGTACTATCACAATAAGGTAGAAAATAGGGCTGTTATAAGATAAGCCGATTTCTGATTCGCCGCCTAATAGTGTGAGCACAATCCAAAGGCCAATTGTATAGAGCGTTAATCCAGCATACGCCTTTTTGGATATCTTTTTATATGTACCTTTTGAAGTCACCATTTGTATACATACAAGAACGATTAATATGACAAGGATAATTTTCTTCGACAATAGCTCTGCTAGCGTCGTTGCAGGGAAAAAATCATTGACAAATAGTAAAGTGAAAAATAAGAAAATACAAACATTTAAAACGGTGGATAGCTTCATGCATTATCTCCTTCGATGCCTTTATTCTTTTCTATTGTAACATGGTTTGAAGTGAACAATAAATATACGCAAACAAATGACTATTAATCTAAAAATTTAGATATTCTTAAAAATTTTGAAACTTTTTCTTGGTACATCCGTATAGTAGGTAATACGTTGAAAAGGGGTGATCTATTTGACGCTATTTGGCTATACATTGGAGCAAATTTATTTAGTAGTATTAATTTTCGCGGGACTGGCAACGGTTTTGTTTATGTTTTTCGGTGATGCTGTCGAGGGCATAGGAGAGAGTCTACCGATTTTTAATCCAAGTGTCATTCTATCTTTCCTTACGTTAATGTCAGCAGCTGGATTTATTTTAGAAAAGTTAGCCTTTTTCCCTAGCGTTTGGAATATAGGTGTAGCTGCTGTAATTGGAGTTATTTTAAGTGCCCTATTTTATTTATTTATTCTCGTTCCACTAAAATCTGCCGATGTCTCATTAGCTTATACAGAAGAATCACTTGAAGGTCAGTTAGGTAAGGTTATTGTACCGATACCATCTGATGGTTTTGGTGAAGTTGTCATTGAGACTACGAGCGGTATGATTGCAAAGCGCGCAACAGGCTTTGACAATGAGGTAATTGATTATGAAACGACGGTCCTTGTTGTTGAAGTGAGGGCAGGCACTCTTTTTGTGAAAGCCTATGAAAGAAAATTTATTTAAAGGAGAGATACTATTATGTCGATGGAGATTTTGATTGTTCTAGGAATTGTAGCATTTATTTTAATTGCTCTTGTGGCACTATATGTAACAAAGTATCGTACAGCGGGTCCTGATGAAGCACTGATTGTAACAGGTAGCTATCTTGGCTCAAAAAATGTACATAAAGATGAGTCAGGAAATCGAATTAAAATTATTCGTGGTGGCGGTACATTCGTCTTCCCGATTTTCCAGCAAGCTCAACCATTAAGCTTACTATCAAGTAAATTAGAAGTTACAACACCTGAAGTTTATACGGAACAGGGCGTTCCAGTAATGGCCGATGGTACAGCAATTATTAAAATTGGTGGTTCGATTTCAGAAATCGCTACAGCTGCTGAGCAGTTTTTAGGAAAGCAAAAGGCAGAACGTGAGGGTGAAGCACGTGAAGTATTGGAAGGACACTTACGTTCGATTTTAGGATCTATGACGGTTGAAGAGATTTATAAAAACCGAGATAAATTCTCGCAAGAGGTACAACGCGTTGCTTCACAAGATTTAGCAAAGATGGGTCTTGTCATTGTTTCCTTTACAATTAAAGATGTGCGCGATAAAAATGGTTATCTTGATTCACTTGGTAAGCCAAGAATTGCACAAGTTAAACGAGATGCAGATATTGCGACTGCAGTTGCAGAAAAAGAAACACGTATTAAGCGTGCAGAAGCATCAAAAGAAGCACAAAAGGCTGAAATAGAACGTGCAACAGAAATTGCGGAAGCAGAAAAAGAAAATCAATTAAAAGTGGCGGAATTCCGTCGTGAGCAAGATATTGCGAAAGCTCGTGCAGACCAAGCTTACGAATTAGAAACTGCACGTGCCAAACAGGAAGTAACTGAACAAGAAATGCAAATTCGCATTATTGAACGTCAAAAGCAAATTGAATTAGAAGAAAAAGAAATTTTACGTCGTGAAAAGCAATACGATTCAGAAGTGAAGAAAAAAGCAGACGCTGATCGTTATGCAGTTGAGCAAAATGCAGAAGCTGAAAAAATGCGTGAGCTTGCGCAAGCAGATGCTGAGAAATATCGTATTGAGTCTTTAGCGAAAGCGGAAGCGGAGAAGATTCGTTTAGATGGTATCGCGAAAGCGGATGCTGAGCGTGCGCAAGGTGAAACAGAAGCTGATATTATTCGCCTACGAGGTCTTGCAGAAGCAGAAGCGAAACGTAAAATTGCAGAAGCCTTCGAGTACTACGGTCAAGCAGCTGTCCTGGATATGGTTGTTCGCATGATGCCAGAGTATGCGAAAGAGCTTGCAAGTCCACTAGGCAATATCGATAAAATTACAGTTGTTGATACTGGTGGCGGAGAAGGCGGAAGTGGTGCCAATAAGGTGACTTCTTATGCAACGAACTTAATGTCAACACTACAGGAAACATTAAAAGAAACGTCAGGCATTGATGTGAAGGAATTAATCGAAAGCTATGCTGGTAAGCATACATTGCGACCAGAGCTTGAGCGTATTGCGACAGAGCTAGTGAAACAGCCAGAGCCTGTTGCGACTGCAGAAAAACAAAAAGAAACTGTTGAACAATAAATACTAGAAAAAGCTACCTAATACTTGAGTATTAGGTAGCTTTTTATTGCTAAGGGAAGCTTTTGTGGCGATTGATCGAGTTTTAGTGGCGCAAAGTGAGTTACTATCAGCGTTAAAACTCATGACATTGCAAAAGTATTCACTTATTTCCACTCGTTGGCAAGCATACCGTAAACGACGTGGTCAACATAATGGTCGTATAGCCACTCTGCAGCGCGACTTGTTCCTTCAATAGTGAAACCAAGTCGCTCAGGGATAGCACGACTTTTTACATTGCCCACGGCTGCACGGATTTCTACTTTGTTTAATTGTAGCTCGCTAAAAGCATAATGTATTAAAGCTTGTACCGTTTTGGTCATTATGCCATGGCCTTGAGCGTCTTTACCGAGCCAGTAGCCGATTGCTGCAATTTTATTGGTATAATTAATAGTATTAAAGCCCGCGATTCCTACAATTTTATCGCGGAAAATAATCGCTAGCGACATGCTACTTTTTGCTTCGTAGCCAGCAATACAGCCTTCTATATAGCTTTTTGTATCCGAAAGCTCTTTTGTGAAATCTAACCACGGTAACCATTCTCGTAAATATTCTCTCGAATTATCTGTTAGCGCAAAAACAGCCTCTGCATCATCTAACGTCACTGTTCGTAACGATAATTCATGATCGATAATAATTTCCATCCTATTGCCACCTCAATTCTATATTTTATTTCAAAGCATTATGCATAAAGCCCTTCATTTC
Organism: Lysinibacillus sp. NPDC097868; assembly: GCF_044761135.1. NCBI lineage: Bacteria > Bacillati > Bacillota > Bacilli > Caryophanales > Bacillaceae > Lysinibacillus > Lysinibacillus sp. NPDC097868. The sequence continues at coordinate 2,257,687 of NZ_JBIWBS010000001.1, read as the reverse complement.
TTGACTGAGCGTCGTTAGTTCTTCAATAATTTCACTAAAATCTTGTACAAGCTGTGCTTGTTCACTAGTAGCATCATTGATTTGTCCCATATTTTGCTTTAGATTATCAAGATTTCGATTAATATTGCGAAGAGAAGCTTCAATATTCTCCGTTGCACTAGAAGTTTCAAAAGAAAGTTTTCTGACTTCCTGTGCTACGATATTAAAACCTGCTCCATGTTGACCGGCACGAGCCGCTTCAATCGATGCATTTAAACCAAGTAAATTCGTTTGACGAGAAATACTTTTTATTAAATCTGTAACATCATTTGTTTTTTCGGAATCCTCAAGCGCGTGTTGCGCCTGTTTGTTAATTTCCTCACTAGTTGCTGCTAACTCCTCTGAATGAGAGGCAATCGTATGTACTTTATCTTGAAGATTATTTACGATATTATCCATTGTATTCATATAATGTTCGAGTTTGAGCTCATTATCAATCGGTAATCCAAAGGCTAGTGCTCCAATAACTTTACCATTTTCTCGAATCGGAAATGCAAAAGCATTGATGGCAATGCCGTATACATCCTCGGGAATGATGACATCTGCATTTTTTCCAGCAAAGGCGATGTACACATTTTGATCATTCGCATTTACTTTTTGGCCATCCACATAACCTGTGTGAACACGTTTGCCTGCTAAATATTTTACTACTGTTTCACTTTCCTTCTCAATGACAGCTACAATCGCTTCCTCTTTTAATGCAAGATGGATATAGTGCGCTGATAGAGCTAAAGCTTCGATCATTTTCATGAGATACCTCCAAGTCTTTATAAAAACAGTGATTTCTAGATTATTCCTTCACTGTAGCATACTAATTGCTAATTCAAAATAGTAAAAACATTCATTTAACAGAAAAAAGATATTTTTCTATGGCATGGGTATTATTTGAAGAATTAGTGACACAGAATTATACTTTCTATGAAATTGTCAAATAAAAATAGTGGGAACAAAAAGAAAAGTTCATATAGTTTGTCTAAGTTTTGACAACCTTCCAGTGTTTTTTACAGATTGTTGTATTAGAATAATAGATAGCTAGAACTCGTCACTGAAAGGAGATAAAGATGGACTATATAGAGAAGGGAACAAAAGCATTTAACAGAGCAAATTGGGCATTATTTTTAGCAGGGTTTATTACCTTCGCGAACTTATATGTATCGCAGCCATTGTTACCGACATTTGCAGAAGAGTTTCATGTTTCGCCAGCAGTTGCGAGTTTGTCATTATCGGTAACTACATTGGCACTATCGATTAGTATGATAATTGTCGGCTCGTTTTCTGAAGCTTGGGGAAGAAAGTCGTTAATGACAATATCTATATTTGCAGCATCGGCTTTAACGCTAGCCCTAGCTTTTTCACCAAACTTTGAAACTATATTAGTTTTGCGTGTTATTCAAGGTGTTGTGTTTGCTGGGCTACCAGCTATTGCTATGGCTTATTTAGGTGAGGAAATTGCCCCGACTAGTTTAGGTGTTGCGATGGGGCTTTATATAAGTGGCAATTCTGTAGGGGGGCTAAGCGGTCGTGTCATTATAGGTACGTTGACAGACTTGTATAACTGGCAAGTTGGCATGATTGTGCTTGGTGTAATTAGTTTGATGATTAGTGTGTTATTTATATGGATGCTACCGAATTCCAAGCATTTTACGGCACGGCCGTTACAAATAAAGGCGCTAACAAAATCACTTATTCAGCATTTAAAGGACCCATCTATGCTTTGTTTATTTGGCATCAGCTTTGTGTTAATGGGAAGCTTTGTGACGCTCTACAACTATATTGGTTTTAAATTAATGGCACCACCATATAATTTAAGTTCCACAATTGTCGGGTGGATATTTGTTATTTATTTAGTAGGGACATTTAGCTCGGCATGGTTTGGCAGTTTGTCCGATCGATTTGGGCGTCAAAAAATGTTATTGTTAGCAATTGCTATTATGCTTGCAGGAGCCATTATTACATTACAAAGTCTTCTTTTATTAAAAATTGTAGGTATTACGGTTTTTACATTTGGCTTCTTTGCAGCCCATTCAATTGCCAGTGGCTGGGTAAGCAAACGTGCCACTCATGATAAGGCACAAGCATCATCGCTGTATTTATTTTTCTATTATTTTGGCTCGAGTGTGGGTGGAACCGCAGGGGGTGTGTTTTGGATGCACTTCGGCTGGATTGGTGTAATTGCAATGATTACAGTATTTTTAGTCATTGCTTGTGTGCTAACATTTGTATTAAAGGGCGTCATTGCTAAACAACGGTTAGATACTAGCTTAGTAAAGTAAGTACTAAGTTGATAGAACTCATTTTATTTTTCACATGACGGAAAATTGAACAATCACCTCATCTCTAACTGTTCGTAGAGGTGAGGTGATTTTTTATCCTCTTGAAAACAATATTTAGTATATATTATTGACAAAATGGAAAGTTGTACCATAAAATAGTATAGACAGACAGTCGGTCAGTAAGGGGGAAGAAATGCGAAAAGAAGCGGAAGAACGTCGAAACGAAATATTGGATGTAGCTGATGAACTTTTCGGTCAAAAAGGTTTTGATAGCACAAGTACAAATGAAATTTTAGAAAAAGTAGGTATTGCACGGGGTACGCTTTATTATCACTTTAAGTCGAAAGAGGATATTATGGACGCGTTGATTGAACGCTATACGATGCAAATTTTAGAATCTGCCAAGAAGATTGCAGCAGATAAGAATATATCCGTCTATGAGCGTATTATCGGCGTTGTCATGGCATTGAATATAAGTGACGGTAATGGCAAAGAAGTAATAGAGCATATGCATAAGCCGCAGAATGCGCTTATGCATCAGAAAATCCAAAAAGTTATAGTTAACGAGGTTCCACCAGTATTAACTGGGATTATTCGTGAAGGTATTGAGCAAGGACTATTTAATACGCCATATCCATATGAATGTATGGAAATGATTGTGGCATATACCAATACTGTTTTTGATGACGCAATGGTCAATTTGACGAATGCAGCGTTCGTCGGTCGAATACAAGCATTAATTTTTAACGTCGAACGACTGTTAGGCGTTGAAAGTGGAAGTCTTACGCACATGATGAGAATGTTTGAAAGTGGAAAAGGGGCTATCGGAGTTGAGAAAAATGCTGATTAATTTGGCTATATTTCAGGAAATTCCTTTTTCTTAGGTCAGGAAGGCTAGTTGGTGGGGTATGTTTTTCAATCTGTTAAAAAGCTCAAACAGAGGTGACGTATGTATTACAGAATAATCCGTAATGACATTTCAAATAGCAAACTAATTTCGCTAACAACAATGATATTTGTTGCGGTCGCGGCTATGCTTGTTGCGCTATCAGCAATACTTGTTGTCAATCTTTCGGGGGCGTTAGATACACTTATGAAGCAGGCGAAAACCCCTCATTTTATGCAAATGCATGTAGGTGATATTAATACAGTGCGACTTAGAGGCTTTGCTGAACAGAATAGTAACGTCCAAGATTTTCAAGTGCTTGAGTTTCTTAATATTGACGGTTCGCAAATTATTTTAGGCAATAGTTCTTTTGCAAATAATGTTCAGGATAATGGTTTTAGCATTCAAAGTGAGAAATTCGATTACCTGTTGGATCTCGATGGTAATATTATCAACGCATCTGATGGTGAGCTTTATGTTCCATTGCGTTATATGAAGGAAAACAACGTAAAGGTCGGGGACAAGGCAGCGATAAGTGGGAAACCATTTACTGTTGCGGGATTTTTAAGAGATTCACAGATGAATTCCATGCTCTCCTCTTCGAAGAGATTTCTTATTAGTAAAAATGATTACGCAGACATAAAAGGCTTTGGCCGTACGGAATATTTAATTGAGTTCAGATTAAAGTATTTATCGTCGCTCGGCGCATTTGAAACCGCCTATGCTACCGCAGGACTTGAAGCGAATGGACCGACAATAACATATCCACTGTTTAAAACGATTAATGCTCTTTCAGACGGGATGATGATAGCAATCATACTTCTTATAAGTGTACTAGTTGTTGCCATTGCATTTATGTGCATTCGTTTCACCCTCCTTGCGAAAATTGAAGTAGACTACCGTGAAATTGGTGTTATGAAGGCAATCGGATTACCAGTCTCAGACATAAAGAAGATATATCTTGCAAAATACGCAGCAATTGCGTTGGCGGGTAGTGTAATCGGTTATGCATGTGCATTCTTGTTCAAAAATATGCTTCTTGAAAATATTAAGCTTTATATGGGGGAAAGCAACAATTCATCTCTTGCATCGCTTTTCGGAATAATTGGTATAGTAATTGTATTTTTTGCAATTATTGCTTATGTAAATGGGGTGTTGAAACGCTTTCGGAAAATTTCCGCTGCTGAAGCAATACGCTATGGCACTTCGCAAGAAAAAAACGGTGCTACAAAGAGGTTTTGCTTAAACAGCAACCGTCTATTGAACACAAATATATTTCTTGGCATCAAAGATGTACTATCAAGAAAAAGACTTTACGCCACAATGCTAACAGTGCTTGTAATTTCGGCATTTATCATGATTGTTCCACTAAACCTTTACAACACGATTTCCTCAAATCATTTCATCAAGTATATGGGTATTGGAAACTACGATATGCGTATTGACATTCAGCAGACTGATAATATTTCTCAAAAAACGGAACAAATTTTATATGCCATAAACAACGACAGTACCGTTTCAAAGCATACTGTTCTTTCGACAAAAACATTTAACGTAAAAATGGAAGATGGAACAGAGCGAAATATCAAAATCGAACTTGGTGATCATTCAATCTTCCCAATAGAATATTCAACTGGGAGGGCACCCACTTCACAACTTGAAATCTCACTTTCAGAGTTAAACGCTGATGAGCTTGGTAAAAAAATAGGCGATATTATAACTCTAATCATTGCAGGAAAGGAGCAAAATTTCACGATAAGCGGCATTTATTCCGATATTACAAACGGTGGAAAAACTGCAAAGGCTATTTTTAATGACAATTCTACAGACATGATGTGGAGTGTTATTAGCGTGGAATTTACCGATAAAGCTGTGCTGGATAGTAGAATGACAGCGTATACGAATCTCTTTACCTATGCAAAAGTTTCAGACATTAATGATTACGTCTTACAAACTTTCGGCTCAACAATTGATGCAGTTGGAAAGGCTTCTCGTGCCGCAATTGCCGTTGCGCTCTTTATTACTGTATTAGTTACGTTATTGTTTATGAAAATGCTTGTCGCAAAGGATAGATACTCTATTGCTGTAATGAAAGCGTTAGGTTTTACAAATTCAGATATTACGACACAGTATGCTGCCCGTTCATTATTCGTTCTACTGATTGGAATTGTTGTTGGTACACTTTTTGCTAACACGCTTGGGGGATTACTGGCAGGCGCGGTTATCTCTTCTTTTGGTGCTTCGTCGTTTACATTTTCGGTCAATCCGTTAGCGGCGTACTTACTTTGTCCGCTATTGATGGCATGCTCGGTACTAATTGCAACAATTATTAGTACTTCAGGGGCTGGGAAAATAAAAATATCCGAAAATATAAAGGAGTAGTTTATGAAGAAAATGATTATCGGAGACAATATTGTAAAATCGTTCGGTGAAGGAGAGAAAAAGCACAATGTTCTGAATGGTGTGTCTGTTGAAATAAATGAGGGAGAATTCGTTGCTATTATGGGTCCATCTGGCTCAGGGAAATCTACACTTATGTATGCAGTAAGTGGAATGGATAGCATTGACACGGGAAAGGTGTTTTTTGAAGGTATGGATTTGTCAATACTTAGTGAACAGGAGCTTGCCGATTTACGGAGAACAAAAATGGGATTTGTTTTTCAGCAGCCGACTTTACTTAAAAACTTAAATATTATAGATAATATTATACTTCCTTCCATGCGTGATAACAGAAAAAGCGTTGATAAGATTACAAAAAAAGCAAGAGCGCTTATGAAAAAGGTAGGTATTAGCGATCTTGAAAAACGTCATATTACACAAGTTTCAGGAGGACAGCTACAACGTGCAGGAATTTGCCGCGCACTGATAAGCAATCCTAAAATTATTTTTGGTGATGAGCCGACTGGTGCGCTTAATTCAAAATCAGCACAGGAAATAATGGACATCATTACTGAAATTAATGCAGAAGGGACAGCGGTACTGCTTGTAACGCATGATCCAAAGATTGCAGCAAGGACGGATCGTATACTGTTTATGCGTGACGGAAAAATAGTCGATGAAATACAATTTAATCGACTTACTGTCACAAATATTGAAAACAAAGTGGAAATGATTCTAGAGGAAATGCGGAAAAACGGCATATAATTTCTATCTGTAGCAGTAAATAAAATTAGAAGAGAATACTAGTTGATGGTAGCTGAGGTGAGTGACTCCTGCAGGAACAGCACAAAACGTAAGCCGCACCAGGCGGCGCGCAAGCGACGGTTGCGGCTTACGATGTGCCCGCGGAAAGCACGCGCCGTAGCGGACATCAACGGTGCAACAAAAAAGTGTAAGAATGATGGTATTTTTCCGCTATGTAAAATGAATGAAACCATAGCTGTTCTCTTTTGCAGTAAATAAAATTAGTAAGAGAATACTAGTTGATGGTAGCGGAGGTGAGTGACTCCTGCGGGAACAGCACAAAACGTAAGACGCAACAACAGCGCCATAGCTAGGCTTGCGGCTTACGATGTGCCCGCGGAAAGCACTTGCCGTAGTGTGTATCAAAGGCGCAGAAAAAAAGTGTTAGATTGATTGAAGTCAATCTAACACTTTTTTTCTTTTATTAACCCATAATATTGTAGCCAGCGTCGATGTAGATTGTTTCGCCAGTTACCCCACGTGATAGGTGAGATAGCATGACAATTGTCATATCAGCTACTTCATCTTGTTGAACATTGCGTTTTAACGGTGCTGTTTCTTCGATTTTGTGTAAAATTGTATTGAATGAAGGAACACCTTTTGCCGCAAGTGTACGAATAGCACCAGCAGAAATTGCATTTACACGGATATTGTCTTGACCAATATCAGCAGCTAAGTAGCGCATTGACGCTTCTAATGCAGCTTTGGCAACACCCATTACGTTATAGCCATCAAGTACGCGTTCAGCGCCTAAATAACTCATCGTTACAATAGAGCCACCTTCTGTCATATACGGGTGTGCTGCTTTTGCAGTTGAAATAAGCGAATACGCACTTGTATCTTGTGCGAATGCATAGCCATCGCGTGTTGTTTCTAAAAAGCGATTGTGTAAGTCTTCTGCATTGGCAAATGCTACAGAGTGAACAATACCGTGGATAACGCCTACTTTTGCACCGATTGTATCGAAGGCTGCTTTTGTGCTTTCATCACTGTTAACGTCACATTGTACGACAAATGCATCTGCTTGCCCGTAGTTTTCAAGTTGCTTTTGTAATTTTTTTAATGAACGTTCTTGGCGATACGTGAAAATAACATTAGCGCCTACGTCAAATAAACGTTTTGCAATACCCCAAGCAATACTGCGATCGTTTGCAACACCCATTACGACAATGTTTTTATCTTTTAATTGTAATAAATTGCCCATCATTTATAAGAACCCCTTTACGAAATAATATCTGTTATTAGTACCAACTACTAAAATCTTATCATACATAAATTATGGTTGCAATAACAAGATGAAAAGAGCTTACAACTTCATTTGAAATTACCTATACTCACTCTATATCTTAATATCAAAATATAAATAAAACTCATACAAAAAGGCATCCAATGAAGGATGCCTTTTTTTAGTAATGGTGTTTTACTATTCGAATTTTAAAGAGTCGCCATCAAAAGGTTCATCAGCCACTTTGATAGAATCTGTTGGGCAACCTTCAAAAGCGTCTTGCATGTCTTCTAGTAGATCTTCTGGAACTTCAGCAGTTCCCATGTTATCATCTAAAATAACGAAGGCAATTCCTTCATCATCATAATCATAAATATCGGGTGCTGCGGCTCCGCATGCGCCACAAGCGATGCATGTATCTTTATCAACAATTGTGTATTTAGCCATTTCTTTCTCTCCTTTTACGATGGTCCTACAAAGCTTCATACTCATTTTAAAGATGTTTAACTTACATTTCAACCTAATACTATTAAATTGGAGGAATTTGCTTCAATGTTTTATCAAATTTTATTGCAAATCTTTCAAAAACTTAATAATGAACGTACAGTTTCTGCAGCTTATCATATCCTTAGAGGAAAGCGCTCAGGTCAGACAATCCAAGATGTTGGACTGTTTCAGCTACATAACTATTTTGGATTACTTCCCAAGTTACCGCGCGCGACATTTGACGAGGCTGTAGCAACTTTTTTGCAATATAGTTGGTTAAGTATGCAGGAATCTGGTCATTATTCCATGAAAAAGCTAGGTTTACAGCGCGCAGAGCAAACATCTACTTTTTTATTTGACGGCTGGCATTATCGAGGAAATGAACATGTATTTTTTGCTCGTCTTTCTTTAGTTGTGCAAAGTCTGTCTTATCAAAAAGAGGGGATTCGTTCATTTTCACCTATTAGTAAGGATGCCCAAGTTCAATCATGGGTACGTAATTTTTTGCAGGACTATCAGTATCAATCAGGAAAATTGCAAAAACAACTACTGGAAGAGTGCCTTCGTGTATTAACTACTTTACCTGTATCAGATAGTAATAAACAACTCGTTCTTTACCGATTAAGTGGCCATAGTTTACCTGGTTGGACATGGCAGCAGCTTTCTAATGAACGTAAAGAAACTGTGCTTGATAGTCAATTAGCATTTATCGAATTACTACATACATTAATGAATGAAGTGCATGCAACAAATAATTACCCGTTACTTGGCCAAATGGCTGAGGAACTTCGCGTTAAAGCATTGTTGACTGATTCTGCACAACAAACGGCCATTTTATATGAACAAGGATATTCAATTGACCAAATTGTGCAAATAAGAAAATTGAAACAAAGTACGATTGAGGATCATTTAGTTGAGTTAGCGATGAATGAACCGAACTTTTCTATTGGCCCATTCGTCTCATATAAAGAAGCGGAAAAAGTTTGGCAGGCTTCCAAGCAATACCAAACGAAAAAATTAAAGGCATTGCACGAAGTAGTAAAAGATATGAGTTATTTCCAGCTGAGACTTGTCCTCGCGAAAGGGGAAGTATAAATGGAATTAGAGCAAACATTAGCTAAGCACTTTGGCTATACAACATTTCGACCAGGTCAAAAGGAAGTAATTGAAGCAATTCTTGATGGAAAAGATGTAATTGCGTTATTGCCAACTGGCATGGGTAAATCACTGTGTTATCAATTGCCAGCATATCTATTGCAAAAGCCGGTGTTAATCGTGTCACCTTTATTGTCTCTAATGCAGGACCAGGTAGAGCAACTTAAACGTTTTGGCGAAAAAAGAGTAGTAGCATTAAATTCATTTTTAGCAGCAGATGAAAAACGATATGCACTCCATTTTTTAGAACAGTATCGCTTTATTTTTACGTCACCAGAAATGCTTTTGCAACAACAGGTGCAGGAAAAACTAGCGAAAATGTCATTAAGTCTCATTGTAGTTGATGAAGCGCATTGTATATCGCAGTGGGGATTTGATTTTCGTCCCGATTATTTGCGAATTGGTGACTGGTTTTCGCGAAACAATCGCCCACCAGTGTTAGCTTTGTCAGCGACTGCAACCCAAAAAGTAGTAAAGGATATTCATACTACACTTTCGCTGAACGCCCCGTTTGAATTTATGTATAATGTGGATCGTCCTAATATTCATCTTGGGCGTGTTGGATTTGAGGATAGGGCTGATAAGGCAAGATGGATTTTAGAGCATGTCAAAAAAACAGCTGGACCAGGTATTTTGTATATGTCATCACGTAAACGTGCAGAGCAATATTGTGAAACATTCATGCAAGCAGGTATTCGGGCTGCCGCATATCATGCAGGTTATAGTGCAGAGGATCGTCAATTTATTCAGCAGCAATTTATTGATGGAGAGCTAGATTGGATTGTGGCGACCAATGCTTTTGGCATGGGTATCAATAAGGCAAATATTCGACAGGTGATCCATGAAACAATGCCAGCCAATGTCGCTAATTATATGCAAGAAATAGGACGCGCAGGTCGTGATGGAAAACCAGCTCTAGCCATTTTACTTTATAGTGATGGTGACGAGGAGCTTGCGAAATTTGTTGTAACAGGCGATTTGCCGTCAGCAAGTCATGTCGACCGTTATCAAGAGCTTGTAATACAACATATCGAGCCATCGCAAATGTTGAAAAATGGTGAGTTGAGTGAAACAGCCTTTCGTGTGCTAGATTACTGGTACCATCAGGAATCTGTTCAGGAAGTGAAAGCGCGACTTAATTATTTTGCACTTGAAAAATACCAGGCAGTTGATGAAATGTTAAAAATTACTCAGACAAAAGGCTGTATTCGTGAGCAGCTTGTCGGGTATTTTGGGCAAAAATTGCAGAAAAAACCTGAAAACTGTTGTGAAAATTGTGGAATCCATTATGATGAAATCAATATAGTACGCGTTAAGGAACAGAAAAAAGTAGAAATGGTTGCTTGGGAAAGTCGATTAAAACAGCTTTTATTAAGCGATTAGACTATAATTGACGGTCATTTACTTTTTTCGCAAAATTCGTCATAATAGAATGATAGAAGAATGCGTAGCAAGGTTGGAGGAAAGTCGAATGAGTAAAGAAGACTATCGTGATAAAATCGAAGAACATCGTCAGTCATTTGAAGAAGAACAACAAGAACAGCAAAATCTATCGAGAGTTTCAAGAATGAATAAAAATGGAAGCAATAACAAAAAGCCGAAAAATACAAAACGAAAATCACCGTTAATGACGATACTTTTTGTTACATTTATTTTAATTCCATTAACTATATTAATTTATTTCGTGCAATTCTATGATCCTGGTAAAACGATTGAGGAAGCCGAAAAGGATACGATGGATTCTGTTGTAGAAATTGATAAGACTGGTAGTAAAGCGGAAGCATCTACATCATCTGATAAAGACAAAGATGATAAAGCAAACGACCAAGCCAAAGAACAGGCACAAAAAGACGCTGAAAAGTTAGCTGCACAACAAAAGGCTGCTGAAGAAGCGAAAAAGGCTGAAGAGGCGAAAAAAGCCGAGGAAGCTAAAGTGGCACAGCAACAGGCTGAGGTAGCAAAAAAAGCAGAAGAAGCTAAAAAAGCTGAGCAAGCACGTAAAGCAGAACAGGAAAAGCAAAATGCTGCAAAAGCAAAAACACATACAGTTAAAGCAAATGAAAACCTATATCGTATTGCATTAAATTACTACGGTGATGGTAGTGAAGCAACGTTAGCGAAAATTCGAGCTGCGAACGGTATGCCTAATGACACTGTATTTGTTGGTCAAGTCATTAAACTACCGTAAGAAAAATGGTGTCATTCTTTGGCAATGATGTTTTTCTAGTATAAAATAAAGGACAATCGTCAACACCAATGAATGGTTGAGGCAAACGTCTGATTAGCAAAGAGGCGATTCTACAGCATAATGAATCGCCTTTTTGCTGTCATAAGGAGAAGTGAGGGAATGATATATATTGGACTATTTCTTTTAATAGTTATCGCCTTCCTACTCTATATGTGGAAGGTCGCGCATGAAAATAATGTGTTGCATCATCAATTATCACTTAAAGGTGAACAAGAAAAGATTCGACTATTTTTTATTTCAGATACGCATTTAAGAAAAATTAATCGTCCAATGATTGAACGATTAAAAGGCACATTTGATGCGGTAATAATCGGTGGAGACTTTGCAGATGGGCGCACACCTATTCAACGTATCAATGACAATCTCGATTTATTGACACCGTTAGGACCTACTTATTTTGTCTGGGGGAATAATGATAGAGAAGTAGGTGAGGAGCGATTTCGAGACATTCTACAACAACACGGTGTCGAAATTATTGCCAATGATGCGGTTTTATTACCTAACAAGAATCGCTTATGGTTAAGTGCGATTGAAGATACTTCTACGAAGAAATATAGTTTTGATGCCGCTTTTGAAAAAGTTGGCGAAAATGATTTAGTTGTTTTTATTTCACATAATCCTGGTGTCTTTGCCAGAGTGCGTGCGAAATTTAAAGCTGACTTAATGATCGGTGGACATTTGCACGGTGGTCAAATAAGAGTTGGACCGTATGGTGTTCATCCGCTTGGTTCTTATCGGGAACGTGACGGTGTGATGACACTTGTGAGTAACGGCTATGGCACAACGCTATTGCCATTCCGTTTAGGAGCGAAACCTGAATGCCATATAATTGACATTGAAATTTCGGGTAAATAAACAACCAATAATGCGTAGAAGGCGTATAATGGAGACGAGAGTTATTTTTAAAAATGTAGATGCCCAATAGAGGGATTGTAATCTGCATGAAAGCGAAGCATCTGTGTTAACTACACTGATGCCTATTTGATAGGAGTGTCAAACAATGCAACAAGTTGATGCAATAATTGTTGGAGGAGGCCCTTGTGGTTTAGCGGCAGCAATATCTTTACAAAAAATTGGTTTGCGACCGATTGTCATTGAAAAAGGAAATATCGTAAATGCCATTTACAATTATCCAACACATCAAACTTTCTTTAGTACGAGTGAACGTTTAGCCATTGGTGACGTACCATTCATTATTGAGGGACGTAAGCCAAAGCGAAATCAAGCACTTGTTTATTATCGTGAGGTAGTGCGCTTAAAAAATATTCAAGTTAACCGTTTTGAAAAAGTCGGAAGCGTTGTGAAAAATGGAGAGATTTTTACGGTAACGACGGATAAGGATGTATATGAAACGCCATATGTTGTCGTAGCAACAGGTTACTACGACAATCCTAACTATATGGATATTCCTGGTGAGGAATTACCAAAAGTTCACCATTACTTTAAAGAAGGACATGAATTTTTTGATACAGATGTCCTTGTAATCGGTGGAAAAAATTCAGCTGTAGATGCAGCATTAGAATTAAACAAGGCTGGAGCTCGTGTCACAGTTGTGTATCGTGGCAGTGAATATTCTCCAAGCGTAAAGCCGTGGGTTCTACCTGAATTTGACGGGGTTGTACGTGGCGGGGAAGTTACAATGCACTTTAATACAAATGTAGTAGAAATTCGTGAGCATGAAGTTGTAGTAAATATTGACGGTCGTGAAGAAGTATTAAAAAATGACTTTGTTTTTGCTATGACAGGCTATCACCCAGATCATTCATTTATTCGAGCGATGGGTGTTACGATTGACGAGGAAACAGGTCGACCATTTTGTCAACCTGACACAATGGAAACAAATGTAGCAGGGTTATTTATTGCTGGGGTCATCGCAGCAGGCAATAATGCCAATGAAATTTTTATTGAAAATGGACGCTTCCATGGTGATTGTATCGCACAAACAATTGCAGACAGAAGTTAAATATAAGAAGCTGTATAGGCGTGACTGCTTATACAGCTTCTTTTAGAATAGAGGCTATAAAGGTGGGGGAAAATGACTTGGTTATATTGGATAATTAGCTATTTTATTGGAAACTTTTTGACTGCTTTTTTCGTTGGAAAAGTATATGGCGTCAATTTGCAGGAGGAACGCAGTAAAAACCTAGGTGCACGAAATGCAGGGAGTGTAATAGGGAAGGCTGCATTTATGTGGACATTTTTTGGGGATTCATTGAAAGGTGTTCTCGTTGTGTTATTAGGAAGTATTTGGCATATGGAACAGTGGGCAATTATTGTAGGAGGCTGTCTTGTTATAATCGGACATATGTATCCCATTTGGCTGAAATTTAAAGGTGGCAAGGGCGTGGCAACATTTATCGGTGTTGGGCTTGCTTTATCACCGACTGTATTTTCCTTGATGATTGTCGGCACAGCAATTGTGTTTAGTGTAACAAGAAGCCTTACACTTGGCATGTTGGGTGGCTTCGTGTTTTACATTGGAGCAATCGTACTAACAGGTCAATTACTGCTATACATACCGATGCTAGTTGCAATTATTTGTATGTTAATTAAGCATACATCCAATATTAAGGAGTCTTTAAGAAGAAGGAAGTGATTTTATGTATTGGTGTAAAGTCGCACAGACAGAAAAGGAATTTGATGCGATCGCGCAGTTGAATTATGAAACCTTTGTTGAAGAAATTCCACAGCATGAACCAAATACGATGAAAAGAAAAGTAGATCGTTTCCATCAAGAAAATACGTATTTAGTTGTTTATAAAGGAACTGAGCTTATTGGAATGTTAGCCTTTCGAGATCAACGACCGTTTTCAATAGATGAAAAAATTGGTGAAGTGGAGCAGTATTTACCAAAGGAAATTTGTACAAAGCTTTGTGAAATTCGCTTACTTGCAGTGAAAAAGCAATATCGTACAGGACGCGTATTATTAAGATTGACACAGGCGTTGAATGCTTTTGCTTATGAAAAAGGCTACTCAGCAGCTGTAATTTCAGGTACTACGCGTGAGGAAAAATTGTATAAGCAAATGGGCTTTACCCAATTCGCACCAGCAGTAGGTACAGCTGAAGCTATGTTTTTACCAATGGTATTAACAAGGCAACAATTTGAACATTCCTTACAACAAAAACTGGCACAAGAAAGTTTTACATTTTACCCAGGACCAGTTAAACAGCAAGGAGCTATTTTGTATTCTGAGATGTCGCACCGATCTCAAGCCTTTCAATCACTATATGAACGTATGCGCAGCAAGCTTTTTGAATTATCAAATGCCACGCATATCGCTACTTTAGTAGGAACAGGGACATTAGCGAATGAGGTGATGCTCGGACAACTCAAGGCACAAAAAGTTGGTCATGGACTTATTTTAACGAATGGGGAATTTGGAGAACGCCTTCACAAGCAGGCTGAGCGCTGGTCATTAGATTTTGACGTCGTTACACAAGAATGGGGAAGCGCATTTGATTTAAAGTCAGTGGAGGCAATATTACAAACGGGTTCCTATCATTGGCTACTCATGGTGCACGGGGAAACTTCAACAGGTACATGTAATGATTTAGAAGGTATTTTACAATTGGTTAAGCGCTATAATTTAAAGCTTTGTGTTGATTGTATTAGCTCATTTGGGGCAATGCCGTTTTCATTAGCTGAATGCTACTTAGCTACAGCGGTGAGTGGTAAAGCGATTGGGGCTCTTAGTGGCTTGTCATTTGTATTTTCCCAACAACTTGTGGAGCCTTCCTCTACTATACCTGCTTACTTGGATTTAGCTAATTATCAACAAGGTGTTATTCCCTCTACGTTACCAGCAGTGCTTATTGGCAATGTAGTAAATGCTTTACAAGCATACCCAGCTCGCTATAGTCAACTACAGCAGCACTATGAAGCGCTGCTGCAGCTACCATTTATGGACTATCGCTTACCAACTACTGCGTATCCAATGATTTTGACATTACAATGTCCAAGGAATCTCACTAATTTATCGACCGATTTAAAATTAAACGGATTATATGTCCATGGAGATAGTGAATATTTACGCAACCGAAATTTTATACAGTTGTCAGTAATCCAACCTGATTTTGAGTTGGCACTAGGTCGCTTACGTGATCTGTTAACTTATTATGAGCAAACAGTAGATGTATAAGCGAACTTATAAATTATGTTTTAATGGCGCTATTTCATGATTTAGTGGCGTTATCGAGAAATTCATAGGACTTACTGGAAAAATTCCTTTAAGTCCAATGGATTTCCTTCTTTATTTAAACCGATTAGCAATTTTAATCGTGCTTTTTGTCCGTTAATGCCTGTCGCAAAAATTGCGCCTAAGTCTTCTAGCATTTTACCACCACCAATGTAACCATATACGCCTTCAGCAATGCCATTGAAGCAACGGGATACAAGCACAACAGGGATACCGCGTTCCAATAGACTTTCAATGCCCTTTACTACTGTTGGTGGAACATTTCCTTGTCCAAGTCCTTCAAGTACAACACCGTCATATTGACAGGCAAGGACAACGTCGAGTAAATCTACTTCCATCCCTGCATAGACTTTCAGCATGGCTACTCGCTTCGCTAAGCCCTGTATGTCTACATATTGGCGACGAATTGGGGCATGATGAAACAAAATGCGTGATTTTGTAATAAGTCCGATTGGACCGTATTGTGGCGATTGAAACGTATTGACAGAACTAGTACTCGTTTTTGTAGTATTGACTGCTAGATGGACTTCGTCGTTCATCACAACGAGCACTCCTTTGTCACGTGCTTCGTCATCTACAGCTACGCGAACTGCTTCAACTAAATTGTAGATGCCATCTGCACCTAACTCATTGGAGGAACGCATCGCACCTGTCAAGACAATGGGAATGGATAAATTGGTTGTTAACTCTAAGAAGTAGGCTGTTTCTTCTAATGTATCTGTGCCGTGTGTAATAACTACACCATCAAATTGTTCAGTTGAAGTTTTTTCCATAATTAAATTACGTAAACTAAGCATTTCTTTTGGTGTAATATGTGGTGAAGGAAGATTAAATGCCTCCACTTCCTTAATAGATGCAAGTGAATCTAGTTTTTTACTTTCTTTTATTAGTGGATTTTCCTTGTTTGGCATAACCGCACCCTCTTCACTCATTGCCATGGAAATCGTTCCGCCAGTATGAATTAATAAAATTGTTTTTCTCATAAAAAATAAATCCCCTTTTAAAAAAATTTTTGTCATTACATGGTATAATGATATCAGTCTACTGTTGAAAGGAGCCGGCAACATGATCATTCTTTTATCAGCTGCCATTGCTCCAGGTCTAGCGCTTTTTAGTTACTTCTATTTGCGCAATCAAATGGCAACGGAGCCACGAAAAACTTTACTTCAAACGTTTTTGTATGGTGCTTTTTTAACATTCCCTATCTTGTTTTTACAGTATGTATTAACAGAAGAAGGGGTTTTTCAATATCTTTATTTACAGGATGTCCTATTTTCAAGTGTCATTGAAGAGTTTTTTAAATGGTTTGTTCTGTTAATAGCGATCTACAATCATGTAGAATTTGATGACCCTTATGATGGAATATTGTACGGTGCAAGTATATCTCTTGGATTTGCTACGATTGAAAATGTATTGTATTTATTTTCTTTTGGTTTGAATACAGCATTCATGCGAGCATTATTACCCGTATCGAGTCATGCTCTGTTTGGAGTAGTAATGGGCTATTATTATGGTCGTGCAAAGTTTTCGAAACATGCAAAGACGAAAGAAATGATTGCGATGGCAATTTGCGCACCCGTAGTATTACACATTTTATACAATACAATATTATCATTTAAAGGACATTGGGTATATTTAATGATACCGTTTATGCTATTTTTATGGTGGTTTGGTTTACGTAAAGTAAAGCTTGCGCATTATCATCTTATCCAACATTTGCATATGCATAAAAAAATATAAAAGCGTAGAAATCTAAAAATGATTTCTACGTTTTTTCTATTTTATAAATGTATAAAAAGTGCTGTTTGTTTCA
This sequence comes from Lysinibacillus sp. NPDC097868, assembly GCF_044761135.1. Taxonomy (NCBI): domain Bacteria; kingdom Bacillati; phylum Bacillota; class Bacilli; order Caryophanales; family Bacillaceae; genus Lysinibacillus; species Lysinibacillus sp. NPDC097868. The sequence goes on along the minus strand of NZ_JBIWBS010000001.1, from coordinate 2,240,180 downwards.
AGCTATAAAAAAAGGAGTGATGATTGTGCGTTTAATTAGTATACTTTTTGCTTTCCTACTTGCGATTAGTATAGTCTCAATACCACAAAACAACGCAACAGCGTTTAGCGATCAACAAATTACCCGTGGTGCTTATGGAGATGACGTCATTGAGTTACAGGCTAGACTACAATACTTAGGATTTTATAAAAGTAAAATTGACGGGAAATTTGGCTACAACACTTACTGGGCATTACGAAATTTCCAAGAGAAATATGGAATACCAGTAGATGGAATAGCAGGCACAAAGACGAAAAAAGCGTTAGCAGGATATTCAGATTATGATGAAAACTGGGTGAAAGCGCAATTAAAAGCTGGCAATCAGTTTACCTATTATGGTGGTGTTCCACTTGATCAGCAGGTGAAAAGTACTGGTAATACTGGCGGGAATTCTGGTGGTGGCGGTACAGCAAATAATGAAAGCACTGGTAGTAGTAATGGTAATGGTACCGATACACAAATTCCACCAAAGTATACGGAACGTGATTTACAGCTAATCGCCAATGCAGTTTACGGAGAGTCTAGGGGAGAACCATATGAAGGCCAAGTAGCCGTAGCAGCTGTAATTTTAAATAGATTAGAAAGCCCTGATTTTCCTAATACGATTTCGGGTATTATTTTCCAACCTTTAGCATTTACAGCAGTAGCGGATGGACAAATTTGGCTAGAGCCGAACCAGCGTGCAAAAGAAGCGGTTATCGATGCAATGAATGGCTGGGATCCGTCGGAGAATGCATTGTATTACTTTAACCCTAAAACAGCGACAAGTAAGTGGATTTGGTCTCGTCCTCAAATAAAACAAATAGGTGAGCATATTTTCTGTTCATAAGAAAGGAGGAAAATAGATGAGAACAATGCTCGTTATTTTAACAATAGCAGTTATAGGTTTAGGAGCATACAGTATTGATTTACATGGAGATAAAGAAAGTTTACAACGTACAGTGCATGCGCAGTATACAGAAAAACTAACGGATGCCTCAGAAAAATTATCGTACTTACAAAGAGCAGTTTCACAATCCTTGTTATTTAAGGATGAACAGGCAATACACAGTGAGCTTGATTCTATTTGGCGACTTAGCTCTGAAGTGCGTTCATCTATTTCAAATATTCCAATTGGGCAAGAGCTTTCTAATCAATGGCTAGGTTATTTAGGAAGACTTGGTGATGAAGCGAAAAAAACAGCGAAGTCCGGAGATTATGAAGCTTGGCGCGAAAAGATGCCACAAATTTCTACGAATTTGCAAGCTTTATCTGATGAATGGACAACAGCAACTGTTGATTATTATAAGCAAGATGGAAATATGGATGTTTGGATGCGTCAAGTAGACAATAAAAATCCTAATACATCATTTGATAATATTAAGAAGACATTAAAAGATTATGGCGAAAGTGATTTCCCGCTTACATTGAGTGAATCAGATTGGCAAAAAAAATTAGAATTAAAAGCATTACAAGATTCAGTCGTTACGGAAAAAGAAGCTTTAGAAAAAGTAAAATATTTATTCCCGATTATTAAAGATGCTACATTTACTGTAACAAAAAGCAACGATACAGCACCATATCCGTTTTATCACATACAGTTCCACCAAGGTATTCGCTTAGGCTATGTCGACTTAACTGAAAAGGGAGGACATTTACTATCTTATTTAGTTGAACGTCCTGTAGATGAGGCCAAGCTGTCACAAGAGGAAATTATTAAAAAAGCGGAAGAACATTTAAAGAGACTTGAGATGAAAGATGTTGCATTTGTCGAGTCACGTGAAAACCATTTAGCTTGGCATGTTACTTTTGCACGCGTTAATCCAGGTGACAATGCATTAATTTATGCAGATGGCGTTCAGTTAAAAATTGCAAAAGATAATGGTGAGTTACTTGGCGCAAATGCAATGGAATATATACAAGAAGAAGCGATAAAACCACAAAAAGCCATTCCGATTGATTGGAAAACTTTCTTTGATGACAATGTACGTGTAGAAGAAGTAAGAAATATTTATACGGATAACGGACAATTCGAGCAACGACTTTGCTATGAAGTTATTGCAGTTCGAGACGAACAAGCGCAAGAAACATTCCGAATTGTAGTTGATGCGGAAAATCACAATGTGTTAAAAGTAGAATATTTAACTTAAGAATAGAAAAAGCTCCCAGTTCATATAGCCAAAATTTACATCCCATGCAATAATAGGGGTATATATATATTGTTCGGGGAGATGCTCATGGAAATAAAAATTGGTACACTACTACAACTTGAACCTACTTATACAGAACGTATTGAAAAATTCCGCTGTAAAGTGGTTGAACAAAAAGACAATATAGTTTATATTGATTATCCAACAAATGTAATAACTAAAAAAACAGCTTTTTTAATAGATGGTTCAGAATTTAGGGCAACCTTTCGAACAGAAGATAAACAATCCTACGCCTTCAATACAGAAGTAATTGGACGCAAAGCAGGCAATATACCGATGATTATGTTGCATTGTCCTCAAGAGGATGAGTTTATCAAAATTCAACGCCGTGAATATGTGCGTGTTGAGACACCTGTGGATGTGGCAGTTCAATTTAAAGACTATAAATACCAGCTAGTAACAACGGATATAAGTGCAGGTGGACTCGCCCTTATCTTAAAAGGTGATGTAGCCTTTAAAGATGACGATGACATTAAGTTAACGATTGTCTTACCATTTGCCAATGGCGATGTAAATTACGTCGTTACAGATGCAACAGTTGTTCGAATATTTGAAAAAGATGACAAGACAATTGCTACCATTCAGTTAACAGATACGGATGATATTGATCAACAACATATCGTACGTTTTTGTTTCGAAAGACAGCTATTAAATCGCCGTAAAGAAATAAATCCATTCGATGATTAAATTCACAGTGGCCCTCTTGCTCGTAGAGGGCTTTTTTTTATTAGTATGTTACAATATGGTGTGAAAGAAAGTAGGGAAGCATAATGAACAAAAACATTCAAATTGCGATTGACGGTCCTGCAGGTGCCGGAAAAAGCACAATCGCGAAAATCGTTGCAGAATCACTAGGATTCACGTATATCGATACGGGAGCGATGTATCGAGCAGTTACGTATAAAGCAATGCAACAAAACATACATTTAGATGATGAAGCAAAATTAGCAGAAATGTTAGCAGCTAGCTCAATTGAATTAAAGCCTTCTCCTCAAGGTCAACTTGTTTTTTTAGATGGCGAAAACGTATCTGATGCAATTCGCTCCAATGAAGTAACCTCTTCTGTTTCGCAAGTAGCAGCACATGCCAAAGTGCGTGAATTGTTAGTAGCACAGCAGCAAAAACTTGCCGCAAATGGTGGTGTTGTCATGGACGGACGTGATATTGCTACACATGTGTTAAAAAAAGCAGAACTTAAAATTTTTATGTCTGCAACTGTAGAAGAACGTGCAAGACGCCGCTATATTGACAATGAAAAACGAGGGATAGCGTCTTCAATAGAAAAGCTCCAAGAAGATATTGCTTTGCGCGATAAGATGGATAGTGAGCGTGAAGCTTCACCACTGATTCAAGCAGCGGATGCTATTTATTTAGACACAACGGAGCTATCAATTGATGCCGCAGCGCAGGCCATTTTAAAATTAGCACAAGAAAAAATGGTATAAATCCTAAAATTTCAGACATTTTTTGAATTTAAAGGATTTATTTTTGTCTTTGTCTTCAATATCGAATAAAATAGTAAGGGAAGATGCGAAGGAGGGTTACATATGTCTGAAGAAATGAACTATGCAGAACAAACGTTTAACGAAGGTGATATCGTCAAAGGTATTGCAGAGCAGGTTGATGAAAAAGCGGTAACTGTTTCAATTCCAGGTGCACCGTTTGACGGTATCGTACCAATAAGTGAATTATCGAGCTTACACATTGAAAAAGCGTCTGACGCTATCTCCGTTGGGGATGAGTTAGAATTGATGATTACAAAGGTTGAAGAAGAAAACTATGTATTATCAAAACGTAAAGTAGATGCCTTAAAAGCATGGGATACACTAGAACAACAATTTGCTGCTGGAGAAGTTTTCGAAGCGGAAGTAAAGGATATTGTTAAAGGTGGTCTTGTTGTAGATTTAGGAGTACGTGGGTTCGTTCCAGCATCCCTAGTAGAAGATTATTTTGTCGATGATTTTGAAGATTATAAAGGGAAAGTACTAAGCTTTAAAATTGTCGAGCTAGATAAAGAAAAAAATCGCTTAATTCTATCACATCGAGCAGTAGTAGAATCTGAGAAAGCCTCTCAGAAGAAAAATGTTATTAACCAAATTAAAGCTGGCGATGTATTAGATGGTAAAGTACAGCGTATAGCATCATTTGGTGCATTTATTGATCTTGGTGGTATTGATGGACTTGTCCATATTTCACAAGTATCACATGAGCATGTGAGTGATGTCAGTGAGGTATTATCAGAAGGACAAGAAGTAAAAGTTAAGGTTCTTTCAGTAGACCCAGAGAATGAGCGTATTTCGTTATCGATTAAGGAAACAGTTCCTGGACCTTGGTCGAATATTGAAGATCGTGCTGCGAAAGGCACTGTGCTTGTAGGTAAAGTAAAACGCCTGACGTCATTTGGTGCTTTTGTAGAAGTGTTCCCTGGAGTGGAAGGTTTAGTGCATATTTCACAAATTGCGCATAAGCATATTAATACGCCTCATGAAGCGTTGAAAGAAGCGCAAGAGGTACAAGTAAAGGTGCTAGATGTCAACGTTGACGAAGGGCGCCTTGCATTAAGTATCAAAGATTTATTGGAAAATCCAGAGGTGGAAGAAGTAATCGACTATGAATTACCAGAAGAAAACACAGGTTTCTCTCTCGGTGATGTAATTGGCGACCAACTGAAAAACTTTAAATAATAACAAAAAGCGAGGATACGTAGTGTATCCTCGCTTTATTTTGTCTAAATTTTTTTCATTTAGTTACAGTTGATTTCCGCTGAGGGCGGTGCTTTCACCTCCGTATAACGTAAGCCACAACAGGATAACTAGTTGGAGCCGTACCTGCTAAAAAGGAAATGCTTGGAACGAAAAATAGCGGTTATGTTAAAGAGAAAGCTAAAAAGTACTCTTCATGATGGATATGTTATGATATAATGGCATTTTTCGTGTATAATAGCGAAAGACAAGAAGTTGGAAGGATGAAGTACAGATGACGAAACCAGTAGTAGCCATCGTAGGTCGTCCGAACGTAGGTAAGTCGACGATTTTTAATCGCATCGTTGGAGAACGTGTCTCGATTGTAGAAGATATTCCGGGAGTAACACGTGACCGTATTTATAGTTCGGCAGAGTGGTTAACACATGATTTTAATATTATTGATACAGGTGGTATCGAAATTGGAGACGAGCCGTTTTTAGAACAAATTCGTCAACAAGCTGAAATCGCTATTGAAGAAGCAGACGTTATTATTTTTATGACGAATGGTCGTGAAGGTGTAACAGCAGCAGATGAGCAAGTTGCAAAAATTTTATACAAAACAAAAAAGCCGGTCGTTTTAGCAGTTAATAAAATTGATAATCCAGATATGCGTGAAATGATTTATGATTTCTATGCACTGGGATTTGGTGAACCTTGGCCAATTTCAGGCTCCCACGGATTGGGCTTAGGAGATTTATTAGACGAGTGTGCAAAGCACTTCCCACAAGAAGATGAAAATCAATACGGAGATGACGTGATTAAATTCTCTTTAATTGGTCGTCCAAATGTCGGGAAATCATCATTAGTGAATGCGTTCCTAGGTCAAGATCGTGTCATTGTAAGTAACATTGCGGGTACAACGCGAGATGCTATTGATACGCCTTACGAATACGATGGGAATGAATATGTAATTATTGATACTGCCGGTATGCGTAAAAAAGGGAAAGTGTACGAAACGACAGAGAAATATTCTGTTTTACGTGCGCTACGTGCTATTGAGCGTTCTGACGTTGTTTTAGTTGTTCTGAATGCTGAAGAAGGCATTCAAGAACAGGATAAAAAAATTGCAGGCTATGCACATGAGGCTGGAAAAGCTATTATCATTGTAGTTAACAAATGGGATACCATTGAAAAAGACGACAAAACAATGAATGTATTTACACACCAAATCCGTGAACACTTTTTATTCTTAGACTATGCACCGATTATTTTCGTGTCAGCAAATACAAAACAACGAGTACATCAAATTTTACCGATTGTACAGCGTGTAAGTGAAAATCACGCGATGCGTATACAATCATCTATTCTAAATGAAGTGATTGAAGATGCGGTTGCACGTAATCCAGCGCCAACTGATAAAGGTCGTCGCTTACGTATCTACTATGCAACACAAGTGGCGATTCAACCACCAACATTTGTGGTATTTGTAAATGAAACAGAATTAATGCACTTCTCTTATGAGCGATTTTTAGAAAATAGAATTCGTGATACATTTGATTTTGAAGGTACGCCAATTCGTTTAATTACACGTGCGCGTGCATAATCTAAAATATAACTTATTCAGTACGCCAACCCGACCATTGTTGTTGGGTGGCGTCTTTTTTCAAAGGACTAGGCTAAATCACAATTTGGTTAAAATTTGTTAGATAACATGCATTTTGCCCGCGAAGATTTACCTAATGGAAATAGAAGGGGGAATTTGAATGGAACGAGTTTGTGTACTAGGAGCAGGATCATGGGGAACAGCACTTGCAATGGTACTTGCGGAAAATGGACATGATACCCTTGTGTGGACGCATAGAGCCAATCAGGCAGAAGAAATTAATACACAGCATACAAATAAAAAGTATTTACCAGAAACGATACTACCAGAGAATTTACATGCTACAAACGATATTGCAGAGGCAGTATCACATTCTAATACAATCGTTGTTGCAGTGCCAACTAAGGCTATACGAGAAACTTGTGAAAAGATGACCGCTACATTAGACAGAAAAGTATTATTTGTCCATGTTTCAAAGGGAATTGAGCCGGATTCATTAAAACGTATATCTGAAATTTTGGCCGAAAGCTTGCCTTCTGAATTTGTAGAAGACATTGTAGTGCTCTCAGGGCCAAGTCATGCAGAGGAAGTAGTATTACATTCCCCAACGACGATTACAGCAGCCTGTGCCAATATAGAGGCGGCTGAGAAGGTACAGGACTTGTTTATGAACCAATTTTTCCGCGTATATACGAATGAGGATGTTATAGGCGTGGAAATGGGTGGTGCATTAAAAAACGTTATAGCGTTAGCTGCAGGCATAACAGATGGCTTAAATTATGGTGATAATGCGAAGGCTGCACTTATTACACGTGGACTTGCTGAAATTACTCGTCTAGGTGTCAAAATGGGCGGAAATCCATTTACATTTGCAGGGCTGACAGGCATGGGTGATTTAATCGTAACGTGTACAAGCGTGCATTCTCGCAATTGGCGAGCAGGAAATATGTTAGGTAAAGGCATGAAGCTGCCAGAAGTACTCGATCAAATGGGTATGGTAGTGGAAGGCGTACGGACAACGAAGGCAGCCTATCAACTGGCCGAAAAATATGATGTTGCCATGCCAATTTCGACTGAACTTTATGGCGTATTGTTTAACGATGTAGAGCCGAAAGTGGCTGTCGATGCATTAATGATGCGCGTGAAAAAGCGCGAGATCGATGAACTGATGAACTAAATTATATTAGTAATAATGTTTTGAACCAGTAACAATATATAACTTGTCATGAAATGGACACAAAAGAGGCATCTCAGAAGAATCTGAGGTGTCTCTTTTTTGAACAAATTGTAAAGTAATAGGTGGTAATAATACTTTTTTTGCCTTAAAAGTTATTTTTATAATGATGAATTTCTCCACCTATAGTAAAAATATGATATGATTTCCACGGAGAATTATATGTTGTAGCGTTCACCTTAATTTATATGAGCTTGTAAGGATTATTTTTTCGTATATCAAAAAAATAGCATGTTAAGCACCTTATAGCACGCCATTTTTACTTTTGGGAAAGCGCCTTCTTTTTTAAGGATGCCCATAGTATAATAAACGTTGATTGTCTCGTGTCATTGAAGAAAGGTGGTAGACTTAAATGGGTCCGTTAGCACATATGCCAGCACTGGATATCATGTGGGTATCTTTTTATTGTATCGGCTTTATGATTATTTCAGTTGGTTTAATTTATCTAGGTCGCAATAAAATTTCAAATGGTTTATTACGTACAATCGTAAATTTATTAGCATACATACTGTTTGGACTTGGAACATTTTTAATGGTACTTATAATTGCTACATGGCCAGCTTAAAAAGGGGGAAAAACGTGAAATGAAAAAACTAAATGCTTTTCTTTTGACAGTGGCAATAACCGTTTTGCTAGGTGGTTGCGCATATCCTGAGGAGGAAAAGGCCGCAAACCAAGTGCCAGATGTCGATCAATTAGCATCTGTCCAACGTGCTGTCAATGAATATCGTGAAGCTACAGGTGGCCTAGTACCAATTAAAAATAGTGAATTGGATACGGATATCTATATAAAATATTTAATAGACTTTGAAAAACTTATGCCAAAATATATTACGCAAATTCCAGGGAATGCATATGAAAAAGGCGGTATTTATCAATATATTATTTGGGATCCAGAAAACAGCGCCGAAGTAAAATTAGTAGATTTAAACTCTGCGGAGCGTATGCGAGAGATTAATATTCGCAAATTGGGTACACAGTATATTCCGACAAAGGGTGCAATTGCTGATAATGTCTACCAAATTAACTTTGAAAAATTAGGCTACAAATCAGAAGTAACAGTCAAAAGTCCATATTCAGGTGCGGAATTACCAATATTTATGACAGGCGATGGCGAAATGCATGTGGATTATTCAATCGATTTAGGTCAGCTATTAAAAGAGGACAAGCCAGATGTAAAGCCAGGCGAGGATATTCGTCAATTACTTGTCGATAAATATCCCGTTGTTCCAGCCTATTCAGTGCCATACACTGTAGATGTAAATGGCGAGCCAACTTATATGATGGATGCCTATAAAGCGGATGCAAAAAAGGCGAAGGAAGAAGCTGAAGCAGCTCAAGAAAGTGAAAGTAAAGCTACCGAATCGAATTAAAGTTTTAATTACCTCAATCGTTAGAGAACATCTAATGATTGAGGCTTTTTTATGCCAAAATAGCTGTCGAAATTAGTGCCAGGCACTCAAACAATTACTTCGCGGAATTAATACCTTGTTCCGCGGAATTATCACTTCATTCCGCGGAAAAACTACCTTGCTTCGCGGAATCACCGTCTAGCGGAAATATAAATTCTATTCATATTGCTACAAAGGAGCTTTTCATATTTATCTTCGTGGATGCATATAGTGAAAAAGCGTAGATAAAGGAGGCAGAAACCTTGAGTGAAGCAGTATTTAAAGAAATTGCAGAGCGCACAAATGGCGATGTTTATATTGGTGTTGTAGGTCCAGTTCGTGTAGGTAAATCAACATTTGTAAAAAAAGTAATGGAAGCTGTAGTGTTACCGAATATTGTGGATGACACAGAAAGAATGCGAGCACAGGACGAGCTGCCACAAAGCTCGCCAGGCCCAGTAATCATGACTGCTGAGCCGAAGTTTGTGCCTGCTCAAGCGACACGTATAGCGGTCGGCGAAGATGAAATGACATTCCAAATTCGTTTAGCTGATTGCGTTGGTTATGTCATTGATGGTACAAAGGGCTATGAGGATGAGAATGGTCCAAAATTTGTGCATACACCTTGGCATACAGAGCCAATTCCTTTCCAGGAAGCGGCGAAAATTGGCACGGATAAAGTGATTCGAGATCATGCTAATATCGGTATTGTTGTGACAACTGATGGAACAGTAAATGGTATTAGCCGTCGTGCCGCTGAAAAAGCGGAAGAAGAAATTGTTGCACAATTAAAGGAAATTGGAAAACCTTTTGTTATCGTGTTAAATTGTCAAATGCCAGCACGAGAAGAAACAGTACAGCTTCGAAATGAGCTATTTGAACGTTATAACGTTCCTGTAATTGCGATTTCAATCGATCAAATGCGTGCTACTGATATTCAATATATTTTGCAAGAGGCGTTATTTGAGTTTCCAATTCGGACGATTGAGGTTGAGAAACCAGATTGGCTTGATGTACTAGATGCTACACATCCTTTAAACGTGGCATTGATTGATTCGATGGAAGAAGTGCTTTCATCTGTCATGAAAATTAGAGACGTGCAACAAGCTTCTGATGCCTTTAAAGAGATTGATTTTATTGATCAAAGTGAAGTGATTCATGTAGATTCTGGAATCGGTACAGCCGTCATTCGAGTGTCATTACAAGGAGAATTGTATAAGGCAGTTTGTAATGAATGGTTAGATGAACCGATTGAAACAAAGCGTGATTGGTTGCTATTTATTAAAGAGGCTGCTGAAGCAAAAGAAGCACAAAAACGCTTTAAAGATGCAATAACTGAAGCGGATACGAGTGGATATGGTGTGACTTTACCAATGATGCAAGAGTTTGAACCAACTGCTCCAGAACTTATTAAGCAAAATAATTTCTATGGAGTTCGTATGAAGGCAACAGCGCCATCCTATCATATTATTCGAGTTGATATGGAATCAGAATTTGCTCCACTTATTGGCTCTGAATTCCACAGTCAGCAATTACTGAAAGATTTGAATCATGCCTATTTACATGATCGTGATGCACTTTGGCAAACACAACTTTTTGGTACACCATTGCATGAAGTGTTAAAAGAAGGAATTCGCTACAAAATGAGTGCAGTGCCTACTACAGCTAAAAAACGTATGCGCCAAACAATTGAGCGAATGGTTAATGAAGGCGACAGAGGATTGGTTACTTTTATTTTATAGAGATAAAATGGAAATTAGAGAGCAAAAAAATAGTGCAGGGCTATTCGTTTTTATGCGAAAAGTCCTGTTATTTTTGTTTTTTGGGTGAAAAACGCATATTTTGGTTATAATCATGAATGAATACAGTTGCGTCGCGGTTTCCTATGTGTTACTCTTTTTACAGAATTGGTTCATGACCCTTTGAGAGGAGGTGAATGGTGTGAATAAAACAGAATTAGTAAACTCTGTTGCTGAAGCTGCAGGTCTTTCTAAAAAAGACGCTTCTAAAGCAGTTGAAGCTGTATTTGATACAATTCAAGATGCTCTTGCAAAGGGTGACAAAGTACAATTAATTGGTTTTGGTAACTTTGAAGTACGTGAACGTGCGGCTCGTAAAGGTCGTAACCCACAAACTGGTAAAGAAATCGAAATCGCTGCTAGCAAGGTACCTGCTTTCAAACCAGGTAAAGCGCTTAAAGATGCTGTAAAATAATACACGTCTAGTAGTTACATAGAGCAGTCTTCATGTAAACGAGCATGAAGGCTGCTCTTTTTAACTTATTTATAAAATAGAACGAATAGCAGTATTTCTATAAAATACAAAATATTAGTCACAAGATGGCTTTGTTTTTTACTGTATACATAGCACGATGAACGAAAACTTTAAGAAGATATGTTGAATTTCTTTTAAATCAGGTAAGTCGTTTTGCGCTTAACTTTTGGATATGCTACGATGCATAAGGAAATGTGTAATGCTTTGATACGCAGGAGGGTTTTTACGAATGTCGAATGTTGATTTATTGAAAATAGAAGAAGCAGTAAAAATGATTTTAGAAGCTGTGGGCGAGGATGTTAATCGTGAAGGATTACTTGATACGCCGAAACGTGTTGCTAAAATGTATGCTGAAATGTTTAGTGGCTTACATGAAGATGCAAAAGATTATTTTAAAACTGTTTTCCATGAGGATCATGAAGAATTAGTGCTTGTAAAGGATATCCCATTTTATTCAATGTGTGAGCATCATTTAGTGCCGTTTTATGGCAAAGCACATGTAGCTTACATACCTAACGATGGCATTGTAGCGGGACTAAGTAAATTAGGTCGCGCGGTTGAAACAATTGCACGTCGTCCGCAATTACAAGAACGTATTACTTCATCAGTAGCTGATACGATTATGGAAATGCTGTCTCCAAAAGGTGTTTACGTAGTAATCGAGGCAGAACATATGTGTATGACAATGCGTGGTCTGAAAAAACCAGGATCTAAAACTGTTACATCTGTGGCACGAGGCATTTATGAACAAGATGAGGTAAAACGTAGAGAAGTCTTGTCATTTATTCAAATGTCTTAAACTGCTTGTCTAATTATGTTATGATGGACTAAGAATTTGTCGGATTTAAGGAGTGTACAGACAATGGCGCAAGATTATATAGTAATTCAGGCAGAAGAAGATGGCGTACATGTAATAGGCTTAACACGTGGTACGGATACGAAATTCCATCATTCTGAAAAATTAGATGCAGGGGAAGTCATGATTGCTCAATTTACTGAGCATACATCTGCCATGAAAATTCGTGGCAAAGCGCAAATCCATACAGCACATGGTGTTATCCAAAGTGAAGGAAAAAAGTAACGTAGGTATTGTATTGTAGCTTTTATCGGCAAGGTCCATATACAGTGCCGATGATTGTTAGTTATATTGTGCACGGATGCATGACACATACGGGAACAATAAGTATGTGTTCTTGAAACTGGTTTTTACGGGCAAGTAGATTTCCTACCAATTTTTTCTGAGCATTTCTATGGTGGATTTCTACTGCCCGTTCATGTTGGTGAAAGTAAAAACTTTTTATTCCGAAACGATGCTTATGCTATAATGACTCAGTGAGCAAACGTTAAGTCATATAGATGATTAACGTATTTGAAAGTGAAATGGAGTAAGGTCTATGAATGCAACATACATTCAAAATTCAATTGCACAGTTAAAAACAGAGATTTTCATGGATGTTCGTCATAGAACTTTGCAAAAATACACAGGAGTCCCTGTGCTCGATGAAAATCAACTGTTTTACTTGTTGGTTCCCTTTTTGAATGGCGAAGAGTGGCAACAAGAGCAAAGGGAAGCAGCAATAACTGTTGGAATTGTATATGCAGCTCTAGCGGCACATGATCATATTAAAGAACTAGATGCCACTTCAAAAGAACAGCAGCTAACCGTTTTAGCTGGGGATTTTTATAGTGGACGATATTATGAAATTTTAGCAATGTCAGGAAATGTCGCATTGATTCGGAATTTGTCACAAGGAATTGTGACACGCTGTGAACATCAAATCAAAGTATATGAAGCAGAACAGCGTACATTTGAACAATGGTGTTCTTCAATAAGCAATATTGAATCAGGTTTAATTGCAAAGTTTTTTGAGCTTTATGCATTGCATCATTATATTCCATTAATGGAAAAGAGTTTATTATTGTTACGATTAGAAAGAGAATGGGCTATGTATCAGCGTGGACAAAAATCTTTAATGAGTAAAGCGCTTGAACAAAGTGCATTACAGGCAGGCACGACCTTCAATGTCGTCTTACAAGATAAAATTGCCCGCTTAAAAACAGAGCTGTTGCAGGTGATAGACCAAGCATCATTTTTACAAAGTGATGTGAAACAAGCTCTACAAGCACGTGTAGAGGCATCTATTGCTTCTACAAACGGATAAGAGAGGTTTTACTAAAATGGCTAAATCGAAAGAAGAGCACGTTCACGAAGTATTTGAAAGTATTTCGGAGAATTATGATAAATTGAATGGCGTTATTAGCTTCCAAATGCATGTTGGCTGGCGTAACGATACGATGAAGCGTATGGCTGTCAAGCCTGGATCGAAAGCGTTGGATGTGTGTTGTGGAACAGCTGACTGGACAATTGCGTTAGCTGAGGCAGTTGGAAAAAGTGGCGAAGTAAAGGGATTGGATTTCAGTAAAAACATGCTGAAAGTGGGCGAACAAAAAATAACGCCTTATCCGCAAATTGAGCTTATACAAGGGAATGCAATGGAATTGCCTTTCCCAGACGATACATTTGACTATGTGACGATTGGTTTTGGTCTACGTAATGTTCCTGATTATTTGCAAGTGTTAAAAGAAATGAATCGCGTCGTAAAACCTGGTGGCATGGTTGTATGTTTAGAAACGTCGCAATCAGAAATTCCAGGCTATCGACAACTATTCCGTTTTTATTTTAAATTTATCATGCCGATATTTGGTAAAATTTTTGCGAAAAGCTATAAAGAATATTCCTGGTTACAAGAATCCGCAAATAATTTCCCAGGTATGAAGAAGCTGGCGGTAATGTTTGAACAGGCAGGTTTAGAAAAAGTAACGTACAAAGCATACAGTGGCGGTGCTGCGGCAATGCATATGGGCTTTAAAAAGATACGTTAATGGGGGAAGGTTTTCAAGCGTGGAAAAGATGAAGTTAAAACTACTCTATTCCGATTTGAAGTCAGATATTGATATCATCGAACAAGAATTAGAAAAAGCGGTGAATTCGTCTTCGCATTTAATTAACGATGCTTCTCTCCATTTATTACAAGCTGGTGGCAAACGAATCCGACCAATTTTTGTGTTGCTTGGCGCAAAATTTGGCGATTATGATATCGAAAAGATGAAAAATGTGGCTGTGCCTTTAGAGCTCATTCACATGGCGTCGCTAGTGCATGATGATGTGATTGATGATTCCGATATGCGACGAGGACGTCCAACTGTCAAATCCCAATGGAATAACAGAGTAGCAATGTACACGGGCGATTTTATTTTTGCGCGTGCACTTGAATACATCACAAAAATCGAGGATCCACTTGTTCATCAAATTTTGGCACGAACAATGGTGGAAATTTGTAATGGTGAAGTTATTCAAATCGAAGACAAGTTTAGATTGGATCAGGGTTTAAAGGATTATTTCAGACGTATTAAACGAAAAACGGCACTACTTATTTCTTCTAGCTGTGAGATTGGTGCAGTGGCAGCAGGTGTAGATGCCAAAACAGTAAGCCATTTGAAACGCTTTGGTTACTTTGTGGGCATGAGCTTTCAAATAATCGATGATGTATTAGATATTATGGCGACAGATAAAGAATTAGGGAAGCCAGCAGGTAGTGACTTATTACAAGGGAATATTACTTTGCCGATTTTGTTATTAAAAGATGATGAACAGATGCAACCTTATTTAGCAAAAGTGTTTGCGGGAACATTAACAGAGCCCGAGCGCCAAAAAATGTTGCAATATGTGCGTAAATCTGATGCTATTACACAAGCTAATAAAATGAGCGACAAGTATTTGAAAAAAGCTTTACAAGAAATAGATGCTTTACCAAAACATCCTATTAAGAAAAAGCTTCGTGACATCGCATTGTTTATGGGCAAGCGTAAATTCTAGCTTTTTGTTGTGCTAAAGCTCATTTTTTGTTAATATTTATCGGTAGGTGTAAAACCTGTTAGACGAATTTAAGGAGTGTTTTAAACATGGCAATCGAACAAACTTTTTTAATGGTTAAGCCTGATGGCGTAGAACGACAAGTAGTAGGAGATATCGTTGATCGTTTTGAACGTCGCGGTTTTGTATTAAAAGGCGCTAAATTAATGGTAATCCCTCAAGAATTAGCAGAAAAACACTATGCTGAGCATGCTGAACGTCCATTCTTCGGTGAATTAGTAGACTTCATCACTTCTGGTCCAGTATTCGCTATGGTATGGGAAGGCGAAAACGTAATTAAACTTGCTCGTACAATGATGGGTGCTACTAAACCAGAAGAATCTAACCCTGGTACAATCCGTGGAGACTACGCAACAACTGTTTCTCACAACATCATCCACGGTTCTGACTCTCTTGCATCTGCAGAGCGTGAAATTGGCTTATTCTTCGGTGAAGATTTAGTTTAATTTTATAAAATATAGAGCGATATCCATTAACTTGGAGTCGCTCTTTTTTTATTGCTCAAAATAATCTTGAAACAGTAAGCAGTATCACTTAGGCTTTCGTGGGGGAGCTTAATGCCGAATCTTGATTACTGAAGAAGGACTACGCCTTTGGTTTAATGAAATGTGGTCTAACTATCTTTCTACTCTATTAAAATACATAAAGAATTGTTAATAACTACATTGTCATGTAAAATAAATAATATAATATTCAGATAATTAACAACTAGTAAATAGTTTCATAAAGCGGTATATATTTTCTACCAAGCAAATAAACTTAAACGTAAATGAATTAAGGGATATGACAGAATCATTTTAGAAAAGGGGTATTTATATGAGAGAAGTAGTGATTGTAGCAGCTGTTCGTACAGCAATAGGACGAAGCAAAGGCGCATTAAAAGATGTACGTGCGGATGATTTAGCAGCAGATGTACTACAGGAAGTTATAAAGCGTGCATGTATCGACAAAGGACAAGTAGAGGATGTTATTTTTGGTTGTGTTACACAAACAGGTGAACAAGGTGCAAATATTGCACGTACAGCTTTATTAATGGCAGGCTTCCCAGAGAAGGTTCCAGGCGTAACGATTGACCGACAATGCGGTTCTAGCCAGCAAGCTGTACATTTTGGAGCACAAGCTATTTTAGCAGGGGATATGGATGTGGTGATTGCTGGCGGTGTTGAAAGTATGACAAGGGTGCCAATGTTTTCGAATATGCAAACTGCCCATAAAGGTAAACGCTTACAAGAAAATTATCATATTATTCATCAAGGGCTATCAGCTGAGAAAATGGCGGCAAAATGGCAGTTTTCAAAAGACATGTTGAATAACTATGCTTATGAAAGCCATAGACGAGCATTAGCAGCGATAGAGGCAGGCCATTTTCAACAGGAAATCATGCCTGTCCAAATAACACAAGAGGATGGAACCGTTACTACATTTGAAGTCGATGAAGGACCTCGAGCAGATACGACCATCGAACGATTAAATGACTTAAAAACAGTTTTTCAAGAGCACGGGGTTATTACAGCTGGCAATGCAAGCCAAATGAGTGATGGTGCATCCGCTGTCGTGCTGATGTCGTTAGCAAAAGCACAGGCGCTAGGTATTCAACCGCTTGCAAAAATAGTGACACGCATTGTAATAGGGTCAGATCCAACGCTTATGCTTACGGGTCCTATCGAGGCTACGAGACAAGCCTTAAAACGCTCAGGACTGACGGTTGAAGATATTGATACGTATGAGGTGAACGAAGCATTTGCCCCGGTTCCACTTGCTTGGTTACATGAAATTGGTGCAGACCAAGCAAAGCTAAATCCAGATGGTGGAGCAATTGCTTTAGGACACCCACTAGGGGCTACTGGTACAAAGTTGTTAACGACGATGCTATATCGGATGCAACGTGAAAACTTACGCTATGGCCTACTCGCTATTTGCGAAGGTATGGGGATGGCAAATGCTACAATTATTGAAAAAATGTAAAGGGGTTGGGTTCTATGAAATGTCATGACGTTGTCGCGATTGTAACTGGGGGTGCATCAGGCTTAGGGGAAGCGACTGTACGAAAAATTGTTAAAGAAGGCGGCAAAGCTGTAATTTTCGATGTTAATGATGAAAGAGGGCATATAATCACGCAGGAATTAGGCGAAAGTGTTCGCTATGTCCGCGTTGATGTTACACAGGAGGCAGATGTAGCTGCTGGGCTTGAGCATGCTATCGCTACATTCGATCGAATTAACGTGGCGGTTAACTGTGCGGGGATTGCTAATGCAAGTAAAGTGATTTCAAAACGTGGCGTACATGCACTTGAGCTATTTTCTAAAGTAATTTCTGTTAATTTAATAGGCACATTTAATGTTATTCGACTTGCAGCCGAAAAAATGCAGCAAAACGAGCCCGACGAAGATGGACAACGAGGCGTTATTATTAATACAGCATCGGTTGCCGCTTTTGATGGTCAAATTGGACAAGCAGCTTATAGCGCCTCAAAGGGAGGAGTTGCGGCAATGACATTGCCGATTGCACGTGAGCTTGCAGATTTGGGAATACGCGTAATGACCATTGCACCAGGGTTAATCGAAACGCCGATGTTTGCGTCATTAGCAGAGCCAGCTCGCACGGCACTTGCTAGCATGACGCCATTCCCAAAACGTCTTGGAAAACCATCTGAGTATGCGATGCTGGTGGAAAGTATTATTCATAATGTTATGCTCAATGGTGAGGTTATTCGCCTTGATGGTGCGATACGAATGCAGCCAAAATAATGGTTTAAAAAGTTTTTAGTACATGTGAAGTAAATGGGGTCATCATTCTTAAATGTAAATATCTTTTTTGTAGCAGCAGTCAGCTTTGGTGTTAAAGCAAGTTAATGTGAAAACGAAAGGGAGCGATATTATGCATATGATGGACACACCTTTACTATTAACAAGTTTTTTAAATCGAGCGGAGCGATATTTTCATGCGAAGAAAATATATTCGCGTACTAGCGCTACAATAATTCATGAGTTTACCTATAAAGAGTTTGCCAAGCGTACACGTAAATTAGCGGATGTTCTTACGACACTTGGTATGGATCGTGGTGTAAAAGTTGGTACTTTTGCTTGGAATCACCATCGCCATTTAGAGGCATATTTTGCTGTACCGTGTGCAGGTGCTGTGCTGCATATGATAAATATTCGACTAGCGCCTGAACATATCGTGTATGTAATTAATCATGCAGAAGATGAAATTTTACTCATAGATGAAAATTTAGTGCCTGTTATTGCACCAATTGTGTCACAGCTTAAAACGGTGAAGCATTTTATTATCATGGGGGATGCTGTTGAGTTAGAAAATTCGCCATTACCGAATGCTCTTTCCTATGAAGAACTTCTTGCAGTGGCAAATGATGATTTTGTCTTCCCTGATGATATAGATGAAAATGCACCAGCAGGCATGTGTTATACGAGTGCAACAACAGGCATGCCAAAGGGGGTTGTCTATACACATCGCAGTATAGTCCTTCATAGTATTACAGCGGGACTTTCTGATAGCATAGCAATATGCGAGGGCGATGTAGTGTTACCAGTCGTACCAATGTTTCATGCCAATGCCTGGGGCTTACCGTTTGCTAGTGTGTTATTTGGAGCAACGCAAGTATTACCAGGACCGATGTTTACGCCACAGCTATTACTCGATTTGTTTGAGCAGTACAAAGTAACGTTAACAGCGGGGGTTCCGACTATTTGGCTAGGCGTTTTACAAGAACAACGTCAACAGCCACGAGATTTATCTTCCTTACGTTCGATTATTTGTGGTGGCTCTGCATCTCCAATGGGTTTTGTGCGGGGCTTTGAGGAGGAGCAAAACATTCCGTATTATACAGGCTACGGTATGACAGAGACATCACCGCTTGTTAGCTTATCAACATACTTATCGCACATGCAAAACTATACTACAGACGAAAAAATGCACGTTCGCACAACGCAAGGTATAACGATGCCTCTTCTTGATATGCGCATTGTGAATGAACATGGTGAGGTACCTTGGGATGGCAAGACAATGGGCGAAATTACATTAAGAGGCCCTTGGATTGCTAATGAGTATTATAAGGATGAGCGCACAACAGAAGCCTTTAAAGATGGTTGGTTATACACAGGAGATATTGCGGTTATGACGCCTGATGGATATATTAAAATTACAGATCGCACAAAAGATTTAATTAAGAGTGGTGGCGAATGGATTTCGTCAGTGGAACTTGAAAATGCTTTGATGACACATCCGAAAGTATTTGAAGCGGCAGTGGTAGCAATACCACATGAAAAGTGGCTGGAACGACCTTTGGCATGTGTTGTTCCGAAACCTGAGCATAAAGATTCGATTACAAAGGAGGAGCTGTTGGACAGTTTGCGGTCACAGTTCCATAAAACATGGATTCCTGATGATGTAGTCTTTTTAGATGAAGTACCGAAAACATCTGTAGGAAAATTTATGAAAGCAAAGCTAAGGGAACATTTAAAAGACTATCGTGTAGAAATTTAACTATCAATGAAAGCGTAAATTGACCGTCTTCATTTTAGAGTGGCGATAGAAGGCATCAGGAAGTTAAAACTCGATGCCTTCTTTTAGTTTCTGGTATGGAGGGTTGCGATTCCTGTACTGAAGAGCCGAGCTTTCTCCCGATTAATAGAGAATTGATTAGAGAAATTTCAAAAAAGGAAACTATTTTTTGGTTTTATCGTATAATCTATATAGAAAGGGGGAAGAAAAAAATGGAAATTGCTATTGTTGCTATTATTGGCGGCATTATGGTCGCTTTAGCTGGGATATTTACTGATGCACGTACAAAAGGGCAGAAATTAAAATTAAAAACAATTGAACAAGAAGTTGAATTAGAAAAGCTAAGATTGGAATCATATACAAAAGAAACAGAAAAATTGCGACTAGAATTAGAACATTCGAAAGTGCTACTATTAGAAGAAAAGAAAAATACGACAAAGTAACATTGAATACACGGAAAGACTATTTCAGTAAAGGCATTTTTCCGCTATAATGGAAATACGACGCTAGAGGGGAAGATGACCGTATGTCTGATTATGAACAATTTGTTGAAGGTATTAAGCGCAAAACTGGAATTGATTTAGCGTTATATAAAGAAGCGCAAATGAAAAGACGATTAACCTCACTCTACGAGAAAAAGGGATATCGTAATTTTGTTGATTTTCTAAAAGCACTCGAGCAAGATCGTGATTTGATGAATGAGTTTTTAGATCGAATGACGATTAATGTGTCTGAGTTTTATCGAAATGGAAAGCGCTGGGAAGTGTTGCAAAAGAAAATTTTTCCGAAGTTACTACAATCCAACAAGCGTTTGAAAATTTGGAGTGCTGCATGTTCAACTGGAGAAGAGCCATATTCATTAGCAATGGTATTATCGCAATTAGTACCATTATCGCAAATTCAAATAATCGCCACTGATTTAGATGAAAATGTAATTCAAAAGGCAAAGCTAGGTGTTTATCCGGAGCGTTCTTTAGCAGAGGTGCCAAAAGATATTCAAGCAAAGTATTTTGAGCAAGAAGGAAACTTCTACCGAGTTAAAGATGAAATTAAGCGCTGTGTCACATTTAAAAAGCATAATCTGCTAAAAGATCATTACGATTCTCATTACGATCTAATCGTGTGCAGAAATGTTATGATATACTTTACCGAAGAAGCAAAAGATCAAATATATTCGAACTTCAGTAAAGCATTACGACAAGATGGCATATTATTTGTAGGGTCAACGGAGCAAATTTTTAATCCATCTCGTTACGAATTTGAAGTGGAAGATACTTTCTTCTATCGAAAAAAATAATTAATTAAATGATGAAAAGCTTTCGTACAGTAAATAAGATGACTGTCACGTACATAAATTGCCAAGACACTAGACATAGATGACCGTACGCTTTTCGCTTGTATAAGCAAAAAGCGTATTTTTTATTAAAGTAAATCGGTTTCACGTTAAAAATCTTGGACTTATTGTGTGGCGTTTAAGTTAGCTAAAAAAACCTCTTTTTTTAAATAAATCGTTCAGAATATTCGCATATAATGCTATGCTGTCTATCTTTATTGATTTATGAATACGTGCTATGACATTTGCAAAAGGACTGTTTTTTTAGAGAATATATGTTATAGTGAAAAATACATACTTTAGCGAGTTGAAGGGAGAAAGCGTTTATGCGTTACTTAACAGCAGGAGAATCACACGGACCGCAATTAACTACAATAATTGAGGGTTTACCGTCACTTTTACCAATTACAGCAGAAAAAATTAATCACGATTTAAAACGTCGCCAAGGAGGTCATGGCCGTGGTCGTCGTATGCAAATCGAAACGGATACAGTAGAAATAGTAGGTGGTGTTCGCCACGGACAAACACTTGGCTCTCCTGTTGCGCTAGTTGTCACAAATGATGACTGGAAGCATTGGACGAAAATTATGGGCGCGGATCCATTAGCAGAGGATGTTAATCCTGATGATATTAAACGTCAAATTTCACGCCCACGTCCAGGACATGCTGATTTAGTAGGCGGCATGAAATATGGCCATCGAGATTTACGAAATGTTTTAGAACGTTCTTCTGCGCGTGAAACTACTGTCCGTGTTGCCGTTGGAGCTGTTGCAAAAGCATTATTAAATGAGCTTGGTATTTCAATTGTGTCACATGTAACGGAAATTGTAGGCATTAAAGCAGACACGTCTGTAATTGAAGGAAAGACTGTAGATGAAATTCGTATGATCGTCGAAGCCGATCCATGCTACTGTGTAGATCCTGTTGCTTCAGCAAAAATGGTTGAGGCAATCGATGAAGCGAAAAAAGCAGGCGATTCTATTGGCGGTGTTGTTGAAGTAATCGTTGAAGGTATGCCAGCCGGTATTGGTTCTTATGTTCATTACGACCGTAAACTAGATGCAAAATTAGCAGCCGCAATGTTGTCTATTAATGCTTTTAAAGGTGTTGAATTTGGTATTGGTTTTGAAATGGCTCGACGTAAAGGTTCAGAAGTACATGACGAAATCATTTGGTCTGAAGAGCAAGGCTATACTCGTGCTACGAATCGACTTGGTGGCTTAGAAGGCGGAATGTCTACAGGTATGCCGATTGTTGTTCGAGGTGTTATGAAGCCAATTCCAACATTATATAAACCATTGCAAAGTATTGATATAGAGACAAAAGAACCGTTTAAAGCAAGCGTAGAACGTTCAGACAGCTGTGCAGTACCAGCAGCTTCAGTAGTAGCTGAACATGTTATTGCCTGGGAAATTGCCAATGCGATTATGGACCAATTCCATGGAGATCAACTACCACAATTAAAAGCACAAATTGAAGAACAACGCCGTTACGCAAAGGAGTTTTAATATATGCGTGTACCAGTAGCAACAAAATCACATCAATATGAGGTAGTGCTTGGGCATAATTTTTTAGCCGAAGCAGTCAAAACATTTGATGATAAACTGCAAAAAGCAGATAAGCTTATTGTTTTTACAGACGCCAATGTGTGGGCTGCCCAAGGGGAATATTTCAAGGGGAATTTCCCATATGCGTTTGAGGTATTTGTGCTACCAGGTGGTGAGGCTTGTAAAACATTTGAACAATACAATGCAGCACAAACTTTCTTGCTTGAACAAAAATGTTCACGTAAATCATTTATTTTTGCATTTGGTGGAGGCGCAGTTGGAGATTTAACAGGCTTTGTTGCAGCTACATATATGCGTGGAGTGCCATTTATCCAAATACCAACGACGATTTTAGCTCATGACTCAGCAGTAGGCGGTAAAACAGCTATTAACCATCCACTAGGCAAAAATATGATTGGTGCGTTCTATCAACCAGAAGGGGTAATTTACGATACAGTCTTTACAGAAAGCTTACCTGAGCGTGAAGTGCGTTCAGGTACAGCAGAGGTCATTAAGCATGCGATGATATCGAATGCCATTTGGCTTCAAGAGCTAATGGCTGCAGATTCAGTTATCCATTTTAGTACAACAGAATTGGCCAAACATTTAAAAGCTGGAATTGAAGTAAAGGCAAAAATTGTGTCTGAGGATGAAACAGAGCAGTCAGTGCGCAAATATTTAAATTTGGGTCATACATATGGCCATGCCATAGAAGCAGCTGCGGGTTATGGGAAAGTTGCACATGGTGAAGCAGTGATGATTGGTCTTGTGTATTGTCTATTATTAAGTGAACGATATGGTAAGTTGAATCGGGAATTTACAACATTGTTTTTACGTTTTGCGCTGAAAAATGGCTATCCTTTTGATGCGGTGAATGATTATACATTTGAACAATTAACAGACTATTTATTAAAAGATAAAAAAGCGGAATACGGTGTCCTACAATTTGTGTTACTCGAAGAAATTGGGAAGCCTTTTGTGCGACCAATTGAGTTAGCAGAATGCAAAGAGGTAGATGCTGAATTCCGACAGCTATTAGCGGAGGTGCTTGTATGATTCGTGGACTTAGAGGTGCTATTACAATTGAATTGGACAAGCCAGAGCTTGTATGGGATGAGACAGCGAGATTAGTGCGTGAGGTTGTGGCAGCAAATCATGTGGAGATAGAAGATATTGCATCAATCGTTATTTCAACGACACCAGATATTACATCGGCGTTTCCAGCTCGTGCTGTCAGGTTAATGGACGGCTGGCAGTATGTTCCTGTTATGTGTATGCATGAAATGGATGTGCCAGATGCCCTGCCATTATGTATTCGTGTTTTAATCCATGCGAATGTGGAAATGGCACAAAAGGATGTTCAGCATATTTATTTAAATGATGCTGTGAAATTAAGACCAGATTTAGCCCAAGCTAAATAATAAGAGGAGATGTTTGAGATGAAATGGAAACAACAATTGGACGGTATGCAAGCATATAAGCCAGGTAAACCAATTGAAGAAGTACAACGTGAATTTGGCTTACAAGAAGTCGTAAAGTTAGCATCAAATGAAAACCCATTTGGTTGCTCACCTAAGGTAACAGCATATTTACAAAATAGTGCAGTAAACTATGCAATCTATCCAGACGGCTATGCACAAAATTTACGTTCTGCTGTGGCTAAACATGTTGGTGTCAAAGAAACACAGCTTCTTTTTGGAAATGGTTCAGATGATATAATTGCAATTCTTACTCGTGCTCTGTTGTATCCAGGTGTGAATACAGTCATGGCAGATCCATCATTCTCACAATACATTCATAATGCTGAAATTGAAGGTGCGGAAGTTCGTAAAATTCCTTGTATTGAAGGTGCACACGACTTAGACGCAATGGCAGCAGCTATTGATGAACATACTTCTATTGTGTGGGTATGTAGTCCGAATAATCCAACAGGTGTTGTCATTGCAGATACAGATTTACGTGCTTTTTTAGCGAAAGTACCTAGCGATGTACTTGTAGTTTTAGATGAAGCGTATATCGAATATGTGACGCATCCAGGTCATAAAGAAACTCTACCTTTAATTGATGAGTATCCAAATGTCCTATTAATGCGCACATTTTCTAAAGCATATGGTCTTGCCTCCTTCCGAGTAGGCTATGCAATTGGTCAACCAGAAGTCATTGCAAAACTGGATCCCGTACGTGCACCGTTTAATAATACAATTTTAAGTCAAGCTGTAGCGGCCATTGCATTAAGTGATCAAGACTTTTTAAAAACTTGCTGTGCAGCAAATGAAATAGGTAAAAAACAATACGTTGATTTTTGTGAAAAGCATAATTTGACATACTACCCATCTGATACAAACTTTATTTTCTTTAACACGAATGCTGATAGTGATGTTGTTTTCCAAGAGCTTATGAAGCGTGGTTTTATTATTCGTAGTGGTAATGCTCTAGGTGCGCCAGGTTTTATCCGCGTAACAATTGGTACAGAAGCACAAAATGCAGCATTATTAGAGCATCTTGAAGAAGTGTTAAAAGAACAAGGGGTTTTTGCATGACACGCAAAGTGCTCGTTATTGGTTTAGGCTTAATTGGGGGCTCGATTGCTCTTGCTTTACAAAAGGCACCTGAAACTAAAATTATTGGCTATGACATGGATGAAAAAACCCGTGAACATGCCAAAACATTAAATATTGTGCATGATATTGTGACAGATCCAAAAGATGTGGCAGCAGAGGTAGATATTATTATTTTTGGAACGCCTGTCAACGCTACGCTCGAGTGGATGGAACAATTAAAAACATGGCCGTTAAAAAATAAAGTTATTGTAACAGATACAGGTAGTACGAAAAAAATGATTATGCAAAAAGCCGGTGAGTTACGTGAGCTTGGTATTACGTTTATCGGTGGACACCCGATGGCAGGCTCTCATAAAAGTGGTGTATTAGCTGCGAAAGCGCATCTTTTCGAAAATGCGTATTATATGCTGACACCACTTGCAGGCGAAGAAATTATTAATATGGCTCAGCTAGAAAGCCTTTTAAAATTTACACATGCAAAAGTTGTTAGTGTATCCGCACGTGAGCACGATCATATGACGGCTGTAGTTAGTCACTTTCCGCATGTTATTGCTGCATCACTTGTGCATCAATTAGGCGGGGAAAATGGTGAATACCCAATGACACGTTCACTTGCAGCAGGGGGGTTCCGAGATGTAACACGTATTGCATCCTCTAATCCGATTCTGTGGCGTGATATTACACTTCAAAATCGTGATGAATTAGTATCACAGCTTGAAGGCTGGCAAACTGAAATGGATCGTGTCAAGGAACTGCTATTAAATGGTAGTTCAGCAGACATTGAAAGTTATTTCGCTATTGCTAAAGAACTGCGTGATGAATTGCCAATTAGTGCTGGAGCAATGTTTACTTCGTTTGACTTGTACGTCGATGTTCCTGACTATCCAGGGGTGATTTCTGAGGTAACAGGCCTGCTTGCTGATGAAGCAATTAGCATTACGAATTTACGAATTGTAGAATCACGTGAAGATGTCTTCGGTATTCTTGTGATTAGCTTGCAAAGTGAAAGTGATCGTGAACGTGCCGCAGCATGTATTCAAAAGCGAGCAAATTTCGAAACGTATATTTCATAGATTAGTGCATTTACGTCTAATAAGAGGCGACGAATGGCTAAGTATAATGAAGAAAGCGTCGATCTATCGGCGCTTTCTATCTTCATATGGAGGCGAGAGATGACTATGAGTGAAAAAGTATTACAGTATAATAAACCATCTTTACAAGGGCTATTAACAATCCCTGGTGATAAATCTGTTTCACATCGTTCTATTATGTTTGGGGCGATTGCAATAGGGAAAACAACGGTTGACGGCTTTTTACTTGGTGAAGATTGTTTAAGTACTATTGATTGTTTCCGCAAGCTTGGTGTGAAGATTGATGTGGACGGTACAAATGTAACAATCGAAAGCGCAGGTATGGAAGCTTGGCAGGAACCTAGTGAGGTGCTTTACACAGGGAACTCTGGTACAACAACACGCTTAATGCTCGGGATTTTAGCTGGTTCCAAAGTACATAGCGTGATGACTGGAGATGCATCCATCGGTAAACGTCCGATGCGCCGTGTTATTGATCCGTTACGTCAAATGGGTGCTCATATTACAGGTCGTGCAGATGGACAATATACACCACTTGCCATCCAAGGTACAAAGCTACAAGCTATTGACTATCAAATGCCTGTTGCCAGTGCACAAGTGAAATCAGCTATTTTATTAGCAGGTTTACGTGCGCAAGGTACAACAGTTGTACGTGAAACAGAGGTATCTCGTGACCATACGGAGCGCATGCTACGTCAATTTGGGGCGCAAATAACTGTGGCAGATGGTGTTATTACTTTTGTAGGTGGACAAACACTTTCAGGCACACATGTGTCAGTGCCAGGTGATATTTCATCTGCAGCATTTTTCTTAGTAGCGGGTGCAATTTGCCATGATAGTAAAATTGTCTTAGAAAATGTTGGGGTTAATCCAACGCGTGATGGTATCATAGAAGTTCTTCAGAACATGGGAGCGTCTATAACAATAGTAGCAAATGAAGACGGTCAATCTGAGCCAACTGCAACAATTACTGTTGAAACGTCTACTTTAAACGGAACTATTATTCAAGGGAATATGATTCCGAGATTAATCGACGAAATTCCAATTCTTGCACTTTTAGCAACACAGGCACATGGTAAAACAATTATAAAGGATGCTGAGGAGCTCAAGGTCAAAGAAACGGATCGCATTACTGCAGTGGTGGATGAGCTAAAAAAACTAGGTGCTCGTATTGAAGCAACTGAGGATGGTATGATCATTGAAGGACCAACGCCATTATATGGGGCAAGCTTGAAAACATACGGGGATCACCGTATCGGTATGATGGGCGCTGTAGCAGCGTTAATAACGGATGGGGCAGTGACATTAGACGATGCAGAATGCATCGCTGTTTCCTACCCGTCGTTTTTCGAGCATGTTGAGTCTGTGAAGAAATAGTCAACACTGGACTCCCCAATCCTTTTGGGGAGTTTTTTCTTGTTTCAAAAGAGAATATTTTGTAGCATAAAGATATACATGAAAGAATAGGTGAATGACTGTGAATAATGCAATGACGGAAATGATGCAAGCACTTGAGCAAGGGGATTTAGCTTTAATAGATCAGCTTCTAGAATCTTTTTTAATGAAGGAATTACCTGAGGAAATATACGCACTAGCGGAAGTTTTTATGCAATATGGTTACATGAAAGAAGCGGACCGTGTACTGGAGCATCTGCAATTTTTATTCCCAGAGGAGGCACAACTAAAAATTGACCGTGCCAACGTCTTAATGGAGCTTGATGATGAGGACGAGGCATTAGACATGTTGTTAGCAGTCGAAGATACAGCCCCAGAATATCCGCAAGCATTACTAGTGCTAGCGGATTACTATCAGATGCAAGGTTTATTTGAAGTGGCAGAAAAGCGCATTAATGAGGCGTTAGCGATCTTACCCGATGAGCCACTACTACATTTTGCTAAAGCAGAGTTATTATTTGAGACAGGGCGTTTTCTAGAGGCTGCGCGCCTTTACGAAGAATTACATGAACAACAAGAGGAATTTGCAGGCGTCAGTCTTGTTGAACGACTAGCAGAAGTATATCGTGCGGGTGCTGCCTATGAAACAGCCTTAGACTATTATTTAGCAGCCCTAGATGACGAAGTGAAGCCAGATACTTTATTTGGTGCTGCATATGCTGCGTTCCAATCGCAAAAATATGAATTGGCGATTAAGCAATTAGAGGACTTAAAAGAATTAGACCCTGACTATTTCTCAGCTTATTTATTGCTAGCGGAAAGCTATGCCATGACAGAGGACAATAAAAAAGCTTATACAGCTATTAAAGAAGGCTTGAAGCGCGATGAGTACGATAAATCATTATTCTTATTTGCAGGTAAAATGGCATTAAAAAACGCTTTGCCAGAAGAAGCAGAAAATTATTTACAAGAAGCAATTGCGTTAGATCCTGAGTATATGGAAGCCGTGCTAACACTTATTTCCGTATTTACGCAACAAGAACGCTATGAAGATGTCGTTGAATTATTTGAGACATTACAAAAAAATGATTTTGAATGGATAACTTTATATCCTTACGCTGCAGACGCATATGCAAATTTAGAATTGTACGACCGTGCATACGAATTTTACCGTTTGGCATATACTGATTTTAAGGAAGACGCAGCATTTTTAGAAAAATATGTTTATTTCTTATTAGAAGAAGGCAAGCGTTCTGAAGTTAAAGAAGTTCTCGGTCATTTAATCAAGCTTCAACCGGGTGAACCACAATGGCAAGAGATGTTAGAAGGCTTAGAATTAGAGTAAAGGAGGGAGTGGGTATGACTGCTTCTGTATCAGTTGTCGATAAAAAAGCATTTGTTCGCTGGTTTTTGAAAAATTACCAATTAAAACGTCGTGAGTGTGTATGGATTTTAAATTACTTATTAAGTAATGATGAGTTGTTAAAACGAATACGGTTTGTAGAAGAAGCGCACTATTGTCCTAGAGCTATGGTGATGTCTACAGTAGACTCAACAGGTGTACCATTTCGTTTTTATAAAGGCAATGTGATGACAGCCGATGCTGAAAAATCGTTCCATGACTTACGTTTACATGAACAAGAAGATATGTATATACAATTGAACTTCCCAAATATACCGCCAAGTGCACAATACTTAGCAGTTCTTGAAGAAAACCCTTATATGCCAGAAACATTAATTGTTAGTGAAAAAGACCGTTTACTGGCAGAAGAGTTACTTTCCAATAGTTTACTCGTATTCCAAGAAGAAAAATTACTCGCACAAATTGATGAAGCCTTAGATAAAGGCGATGAAGAACGATTTTATGAATTGTCTAATTTGTTACAAGTTTTAAAAGAAACTGCCAATTTACAATAGTCTTAAGTCAATAGGTAAAAATTGAATGCCCTTTATCCACCTCTATATGGTAACATGACTAGTGAATGATTGTTTTCACTTTTTATTGGTTATCCTATAAAAGAGTGGAAAAGGGCATTTTTATATTTGTAACAGTAGGGGGGTTATTGGATGTATTTTAATGCAAACGATGTGACATCGTTTTTAGCGCAGAAGGATTTTATTGATACGGCAATTATTCCACTTGTAGGAATCGATTTTACTGCTGAAAAATTGAAGCAAAGTGGTGCAGAATCAGATTTTTTGTTATCGCTTACAGCTTTTATCGAACAACAGTTTAAAGGCCGCTTATTAGTCATGCCACCATTTTCGTATAGTACTGCCTTGAAAAACGAAGAAATGCCAGTGCAATTAGAAACACAATTACATACTGCTGGCTTTAAGCATGTGTTCTTCATTACTTGTGACCATTTTTGGACAAATATTGGAGATGTTGTAAATATTATTTGGTTACCAGCTATTCCACTAGAATCCATGGATATGAGCGTGAAAAATACCATTCTCGAAGATCAGTTACGTCAAGTAATACCTGTATTTTCGACCAAATGGGCACAAATTTAGCAATTTGTTTCAATAAATGTTCACATTCTCCAGGTTTCCACAGAATGCTATATTGACCAAGCTATGGACTTGATATATCATAGATATGTCCTAGTATTACTATTTGTAAAAGTATGTCCGTTGGACTGACCTTTAAAGTTAGAGGGGGGAAAAGGATGAGTAACAATCGAGTTTCACGTCGTCAATTTCTAAGCTACACACTTACTGGTGTTGGCGGATTTATGGCGGCAGGTATGTTGATGCCAATGGTTCGTTTTGCAATTGACCCAGTTTTACAAAAGCATGAGGGTGGGGATTTTATCAAAACCGAGCATAAAGTCGCTGACATCAATACAGAGCCAGTTAAAGTTGACTTCACATTTGAACAAGTTGACGCTTGGTACAAATCTAATGTTACAAACGTAGCTTGGGTTTACAAAGAAGGCGACCAAATAATTGCTCTATCACCTGTTTGTAAGCATTTAGGATGTATGGTGGACTGGAATGGCGATTCAGCACACCCAAATCAATTCTTCTGTCCTTGTCATGCAGGGCGTTACGAGAAAAACGGGAAAAACATTGCAGGTACACCGCCTCTAGGTCCGTTGGATGAATTTGAAGTACAAGAAAAAGATGGTTATTTAGAGATTGGTCCAGCAAGAGCAAATACTCTAGTTTAATTTGTAAGGGGGTACGAATTCAGTGCTAAACAAAATTTATGATTGGGTCGATGAACGATTAGATATTACACCTATTTGGCGTGATATTGCCGACCACGAAGTGCCAGAGCACGTGAACCCTGCACACCATTTTTCAGCATTCGTTTACTGCTTCGGTGGATTAACATTTTTCATCACAGTAATTCAAATTCTATCTGGTATGTTCTTAACAATGTACTATGTACCAGACGTCGTGAATGCCTGGAAATCAGTTTATTATTTACAAAACGAAGTAGCATTTGGTGAAATCGTGCGCGGTATGCACCACTGGGGAGCTTCATTAGTAATTGTAATGATGTTCTTACATACGCTTCGTGTATTCTTCACAGGTTCTTATAAGAAACCTCGTGAGTTAAACTGGATGGTTGGTGTAGGTATTTTTGGTGTAATGATGGGTCTTGGCTTTACAGGATACTTATTACCATGGGATATGAAAGCATTGTTCGCTACTAAAGTAGGTATCGAAATTGCGGCATCTGTACCATTTATTGGTTCGATGATTAAAGTATTATTAGCGGGTGACAGTACTATTCTTGGTGCTCAAACGTTAACACGATTCTTTGCGATTCATGTATTCTTCTTGCCTGCAGTATTGTTTGGGTTACTTGCAGCACACTTTATCATGATTCGTCGTCAAGGAATTTCAGGGCCGTTGTAATAATTCTTGACGGTTCGATGATTTTTTAAAGGAGGGGACACTATGCATCGCGGAAAAGGAATGAAATTTGTCGGCGATTCTCGTATTAAAGCGAATCACAGAATGCCGAACGTTCCAAAGGATTATTCCGAATATCCAGGTAAAACTGAAGCTTTCTGGCCGAACTTCTTACTAAAAGAATGGATGGTAGGTGCTGTTTTCTTAATCGCTTATTTATTGTTAACAGTCGCTCACCCATCTCCACTTGAAGGGCCAGCTGATCCAACAAGAGCATACACGCCATTACCGGACTGGTACTTCTTATTCATGTACCAACTCTTAAAATACTCATTTGCTTCTGGTCCATATAATGTTATCGGAGCAATTGTCATTCCAGGTCTAGCATTTGGAGCGCTATTATTAATGCCATTTTTAGATAAGAGTCCAGAACGCCGTCCGTCTAAACGCCCGTTACCAACTGCGTTTATGTTATTAACATTGGCTGCTATGTTCTATTTAACTTGGGAGTCAGTTGTAAATCATGACTGGGAAGCTCAAAAAATTCAAGGTGCTATCGTGGAAACTGTAGAGTTCGATAAAGGCTCAGAAGGTTACCAAATCTATGCTGGCTCTGCATGTATTACATGTCATGGTGAAGGCTTAGAAGGTGGTGCTGGTGCGCCAACACTTATGAATACAGGCTTAACAGCTGATGAAATTAAAGACATTGCCCACAATGGTTCACCAAGTGGTAAAATGCCAGCAGGTTTATGGACAGGATCTGATGAAGATCTTCAAAAGCTAGCTGAGTTTATCGAAAGCTTAAAAGCTGAATAATTTTAAAAAGAGTCGGGAAACTGACTCTTTTTTTCTAGCTTTTATTAAACATTAAGCCCATGGTTTGATATAATTAATTAGGAAAGTCTATGGCTAAAACTTCATTTTGCAATTAGCCACCTGTTGTAATATAAAAGTGCCATAAAGGCTTAGCCGCCAAAAAATACATAAAAATTAAAGAAAAAGACATCTTAGTATGGACGGATAGTAAAGGAGTTTTAATCATGCAAATGACACGTGCAAATATTTGGTACCTCCTTACGCATAAAACATTTTTAATAGTATTACTACTTATCAACTTATTAGGAACGATTTACGGCTATTATTGGTATGGCTGGCAATTAGCGATTACGAAGCCGATTTTTTATATTTTTGTACCAGATAGTCCGACTGCTAGTTTGTTTTTTTGTTTTGTGCTGTTGGCATGGATATTAGGAAAAAGATGGCCATTGATGGAAGTGTTAGCACTTGTCACATTAGTTAAATATGGTATTTGGGCAGATGTAATGAATCTCTGGACTCTAGTTGAAACAGGCTACATCGGCTGGCAAGGCTGGATGCTTATCGGCTCACATTTTGCGATGGCATTACAAGGCGTCCTTTACATCGGTAAATATGTATTTTCATATTGGCATGTTGTGGTTGCAGCTGTATGGACCTTGCATAATGATGTCATAGACTATGTATTTGGGCAAATGCCAATGTATCGTGATTTAGCTGAATATACAAGTGCCATTGGATACTTTACTTTTTGGTTATCAATTGCTTGTATTTTTATCGCTATTTTCTCAATTAGGTGGCGCAAATATTTGCCCAATTAGGGAAATCTCTATAGAATTATAGTATCGAGGTAGAAAGGGGTTAGGAAATTGTCAACAGGCATGTATATTGTTTATTTTGCGATTATTATGCTACTGCCATTGTACGCTCAAATGAAGGTAAAAGGTACGTATAATAAGTTTGCAAAGGAACGTACCATGAAGGGACAAACTGGTGCTGAGGTAGCAAGGGCGATCTTAGATGCGAACGGCTTGTACGATGTGCGAGTTGTGCCAACACAAGGTGTGTTATCTGATCACTACAACCCTGCGACAAAAACAGTCGCATTATCAGAAAGTAACTTTTATGAGGCAAGTGTAGCAGGTGCAGCAGTTGCTGCCCATGAAGTAGGCCATGCCATTCAGCATAAAGAGGCATATTCAATGCTTACTTTACGAAGTAAGCTTGTTCCAGTGGCTAATATTTCATCAAACGCATCTTGGGTTTTCGTTATGATCGGAATTTTTTCTGGTTTATCTAATATGTTATTGTTAGGTATCGTTTTATTAGCAGCAGGCGTAGTGTTCCAATTAGTAACATTACCAGTTGAGTTCGACGCATCAAAGCGTGCCCTCGTGCAAATGAATTCACTTGGTAT
Organism: Lysinibacillus sp. NPDC097868; assembly: GCF_044761135.1. Lineage (NCBI taxonomy): Bacteria > Bacillati > Bacillota > Bacilli > Caryophanales > Bacillaceae > Lysinibacillus > Lysinibacillus sp. NPDC097868. The sequence goes on along the minus strand of NZ_JBIWBS010000001.1, from coordinate 2,206,278 downwards.
TATTACGAACGAAGAGGAGCGTCCAGCACGTAAAGTGTTAAGTGCCGCTGCGTTAACTTATGTGGCTGCTGCTGCAGTAGCTGTTTTAGAATTATTACGATTAATTTTAATCTTTACAAATATGCGTAATGACGACTAAGAAAAACTTGTTATAGTGGGATAACCACTATAACAAGCTTTTTTATTTGTTTGTTAATAAGCAGATGACTTCCGCTACTTTAAGTGGGGATGAATCACCGGTAAGACAGGAGAAATCGCAGATAGAAGTCCGCGAATCGCCGGAAAAACCTGCTGAAAGCAACCGCTGTATTGGACAACATCGTAGCAATAAAAAGTGTTAGATTGAATTACCGTCAATCTAACACTTTTTCTCTTTGTGCCTATTCTCAATGTAATGGTTGTTTTTGATCGTCGAGAGTGAAGCCTTCTCCAGCAACATCTCGAACTTCAGAAATAGAGACGAAGGCATGAGGATCGACCTCATGGATAATCGATTTTAAACGTACAACTTCATTGCGTCCAACAACGCAGTATATCACTTCTTTTGCCTGCTTTGTAAAGTGACCATGCCCCTCTAAAATAGTGACGCCGCGTTCCATGCGCAATGCAATCATGTCCGCTATTGCACTCGATTTTTCCGAAATAATGAGTGCTCCACGTCCTGCATAGGCACCGTCCTGAACAAAATCAATTACGCGCGCCCCTACAAAGACAGCAACAAGTGTGTACATCATTGAACGTGCATCTAAAAATGTTAGCCACGATATTAAAATAACAATTGCATCGAATATGAACATTGTTTTACCCATACTCCAGCCTAGATATTTATGTCCTAATCGTGCTAATATATCCACACCGCCCGTAGTGCCACCATAGCGGAAGACAATACCTAGCCCTAGTCCAACGAAAACACCGGCAAACAATGCCACGAGGAATAAATCATCCTCTAAGTGAATAGTGAACTGATATTTCTGAAAAATTTTCAAGAAAATGGATACTGAAATTGTACCTATTAATGTGTAGATAAAAGACTTTTTACCGAGTAGGCGCCAACCTAAAATAAACATTGGAATATTCAAGATTAAATTAAGTAATGCGGGGTCCCAACCTAGTGTAAAATAGAGAACAAGGGTAATCCCACTAAAACCACCTTCACCTAGCTGATTTTGCATATTAAAGTGTACAAAACCAAAGCTATAAATGGCTGCTCCGAGCATTATTGCGATAATATTACGAATTTTGATCTGTTTGAACATATGACCTCCTGTAATTCCTAACTATGAAGTAGTGGTTATATTATCTGTCATTTTATTGTTTTTGACAACAATGGTGTAAATTTTATACGATGGTAAATAGGAGTGTGATATTGGATGACAGAACAGATAACGATGCAAGCCTTGCAAAAACGTGTGGATGACTATATAGGACAATTTAAGGAAGGTTATTTCCCTCCTTTTGAACTACTCGCACGTTTAACGGAGGAGCTTGGAGAATTGTCACGCGAAGTGCAAGACGTTTATGGACAGAAAAAGAAAAAAAGCACTGAAGAAACGAATAGTATTGAAGAAGAATTAGGTGACTTTTTCTTTGTTTTAGTATGCTTTGCTAATGCACAAGGTATAAAATTAGATGAGGCACTTTTACGCGTCATACATAAATTTGAAACGAGAGATAAGGATCGCTGGACAAGAAAGGAAGAGGAATAATGTCGATTCGTGTAGCAATTGCAGGGCCAAGAGGAAAAATGGGAGCTGAAGCTGTACATACAGTTATGAAACATGCCAAAATGGAGTTAGTAGCTGTACTAGATTATAAAGAGGTTGGCCAGACATTAGCTGATTTAGAAATGTTTCCAGCAAGCTATACAGCACCAATATTTACAGATATGAACGAGCTAGTAGAAGCAACTGCCCCTGACGTTTTAGTAGATTTAACGAATCCACATGCAGTATACAATCATACAAAAGAGGCTTTAAATTTAAATGTACGACCGGTTATTGGCACAACTGGTTTTACAGATGCTCAACTTGAAGAATTATCAGCACTTGCTAATGAGAAGGAGTTAGGCTGCATTATCGCACCAAACTTTGCAATTGGGGCAATCCTGATGATGAAATTTGCTAAAGAAGCAGCAAAATACTTACCAGATGTAGAAATCATTGAAATGCACCATGACCAAAAGTTGGATGCGCCATCTGGTACTGGTGTCAAAACAGCACAACTGATCCAAGAGGTGCGAGCACAAAAAACGCAAGGTCATCCACAGGAAAAAGAAACGATTGAAGGAGCAAGAGGGGCTGATTTTGATGGTATGCGAATTCATTCTGTTCGCTTACCTGGTTTAGTGGCACATCAGCAAGTATTGTTTGGAGGAGACGGTCAACTATTAACAATCCGTCATGACTCATTAAATCGTAACTCCTTTATGTCCGGCGTTGCATTCTGTGTAGAAGAAGTTATGAAAATGGATCAGCTAGTTTATGGTTTAGAAAACATCATCTAAAGAACGGATGGAAAACTTATGAAAATCGCATTAATTGCACATGATCGCAAAAAAGATAATCTAGTACAGTTTGCTATCGCTTATCGTGATATTTTAAATGAACATACGCTTTATGCAACAGGTACAACAGGGCAACGTGTTATGGAAGCTACAAGCTTAGAGGTTACACGTTTTCGCTCGGGTCCCCTTGGTGGGGACCAACAAATTGGCGCTATGATTGCCAATAATGATATGGACATGGTCATTTTCTTCCGTGACCCATTAACAGCACAACCACATGAGCCGGATGTTTCTGCACTTATCCGTCTTTGTGATGTTTACCAAGTGCCACTGGCAACAAATATGGGAACTGCAGAAATACTACTAAAAGGCCTACAAGAGGGCTTTGTGGATTGGAGACTGATTCAAGAAAGACGAGACTAAAAAGACGTGAATTTAGAAAGGATGATTATCGAATGAGAAAGCTAAAAATCGGCATTACCTGTTATCCAACAGTTGGAGGCTCTGGTGTTATTGCAACAGAATTAGGAAAAATGCTTGCAGAGAGAGGCCACGAAATTCATTTCATCACCTCAAGCGTACCATTTCGATTGAATAAAATTTATCCGACCGTCTTTTTCCATGAAGTAGAAGTGAACAATTATTCAGTATTTCAGTATTCGCCGTATGATATTGCATTAGCGAGTAAAATGGCGGACGTGATTAAAGATGAAGGGTTAGACGTACTACATGTACATTATGCAATCCCACATGCCGTATGTGCGGTGCTAGCCCGAGAAATGAGTGGGCAAAATATAGGTATTGTGACAACACTCCATGGCACGGATATTTCCGTACTTGGACAGGATTCTACGCTGTCACAAGCCATCAAATATGGTATTGATAAGTCTGATATTGTAACTGCAGTTTCAGAGTCACTAAAAGAACAAACCTACGAACTTATTGATACTGTTAAGCCAATTGAAACGATTTATAACTTCGTGGATGAGCGTGTCTATCGTCCGCAAGATGCTGGTAACTTAAAAGAGCAGTTTGGCATTCAAGAAGATGAAAAAGTCATCATTCATGTTTCTAACTTCCGTAAAATTAAGAACCTCCCTCATATTGTTGATGCATTTATGAAAATCCGTGGAAATGTAAAAGCGAAGCTATTATTAGTAGGGGATGGACCCGAAAAGCATCGTGTGATGGATCAAGTAAAAGAAAGCCCGTATGTCAAGGACGTATTATTTTTAGGTAAACAAGAAAATTTAGCTGAATTGTACGCTATTAGTGATCTGAAGCTATTACTTTCACAGCAGGAATCTTTTGGACTTGTATTGCTTGAAGCAATGGCTTGTGGTGTGCCATGTATTGGTACGACCGTTGGTGGAATACCAGAAGTCATTGATCATGGTGTAGATGGCTATTTAGTGGAATTAGGTGATACGGATGCTGTAGCTGACTATGCTGTACAGTTATTGAACGATGAAGATAAATTACTTCGTTTCCGCGAAGCAGCGATGCGGGCAGTTAGTGAAAAATTCCACTCATCTAAAATTGTCGAGCAGTATGAACAACTGTATGAAAAGGTTGCTGAAAAAAACCATGCAAAACAATAAAGAATGGCAAGCTGCTTTCTCAGTTATTGAACAATTAGAGGAGGCAGGCTTTGAGGCAGTTGTCGTAGGCGGAGCTGTGCGAGACGCCCTATTAAATCGTCCAGTACATGATGTAGACGTAGCGACAAATGCATTGCCACAAGAAGTTAAAACTGTTTTTAATCGTACCGTTGATATTGGTATTCAACATGGCACTGTGCTTGTTCTTGAGCCAACTGCACCAGTTGAAGTAACAACCTATCGCACTGATGGAGAGTATACTGATCATCGAAGACCAGAGGAAGTCCATTTTGTAAGGTCCCTGAAAGAGGATTTACAGCGCCGTGATTTTACGATGAATGCAATAGCTATGCGTCGAGATGGCACGGTTGTAGATTATTATAATGGGCAGCATGATATTGAGGCTGGCGTTATTCGAGCAGTAGGAGAAGCAAAAGTGCGTTTCGCTGAGGATGCCTTACGAATGCTAAGGGCTGTGCGTTTTTCAGCACAGCTTGGCTTTACAATCGAAGCTGAGACACTTCAGGCAATACAGGAAAAGGCTTCCGATATGGCATGGGTTGCCAAAGAGCGCATTAAGGCCGAACTTGATAAGCTGTGGGTAGGGAAAGATGTTTATAATGGCATTAGAAATCTTGAAGAAAGTAGACTAGTGTCCTATTTGCAAGGTGACTTCCAAGTAGAACATTGGCAAGGCTTTTCTGTACAAAATGCAACTTGCGGTTGGGCTTATTTTGCTCTTATACAAGAAAACCAATGGCAGGAAGTGTTACGTGCCTATCGCTTATCGAATAAGGAAACGGCTTTTGTTAAGGCTGTTTTAGGTGCGTTCCATGCGTTCCAAAAGGGTTGGACGAGTATGGACTATTTTACGTATTCGCTAGAGGAGCTCGAAGTAGCACAATACTTTGCACAGTTGAAAGGGCTAATGAACAACTCGCAGCAAAGCATACGGGAGGTTCAGGCGAGCTTACCAATAAGACATCGCCAAGAGCTTGTAGTAAATGGAATGGATTTATTGCAATGGTCTGGACAAAAACGGGGACCATGGTTAAAAGAAGCCTTGCAATTGATTTTAACGGCCGTTGTTCATGGGGAACTTACTAATGAGCGAAACCACATCAAAGATTGGTTTGAGCGGAAGTATGACCTTAAAGGATGAATAGTTGATTATATAATGAAAATACTGCAAGTGACAAAAAGTGACCATTGAAATTACGTCATTAAAAGGTCACTTGCTTTATCTTTTTGTTGGGATGTTGAGTGAAAACGATTTATACATAAACAAAATTTCAATCAAGTGGGGGTATGCTGATTGACCATTTAATAGGTGAGAGAGTTATACTGAGAGATGGAGCTCTGCAAAAGTATTAGAAAAAATCGGTATGATTAAAGAAGGGAAAATAAGACAAGATTTGCTATTAAGAGATGGCTGGCGAGATTCCCTTTTATACAGTATTTTAAAGCATGAATGGTAAATCTTATTGGCATTTCATACTAACGAGCCATGTTAGTTATAGATGATATTTTTGAAATGCCACTGTTGTGATTAGATGCAATGAAGAAAAATACTAAAGGATTGGTTTGAGTATGAGTATGTCCATGAAGGATGAAATTTTAAAGAGATTATTAGCAGCTAGCGGTGAGGCGGTTTCAGGACAAGAGTTGGCAGATTCACTAGGGGTGTCGCGTACTGCAATTTGGAAGCATATGCAGTCGTTACAGGAGGAAGGCTACACCTTTGAAACCGTCAAGAAAAAAGGTTACGTGTTGACAGGTGTGCCGAATAGCTTAAGCCCAACACAATTAGAATTATTTTTAAAAACAGAGCGGTTAGGTCGACAAATTCACTATTTTGATGTCGTGGATTCCACACAAACAATTGCGCATAAGCTAGCACAAGAAGGTGCTCCCGATGGTACGATTGTTATTGGTGAAGAACAAACGGCAGGGCGTGGCCGCATGTCTAGACCATGGGAATCAGCAAAAGGTACAGGTATTTGGATGACTATTATTTTACGACCAGATGTATCACCACAGCAAGCATCTTCATTTACACTTGTCGTTGCCGTTGCAGTTACAATGGCGATTAAAACATTATATAAACATGTAGAACCTGCAATAAAGTGGCCAAATGATTTACTTATTAACGGCAAAAAATGTACAGGAATTTTAACAGAAATGCAGGCAGAGGCAGACCTTGTACAAGCATTACTTGTTGGGATTGGTATCAATGCTAACCAGCAAGAAAAAGATTTTTCTCCTGACATTGCAAATATTGCCACGTCGCTAAGCATAGCTGCAGGAGAGGAAATTAATCGTGCTGCACTTGTCGCAACGATTTTACAATATTTAGAGCAGTTTACTGAGCTATTCGTAAAAGAGGGCTTTTCCAGTATTAAAGAGCTATGGGAACAAATGTCATGCACAATAGGACAGCGTATCGAAGTGACGACTTTACGAGAACGTTTTGAAGGTATTGCAAGTGGCATTACAGATGAAGGTGTGCTACAGCTAACATTAAATGATGGTACAATTCGAACAATTTATTCGGGTGATATTAAAATTTTATAAAAAGAAAGTACTGGGACAATGCTTTGTTCGTAAATTTTGCTATTTAATTTTGGCGAAGAACATTTATCCTTTCTTTTGCACTCAATAAAAATTAAAAGAGAACACTAGCGGCAAGCGCCCGTCGTAGCCGACATCAAGCGGCATAGCAAAAAGTGTTAGATTGATTGTAATCAATCTAACACTTTTTCTACTTGGTCTCAGCATCTTTATTTTTTATTTATTTTAGAGATAAATCTACATCTCCATGTGACAGAGAAACGCTTAGCTGATTTTCTCCTGCAAGGAGCTGAGAAACCTTACTATTTTGCGAACTATCATTCACTGAAATATCTCCGAAGCTTGTATTCAATTCGAAACCTACATCACTTTTTTTATTGTCTAAGTGTAGTGTAGCATCTCCAAAGCTAGAGGTGATCTTGGATTGTCCGTTAAGTGTCCCATTAATATTAATATCCCCATGCTCACTTTCAACAACAAGGCCGTTACTTTTAAATTGCTCGAGTGTTAAATCACCGAAAGACTGAATAATCTCCGTTTTTTCGCCAGCAATATTCTTCAATAGAATATCTCCATAATCCTCATTTAGGCTTAGTTGCTTGTATTGGAATCCTTTAAGCGTTGTATCGCCAAAATTACTGTCAATAACTATGGAATTTAGTTTTGTATCTTTTGGAACAGTAATTTTTATGGAAGGTGATTTGAATGTCCCGATGCCAATCGTCATGCCGTTTTTTCTTTTACTTTTAGTTTCAACTGTCAAAGTACCATCTTTAATGCTATAAGTTACGTCCGTATTTTTCATAACATTTGATTCTAATGTATAGCTATCTGACTGAAGTATTACAACATCTCCGTAGTCATTGTTTATGTGCAGGTCTGTAAATGCTTCAAGTGCATAAAAATTATTTTCAAGCCCATTTTTAGCAGGAACAGTGAAGCCGTTATCCTCTTGTAAGATAAACCATCTTCCTCCAGAAGAAAAACCAATTACGGCAAGTAAAATTCCTAAAGTAATCATACTAAGGGCAATGAGCTTATATCGCGAAATCATCTAAAATCCCCCTTTACGCTTTTTTGTAATTTTACGGAATAAACTTGCCAATACTTCTACACTAACAAGCCCAATTTTCTTAATCAAGCGGGCTACGGCAGGGAAAAGTAGAACGCCCAATCCTGTTACAATTAGTCCTATTCCCATAAAGAGCAATGCTGTTGGCCAGTGCTCTGTTAAAACAAAGAAGCCTGCAATAAGTGCCATAACTCCGCCTAGAAAGATGCTTAGAACTGTTGCAACAATCGCCACAACAACGCTAAAGATGACTGCTCCAACTGATATAATAAGTGCTACCGCAACTGCTAGTAATGGTAAAGAAAGTGGTGCCGACAATATTGCAAGAATAATAAGCCAAATAGCGGTCATATTTTTCTTTGTAGAAGCGGGTGTTGCATCTAAATCTTTTAAAGCAAAGTCAGCCATTATTTGTGAAGCAACAACAGAGGGAGAACCTAGTTGCGAAATGACTTGCTGCTCATTTTCTACGCCTGCTTCATCAAAATACTCTTCATAATAGACAAGCGCAGCATTTAGCTCATGCGCTGGAAGCCGACGTAATTTGCCTCGTAGCTTTTTTAAATAGCTTACTCTATCCATCTAATTTCCCTCCTAAAAGTACACAGTCAACTTTTTGCTTATACATTTGCCACTCTTGTAAAAGCTCTAGCAATCGTATACGCCCTTGCTCGGTTATTTGATAATACCGTCTATTTCTCCCTTGGTAGGGCTGGTCATATGTTGTTAGGTAGTTTGCTTTTTGTAAACGGCGTAAAACCGGATACAGTGTTGATTCGGATATATCCATCACAGATTGTACCTGCTGTGTTAATGAGTAGCCATATGCATCCTCCTTATCAACAATCGCAAGTACACAAGCATCGAGTAATGCGGAGCCTAGCTGAAATGTCATCTTCCCACCTCACATTCAATTACCTATACAAGGTTTTATATTATATGCTGTATAGTATGCTGATAGTATATGACGTATAGTATGTGTTTGTCAATTTTTGTGAAAATAATGTTCGGACGAAATTCCACCCAGAAGTCAATTGCTAGAAAAAAATATTTGAAGATTAATTGGAATCTGTTATAGTAGTGCTGAAGGGCAGTATCCTTTGTGAACGGCACCTTCAAAAGCAATTGACACATTACAACAAATATCTGCCTTGATCTTTATAGACAGGGACGGAAGAAAACGATGCGTTCAAAATTTAACTTGATTAAGTAGAAATAGTCTAACTATAAGAAGTTGAAATGGCTGGTTTCTATTTGTTTAAATGAAGTTAAAACCTCATCGTCATGTCACGGATTTTTAGTTGCTTAGGCACACAAAATCCTTCTGGTATGTTAACAACAATGAGGTAAAACGGTTCTGAACGAACACATGACCTTTCTGTCCATTTTTAGGAATAGAAAGGTCTTTTTGTTTTTTTCCTTAAAAAAGGAGGACTACACAGTGAAGACGACATCAGATTTTTTAAAAATGAAAGCAGCAGGAGAGAAAATCGTTATGTTAACGGCGTACGATTACCCTTCCGCAACATTTGCAGAAGAAGCAGGCGTTGAAATGATTCTAGTAGGCGATTCGCTTGGAATGGTAGTACTTGGTTATCCTTCAACGATGCCAGTAACCGTAGCGGATATGGTTCACCATGCAAAAGCTGTACGACGAGGGGCAAAAAATACGTTTGTTATCGTGGATATGCCATTTGGGTCTTATCAAGGTGATATTAACGACACTTTAAAAACTGCGGTATCCATGATGCAGGAAACTGGGGCAGATGCTCTCAAGCTAGAGGGGGCAGGGGATGTACTGCCGGTTATTAGTAAATTAACATCAGCGGGTATCCCGGTTGTTGCGCACTTAGGCTTGCAACCGCAATTAGCAGGAGTGCTTGGTGGCTATAAGGTACAGGGAAAGACAGCCGAACAGGCAAAACAACTTATTGAGGATGCCAAAAAATGTGAAGCTGCGGGTGCTTGTGCAATAGTGTTAGAATGTATTCCACATCAGCTAACAGAGTTAGTTTCCGCTGCACTAATTATTCCTACGATTGGCATTGGCGCTGGACTTGAGGCAGATGGACAAGTGTTAGTTTTCCATGACATGCTTAGCTATGGATCACATCATGTACCTAAATTTGTGGAACGCTTTGCCGATATGGGAAGTGAAGCAAGTAGTGGTATTGCTAATTTTGTAAATGCCGTGAAGGCGGGTACATTCCCTACATTAAACCACTCCTTCACGATGAAGGATGAGGCATTGGATCAGCTATACGGAGGCGTTAAATAAATGAAAGTCATCACGACAATCGAAGCACTAACTGCAGAAATTCAAGCAGCAAAGCTAGCGCAACAAACAATTGGTTTAGTGCCAACGATGGGTTATTTGCATGAAGGCCATTTAACATTAGCGTCAAAAGCACGTGTAGAAAATGACCTTGTTGTTATGAGTATTTTCGTTAATCCGACGCAATTTGGTCCAAACGAGGACTTTGAAAGTTATCCTCGTGATTTAGAACGAGACACGGCTTTAGCACAATCTGTAGGTGTAGATATAGTCTTTGCACCAAGTGTTGAAGAGATATATCCGCATAATGGTGGTATTCGTATCTATGCAGGCGAGCAGGCAACCATTTTATGTGGGGCAAGCCGACCAGGGCATTTTGATGGCGTATTACAGGTCGTATCTATATTATTTCACTTAACCCAGCCAACCCGTGCGTATTTCGGTCAAAAGGATGCACAGCAAGCGGCTATTATCGCTACGATGGTACGTGATTATCATTTCCCGTTAGAAATGCGTGTCGTGCCTATCGTACGTGAGGAGGATGGCTTAGCAAAATCTTCGCGCAATGTCTATTTGAGTGCTATAGATCGTCGTGAAGCACCGGCTATATATGAGGCTTTACAGCTTGCTAGAGATAGCTTTTTAGCAAATGGTGATGCAACGGGAGCACTGGTAAAAGCAAAGGCGCACATCACTGCACGCACACATGGAAAAATTGATTATATTGAATTATTGGCTTATCCAGACCTATTACCAGTAACAGCTCAAACGGAACAAGTCCTTTTAGCAGCTGCTGTCTATATCGGTCAAACGCGATTAATCGATAATTGTATCTTTAATGTGAAAGAAGGAAAATAACATGTTACGAATGATGATGAATAGCAAAATCCACCGTGCTACTGTAACGGAAGCGGATTTAAATTATGTAGGATCCATCACTATCGATGAAGATATTTTAGATGCAGTTGGTATGCTACCAAACGAAAAAGTGCATATCGTAAATAATAATAATGGTGCTCGCTTTGAAACTTATATTATTGCAGGTGAGCGCGGATCAGGTGTTATTTGTGTAAATGGTGCAGCAGCGCGCCTCGTACAACGCGGAGACATCGTCATCATTATCTCTTATGTTTATGTGGATAATGCAAAGGCAAAAGAACATAAACCGACAGTAGCGATAATGGGAGAGGGAAATTCAATAAAAGAAATGATTGCGTACGAGCCTGAAGCAACTATATTGTAGTGCCAGTCACTCACACAATTCTGAAACAATTTTGAAATCAAGCAGCTCTGCAAGTAGGAAAATTTATTATAACTAACTAAAAATCCACGAAGACTCCAGCGGGAACAGCACTTTGAAAGACGCAACAGGCGGCGCGACAGCAACGGTTGCGGCTTACAAAGTGCTGCGCGGAAAGCGAAGTGGATTTTTACGCTTTAAGAAGCCTATGTTTTGCTAGGTGCCTATGCAAAAGTGTCAGGCACTCAAACAATTTAGAGGATTTTTATGGAAAAACATTAGCGAAAAAGCGTTTTCTTTCATCCAAGATGGTGGAAGGATGACCAGCGCGATGAATTTATGATAAAATTCATCTATCTAATGTGAACTGTGAGTTGAGATGTATGATGGAAAGTCAAAAGTATGCAATTGTTGATTTGGAGACGACAGGTCATTCTCCAGCAAATGGTGACCGTATGATTCAAATTGCCATTGTAATTATGAAGGATTGGGAAATAGAACGCACTTATACGAAATTTATTCATCCAGGTAAATCTATTCCGTCCTTTATTCAAGATTTAACGCATATTACGGACGAGGATGTCAAAGATGCCTTGCCGTTCGAGGCACATGCGGACTACATATATGAATTGATTGCCGATTGTGTTTTTGTCGCGCATAATACCGATTTTGACTTATCCTTTTTACAAGCAGAATTCAAACGAGCTGGTTTACCGAAATGGCGTGGTAAGAAAATGGATACGGTAGAGCTAGCAAAAATTTTATTCCCTATGTCACTTAGTTTTAAGCTAGGTGATTTAGCAGCGGATTTAAATATTGAACTTGAAAATGCACATAGAGCGGACGATGACGCACTTGCAACAGCTGAGCTTTTTAAACGTAGTTGGAATGAGCTTTTAAACCTTCCACAGCTAACGCTTGAACAAATGCATAAACGCTCGTTCCGTTTAAAATCTAATTTATCCCAGCTTTTCTTTGAGGCACTACAAATAAAACGCCATCAAAGTTCGACTGATGAAAATATTACCTACTATCGCAATTTTGCGATTTGTGATGGTCGCCAAAAACAAGTTTTTAAGCCAGAGCTAGCACCCTATCCTCAAACTACAAAAGACAAAGAAGCAATGATGACAAAGGCTATGCCTAACTTCGAGCAACGACCAGCTCAATTTGCGATGATGGATACAATTTGGCAAGCATTAAACATGAAAGAAGAATGTATTATCGAGGCTTCTACAGGCATCGGTAAAACGGTTGGTTATCTTTTGCCTGGTATTTTATATGCACGAGAGCACAATAAAAAGATAGCGATTAGTACGTATACAGCACATTTACAGGAGCAGCTTGTAGAAGAGGAACTACCAAAAATCGAAAGAATTCTTGGCACAAAAGTAAACGTTGCAGTACTTAAAGGCATGCAACATTATATTGACCTCGCACGCTTTGAGCAGTGTATGGCATATGCAGATGAATCATATGACGATACGTTTACAATTTTACAATTGCTTGTATGGCTGACAAAAACCCAAACTGGTGTGTTAAGTGAACTCAATGTTTCTGGTGGAGGACAGCTATTTTTAGAAAAAATCCGCAAAATACCTGATGAAAAATCGACAAAAGGCTTTGATTTCTACGAGCAAGCATTAAAAAATAGTGCAACAGCGGATTGCATCGTGACGAATCACGCGATGGTAATTAGTGATTTAGTTCGCCAAACGCCAATTTTCACACAAATCGATGGTTGGATTATTGACGAAGCCCATCAAGTTATTCAAGCAGCTATGCAACAGGATGAAACGGTCTTTTCATATACCCAATGGAAATATGTTTTTGGCCAAATTGGTACAATGGAAGAAACAGCTCTCTTTCAGCAATTTAGTCAGGCTGCAAAGAAGAAGCAGCGCATTCCGATGCAAAGCTTACAACAACTCGACAAACAATTTATACGCCTACAGCGTGTGTTTGACGAAACAATCCAGCGTGTAGTACAAAAAGTACAACAGCAAATTAAAGGCAAACAGACAAGTAGCAAGTGTACACTGTTTTTAGAGGATATATTACTTGCAAAAGAGTCACTTTTACAAGTAAGCAAACTATTACAGCAATGGCTAGACCTTGCAGTAGAAGCTGGCAAAGCTTTTGAAAATAATATTGAGCAATTAGACAAAAATGAGGTATTTATATTATCCGAGTGGCATTACTGGATTCGTGAAATGAAGCTAAGAATTGCAGAATGGGAGGAAATTTTCCTATTACCACAGGATGATAATTCAGTGTGGTTTGAGTTTGATTTGCGCAGTGTACCAGGTAGTCTCCATGTTTATAAAAAGCCGGTAAATGTCACACCAATCATTGAAAAGGTACTTGCACCACTACGTAACCAAGCAAGTATCGTCTGGACTTCAGGAACATTAACTGTACCAGGCAATGAACGTTTTATTACACGTCAGCTAGGTATTTCAGACAATGTGCAGGTCGTACAGTTACAGGCACCTCCTTCGTACTATGCAGGTGCAAAGGCGTTTATCGTCACGGATATGCCGGATATTCAAAAAGTGACGCAGGCGGAATATATTGAGGCAGTCGCGCACGCCATTACACGTACGGTTCGCATGACGGAAGGCCGCTGCTTTGTCTTATTCACTGCACAAGATATGCTGCGAAAAACAGTCGAGCTAATACAAGATAGTGAACTACTCGATGATTATATGCTCTTTGCACAAGGTGTTACTGGTGGTAGTCGGATGCGTATTCTCAAATCGTTTCAGAAATTTAGCCAGGCAGTTTTATTTGGAACAAATAGCTTTTGGGAAGGAGTAGACGTCCCAGGTGACGCACTTTCTTCCGTAATCGTTGTACGTCTGCCATTTTCTTCTCCAGAGGAGCCAGTGTTCAAGGCACGTGCCAAACACCTCACAATGCAAGGGCGCAACTCATTTACAGAGCTGTCTTTACCTGAAGCGATTATGCGTTTTAAGCAAGGTTTTGGCCGATTAATCCGTTCTTCGCAAGATAAGGGCGCATTTATTGTGTTAGATCGCCGTATTAGCACAAAATCGTATGGAAAAGAATTTATTCATGCATTACCACCGATAGATGTGAGAAAATTACAATTACCAGAGCTTTTAAAGGAATTAAGTAATTGGCAGAAATAATAAAAGTCCCTTTTAGCATTATGCTAGAAGGGATTTTTAATAGTTGGTGCAAAGATGTGGCTTTTTAATTGTCATTAAAGTACCTGTATTAGACCATAAGAGCAAGAATGAGGACGAAATGACTGTTGAACCCCTGATAAGATGATACCTATCACGTATAGGGGGATTAAATATGACGACAATAAAAACATTCAATGCGTTACATGCCACGCAAGATTTATTATTATTAGGGAATGCCTGGGATTTACTATCTGCTTTAACACTAGAAAAAGTAGGATTTAAAGCAATTGGTACAACAAGCTGGGGAATCGCGAATTCGCTCGGATATGCAGATGGTGAGTGTATAGATTTTAATAGACATTTAGCTATAATTAAAGCGATTACGGATAATGTAAATATCCCAGTTTCAGCAGATATTGAGGCAGGTTATGGAAGCGATACGAAAACAATTTTGGATAATGTATTAAGAACAGCCGATATTGGCGTAGCAGGTATCAATATTGAGGATTCACTAAAACAACAAAAAGGACTAAGAAATATTAATGAACATTGCTCCCTATTAGAAGAAATGAGAATGATGTTAGATCAATTTGGCTATAAAGACTTTTTTATTAATGCAAGGACAGATACATATTTTCAAACGGAGCAGCCATTTTTGGAAACAATGACAAGAGCAAAGGCATATGTGGACAGTGGTGCTAGTGGAATTTTTATACCGGGGCTGATAGATCATGAAGAAATAAAAGAAATTACTTCAGCTATAGATGCGCCCATTAATTTAATGAGTTTACCAGGTTTAACGAATTGTCAGACGCTACAAGAATTAGGTGTTAAACGTTTTAGCTTTGGCAATGCATTATCAGATACAATCATTGCCTATTTGACAAAAAATGCGACACAATTAGTCGAGACGAGGGATACGTCATTTTTATATGAAAAATAGCTGTAAAAAGGAGGCATTTAATGGACAGTAACGTAAATCTTTCATTTGATGAAATGTGGGAGAAAATAATCGCCTGTGATCGAACTTATGATGGATTATTTTTTACGGCAGTGAAAACGACAAAAATTTATTGTCGTCCCTCGTGCAGGTCAAGAAAACCGAAAAAAATAAATGTAGCATTTTACGATGATATAACAGAGGTTGAGCAAGCAGGTTTTCGTGCTTGTAAACGGTGTCAACCTGAAGTTGAGCACTCACCACATGCGCAACTGATCAAAGCGGTTACATCATTTTTAATGAAAGAATACAAGCAATCGCTTACGTTGCAGCATATTGCCAATCATGTTGGGATAAGCCCATTCCATCTTGAACGATTATTTAAACAAACAACTGCTGAAACCCCACGAACGTATTTAGAAAAAATAAGAATCGATAAAGCAGCACATTTACTAAAGAGTACGAATTTAACCATTTTAGAAATTTGCTTTGAAACTGGATTTCGCAGTTCTTCTAATTTTTACAAAGTTTTTCGTCGCCAAAAAAAATGCTCTCCTACTGAATATCGAAGCCTTCAATATAAGGAGCTATGAATATGAAACAGTCAGAGGAAAAATGCCACATCGAGCTAAGTACCCCAATGTTATTTAACTATGATGAATGCTTATTATTTTTAGCGAGATCCAATCAAGAGGTACTGCATACGATAAAAGATAAAATTTTATACAAATTACTAAAAATTAATAATGAATTCATCTTATGTAAAATTGGCTATAGCGCACAAAAGATTCAGGTTCACTTTCCACTCAAAACGCCTTCCAAAGCTGCTGTTGAACAAGTGATAGCTTATATAAGGGAATGGTTCGACTTAGATCGAAACTTGGCGCCTTTTTATAAAATGGCACAAAAAGATGATATATTGCAGCAACCTGTAAAAAAATATTATGGATTACGAATAATAGGTATTCCTGATTTATTTGAAGCGCTTGTATGGGCGATTATCGGACAACAAATAAATTTAACATTCGCCTATACACTAAAAAAACGATTTGTTGAACAATTTGGTGAGAGTGTGACTTATGAAGGGGAAAACTATTGGGTATTTCCAACCTGCGAAAAAATCGCGTCTTTAGAGATAGATGATGTAAGAGCATTGCAATTCACTGTTCGAAAAGCTGAATATATCATTGCAATTGCACATGCGATGGCAAGTGGTGAATTAAATAAAGAAAAATTGCTGAAGGAACAAAATAGTACCAACATTAAAAAATTTCTTATGGCAATAAGAGGAGTTGGCGCATGGACTGCGGATTATGTCCTAATGAAATGTTTTCATGATCCAACCTCGTTTCCTATTGCAGATGTAGGACTTCATAATGCCTTGAAAATGCAACTAGCATTAGATCGAAAACCGACAATAGATGAATTAAAAGAGTTGGAAGCACATTGGCAAGGGTGGCAAGCATATGCAACCTTTTATTTATGGAGGTCATTATATGACAAAGTATAAAGTGGATTACAATTCTCCTATCGGTATTATAGAAATTATAGGAAGTGATGAAGCTGTCTGTTCAATTATGTTTTCCGAGCGACAACAAATAATAAATATCCCAAAAGATTCAACACCGAAAATTTTACTTGACTGCCTAAAGCAATTGGATGAATATTTTCAGGGACAACGTTTTACTTTTACTTTTCCATATAGCGTTGAAGGCACCAACTTTCAAAAACGAGTATGGCAAGCATTAACTAATATAGGATACGCTGAAATAGGGACTTATAAAACGATTGCCTTGTCAATTGGCAATGAAAAAGCGATAAGAGCTGTTGGCAATGCAAATGGCAAAAATAAACTTAGCATTGTTATTCCTTGTCATCGTGTTATTGGCTCAAATGGAACTTTAACTGGTTATGCTGGAGGTTTATGGCGGAAAGAATGGTTACTTCAGCATGAAAAGTCATTTCATAAAGGTAATTAACTAGTACTAAATATTAAGCGCTAATAAATGTCCATTTTGGGGATTTATTAGTGCTTTTTGTATGCTCTTTTGCAGTTATGGACTAGCAAAGCGTACCTTTGTATAAAAAAACAGTTATTGCGAAAAATAAGACCGTCATTATGAGTGTTGTAAATAACTTACATGACACATTGACAAATGGCCAGTTTGCCATTAGTCATAGCAGCGCGTTGCTTTTTACAATGGTGAAGGTTTACCTTTGCCAGACATTTGATTTGCTTCGCCACTATAGAAAGAAAGGAGGTACTACGAATGGGTGTAATATATAGGATTGCCTTAGTTCTTGTAATTATAGGTGCAATTAACTGGGGACTAATAGGATTTTTTAGATTTGATTTAGTCGCATATTTATTTGGTGGACAAACAGCCGTGTTGTCTAGGTGGGTATATGCACTTGTCGGAATAGCTGGACTAGTATCAATTCCAATCCTCATGAAGCGATTGGATGAAGAAGCGGATTTCGATACACATACTCGTATTAACAGCAATCCGAGTTATGGTATGGAAGCTGGGGAAGAAGCAGATTTCACAGATGTTCCAAAAACGAACAAAAAAGATACAAATAACAAGAAAAAGTAAGCACTAAAAAACTGATGGCCAATTTGGTCCATCAGTTTTTTAGTAACAAATAGCCGTCTCATATATACACTGAGACGGCTTGTATTTCTAGTCGTTATTACTTGGAAAAGCAAAGGATGATGCAGATTCTGTAGTATCCTCAAACCACTTTTCGGAAATAGTTTTAGCTTTCGTAAAGAAGCGGACTTGGTCTGGTCCAAACATATGACCTTCCCCAAATTTTGAACGTTTCCAGCCCCCAAAATTATGGTAGCCGACAGGAATTGGGATAGGTACGTTTACGCCTACCATACCAACTTCAATTTCAGAAGTAAATTTACGAGCGGCTGCTCCATTATTTGTAAAGATAGTTACGCCGTTTCCTAATTCGTGATTGTTAATTAAATCAATAGCTTCCTCCAATGTTTGAACACGTACGACATTACGAGCAGGTCCGAATACTTCCTGCTCATAAATTTCCATACCTGGTTTTACGTGATCCAATAATGTTGGGCCTAAATAAAAACCATTAGATTTTTTCGAAATTTCTGGTTGACGACCATCGCACACGATAGTAGCACCTTCTTGTAGACTGCGTTCAATAAAGCCTATGATGGCATCTTTCGATTGTTGCGTAATAACAGGACCAAAATCAACTTCTGAATCAGTATAAGGTCCTACTTTTAAAGCTGCAATTTTATCAGCTAATATTTTTACAAGCTTATCAGCTGTAGTTTCGCCAACTGGAATAATTGTAGAAATTGCCATACATCGTTGTGATGCTGCACCATAAGCTGCACCTAAAAAGGCATTTGCAACTTGTTCTAAATCTGCATCAGGCATAACAACCATATTGTTTTTGCCACCACCTAATGCTGTGACACGTTTCCCATGTTTAGAGCCTGTTGCGTAAATATATTCAGCCACTGGTGTTGATCCGACAAATGAAATAGCCTCAATGGAAGGATTCGTTAAAAGCTCATTTACAGTATCCTTGTCACCATTTATGACTGTCCAAATCCCATCTGGTAAACCTGCTTCCTTCCAAAGCTCTGATAAAAAGAGAGCAGAGCAAGGAACACGCTCAGACGGTTTTAAAATAACGGCATTCCCTACAGCAACTGCCATACTTGTAATAGCAAGTGGAACCATCACGGGGAAATTAAAAGGGGAAATCGCTGCAACAACGCCAAGTGGTGCTTTTGCAGAATATGCATTAATATTCCCGCCTACATTAACTGAATACTCACCTTTTACTAAATGAGGGGCATTGATTGCCAAGTCAACGGATTCCAAGCCTCTTGTAATTTCACCTTTGGCATCTTCAATCGTTTTCCCGCTTTCTGTACAAATCAAGTCGATTAATTCATCCATGCGTGCTGTTAGTAATTGCCGAAATTTCAGCACAATTTCAGCACGTTTTCCAACTGAAAGTCTGCGCCAAGCTGGAAATGCATTTTTAGCACTAACGATTGCCGCTTGCACTTCTTCCTTTGTTGCAAGTGGGACACGTGCAATTACTGCTCCTGTACTAGGGTTGTATACATTAGAAAAGTTCCCACTTTTGCCAACTACAATTTCCCCATTAATAAAATGCCCTAGTTCTTTTACGCCTGTATTCGTTACCATCCTAATCATTCCTCCTTCAATTCTAGCAATGATGAACTATTCAATCTTTAGCAATACTACTAAAACCTATTACCAGTCATTAATGTTGCGCTTAATTGCAACAGATGGCGTTTACTCCATTATTACTTTATATGAATAGTTTTATTGTTTTAGAAGGACAATATATTGATTGAAAATTCAGACATAAATAACAGAAGGAGTACCATACTACAAGCTTTAATTAATGATGTGTTAACACATCTTCTATTAAAAAAGCTAAGTAGAGATTTGTTTTTGTAAATGGATTTGTTAGATCCATATCTAAAAGCACTTCTATTTTTTTAATTTTGTATAGGACGGTATTACGATGTATAAATTGTCGTTCGCTAATTTTACTCGTACTGCCATTTTCCTCGAGAAAAATGCGTAAAAATGCTACATAATCCGTGTTGTGTAGCTCATCGTAGCGATGTAATTGACCTAATATATCTTGGCTAAAGGATTGCATTAATGGTTGGTTTTGAACGGCCATAATAATTTGATAGGCGCCAATATCTTTATATTTATATAAAAATCGGTTGTTATGAAGCTGTGCTAATTGAATAACAGTTAATGATTCTTCATAGCTTTTACGTATATTTTCGTGCTCTTTTTGATAGTTTCCTTTACCGATAATCATATCGAGGGTGCCATTTTTTTGTTTAATTTTATCATAGATTTCTTCAACAATTTTCGAGAAGGGGATGTTCGGTGTATTGATTTGTGCTCTATCAATTAAAAAAATGAGGTGATTTTTATGCTTTAGTTTTAAAAACCGTTTATAGCGATGTTGAAATGCAAATTGGACCATGACCTCATATCGGTCAATGCTAGACTGGGTGCCTATCGTTGAGCAAGTGATGATCGCAAGCTCTCTACCTTGTGGGAATCCGAGTTGCGCTAGTTGTTCTTTTGTCGTGTCCATATGTTTTTTATAGTGAAAAAGTAAATTATAAAGGACCTTTTCTTCGATGGAATGCTCTTGATGATGGTTCGCAATAAATTGAAAAGTTGTTTTTAATAAATCAGCTATTCGACAATGCCAAGGCATTTGAAAGACAGGGAAATCATGCTCATTAGCAAAAGTGATGATCGAATGTGGAATAGCAGAAATATAAGGGCCTATGTTAATAATAAAACCTGCTACTTTTTTTGCGTAAGCTAACTTAACGAGTTGTTCTAAGGAATCTTCTTGCAGTGATAAGTTAATACCTGTAGTGACGACTAGTTCATTTGGTCGGCAAAACATAATTAAATCAATGCTCTCTACTACGTTAATACCGGTAACTCTGCGATGTGCTCCACTTTGTCCAGCTACTAATGTCAGCATAGGGAATTGAACTCCCTCCACAATTTTGCGAATCGTTCCCATAGTTTCCCCCCTTAATATGAACATAACTTACCATATATCATGTGCAGATGCACATATTTTTTTAGTTTTATATCCATATCTCGTAAATTTTATCTAATTTAGAATATTTATTAACTACTGTGAAAGAGAGGACTTGCATATGTATAAATGTAATAGTAGACGATTGCAAGATTCAATTGAACAATTTAGTCAGTTTGGGGCTACTATAAACGGTGGCGTAACGCGTTTGTCTCTTTCGAATGAGGATGTTTTAGCTAGGGATTATTTTTGTAAGTGCTGCGAGGAATTAGGTATGGAAATCAAGGTGGATGATATGGCCAATATCTATGCCCTTCTACCAGGAAAAAAAGAAGTTCCTCCAATTGTCATGGGATCACATTTAGATTCTGTTGAAAAGGGTGGCAAGTTTGATGGTGTTTTAGGTGTTTTAACAGCTTTAGAAGCGATTAGAACATTGAAGGACAACGATGTAGAGCTAGATGTGCCATTAATGATTGTTAATTTTACAAATGAAGAAGGTGCTCGCTTTGATCCAGCGATGATGAGCTCAGGCGTAATTGCTTCGAAATTTGAAAAGGACAAAATGCTACAGTCGGTCGATAAAAGTGGCATGTCCTTTCAAGAGGCATTAAAAGCTAGTGGTTATGAGGGTGACCCGCAGCATCGTTTAAAAGAAGCGCTATCTTATATCGAACTTCATATCGAACAAGGGCCAGTACTAGAAGCGAAGCAATTAGAAATTGGCGTTGTCCAAGGGGTACTTGGAATGGTATGTTATGAAATTACTATCACAGGTGAATCTAATCATGCTGGAACGACCCCGATGTCAATGCGCAAAGATCCGATGATTGTTGCAGCAAAAACAATGCTGTCTTTACATGAACAGCTTGGGGAAATTGATGAACAATTAGTGTTCACGTTTGGACGAATGAATGTTTTTCCTAATATTCATACCGTTATTCCAAATAAAGTGACGTTTACTATTGATTCGCGTCATCAAAAGCCTGAGGTAATGCAAAGGGTTGAAGAGATATTGAGTGCCTTACCTACAGAGGATATGGGTTGCCACATACAGCCAGCTAAACTGTGGGGTAGAGATACGGTAATGTTTGATACACAAATTTGTGATGAAATCGAAATGTCCTGCCAACGCTTTGGTTATAGCTCTCATCGAATGTTTAGTGGTGCAGGACATGATGCGCAATATATAGCTAGTATGATTCCTTCAGCAATGATTTTTGTACCGAGTATTAATGGCAAGAGTCATTGCGAGGAGGAGGAAACATCGTTTGAAGATTGCGCAAAGGGAGCAGATGTACTACTTGAAACGGTACTAACAATGCAAACGAAATTTAGTATAGGGGCATCGTATACGTTAAATTAGTTTTACTAGAATGAGACGGACTCTTACTTTTCAGTAAAGCTAGTAAGAGCTGTGCTAGCAGTGTAAGTTAAAATTTTTATGATGATTTTGCAAACTATCAGGCTACTAGAATAGATTCAACATAATTTACTTGAATTGACACGAAAGGTGAGGGATAGCATGAAAAAAATCATTCAAGGTGGACGAGTAGCAACTGCTTCAGATGTGTACGAGGCAGATATTCTCATAGAAAACGGAAAGATTGTACAAATTGGTAAAAATTTATCCGTAGAAGGCGCAGAAATCATTGATGCTACTGGCAAATATGTTATGCCGGGAGGGATTGATCCGCATACTCATTTAGATATGCCCTTTAACAATACAGTGACAGATGATGACTGGAAATCTGGTACGATTGCGGCGGCGTTTGGTGGTACAACAACCATTTTAGACTTTTGTTTAACGGCTGGTGAAAAGAAGCTTTCTACAGCTGTTGAGAAGTGGCATGATAAGGCAAAAGGGAAATCGGCGATTGATTATGGATTCCACTTAATGATTGGTGATTTAACGCCAGAGACAGAGGCGGAGTTACCCGTGTTGCTAGAGCAAGAAGGGATTACATCTGTAAAGGTCTTTATGGCCTATGCAAAGGAATTCCAAGCGACAGATCGCACGCTTTTTAAAGCTTTTAAAATTGCAAAAGATGTTGGCGCTACCGTTATGGTGCATTGTGAAAATGGCTCTGTAATCGACGAGCTTGTTGAAGAGGCGAGAAAAGCGGGACATAAAGAGCCTATTTACCATGCCCTTACTCGTCCAGCAGAATTAGAAGGTGAAGCGACAAAGCGTGCGATTGAACTAGCTCATTTAGCAGGTGCAACACTGTATGTTGTCCATGTTACTTGTAAAGAAGCGGTAGACGAAATTATCGCAGCGCGTGAAAAAGGCTACGACGTGTATGGGGAAACATGTCCACCTTATTTAACTTTAGATCAGTCTGCTTTAGCACAACCAGGCTTTGAAGGGGCGAAATACGTTTGGTCACCACCACTTCGTCCGAAATATCATCAGGAGCATCTGTGGAATGCCTTAAAAGCGAAGCAATTACAAACAATTGGTTCCGATCAATGCTCATTTAGTTTTAATGGTAAAAAACAATTAGGATTAAATGATTTTTCAAAAATTCCGAATGGTGGACCGTTTATTGAAGATCGCTTTAGCATCTTATATTCAGAAGGTGTCGCAAAGGGCAAATTATCAATTAATGAATTTGTCGATATGATTTCGACGAGTGCGGCAAAAATCTTCGGTCTATTCCCACAAAAAGGAACAATTGCAATTGGCTCAGATGCTGATATTGTTATTTTCGATCCGGATGTAAAACGCGAAATTTCAGCTAAAACACATCATATGAATGTCGATTACAATCCGTATGAAGGCTGGGAAGTTACTGGTGAACCAATTTCTGTCCTTGTACGTGGTGAATATGTTATTAAAGAAAAAGAATTTGTCGGTGTCTTAGGTAGTGGGCGCTTTATAAAACGAGAGTTGAAAGCATCTGCTGCAGAAACGATAAAAATATAACTTGCTTCAGCAGATTTTCTATTTTTATAAGTGTGAAAAGCATACAAACAAGCACTTACATTCAGTGGGGTTCACCCCCGGCTAAATCAAGTAAGACACAATTGAATAAAAGGCAATGCATGGCCGATTGTTTTGACTGGAGAACAAGACAATCGGCTATTAAACAATGGCGAGTCACATCAAGAACACATGAGGGGGATGTGGAAATGGTTCCGATTCAAGAACATGAAATGACGAAGCAACTTAAACGTAATTTTGTTGAATTAACCAGCAGAATGACAAAAAATGAAGCAATTGAAGAAGCAAATCGTTGTCTCTATTGTTATGACGCACCTTGTATTAAAGCTTGTCCAACGAGTATTCAAATACCAAATTTCATAAAAAAAATTGCATCAGGTAATATGAAGGGCTCTGCTACTACTATATTAGAAGCAAACCCAATTGGTGCAAGTTGTGCAAGAGTTTGTCCAACAGAAGAGCTCTGTGAAGGGGCATGTGTATTAAATGCCTCAACAAAGCCAATCAAAATCGGAGAACTACAGCGTTATGCTACTGATTGGGCAATGGAGACAGATACACAGCTATTTAAGAAAGGCGAAAGTAATGGACTAAAGGTCGCTATTATTGGAGCTGGTCCAGCGGGTCTTTCTGCGGCACGTGAGCTTAGTCGTTTTGGTTATAGTGTCACAATCTAT
Organism: Lysinibacillus sp. NPDC097868; assembly: GCF_044761135.1. NCBI lineage: Bacteria > Bacillati > Bacillota > Bacilli > Caryophanales > Bacillaceae > Lysinibacillus > Lysinibacillus sp. NPDC097868. The sequence continues at coordinate 2,181,684 of NZ_JBIWBS010000001.1, read as the reverse complement.
GAGGCTGAATCGAAAGCAGGTGGGTTAGGAAGCTACGGCATCGTGTCATTCCGATTACCAAATGAGGTAGCCGATTGGGAAGTTGAACAAATTGTGAAGCTTGGTGTAAACATTCAAACAAATACTAGGGTTGGTATCGATATTTCAGCAGATGAAATTTTAGAACAATTTGACAGTGTTATTTTAGCAGTCGGTATGGGGGCAGTGCCGAATCTTGGCATCGAGGGAGAAAATCTTGTTGGTGTCCATGATGCAATTGAGTTTGTAAAGCAAACAAAAGTGGGAGCGCTTCCAACTGATATGGTAGGGAAACGCGTAGCTGTTATTGGTGCTGGTAATACAGCAATTGATGGGGCTACTTGTGCTGTGCGATTAGGTGCGGACAATGTGAAAATTCTTTATAGAAGAACGCAAAAAGAAATGACTGCCTACAAATTTGAATTTGAATTTGCCAAGCAAGATGGAGTGGAGTTCAACTGGTTAACTGCGCCGAAAAAAATTATCGGCAATGAAGCTGGGGAAGTTATTGGCATTGAATGCATGAAAATGAAGCTAGGTGCACCAGGAGCTGATGGTCGCCAAAGACCAGAAGAAATTGCTGGGTCCAACTTTATAATAAGCGTGGATGCAGTTATCAAAGCGATTGGTCAAACACGTTTCGTATCATTAATTGAATCTTTTGGCATACAGCATACAAATGGTGTTGTCGATATTGATGAAACGACGATGCAAACATCAAATAAAAAAGTGTTTGCATGTGGTGATGTTGTGTTTGGAAACGGACAAGGTGAGGCAATGGTTGTAACAGCAGTTCAGCAAGGTAAAGATGCAGCTTATAAGATTCATGAGCGTTTAAGAAAACCAAGCGAGATTGCATAAGGGGGGAAGTGACATGGCAGATTTACGAATTGATTTAGCGGGGATCAAATCACCAAATCCATTTTGGCTTGCATCAGCACCGCCAACGAACTCAGGCTATCAAGTGCAACGTGCATTTGAAGCGGGGTGGGGTGGTGCTGTATGGAAAACATTGGGTGAACCGATTTTAAATGTGTCTTCACGATTTGCAGCGGTCAGTTATAACGGACAACGAGTGGCAGGCTTCAATAATATTGAATTAATTACAGATAGACCGTTAGAAGTAAACTTAAAAGAAATTTATGAAACGAAAAAAAGGTTCCCTGACCATGCCATTATTGCTTCCCTTATGGTAGAACCGAAGCAGGAAAAGTGGCATGAAATTGTAAAACGAGTAGAAGATGTGGGGGTAGATGGTCTTGAGCTTAATTTTGGTTGTCCACATGGGATGGCAGAACGAGGAATGGGCTCCGCCTCTGGTCAAGTACCTGAATTGGTGGAAAAGCAAACGTATTGGGTGAAAGAAGCCGCACGTACACCAGTTATTGTGAAGTTAACGCCTAACATAACGGATATAACAGTAACTGCTGAAGCGGCGACAAGAGGTGGGGCAGATGCTATTAGTATGATTAATACAATTAATAGCTTGGCAGGTGTCGATTTAGATACTTGGAATACTGTGCCTCATGTTGCTGGTAAAGGAGCACATGGCGGCTATTGTGGTCCAGCTGTTAAGCCAATTGCACTGAATATGGTAGCAGAGTGTGCCCGTAATCCTCACATTAATGTTCCGATATCGGGTATAGGTGGTATTTCTAATTGGCAAGATGCCGCCGAGTTTATCTTAATGGGTGCAACAGGTGTGCAAGTATGTACAGCAGCAATGCATCATGGATTTAGTATTGTCGAAGATATGATTGATGGACTAAATAATTATTTAGATGACAAAGGAATTGCATCTGTGATGGACTTAGTCGGTCGCTCGGTGTCTCGCTATTCAGACTGGGGTAATTTAGATTTAAATTATAAAATTGTCGCGGAAATTAATAATGATGTATGTATTAACTGTAATAAATGCCATATTGCATGCGAAGATACATCTCATCAATGTATTGATTTGTATACAGAAAATGGAGTGCCGATGTTAAAGGTTCGTGAGGAAGATTGCGTCGGTTGTAATTTGTGCTCCATTGTGTGTCCAGTTGATGGGGCAATTACAATGGTTGAAAGAAAATCTGCTATTGCGCCAATGACTTGGAATGAACGTCAATTAATTATGAGTAGTCTATCTAAATAAAAGGTTCGACTGTTAATTAGTAACTGTTATTCCACCTCCCTTTAGTGATTGTTTTCATATCGTTTGAAGGGAGGAAACCTCAAGTAGATGTCACGGAAAATTTCATTCAGTAGGGCAGTCATACTTTGCCAGGTAATGATTCGCTACTTGAATGAAAAATCATGCTACCGGCTCATGTCACAAATGATGAGCGATATCGACTGTACGCATCATTCGGATTGCTTGATGCCGATGCATAATCTATTAAAAAGGAGCGAAATGTATGGAACATGACGGGAATTATTTGAAATCCCCTGATTTACTTCCAGTGACACATCAACAAAGAAATATTGGAACATTCGGTTTTGCAGTTATTTGGATAGGAATGGCTATAGTATTAGCGGCCTTTGCAATTGGCGGTGCTGCTATTATTAGTTTACCATTACCTATGGTAATTTTGGCTACGTTAATTGGTTCTTGTTTAATCGGTGTATTTATGACGTTAATTGGTGATATCGGGATAGAGCATGGCTTGTCTTTCCCTGTATATATGCGTGCGCCTTTCGGTACGTTTGGAACACATATACCGTCGTTAGTTCGAGGTGTGACAGCAGCCTGTTGGTTTGGTATAAACACATATTTCGGAGCAATGGCTATTAACGGTATTTTAAATTTACTATTTGATTTTAATAATTGGTTTCTATGCTTTCTTGTCTTTGCCGCCCTTCAGCTATTTAATACTTCATTAGGCATTAAATCAATTGAGCGGTTTGCAGATTTAGCGGCGCCGATTATAATATTGATTTCCTGTTGGATGTATATAACATTAGCAGATGCTGCCACAGCTCAAGGAAAAGATGTTTGGTCTTGGGTGGAAACGCCAGCTACAGGTGTAGCGGCTTTTACAGCATTTATGATTGTCATTATGGCGAATATGGGCTTCTGGGCTACATTAGCAGCCGACATGCCGTCCCTTTCTCGCTTCTTTAAAGCACCAAAAAATGAGCGCAATTGGTTTAAACGCAACAAAACGCAGTTAGTCGGCTCGTTAATTGTTATGCCTATTACAAATACGTTTATCGTTACAATCGGAGCGGTTTGTTATATGGCTGTCGCATCTGCTGATCCAATCAACGCATTACAGCAAAGCGCAAGTGGCATTATTTTAGGGATACTATTATTAATGATCGTTTTAGCACAATGGTCAACGAATACGTCTGCTAATGTAATACCGGCAGCTACCATATTCTCAAATATTGGCGGTCCAAAAGTTCCGTTCTGGGTAGGTGTTGTCATTGCAGGGGTTATAGGAATCCTTGCACAGCCATGGAGCTTATTTGATGTCTTAGTGAATGCGCTATTAATTATAGGCGGTATATTAACAGCAATTGTTGGTATTTTATTCGCAGATTATTATTTGATCCGTAAACGACGTGTGAACGTAAAAGATTTGTATGAGCTAAATGGTCAATTCAAATATATGAATGGCTTTAATTTAGCAGGTTTAATCGCTTGGATTATCGGTGGTGCAGTGGCAAATGTATTTTCCGCGTATTCATCGCTAGTTGGATTCGGTGTAGGAGCGCTCGTTTACTATGTGTTAGCGAAGTATTGGTGGTTCAAAAAGTATCCACAAGCTGAACTAGAAGATCCAAGTGATGCAAAGTATTTAGGTATAACTGCTGGTCACAACTTGGATGAACTTTTTGGTCAAGAATTAGTGTCTCAGCCGGCAGCCAATCCAGATGACGTTGAGACAGCAGATCAAGCTAATCCAATACTTGAAATAAAAGGTGCTGAATAGAAAGTAAAAGAGGGGTGTGGGTATGTCCGATTTCTTACAAAGTACGGAAGAAATAAAAAAGGTTGACCACTTTTTAGATAATGGCTTTAAAATCAAATATGTTTATGAAAACTTAAGTGGTATGTTTGTGGAGTTTGCGCGGCAGGATGAGGTTGTACATTTGCAAATTCTTACCGCGGATGCGCGCAAATATTTTGCGGCAAAACTTCAGGAACAAACATTGTTGCAATAATTCGATAAGACTTATAAATCGTAAAAATCCGCTGAGCTTTCAGCGGATTTTATTTGTTGTAATCGGACAAAAAATTGTTTGAGTGCCAGGCACTCCCGTGGGCTTACCGTAAGCTGCAACTCGCGCTAATGCGATCTTGTTGCGTCTTACATTTCGTGCATTCCCACCGAAGTCTACGTGTGAAGATAAAATTCAGAATTGTTTGAGTGCCAGGCACTCTAATTTAGACACTTAATTCATTGTGCTATGTTTCAGCCCGTATACAAAGTATATAATCAAGCCAAATATAAACCACAGTCCACAAGCAATCCATGTATGTACGGATAGCTGTGAAATTAAAAATAAACACATGAAGAATGACAAAATAGGTAACACAGGGAAGAAGGGTACTTTAAAGCCGCCTGAAGGAATGTTTTTATTTTTTCTTAAATAAATGACACCAATTGAGACGATTGTGAAAGCTACGAGTGTTCCCATATTGACAAGCTCCGTTAGCTTTGACAAAGGAACGAAGCCAGCACAGAAAGCAACAAGCACTGCGAATACCCAAGTGTTTTTCACTGGTGTTTTGAATTTTGGACTTAGCTCTGCCATGCTTTTTGGCAGTAAACCATCACGTCCTAGTGCATATAGTAGGCGTGTCCCTCCATAGGACATAACAAGAATAACTGTCATCATTCCTACAACCGCACCTAATGAAATGATACCAGCAATCCAATCTTGATGAACGAGTTGCATGACATAGCTTACAGGATCACTGACGTTTAGCTGTGTGTATGGGACCATGCCTGTTAGCACTAGGGAAACAACGACATAAAGAACAGTACATATTAATAGTGAACCAATTATCCCAATGGGCATATTTCGTTGAGGATTTTTTACTTCTTCAGCTGCTGATGAAACAGCATCAAATCCTAGGTAAGCGAAGAATACAAGCGCTGCGCCACCCAATACTCCGCTTACACCAAATGGTAGAAATGGCTGCCAGTTTGTTGGTTCGACGTAAAATATACCAACGCCAATAAATAGTAAAATCACTGCAACTTTCAAGAACACCATAATGGAATTTAATCTTGTTGATTCTTTTATGCCAAGTGTTAAGAAAAATGCAGTAGCGAAAATTATGACAATAGCGGGTAAGTTAATATACGTACCAGCAGAGGGATTGAATGAACCCGAGATTGCTGTTGGAATTGAAATTTGGAAGCCAGCAAGTAAAGCACTTAAGTAAGAAGACCATCCGGTTGCAACGGCTGCAACGGCTAAGCCATACTCTAAAAGCAGCGCCCAGCCAACTAACCAAGCAACAATTTCACCAAATACAATATACCCATAGGTGTAGGCACTCCCAGTGACAGGTACACTCGATGAAAACTCAGAATAGCACATGCCAGCTAAGGCGCAAACGATAGCAGCTATGATAAATGAAAAAACAATTCCAGGTCCTGCGTGAGTGGCAGCAACTGTGCCAGGCAAGATGAAAATTCCTGTTCCAACAATAGCGCCGACGCCAAGCAATATAAGGTCAAAAGCTCCTAGCGATTGTTTGAGCTGAAGTGTTCCATCTTTTTTTTAATAAATCAGTTATATTTTTTCTTCTAAATAATAAATTTCTCACATGTAAGCCTCTTTTTCATAGAAATATGTAAAAATATTATATTTTTTTGACTTTCTGGTCAATTGTTTTTGCTAATTTTTCGTTAAGTTGGTTGAATTTTAAGAAATATTAAAATTAAATGAAAAATAATGTAATTATTAAGGTAGAATAATAATTAAGAATATTCTGAAATAATAATTCATATACTTAATACAATTTTTATTAGTTTGTTTTAAATTTTAAAATTGTAATGTAGGACGTTTCTTTATTTTAAAAATGAATAATAAATCTCAAATGGAGTTTGTCCACTTACACCTTGATATAAGTGGATTTTAAGTCCCTTCAAATGTTTCGTGTTAAAGCATATTACAACAAAGTTATGAGATAATACGCTTGCTGTTTTAATTCTACTATTAGAAAAAAATATGTTTTTCCTAAAAATACATTTGTATTTATCGGAAGAATTTATTATTATTTATAAAGTAAATTATCGAAGCGTTATTAGTCAAAAGGGGCGTATACAAGTGGCAAAAAAAGAATTAAATAGAGGCTTGGAGGCACGACATATTCAAATGATTGCTCTTGGTGGTACGATAGGTGTAGGTCTATTTATGGGTTCTGCCAGTGCTATTCAGTGGACTGGGCCATCCGTTCTCCTTGCATATGCTATATCAGGCATTTTTATATTTTTTATCATGCGTGCAATGGGTGAGATGCTATATGTTGAGCCAAGTACGGGATCATTTGCAACATTCGGTTATAAATATATTCATCCATTAGCAGGTTATTTAACGGCATGGAGTAACTGGTTCCAGTGGGTTATCGTTGGGATGTCCGAAATTATAGCTGTCGGAACGTACATGCAGTATTGGTTCCCTGATTTGCCCGCTTGGATTCCTGGATTGATTGCTATGGTGATACTTGGTGTTGCCAATTTTATTTCAGTTAAATCATTTGGTGAATTTGAGTTTTGGTTTGCGATGATAAAAATTGTCACGATTGTGCTAATGATTGTGGCGGGCTTTGGCCTTATCTTCTTTGGTATTGGCAATGGAGGCATTGCAATTGGTCTATCAAATCTTTGGGCCCATGGAGGCTTCTTTACTGGCGGATGGACAGGTTTCTTCTTTGCATTATCTTTAGTGGTTGCTGCTTACCAAGGAGTAGAGCTTATTGGGATTACAGCGGGAGAAGCAAAAAATCCCCAAACAACAATTACCAATGCGATACAAAGTATTATTTGGCGCATATTAATTTTCTATATCGGTGCAATTTTCATTATTGTAACGGTTTATCCTTGGGATGAGTTAGGGACTATCGGCAGTCCGTTTGTTGCCACTTTCGCAAAAGTGGGTATAACTGCAGCGGCAGGTATCATTAACTTTGTCGTGATTACAGCAGCTATGAGTGGCTGTAATAGTGGGATTTATAGTGCTGGGCGCATGCTTTACACTCTTGCTATGAATGGTCAGGCACCTAAGTTTTTTGCAAAGCTTTCAAATAATGGTGTACCAATCCTAGGTACAGTTGGTGTACTAGTTGGTTTAGTTGTTGGCGTTGTTTTAAGTTACATTGCTCCACAAAACCTATTTGTCTATGTTTATAGTGCTAGTGTACTGCCAGGAATGATTCCGTGGTTTGTCATTTTGATTAGTCAGATTCGCTTTAGAAAAGTTAAAGGGTCACAATTGGAAAATCACCCATTTAAAACGCCTTTTGCTCCTTTAACAAACTATGCTACAATTGCGTTTTTAATAATGGTACTCATCGGTATGTGGTTTAATGAGGATACACGAGTTTCATTAATTGTAGGGATTATTTTCCTTATTCTTATTACACTGAGTTATTATGTGTTCGGTATTGGGAAAAGTCGATCTGAAAATAAACATACAAAATAATAGAAAAGGATATATTTCTAGCTTGAGATATATCCTTTTTTGTCGTTTTTAAAGAAACAATTAATACATATTTATTCAGAAAAAGGACAAACTACATGAATAATATGGTGATGGTGTATGCGTGGTACATATAAGCGTTAAATGGAGTGTGCCAATTTCAATAAGCGTTATAAGGGGGGAGAAATGACATGGAAGAAAAAGAACAGCAAGTAATTGAAAAGATAAAGAAGAAGATACAAGAAATTGATGATGTAGTTATAAAAAAAATGGCTACAGATGCAGGTATTGTTACGATTTTTTATTTCTCTTCTCTTATCGAGAAAATGACATTACAATCGATGGTTTTCATTCCATTAGCGAATCATGTTAATCAAATATTTCAAGTATCGGAATCAGTTGACATAGAAGATATAGATGTAATTATGCAAAAATTAAATGCTGGTCAAACTTTAATATTTTTCCACAAACCTTCCCTATTGCAGGTGATTGACACATATAGTGCCCCTACACGTTCGATAACGAATACGGAAACGGAGTCAACAGTTATAGGGCCTCAAGATGCTTTTACAGAATCATTAGAGACCAATATTTCATTAGTAAAAAGACGGATCCAAAATCCCATGTTAAAAAATGAAACGCGCACTGTAGGAACCGAAACGAATATTAAAATTTCAATTTTGTACATGGACAATATCGTAAATAAAGAAAATTTAGACAGGCTACGAGAGCGAATTGATCAATTACAATATCCTTACTTTACAGATATATCAGAGCTCAAGCAGCTGATTGAAGATAATCCGTTATCTCCTTTCCCACAGCATTATATGAGCGTACGACCAGACAGTGTTAGTCAGTATCTTATTGATGGAAGAATCGTAATTTTTATGGATAATAGCCAAGCAGCTATTGTTTGTCCAACATCATTTTTCGAACTGTTTGTTTCTGTCGAAGATTATTATAACCGTTGGACAACGGCATCATTGCTACGGATGCTTCGTTTTTTCGGTTTTTTTATGACCATTATGATTACACCGATGTATATATCTGCTTTGACATTCCATCCTGAGATTTTACCATACGAGCTATTGTTAAACTTGCAGGAATCTAGAAGTAAAGTACCATTTCCACCACTAATAGAAGTATTGTTTATAGAGCTAATTATTGAAGTGCTCCGCGAAGCTGGGTCACGAATGCCTGCTAAAGTCGGGCAAACGATTGGTATCGTAGGAGGTATCGTTATTGGTACTGCGGCGGTTGAAGCTGGATTGCTTAGTAATATTTTAATTGTATTAGTTGCAACATCTGCCTTACTGTCATTCCTCCCACCAATCTTTTTATTGAGTAATACAAGTAGATTTATTCGTTATATTTTTATTTTATCAGCAGGGCTTTTTGGATTATACGGGTTAATGCTCGCGTTTGCATGGCTATTTGCTCATTTATTACGACTGAATTCTTTAGGTACACCATATATGACTCCAGTTGTTCCACGTAAGGCGAGAGATTTATTCGATGGTATTATTCGCTTTCCGATAAAATATTTATACGAAAAGAAAGGTATTTCTAGAGCGCAAAAAAAATAAAAGCTGTTACAGAATTTGAGGTGGTTTAAGTTGAGTACAGGTAAGAGCAAGAAGCTATTAAATCCATATCATGTAGTTTTTTTGGCACAAAGCGTAATGATCGGTACTGGCATTCTCTCACTACCTCAGCAACTTAGTTCTTTAGGATATAGCCAGGCATTTATGCCACTGCTTTTTGGTGTTATTGCGAGTGTTACACTTTACCCAATGGTTTGGATTAATTCAAAATATCCAAATGAAAACCTATTCCGAATAAATGAAATTCTACTAGGTAAATGGTTAGGGAAATTTATCAACCTTTTTTTCATTATTCAATTTATTATTTTTATTGCAGGGATTATTAGTAATTACATGCATCTCATTCAAAGTACTGCGCTTCAAGAGCAAACAATTACTGGACCTGTTTTTTGTTTTTTATTATTGCTTATTTACATTGTCAGTGGAGGCATTAGATCTATTGCTAGATTTTGTATAATGACCTTTTTTCTAACGATTGGAATGGTATATTTTACACATTGGGCATTTGAAAAAGGCGATTTCAGTCATTTTCTACCTTTATATAATTTTTTTAGTGTGAACGACTTTTATGAAGCGGTAAAAAGAGGTTATTTATCGATTTTAGGCTATGAGTTAATCATGTTTTATTTTCCTTACATTGTCGATCAAAAAAAAGCATATCGGCATACATTAATAGGCATTTGGATAAGTATCCTACTTTGTTTTATCACAACAGCGATTAGTGTGATGTACTATTCCGAATGGCAGCTGGAAAATATTGAATTCTCAGTATTAAATTTATTTAAAGCTGGAGAGTTTTCTTTTATTGAAAGGATTGATATTTTCGGCATTACATTATGGGTATTTTTAATATTATCTACGGTAGCTGCTTATTTATGGTGTGCGAAAAAAGGTGTAGATTCTTTACTATCTAAAAAAAGTAATGCTTATTTATATATTTTAGCAATAATTATTTTCTTTGTTGTGAAAATGCCGTTTTCAAGAGATTTTCAAGAAAAATTATTTTATGGTGCAAACTATGTTGCCTATATGTTAATTTTATGGCCCATTTTATTAATGATGGTTTATGCACTTCGAAAAAAGAAGCAGGTGCAATTATGAGCAGAAAACTTCTTCGTCTGATGCTTTTTTTACAGCTTTTATTTTTGGCTGCTTGCGCAGAAAGAGAACAAAAAGTACCACTGGAAGATGTCGGTATGGTTGGTATTATCGCCTTTGATTATATAGATAAGGACAGCATGAAATTAACCGTCGCAATTCCTCAATATTCACCTGAAGCGCAACGTAGTACACAGACTTTTACGGTCGTCACGGACCTCGTATCTAATGGAATTGTCGAAATAGAAAAGCTTTCAGACAAAAAAATTGTTTTTAATCAATTACGTGTTGTGTTGTTTAATGAGGAGTTTGCGCGTCAGGGTAATGTGCGAAAAGTGATTCAACATTTATACCGAAATGCGGAAGTTGGTAATAAAGTACTTATTGCGATTGTGAAGGAAAAGGGAGAAGATATGCTGAAATATAATTATCCGGATAAACCGAATATTAACTTTTATTTAAACGATTTATTGGAACCAAGCATTAATACAGCATTTAATCCTAATACAAACATTCACGATTTTATGTATACGATTACCAATCCTGTGTTTGATCCTATTATTCCGTTTGTAGATAAAAATAGCGATAAAATTGAAATAAAAGGAATTGCCGTGTTTAGAGGTAACCAAATGTTTGAATTAATAAATCCAAAAGAGGCACTTATTATTCAAGCAATACAGGGAAGAAAAAACCTTGCCCCATTGGATATTACGATGGAACAGGGACATGGCAAAGAAAAACTATTAATTGACTTAGTTGAAAATGATGTGCACATAAAGAGCAATAAAAGTATGACTTCACCAAAGCTCACTATATCAATAGAGATAAAAGGAACATTAAGTGAGTACAAAGGCGAAAGAGAAAACGATTTATTTACAACGGAAAGTTTAGCGGAATTAGAAAAAGATGTAAATAAAGAGTTGGAGCAAGATATTAAAAAATTTTTAGAAAAACTTAATGAATGGCAAGTAGATCCAAGTGGTATAAGTGAATATTTCCGTATGTACTATTACGGAAAATGGACAACTGAAAAGAAGAGGGAAATCGTTAGTAAAGTAGCAATCGATGTTCATGTGAAAACATCAATCATTAGTACGGGAACATTAAAATAAGCATCTTTCTATAAAGCAAAATGGCGATCGTTTTAAAGAACTGCTAACCAATACAAATGCATGCTAAAAATAGCTAAGTAAAGGATGAGAATTCCCGATAAACAGATCGTGTAAAGTTTTTGAAAACGAGTACCGCTCAGTCTATAAACTAAATAGGAAAGATAGGAAATGGATAATGACAGCATCATTTTCACTGCTAAAAACAACGCAGGACTTGAAACCCATAAAAAGTTCATAATCGGGTTTAACTCTTCAATTTTATTGTAAAGTAACCCAAAGTGTGTCGCAAAACCATCAAATATATTCAATAACGAGATGAGCAAGCTAAGTAAAATAATATATGGAATATAAATAATTATTCCTCCTATACAATAATGAACTTGAAAACCAAGGGACATGTTATATAGGATAGCCATTTTCTGTGCAGTTTAAAAAATGAGGATATGTGAAATAACCATATAGAAGGAAAGGCAATTTATCATTATTAAAATTGTGATAAATTGCCTTTTTGCATGTTAGTGGTATATGATCCTTATGATTTTCGCATGATAAAGCTCAAATGTCTGCCACACTGTTTATCTTGACGGTAGGAGAAACCTTCGTCACTAAGAAACGTGCACGTATTATCAATTGTAATTTGATGTGAAGGAATGCCTGCAAGCTCACATTGCTTTTTCACAGTTTGTTGGTTATCAATGTGATACTTATTTGTTTGTGCATTGTAATACATAAAATCATCTGCATAGCCTAGACGATTAAATTGTTCGTAGACATCGGCATCTACCTCAAATTTCTGTTGGCTAAGAGCCATGCCGATTTGCACGTAGAAATCTTGAGGGCTACATTGCTCTGTCTCTATTAAATGCTGGAAGAGTTTGACTGTCACTTCCTTGACTGTCCCTTGCCAGCCAGAATGAATAACACCGATAACACCATGACGATTATTATAAAAAATGACAGGTACACAATCAGCCGTAAAACTACATAGCATTAAATCTTTTTCAAAAGTGTAAAGCGCATCGGTGTTCGCAATGGCTGTATCTTGTTGTAGTGCCCCTAACCCTTTATCGGCGAACGTCGCTCGATGAAAATTAGCACTATGTGTTTGTTGCGTACAAATAAAATCATTTACATCACAGTGTAAGGTTGCCGCTAAATTTTTTCGATTGATTACTACATCATCTGGGCTGGTGCAAATGTGTAGTGCCATATTGTTTTGCTCGAGTTCCGTACTATCTTTTAAGGTAGTTCCTGCTATGAACTGCTCATTGTTGTAATAAATTTTAGTTTTCATATCATCACCCCGTTTAACTATATCGAATTGAATTGCCAATGTATAGCTTATGCAACGTGCATCTTAACTTACAGGCTAATTGACTGGAGCGCTATATTTTACTTGTATAAAATTGTACCTCTTCCAACTGACATAATAGATTCATTACTAGTCATACAGTAACAAAGAAGAGGTTGCATTCTATCAAGCAAATTAAAAAGGAGCGTGTTTATGAGTCAATATTATTTTCTATTTATTTGCCAATTAGGCATGGGATTATTTTGGATTTTGACATACATACTTATTATTAAACGAAGTTTCAAAGATGAGAAATATGGTATGCCAATGGTTGCAATATGTGCCAATATTTCATGGGAATTTATCTTTACATTTATTTATCCGCAAAATGATTTACAAAGTGTTATTTCGTTTATATGGTTTGTACTCGACCTTGTCATTATGTGGCAATATTTAATATATGGGCGCAATGAATATAAAAAAACGATTTCATCTAAACTTTTTTACACATCATTCCTCTTTACACTTACCGTAAGCTTTTTAATCATTATTTCACTCTCACAAGAACTACATGATATGGAAGGGAAATATGCAGCATTTGTACAAAATTTAATGATGTCTGGACTATTTATCGGTTTATTACTTGGTAGGGGAAGTTTAGCCGGACAATCTATGTCCATTGCGGTTTGTAAAATGATTGGGACGTTATTTGCTGCCGTTGGTTTCTTTATTTATTTTAGAACCCCATTCATTACCATTACCTCTATGGCAACCTTAATGTACGATTTACTGTATATTGCTTTAGTTTATCGATTATCGAGAAAATGAATTTAAACATAAAAATGGTACATCGGAAACATTTCGATATACCATTTTTTGTGGATATTTTTACATAGATAAATGGATAGAGGTAAGTATTTCCTGTTAAAAAAAGTATAATTATTTTACAAAAAGCAAAAAAATACGAAAGAAAAAATTTTTTTATGTAACGTAAGTAGATGATCCACGTCTACTCCCATTGAATCACAATAAAAAAGGAGTTTTTAACATGAAAAAAACAATAATGATATTATTAACGGCTATGCTTGCCATGGTAATTTCGGCTTGCTCAGGAGATAAAGAGGCAACAATTGAAGTAAAACAGTCTGCAAAGGAAATGGCAGACCAAATGTTAGAAAAGGTGGAGCAACCTGTTTTAATAGAATTATCTGCAGAAGAATTAAAGGATTTATACAATATTGATGCAGCAAAGCTTGCGGATTATTCAGTACGAATCCCAATGATGAATGTTAAATCAAATGAAATTGCTATATTCAAAGTAAAGGACGCTAAGGATATCCCAGACATCGAAGCGGCAGTAAAACAACGAGCAGAAAATGTTCAAAAACCATTTGAACAATATTTACCAGATCAATACGAAAATGCTAAAAACTACAAACTAATTACAAAGGGAAATTATGTGCTACTAGTGATTTCTGATAGTGCCGACGAGTTGATAAAAGTTTACAATAGCTTCTTTGAAACAAAATAGCACATGGTATTTAGTAGCCTGCTCTTTCTATTCGTATTTTTGCCAATAGTGCTAACGCTTTATTATTGCTCGCCACGAAAAATTAGAAATTTAATTTTATTTTTAATGAGTTTAATTTTTTATGCATGGGGCGAACCAGTTTATATCGTTATTATGCTAGTGTCTACGCTGACAGATTATACTTTCGGTTTGTTATTAGATAAGCCAAATATGTCATCAGTAAAAAGAAAGGGCATTGTTGTATGCTCTATTATCGTCAATTTAATGCTGTTATCTTATTTTAAATACGCAGATTTTCTTATTCACAATGTGAATGCGTTACTTGGCACGGATATTCCGTTAACAGAACTTCCTTTGCCAATCGGCATATCCTTTTATACGTTCCAATCAATGTCTTATATTATAGACGTCTACAGGGGAACAGCTAAAGCACAGCGGAACTGGATTGATTTCGGTACGTTTGTCGCACTGTTCCCACAATTAGTGGCTGGCCCAATCGTGACATATAATACGATTGCCCAACAACTCCAGCATCGTGCAGAAAGTTTAAGTATGTTTGCTGAAGGTGTGCAGCGCTTTGTTATTGGCTTAGCTAAAAAGGTGCTACTTGCAAATAATATAGGCTTACTTTGGGATACGATTTCTAGCTCGAATGTTGAAACGATGCCTATGTTGACAGCTTGGTTAGGAATTATTGCTTTTGCCTTCCAAATTTATTTTGATTTTAGCGGTTATTCTGATATGGCAATTGGACTTGGCTTGATGTTTGGTTTTCGATTTAATGAAAATTTTAACAAGCCTTATATTGCCCAAAGCATTACTGACTTTTGGAGAAGGTGGCATATTTCACTGAGCAGCTGGTTCCGAGATTATGTATACATCCCACTTGGTGGCAATCGTAGAGGGTTAGCCAAACAAATGCGTAACATTTTAATCGTTTGGCTACTTACAGGCTTTTGGCATGGAGCGAGTTGGAATTTTATATGGTGGGGGCTGTATTTCGGCGTTATCCTTATTGTTGAAAAATGGTGGGGGCTATCGTTACTTTCTCGTCTACCTCGTTGGACAAGACATTTATACGCAATCTTCCTTATTTTAATTGGTTGGGTGTTGTTCGCCTTCGATCAACCGTCTTTAATAGGAAAATATTTGGCTGCCATGTTCGGATTTAATGGTCAATCACTTTGGAATAATGACACTGGGTACTATTTTTATACGAATATAGTGCTAATACTAGTGTTAATCATTGCCTCAATACCGATGAAATTATGGAAGAAAACGAGTGAGTTATCATATTTCCATATTGCTTGGTATGGCTTATTATATTTTCTTTCTGTAGCTTATTTAGTCGACGCTACGTTTAATCCATTTTTATATTTTCGTTTTTAAGGAGGTAGCCAAATTTGAAGCAAAATGCAGAGCGATTATTAGTTTTTGGTTTTGTCGGTACGATGCTGTTCTTTGCTCTACTATTTTTCATTTTGCCTCATCACCGCTTCTCTGAACTGGAAAATAGGTATTTACAAGCAGCACCACATTTATCATGGGATGATGTAGTATCGAAAAAGTATGCCGAGGAAGCGGAGCGTTTTGTTACAGACCATTTCCCATTTCGGGACAAATGGTTGTGGTTGAAATCAGCCACGGAAAAAGGCCGCTTGCAACAAGAAAATAATGACATCTATCAAGGGAAAGACGGCTATTTATTCGACAAGTTTACAAAACCGGATAATACGAAAGTGCAACAAGATATAAATGTAGTAAAGCAATTTACCTATAAGCATCCAAAAGTGAACATGACATTTTTGCTTGCACCGACATCAATTGGTCTTTATCCAGAGCGCTTACCGTTGTTAGCACCAGCGTATCCTCAAAAAAAAGTCAATCAATTGATAGAAGAGCAGCTGCACAATGACTTAACGTTTATCAATGGTTTTGTTTTTTTAGAGCCACATGCATCTGAAACAATTTACTACCGTACTGACCATCATTGGACGACATATGGAGCGTATTTAGCATATGTTGCGTATGCAAAGCAAATGGGGTGGGAGCCTCTTTCACAGAGCGATTTTTTAATTAAAAACGTTAGTAATTCATTTCTTGGAAGCTATCATACTCGAAGTCAATTTACGAATGTAACGCCTGATCAAATTCAAGCTTATATTCCACGTAAGCAAGCAAAAACAGAGATGTATATCGCAGATTCTAATCAAACCTTCACTACAATGTATGATACAAGCTTTCTAAAGAAAAAGGATCAATATTCTTATTTCTTAGGTGGAGTACATGCGCTTCTGAAGCTTACGACAAAACTTGACCCACAGCAGATAGAACAACAGAAGCTTTTAGTCATCAAAGACTCTTATGCTCATAACGTCATTCCATTTTTGACAAATCATATCCCTGAAATACATGTCATCGACCTGCGCTACTATAACGGTAATATAACGCAGTATATGACTGAAAATAGTATTGAAGATGTGCTATTTTTATTCAATACAACAACCTTCATAGAAGATACGACAATTTCAAAGATAAATAAATAAAAGTGCCAGTCACTTAAACAATTCTGAATTTTCATGGGTATAGCCAGTAGGGTTTACCGAGATGACTTCAAAGTGCCAGGCACTCAAACAATTTTGAATAACACGAAGACTCCTGTGGGAACGCACGAAATGTAAGACGCAACAAACCGCGCGTACGCGAGGGTTGCGACTTACAACGTGCCCGCGGAAAGCGAAGTGGATTTTTACGCTTTAAGAAGCTGATATGATGCTAGGTGTATGCCTATGCGAGTGTCAGGCACCCAAACAATTAGAAGGTAACGATATGGATGGTGTCTTTGCAAAGTGCCAGGCACTCAAACAATTTTGAATAACCAAGTAAAAATCCACGAAGACTCCTGTGGGAACGCACGAAATGTAAGACGCAACAAACCGCGCGTACGCGAGGGTTGCGACTTACAACGTGCCCACGGAAAGCGAAGTGGATTTTTACGCTTTAAGAAGCTGATATGATGCTAGGTGTATGCCTATGCGAGTGTCAGGCACTCAAACAATTAGGCATTAAAACAATTTATTTTCTATTTATTGGGTTTTAAATGAATGAAAAGGTATCATTTCTACTAAAAATCTTATAGTAATTTATTCCTGTTACAACTATATTTCAAATTTATTACTAAAAAGTAGAGAAAAAAGACTGTTAATCTGGCAATCTATTCGTCAATTATTTCAGATGTAATACAACTGTAAAAATCCTTCCAAATATTTAGTGATGAATTATGTTGCAAAACTATTTACCATGAATATAGAGCAAAACAGGAAGGAATGAATTACATGTTTAAAAAAGTAAAAAAAGTCGCGATGGCATCCGTATTATCGGTATCCTTATTAGTACCGATCAGCGCAATGGCAGCTGATTCATATACAGTAGTAGCAGGTGATTCACTTTGGAAAATTGCCGTAAACACTCAAACAGGCGTACAGGAGCTAATTGATGCAAATCCTCAACTAGCAAATCCTGATCAAATTAACATAGGACAAAAAATTAACATTCCAACTAATGAGCAAGCATCTGTAGAACAAGAAGTAGTTAAACTTGTCAATGCAGAACGAGCAAAAGCTGGTCTTCCAGCATTAAAAGAAGATTGGGAGCTTTCAAGAGTAGCAAAATACAAATCTCAAGACATGCATGATAAAAACTACTTCGATCATACAAGTCCAACATATGGCACACCATTTACAATGATGAAAAACTTCGGTATTACGTATAAATCAGCTGGAGAAAATATTGCCAAAGGTCAAAAATCAGCTACTGAAGTCGTAAATGCTTGGATGAATAGTGAAGGACACCGAGCAAATATTTTAAACAAAAACTATACACATATCGGTGTAGGCTTTGTGAAAGATGGTAACTACTGGTCTCAAATGTTTATACAAAAATAACATAAAAGAACTGTTCCAACGTATCGGGAGCAGTTCTTTTTTGTACATTAACTAGTTTACTCACTATTATTAGTCAATAAATGTTGATCAATCTGCATATTTGTCCACTATAATTCTAGCACCCTTACTATTAAGATGAATATTCATTGTTTTGCCAAATATCTTAATTAAAACTAAAAAGAGCAACTAACAACAATCACTAGCTGTCAGATGCTCGTTTTCATATTTACTTTTTTGAGTGGAGGATTGCCTGTGTGCGGGATTTGACACCTAGTTTTTGATAAATAGTAGATAAATAAACGCGAACGGTTCCATCTGATAAATTCAGCAGCTTCGCAATTTCTCGATTGGTGACACCATTGGCTAAAAGATCGAGTAATTCCATTTCACGTGGTGTCAATATTTCGCTACGAACTACACTTGTTGTGCAACTTTGAAGATAATTGAAATAATAATCTGGGTAAGGATTCCACTTTAATGCATACGTTTCTAATTGAAAATATTGCTCTAGAAGGGGGAGTAGATCCTTCTCATCTAATAACGTCCGAACATAATAATATTTTGCTGCTAATTGTAACACTTCATGTAAAATGTCCAGTGCGATAGGCGTGTTTCCAAAACGATGCTGGCAAATAGCCTCTAGCACTGTCGCTTCTATAATCGTTGCAATTTGCTCATCTTGCTGAGCCTTCGTTTTAACTTGAATGACGACAGGTAATGCATCGTTTAGCTCGCCCTTTAATAACAGTAAACGAGCATAAACTAACTGCCAAAATGGTTGCTTCGTTTTTGTTGCCTGTAACAGCATCTCTGCATTTCGACTATCTCCATCAACTATAAAGCAATAAGCTTGCATAATTTGAATGGAAGTTCGCCAATGTTTTTCCGAAACATCTTCTAATATTTGTGCAAGCATTGCACGGGCTGTATTTGCTTGTTGTTGATGTGTGTAAATTTTTGCTTTTAATAAATACATAGGAATAAATAAACCAGGATCTTGATGGTGATGACCTAAACCAATGGCGATTTCAAGCTCCTTTTGAGCATATTCTATTAAACTTCGTTCGTATAAAGATTCAGCGGCGACCCCATAGCTAAATGCTGTAACATTTGCAGTTTGTAACGATGTTTCTCGAAAAAGTTTACCAACAGCTTCGCCATCTTCCATTATTTGAAGTTTCCCTTTTGAGCCGATACTAGTGCGAGAAAGTTTGTATTCGAAAATATTATAAGGAATCGGAACGTTATCCCAACGTGAAGGAGCAGGACCTTTAGCAAGCAGATTGCGCATAATTTCTTCAACTAACTGTAAATTCCCACCAGAAGCGACAATAGCATATGCCTTAGCACTTTCATATATATACGCCATCGCAGCATGCTCTTCTTGCTCCATCCAATGTTCTACATGTTGTCGTATTTCAAGCTCCTCCATAAGGGAAGTAGCTATTTTTGTGTCCATTGTTGTAATAGAAGTTAGGAAACCGATAACAAGCATTTCATATGGAGCGATATAGTGAGCACTCCGAAGTTGATGTAACCATCTCATGTATGTTGTCGTTTGTCCGGAAGCGTAGAGCTGTACAAGATGTTCTGTTATCCATGAAGCTGCTTGTTCATATTGCTCATATTTAAGTGCTAGCTCAATAGCAGAAATATAATTTCCCTGCTTGTAAATAGAATGAGCAACTTCTTGGACAATCGATTGTACTTGCTGAACTGAATATTGTTTGTTTAGTTCTAATTGTAGAGCTTCAGCAAATAAATGATGGTAGCGGAAAACAGGCTTTTTTGATTGCAGACGAATAATAAATAGACCTTTTGCTTCTAAATTTTCTAATAGTTCAAGACTATTTGATTGCTTTGTTAGCTGGTCACATATAGCAGGTTCTAGCTCGTGCAGTAGAGATGTCTGTATGAGAAACTTTTGTGTTGTTGTCGGAAGGTTTTGAATAATTTCTTGCCATAGAAACTCAGAAATAAACGGCTGTGCGATATGATTGAATGGGTCCACCTGTTGTTCATTCGCCAAGCGCGTTAACAATAATCCGGCTACCCATCCTTCCGTTTTGTCTAAAACATTTTGTAAATGTTGTTGATTTAGTGGAGTTGCATGTTTGCAGGAAAAAAATTGCTTAGTTTCTTGCAATGTAAAGCGTAAATGATCCGCATTGAATTCTTGTAGCCATTGTTTCACACGCCATTTAGCAGTAGGAAGTGCAATGGCTGTCCGAGTCGCAATATATATATGTGCCTCAGAAGGTAAGTACTCTATGAACTGAGTCATAAGTTGATGAATTGTGGGGTTATCAATTACATGATAATCATCTAATACAATATGTATTGGTTTTTCTAATGCATTGAGTTCTTCCAAAAATGAATTAATAAAAAATTCAAGTGTTGCTAAGTCTTGAGCATGTAATAGTGGCGCAAGTATTTGATCTATATTGCACTGATAAGCTTTGGCAACGGCATGCACAGCATAAGTCCAATAACGAATCGGATCATTTTCAGCAGCATCAAGTGAAACCCAAGCCACAGCTTCCTTACTATTTTTAAACCAGCTGCTTAGGACAGTTGTTTTCCCATAGCCTGCTGGAGCACGTAAAATCGTTACTTTTTTATAAGTATGAAGTCGTAAAAGATCAAATATTTGTTTTCGCTCAATTAAATCAGGTGCGTTGAGAGGAATCGTTAATTTAGAAGATAATAGTGTAGTAGGCATCTTTTCTACCTCCTTTTCGAAATTTAGGATAATGATGTAATTTATTTTACTACAAGCTTCAGCATTATTTCGAATGTTAATAGTCCTAAGCATAACTTTGTTCGTTGACTTTTTCTATATATATAGTAGAAACATGGGACTTTATGCAAGTTCATAGTTTTATAAAAGAGGTTAGAAGTTTAAAAATGAATTGTCGAAAGGCAAAAGATCAAAGAAAAAGAGGTAGATTTTAAATAGAGGAAATTGCTGTAGATGGCGTTTGTAAAAAAATGAAGAATAACATACAAAAATGTTGAAACTGATAAAAAAATATAATATTTTATAATCAAATCAGAATTCTAATTATTCTAAAATGAATTTATTGAATGCATTCTAAAGAAAGGAAGGATGAGAATACTATGAATAAAATTTTATTTTTTACTAGGAACAATTTACCTTTCTGCAGTCGTTTTAATCACTACAGTTACATTAACGTTTATACCAGTTAAGTCATTTGCTATATCTCTTTCTGTAGATTTGAGAAATGACAATTTCAGAATATTGGAAATTATTGATTTTACGGATAAACGGCTGTGCTCGACACAGTAAATGACGAACACTTAATTTTGAACAATTCATCACTCTTCAAAAGCGAGCATCTACTAAATTTTTATGGAGAGTTTTCTAATTGGTTAGATTATGTAAAATGAATAAAAATTACACTACTATTGATTGGTTAGTAACCTAGTTCTCCATAGTTTATATAGAATTATTTAAGCAACGACCAATAAAAATGCATGAAAAGAAACACACTATCCTTACTAGTCGAATAAGATGTTGCTGTAAGTAAGTTAGAGGTAGGTGTTTGAACTTGAAGAGATTGATGTCTGTACTTTGTTTAGGATGTGCTATTGCTTTGGCTGGTTGTCAAGAAAAATTAGAGAACGAACAAATGGAAATGGACGATGTAAAGCAGCCAGTGACGTACACGGAGGACAAGGAACAGGAAGCTGGACCTGTAGTGGTTGAAATTGTTGATCCACAATCTTTGGAAATCATCCACATCATATCACCACAGGAACTAGGCTATGAAACAGACTCTGAATCGTATAAAATGAAAATTGAGCAATTTGCACAGCAGTTAGCAAGAGGCACAGATACAGTAGTTGGTTTAGATAAGCGAATGGTACTCGACAAATTGGATGATAATGGTGGAATTATTAAAGGCAGTCCATTGATGATTTTAAAAGAAAGTGAATTGGTTGAAAGGGTGTTAGCTGTATCTGCAACGGGGGGCAAGGTAGCAATGCCATTGTATATTACAGAAAGTGGCTATTATCTTGAAGACATACCGTATTTAGAGGATGTTGTTGTGGCTTCTTATACAACATACTTCAATTCATCAGATGCAGGAAGAAACAAAAATATTGAGCTTTCAGCAAATGCCATCAATAACGTTATTGTTGGGAGCGGAGATACTTTTTCTTTTAATACTGTCGTTGGACCTAGAGATGAAGAAAACGGCTATCAGCCCGCACCTGAAATTATTAATAAAAAGCTTGTCATGGGCATCGGTGGGGGAATTTGCCAAACTTCCTCAACGTTGTTTAATGCTGTCGATCAATTACCTATAAAATTCGTGGAGCGACATCATCATTCATTAGATGTAGGCTACGTCCCAAAGGGTAGAGATGCAACGGTGTCGTACGGTGGATTAGATTTTAGGTTTCAAAACACGAGTGATGTACCATTTTTGATAAAGGCGACCTATGGAAAAGATTTTTTAACAGTAGAAGTGCGAACATCAGAAAAATACCAAGCGGTTTTAAAAAAGCTTACAACTCAATAGAAAGCTAATCATGTAGTTAGCTTTGACGACAACAGGCATCAAGAAATTTAATCTTGTTGCCTGTTATTTAGTTATTGGCGTAGAGGAAGGCGACCCCTTTACGCAAACAAGTTGCAGCGTACCATATGCTGAGCGGAAAACGCTATGAGCGCAAGGAAATGTGAAATTTTTTACTTGCTTTAAATGATATTTAATATTTCTGCTGGAGAAAATACTTTGTAATCCGGCTCTTCTGATTGAATAACCTCCATTGCGTCATATCCCCAATCAACCCAAATAATTGGAATACCTACTTTTTTGCATGCGATGATATCCCGTTGCTCATCACCAACATATAACACGTCGGATCTTTTGATGTTCGCTTCTTTTAAATATTTTTTAATTACTTTATCTTTTCCAAAAATATGGCTAGAGCACAGTACTTCGGAGACATGATTGATGCCATTCATGTTTAAAAATTCCAAAATATTGTCTTTTGAATTAGAGGAGATAATCGCGATTGTATAACCTTTGCTTTCAATTTCTTTTAATACATCTTTCATACCGTGAAATAGATGAACTTCTTTTAATGACTGTTGATATAATCGGTAAAATTGAGGAAGTATAATAGGTAGCTTGCGGAGGGGGAAGTTAAATAATTTACTTCGTTCAGTAATTGATATTTTTTTTAGCGAATCAATATCCTCTAACTGAACTTCCTTAAAATCATATTTTTTCGCGATTATGTTCCATACAGAGGCGAGCACTTCTGTGGAATCTGCAAGTGTTCCATCAAAATCAAATATTATATGTTTCATTGTATTTTTTCTCCTTTAGGTTGTAGTTGGATTTATCATTATTATCTAGATGTATGTTTTAAATACATATAATCATTCGTTCATAATGACATGAATGCAGAAAAAAGAAACAAATCACGAGTTTTTTGGTGGAGAAGACCTAGTGGATAAAAGAAGAGCGGGGGAAAATGCATATTAGCAAATAATAAAAAAATCTGTAAGAGAGAATTGCAATACACTAAAAAAATTTACAATACATATTACAAAGAGCTCTCTCTTTAAAAGACATATTATTATTTAATCCAATTCATCTAAAATTTTTGTAATATATTGATTAATGTTTTCCTTGCTACATCCCGCTACATAAGCTTCCATAATAATGGTCTTTATAGAAAGTTCAAGGTTGTGTAAATGGGATTCGTCTACTACTTGACTTGAGCTAGCGATAACTTTTGCCTTTACTCGATTCTCCATCTTTATAATCCCTTTTTTCTCAAGTTCATGATAGCTTTTAGAAACTGTATGTATGTTTATTCCTATATCTTTCGCCATATTTCGAACAGAAGGAAGCCTATCATTGTGTTTAATTTGGCCTTTTGCAATATGTTCAATAATTTGATTTACGACTTGTTTATAGATTTGCAATTGGCTACTCGTATCTATCTTCATTTCCAACATAGTATTCCCCCTAAGATAAACGTCAATCTATTCATGAATAAACTTGGTTGAAATTTGCTTAGTAGGTATTTCTTCTTTTTAACCATTGCAGCACATTATCAAATGCTGAAGAAACACCCAATATTATTAATTTTAAGCATAGCTATCAGGGATAATAGTGATAGCTATGGTACGTGTAAGTACGTTTTCATTACTATTTTTTTGATAGTACTTTAGCATTAAATTATTTAACTCACGTTGAAAGTTTTCAAATTCTTCTTCTTTAATGTTTAACTCTAAAAGAGAGAATGTTGCACGGTCATCTGAACAGCTCTTATTCTCCAAAGAAGAAAGATAACCTTGATATTGTGACAATAAAGATAATTGATAATAGGATATATAACTAATTTTATCCTCTATATTTGTGGTTTTCCAATCGTTTGAATCCAGACGAGCAGCATCTTCATTAAGAACATAGTATTTTTCCGTGACGGATCTGACCTTTTTTTCTTTAATAATTTTGATAATCCCTGCATCAAGCAACAATTGAATATGCCGATAAAGTGTTGCCTGTGGAACATCCTGTATGATTCTCACCATTTCAAGAGGCGTTAAACCATTTTCTTTGTTCCGCATAAGTGCTTGACTAATTTTAATTCTTACAGGGTGCATTAAAATTTCAGCTTTATTCACCGTATTAACTCCTTTTATACAGTATTGTATTTGATAGTGTTAAACATTATCTATTTTGATAATATTATCAAAATAGATAATAATGAATGTTAACATAAAGTTTAAATAAAAAACAGGTGCAATTCCAAAAAATGTGTGTTATTGTTATCATTATCAGTAATGATAATGTAAATAAAAAGGAGAATTTTAAATGAAACTTCACTACGGGTTAAATGAGTTGAAAGATATCGATTGGTTGGCAGTACTACAGATTGCATTACCGTTTATGGTTGTTGGACTCATTCTTATTCTTATTGCACTGTTTGATTTGTATCGGCATCGTAAGACAAGGGCAAATGTTCTTTTATGGACAATAGTTATCTTATTTTTCAATACAATTGGACCAATTTTATATTTCACTATTGGACGAAAAGGAGAGAAAGCTTATGAAGTTAGAAATTAAAGATGTAACGAAAAACTTTAAAACAAAGACAGCAGTCAATAACTTTTCTATGGAAGTTGAAACTGGTCAGTGTGTAGGACTCATAGGGCCAAACGGTGCTGGAAAGTCTACGTTAATTAAAATCATTGCAGACATTCTATATGCGGATAAAGGCGAAGTACTTTTAGATGGGAAAAAAATTTCTAATATGAAAAGAGAAATAGGTTATCTTCCACAATACCCAGACTTTTTCCATTGGATGACAGCCAAAGAAACACTCTTCTTTATGGGACAGTTATCAGGGATAGCAAAAGATAAACTTATTGAGGAAGTACCAGCAATATTAACAAAAGTTGGATTATTTAACGAACAAAATGAGAAAGTCCAAACGTTTTCTGGGGGAATGAAGCAGAGATTGGGCATTGCCCAAACGCTTTTACATAAGCCATCTTTTATTGTCATGGATGAGCCTGTTTCGGCATTAGATCCAATAGGTAGGAGAGAGGTTTTAAATTTAATTCAAGAAATTAAACATGAAACAACTATTTTATTATCAACTCACATTTTAGGTGATGCAGAAGAAATCTGTGAACGATTTGTCATCATGAAACAAGGAAAGAAAATCGAAGATACGACAATAGATAAATTATTAACGCATAACAATGAATCGGTTGTTCATCTTGAAATTGCATCGGAAAATATGCTTTGGGTGCAATTAATTGAAAAGCTTCCATATGTGAAAAATGTAGAAGTAAGCGGAAAAAGAATGAAGGTTACCCTTGAAAATGTTCAGAAAAATAAAGATATGTTAATCCGTGATGCTCTGGAAAACAAGATAGATATTGTTCGATTTGAAGTTGGAAGTAGCGACACGTTAGAAGAAATCTTTTTAAAAATGGTGGTGAGCGTATGACGCCTTTTTATATTTTAACTAAAAAAGAATATGTACAAATGTTTCGTGATTTTAAAGTTATTTGGCTACCTCTTGCTTTTATGTTTTTAGGCGCAACGCAACCGGTTGTTACATATTATTTACCATCAATTTTAGCAGCGCTTGGTGGAAATCAAGGCATTACGATTGACCCTTCAATGATCCAGCAGGATGGAGCGCAGGTAATGGCCGCAACTCTTGGGTCACAATTCGATCAGTTGGGCATTATGATTGTTGTCATTTCTATGATGGGCATCATTCAGTCAGATAAAGCAAATGGGATGCTTGATTTTATTCTAACAAGACCTGTAAAAGTAGGATCATATATCGGTGGAAAGCTTTTTTCTAATTTCTCATTTGTAGCTATTAGTGTGACATTTGGATATGTTGTATCTTACGTATATGTAAATTTCTTGTTTAATAATATTTCATTTCTAGATATGATACTAGCCATTGTTTTTTATCAATTATGGGTTCTTTTTATGATTTCCTTTACTTCGATGGTTAGCACTATTTTTAATGGACAGGGCGTCATCGCTTTAATTAGTATCGTTTGCTTGTTTATTTTTAAAATGATTAGTGGATTACATCCAATAATTGATTTATTAAATCCTGCAGGCATGAGTCAACATGCAATGATGGTATTAATAACGGGTTCAGTCGATTCGCATTTATACGGCAATATGTTAATTACTTTCATATGGATTTCTTTAACCATCACTATTTCGCACTATTGGATTTCAGAAAAGAAATATCATAAAGATTAATATACAAAGAGGTGGACTACTAGTCCAAAACCATTAGTTAGTTTGCTCTTTGGATTACATTATTTGTTATCGTAATGATTGTTCATTTAGATGTGTATGCTTGGTAGCATAAAACAACGATATTAAAATTTTTAAAAAAATAGTGCCAGTCACTTTGAGTGACTGGCACTTTCTTGTGCGCTTACTTTTTCTCGTGTTTTAATTAAATAATAGGCATTAACAGATGATGCGATGGGGATAATGGCAGCTATGCCGATTCCCGCACAAAAAATGGTGATAAGCTCAGTGCTGAACACTTTAGAGTTGATGATTTCGCCAATCGAGTAGTTTAAATCTTTAAACCATATTAAAAGACCTAAATATCCACCGAAAAAAGCGAAAAATAGCGTATTTGTATCTGTTCCTAAAATATCTTTCCCAATGCTTAAGCCTGATGTGAATAATTTTTTTCTGCTAATGAGAGGGTTGTGGTGAAAAATTTCATGCATAGACGAAGCAATGGAAATGGCGACGTCTAAAATGGCTCCAATTGTACTCATAATAATTACAGAAGCGCCAATTTGAACAAAGTTAACACCAATATAAAGTGAAAAGATACTAATTTCCTCTGTAGATTCTTCTCCAAATCCTTGAATCATAGACTTCCCAGTGACAACCACAATAAAAAAGAGAAGTATCACAATCGTAATCATCGTCGAAATAAATGCGGTGATGGTTTTGCTGTTCTTTTCATTTATATAAAATAGGCTAATCCAACTAATGATTGTGCAGGCAATAAACGTTAAAACAATAGGGCTGTTCTTAGGATTAGTCATTAAAAAAATCGTTACAAAGAGCACCCCGAAATTTAAAAATAGAGAAAGAAAAGAGCGTACCCCTTTTTTTCCACCAATAACGATCATTAATATAAATAAAATGGCTGCTAGCCACACTAATACATTCATATCAATTTACCCTCTTTCGTTTAATGAAAAAAATAGAAGTATAAAGACTGATGGGGATTGTTAATACAACGCCAATACCACCTGCTAAAGCGCGAGCTAATTCTAATGAAAGATTCATGGAAAGTGTTAGCCCTAGCGTAGACGAATTTTTTAAATATAAAATAAGCATAGGAATGGAACCACATATATACACAAAAAACAAAATACTCGTAATTGTCCCCATCACATCTTTTCCAATATCAAGCCCTGAAACTTTTAATGCTTTATCAGAAATTGATGGATCTTGTTCATATAAAGCAAACATGGAAGAAGCCATGGTAATTGACACATCCATTACAGCTCCTAATGCCCCAATAAATAAACCAGCCATAAAAACCATACGATAAGGACGCGTTAGAAATTGCATTTCCTCGTATCGAAGGCCATTTTCAGATGTAATCCACAATACGAAAAAGCTAATAAGTAATGAAATGAAAGTTCCTAAAAGTGTTGCCAGCATTGCCGCATAGGTTTTTTCATTTAAACCATTTATGAGTATCAACGAAACACCAGTAAATAGCAGAACACATACACCGCTAACGAACAACAAGCTGACGTTAGCATGCTTTACATATAAATCCAATGCAAATGATAATATAAGTGCATTAACAATCAAACTAACTATGGAAAATAGCCCCTGTCTTTTACCAACAATTAATAAGGCGAATATAAAAATCCATGCAACTATTAACACGTATTGATCGCGTTTTACGTCTAAAATTGAACCTGATAATTGCCCTTTTTGAGCATTGTCTTCCTTTATGGAAACGAAAAGTTTGTTTCCGACCTTGTATTCATGATCAAAAGCACCAGAGGAAGAATACTCATTTGTTAAATATATAAGTTGTCCTTTGTCCTCTCCATTTATCACTAATGCAGTTATTTGCTGCATAAATAACTGATCGTCATTACTATACATATCTGATACAGGTGTTGAATCTTCCAACTCTGTTTTTATCACTTCTGCAATTGGCCGCTCATAAAAGGATTCATTGTGAGAAACAAATAAAAAGGAAGCCACAAAGCACAGTACTAATAGGATATAGAATAATATCCGTTTTTTATTAGAAATAATAGTAAACATAAAAAAACCTCCAATGAGGGGAATTTGACTATGTTCGTAGCAAGTGAAGTGTCCGTTGTACAGAAGCTGCGTTGAACAATGACTCACAATAACATTCCTATTTTTCTATGTCAAGGCTGGTCAAAAGTAGTCACGTAGGAAGTAACGCTCTTTACCAATTAAGGTTTCCTTTTACGATAAAGGAGCATGCCGTCTATGATGGTTTGCCTGTGCTTTCCATTGAATATTTAGTTTTAAATAAGTTGATTTGCACGTATCATTTTTAGTCATCGTACTGAATATGTAAAAACATTCAGATGATTGTTGTTGTCTGTCTGTTATGGATCTGGGAGGGGAGTGACAAGCTATACAAAAAATGTGTCCGTGTTATAGGAATGGCGTACATTATACATTCATCATTATGCGAATACTAGATAACATGGAGTTGTCCCGCCACTGTCTCTATTAAAAGGAGTGAGGTTGCCGAAGGAGGATTTAGAAAAGAAAAAAGGACGATAACCACAATCATTTCACAATCGGGATAACGTCCTGTTTTTTTTTTTAACGTATAGATTTTGGTGAAGATTTACTTTGTGTAGAAGAGCTGAGAAGTTGTATTTGCTCTTCTAGTACTGTACTTGCGTTTTGTAAAAACTGTGAAATGAGAGCAAGCTCTTCTTGCTTGTAGGATGAAGCTAGTTGAAGCATGGCTTGGTGAAGCGACTCATAGGTATGACGGATTTCTTCTCTCGATTCATATTCTGGGACTATAATGACCCTGCGACGATCATTAGGATCATTTTCTCTACGCACGTAACCGATTTTTTCAAGGCGATCAACTAATGCCGTAATGCTGCCTGTAGCAAGGCCTGTTTTTTTTGAAAGCTCTCCGGCAGTAATTGGACCGGTTTCACGTAAAATATCCAAAGAAATAAAATCATTATTGTATAGCCCAAGAGATGCAGCCACATTTTGCTGGTGTAATATTGTGCGAGTACCTAGCCCGCGCATAAGTGAAGTGAAATGTTCACGTGGATCAGTCATTTGATTTTCTTGATTGCTTGACAAAAGATAAGCCTCCTTTTAGACTATTAATATCTTGATGGTCGAGATATTAGATGGTCGAGATATTAGATGGTCAAGATATTTGATGGGTGTGTAATTGTTTACGTGTTCATTCTAGCGAAGGTATTAATAATTTGTAAAGGGGTTTCTAGATGGAAGCATCGAAAAGTAATAGTAATACAAAGTTGGTTGTGGCAGGTTTACTTCTTGCCATTTTTATGTCAGCAATTGACAATACAATTGTTGCGACTGCAATGGGAACAATCGTATCGCAACTTGGAGGCATGGATAAATTTGTTTGGGTTACTTCTGCTTATATGGTAACAACAATGGCTGGTATGCCTATTTTTGGTAAGTTATCCGATATGTATGGAAGAAAAAGATTTTTTATTTTTGGTCTAGGTGTGTTTTTACTTGGTTCGGCTCTTTGCGGTTTCGCTCATACAATTGAGCAACTTAGCATTTTTCGCGCGATTCAAGGGATTGGTGCAGGTGCGCTAATGCCAATCGCATTTACAATTGTATTTGACATCTTTCCACCAGAAAAACGGGGGAAAATGGTAGGGCTACTCGGCGCTGTATTCGGTATCGCAAGTGTCGTAGGACCACTTCTCGGTGCTTATATTACAGACCATTTTGGTTGGGAATGGGTTTTTTATATTAACCTGCCAATCGGTATCGTTTCATTAATTTTAATTATAAAAAATTACAAGGAATCTCCGGTGCTTACAAAGCAGAAAATCGATTGGTGGGGAGCGGCGACACTTGTATTGGCTGTTATCAGTCTTATGTTTGCATTGGAGCTAGGAGGTAAACAGTTCGATTGGAATTCAGCACCGATAATTTCATTATTTATCAGTTTTGCTGTGTTCTTTATTGTGTTCTTTTTTGTAGAGCTGAAAGCAGAAGAACCAATACTTCCTTTCTTCTTATTTAAACGTCGTTTATTTGCCTCTTCGCAAATGTTAGCTTTCTTATATGGCGGTACTTTTATTATTTTAACAGTATATATACCGATTTATGTGCAGGCTGTATATGGTGCTTCCGCAACGAATGCAGGGCTAATTCTGATGCCAATGATGTTGGGGTCCGTGGCAGGAAGTGCTTTTGGTGGTATTTTCTTAACGAAAATAAGCTATCGAAACTTAATGGTTATTTCAGTTATATCTTATTTTGTAGGTATGTTTTTACTAAGCACACTTACGCCAGATACGGCTCGAATACTTCTTACGCTGTATATGATTCTCGTAGGCTTTGGCATGGGCTTCTCCTTCTCATTACTACCGACCGCTTCACAGCATAATTTAGATGCTCGTTATCGGGGTACGGCGAATTCAACCAATTCGTTTCTGCGTACGCTAGGTATGACGATGGGAATTACAATTTTTGGAACAATTCAAAACAATGTATTTGCTAGTAAGCTAACGGAAGGTTTTAAAAATATGGGGCAAGGCTCAAATTCTGCAATGTTTGATGTTGGCGATATGAGAGAAATTTTTGAACCTAGTGTACGCGAGAATATCCCTGCAAACATTCTTGATATTATTGTGAATGCTATGTCTAACTCTGTTACACATGTATTTCTTCTTGCGCTCATTCCTATTGTTATTGCAGCCATTTTCGTTTTCATGATGGGGAACTCCCGAGTGATTGTTACAGCTGAAAAAGACAACAGGGAAAACTAAATAAAATATAGTAAGAATTTAAGCTATTGATGATACTAATAAGTCGTACGATGTTCAGGAGGACAATGATGAAAGAGACCATTTTTATTAAAGGTGCTTGGGAAAATAATTTGAAGAAAGTGTCGCTTTCCATACCTAAATATAAGCTAGTAGTACTGACTGGACCGTCTGGCTCAGGGAAATCAACGTTAGCTATGGATACGCTTCAGCGGGAATGCCAGAGACAGTATTTAGATTCTATGGGAATGATGGCTAATGCGATTAGCAAGCCTAAGGTTGAGTTTATTCGAGGACTGTCACCGTCAATCAGTGTTGGGCAGCATGTTACGAATCGAAATCCACGTTCAACGGTAGGAACAGTAACAGAAATTTATAAGTATATCCGTTTTATCTTTGCCAGACTTGGTGAACAAGTTTGTACTTCATGTCATGTAAGTATTCCTGCTTCTTTTGAACCAACAGAAGCGTTCGTAGAGGAAGATGAGGAAATAGATAATCAAATCATTAGTTGTCCAAATTGTCATGAACAGCAAGCGAAGTTAGGTATGTTACATTTTTCTTTTAACAAGCCAGAAGGTGCTTGTGAAACTTGTAGCGGCCTTGGTCATGTGGCGAGTATAAATGAGGCGATGGTTTTTAATCCTGAGCTTAGCTTACGCGAAGGAGGCGTAGCATCCCTTAAGGGGGTCCATCGTGACATTCAAATGCGTATTTTAGTGGCAGCAGGAAAGCATTATGGCTTTGAATTTGACCCTGATCTACCATTAAAAGATTACGATGATGTTCAGCGAGATTTATTATATTATGGTGTCGAGAGCGAGGAATTTAAACGTCACTATCCAAATAGTAAACCGGCCGCAGGAACAAAGTTTGAAGGAGTCATACCGAGCTTATGGAGACGTTATAAGGAGAAAGAGGGGGAATCAGGAGCTAAAGAAAAAGAAGGAAGTTTCTTTCATGAACAACTTTGCCCAGATTGCCTTGGTGCACGCTTAAAGAAAGAAGTGCGTCAAGTTAAGGTAGCGGACGCAACAATTTCGGACGTATCAGAGTGGTCACTTGAAGATGTATTGGAATGGACGAATAGCTTGCAGACGGCGTTCCCTGAAGCAAGTCATCATTTATTGGTGCCTATTATCGAGGATATGTTAACAACACTTCAGCGGCTTATCGATGTTGGACTTGGGTACCTTTCATTAAACCGTCAGACGGTATCATTGTCAGGAGGAGAAACGCAACGTTTACGACTTGCTACCATACTTGGTTCCGCTTTAACTGGCGTTCTGTATATTTTGGATGAACCGACAACTGGTCTTCATGCAAAGGATACAGCAGGTCTCATTCGAGTGCTTCAGCAATTACGTGATTTAGGTAATACTGTACTAGTTATCGAGCATGATGTTGAGATGATGCATGCTGCAGATCATATCATTGATATTGGTCCTGGTGCGGGAATACATGGTGGTACTGTTGTAGGTGAAGGCAGTCTGGATGATTTAATGTTAAATGGGCAATCAGTGACTGGAGCTTATCTAGTAGAAGAATGTTCCCCTTCTCCTGTTCGAGTTCGTAGGGAGGGAAATGGACAACATATCACTATTCAACAAGCAAAACTTCGAAATGTCGACATCCCTACTGTTTCTATTCCATTGGGCTGTCTCGTGTCAGTAACAGGCGTTTCAGGTTCGGGGAAATCCACGCTTGTTTTCGACATTCTTGCGCAAGGAAAATCGAAAAACCTTGCCCAAACAGGTTGTAAGGAAATTAGTGGGTTAGAACATATCGAAAATATCGTTATTTTTGACCAATCGCCAATGGGAAGAGTACAGCGCTCTAATGTCGCTACCTATACGGATGTCTTTACGCACCTCCGCAAATTGTTTGCAGGATTACCAGAAGCAAAAGAAAGAGACTTAACTTCAAAGCATTTCTCATTTAACTCTCCGGGTGGACGATGTGAAACATGCCAAGGTTTAGGTGTACTATCAGTAGATATGGACTTCCTAGCAGATATAGAAGTGACATGTACAAACTGCAAAGGTAAAAGATTTACTGACGAAGTGTTGCAAGTTAAATATGAAGGGTACTCCATTTCGGATTTGCTAAATATGTCTGTGGAGGAGAGCTTACCAATTTTGAAATCGGAAACAAAGATTTCACGCATGATTGAAATGCTATGTGAGGTAGGGTTGGGTTATCTTCAATGGGGACAATCGGTCAAAACTTTATCTGGCGGTGAAGGACAGCGTATTAGGCTGGCAAACGAATTAAGTAAAGCATCCAAAAACCACACGCTTTATTTATTGGACGAACCTACGACGGGTCTTCATCCATCTGATATTAAACTGCTACATGCTTTATTAAACAGACTTGTGTGCGCGGGCAATACCGTTATCGTCGTCGAACATAGTCTAGAATTAATCCGTGAATCTGATTGGGTTATCGATATTGGACCTGAAGGAGGAGCCGCAGGTGGAAAGCTTGTAGCTGAAGGAACGCCGGAACAAGTGGCAAAAGTATCGGATTCCTATACGGGGATGTTTCTGAAAGAAGTACTCGCCGAAGAGTTCTAATTACATTTAATAAAAAGAGAATACGCTCTTTTAGTTAAGATGAAGGCTACTGAACGACCTTCTACTAAAAGAGCGTATTTATTTATGAATCCTTCAAAATTTCATTCGACGTTACTAATTTTAAATTATCCCCAAAGTCACTAGCTCCTTAATACGCTCAATTGTTAACTGGTTGTTTTAATTTGCACATTTGGATTGTGCCAAGGCAATTAAACTACACAAAATAGCTATTAAAAAATTTTAAGTGGATAATGTATTAAAATAATGTTATCGTATGAAGTAACTAAATAAACATATCCTTCAGGGTAGGGTGAAATTCCCAATCGGCGGTGATGAAGTAATTCAAAGTCCGTGAGCGCAAGCTGATTTGGTGCAAATCCAAAACCGACAGTTACAGTCTGGATGGGAGAAGGGTATAGTATAAGCTTTTTAAATTCATAGGATTTTAAAAGGTCTATTTGGCTACGCTTATATACAAAACCACTTCCCATCGCATTCGTTGGGGAGTTTTTTATTTAGTTAAAAATATAATAGTAATCTGTTCTTCGGGGTAGGGTGAAATTCCCAATCGGCGGTGATGAAGCAATTCAAAGTCCGTGAGCGCAAGCTGATTTGGTGCAAATCCAAAACCGACAGTTATAGTCTGGATGGGAGAAGAACGATGAGATGGTAACCTGTGGAAAAATTTATAGCCATTAGGTTTATTTAGTGTCGTCTTATGAATGAGAACTCCCAAACCCCATTTTTATATGGGGTTTTTTATTTGTCTCGTTTAGGCAATTACAGGTCAAAATTTAAAATTAGAAAGTAGGTGGGAAAATGTTTACAGGTATTATTGAGGATGTTGGTACAATTAAAACCTTGCAAAACAATAGCCAAAGTATGAAAATAACTGTTATTTCGCCAAAAATAGTATCGGACATGAAGCTTGGAGATAGTATAGCTGTCAATGGCGTGTGTTTGACAGTTACACATTATAATGAGCAGGAAATGACAATGGACGTAATGCCTGAAACAGTGAAAGCTACAAATTTGCAGCAACTCAGGGTTGGTAATGCAGTAAATTTAGAGCGTGCAATGCCTGCAAACGGACGTTTTGGTGGTCATTTTGTTTCAGGGCATGTTGACGGAGTGGGAAAAATAGTACGCAAACGTCCAATGGCCAATGCAGTATACATTGATATAGAACTTTCAGAGGAGATAACTAGCTATTGTATTCCTAAAGGTTCAATCACAATTGATGGAACGAGTTTAACGCTCTTCCATGTGGAAAAAAACAGCGTCACCGTAGCGCTTATTCCGCACACATACAAGGAAACAGTATTAGGAACAAAAAATGTTGGATCACCAGTCAATATTGAAACCGATTTAGTTGGTAAATACATTATTCAACAGCTACTGCGTGGTCAGCAATCACCGACCATTACAAAAGATTACTTAGCGAAGCATGGGTTTTAATCTGTCTTTGA
Source organism: Lysinibacillus sp. NPDC097868 (assembly GCF_044761135.1). Taxonomy (NCBI): domain Bacteria; kingdom Bacillati; phylum Bacillota; class Bacilli; order Caryophanales; family Bacillaceae; genus Lysinibacillus; species Lysinibacillus sp. NPDC097868. The sequence goes on along the minus strand of NZ_JBIWBS010000001.1, from coordinate 2,145,809 downwards.
AAGTATAGAACGTACAGGAAATGAAAGTTTATTAGGAGGTGGCAATTTTGCTACATTCAATTGAAGAAGCAATTGCAGATTTAAAACAAGGCAAAATGATTGTTGTCGTGGATGATGAAGACCGTGAAAATGAAGGGGATTTACTTGCCCTTGCGGAGTTTATGTCACCAGAAACGATAAACTTTATGGCCACATATGGAAGAGGGCTTATTTGTACGCCAATTTCACAGCGTCTTGCACAACAATTAGCGTTGCATCCAATGGTCGTAAATAATACGGACCATCACCAAACGGCATTTACCGTAAGTATTGATTATAAAGATACAAAAACAGGCATTAGCGCCTTTGAACGCGCTTTGACGATTCAGAAAATGCTAGACTCACAAGCGCAAGCAACAGATTTTCGTAGACCTGGGCATGTATTTCCCCTTATAGCAAAGGAAAATGGTGTTTTAGAACGTAGAGGGCATACGGAGGCTACGATCGATTTAGCAAAGCTTTGCCAAAGCATACAAGCAGGCGTTATTTGTGAAATCATGGGGGATGATGGTGAAATGCTACGCTTCGATGACTTAGTCAAATATGCGAAAAAACACAAATTAAAAATGATTTCGATTGATGCATTAGCAGCCTATCGCCGTCAACAAATGCAAGGAAAAAATTCACTTACAGTGTAAACGAGGAGAATCAATTTATGGGAAAAACATTTGAAGCACAATTAATTGGCAGTGATTTAAAAATAGCGGTAGTAGTTGGTCGATTCAATGAATTTATTACAAGTAAATTATTAAGTGGTACATTAGATGGGCTAAAACGTCATGGTGTAGACGAAGCGTTAATTGATGTTGCCTGGGTACCAGGTGCATTTGAAATTCCATTTATCGCTAAACAACTAGCTGAAACAAAAAAATATGATGCCATTATTGGTCTTGGTACGGTTATTCGTGGCTCTACAACACATTATGATTATGTTTGTAACGAAGCAGCAAAAGGCATAGCAAACGTTTCTCTTGCTACAAACGTACCAGTTATTTTTGGTGTTGTCACAACTGAAAATATTGAGCAGGCAATTGAACGCGCTGGGACAAAATCTGGTAATAAAGGCTATGAAGCGGCAATATCAGCTATTGAAATGGCGAATTTACAGAAAATGATTGGCTAAATTATAATCACATAATGTATAAGTGACAAGGATAATTGCTGCATAATTTGTTGGACATTGGGAAAAATATTGTATATGCGTTAGTACTATATTTTGTTTGAATCGAGTTCAGTAGGAGATGAGGAATATTCAATCAATGAATCGAAATATGGAATTGAAAACGTTGAAAGAACTATTTCAACGCTCTGCTGACGTGATATTTCAAACTTATACCTTTCAACAGCATAGTGTTCATTTTATTACATGTGAATCAATGTTCGACCAGTTATTATTGAATAAGGTCATTATAAATCGAGTCCAATCTTTGTGCGAAGATGCTTCAACAACATTATTAGAAGAGCAAATAATAAATGAATTACACATTCCCAATCTTCAAAAAATAACGGATTTAGAAGATGCTATTACGCGTGTATATACAGGATATGCCTTACTTTACTTTGAAAAGGAGAAAATTTTATTCTCTAGTAAAATTTCTAATAAGCCTAATCGAAATCCTGAAGAAACAAAAAATGAATTAGTAATTAAAGGACCGAGAGACGATTTTATAGAAGATGTTTTTATTAATATTGCTTTAATTCGTAAGCGACTACCAACTAATTCATTGAGTGTAGAAACGGTGGAAGTTGGTAGGCGCTCTAAAACAACAGTAGCCGTTCTTTATATGGAGGACATTACCAATAAAACGATGGTGGATGAAATTAAAACGCAATTACGTAAAGTTGATACAGATGTCGTAATTAGTGGCGATATATTGATGGATGGGGTGGGCAAAACCGCTAAAATTCTTCCACTACATGACTATACAGGTCGACCTGATTTTGCAGTACAAGCGTTAAGTAGAGGACGTATTCTTATTTTAGTCGATGGAGTGTCCTATGTAATCATAACACCCCCTAATATCTTTTTACTCTTTAAATCAGGAGAAGATAATGATTATCCAGCTATTGTAGGCTCTATAGAACGACTGCTACGAATCGTAGGTATATCAATAAGTATACTTGCACCAGGTTTTTGGCTTGCCTTATCGACCTATCATCAAGAGCAAATGCCCATACTACTTTTAGCAACAGTTGTGCAATCAAGAACCGGTTTGCCTTTTCCTACCATACTAGAAATATTGCTAATGTTATTTATGTTTGAATTATTTCGCGAAGCAAGTCTTCGCTTACCATCTCTTTTGAGCGGAACCATGAGCGTTGTGGGAGGTTTAATTGTCGGAGATGCGGCGATCAAGGCGGGCATAACGAGTCCTTCAATGATAGTAGTAATTGCTATTTCAAGTATTGCAGCATATACACTTGTAAATCAATCGTTTGTAACGGCCATGAGTGTTTTCCGTTTATTTGTCGTCTTAATGGCTGCTTTTTTTGGCTTATTTGGTTTCTTTTTGTCCCTATTCTTTCTTCTTATTTATGTTGCGAATATACGGGTGTTAGGTGTACCGTACTTAAGTCTTGGCGCAAATTTGAATTGGACTGATATCAAAAAATCTTTAATACGTGCAGCTCCAAGTGGATACAATAAACGCCCAAAATTTTTACAGCCTCAAGATAAAACTCGGTCTTCCAGTAAAAATTAAAGATAGCCATTTTAAATAAATAATAAGTTATTTTCATGCTTTGCTTGTAAAAACGCTTGGATTGGACAAAATACTTAATGAAGAGTATGGATTAATGCTTATCTATATTTTTCTAGACCAATCACAAGGGGTGGATAGTTATGCCGAATGTTCAAGTAAGCTGTGCTGTATCAAATTGTGTTTTCCATGCCAAAGGTAATTTTTGTGGTGCTGAAAAGATAGCAATCGATATGGATAAACGTATCGATAACAAACATGATACAGAGTTTGCTTCTGATTTTGAGTTGCATATGTCTAAAGAGGCGGCAAGTCAATCATCAGATACGTGTTGTAAAACATTCAGGTCTAAAGAAAAAGAAAAACTTTAGATGATAGGTATAAGTTGTTTAACTAATTGCAAATAGAGAATTAAAGGCAATATTTAAATAATTTATCTTTACCTTAAAATTAATGATATGGTCACTTTGAAAGTTGTCTTCCTATATGGAAGACGACTTCTTTTTTAGCATTTTTTGTATAGTGATACCATTGACCTTCCAGTTACTTGAAGGATTACTATAATATTAACATCCGATTGGAGTATGGGAGGTATGGAAATGAAAAAATACGAAGATTTAGTAGTGAACGTAGTTTCATTAATGGGAGATGCTTATGACGTGGGTTTCCAACAAAGTAAGGAAATACAATCATCTGCTCATTTAGTACAAGAAGAACTGCTCCTTGCATTATCAGCTACTTGTAATGCAAGGAAGGCTCAAGAGGCATTACAGTATGTTTCGCCAAATCTTTTGCAAGAGATAAAAGGGTTAGCTTCTGGTTTAGAACAGTCATATGAATCCATTATAAAAATGTATAGTGGTTATAATATGACATTTCCCGATATGGGATGTACGTCGTTTGTGCATGATGGGCATTATGTGAGAAATTATGATTTTAGCCCTGCTTTATATGATGCAAGACTCGTTTTTTCTAATCCGTCAGAAGGGTATGCAAGTGTTGGATTTAGCCAGCAAATAATTGGCAGGCTAGATGGAATGAATGAAAAAGGACTAGTTGTAGGACTTCATTTTGTTAATAATGAATGGGAAGGGGATGGCTTTCTGGCGTCAACGATTGTTCGAATATTACTGGAGCGGTGTGAAAATATTGATGAAGCCATTTTACAATTAAAAAAAATCCCACATCGTTATTGCTACAACTACTCGATGACTGATCCAAGTGGAAAAGTGGTTGTGGTAGAGGCTACACCAACGGAACAAATTATTTTTGAAAAACATTCATTTACTTGTACGAATCATTTTGAATCACAAGAATTGAAAGAGAAAAATAAAGCATATATAGATAATTCAGTACAACGCAAGCGCTATGTAAATCGTTTTGTTGCAAACGCATGTACGACTGCTATGTCTGCTTTTCAGCATTTTAATGATGGAGATTCACCGCTATTTTTTAAACAATATAAAGAATACTTTGGTACATTACACACAGTCGTATACTCACCAAATCAATTAGAAATCATTGTGGGGATAGGTGAGAATAGCAAGCCACATACGTTTTCCCTGCATCAATTTATAAGGGGTGACCTTATTCTTCCGACAACCATAAAAGGAAAAATACTTCAGGCTATCTAATTCGTCATGCTTGGTTTATAATTTAATAGATAATAGGGGGAATGGCATAACTTTTGTTGGGCTGTTCTCCTTTCGTTTTGTTGCTATTTCGTTTTTCGAAAGAAAATGAAATTATTTTATATTGTATAACAATTTAAAATTGTTATAAAAATTAAACTTGGATATAAGTTATATTTTCAAGGTTTTTTTTTAAAACAAACATGAAAAAATAAAAATTACTATAGTATAATATTATTGCAGTTATTATAAAAATTAATTGTTACAGTAGTAAATACACATATTTTAAATATTTAATACAATAGATGAGGAAGTACCAGTTTGTATGAAAAAACGTAAAATTAAATTAATATTAGTATTAGCGACAGTATTATTATCATTGTTCACAAGTTTAAATGTTGTCACTTCTTATGTGAAAATGAAAAAAACTGTGGAAGAGTCAATCGCTAACCAAAGTCTGGAAGCGGCTATATCCATTGCATCATCACTTGATGTCAAACAGTATCAGCAATTTTTAAATAATCCTGTGGAAAGTGAAGATTATTGGGAATTAAGAAGCTATTTAAATGATGCAAGAGAAAAACTGGGCGCCTTATTTGTGTATACATTAGAAATTGATAATCCTCAAGTATCCAAAGCGTTGATTGCTGGTGTACCTGATAACTACACAGAAGGGTTTGAAATAGGACAAATTTGTACTGTACCTGAGAAGCAAATCAAACTAGCTTATAAAGGGCTAACTTATGTTACGAATGTAATTGAGGATCCTGACCATGGCGATTATCTTTCTGTAGGAGCACCTATTAAGAATGAAAATGGGCAAATTATTGGCTACCTCGGTATTGATATTGGTGCAGACAAAGTTAATGGTATTAAAGGAAAAGTTCTAGAAAACAATTTGCTCATGTTTATATATAATGGACTATTTATTTTAATCGTTATTGCTTCTTTCTTCTTTTTACAGAGATGGTATCAAAAAGAAGTAACAAAAGAAGTAGGGGTAACTGAAGATACGTATCAAGCTGAAATTAAAGCGTTAATTACCTCTGTATCTTCTTTAAGACATGATTTCACCAACCATATACAAGTGTTGCATGGGCTACTGCAACTTGGGGAGCAAGAACAAGCAAAACAATATTTATCATCATTATCTAAAGATGTGCAGGCAATTAAATCACTAAAATTAAATATAAATCACCCTGGGCTATCAATCTTGTTGCAAACGAAAAAACTTGCAGCCCAAAATCATAATATTGAGATGGATATAACTGTCTCACAGGATGCTTTTATTAATATTAAAACAACAGATTTAATTAAGTTATTATCAAATTTAATTGATAACGCCATTGATGCCACAACTGAATTACCTGAGAGTGAACGTAAAATGACAATTTGTTGTCATGCGGATGAAGCAAAGTATGTCTTTGAAATTATTAATACAGGACCGACAATATCAGAGCCGGATCAAATATTTAAACAAGGGTTTACAACAAAAAAACCTGAATTCGGTAAAATAAGAGGGCAAGGATTATTTATCGTCAAAGAGGTTGTCAAAAAATATCATGGAAACATCTCTATTCAATCGACAGCCGAATTAGAAACAACAGCGACTGTAATCATTCCTCTAAAGTGAAATAGTGCGGGACAATAAGTGTGTGTATGTACTCAATGATAGAGCCCCATGGACATCAGAGTGTTCGTGTAATTGTTAGATTTAGCGACTCGATTTATGTTTACTGGATATAAAATCGTAATAAGGTTTTTATAAAAATAAGCAGACAGCTCCCTATAGTAAGTAGTAGGGGGCTTTTGGTTTTGGAGTAAGTTCACGTGTTATGCGCCATCATGTTATGAACAATGTAAGTCATACATTAACAGTAAATCTTTAAGGTAGGATAAGGGGGCAAAGAAGGATTTGGAACAGCCAATTCTTGATTTACTGCGAGCTGGTGGCTTCATTTTCTATGTTAGACATGGGGAAGCAATAGTTGGAGAGGATCAGCCATATTTTAATTTTCAATATTGCTATACACAACGTAATCTGTCTGACTACGGTCGGAGAGAAGCCGTTTACTATGGACAAATGCTTCGTTATTGGCAAATTCCAATTAATTCACCTATTATTGCAAGCCCATTGTGTAGAACAATTGAGACAGCGCAGCTTGCATTTCCAACAATGTATATTCAAATCGACCCTTTTTGGTTTGAAATTAATAAACTAGGAGGGAATATATCAGCTATAGAACAGCAGCAAATTTTGAAAAATGTCCAATCACAATTAGAAAAGACACCGCCCTTTGGGACAAATCAAATAATTATAGCGCATAGTTTTCCAAATGGGATAGGTTTAGGTAAAATTCCTAATATGGGAACGGTCATTGTAAAGCCTAAAGGTGAAGGTAACGGTTATGAAATTGTAAAACAGCTACCATTAACCGATTTAGCGACTTTAGGGAATCCTCTTAATAAATAGGTAGTGAAAGTTAAGTGTATTCAACCTAAAAAACTCTTATTTCCATCCATCTAATGAGCGTTCCGATTTTTGAAAAAATGTTTATACTTGCTCATTATTTATTGTGAAATAAAGTCAAATGAGAGAATTTATGAATAGGCGGTTGATAATATGAAACGAGAGGGAATTGTTAAATGGTATAAAGAAGAAAAGGGCTATGGTCGTATTATGCTGGATGGAGAAGATGGAAATCATGTCCATTTTAGCTCTATTTTACCAAATAATGAAAAATTTCCAGATGGCTATAGATTTCTTAAACAAGGTCAAAAAGTGTCCTTTGATCTAATTGAGCAGCCACATGCTACTGACCAAAAGCAAGTGGCAGAAAATGTTGAAATCCTATCAGACTAAAGAGGAAGTAGTGTAACCGATTGTGTTATCTAATAGCTCAATTTTAGCTATGTATAGAAAGAGCTATCATCTTAATAGAGATTTACATTCAATATAAAAGCGTTCATCCAATAACAAGATGAGCGCTTTTTGTTGTGATGTTTCAATTATTTAGTCAGTGCTCTTAATTGAAATATCTTAAAGGAGAGGAAATCAACATTCTGTTAGCGTGGTAGCAAATCTTTATATTCTTTCCGAATCGTATCTAACATTTCAAGTTTCATCATTGATTGTTCACCCGTTTCTTTACCGACAGCGATAATAATATTTTCTACGAGAAACGTTGGCGCAATCATCGAATGAAACTCCCAAAGTTCGCCACGACTTGCAAATAGTAATATATCCGCAAGCATATTGAAATCCGATACTATGCTATCAGTTATGACGGTAGATTTCATGCCAAGTTTTTTTGCATGCTCTAGTAAGACACGAGATTCGGGATGAAGTTTCACAAAACCAAACATAAATAGGGCGTCATCATATGAGAAATGCAACAAAGATTCATATATTTCATGTCCACTTTTTGGCAAAACTTTAATGTTGAATCCAAAGCGTGATAATCGATAATTCAATAAGTTCCCTAAACCTTCAGATGGTCCTGGACTATAGATATAAATGGTTTTCGCCTTGGCGATTGACTGTACCGCTTTCTGAAAATCCTCAGCATTATTCTGAGCTAGTGTTAATTCTAAATGCTTTACACTCATTGTCATCATTTGCGCATGTATAGTTGTTGAACTAACTTGCTCCATAATATTACCTAATTTATTTGCAGGTGAAATATCCATCGTTTCCTTATAACTGTTTTTGTAATCTTTAAAGTTTTTAAAGCCTATTTTGCGCCAAAAACGAGAGACTGTAGCATTACTTATTTGTAGTGATTTGGCGATTTCATCTTCCGTATACATTAATACGGCCATCCCCATTTTTGCAATAAAATCAGCGATTGTCTTTTCATTTGGTGTTAAATGTTGATCTTCAAAAAGTATTTGATCCATTTTAAGCCTCCAATCTTTCTTCCATTTAAACATATTTTAAATAAAATGAAAATTATTTTTCATAATAAACTTAAATGAAAAAATATTTACATAACCTTTGCAATGTATCCATATTCCGTTAACAGTACTCCTATATATTGGGATTATTAAAAGAAGGAGGTAGAAAAAATGTCGATTCAGCGCCCGTATCAATTAACACAGTCACAAAAAATGATGGTATTCATGTTATCGATGTCACTATACGGATTATCAAACATGTTTACAGAATTAATTCCATCAGTACAATTAGGGTTTATCGAGTTATCTGTAGAATATTTTGCTTTTATTCCGCTAACGTTGTGTATATTGTTTCATCCTTTTTATGCAGCAATTGGGGCTTCACTTGGAGAAATTATTTTTGGTGAATTAATGCTTGGACAATTTGGTGGTATTGGAGAAGTAGAAAAATTTATTACCTTTTCGTTAGGCATGTATATTGCAGGAATTTTAGTGCGTAATCCTTTAAACCGTAGACAAGTTACATTTGCCGTCATTGCAGGGCTCCTTGTCCATCATTTATTAGGGACGATTGTGGATATTGGAAAAGTATGGGTTGGTGTAGATGAATTTGAGGCTGTCACAGGTTTAGCAGAAAGTATAGTCATTATTGAAGGGATCTCTCTTATAAATGACTTATTATTCTCAGGAATTTTATTCGCATTATTACCAACTTTATATTTAGTACCGCGCTTGTATGGGAAAATCGAACCGTTGTTAGGGATGAAACCACGTAACAAAAACATGACGTATACAATTGGAGCCATTGTTACACCTAAATTAGTCGTTGTCTCAATCATCCTTGCTGTGACGGCTATAGTTGCTGAATTTTTATCTGAAACAGATTGGGCATTTGGTGAATGGGAGCCTGACTTTTTAGCTACTTTCGGCGATTGGTTTATTTGGGTGCCAATTGCTTTATCCATAATTGTTACAATACTTGTACTTGTCATGATGCGCTCTAAATCAAAACGTAATACAAAGGAGCTTGAAAACCTTGGTTAAGCCGATTATTCAAGTAAAAGATGTGTCCTTCATGTATCCTGGCGCTGAAGATACAGTTTTAAAGAACGTCAATTTCACAGTAAATGAAGGCGAATTTGTTGCGATTATCGGAGGGAATGGCTCTGGTAAAACGACGATATGTAAAACATTTAATGGACTTATTCCTAAATTTTATGTAGGTGATTTTGAAGGGAAAGTATATGTTGATAACCGTGATACATCGCAATTTTCAGTCGCTGAGTTATCAAAAGAAATAGGGTATGTATACCAAGATTTTGAGAATCAAATTATGCGGCCAACCGTTCTTGATGATGCATCGTTTGTGCCGTTGAATTATGGATTGGCAGACTATAAAGAAAGAGGACGATGGGCTTTAGAAGTAACAGGATTGACTGCCATTGCGAATGAGTTTATTTGGGAATTGAGTGGTGGACAAAAGCATTTATTGGCGATTGCAGGTGTTCTTGCTATGAAACCTAAAATATTAATAGTCGATGAACCAGTGGCACAGTTAGATCCTCAACATGCAGAAGAAGTATATCGGGTGCTGAAAAATTTAAATGAACAATTTGGTATGACAATTATTGTAATTGAACATCATACAGAACTGATAGCAACATATTGTCAATCTGTAGTGTTGATGGATCAGGGCCGTATCTTGTGGAAAGAGCCTGTAAAGCTAGCTTTATCTAAAGTAGATGAATTAGTTAGTCGTAGTATTTACCCACCGCAAATTACACAAGCGTCGAAGTTGATGGAAGTCAATGGCGTAGCTGCTATAGAGCTACCAATGACTATAGAAGAAGGAATTGCACATTTTAGTAAGTTTTCGACAATCACTAAAACATCGTTAGCCAATAAATCTGACATCCAATTAAAACACAAAAAGAAAGCAGTCGTCCGTATGGAGCAAGTCTCTTTGCAATTCCGCAATTTAAAAAAGCAGAAAAAGCAAGTATTAAATAATATTAATACCACTTTTTTTGAAGGAGAGCGGATAGCGATTGTTGGTAATAATGGTGCCGGTAAATCTTCACTAATCAAGCTAATAGCAGGAATTGTGAAACCACATAAAGGTCAAGTAACCGTTTTAAATACATCGACAAATAATGCGAGTCCTGAAAAATTAGGTAAACATGTATCGTATGTTTATCAAAATCCTGAAGAAATGTTTATTGAAGATTCGGTAAAAAGGGAGATTGAGCTTTTCTTAAAGGCTAGAAAAGTGGAAGGTTACGAAAGCATAGTTGAAACGATTTTAAATGATTTCGCACTAATGGATTTAAAGGAAAGAGATGCGAGGCTTTTAAGTGGTGGTCAAAAAAGGAGAGTATCTTTGGCGATTGGTGCTGCTATGCAACCTAGTGTCATTTTACTAGATGAACCAACAGCGAATTTAGATATTGCCACGAAAAAGCATGTTGTTCATATGTTAGAAACATTAAAAGAGCATGTCAAAACTGTTATTATCGCTACTCATGATATGCAATTAGTGTCCGAATGGGCGACGCGAATTATCGTCATGCATAACGGTGAAATCATTGCCGATGGTAATCGGCATGATATTTTCAATAATCAAATGTTACTACAAAAAGCGGGATTAGTTATGCCGCAAATAGTTGAACTGAGTATGAAACTAGGTTTACCTGAACCAATTTATACGGTAGAAGACTTTTGCCAACAGTTCGCCATTCTAAAAAGTGAGGATAAAGCTTATGAATATATTTAATAGCATATCTGAAAAGCTTTCCTTGGAATATGTAAAAGGAGAACTATTGAAAACAGCCTATGGTAGTGGCGACACTTATTTAGGTCGATTAGACCCAAGGACACTTGTTTTCTGGTATTTATTTTTCGCAATTGTGCCATGGTTTATCCATAACGAAATGATATTAGTTTGCTTTTTACTGTTTATGGTGGGGATGACGATCTTAGCACGGGTAAGTCCTCTTATATTATTCATTTTATTTGTTGGTTTAGTAAGTGAAATAGCCGTATTATTTATCATCTCTTTATTCTTTGGTGGAGATTTAGCATCAATTGAACCTATGTTTTGGCTGACGATTAAACTTGCAGTTATTTCATTAGCAAGCGTAGCTGTATTTACGAGTTTGGATCCTGAAAAGTTTAGCGATGCACTAATACGTTTAGGTGTTCCTGTTCAAGTCTCATTTAGCGTTTCCTATTGCTATCGCATTTTACCTACTTTAATGGAAGAGTTTCATAAAGTAATCCTGTCGTATCGTTTACGTGGCAAAGCGCCTGAAAAAATGGGTTTTTTATATTGGCGCATGGGGGTTTATTACATGAAAATCTTAGTTTTATCATTTTATCCGCTTATTTTAAATGGAGCAAAGCGTTCAAGAACCACTATAGAAGCACTTGAAACAAAAGGGTTTAGTCATTCTACAAATAATTCAGAAGTAAAAAAGCTTAAGACGGCTTACTTTACCTTCAAGCGAAATGATTACTTTTTTATAGTCTTCTCCATATTTTATATTGGGTTCAGTTTTACATTAGGTATTTACTATTAAAAAGGATGTGCATTCATATGAATTTCGATTTTCACACACACGGTAAGCTTTCAAAAAAGGTTGAGTTTTCATTAGATTACTTTAAAAATATGGTGAAATCAGCGCAAGAGAATGGTCTTACTGCCTTCGCTTTAACAGAACATTTTAATACACGCAATTTCTTTGATGTCTATAACACTCTTGATGAAGTCTATCCTTACACACATAATTATTACTTAGTAGATAGTGTGAAGATTTTCCCTGGGATGGAAGTGGATATTCAAGAGGTGGGGCATATTTTAATTATAGCTGACAGAGCTATCATTCGCGAAATACGTATGATGTTAGAACCATATGTAGCAAAAGGTAGCTTTATTAAGTTTGCTCAGTTACTTGACCTTGTCGCGCCATACGAAGTATTAATTATTGGCGCACATCCGTATCGTAAAAGTACTCCTTTGTATAATCTTGATCCACTATTATTAAGTAAGCTTGATGCGTTTGATTTAAATGGGAAAGATTTATATTCAATGGGAATTAAAGAAAATTCGCAGCTTGTCTATCAATTTGCTAAAACATTAAATAAACCAGTTATAGGTGGAAGTGATACACACCACCTTTTACAGTATGGCTGTATTTATAATGAACTAGAACAAGAATGCTACACAATAAGTGACTTAAAGAAGGTAATTTTAGATGGTCGTTATACTATTCAAATTTCTAACAATTTGCTAGAAAAAGTAATGGAAGCGACAGAGCAAAAAGCAATTGAGAAAAAAATGATGGAATCAGCTACTATTTAATGAAAAAAATTAGAAAACAAGCTGTTGAGTTGTTGGTGGTGTGGAATTGCGTATCTGTATTACCATGTGTTAACTAAATTATTAAGGCTTGAAAAATTCGCTTAAAAACATTATTTCTGAAATTAAAAGGGTAGTTCACCTAATACTTTGGTGAACTACCTTTTCATAATTATAAGCACATCTGGTAAAAAAAAAGATGATAGATTGATTTAAGTAGAATTTATCGGAGAATATACGTGTACAAATGAAACTATTATTATTTTCCGGAAAATAAAATATTCTAATAATTTTGATTGTTGTATGGTAAAATTTATTTGGTACAGATGGTGTTATATAACAACATGAAGATAAATCAAATAGTTTTAATGTGCAAAAAATCGCTTATGAAAAAGGAGGGAAAATATTAAATCGAAGCGTTAACTCTTGATAGATTTGATGAAAGCGTATACAGTAGCTAAGGAGGAAGATGACTAAAAAACCTTTTGATTTGTAAAACATATGTAGTTAGCAAAACAATTGAAGTCAAAGCATTTTGCTATTCTGCTATGAATTCATTAGACGTAATTGTTTCGGTTAAAAATTATGTGTCTTTGCGTACTATACATACTTTAGCGTATGAAACATTCTGCCGAAAAAGTGAAAATTAGTTTAAAGGTACCTTATGAATGTTAGTGAATCATGTAAAATAGAGTCGATTGCGGGCTATTAGACTAAAAGTTCTAGGGCTTTTTAAATAAGCGAAGTTATGAAGTATCCATTATGTTAAATAAGCGATGGATAAATTATTTTCGTAGTAGCATACTAAAATTTATTCAGTTGACTTTATTTTAAACGCGATGCGCTTAGCAGAGTTGGCAAATGTATTGGCAAACCATTGCAATACCCCTGGAAATGGGGGCAAGGTCTTGGTTTTAATATATACAAATGACTTTATGGGCTGACTTCGCACTTTTTACTACTTTTTGATTAGTTTATTACTATAATATTGTAGTAGATATTTTATTCTTTAATTAGTTGTGATAGACTATTGTAAGTTTATAGTTGATACAGAAAAGGTGTGTGACTAGATTACACCTACATCATTTCTGCAAATCTTAAAATATAAGGATGGTAAAAATGAGTAACAGAGTAACTAAATCAGACGTCATCTTAATTGGTGCCGGAATTATGAGTGCGACTTTGGGGACAATGCTCAAAGAATTAGCACCGGACTGGAATATTACTGTGTTTGAAAAACTTTCAAACGCCGGTGAGGAAAGCTCTAATGAATGGAATAATGCAGGAACAGGGCACGCAGCACTGTGCGAGCTTAACTACACTTCTGAAAAACCAGACGGTACGATCGATATTAGCAAAGCAATTAATGTTAATGAACAGTTCCAGGTTTCGATGCAGTTTTGGTCTTATCTTGTAAAAAACAAGCTTATCCAAAATCCGCAAGACTTTATTATGCCATTACCACATATGAGTATGGTAAGAGGCGAAAAAAATGTTGAGTATTTGAAAAAACGTTATGAAACAATGTCAAATAATCCTCTTTTCAAAGGTATGGAATTTTCTGATGACCCAGAAAAACTAATGGAATGGATTCCTCTTATTATGCAAGACCGTCCAGCAAACGAGGCCATTGCTGCAACAAAAATTGACACTGGTACAGACGTAAACTTCGGTGCTCTAACACGTATTTTATTTGACCACCTAAAACAAAAAGATGTAGATATCAACTACAATCATAGTGTCGAAAGTATTAAGCGTACGAAAGACGGTTTATGGGAATTAAAAGTGCATGATAAAGATGGTTGTAAAATGGAGTACCATACAGCAAAATTCGTCTTCCTTGGTGCTGGCGGAGGTAGCTTAGAGTTACTACAAAAATCAGGCATTCCTGAAGGAAAACACATTGGTGGATTCCCTATCAGTGGATTATTTATGGTATGTAAAAATCAAGAAATTGTTGAACAACATCATGCTAAAGTATACGGTAAAGCTGCGGTTGGTGCGCCACCAATGTCTGTTCCACATTTAGACACTCGCTTTATCGATAACAAAAAATCATTATTATTTGGACCATTCGCTGGTTTCTCACCAAAGTTCTTGAAAACAGGTTCAAACATGGATTTATTTGCTTCTGTAAAACCGCATAATATTACTACTTTATTAGCGGCAGGAGTTAAAGAAATGTCATTAACAAAATACCTGATCCAACAACTTCTATTATCAAAAGATCAACGTATGGAAGAGTTACGTGAGTTTATCCCAACTGCTAAGAGTGAGGATTGGGATATTGTAGTTGCTGGTCAACGCGTACAAGTTATTAAAGATACTGAAGCAGGCGGTAAAGGAACATTGCAATTTGGTACTGAAGTAGTAAGTGCTGCTGACGGTTCAATCGCTGCTTTATTAGGTGCTTCACCAGGTGCGTCTACTGCCGTTCACGTTATGCTGGAAGTTATCAAAAAATGCTTCCCACAACAAGCAGAAGAGTGGGAGCCAAAATTAAAAGAAATGATTCCTTCTTACGGTATCTCATTACTACAAAACCCTGAGCTTCTTGAAGAAGTCCATGCTTCAACAGCGGAGGCACTTCGTCTAAACAAAAACTAGTTATTAAAAAATATGAACCTTTGATCCATTTTGGATTGAAGGTTCTTTTTTCGTTGGTAAGGGCTAGCATTGTGACATGAAATGAAATGGGGTTAGTATACCCTTGGTTTTCATGACATTTTTATTTTATATATCAAGAGACTCACATTAAAGGCAAAAAAAGTAGTTAGAATGAAAAGTATAAATGAACTAGCTTTAGTTGTAAACAAAATAATAATCCAGTATACTTTTTTGTAAGGAAAGTTTGAAAAGATTGTGAAAAAGGATGAGTATAAATGACATTTGAAGAAGTATTACCGCGTTTAAAAGCAGGCGAGAAAGTAATCCGTGAAGGATGGGGCGGTGCTGAATTATATGTGAAGCTTGTTGGACAAAGTGAGCATGACGGAGTAAATTTAAATCCCTATTTTTTAATCAATGTACGTGGTGAGGGCTATACGATGTTCACACCAACTGTCTGTGATTTATTAGCGGAAGATTGGAAAATCGTAAACTAAATTACCGTTTTTAAAGAGGGAAATAGTATGCTAGGTGTAACTTAGTATGCTATTTTTTTGATGTCAAAGTAACCTTCTAATAGAACAATGGATAAGCATAACAACTGGATTTTTTTATTAGTAGATTGCTTTTTTATAGAGGAGAGATGTTATGAAGTTTGAAGAGTATAATGGCAAGACAGTTTTTATAACGGGTGCGGCTTCAGGTATTGGGCAAGCTCAAGCCGTTGCATTTTTAGAAAATGGGGCCAATGTTTTCGGTTTCGATATAGATGAGCTGGGGTTATTGAATTTACAAAAGCAATACCCAGGATGCTTTGCTTATATGGTAGGTAGTGTAGATCAGAAAAATGATGTAGAGCTAGCATTTGAAAAAGTACTGGCGATGTTTAAGGAAGTGGATATTTTACTAAATACTGCTGGCGTTTTAGATGGTTTTGCAAAAACGCTTGATACTGATGAGGCACTTTGGGACAAAATTATGAATACGAATGTAAAGGGAACTTTTTTTGTAACGAATACAATATTACCCCATATGTTAAAACGCAAAGCTGGTATCATTGTTAATATGGCGTCTATTGCAGGGCTAATTGCAGGTGGCGGTGGTGCGGCATATACCGCGTCTAAACATGCAATTGTAGGCTATACGAAACAATTAGATTTAGACTATTGCCGTGAGGGAATACGTGCCAATGCTATTGCACCAGGTGCTATTCAAACTCAGATGACCAAAGCTGATTTTGAAGGCGATGGTGCAATGGCAAAATGGGTTGCCGACGAAACACCTGCAGGTCGTTGGGCACAACCAAGTGAAGTCGCGAATTTAACGCTTTTCTTGGCAAGTCATTCAGCTGATTATATGCACGGAGCTGTAATCCCGATTGATGGCGGATGGATAGCGAAATAGTGTTGTTCAATGTATCATTCTTCTGCTATAATACGCAAGTAAGCAAAATATAGCTTACACTACGGCACTTCAGTTAGGGCATCATGCTCTCTTCCTTTGGTCGTAGTTAGTACTAAAATAGCAGACTGCTATTTTACAAAGGAGAATGTAAATTGAATACATCTATTGTAAAAGATTCACCGCGAACTTCTGTAAGGGAACTTACAAAGGTAGCACTGGTCGCAGCCTTGTATGTGGCTGTAACTGTAGTATTGTCAGTTATTAGTTTTGGCGCAGTGCAACTACGTCTATCAGAGATGTTCAACTATTTGGCACTGTACAATAAACGCTATGTAGTAGCAGTAACACTAGGCGTAATATTAGCGAATTTTATGTCACCGACTTGGATACTTGATGTACCTATCGGCGGTATAGCGACATTTCTAGTATTAATTCTTTGTCGATCAGTAACGAAAAATATTAAGAGTGATAGTCGGAAAATAGTCATCACAGCATTGATTTTTGCACTATCAATGTTCACCGTTGCAGGGCAATTAACCATTCTATATGATCTGCCATTTTGGGCTACTTGGTTTACCGTTGGAGTCGGAGAGTTATTATCAATGACTGTCGGCGGAGTGACGATTCACTTATTAAATAAAAAAATAGATTTATCAAAATAAAAAACACATTCGCGAAAGCGAGTGTGTTTTTTTCGTGATTTGATAGCGATCGCTGATAGGAGCCCGCGAATCGCCGGTAGACTACCGTAACGATTTATTTAAAAATAGGTGTTTTTTTCAATAAAGCACAAACTGGTATGGCTACAATCATCCCGAGAATATTTTGAACTAAATCTCCAGGAATAGATGTTAATGGTGCAA
This sequence comes from Lysinibacillus sp. NPDC097868, assembly GCF_044761135.1. Lineage (NCBI taxonomy): Bacteria > Bacillati > Bacillota > Bacilli > Caryophanales > Bacillaceae > Lysinibacillus > Lysinibacillus sp. NPDC097868. The sequence continues at coordinate 2,128,312 of NZ_JBIWBS010000001.1, read as the reverse complement.
TCCAGTTAGCATATAAAATAGCTTCACCAACGTAATAAACAGCAATCATAAATGGAACTGAAATAATCATTGCAAAAAGATTAAAGGGAATGCTGTTTCCTTTGCGTCCATTCGACCAAGCGATTTTTCCTACAATATAGCCTTGCAAGCCACGAGCAACAAATGTAATAGGTGCCCACAACATCCAACCAGAAACGACGTCAAATAAACCCATGCCAATTGCACCTGCGATGGCTCCTTTTTTAGAACCAAAAAGAATAGATGCCGTAAAAAGCATGCCTGTTCCAAGATGGACCAATCCACCATTCGCTTTAATAGGTAGTTTAATATTTAATGTGAGTGTTGCCACGAAGACAAGTGCAATTAACATTGCCGATAGAATAAGATCAAAAGTTCGTGAATGTGAATAGCTTATTGTTTTTTGCATAGTTGTAAACCTTCCTTATTTTGCTTTATAGATATCAAAGAATAGTTGCGCAAAACCTTACTTTGTAAATCAATGTTGCATGCTAGGATAACCTTAGCAAAGGCTTGGCCTATTTAAAAGTATCAATTTTGCAAAAAAAATAGTGGTCAGTTTTTATGGAAATTCAAATAATAATTGTTGACATGGAGTAAACTCCATCTTTTAAAGTGAAAGGATAAAAAGAATGGAGTGATCCAATGATTATTATTACGTATGGATTAATCGGGGCATATGCACTATTAACAGGACTTGCAGGTTTGCTGCAGTGGAAAGAGAAAGGATATCAACGGAGATCATTACTCTTTGTCATATTATCCACGAGTATTCTCTTAACGATATGGATTCCGTACAAAGAATGGATACTTAAACTACTAATTCTCGAATTTATTATGCTTCATCTATTAGCTATTATAGAAGGATTGTTAACAAATAATAAGCTTAGATACAGTCACCATATCATTCGATTCATATTCCATTGTATACTGCTAATATTGGTTTCTAAATTTATGAAATATTAGGAGATAATTATGAAAATTAGCGAATTTGCAATATGTACTGGTCTTAGTAAGGATACAATTCGTTATTACGAAAAAATCAATCTATTACAACCGGAAATAAAAAATAACTATCGTGAGTATAATGAACATCACATTGAAATTATTAATACAATCCTTAAACTCAAGCAATCTGGTTTTTTACTGCAAGAAATTAAAATGCTTTTTCAATGGACTGACAATACTGATCAAAATCATCAATTGTCAAAAGTAGAAATCGACAATCTTCTACAATTAAAAAGATTATTTCAAAATAAATATGAACAAATGGTTCAAAAAGAAAAAGAGATAATACAAATAAAACAAGTATTAATGCGTGCTAATAGCAAACTGGAGCAGCTCTTAGAAAAGAATGACATGTAAAAAATTCTCTTCGTTTTGTGGTGAGATTAGAACGCAACGCTAACAAAATGCTAACATAATTTTCTCCTTCTTAAGCCAAACTAATATAAATGCTTTAGGAGGGTAACGTACATGCAAACTTATAATGCAGGGGATATTGTTTATATTTTTTATCGCAATCCGCATATTCAAGATGTAGCGAATATACAGGAGGCGGCAGTCGTGAATAATCCAGAAAATCCAAATGAATTAGCGCTCTTTCTGTTTGAAACGTACTATCCGTTAACAAATGACTTTGTTATTTTTAGAAGCGAAATGGATGCTGAGCAAGCGTATAATCAGTATTTTCATTAGGAGGTAGAGGATGAGAAAACCATTTACACCTCAGCTAGTCTATTTTGAGCCTGATGCGCTCGATTATCCACTAGGACAAGAATTGAAAGAGAAATTTGAGAAGCTGGGTGTGGAAATCCGTTATACGACATCTCATAATCAGGTGCGGAATCTCCCAGGTGAAAACGATTTGCAAAAGTATCGTATAGCCAAGTCAACGCTCGTCGTGGGTATCCGAAAAACACTGAAATTTGATACATCTAAACCGTCAGCAGAATATGCCATTCCGTTTGCAACTGGGTGTATGGGGCATTGTCATTATTGTTATTTGCAAACAACGATGGGCAGCAAGCCATATATTCGTACGTATGTGAATGTCGATGAAATTCTTGAGGCTGCAGATCACTATATGGCAGAAAGAGCTCCTGAAATAACTCGATTCGAAGCATCTTGTACGTCAGATATTGTAGGGATTGATCATTTAACACATACGTTGAAGAAAGCCATCGAGCATTTTGGTCAAAGTGAACATGGGTTGTTGCGATTTGTAACAAAATTCCATTATGTTGATCATTTATTAGATGCCAAGCATAATGGTAGGACGAGGTTTCGTTTTAGTGTTAATGCGGATTATGTCATAAAGAACTTTGAGCCCGGTACATCTCCTTTAGACTTGCGCATTGAAGCGGCTGGAAAAGTAGCAAGGGCGGGATATCCACTTGGCTTTATTGTCGCACCGATTTATCTTCATGAAGGTTGGGAGGAAGGGTATTACCATATGTTTGAGCGTCTTGATGCTGAATTACCACAAGATGTACGGGATGATATTACCTTTGAATTTATTCAGCACCGCTTTACAAAGCCAGCGAAAAGAGTCATTGAAAAAAATTATCCAATGACGAAATTAGAATTGGATGAAACAGCTAGAAGGTACAAGTGGGGCAAATATGGGATTGGCAAATATATTTATCAAAAAGAGGAAGAGGAAGACATTAAAGAACATCTTTACGGTTACATGAAGAAATTTTTCCCCAATGCTAAATTAGAATATTTTACGTGAAGACATACTGTAGCAGTAGTTTAATTCTATGAGTTTGCCTAATCTCGACACACCATTGTTTTTGGTGTGTTTTTTAAGTTCATGTTGCTTCGTATAATCTTAATGTTGATGGTAACGCTAACAGTGATAGTAAAGAAAAGGGGGAGAAAACACCATGTATTCATTTCAACCAAGTTGTTGGTCAGAACATGGAGAGCTTACGGCTGTGATGCTTTGTGCACCTTCCAGTTTAGATGTGCCGGATTTAAAAATAGCAGAAAATGTGCAATGGAGCGCACCTGTTTTACATGCACGAGCAATGGAGAATTTCATGGAGCTGAAGGGCACATTACAGCATGCAGGCGTGCAAGTAATTGATTACTCAACGGAACTATTAGCAGACGCACAGCAGCTAAGCGAACAACTTCTAAATCGTTATTTTGTGCGTGATCTTGCATGTGTATTTGGCAATCAAATGCTGTCAGGTGAAGCAGGTAGTTCTATTAGACGTCCTGAATATGGACATGCCCATACATTACTTGAAAAGTGGTTTCCTCAAAACTTTAAAGCATCTAAGGAAACTGGCGATGTATTGGAGTTTGGGGATGTGATGGTATTGAATAAGGATGCAGTGCTGATCAATATTGGCGTACGGACAACTAAACAGGGTGTGGAACGTGTGAAGCAAAGAATATTTGAAGCAGGATTTTCTGAAATTGGCATTATCGACTTGCCTCGGAGCTCAGACACACTCCACTTAGATATGAATTGTAATGTTGCTAACGAAGATGTTGTAATAGCGAAAAGCTTTATGCGATATTTTCCTGTATATGTTATGACAGCAAGTACAACACGCTTTGATATGACGGAACAATTTTTTAATCGTCATGGCTTCGATATCTATTGGCTAGAAAAATATAATACGATTCCTGATATCAATTTTTTAAATTTAAATCCTGAGACTTTGTTAGTTAGTAAAAAAGCTACAAAACAGCAATTTAAAAACCATCCAAAATTACAAAAGAAAAATATAGTAGAAATTGAAGTGACAGAACTTGAAAAAGGCGGTGGTGGTATTCGCTGTATGACATTACCATTGGTGCGGAAATTGTAAGAGGGGTGATCGAAATGGAGTCAAAAACAAGCAATGGCCAAATGTCTTGGTGGCAGTTGTCTTTATTAGGCGTAGGTTGTACATTAGGGACAGGTTTTTTTCTAGGTACAAGCATGGCAATTGCCAAAAGTGGGCCTGCTGTTTTAATTCCATTTTTATTAGCAGCCATTGGAACGTACCTTGTCTATGATGCACTTGTGAAAATGTCTGTTGCGAATCCAGATAAAGGCTCATTTCGTACTTATGCTAAACAAGCATTTGGCAATTGGGCTGGCTTTAGTAATGGATGGGTATATTTGATTTCGGAATTATTGATTATGGGTAGTCAATTAATGGCATTGGGGATTTTTAGCCAATTTTGGTTTCCTGCCTTACCGCTATGGATGACGGCATCTGGTTTCGGTGTACTTGGTTTGCTCATTATACTTACTGGAATGAAAGGCTTTGAAAAGTTTCAAAATATATTCGGGGCGATGAAGACAGCTGCTGTCGTGATGTTTATCATAGTTGCTGTCGTCCTTCTAATAAAAGGAATAAATAGTGAGCCAAAGCAAATAAATGCTTTTATTACTAACTTTCAAGTTTTTTTTGCTGAAGGAGTAAAGGGCATTTGGCTTGGACTCCTGTATGCATTTTTTGCTTTTGGTGGCATAGAAGTGATGGGGCTTCTAGTAATTGACTTAAAAGATCCAAAGCAAGCACCGAAAGCTGGAAAAGTGATGATTATCATACTGACAACGATTTACCTAATTGCCCTCGTATGTGCGCTTGCATTAGTGGGATGGGAAACATTTTCAATAAATGAAAGCCCGTTCATTACCGCCCTTACAGATTTTCACATACCATATGTAGCAGATATAATAACCGGCATTTTAATTATTGCTGGATTTTCCACGATGGTTGCTTCCTTGTACGCAGTGGTAACGATTTTAACGGCTTTAGCAGAAGATCATGATGCGCCATCGATATTAGCGAAAAAAGGGAAAATGAAAGTGCCGCTACCTGCATTTCTTTTTCTAACAGTTGGTTTAACCATCACCATTGTGATAGGCTTTCTTATTCCAGAAAAGATTTTTGAATATTTAATAACGGCAGCTGGGTTAATGTTAATTTATAACTGGCTTTTTATATTAGTGACGTATGCAAAGCTAATGACATTAACGAAATGGCAACATGTAAAAAATGTTGTTGGGATGCTATTAATAGCGGTAACCGTTTCGGGTACATTAGGTGAAAAAACAAGCAGACTCGGTTTTTACATAAGCGTGCTTTTCATAGTCATCATTGCTGTTGCGACATTTATTGTTATGAAAAAACGGAGCAACAATAGCTCCGCTTAATTATTTCTCTCTTTTGGAAAGGTTAATTGAAGATTTCCCCTTAGAAATGGACATGTGGAGGGACTATGCTCATCGTCGCTTAAAAAATATTGTTTCCATTCATAATTGTCTTTTTGACCATACCATTTTAAGTCTGGATGACCTGGAATGGCGTCATACAGATTGATGCGCTTTCTTATTAGCCTTTTTAATTTTTGGCCAAGGACAGTTGTATCATTAATGTCTTCAAACACCCAGCGTGGTTGAAAGGCCATAAGCAATGTTGAAAAATGGCGACTTTTTCGAAGTTGGTGGGCAGGTGTTGCACAAAATACAAAGTAAGGCTCCCCATCAAAACAAAATTCCCATGTATGAACAGAAGGATCGGAGGGAATTTCTCTAGGCCATTCTTCTTCATCAAATGCAGAAACGTTGTTTAGCACTGTCCAAAATAGGGCTCTATAATCCTCCACCTCATAATTTTCAAGCATATCCTTTGGCGTTTCGAAAAAAATAGCATGTGAAGTATATTTTCCAGCAGATCGTGCGCAGTATCCATATTCCTTTAAGCAAGTTGCTAACGCTTTCGCTGATTGTAGCTCTCGGGGATCTCCGATAAAGCTGAAGCGTAGTTGATTCGATAAAAAACCTGTTCTAGCAGGAATACAGGGGAAAGTATTTGCTTCATCTGCAATCATTAAAGAAAAGTCTTTAAAGGCGTTCTGTTGCCATAAAGGAAGAGATGGTAAATGTTGATCAAGCCAATTTTTTTCAAATACTACACCCACATTAGTCACCTCCTTTATACATCATTAGACTATTAAAGGAGGGGCTAATCGGTGACGAATTATTAGGGATTATTTCTAACTAGTTGCCTTAGCACGGTATATTGCCATTTACATAAATGTGATAAATCCAAGCAAACTCTTTCCTGTACAAGCAGAATAACGATAAGAGGTTGTGAAACAATGAACTTTAGTGCATGGGCAGGTGAAAATTGGTGATATCTTTTTTAAAATTTAAAGTATGGAAACCAATTGTTGAATTACATTGTAAATAAACAGGTATTCTATATTTAAATAATACGAATAATTTCTGAATTATTTAATTATTATATATTTTTAACTTTTGTTAATTTTAATGATTTGATAAGATAAAAGTAATATATAACATAAAAATATACGGGAGGTCTGTACTATGAAGTTTCGTTCAATTCTTTTAACATCAGTAGTTATTCTTGGTCTTTCAGAATCGTTTTGGAAATGATTCTATTACTTGGGTTGGAAACTTCAATGTTTGGACAGTAACGGGTAGTTATGCTAATCCATCTCTTCGAATACTTAAACCAGTAAATACTTCTTGGCACGATGAAGCTCGATTATCAGCACAATTTAACATGATTTTTGAAATAGGCTCCTTTAATAGAAGTCTCTCTTTCTACGTGGGTAATAATAGAACCGGCTGGGGATGGAATTCGTATTATTAATATTAAGTAAATTTATAAATTAAAATTTTTTTAAAAATGAAGAGTTGGTATACTCCTTTATCGTCAATAAAAAGGAAGGCTTTTCCTATGTTAAAAGGTTGTTATATTTAAAATCGTCAGCAATGGATTTACAAGCCTTCCTATATTAAATTAAGACTTATTTATCGATTTCAATTTGATGAGTTATAAGTCAATAATCGCAACTAAACTATTTGAAAATTGTAATTATTTAAGCTGCCCTCGTCATCGCTTCTTTATTCTTTGATATACAAAAGTTAAAAAAGGAGAGAATTTTAATAATGCCAAAATTACTTGTTGGAGATATATTTGCATTTTTTGCTACATTAGTCGCAATTTCAATGCCACTAACAATTATTGGTTTATTAATCTACATAGCTAAACTAATTAAAAACCTTGAAAAAAGGTGACCTCAAATCAAATTGCATTTGAGGTCACACTTATAGTCTGTCCTAACAATTAACGGAAGTAAATCATGCGTCTTAAAGCTTACCTTGTTGTTTAAAAACCTTCTGCTGCAAAATATCTAATGCGTGCTTAATTTCTTCTAAATCTTCTTCTGAAACATCTTGAATAAGGTGTTGAAAACGGACTTCAATACATCGAAATGCCTCATCCATCATTTGTTCCCCATCTTCGGTAAGGCGCACATAATGTTTTCTGCGATCCTCTGTATCACTCATTTTTTCAATTAAATTTTTCTCTTGTAGTTTCTTAAGCTCTCGACTTGTATTCGGTAACGACATTTGCTGACAATCACTAATTTCAGTAGTCGTAACAGGCTGGCTTACTTTTATATGTTCAAGAATTTTATATTGAACAGGGGTAATGGCGTCCGTTTTAACGTTTTGTGTTAACTCATTTGTTACTTGATGAACGGTTGCTGTAAAAGTAACAAATTGATTGAATAATGCATTCTTGTCCAAATATCTCACCTCTTACTGACAAGATAACAAATAACTTATCTTAAAACAATTATCATTTGACAACTAAATAAGTATTGCGTATTATTTACTTATCAAATGATAAGTAATGGAGGCCGTTATGAAAACATTAATTATTTATACGTATCCAAATCATCAAAGTTTGAATTATTCTTTTTTGCAGGAAGTTGTTAAAGGGTGCAATGAAAATCCGTACATAAGTGAATTACGAGTGGTTGATTTATATGAAGAAAAATTTGATCCGATTTTACACTTTAATGAACATAGACGACGACGTGATATGTATCGTGATCCAAAACTAGAGAAATATAGAGAACAAATAACTTGGGCAGATAAGATTGTTTTTGTTTATCCAATTTGGTGGGGAAGACCGCCAGCAATGCTTTTAGGCTATATTGATCAATTATTTGCATCCAATTTTGCCTATAGAGATAAAAAGGGATTGTTTCCTGATGGTCTCTTAAAAGGGAAGTCAGTCGTTTGTGTTTCGACTATGAAAGGCCCTACTAAATATCCGCTTTTATGGTTGAATAATGCTCACAAAGTATTGATGCGAAAAGCATTGTTTAATTTTGTAGGAATTAAGAAAGTGAAGTTTTTTGAATTTGGGAATATGGAAAGTAAAAAGGGAGGACAACAGAAAAAGTTAGCAAAAGTTTATCAGTATTTTAGACAAGTAGCGTGTTAGAAGAAGCGAAAGAGCATAGGGGGTGAACAACTTTCACATCCTTTGCTCTTCCTTATTTGTAGCAACGCTATCTAAAGGGAGTGTTATCAAAAATTTTGTTTGTTCAGCAAGTTTACTTTGGACAGTAATAGTACCCTTATGCATGTCAATAATTTTTTTTACAATGGATAAACCTAGTCCGCTACCTCCGTTTGTAGCGATTCTTGATTGATCTGCTTTATAAAAACGTTCAAAAATATGCTTTTGCTGCTCATCTGTTAAGCCGATGCCGTTATCACGAATGCTTACCATCACTGTGTCATTTTGGGCGGTCATCAATATACGGATTTGTCCATTATTTTGTGTGAATTTGATGCTGTTACTGAGTACATTCATCCACACTTGGTTCATTAAGTCTTCATCAGCCTTAATCGTTATGTTTTGTAATTGAATATCAATATCAATCTGTTTTTCTAACCAATTAGGCTCAAGAGCTAAAACAACATTACGCAACTGTTTATCTAGTCGATAGTACTTCGGTTCAAATGGATGGTGCTGTGATTCTAATGACGTTAGCTTTAATAAATTATCACTGATTTTTGATAGACGATGACTTTCCATTTCGATAATGGCTAAATAGTGCTGACGTTTCTCTTCAGTTAAATCCATATTTTTTAATGCCTTTGCAAAACCATTAATAGATGTGAGAGGCGATTGAATTTCATGCGAAACATTTGAAATAAATTCTTGACGCATACGCTCTAATTCACCTAATTCAACAGCCATATGATTAATCCCACTAATTAGTTGGCCAAAATGATCATTTTCATCATCAGACATTTTATCTAACTGTACATTGAAATCTCCTTTAGCCATTCGTCCAATGGCATCAACAATCGTATCCCAATAATTGTGCTGTCTTTTTAAACCGATTAAAAAAATGCAGGCGGCAGTGCAAGCAAATAGTACAAATACACCAAGAACTGTAGTTAATTGTCGCCAAAAACCTTGAAGATGTATGTCCACCCGCTGAAATAGCAAAGAAGTTACGTGGAAGGAAATAAAGGCAAATAATATATTCGCTAACAGAAACATGATAAAAATCATTAGGAGCTTAAAGAAAAATTTCCAATATTTCATAGTGCTAATTCCAAGCGATAGCCAAGTCCACGAATCGTACGGATTGAGAAGCCACTTTTTTCTTCAGGGAATCGTTCACGCAATCTTTTAATATGAACATCTACCGTACGTTCATCGCCTTCATAGTCAAATCCCCAAATTTCTTCAATTAGCTGCTCACGGGAAAATGTCTTTCCCGCATAACTTGCTAATGTAAATAATAGGTCGAATTCCTTTAGGCGTAACGTAGTGCTTTCACCGTCATACAATAGTTCATATGTATGGCGATTCATCTTAACATATCCGATTTCAATCGTTTGAGAGAGCGCAATACGATACCGTTTTAAAATGGATTTAACGCGAACAATTAATTCAACAGGCTCAAATGGTTTGACTAAATAATCGTCTGTCCCTAGGTTAAATCCTTTCACCTTCTGTGCTGTTTCACCTTTAGCGGTTAGCATCAAAATTGGTAAATCACTGTTGAATGTCCGGATTTCCTTGCATAATTGCCAACCGTCCATTTTAGGCATCATAATGTCCATAATCACCATGTCGACTTTTTCTGTATCCAATTTGGACAGTGCATCTACACCGTCCAATGCTTCGATTACGTCAAAACCTTCATTTTGTAAAAATACTTTTACTAATTCTCTAATATGGTCATCATCATCCACAACTAATAGTTTTGTCATGATAACAAATCCTTTCGTCCTTAATCTTTAATGCGCAATTGTTGCTTAGCAAACTCTCTATACATAACGTGTGTTTCAAATAATGTATCATGTGTCCCACAGCCTGTAATATGGCCTTTCTCTATGAATAATATTTGGTCGGCATCTACGACAGTAGAAAGACGGTGGGCAATTACGAGTGTTGTTCGTCCTTGCATTAAATTATCCAGTGCTTTTTGTACGTAGATTTCTGAATTACTGTCAAGGCTAGAAGTCGCTTCATCTAGCATTAAAATTTGAGGATTGCGTAACAAGGCTCTAGCAATCGAAATTCGTTGTCGTTGTCCACCTGAAAGCTTAATTCCTCGTTCGCCGACTTCGGTGTTAAATTTATCTGGCAGTTCATTGATAAATTGATCAGCATAGGCCATTTTCGCCACTCTTTCTAGTTCCTCGTCTGAAACGTCTCTTGCAATCCCATAACAAATATTTTCACGAATCGTTCCTGATAGAAGCGCACTTTCTTGTGCGACATAGCCAATTTGATTTCTCCATGAATGAAGAGAAAATGTATCAATCGGTGTATCGCCAAGTGTAATCAAGCCATTTGTTGGTTGATAGTAGCGTTCTAACAGCGCAAAAGTCGTCGTCTTTCCGCCGCCACTCGGCCCGACAATGGCTGTCACTTTACCTGGTTCAATTGTAAAGTTGATGTTAGATAAAATGGGCTCCTCACCATAGGCAAAGTCAACATTTTGGACATGGATTGGTTCATTTACAGCATCTAATTGTCGTCCTTCATAAATATTTTCTTCGTCATGCTCAAGTAAAGCACTGATTCGTTCTGTTGCCCCCATAGCTTTTTGTAGCTGGGTAAAGAACATCGTTAATTGCGTCATTGGCATAATGATTTGAATTAAATATAGAATAAAGGCAACCATATCACCAGCTGTAAGTTCACCAGATGAAACACGAACACCGCCATAGCCAATGATTGCTACAAGTACGCTCATTAGTATGAATGAAATTAAAGGTGAAATAAGTGCATGGATTTTTGCTTCTTTCAGACCGAAATTAAATAGATTAGTAATGCCTTTTTTGCCACGTTCATATTCGATGTTCTCAGCATTTGAAGCTTTTACTAAACGTGTTTCAGGTAAAACTTGATTGAGAATAGCTGTAAATTTAGCGGTTTCGTCTTGCATACCTTTTGAAATGACAAACATACGCTTTCCTAATAACATTAAAATAATCATTGCGAGAGGAACAGCAATGAGCATAACTAATGTCATTTTCCAATCTAAAAATAATAGAATGATGACAGAACCGACAATTGAAATAACACCTGTTAAACAATTTGCAAGATGTTCAGTAATTAGCTCTTTCACTACAGCTGTGTCATTTGTTACACGACTTAACGTCTCACCAGTATCGTTATCATCATAATAAGGGATTGGTAAATGAAGCAATTTGCGCCATAATTGATCTCTCAATTTTGCTACAACCTGATGGCCAACACGATTTAAAAAATAAATGGAAAGTCCGCTCGCAATGGCTTGTACGATAAAAGCAATTCCTAGTAAAATAATTTGCCAATAATTAAGGGATTGTAACGAAAAGCCATCTACTAATTTTTTAGTGAACAGTGGCACGATAAATCCTACCCCAGTGGTCGCTATACTCATACATAAAGCGATTATTAGCAAAAGCATCGGTGGCTGCGCCTGTTTTACAAGCCCCACAAAGCGCCGCCAATTTTTTATTGGTACTTCTTTTGTTGTTGTGTTATTCATTAATAATTATCCTCCTTGATTACGGTAAACAATAGAATCATTGTTTGTGTGACTTTACTATAGCATGCATTTATGAACTGAATATGAAATAAGAATAGAGCGCTAAATTAGAGTGACAGGCACTCAAACAATTCAGAAAAATTCTTGACCTTTAAGGAACTTGAAGGTTTACCATTGATGTTGAAAGGTGTGTCGCTCTTGCATAACTATATGACCATTCAGGAATTTTCTAATAGAACAGGAATTTCTAAAAGTACGTTGCGTTTTTATGAATCGAAAAATTTATTGTTGCCAGTAGAACGGAGAGGAAATGGATATCGCATATATGCATCGCATCAAATTGCAATAGTAAAATTGATTACCACTTTGCGTATAGCAGACGTACCTATTAAGGACATACAACATTACTTACTAGAAAATGACGAACTAGCTCGTCAAACAATGATGGATAATTGGATTCGCTCTTTAAGGAAAAAACGGGAGCTCATCGATGTTAGCTTAAGGTTTTTAGAAAGTGATTCAATACGAGAGGATATCTATCTAATCGATAAAAACGAAGAAAAAATAATTTGGTTCATGGAGCAATCCACAACGGGTAAGTTTGGAGAGCATTTTGCGAAAAGAGCCAATGAATTAAAGCAAAACAATATTCAAATTAACAGCTATTATGTAAATTATTTATCAGGACAAGATTTGATAAAAGTACAAATCGGTTTTGGTGTAACAGAACTTACAAATATAAATGGATTAACTGGCATTGATTTTATCGAGCATATGCCTGCTTGTATCTGTCTAGCACTACCATTTAAAGATCATCTCACGGAAATAAAAGAGGGGTATCAAAAATTACTACAATATGCCATCGAACATAGTTGGGCGCCAACCCGTTCAATTATCGAGTGGTACCGAGGGGAAGATTTTACGCAATTAGATTTATTATTGCCTGTCATTCAATTGGAGCGAAATGAGAAATGATGGGTGAACTAGCTAAAACTATCTATTTTACAAACTGAGGTATTCGACAGTGTTAATGGCAAATACCTCGGTTTTTTATTGGGCATTAAACAGGCATTACTACGAGCGTCTTCTACGCCATCTATTTGCCATGTTAGGTTGTGTTTGGCTTCTATTTGAAGGATAAATTGGTTGAGGTACAAACTGTGAGATATTCTGTGTATGAGTGGCAACGTGTGGCAATGTCTCTTTAGTAACTGACAAATCTTGTTTGTCAGTAACTGTAGGTGCATGCTGTGTTGGATTGCTTGTCGTAGCAATGCTATGAGCACTGTTCAAAAGTGGGGCAGTGTTCTCATTATTATTTGAAATTGTTGTTACTGTGGCACTATGGTTTTCTGAAGTATGCTCTATTTCGACATGTGGCTCCGAGACGGGATGAACATCTTTCATCACGAGAATTGGTCGCATCATATCATGATCCTCGTGCTCAAGAAAATGGCAATGCCACATGTAATTTCCGATATGGTCTTTCCAATGCATAATAATTTTTGTAACCTTCCCTGCATCAGCTTTTACAGTATCTTTCCAGCCTCTCTCAAAGTCACGAGGTTCTTCAGCTGGACCAGTAAATTCAAGCCTTCCTTCATTTTGATAGAGCTCCATATCGAATGGCCGTCGTTCAAGTATTTTAAATTGGATTAAATGTAGATGGATGGGGTGTATAAATGGAGTGGCATTAATGAAATTCCAGACTTCTATACTATCAAGAGCCGGCTTTTCAGTTGCGGGATCATGGTACATACGATCATTTAATAATAGCATTGGTCTTCCAAAATCATCTGTCGACGCACTTAAAGGTAAGTTGCGTTCGATATGTGCATGATGCGGATGTAAATCCATTGAAACGGCAAGCCTTTCTGGAATTTCGCTCGTATCTTCACAGTGCAGTGGACAATTCACTTTAAATTGCATAATTACGCTCGTATGCTCGTCAACAAAATCTGTATCCCCATTAATTAATGTTATTTCCTGACCTTCACACTTTGAAAAGTCAATGATGACATCCGTTCTTTCAGCAGGCAATAATTCCACAGAGTAAATTTCGTTAGGTGTTGTTAAAAAACCGCCATCTGTTCCAAGCTGGATCATAGGCTGCTCATTAGAAAGGCCGATGACATAGCCTCTTCTATTCGAGCCATTTAGAAAACGGAAACGATATTTGCGGGGCTCAACATTTAAATAAGGCCATACTTTACCGTTCACTACAATTGTATTCCCTACAAAGCCTGGTGTAATCGATGGATGAACAGGCACGGGAAAAGGTGGTTCATCAGGATAGAAGAGAGAGCCGTCTTCATTAAAGGACCTATCTGCAATTAATAGTGGATATTCATAATCACCGCACGGTAAGTTTGAGCGCTCCTCAATAGTATCTCGAAGCAAGTAGAAACCAGCAAGACCTGCGTACACATTTAAGCGCGTTAATGCCATTGCGTGGTCATGATACCACAACGTTGTACCTGGCTGATGATTCGTGTATTCATGTATTTCTTTATTGAATTTGGGACCAGTATACATAAAGTCTCTTGTATACCAAGCCTCAGGATGGCCATCACTTTCCCAATCAACGTTGGCTCCGTGAAGATGTGTTACCGTTCTAACCTCTTGTGAATCATTGGCTGCATGGAGAGTAAAATCCACAGGTAAAAAATGCTTTGAAGGTAATTGATTTTTGTATTTGACATAAATCGTTTTGTCTTTTGAGGCCTCAATGGTTGGTCCTGGGTAAAGTCCGTTATATCCCCAAATAGTGGATTTCGGAAAGTTCTTATGAAAACAATGTTCCGCTTCCATCATCTGCAACTCATAATATTCTTTCTTCGGCTGGCCGCTACTGTATTTTGGCTTTGCAGTAACAGGCTTCGGTAGTTCATCTACAAATTTAGGAATTGTTGCTGGATCTGATGGATTAATATTTTTATTCACAACATCACGTCCCTCATGTTTTTACAAAAAAATACTCAATCAACTACATCATATGGGTAAAAACAATGAGAAACGAGGACAATAATGGAATTATTTGTGCTAATATATATAAAAAAATATTGAATTTCAAAAATTCCTGCAAATAAGCTGTTATTCTAGCCCTGTATTAATTACAACTAAACGGAAGTAAGTTGGTGGTGTAAAGGTTAATGGTAATCGTAATCGTAAAGACAGGTGAAATGTTGTTTCGAACAAATACATTCGCTTAGTTTTTTTGTGACTGTAGAACATGGCGTGAATACTCCATTCTAAAACATTATCATTCGATATATTTAGTAATTTATGGGATATGCTTGAAATGACGGACGAGGACATGGA
The DNA here is from genome assembly GCF_044761135.1 of Lysinibacillus sp. NPDC097868. Taxonomy (NCBI): domain Bacteria; kingdom Bacillati; phylum Bacillota; class Bacilli; order Caryophanales; family Bacillaceae; genus Lysinibacillus; species Lysinibacillus sp. NPDC097868. The sequence continues at coordinate 2,113,123 of NZ_JBIWBS010000001.1, read as the reverse complement.
CTTCGCTTATAATTAATGTATAGGCTAACTGCTACATTAAAGTATTATGGATAAGGAAAATTCCGAGCATAGAGAAGTGGTGATTATTTGGAGTTAACATTAGAAGAATTAAATAAAACAATCATGGAAATGCGGACGAAAGGGCGTTTAACAGAAGCTCTAAATCTTGCTGAACAGGGACTTTTAGTAGCATTAGAAAATGATAATCATAAGCATGGACTAGATTTATTCTTCCAAAAAATATTAATTCATCATGCTCTAGGCGATACATTAAGCATGGTGAGCCACATCCATGACTATGAGGCGTGCTGCCAAAAGTACGGCACGACAAAGGATTTTATGAATTACTATCTTGTTATGTCTTTAATATACGATTTAGTTGGTGTCAGAGAAAAAACAGTGGAAATGACCAAAAAATCGATTGAATTTGCTACACAGCTAAAAGATATTAAAATGCTTGTACGTTGCTATAGCAATCTGTGTTATCTTGAAGTCGAAAATGGTTGTTATCAGGAAGCTCTTAATGCTGCTTTTATTGCAAGGAATTATAATAAGGAGCTTGCGAAAACACAGCCAGAATTGGCGAAGTTACAAGAAATTCGCATTAATAATAATATGGCTGATGTGTATATTCTAGATGGTGATTTTGACACTGGTCAAGCATTATTAGATCATACATTGAATTCGGATATTATTCAAAATCATAAACGAGAAAAGGTAGCCGCCTTGTTTGGCTATGGCTTTTTATATGAACATCAACAAAAGCTAGAAGAAGCGGTGAAATATTATAAGCAAGCGATAGATTTAGCGCAATCATATGGCGATAATCCAATTACAAAAAGGGTCATGCGTATGCTGTTAAACGTTCTTTATCAATTGGATTACCGAAATGAGATTTTTGATGTGCAACGAGCTTATATAGAACTTACAGAAAAAATGAGTGCTGACAATTTGCTTCAGCAAGTCATGAACTTAGATTTTAATAGACAAAAAGAGAAACTGGAAAAAAGGGCGCTCTATGATCCTTTAACCGGTGTCCTTAATCGTCATTTTCTGGATAGCGAGCTAAATGATTGGTTGAAGGAGGCACAAATTTCTCAGCAATATGTTTGCGTAATTGTCCTCGATATCGACTATTTTAAAGCATACAATGATAAGTATGGTCACTTGTTAGGTGACATGGTGCTACAGCTACTTGCTACTGGATTAAGGGATTTTTTACGTAATGAAGATGCGGTCATTATACGTTATGGTGGAGATGAATTTATCGTTTGTCTTCGTCATGACAATAAGCTGTTTATCAATGACTTTATTAAGGAACTACATGCCTATATTTTAACTTTAAAAGTAGAACAAGACTCTGATAGTTATCCGTTAAAGATTAGTTTAGGCGCCTGTATGAATGACCAAGAAAATTATGAATACATTCAGCTTTTTAAGCAGGCAGACCGCAACTTATACAAAGCGAAAAATAATGGTCGTGCAAACTATGTCATCAGCTCACTTTAAAAGTCTATCAAATGATATAGCCTCGTTCCCACTGTCAACAAAAGGCAGTGGGAATCTATTTATTGATGATTTGTGACTTTTGTCCTTTTTGGTATAGTGGAAAAGTGATTTTTTTACAAATATATACCTTTCTTTAGTGTGAAAAAAATAGGAACTTTTGACGATAAAGTACAGTCTTTTTTAGTGGAAGAGAAAAAAATGAAAATCACTCCTCGAATCATTTGAAAACGCTGGTTTATCAACGTACAATAAATGAAATTAGCAAACACGACAAGAGAATTTTGGTGTATAATGTTGTGGTATGAGGAAAGAAAGCAGGTTGACAAAAATGGTAAGCAAAATGAGAGCGTGTGTAGTTATAGACATGCAAAAATATCAGGCATTCTTAGCGAAAAAAAAGCTAGGTGTGAAACATAAGGTGAAAATATGAAAAACTGGTTGATTTTCATATCTGTCTTTATGGTTTCCTTGTCACTTGTCATTAGTATTTTAGTACTCTGGAAAGCCGAGGCTCCATTTAGTTCAATTGAAGAACAGGCTGAACAGTTGGCGCTTGATGCCAAAGCCCTAGCAATTGTCACGGAGTCATACACATATAATGGCAAACATTCGTATGTTACTGTGTTCGGGGTAGACGAATACGGTGACAAAAAGGCTGTCTTTGTTCCAACGAATCTAGAAGAGGATTCCATTCAGGAAGTATTTTTGAAAGATGGTATTACGGAAAAGCAAGCATTATCGGTTTTTAAAAATGAAGGAAATGTCCAAAAGGTTCTTCATATGAAGTTAGGCTATGAGGAGGTAGGGGCTGTTTGGGAAATTTCTTACCTAAATAATCACGATAAACTCAATTATGTCTATATTTTATTTAAGGACGGCGACTGGTGGAAGCGCATTAAGAATTTATAAGAGGAGTAGATCCCGAATGAAAAAATTATTAGCAAACCGAGTGAAAACTTTAACACCATCTTCAACATTAGCAATTACTGCAAAAGCAAAAGAATTAAAAGAGCAAGGTATTGACGTAATAGGACTAGGTGCTGGTGAACCTGACTTCAACACACCGCGCAATATTCTAGATGCGGCTATTGAATCTATGGAAAAAGGTTTAACTAAATATACCCCTGCAGGCGGTCTGCCAGTGCTTAAGAAAGCTATTATTGATAAACTTCAACGCGACAACAATCTTACATATAAACCGAACGAGGTTATCGTAGGCGTTGGGGCAAAGCATATTCTTTATACTTTATTCCAAGTAATTTTGAATGAAGGCGATGAAGTAATCATCCCTATCCCTTATTGGGTATCGTATCCAGAACAAGTGAAACTAGCAGGCGGTGTGCCAGTATATGTTGAAGGGACACGTGAACAAGGCTATAAAATTACTGCAGCTCAATTACGTGCAGCTGTTACCGATAAAACAAAAGCAGTTATCATTAACTCGCCAAGCAATCCATCTGGTATGATTTATTCTCGTGACGAGCTAGCAGAACTTGCTGCTGTTGCAGAAGAAAAAGATATTTTAATCGTGTCAGATGAAATTTATGAGAAGCTTGTATACAATGGTATTGAGCATTTTTCAATTGCGCAACTTTCAGACGCAATGAAAGCACGTACAATCGTAGTAAATGGTGTAGCAAAATCTCACTCTATGACAGGCTGGCGTATCGGATATGCAGCAGGTGATGCAGACATTATTAAACCAATGACTGACCTTGCTTCACACTCTACTTCCAACGCAACAACAACTGCACAATATGCAACAGTGGAAGCGTATAATGGACCTCAGGACACTGTAGAAGAAATGCGCCAAGCATTCGAATCTCGTCTAGAGAAAATTTATCCACAAATTAGTGCAATTCCTGGCTTCAACGTATTAAAACCGCAAGGCGCATTTTATTTATTACCAGATGTAGCAGAAGCAATGGCACATACTGGCTATGATTCAGTAGATGCATTTGCTGCGGATATTTTAACAGAAGCAAACGTAGCAGTGATTCCAGGCTCTGGCTTTGGTGCACCAACTACTATGCGATTATCTTATGCTACATCTTTAGAATTATTGGAAGAGGCAGTCCGTCGTATTGATGCATTTGTAAAATCAAAATGGCAAGACTAATCCTTCTAACCAACTTTGGAGGATTTCTATGAAAAAAATTATGATTCAAGATATGCCACAGCATATCGGAGAAACAGTCAAGCTAGGTGCTTGGTTAGCTAACAAACGTTCAAGTGGTAAAATTGCTTTCTTACAACTACGTGATGGTTCTGGCTTTGTACAGGGCGTTGTTGTGAAAGAAGAAGTAGGCGAAGAAATTTTTGCAATTGCAAAGGGTATGACACAAGAAACTTCGATGTACGTTATTGGAGAGGTGAAAGCAGACGAACGTTCAAGCTTCGGCTGTGAGCTAGCAGTAACAGGAATTGAAGTGTTACATGCAGCAACAGATTTCCCAATTACACCAAAAGAGCATGGCCCAGAATTTTTAATGGATAACCGCCACTTATGGTTACGTTCTCGTAAACAACACGCGGTAATGAAAATTCGTAACGAAATTATTCGTGCAACTTACGAATTTTTCAACAACAATGGCTTTACAAAAATGGACCCACCAATTTTAACTGGATCAGCACCTGAAGGTACTTCTGAGCTATTCCACACAAAATATTTTGAAGAAGATGCCTACCTTTCTCAATCTGGTCAGCTTTATATGGAAGCGGCTGCGATGGCGTTAGGGAAAGTTTTTTCATTCGGTCCAACGTTCCGTGCTGAAAAATCTAAAACACGCCGTCACTTAATTGAGTTCTGGATGATTGAGCCAGAAATGGCGTTTGTAGAATTCGAAGAAAACTTAGAAGTACAAGAACAATATGTGGAACATATTGTGCAGTCTGTTCTGGCAAACTGTACTCTAGAATTAGAGCGACTTGGTCGTGATACATCGACGCTTAAAAATATTAAAGCGCCATTCCCTCGTATTTCATACGATGATGCCATTAAACTATTACATGAACAAGGTTTTGATGACATTGAATGGGGTGATGACTTCGGTGCGCCACATGAAACAGCAATTGCGAATTCATTTGACAAACCTGTATTCATTACGTGCTACCCAACAGGTATTAAACCATTCTACATGCAGCCACATCCAGATCGTGATGATGTAGTATTATGTGCCGACTTAATTGCGCCAGAAGGCTACGGTGAAATTATTGGTGGTTCGGAGCGTATTCATGATTATGATCTATTAAAAACTCGTCTTGAGGAACATAATCTATCATTAGATGCTTACGCATGGTACTTAGAGCTACGTAAGCAAGGCTCAGTACCACATTCTGGCTTCGGTCTAGGGCTAGAACGTACAGTGGCTTGGATTTCTGGAACAGAGCATATTCGCGAAACTATTCCATTCCCACGTCTATTAAACCGTTTATACCCTTAATCGGTTAGTAACAAAAACGTAAACAACTTAAAAGTCGCGTAGTGAAATTTCTACGCGGCTTTTCTACTTACTAGAAAAAGGAGTCATGTCTACATGAATACAAAAAATAATCGACTCCGTACATGGACCGAGCAGAGAACTATACAAATTCCTCAGCTCTTTTTTCAGTTTTATAAGGAGTTAAATATTGAGGATGATGAGGCGCTTATTGTGATGCACTTACTTGCCTTTCGTGTGGAAGGAAATGATTTTCCTACACCAACAGATTTGATGAATCGTCTTACGATGCCTAGTAATGATATTACTTCTCGCTTACAGCGTCTAATGCAAAAGGGCTTTCTTGAGATTACACGTGATGTCGATTCAAATGGCACGCTATACGAAAAATATTCGGTGTACCCCCTTTGGGAACGTATATTGCAGATGATCGAAATGAAAGAACAAAAAAATTCAGCAGCTACACTTCGTCAAGAAGAGGGTGAAGTATTCCGTTTATTTGAAGAGGAAATGGGGCGTCTTTTATCTCCTTTAGAGCTAGAAAAAATCGGCTTTTGGCTAGATGAGGATAAGCACAGTCCTGCGCTTATTAAAGAGGCGTTAAAGGAAGCTGTGTTTGCTGGTAAATTGAGCATTCGCTATATTGATCGGATATTATTGGAGTGGAAAAAGAAAAATATCACGACACCACAAGCTGCACATAAACAAGGCGAACAGTTTCGTGAAAAACAAAGCTTGAATAGACCGCCAGCACGTACGTTACAGCAAGAAACACAGTCGACAAATAGAGTACCATTTTATAACTGGTTAGAAGAAAGAGAATAGGGGGTTTTTTAGGGAATGTTAACAAAAAAACAGTGGGAGCATTGTCTAGCTGAAATGGACCGCATGTTTCCTAATGCGCATTGTGAACTTGTGCATGACAACCCGTTCGAGCTGACAATCGCCACGTTATTATCTGCACAATGTACGGATGTACTTGTCAATAAAGTAACGAAAATGTTGTTTCAAAAATATAAAAAGCCAGAAGATTATTTGGCAGTGAGCTTAGAAGAACTACAACAGGATATTCGTTCAATCGGTCTTTATCGCAATAAGGCTAAAAATATTCAACTTCTATGTGAGCGACTTTTAACTGAATATGATGGGCAAATTCCCGCAAGTCGTGAAGAGCTCGTGACATTGCCAGGTGTTGGTCGTAAGACGGCGAATGTTGTATTATCAGTAGCTTTTGACATTCCAGCACTTGCTGTTGATACACATGTAGAACGCGTATCTAAACGATTAGGTTTATGTCGCTGGAAAGATTCCGTGCTTGAAGTGGAAGAAACAATAATGAAGAAAACACCAATGGACAAGTGGTCGAAAACCCATCATCAGTTAATTTTCTTTGGACGCTATCATTGTAAGGCACAAAATCCAGGCTGCCAAACATGTCCGTTACTCAATGATTGCCGAGAAGGGCAAAAGCGTTTAAAAAAAGGGCTGGTGAAGAATGCGTGAACATTGATGCAATATCAAAAGAAAAAATAGATGAATGGTTTACAGAATGGACAATGCTGGAAGCTCAAATACATGCTGCCCATGATGCTCGTAATGGGGAAGCAAAGGGACTCATGGAAGAGGCTATCATGTTGTTTGAACGTTTAGTTATCGAAGCAGGTGAAGAGGTAATGCCGATTAATGGGGTTGAGCGTATGGCCTTTATTAAAACGAAACCAGGTCAATATGCGTGTTATCGTCAATTAGATGAATTATTTAAAGAAACAAAAAAACGAACAGCACGCTTGCGTTTACAGGCAACCAAAAACTAAGGAAAAAGTACGTAGAAGATGCAAATGAAAAAATCACATACTATTAATAGAATAGGCGTTGTCCTTTAAGTTATATAGAGGACAATCTTTTTATTATGAAAAAACAGGTGTAGAAAACATTTCGTTTTCTACACCTGTTTCATTTTAGTGAGAACCTTTTAAATCGTTACTCACCGTCATCATTATCGTTATCATCGTTTGGCACTACAGGATCGGTTGGCGTAACAGGAGGTTGGCTTCCGTTATTGTTGCCGTTGTTACCGCCATTCCCGTTATTGCCATTGTTACCATTGTTACCATTGTTACCATTTCCGTTATTGCCATTATGATTGCCGTTGTTACCATTGTTACCGTTATGATTACCATTATTGCCTTGATCAGGCTGTGTTGGTTGCTCAATGTCCGGTTCATCTGGATCCTCAGTACCTAAATCTTCATCAGGCATACTCGTTATCTGGAAGGATGTCGTTCCAGGTTCACTTCGCGTATCATCCACAATCGCTACGACAGAAATCGTGTAATTACCGTCTTCTAATGTGTTGCTAACCGTTAAACCTTTACTTTCAGTTGTTCCAAGTACAACCGTTTCTCCACCTTCTCTTGTAGCAGATACTTCAAAGGTAGTCGGCATTGGTTCATCCGTTTCTGGGTCAAGAATCGCATCATGTTCCCAGCTAATGTTGATAGATTGTCCTGCTAAATCTAAACTTGCACTTACATTGTAAGGTGTAGAAAGTTCAGGAGCTTTGTATTCATTAGAAACTTCTGTAGGTTCTGTACCGCGAACGAATAGCTCTGTTTGACGTAATTCACTTGGTGTATAGTCACTTGCTAATTTTAGTGGACTAGAGCCTACTTCAATCGTAGCTTCTACAACCGAGCTTGGTTTTTTGAAACGTTCAGTTTCAATGTTCGCAGAAAGATCTCGCATTATATCTTTAAATAAATGTTGAGGTAAACGACGTTCGTCCCATGTTGTAATTGGGTCAGAACGTTTTTCGTAACCACTCCAAATTGCAATTGAATAATTGGTAGTGTAACCAGCAAACCAAGAATCTGGCACACTTGTACTTGGTAAATTATATTTGTTAAACTCGTCGTTTGAATAGTTTGTTGTACCTGTTTTACCAGCAATATCTAATCCAGAAACATTTGCTACAGTACCAGATGCATCTGGTTTATTGCTGACAACATCACGCAACATATCAGTTACCATGTATGCTGTATATTCTTCCATGGCAACATTTGACTTTGGTGTATAGTCTTTCGATGATTTACCATCGCGATAAACAATTTTTGTAATAGCATAAGGGTCAGTGTAAACACCGTTATTCCCAAAAGCTGCATAAGATGCTGCCATTTGAATAGGGGACATCGTAATGGCACCACCACCAATGGCATCTGCTTCATAAGCATCCTCTGTTTCAATTCCTAAACGGCCAATAAACTCTTTTGCTTTGTCTGCGCCAACTTCTTTAAAAGTTTTAACGGCTGGCACGTTCCGAGAAGCATATAAAGCTTTACGTGCTGTCATAGAACCAAAATATTTGCCATCCCAGTTTGTAATCGTTTGGTTTGATTTTGTATATTTCATTGGTTCATCAACAAGTGTTTGACCTGTTGACCATTTTAAATATTCAATTGCAGGACCGTAATCAAGTAATGGCTTCATTGTAGAGCCTGGATGATTCATCACTAAGTCATCCGCATAGTTAAAGCCACGGTTCCCGTAGTTTCGTCCACCGCCGACTGCTTGAATTTGACCTGTTTTTGTATCAACGACAGCCACACCAGATTCAATTTTCTCTGTAGGGAAATTACTGTCATCGTTCATGATGTTTTCTACAATTTGCTGAGCATTCGGATCAAGTGTAGTGTACACTTTAATGCCCTCTGCCATAGCAGTGCCATCACCATTTTCCTCAAGTTCATTAATAACGATATCTAGAAAGGCATCGTATTTAGAGCCAGCAAATGTTTGGCGTGTAGCATCGTCTGCAAGACCTGCTTGCACATCAACTTTTTTCGCTTCTTCCATTTCAGCTTTTGTAATTTTTCCATGTTGGTACATTAAGCCTAAAACTGTATTGCGTCGTTTTTCTGCCAGGTCTGGATTTTTTAATGGATTGTAAGCGTTCGGACGCTGCACTAAGCCTGCTAGTAGCGCTTCTTCATCCAATGTTAAATCTTTTAACTCTTTGCCGTAGAAATATTGAGCGGCTGTGCCAAAGCCATAGATACGGCCTGACATCAACATTTTATTAAAGTACATTTCAAATATTTCTTCTTTTGAATATTTACGTTCAAGCTGGAATGCAAGCCATGCCTCTTGTGCTTTTCGTTTTAATTTTTTCTCATTTTGTAAAAATGAGTTTTTGACAACTTGCTGCGTTAAAGTTGAAGCACCTTGTGCCCCGAAGCCATCACGGAAGTTGGCAAGTATTGCACCACCAAGGCGATAAAAATCCATACCATGATGTTTAAAAAAGCGAACGTCTTCTGTTGCTAGAATGGCGTTAATCATATCTTCAGGAATTTCATCGTATGTTACGTATTTTCTGTTTTCAGCACCGATTGTGGCGAAAACTTCACCGTTTTTATCATAAAACTCAGATGAAACAGGGTCCTTTAGTAAATCTTCATTAAGCTCTGGTGCAGTGCTTGCATAATAAGCAAAAACACCTGCTCCGCCGACCAAGCCAACAACTCCTATGATAAGTATCGTTAGGACAATACGCTTCAACCATGTTTTGGTCGAAGATTTTGCTGCTTTCGGCGCTTTCTTTTTATTTTTTTGAGCGAGAGCCTTTTGATGCTCTCCGCGTGTTTGACGACGTTCACTCATTTTTTAATCTCCTCACTTTCAGAGCCATGACTTGTTGCTTCAATGAACTGCTGAAGAACGGGTAAATAATCGATACGTGGATAATAGCTTGTTGGAATTTCATAAGCTTCCTTTTCGATGGTTGAAAAGGGAATCGACTTTCGTTCACCATTGTCCATTGCATGCCAGGCCTTTTGTAAAACTTCGTATGGCACTAAAAAGTAGCGTTCAAAAGCTGAAAAACGAACGATAATAAATGCCACACCATTGTGTTCCTTCACTTGCTGCATATGTTTCATTTGATGTCCATGTATATTTTTTAATGGAAAGCTCGTCTTGGATGCGGTTTCCTTAGCATCAAAATCAATATAATGCCCATTCCAAACGCCATTGTAGTCAGTTGTAGAGGGCGTTCGGAAATAAGCTTCACGAATTACAGCAGCACTTCGCGACGGATACTCTACTTTGACGATTTGTACGGGAACAGGTTTCTTATGAATAATAGCAAGTTGCTTTTCTAAATAAAAGTCGTTTGCTTCATTTATTTCATCCTCTAACGTCTTCCCTCGATTACTATAGGAAAAATCCTTTGTTTTCCCCTTTTTCTCAGCTTTTTGAATAGCTGGAGCAGGGGTGTAGACTTTACCATTTGGATAACGAATTGTCACTTAGCTCACCTTCTATAATACTGCTATTATACACAATAGTTTACCATGATTCAGTATAACTTCACCACAGGTAGAACGTGGCGCTAAAGATAGTTTACTATTGCTGATAGATTTGCATGATTCGCTGTTTAAAGTAGAAATTTCGCCAATATAATAACTGCATTCGCCATTGAAATTGTTAAATGGTTACACCCCTTTTTTCCTAGAACCGTTGAGAATCATTCTATTTCAGCAATTTCATTAATAGTGCTCATTAAAAGTCACAATTAAAAATTTATCGAAATTCTTCTTCTTTCAGCTAACTTACGCTTATTTTGTCACGCATGAAGGTTATTTTATACATGCGAGGAATACTTAAGTAAAGATAAAAGGGGGCGTTGTATTGAACAAATTAGGACAATTAGTTGCACAGTTGGATCTAGTCAATCAATTACTTTTAACGAGAGTGTCATTGGAAAACAATGCACACAGCCTGCAATTTTTTATGCAGCTCAAATCTGTTAGCCAGAAAGTAAGCTTAGCAGAAAAGAACTGGCAAGTAAAGAATGCTTGTTCGCCTATTAGTAGTGAAAAACGATAGACTTTGGTACACTAATCTTATACAAATAAAAATGATTCATTTGATGCAATCATTTAAGGCCTTTAGCGGGTGTTAGGAATTATGAAGAGAATCTTTCAGGGTAGTAGGATATAAATGTCGCGAAATAAGTGAGATCGCACACAGTCCTGAAAGTCAGCACTTTTCTTTAATTCTAATACATGTTAATTGTTGTAAACGTAAAGTGCTCGCGACAATTATGCTAAAGGTACATTTGATACGAGATGAGGTGCGAAATTGTTACTAATACAGCAAACTTCCATATTAATAGATGAATGTGAAAAATGTGTTGCACGCTTTTGGCAAATGCGTGAGGAGGATCGTACGCCAGACTTTTTTGCAGAGGTCAAGCCACATGTTGATACGATTCATCAACTATTGAAAGAGTGGCAACAAGAAGCAAATGCTTGGATTCAAAAAAACAAACCGAAATATATGCATTCAGGACAAATTGCTTCAGCGGTTGAATCGATGGAGCAATTTGTTGTGCAGTCTTTTTATAAAGAAACAAGTAAAAAACGTTTTTTAGATGCAACTCATTCTACTTCCTATACGCTAAATAATTTTTATCGCTTAGTGAAGGAGGGGCAATCCGATGCTATCGAAAAAACGGACGATTAGTGCGCTGTTAAATGAGTGGCGATATGATGAGGAACTAAAAGAGCGAATAATTCATTGGCAAACATTAGACGGACGTGATGCTAAACTTGCTCCTTTTCCACAAAATTTACATCCTTCACTTGTCAAAGCATTACATGCACGCGGCATCGAGCAATTATATACACATCAGCGAGAAGCGTTTGATTTGGCGACAAGCCACAAATCATTTACAGCAGTTACACCGACTGCCTCAGGTAAATCATATTGCTATCATTTACCTGTATTACAAAAAATTTTAGAAGATCGAAATGCACGCGCAATTTATCTTTTTCCGACAAAAGCGTTAGCGCAGGATCAGAAAAATGATTTAAATGAACTGATTGAACAGAGTGGGGAGGACATTTTAAGCTATACGTATGATGGTGATACAGCTCCTGGTATACGCCAAAAGGTTCGAAAAGCAGGCCATATCGTGATGACGAATCCAGATATGCTGCACTCAGGTATTTTGCCGCATCATACAAAATGGGTGTCGCTCTTTGAAAATTTGCAGTATATCGTTATTGATGAATTGCATACATATAAGGGTGTATTTGGTTCACATGTAGCGCATGTTATTCGAAGACTGAAACGCATTTGTGAATTTTATGGCAGTAAACCAGTGTTTATTTGTACGTCTGCAACCATTAAAAATCCAAAAGAACTAGCACAAAATTTAACGAACGAGACGCAAACGTTAATTGCAGATTCAGGAGCACCAGTTGGCAAAAAAACATTCCTTTTTTATAATCCACCGATTATCCATAAAACTTTTGGTGTACGTCGAAGTGCAGTTTTAGAGGTAAGTGATCTGGCAAAAAGGCTTTATACAGCAGGAATTCAAACGATTATTTTTGCAAAAAGTAGAGTGCGTGTTGAAATGATAGTTACCTATTTAAAGGAACTGACTCGCAATAAATTACAAGATGAATCTGTGCGTGGCTATCGAGGGGGATATTTACCCTCTGAGCGTCGTGTTATTGAACGTGGGCTTCGGGATGGAACAATTCAAACTGTCGTGAGTACGAATGCGCTGGAGCTTGGCGTAGATATTGGTCAACTACAGGCATGCATTATGACGGGTTATCCGGGAAATATTGCGAGTGCATGGCAGCAAGCGGGACGTGCTGGGCGTCGTCAAGACGAAGCACTCATTATTTATGTAGCACAATCGACAGCACTAGATCAGTACGTTGTAGATCATCCACTATTTTTACTTGGAAGCGAACCTGAGGAGGCACGCATCTATCCTGAAAATATGTTGATTTTAATGGATCATTTAAAATGTGCAGCTTTTGAGCTACCTTTTACAACAAATGATTCGTATGGAGAATTTGAAATACAAGAACTACTGGAGTATTTAGCAGAGGAGGGTGTTGTTTTCAAAACGAGTGAAAAGTGGCATTGGATGAATGATCGTTTTCCGGCACATGATATTAGCCTTCGTTCAGCATCTCAGGAAAATGTTGTCATCATCGATATGACTGTACCTGCTCGTACAAAGGTAATTGGAGAAATGGATCGTCATAGTGCAATGACACTATTACATGAGGAAGCTATCTATTTGCACCAGGGCATTCAATTCCAAGTAGAAAAACTTGATTGGGAAGAAAAAAAAGCTTTTGTGCGTGAAGTAGATGTAGATTATTACACGGATGCTAATTTAGCTGTGGAAATGAAAGTACTTGAAGAAGATCGTAGCCGAAACTACCAAGGCGGGACAATTAGTTTTGGTGACGTAGGATTAGTAGCACAAGCTACAATCTTTAAAAAAATTCGCTTTGGAACGCATGATAACATTGGCTCTGGCCCAATTCACCTCCCACCAGATGAAATGCATACAAGTTCTTCATGGCTGTCATTTTTAGCACCGGAAAAATGGACTGAAGAAGATTTGACGGATGCTATGACGGGTGCAGCCTATGCAATGAATGCCTTTATACCATTATTTATTCAATGTGATAGTAGTGATGTAGCGGTAGTGCCACAAGTGAAGGCAACGCACAATGAACAACCTACGTTTTTTGTCTATGATAAGTATCCAGGTGGTATTGGATTAAGTGACAAGGTTTATGATTTATGGGAGGACTTAGTGATGAAGGCACAGCAGCATATTACAGCCTGTCCTTGTAAGTCTGGTTGCCCGTCATGTATTGGTCCACAAGAATCCATCATTAATTCAAAAAGTAAAGTTGTTAAACTTCTTCAATTGTTAAACGGAAATATTTAGTTTACAAATGAGGGTTTGAAAGTAAACATAAAAACGATTTTTATTAAGTAATGTAACGCTCTACGAAGGCGAATGCCGTTGGAGTAATAACTATTTAGTAGTCTTAGCACAACAAGGAATTGCATTGGGGGATGATGGCTATTTTAGACCCTAGGACACGTGCACAATTTGTTGCCTTGATGTATCGTGCAATGAATTGATAACAGAAAAAGCACATCTTCTCCCTTTTTACATAAGGGAGAAGATGTGCTTTACTAATTATACAGACTTTTAAATTATAGGTTTAGAGAATCTATATGCTGAGAGAGATAGAGGAGTAATTACTTTCTTCTTCCGAAAGTTTATATTTAAACAATCTATTTATTAAATAGCTCAAAATAAGCGCTACGTAATTTTTGAATCCTTTACATGGAGGCGCTATTCTTATAGACATAGTTAATAATGATAACCATACACACTTATTCGCAAGTGAGATATTCATAGAGAAATAAACGTTGCATAGATCATTCATTAAAATTCATTTGGGCACGTATGATAACATTGGCTTAAATCATGATCTCATACCATACAGGGTAAGACATGTATATCAAACTATATGATAACTACCATTAGCCGTTTATGAAAATTGGATTGATGCGATGAATGCCTTTCAAACATTATCTATTCACTGTGGGAATATGTAACGGTAGTGACTCGAGGTTTATGATTTATGTGACGGGTTATTTGCAAAACGAAAGTAAAAAATAGCTTGCACAAGTATTAAAAATTTTACAGGCAGAAAATGAGTGAAGTTAATGTCTTACGAAAATAAAATATTACAAATGAAAAAAATGCTAGGAAAAAAAGTAGAAAAACAGGTAGCTAAAGAAGAACAAATCTTTCAAAAGCCGAGCGCTCCTAACTATGCGGGGCAGTGGGAAAAGGCAGGTCTTACGCGTATCGATAATGACTTTGGTATCGTTTTTAAACGACAAGTGCATTATCCATTCAATTATCAGCACGGGCACTATCAATTGCAGTCATTTTTTGACGCGCTAACAAAATGGCAAAGTGCTGATTTTGAACATCCTTATGCATTAGATATGGGTGAGCAAGTACTGTTTTTTGATACAGAAACGACTGGATTAAAAGGTGTTGGGACACAAATTTTTCTTCTAGGTTTTTTAGAACTGACAGAGCATGATTTTGTCTTAACGCAATATGTTTTAGCAGATCCAGGGCATGAAGCAGCCCTGTTATTTGAATCTAAGCTTTGGCAAAAAACAGCGACGATTATTACGTATAATGGTAAAAGTTTCGATTGGCCACAACTTGAAACACGTTGGACCCTCAACCAAAAAGTATTGCCTAAATTACGAACACAGCGCCAAATAGATTTACTGCATAGCTCTAAGCGATTATGGAAAAATGATATGGAGCGCATGAAATTAAAATCAGTAGAAGAGGAGAAGCTTGGCTTTTCACGTATAGGCGATATCCCTGGCTATTTAGCACCAATCATTTATCTTGATGCTGTGAAAAGTGGTGTACCTGATGCACTTATGAAGGTCCTTTTTCATAACGAATGGGATTTGCTATCGCTCATAACCTTATATGTTCATTCTACTAACTTATTATTTGAAGAGGCGAGCGATGAATCAGCCAATACTTACACGAATATTGGGAAATGGTATGCCGATCTAAAGAAGAGCCCCCAAAGTGTTAACGTTTTAGAAAAGGTAACGGCACAATTTGATGCGCGAGAAGCGGGCAATGCTCAATTTTATTTGGCAATTCAACTTAAAAAAAATAAGCAATTTAACGAAGCAATCGATGCATTTGTAGCTTCACTCCACTTTATAGAGCCACGTAAAAAGTTGCATGCTTTAGAACAATTAGCTATGATCTATGAGCATCAAATGAAAGATTACAAGCAGGCCCTTAATTATACATTAGAAGGCATACAATTGATTACTTCGACTGAGGAATGGCGAGTGGAACAAAAACAAAAATGGGCAATTTCTTGGGAAAAGAGGTTGCACAGATTAGGAAATAAGCAATGATTTCCCGGGTAAGCGCAAGAAACGACAAGTTTAGCCTTACAATTGATGGTTTCAGACGATATAATGTTAGGAAATATGCTATAATGAATTCGTGTATGTAGTGCGAGGAAGGGCGATGTGAATGGACATTAAATTAACGTCAAAAATGATTCTTGAAAAGGAATTTAAGAAAAACTTTAAAGGCTATAATGTAGAAGAGGTCGATTCTTTTCTTGATGAAATAATTCAAGATTATGAATCGTTTGAAAAAGTTGTTGCTCAACTGAAAGAAGAGAATAGACAGCTAAAAGAAGAAATAGAAAATACGCCAAAGAGACAACCGCAACCTGCCGTATCAGCAGCAGGTACAACCAACTTTGATATTCTCAAACGACTTTCAAATTTAGAAAAACATGTATTTGGTAGCAAGCTTTACGAATAATTTTTATCATATACATTGTATTTATCATAAAACTCTAGTATAATCTTCGTATCATCATGAAATTCGAGTAATCGCTGCGACGCTAGACGTCGTAGAGGAAAGTCCATGCTCACACGGTTCTGCGATGGCCGTAGTGTTCGTGCTTACTGAAAAAATAAGGTAAGGCAGCTTAAAGCTGACGGCGGAAGGAAGACCTAAGTCTATTTGATATGGTTGACACTTCCTGAAAGTGCCACAGTGACGAAGCTTGTTTGGAAACATACAAGGTGGAACGAGGTAAACCCCACGAGTGAGAAACCCAAATTATGGTAGGGGCACTCTCTTGAAGGAATTGAACGGATAGAGGGACAGAGTTCGCTCTGTAGATAGATGATTACTGCCCGGTCGTACGAGGCGCAAGCTGTTTGAGTACTCGGGAACAAAACATGGCTTATTGAATTTTTTGATGCTTAACTACGAAATAACAAGCGCTCTCCAATTCGGTGGAGAGCTTTTCTTTTGAACTAATTAAAGTTGTATCTATTACTTATGATGTCTAGTCATGCGCGATATACGCCTGAGGTTAGGCTAACACCATGTTGGCCGCGCCTCTGTCGATACGCTTCGAAGTCATAACATCACCGTTATCGTATGGACGCGACATACATACCTACGCAAAAAGTAGGAACGCGCTTTTCTAAAAATAAGGGTAGTATCGATAGATAGGATGGAGCGGAAACATGGGCGGAGTAATTAATAATCTGGAGAAGATTAATTCGATTTCTAAATACCCCACTTCCTTACTGAAGAAAATTTTTGAAAATGTATCTGAAGGCATTATGATTACGGATAAACATAAGAAAATAGAGATGGTTAATCCAGCATTTGAATTCGTTACAGGCTATAAACGCGATGAAGTGATAGGGAAAACGCCCGCGGTGTTGCAGTCAGGTGTACATGAGTTATCCTTCTATTTGACAATGTGGGAAAAGATTCGACAAGAAGGAATATGGCAAGGTGAAATTTGGAATCGTCGTAAAACAGGAGACGTGTATCCTGAATGGTTAACAATTGTAAGCATAACAAATGATATCGGAGAAATCACAAACTATTGTGGTATTTTCACAGATCTTTCTGAAAGAAAAATAGTAGAAAATGAACTAGAAAAACGTTTGTTAACAGATTCCTTAACAGATGTATCAAATCGATTTGCTTATATTGAGAGAATGGATAGCCTACTAGAATCGTCTTCTACTATTTCTCATTCAGTACAGCATGCTGTCTATTTCCTTGATTTGGACAGATTTAAACAAATAAATGATACTTTAGGTCATGCAGTAGGAGATACGATTCTTGTAGAAGCAGCAAAACGTATTCAAACATTGCTAAAAAACAAAGATATCATTGCAAGATACGGCGGAGATGAATTTATCGTTACATTAACGAATGTAAAAAATGTTCGAGAAGCTGCGAAATTTGCTGAGCAAATTATTGGAATTATAGAACAACCGATGAATATAAATGGACAAGATATCTTTATCTCCACGAGTATTGGAATTAGTATGTATCCTGCTGATGGGGAGACGTCTGAGGAACTTATTACTTGTTCAGATAAAGCGATGACCTTTTCTAAAAAGAATGGTCTTAATAGCTATTCATTTTATTTTGATGAATTGCAAACTGACAGTCAGCGTGTCCTACTGCTAGATTCAGAGTTACGTAGAGCAATCGAAAATCGCGAATTTGAGCTCCATTTCCAACCGAAAATTACTGTGGAAAATGAAAATATTCAAGGACTTGAGGCACTCGTTCGCTGGAATAATGAAAGACTTGGATTTGTATCTCCAGCAGAATTTATTCCATATGCTGAAGAAACAGGTCTTATCATTCCTTTAAGCGAAGTCATTATTGAAATGGCTTGTGAAGCAGTAATTAAATTACAACAATTTGGTCGTAAAATTCCGATTGCAATTAATATCTCAAGCATTCATTTTAAGCAGCAAAACTTTTTAGAGTCGATTCAGACAATATTGGAACGATATAACACGTCAGCAAACAATTTTGAAATAGAAGTTACAGAGCGCACTGTGATGAATAGTGCTTCGGAAACGGTTAGCAAGCTCGTTCGACTAAAGCAACTAGGCTTTAAAATTTCGATTGATGATTTTGGCACAGGCTATTCATCGCTGAGCTATTTAGTTCGATTCCCACTCGATTGTTTAAAAATTGATCGTAGCTTCATTCAACATATTAGTTCGCTCGATGAAAAACAGGCAGTTGTAGATGCCATTATTCAAATGTCACATCGTCTAAAAATGAAAGTTGTAGCAGAAGGTGTAGAACAAGCACAACAAGTGGATATACTACGGAAAATGAACTGTGATATTATCCAAGGCTATTATTACAGCAAACCATTACCACTTCCCGAATTGCTGGAGTATATCGAGTTTTGGGAAATTGAACATCAAGGAAGGAAATAATGTATGGCAAACTATAAATTAGTAGCAACGGCTGCAATGGGCTTAGAATCGATTGTAGCACAAGAAGTACAGGCTCTCGGTTATGAAACGACAGTCGAAAATGGCAAGATTTATTTTGAAGGTGATGAAACGGCCATTGCCCGCACGAACTTATGGCTACGTGTGGCAGATCGAGTAAAAATTGTTGTAGGACAATTCCCTGCAAAGTCTTTTGAGCAACTGTTTGAAAGTGTTAAGGCTTTACCATGGGAAAAATATTTACCAGTAGACGCATCATTTCCTGTGGCAGGAAAATCGGTAAAGTCTAAATTATTTAGTGTGCCAGATTGCCAAGCAATTACGAAAAAAGCAATTGTAGAACGCATGAAGCTGCATTACAAACGTCTTGGATTTTTAGATGAATCCGGTGCAACTTATAAAATTGAAGTTTCAATTTTAAAAGATGTGGCTACACTTACCATTGATACTTCTGGCGCTGGCCTACATAAGCGTGGCTACCGACAAGCTCAAGGGGAAGCACCGTTAAAAGAAACTTTAGCCGCTGCACTCGTTCAGATTTCAAAATGGAATCCGAATCGACCATTTGTAGATCCATTTTGTGGGTCAGGTACGATTGCTCTAGAAGCAGCAATGTTCGGACAAAATATCGCACCAGGCTATAACCGTGAATTTATTTCGGAGAGTTGGCCGTGGATGAAAGCGAAAATTTGGGAAGCAGCTCGAGATGAAGCAGATAGCATAGCCAATTATGATCAACCACTTGAGATTATTGGTTCAGATATTGATCATCGCATGGTGAGTATTGCGCAAGAAAATGCCCTAGAAGCAGGTTTTGGGGACATTATTACGTTCAAGCAAATGCAAGCTCGTGATTTTACAACATTGCTTACAGATGGCGTTATGATTGGGAATCCACCATACGGTGAACGTATTGGTGATGTAGAAGTTGTGGAGCAGGTCATTCGTGATTTAGGTCAAGTCATGAAAAACTACCCAACTTGGTCAGTGTACATGCTGTCCTCCATGAAAAACTTTGAAGAATTGTACGGTCGTCAATCGACGAAAAGACGTAAGTTATTCAATGGTTTTATTGAAACGAATTATTATCAATACTGGGGACAAAAGTCTAAAAGAGACTAACTAGAGTAACGGAAGGTGAGATTTTTTCTTATCTTCCGTTTCGTCGCGTATAATAGGAACAGATTGTATGAGGGGGAACGTCAATTGCGTAAATCTTTACCATTTGCATTAACGAAGGATCGCTCGTTTTTCGAGTCATTAGGTGACTGGATGGGAGACGTCCTTTATGATGAATTACCAGAAAAGGGATTTGAATGCCGAGATGAGCAAATTTTTATGGCTTATCAAATTGAACAGGCTTTAAAAGAGAAAAATGTATTATTTGCTGAAGCGGGAGTAGGGACAGGGAAAACGATTGCCTATTTATTACCTGCTGTATCCTATGCACGCTATACAGGTAAACCAGCATTGATAGCCTGTGCAGATGAAACATTAATCGATCAGCTCGTTAAAGAGGGCGGCGATATTTATAAATTACAAAAAACACTCGGTTTAGAAATTGATGTACGTTTAGCGAAATCACGTGATCAATATTTATGCTTAAAGCGTTTCGAGGAAGCGGAAAAAGTCGAAACAGATGAGTGGATTGATGATATAGCATTTTCAATTCCTGACGGCGTCTATGCACAAGGCTCGATGATTGCTGTGCAACCATACGGCGACCGCAGCGATTATCCAACGGTTAGTGATGAAGATTGGCACAAAGTGAATTATAACGCAATTATGCAATGTTCAGTATGTGATCTGCGTAATCGTTGCGGTCAAACCCTTCACCGTGCACATTACCGTAAATCAACGGATTTAATTATTTGCTCGCAAGACTTTTTGATGGAGCATTTAGCAACGAAAGAGTCGCGTGAACGTGAAGGACAGTTAGCGTTACTCCCAGAAGTATCGATGATGGTGCTAGATGAAGGACATTTATTAGAATACGCTGCGCAGAAAGCCATGACCTACAAAGTTCAGGCAACGACGATTGTTCCACTATTAGAACGTTTAATGGTAGACGGTGTTCGTGAACGAACTTTGTATGCAATGGAAAAATTACAAGACGATCACGAACTATTTTTTGACCAGCTGCGTGATGATATTGTAGCTTCTGAGGAAGAACGTAAGCGTATAAACAAATCCGCAACACTTTTAAAATATGGTAAACAACTTATTCAAGATGTAGAAATACTGCTTGAGGAATTTGTTTTTGAATCAGAAATGTATATGATTCCAGAGTATGAGTTAAATATGGCAGAAGAATATTTGGAGCAATATCAAGCTTCACTTCGCATTTTTACAGCGCAAGGTGATGCAGTTGACTGGCTAGAGGAAACAGATGGTGAGGAAACGCTTGTCATTATGCCACGACTTATTACAGAAGTTTTAGAAGAAAAATTATTCTCGAAAAAGCTTCCAATCGTATTTTCTTCTGCAACACTATCTGTCAATAAGGATTTCTCATATATTGCTTATAGTCTTGGCATTCATAATTACCAATCATTCTCAGTACCGTCACCTTTTGATTATGAAGCGGTGATGAGAATTTACTTGCATGAACTATCTCAAAATAATAAAACTGCTCGTGTCCAACAACTGTTGGGAGATGGTGAAAAAACATTAATATTATTTAAATCAAAACAAGCGATGTTAAACTTTAAAGCAGAATTGCCTCTTATGGAACGCATGTATATTGCATTTGAGGGAGATCGTGAACTATCTGCAATTGTACGTGATTTCCAAGAAGGTACTGTAAAAACGTTATGTTCCTATCATTTATGGGAAGGTTTAGATTTACCTGAAGAAGCACTGACACGTGTCATAATTTATGACTTGCCTTTCCCTCCACATGATCCATTGTTTGACGCAAAACGGACATTTGCTGAAAATCCGTATGAAGAAGTAGAATTACCATTTATGCAATTGCGTCTACAACAAGGAATGGGACGATTAATTCGTACATCTAACGATCATGGCGATATTCATATTTTGTTAAATGAAGAAGAAGCCAAGCAGCGCGAAACATTTGAAAATATATTAGCAGTGACACCAGAAATAAAATAGAAAAAAGCGAGTTTGCCATCGATGCAAACTCGCTTTTTTAATATATTGAAATAATAATAACATCGTGATATTTATATAGTATCGAAAAAAAGTGTTGAATATTTCTCTTTTAAACTATATAGTTCTTTGTAATGTGATGTAATTGATTGAAGCACAAAATTTTTCTTCTTGAAAATAATTTTGCAAAAGGTTTATAATGATGACAAGAAATTTAAGGAATAGTTACGATTACTGGTGAGTATTCTATGATAGGGGGTGGACCTGTCGAGCATTCAAACGCTGTGTAGTAAATATACAAACTTATCCGAAACAGATATCGAGAAGTTAGTAGAGCTTGAAACTACACTTTCCTATTACGCGGAATTGACAGATTGCTATATGTTTATAGATTGCATGGTGGAAAATTTACCACATGCTATTGTTGTGGCAGAGGCATTCCCTACAAAAGAGATTGGTTTATACGAAAAATCAGTAATTGGAAAAATCGTATTTGAAAGCTTTGAACCAGCAGTATTTGCAGCTTTTAAATATAAAGAAAAATCATCCATTTCCCGAGCAATCACACAGGAAGGTATAACCGTTGAACAAAATGTTGTTCCAGTCTTTAATGATGAAGGACAGGTTATTGCCATGTTGATTCAAGAAAAAAAGGTCAAAATGCAAACTGCACCAAAGGATGATTTTCAAAATATGCCTTTTGCTTTAATTGAGCATATCGTCGAGCCAAATTCGCAACCAATTCCTGTTGTGTCTGATTTATTAGTAGAGTCAATTATTCTCACAAATCATGAAAACAAAGTGATTTATAGCAACCCAGCAGGCTACCGTTTTATTACGGAGCTTTCAGGGCTAGAGCATTTTAACAATATTGCGTTGGATAAAATTTTACCTTTTTTACAAGAGGTCTATGATAAAGGCGACGATGTCTTTTTCTTAGAAATTACGATTGATCGCAAATCGTTTATAGTGAAAAAAATTCCAATTCGCAGTCAACATGATAAAGTGACACTTCTTATTATTCATGATCTGACAGAGTTAAAGTTGAAAGAAAATGAACTGATGATGAAGACATTTGCTATACGAGAAATTCACCATCGTGTGAAAAATAATTTACAAACGGTTACAAGCCTATTGCGATTGCAAATGCGAAATGACCTAGCAGCTTCCAATGCAAGTGCTTTTCAAGAGGCATTAAATCGAATATATAGTATTTCCTCTGTCTATGAACTTATTTTAGAAAATGAGGATAATGCGGAAGAAAAAGTTGACGTTATCGCTTTGTCTAAAAAGATAGGGCATAAAATGATTGGAACTACCAATACACAATCCATTCAATTAGTCTTCCACGATGATGATATTCAGCTATATTGTCATTCGAAAAAAGCTGTTTCGCTCGCATTAATTATTTGTGAGCTACTACAAAATGCATTAAAGTATGCTTTTATCGAGCGCGAGGAAGGAATAATCGATATTCAATTTCTTCAGGATGCTTCTTATATTTCACTTCATATTTCCGACAACGGCGTTGGCATGCATGAGGTGAAGGCATCATTTGGAATGGAGATTATTACAAGGCTTGTTGAATATGATTTAGCTGGCACATTTACAATTATCCCTAGTGAACAAGGTACACATACTCAAATTCAGTTTCCTGTAAGTGAGGAGGTATTTATCCTAAATGACTAGGAAAGTAATGATTGTCGAAGATGAATCACTTATCGCCATCGATTTGAAATTTATGCTAGAAGATAATGGCTATGAAGTCGTTGCTCAAGCAAATAATGGAGAATCAGCGATTGAGCTAGCTTTTACTCATAAGCCACAGTTGATTTTAATGGACATCAAAATGCCGAAACTAGATGGTTTAAAAGCAAGTAAAATTATTGAACAGCAGTTAGGTATACCGGTACTTTTTATATCAGCTTACAGTGAAAAAGAATTGTTATTGTACATGAAACAGGATAATATTTTAGGTTATGTTATGAAACCGTTTTCTGAGAAAAATGTCCTGCCGGCGCTGGAAGTGGCATTTCATCAAATTGATAAATTCAACCGTCTGAACGGAGAAATATTGCATAAGCAAAGTGAATTAGAAAAGCGAAAACTAATCGAACGAGCGAAGGGGTTACTGATGCAATCAGAAAAACTTAGCGAGGACGAGGCTTATAAAAAAATTCGCAATGAAAGTATGCAAAGTCAGCAGGAAATGGTAACAATAGCAAAACGAATTATTCATACATTACAAGTTAATAGATGAAGCAAAGACGCTTAAAGAGAATTTTTCTTTAATGCGTCTTTTTTTCTATATATTTATCAAAATCAAAGGGGGGGATGAGTAAGATGGCAATGATAGGAACGATAATCGTTTACATTATTATGATTTGTGCAGTTTTAGGTGCAATCGGAGCAATTCGAGATGCAGAGTATGGTATTGGTAAAGAATTTATGAATGGTATCCATACTGTAGGGCATATTTTTGTACCCGCGGCAGGGATCATGGCAGCTATACCTTACTTAACGTGGTTTATTAGTCATTTTATTAGTCCGGTTTTTGAGTGGATTGGAGCTGATCCAGCAATAGCCGCAACAACAATTTTAGCGTCGGACATGGGGGGATATCAATTAGCAAACGCCTTAAAGGAATCCTATGAAGGATGGGTGATGGCACTTGTTGTTGGTTTTATGTCAGGTGCAACCATTGTATTCTCAATTCCTATGGGTCTTGCGATGTTAGACAAGCGTGATCATAAGTATATGGCATTAGGAATTATGGCGGGCGTTTTAACAATTCCGATTGGTGCATTTATTTCATCAATCATGATTGTGATGTTTAACACTGAAGTTCGTGAAGTCATTAGTACTACATCTGCACCAACTTATGTATTTGCCATTTCTGTTTTACAAATATTACTTAATTTATTGCCTTTATTTATTTTCGTAATCTTAATCGCGTTAGGGCTAAAGCTCATACCAAATGGCATGATCAAAGGTTTTATGATTTTTGGACGTGTAATGGATGCCGCGATTAAGCTTGTACTTGTGTTCTCGATTGTTGAAATTTTTACGGGTTTATTTACAAAGATTTTTGGGGCATGGGGCTTTGATCCGATCATGGCAGATAGTGTTGACCAATTCCGTGCATTAGAAACGGCTGGTTATATCGGTATTATGTTAGCGGGGGCATTCCCAATGGTCTACTTAATCCGAAAATATGCTTCTAAACCGCTAGAAACAGCAGGGAAAAAATTAGGTCTTTCATCGGTAGGAAGTGCAGGGATTTTAGCGACGAGTGCAAATATTTTAGCTATGTTTACACTCATTCGTCAGATGCCGCCAAAAGATAAAGTAATCAACATTGCCTTTGGAGTTTGTTCAGCATTCCTGTTAGGTGATCATTTATCATTTACTGCTAATTTCCAGCCAACAATTATTTTACCTGTAATGGCAGGGAAGCTTTTAGCTGGTATCATTGCCATTTTCTTTGCCTATAAGCTATCAGTTCCTACAGCTTTAAAATTGGAACAAGAAGATCGCAAGGCAGGCATCATTAAAGAAGGAGAATATTTAACAGATCAAAAGTCTTGAAAGAAAGAAGTGATGTCGTATGAGTGAAGAAAAGAAACGATTTATTCAGGAATTTGTGCCGGGTAAGCAACTAACGTTGAGTCATTTAATAGCAAATCCAGATCCTGAAATGTTTCAAAAACTTGGGATTCAAGAAGCGGGTGCACTTGGCATTATGACTTGTACACCGAGTGAAACAGTCATTATTGCTGGGGATATAGCTACAAAGGCAGCGAATGTAAAACTAGGGTTTTTAGATCGTTTTACGGGCAGTCTCGTTATTGTAGGCAGTGTCTCTGAAGTTGAAATGGCGATGTTAGAAATTAATCGTTTTCTTTCAGAAATGCTAGGTTATACGCCATCTAAAATAACGAAGTCATAGGATGTGCCATATGAAAAATCGAGTAATGATAATAGGCGGTGTGCAAGCTGGTAAGTCAACGCTAATGAATGCGTTATTAGGCAAAGATAGAACAGCCAATAAAACGCAAGCACTCGTTTTTGATGACTGGATTGTTGATACACCTGGAGAATATATAGAAAATCCGATGTATTACAGAAATATTATGGCAACATCGCTTGAGGTGACGCATGTAATTTATTTACAGGATGCTACATCCGCAAGGAGTGTTTTTCCACCACAATTTAGCTTGGGCATTCCCAAAATACAAATTGGCGTCATTACCAAAATAGATGCACCCCTTGCAGATGTGGACAGAGCAACAACTTTATTAAAAAACGTTATGACACACGGTCCAATCGTCCAAACATCTTCGTGGCAAATGCTTGGGATTGAGTATATTGCACCGCTAATTCAGCTCAATTCAGACGAGGAAATTCGTCAATTTGTTAAGGATCGTCATAGTCCCTATCTCATTTATTGTCCATAGTGGCGTAGAGGGAGGCATAAGTTGAAAACAGAAAAAATTTATAGTGCAGGCATTGATATTGGGACAAGTACAACAAAGATGGTTGTTAGTAGTTTTCTGTTGAAAAACGTTGCTGGTGTGACACATGTGCCGCGTATAGAAATAATTGAAAAAACGGTGTTACATCAAAGTCCTATTATTAAAACACCGTTTCTCAATCATGACATTATCGATATGGAACAGATAGAACAATTTATATTTCAGCAATATGAACTTGCTCAAATTTCAGCGGCAGATATATCAACAGGTGCCATTATTATTACGGGTGAATCTGCTACAAAGGAAAATGCCAGTGAGGTTGTCCATGCAATTGCTGACTCAGCTGGTCACTTTCTAGTTGCGACTGCAGGGCCTGATTTAGAAGGGATTATTGCCGCCAAAGGTGCAGGTACTGTCCAGCTATCAAAAAATACAGGCAAAGTCATTGCCAATATAGATATTGGTGGCGGTACGGCTAATATCGCGGTTATGCAGTACGGTGAAGTCATTGGCACATGTACATTGCATGTTGGTGGTAGATTAATAGAATTTCATAATGGCAAAATCCTTTCCATTTCACCACCTATTCAGAAGCTCATGGAGAAGTGGCCAACACCATTACAGCTAGGGGATTCGGCAGACGATGCTCGCGTTGCACAGCTTATTCAAGAAATGGTGCGCTTCTTAGCTAAAACATTAAATGGGCAAGAAATTGATGCCGAGCATCCATTGTTATTAGGACATAGGCCAAATTGGCATAAGCCAGTCGATGCAATCGTCTTTTCAGGAGGGGTAGCTTCCTGTATTTATAACCATGATTGTACACATCGTCAATATGATGATATCGGCGATAAACTAGCAAATATGCTGTTACAGCATGAGCAACTGCAAACATTTTTATGGCTACAGCCACAAGAAACTGCACGAGCAACAGTGACTGGTGCAGGTACACAAACAACTGAAATTAGTGGTGCGACCATTCAAGTGGATGCAGATGTTTTACCGTTAAAAAATGTTCCTGTATTTAATTGTCATATGAGTTTAGCATCAAAAGCGTTTGATTATATGGTGAAGTCAGCAGTGGATAGAGCTGATGCACTCTTTTCGATAGAGGATAAACACTCTCCATTTGCACTCTATTTTAGTGAGTTACCGTACTTAAGTTTTCAAGATGTCCATACATTATGCGAGGCAATTTTACAGCATTTAGGAACAAGAAGCTCCAAGGACATACCAATTATCATAGTCATTCAATCAGATTATGCAAAGGTTATAGGGCAGACGTTGCAAGCTATTAATCCATCGGTTCCTATACTATGTATCGATCAAATAAAAGTAGAAACAGGTGATTATATTGACATTGGGGAAGTGCTACCTTCTGGTGTTGTCCCTGTCGTTGTCAAAACACTAGCTTTCCACTCAAAGTAAGGAGGATGAATGTGAATCTATCGGTGATATTTGGTGGCGAAAAATATAATTTTCATTCATTAAAAGACGTAATGGCCAAGGCCAATGAAGAAAAATCGGGAGATCAGCTAGCGGGTATTGCTGCTGAAACCGTACAGCAACGAATTGCAGCAAAAGCTGTGTTAAGTGAATTACTAGTCAAAGATATACGCGAGAATCCTCTAGTTCCACCAGAAAATGATGAGGTCACACGCATTATTGAAGGGGATATCAATGAACAAATTTACGGAGAAATAAAAAATTGGAGTATTGAGCAGCTAAGAGAATATATTTTATCGAATAATACAGGAGATCGAGAGTTAAAGCGCTTAAGTAAGGGCATGAATTCAGAAATTATTGCCGCTGTTACGAAGCTAATGTCTAACTTAGATCTCGTTCATGCGGCCAATAAAGTAGAAATACTTTCAACTTGCAATATTACGATTGGGCAAAAGGGTACGCTTTCCTCAAGACTTCAGCCCAACCACCCAACAGATAATATTGACGGAATTATCGCCTCCTTAAAAGAAGGATTGTCCTATGGAATAGGCGATGCCGTTATTGGTATTAACCCTGTAGACGATTCTGTCGAAAGCGTTAAAAAGGTTTTACATGCTACAAAAGAATTCATCAATGATTGGTCGATTCCTACACAGAACTGTGTATTGGCACATATTACAACACAAATGAAGGCCATCAAGCAAGGGGCGCCAGCCGATATGATTTTCCAAAGTATTGCTGGGACTGAAATTGCTAACCGCTCGTTTGGTATTTCTGCAGACTTAATTCGAGAAGCAGAGGAGCTTGTGAAAAAACAAGGAACGGGAACTGGCCCGAATTTATTTTACTTTGAAACAGGGCAAGGCTCGGAGCTTTCGGCAGAGGCACATATGGGCATTGACCAAGTAACATTGGAATCACGCAATTATGGATTTGCAAGACATTTTAATCCGTATATTGTCAACACAGTTGTTGGTTTCATCGGTCCTGAGTATTTGTATAACAATAAACAAGTTATTCGGGCAGGGCTAGAAGACCACTTTATGGGTAAAATGCATGGCATTCCAATGGGAGTTGATATTTGTTACACGAATCATATAAAGGCGGACCAAAATGATGTAGAAGATTTAAGTGTGTTACTAACTGCAGCAGGCGTGAACTTTATTATTGCAGCACCTATGGGAGACGATATTATGTTGAACTACCAGTCAATGAGTTTCCATGATGTTGCAACGTTGCTTCAAACATTTGGTAAAAAACCGGCGCCCGAATATTTAGCTTGGTTAGAAAAGATGGGCATTTACGAAAATGGGCGACTTTCAGCTAGAGCTGGCGATTTATCGATATTTGAAAGGTAGGTGAGACCATTGAATGAACAGCTAGTATCCATGATTACGCAGCTTGTTATGGAGAAAATGAGTAACGATACATCAAACAATTTATCTGAAGAAATAACTACACCGACTGTAGAACAGAGAGAACCACTTATTAAGTTCTATGCAACAGCAGTTAATCATTCTGAAGAGCTACAAAATCCAATTGCGACATCAGATCAACCATTAATTAAGCTTTACAATCATGCATCATCTACACAAGAATATTCGCACAGTGCAACGATTGAAGACCATACTTCTACAGTGGAACCTGCTAAGGCATTTCAGTTTGAAGAGGAAACTATATCTGAAAGTGTACAAGCGGCAAAAAAACATACACCTGCAAGAATTGGTGTAGGTAGAGCAGGAACAAGGCCAAAAACAAAAACTTGGCTAAAGTTCCGCCTCGATCATGCAGCAGCAGTAGATGCCGTATATGGAGAAGTGACAGAAGAGTTATTACAAAAATTGAATGTCTTTCAAGTATCAACACGAGTAACTGATAAAGAAGAATACATTACTAGACCGGATTTAGGTCGTCGCTTATCAGATGAATCGAAAGCACTTATTCAATCATCATGCAAAGCACGTCCAACAGTCCAAATCATTATTTCTAACGGCTTAAGTGCGAGTGCAATTGAAGAAAATGTACAGGATGTCTATTTAGCATTACAGCAAAGTCTTAGCAATTTAAATATTGAAATAGGTACTACTTTTTATATAGATAAAGGGCGTGTTGCCTTAATGGATGAGATTGGCGAACTATTGCAAGCAGAGGTCATTGTTTACTTAATTGGTGAACGTCCTGGGCTTGTGTCAGCTGAGTCAATGAGTGCGTATTTATGTTATCAGCCGAGAATGGGCACTGTCGAAGCGGATCGAATGGTTATATCGAACATTCATAAAGGTGGTATTCCGCCCCTTGAGGCAGGTGCTTATTTAGGTACAGTCGTTCAAAAAATTTTGCAATATAAGGCAAGTGGCGTAAATCTTGTCGCTAAAGAAGGTTAGGGGGTAAGTAATGAATCCTCAAAAAATAATGGCTGAAATTTTGGCAATGCAGATGATTCCTAGAGTGAATAGAGAATTAGCAGCACAGCTTGAGCTACAGCCAAATCAGCATAGCATTGGGCTGGTCACACTAACGATTGATGATGTCGGATACGTGGCATTAGACGAAGCGACGAAAAAAGCTGATGTGGATGTCGTTTATGCAAAAAGCTTTTATGCAGGGGCGGCACACGCGTCAGGCCCATTATCGGGTGAAATGATTGGCATTATTGCGGGTAGCTCACCAGACGAAATTCGCAGTGGCTTGGAAGCAATTGAACAAAAAATTCAATTCGATACTTATTTTGAAGCAATCAATGGCAATGAAAGCCATGCTCTTTTTGCGCATACTGTTGCAAGCTGTGGAGCCTATTTAGCCGAGTTAGCAGATGTGAAAGTTGGCACTGCACTCGCTTACTTAATCGCACCACCACTTGAGGCGGTCGTTGGTTTAGATGCCGCTTTAAAAGCAGCGGACGTAGAGCTAAAACTATTTTTTGGACCACCTTCGGAAACGAACTTTGGTGGTGGCATAGTAAGTGGCAGTCAGTCTTCATGTCAAGCTGCTGCAGACGCTTTTAGAGAAGCAATAGAAAATGTTGCGAGAAATCCGGTTATTTAGAAAGGAGGCGGCTTTATGGCTTCTTTAGATAAAGATTTATTAGCCATTCAGGAAATGAGAGATGCCGTTAGACAGGCAAATACAGCACAAGCAGCCTATATGCAATTTTCACAGCAACAAGTGGATACTATTGTAAAGGCTGTGGCGGATGCCGCATTTAAAGAGGCAGAACGATTAGGCAAAATGGCTGTACAAGAAACAGGGATGGGTATCCCAAATCATAAAAAAATGAAAAATGAAGTTGCTTCTAGAGATGTTTATGAAGATATAAAAGATTTAAAGACTGTTGGTGTAATAGGCTCTGATCGTATAAAGAAAGTTACAGAGATTGCTAGCCCGTTTGGTGTCATTGCAGGTATTGTGCCAACAACGAATCCTACTTCAACGGCCATCTTTAAAACACTTATTTCATTAAAAACGAGAAATGGTCTTGTTTTGAGCCCGCATCCTTATGCTGTTAAATGTACAAAGGAAGCTTTAGATATTTGTAGAGTGGCGGCGGAAAAGGCTGGTGCACCAGAAGGATTGTTGCAATGTTTAACAATGTCATCAATGGAAGCGACGCAGCAATTAATGAAACATCCTAATATTCATTTGATTTTAGCAACGGGTGGCGGTGCATTGGTAAAAGCGGCATACAGCTCTGGAAAACCTGCCTATGGAGTAGGGCCAGGAAATGTGCCAGCTTATATCGAAAAATCAGCCAATATTCAAAAAGCTAGTCGTCAGCTTGTACAAAGTAAATCGTTTGATAATGGCACAATTTGTGCAACAGAGCAGGCCATTATCGTGGATAAAGCTATTGCAGAGCAAGTTTTAGCAGAGTTAAAGAAACAGCATGCGTATATTTTAAGTGCAGAAGAGAAGTTGAAGATGGAGAAGCTGATTTCTCCTGTGCCAGGAAAAGTAAACCCTCAAATTGTTGGGAAATCAGCAGTGAGCTTAGCCAAATTAGTCGGTATTGTCGTGCCAGAAGAGACAAAAGTACTTGTTGGGTTAGAGACGATGATTGGTAAAAACATTCCATTTTCCCTAGAAAAGCTTTCACCGATATTTGCGTTCTACACAGTAGAGGACAGCACAGAGGCTAAACAAGTGATGATTGATCTACTGAACATAGGGGGACGAGGTCATTCATGCTCAATTCATACGGAAAATGCAGCATTAGCAGAGCAGTTTTCGCTTGACTTACCAGTGTCGCGTATTGTTGTTAACACATTATCTTCGATTGGCGCAGTTGGCGGTACGACTGGATTAGCCCCATCCTTTACATTAGGCTGTGGTACATTTGGCGGCAATATTACGTCCGATAACATTACAGCTAGACACTTATTGAATATTAAGCGTATGGCATATGGCATTAAGGATGTTGAAGTGCCACAACCGGAATTCGATATAGAGCCGGTAGTAGAGAATATCAAGGCGCAAGCACCATCACTGGATACAGAAGTGGTGCAACAAATTGTAGATCAAGTATTAAAGC
Organism: Lysinibacillus sp. NPDC097868; assembly: GCF_044761135.1. Taxonomy (NCBI): domain Bacteria; kingdom Bacillati; phylum Bacillota; class Bacilli; order Caryophanales; family Bacillaceae; genus Lysinibacillus; species Lysinibacillus sp. NPDC097868. Next base: position 2,080,901 of record NZ_JBIWBS010000001.1, on the reverse strand, counting down.
AAATCACATTACAAACTAAATAATTTGGAGGAATGACAAATGAGTACAGCATTAGGAATGGTAGAAACAAAAGGTCTTGTAGGAGCAATTGAAGCGGCAGATGCAATGGTAAAGGCTGCAAGTGTTAATTTAGTTGGGAAAGTACATGTTGGTGGCGGAATTGTCACTGTGTTAGTTCGAGGCGATGTAGGTGCAGTAAAAGCAGCAACGGATGCAGGTGCAGCAGCAGCACAACGTGTTGGAGAACTTCTATCTGTGCATGTAATTCCACGCCCTCATAACGAATTAGAATTAATCTTACCAAAAGCAGAAGCTTAATTACAGCTGTGAAAGGGAGGCATTCATCTCCTACTGTAGATGGAGATGAATGCCTGTCATCAGTCAAAAATAATTGTTACTAGATTTAGAGGTGGCTAACTTGAACATAAAATCAAAAGCTTTTCCAGTTGCCATTTCAGCTCGTCATATACATGTAAGTGAAGATGATTTACAAGCACTATTTGGTCCAAACGCAACGTTGACGAAGGATTTTGATCTTTCTCAGCCAGGACAGTTTGCAGCGAAAGAGCGTGTTTCCATTGAAGGACCAAAAGGTGTTATTCACAATGTGCGTGTATTAGGACCTGTTAGAGCAGCAACGCAAGTGGAAATTAGTCGAACAGATGCAATGAAACTAGGTTTAAACCCTCCAGTAAGGCAATCGGGAGATATCGCAAATTCAGCTAGCATCAAACTAATTAACCAACGACAAGAAATTATGATAGAGCAGGGAGTCATTATTGCACAAGCACATATTCATATGACAGAAGAAGATGCGCGAGTATTGGAAGTCAACAATAATGAATTAGTGTCTGTAGAAGTTGACAGTGAAAGACCTGTAACATTCCGAGGTGTAGTCGTGCGTGTATCGAATGATTTTAGCTTAGAAATGCATATTGATACAGATGAAGCGAATGCAGGCTTTATTGAACAGCAAGCAAAGGGAAGAATTGTTAAATCATTTTCGTAAGGAGGAGGTTTGATGCAGGAACAATTAGTGCAAAAAATCGTTGAAGAAGTTTTACAACAAGTATTAAAAAATCAGCCTTCCCAACCAGATGACGGTAAAATTCCTATCGGTGTATCAGCTCGACATGTCCATCTTGCACAGGCAGAAGTGGAGCAACTTTTTGGCGAAAATTATCAATTAACGCCCAAGTTTGAGCTGTCACAGCCAGGACAATTTGCAGCCGAAGAAACGGTAGTTATTGCGGGACCTAAAGGCTCGATTGAAAGGGTTCGCATATTAGGTCCAGCACGCGCTTTAACACAAGTTGAAGTTAGCTGGACAGATGCGATGAAACTTGGCGTCAAGCCACCATTAAGAATATCTGGAGATATTAAAGGCTCAAGCCCTGTTACGTTAATTGGACCAAAAGGTAGTGTTGTACTAGCAGAAGGCCTCATTATCGCGCAAGCTCATATTCATATGTCACCTGCAGATAGCGTGAGATTCCAAGTAGTGGATGGGCAGTCAGTGCAAATAAAGATTCAGGGAATACGGCCTATTATTTTATCCAATGTAATTATTCGCGTGTCTGAGCGCTATCGCATGGAAATGCATATTGATACAGATGAAGCAAATGCAGGCTTGATTCAACAAGGCACTTTTGCTGAAATCGTCAATGGCCAAGCGATTGAACCGATGACTGCGAAAGAACGCCCTTTAGTCGTAAAGCAAACACCGGAAAAACAATCGATTTATCATTTTGAAAAAAAGCTCCTTTCACAGGTGGAAGTGCTTGAGATAGAAGCTCAAGAAATTGTTGTACCGAAAAGAACCATCGTGACAGCACTAGCTTATGACAAAATAAGAGAGTTGAATAAAAAATTAACGATTCGCTCTGAATAATAAGTATTATCCAGGCAACATAAAGAGGGTGAGTTCATGCAGATGGGAAGAGTGATTGGAAGCGTATGGGCAACGCGCAAGGAAGAGGGGTTGAATGGCTTAAAGCTATTAATTATTCAACCAATTGACTCTAATCAGCAGCCAATTCGCACGGAAATGGTTGCAGCTGATCGTATAGGGGCAGGCATTGGCGATGATGTGCTCATTACGAGTGGGGGATCATCCCGTTATATTATGAAAGATAATCCACTTCCTATTGATGCAGTTGTAATAGGAATTATAGATTCAACAGATGTTATGCGAGGTGAAGACAATGAGTAGTGCAATTGGCATGATTGAAACAAAGGGATTAGTAGGCTCTTACGAAGCAGCAGATGCGATGATTAAGGCATCTGATGTCACGATTGTTAAACAAGAATTTGTGGATGGTGGTATCGTGACCATCGTCGTAAAAGGTGATGTTGGATCGGTTCAAGCAGCAGTCGATGCTGGCAAAGAGGCAGCTAAGCGCGTCGGAGAATTATTAAGCGCTCATGTCATTCCTAGACCTGATGAAGAAGTATTCAACATGATTAAAGGACCAGAAACGCCAAAGAAAAAACTAGCACCAACACCCGCGCGTGCTAAAAAAACGACAGAAGCTACGGACAATTGAGGTGAAGCATAATGGCATTTCGAAAAAATAAAATTGCTGTTATTGGAGCCGGTCACACTGGTGCAACTTTAAGCTTATTCTTGGCACAAAAGGAATTAGGTGATGTAGTGTTGCTAGATATTCCAGAAGCCGAAAATCCAACAAAAGGAAAGGCACTGGATTTATTACAAACAGGACCGATTGAAAAGTTTAATGTATCTATACATGGAACGAGTAATTATGAGGATATTGCAGGTGCATCTATCGTTATTATTACGGCAGGTATCCCTCGGAAACCAGGGATGAGTCGAGATGATTTAGTTACAACAAATGCTAAAATCATTCAGCATGTTTCAAAACAAATAAAACAGTATGCCCCTAACAGTATTGTAGTGGTTTTAAGCAATCCTGTTGATGCGATGACTTATGTTTGCTATAAGGAAACAGGCTTTCCGAAAAATCGTATCATCGGTCAATCCGGTGTGTTAGATACCGCGCGATTTAATGCATTTGTAGCACAAGAGTTACAAATTGCTCCTGAAGATGTATCAGGGTTTGTATTAGGTGGACATGGTGATGAAATGGTGCCATTAATCCGTTATTCCTATGCAGGGGGCATCCCATTAGAAAAGCTTATCCCGCAAGATAGACTACAGCAAATCGTCGAACGTACACGCAAAGGTGGCGGCGAAATTGTTGGTTTATTAGGAAATGGCAGTGCTTATTATGCACCCGCAGCTGCCTGTGCTCAAATGGTCGAAATTATTATGAAGGATCAGCGAAAAATTATTCCTTCAATCGCCCTGCTAGAAGGCGAGTACGGCTACAATGATTTATTTTTAGGTGTACCGACGATTTTAGGCGGTAATGGCATTGAATCGGTCATTGAATTACACCTAACACATGAAGAAAAAACGGCGCTCAATCAATCAGCAGAAGCCGTTAAGCAAGTATTACAAATTTGCCAAAACATTTAACTTGTATTCATATAGACGATCCCCAACGTTATATGAATTATTTTAAAGTATGTTTGATTGGAAACCGAACATGAACGTGAAATCCCCAATTTAAAATAGAGGCTCCCTTCATATAGAAGGGAGCTACTTTTATTTGAAATAAATATAGAGACTATTACCGATGTTTGCGTAATCGCCGATAGAACTACGCAAACCGCCAATAGAATCATAGAAATCGCCGGTAAACCTATGAAAAACGCCGATTAACCTACCGAAATCGCTGGTAAGGTATGGGGAGATGCAATCTAGCGGGAGTCTCCGTGGATTATTACTTGGCTAGTCATTAATTACCAAACTGGTAGTCTATATAGATTTTAATTGTCAGAATTGTTTGGGTGACTGGCACAGAAGGCTATGACCGCTACAATGCCTAGGGTTAAAAAAGCCACTGTCCGTGATATTTCATTGGCAATGTATGAAAGTAATAGTCCCAACAAACCTCCAAAAATAAAATACCAGAAATATTTCATTTGAAACCCTTCTTTCTTTTTTGTAATATTCTATAAAATTATTTTATATTTTCTTTTTTTATTGTACAATTATTACACTAAATTTTTAGGAGGGAGTAAGTAAATGAAATTTTTTTTCTATTTCTAACATTTATGTTGGCCTTTACTGCAGTTGCTCCTAGTTCAGGTTATGCTGCAAACAATGAAGCGGGAAAAAGAGATTTATTACCTCGAGTTGATAATGAGCCAGTAATTGAACCCTATAGTTTAGAAGATAAGAGTGAAATTTTAGAACAATGTTTGAGATATGAATTTTTAAATCAGTCAAGTAGAGTCTCCGTATTTTCTTTACCTGGGGACTTTACAAACTTGTGCAAAATTGTTGAGACACAATATAGAGATAATGTGACTTATAATAATTGGGAACAAAGAGTATTGACTTTTCTTATAAATGGTGGAGTAGCAGTTATTGTTGGTAGATTTACAGCTACACGACTTAGAACATTTGTTAGTAGTGGGGTTGCATCACTATTTATCACTGTTCCAAGAAGCCAAAATTTATATACAACTATTCAAGTGAGAGAATGTGAGGATTCAACAGGCATAAATAGATATTTAATAATCACGTATTTCAGTGATAGTGCGAGAACACAACAATTATATACACACTACACAAGAGCTTAAAATAAATAAGAAATAGATTCAAAAAAATATTATTATAGTTTTAAGTTAAGTTAAACCTCCTTTTAAGTCTACTTGTGTTGCTTATCTCATGCGATATACAATTAATTACTTATTTTATTGGTAGATTCCAAAATTGTCGTTATGCTGAAGCTCCCTTCTAACTCAAGGGAGCTTTGAACTTTCTAAAAAAGTGATAATATATATCCTTACGAAAGGTCAATTTAAACAGACAATTAACTATGTCCCACAGATATTTCCCTCAGAAGTGTTCAAAGAATTTTTCTGAAAGAAGAATAATCTATATAACTCAAAATTCAAAAGTCCAAAATATACAAAATATTCGAAAATATGCTAAACTAATAACGTGAAAAAAGGGGGATGATTGGATATGACTGTACAGCAATTTACAGACTATGTGAAAAAAATGCAGCACTATCAGGAAGCGTTAGGTGTGATGTATTGGGATATGCGCACTGGTGCTCCTAAGAAGGGATTAGCGCAGCGTTCAGAGGTAGTAGGCACATTATCGGCCTCCTTGTTTGATATGCAAACGAGTGAACAATTAGGGGAACTGCTAACTACTTTAGAAGCACAAAAAACAGATCTTGATTATGTAACACGACGTTTAGTGGAGGAAGTACGTAAAAACTACGATCAAAATAAAAAAATTCCAGCTGAAGAATATAAAGAATACGTTATTTTACAAGCGAAAGCAGAAACCGTTTGGGAAGAAGCAAAAGCAACGAATAATTTTGCGCAATTTTTACCTTATTTAGAGGAAATCATTCAATGGCAAAAGAAATTTATTCAATATTGGGGCATTAAAAACGGCTCTACATACAATACGTTACTCGATGTATATGAACCAGATATGACTACTGATGTGTTAGATCAAGTATTTGGTGAATTACGTGAAACGATTGTGTCACTTGTACAAAAAATTGCAGTTTCTCCGAATAAACCAGATACAAGTATGCTATTTAAACAATTTCCCAGAGAAGCACAGCGAGCATTATCATTAGAAATGCTTACACAGCTTGGCTATGATTTTGAAGCGGGTCGCTTAGATGAAAGTGTCCATCCTTTTATGATTGGCATTAATCATGGGGATGCGCGTATTACAACAAAATATGATGAGCATGATTTCCGTTCTGCTATATTTGGCACGATTCATGAATGTGGGCATGCGATGTATGAGCAAAATATTGATGCTAAACTTGCTGGTACACCGTTAGCAATGGGTACATCGACAGGCATCCATGAATCGCAATCACTATTCTATGAAAATCTTGTCGGCAGAAATGAAAAGTTTTGGGAGCGTAACTATGAGCGCTTGCAAAACCATTCGCCTGCGCAGTTTGGTGATGTTCCTTTAAGTGATTTCCTTCGTGCCATTAATATGGTGGAGCCATCACTTATTCGAATTGAAGCGGATGAACTAACGTACCCACTGCATATCATGATTCGTTACGAAATTGAACGTGATTTGTTCAATGGAGACTTGCAAGCAAAAGATCTTCCTGAAGTGTGGAATGCAAAGTATGAGGAATACTTAGGCATCCGACCAGACAACGATGCGAAAGGCGTTTTACAAGATGTGCACTGGGCAGGGGGTATGTTTGGGTACTTCCCATCTTACGCATTAGGAATGATTTATGCGGCACAATGGAAGCATGCGATGGATAAAGATATTCCAAACTTTGATGACCTACTGGCAAATGGCGAGCTCCTGCCAATTCGTGAGTGGCTAACGGAGACAGTACATCAATACGGTGCGCTGAAAAAGCCGTTTGAGCTACTTCAAGAGGCGACAGGGGAAGGCTTAAATGCCAAGTATCTTGCAAACTACTTACAAGAAAAATATACAAAGCTCTATCAGCTATAAAAAACAAGCGATTTCTCTATAATGAGAAATCGCTTGTTGCGTTACCAAAGCTTAAAGCATTTTGAGACTGCTGGTGAGTTCGAAATAATTTCGAAGATTGGAATTGTGTAAGCGAAAATGATTAATGCTACTAAAATGGCAAGTACAGCATTTTTATTCATATCCATTCTCCTTACTTGTATATATACCCATGTATTTATCTCTTTTCAGGCATTCCATCACGTGTGAGGATATTTTTCCACATTTCATCTGGAATAGAGAGTGTCTGTTGACTATCACGTGGCAAATTAGTTCGAATATCTTCTTCTCTACATTCTTTTAGTTTCTTCACCCAATCCGGCTCCATTAGAATCTCTCTGCCTAACGCAAACAGGGGTATGCCTTTGTCTAATACAGCCAATGCATCGTCCGGTGTATGGATAGAACCAAGTGACAGGAAAGTTGTTCTGTCAGCGATTACATTCCGAAATATCTCTGATCTTGTCTTCGTTTGATCCGAACCACTACGAGGCATAGACCAGACATTTTTAACAGAGAGATGTAAATAGGTAAGATTTAAATCAGCTAGCCGATCTACTAATGCGATGCTCTCCTCCATTATTATCCCACCCTCTTCTGGTTCTTCTGGTGAGAAGCGATACCCAATTATAAAGTTGTTGTCCGCATATTGATCCCGTACCCGTTTTACTTCTTCTATCACAGCAAGCGGAAAACACATTCGTTTTTCCAGTGTTCCCCCCCACATATCTGTTCGGTGATTTGAATATCCAGAGAAGAATTGTTGGATAAGGTATCCGTTCGCCCCATGAATTTCTACACCATCAAAACCTGCAAGTATGGCCATTATAGTTGCCTGTCCGAAATCTTGAATATTAGATAGTATTTCTTCATGTGTGAGTGTACGCGGAATGTATGCTTCTCCTGCGTCCTTATAGATACTTGCAACAACGCCGCTTGGACTTACCATTTGCTTATCTTCAATATATCCGATCAGGCTCTCGCTCCCTCCGTGATGAAGCAGGAGAATTGCTTTTGCTCCTTTTTCTTGAATTGTAGCTGCCAAATTGGCGAGACCTGAAATATTCTGCTCCCCATAAGCCTTCATTTGGCGAGGAAAGCTTGTGGCAATGGGGGATATTGTTGCAGCAGCTGTAATGAACATGCCAGGGCCATCCGCTCTTCTTTTATAATAAGCAAGTTCCTCATGAGAAACGCTCCCATCTATATTTCCGGAATAGGTCGTCATTGGAGCCACGACTACTCGATTAGTAAGGGTTACTCCATTTGAAAGTGTGTACGGTGAAAGAATCTTTTCATATTGCTGTTTTGTCATAATATTTGTGCTCCCATTTCTGTGCTGTTTATATGATTTGTATTACAACGAATATTGTATTTCTAAAAGTAATATAAGTAAAATGAATGTTTCCTATGTAAACTATTCGAATCTCTCATGTATAATATAGAAAAGGATGTGAGACGATTTGAATTTCTTCCAACTTGAAGTGCTGTTGAAAGTAGTAGAGAGTGGGAATTTTACTAAAGCAGGGCAAGAAATCGGGTTGACACAATCAGGTGTGAGCCACAACATTACTACGCTAGAATCGGAACTTGGTGTGACACTATTAAAACGTGGAAGGGGCGGGACCTCACTAACAACTGCAGGTGAGTATATCATTCCACATATACGAGGTATTGTAGCTAATATGGCTCATATTGATCAGAAAGTTGCCTCCATAAAAGGACTGGAATTAGGAAAGATTTCTATCGGGAGTTTTCCTAGTTTTACAGCCTCATTTATACCTGCTTTGTTTTCTATATGTAAAGAACGCTTTCCTAATATCGAAATCGTATTATATGAAGGTGGGTATGAAGATATTGTAAAGTGGGTTGAAGAGGGTACTGTAGACCTTGGCTTTACCGCATTACCAGTTAAAGGTGTAGAATGTATACAACTATTGGAAGACCCTTTGTCTGCAGTTATATATGATGGACATCCTTTCATAGAAAAAGATGCTGTCACGATGGCAAACTTTGTTGAGGAATCGTTTATTATGTTACGCTCTGGATGTGAAACTCTAATAGAGGATGAATTTCGTAAAGCCAAACTTCCTCTGCATGTTTCCTATAATAGCAAAGACAATGAAACGGTACTCTCCATGGTAAAAGGAAAACTTGGCGTTACTATTATGCCGAATCTTGCCATTCCTGAAAATCTAGAGACGATGCATATTTTGCCTTTGTTTCCGCAGCTAGTCCGAAATATTGGATTAATCATAAAGTCTTCCGAAAACCTAACACCCATCGCACAAGAATTTCTTAAAATTGTAACAGATTATTTTAAAGAGCAAGGGAGTAAGGTTTAACAGGTGTTTCTGTATAAAGAGGAGTCTTTTATATTGTATGAAATGTAGTTTGTGAAAGATTGTACCTAAACTAATGGAGCAGGTTAATTGTATAGTGTTATTTTATAAATGTTCAACAAAAGGGCGCGATTCTGTAATAAGAATCAGCGCTCGTTTTTATTAAAGGGCCAGATTGTTGGAAACAGTTGAAACATATATATCATTTATTTGAAAGGAAGTACTTAGATGAATCTCAATCCGTTACATGGCTCGTTACAAAGGGTATGGGTATCGAAACTCGTCCTGGTCGACGCTACCTCTACAACTAGCGTTCCAAAAGAATTTACAAATAAAATCATCGTGGATACAAATCATGACCGAACGCAAATGCTGCAAGACCAAACGCGTTTTTTTTCTTTCAGTATATTTCCGAACTGAAATCCGATTGGTTCGATTAAATGAGATTACAAGCGGCGAATGAGGGACATTTTTCTGGTTTTAGAGAAAAGATTTATCCTTCATAAACTACCTTTCGTGTCAGCACCCTGATTTTTTAACGTAACGGAGGACTGACCTTTTTTTAGCTCCTGCAATTTTGTAGCGATCCCAATCGTCATTTCTTCTGTTACTTTAGGAAGATAAGACTTTAATACCTCATTAACCAACGGTCCCAATGCACCACCAGCATTAATCTCAAGAAAGCCTGTTATCCTCGTTTTATTTTTATCTATTACTTCTGCCAGGAAATAGCCACCGCCTGAAAGTTCCTCATTTAAACCCTTTAAATTAAAAGTAACCCTTGTCGGTTCAATCCATTCTTGTATAGTGGCCATTAGATTAATCCTTTTCTTTATGATTCCAATGTTACTATAAAATTCCCAAGTGGATTGACGATTAGTAATTTTTCGATGTTGAATATATCCAGGAATAAGTGGAGCCCAGTTATCCATATCCTTAACAAAATTCCAAATCTTATTAATCGGTAACTCTACCTCAACCTGATGCATTCCGCTTGGCATTTATTTTCCTCCTTCCATCTCAATAGTAAGGCCTTTATATATGTATATGTCATTTCCAACAAAGGGAGAGTTGTCCCTCATGCCTGGCTATATAACAACCAAATAGTTTCGAATCATAACTGATTTGAATACTATAAGAGTATAAATAATCATTAGAGGTGAAATATGGGTTACAGTCCTTTCCGTTATCTGGCGATGGGTGATTCCCTTACTGTGGGTATCGGTGTTCCAGCGTCTCTGCTCTTATTAATCTAACGTGTGCATTAGTTGAAAAAATAGTATAATCCTTGTTAAAAGTTTTAACACTTTCCAGAAAAAAGAGAAAATCCTACTGAAAATCCGATAAGTTAGCTTTTCAGTGGGATTTTGTGTTGATTGGTATCTAGAGTTTATAATGTTAATTCTTTAATGTTCCTCTTTTAGACTGGATATATTTTTTTAAGAATTCCAGTGCTTAATGTGGAAGACACTGTAATGAAGTAATTTGAGTTTTCAGTAGTTTGCTAATTACAGATTAGGATTATTGATATTCATGAAGGTGGAGATAATAAATAGAATTGAAGCATTTGATGACAAAATTACTTGCATTTTTAATGATTTAAACATGATCCCCATTTATTAAGTAAACTTAAGTTGAAATAAGGTTAATATATTTATGGTAATTAATACATTAATAGGTAGATTTGTTATGAAAATTTGTTGGTTTATCTAATTGTGTTTGTCCCTAATTATTTCCCATATCGTTTTTAGTTTACGAAGGTCATCTTCTGTATTTTGAGGAAGTTCATTATACCATAATTGAAGTTTTGGATTATGAATAATAGCAGCAATGTGACCTTTATTATATGTGGATTCCAAGATGTTTGTCCTACCAAGAAGGTAATCAGTGCTAACATTTAAATAATCAGCAATAGACTGTAATGTGTCGTAATCAGGTTTTCTATCATCAGATTCATACCTAGATAATACAGTACTCGAAACACTAATTTGCTTAGCAAAATCTTTTTGAGAAATATATTTTTTTCACGCAAATATCTAATTCGATTCTAAAGAAACCAAATTAATCACCACTTATTAAAGTAATTTATTAATTAAATGTTAGCATTTACTCCATTATTAAGTACTTTTGTTACCAAAAAGGCAAAAAAATATTTAGATTCACGCTCCCTCAAAATCCAGCAGACATTAGTAGCAGATTTATTTCAACGAATGACTGGTTTGGAATATTTGATACGATGCACTTTAATGTTTCTATTTTTAGTTATTCAGCTTTACTTTATAATTTTATTTTATTTGTACCGTTTGGGATTTTCTTATTACTCCTTTTCAATTTAAAAAGTAAGAAAAAAGCAATTTCTATTGTTATTTTAAGTTGCTTAGTGATACATGTCGCCCATCGTTTACTTGGGTGGTCTGGTTTTACTAAGAGCCACTTTGGTAATATGGATATTATCTGTTTGTTATTTAATATTTTGGGTGGGGTCGTAGGAATATTTTTAGTAAAGTACGCAGTAAATTATATTCACTCATATAAAATAAACAACCAAACAAAAATTGTCGAGTAAAATATACACAAATATACCTAAAAACGTTCCCAAACAGAATTTTGGAAACACACCAAGCACGAACATTGTTAAATCAGCGTTCGTGTCTTTTTACGATGACTATTGTTTATACAGCTTTTTATGCAAAGGTAAATTAACATTTCTTCAATAAGACTACTTCCAGGGACTTTAGTTGGAAATAATTTTCAACTATCGTGGGCTTTTCCGAATCATGTTGCGAGGTGAGATTTGAATGGGGATTAATATTTTGATGCATACAATGGTCTTTTTAGGGCAATTAATTAGCGTCAGTTTAATATTAGCTATTTTTACTACTGTTTTTGTGAAAAGTAGGAAGCAAGGTTTTGTATTTTTAACTATCTATATATTACTAAATATATACTCTCTAACTATTGGATTTAAATTTTCATTGGTAATGGGGAGCGGTATGTTGATTATATATATTTGCTTAGGTATATCAACTTACTTTGTTATTAAAAAGAAACTTTTAAACAGAACTGCTGTTTAGATTAATCAAATAAAGGGACCTATTTTGACAAGCAGAAGGCAAGATCACTGCCTCGATATTCCACAATCGTGCGCGATTCTTTAATAAGAATCAACGCTCGGTTTCATTAAAAGCCATATGGATAAAGTTTCGTGTGCTACTAGAGGTCATTCATTTTTTTGATAAGAAAGTTTCATTTGTTTTCAAATTATTTCCTTAATAAATAAGATACTTTTAGTATAAGGATTTATTTAACAAAAGATCATGGACACATTAAATATCCAAATATTGTGTAGTTATGAGTGAACACTTTGAGGATTATGTTCAGTGTTTGAAGGGTTTTCTACAGAGGAATTAGCTCTTTATGAATCTTTTACTTCGATCTAATGAATGCTTTATTAATTTGTAAATCGAGCATAAATTTTTTAAGTTAGCAGGTAGAAGCATCCTATAATTATCAAGGTCGTACGAGAAAGCTTGGTAAGGCAACATACAATTTAGTTTTGAAATAAGGGAAAATTGAGACTTTACAAAGAATTCTAACTCCTGTATATTTATTCTCTATTAACGACATAAAACGACAGTGTTGTGATATGTCTAAATCTATGAAAGGCGTGTGATTTAATGGAAAATGAACAGAGCGTAAAGAAGAGGAGTTGGCTCAAAGTACCGCATACATATACAATTATTTTTGCTATTATTTTTTTAGCAGGTATTTTAAGTTATATTATTCCAGCAGGTGAGTTTGATCGTGTCGAAGATGATGAAGGGCGAATGCTCGTTGTAGATGGAAGCTATCATCATATTGAGAGTGATCCAGTTTCATTTTTCGAAATGTTTACAGCGATTCCAATGGGGCTTGAAAAAGGAGCTCAAATTATTTTCTACATTTTCTTAGTTAGTGGTGTATTTGGAATTATTCATTCAACAGGTGCCATTGAAGCTGGTGTCTATAAAGGGGTAAAAGCTTTAGAAGGCAGAGAAAAATTACTTATTCCTTTATCGATGATTTTATTCTCTGTTGGTGGTTTTACAATGGGAATGGCAGAAGAAACAATTATTTTCGTACCAATTGGTGTGGCCATTGCACGCGCGATGGGCTTTGATGCTGTAACAGGAACAGCCATGATCACACTTGGTGCTGCCAGTGGATTTTTTGGAGGAATGCTTAATCCCTTTACAGTAGGTGTTGCGCAATCATTAGCAGATGTACCATTATTCTCAGGGATTGGCTTCCGTGCAGTAGTCTATGTTTTTGTATTAGGTTTTGCTATTTTCTATGTATCTCGCTATGCTTTTAAGGTGAAAAAGAATCCACGGGCAAGCGTTATTTATGATATTGAGCAAAAAGCTAAATCCAATGTATCAGTGATTGACATTCCTACATTAACTGGAAAGCATAAATTTGTATTTATTGTCATGGCTTGTGGAATTGGCTTTAATATTTATGGTGTCTTTAATTGGGGCTGGTTCTTAACACAGCTAACTGCATCCTTTTTAATTATGGGGTTAGTTGCAGGATTAATTGGTGGTTTAAAACCTGCCACTATCTTTGATTCCTTTATTGAGGGAGCTAAGGCTGTAACGTTTGGTGCTTTAATTGTAGGCTTTGCCCGTGCCATTACAGTTGTTTTGGAACAGGGGAAAATTATTGATACGATCGTGTATGCAGCATCTGAAACAATTGGACATTTACCACATGCTATTAGCGCAATCGGCATGTTAATTATCCAAGCACTTTTAAATTTATTTATTTCATCAGGCAGTGGACAGGCGGCAGCAACAATGCCAATTATGATTCCAATTACTGATTTATTAGGATTAGAACGACAAGTGGCTGTTTTAGCCTTTCAATATGGGGATTCCCTAACAAACTCTATTATCCCTACTTCATCGGCATTAATGGCGTATTTAGCTGTTGCAGGTATCCCATATGAAAAGTGGATTAAATTTATTTGGAAGATGATACTTGGTTGGATAGTTATTGCTTGTCTAGCGTTAATTGTTGCGGTAGCCATAGGAATCACTTAAAACATGAAGTAATCTGACCCACAAAAGTTAGACAAATAATTTAAGCAAGTTCTAAGATCTGAGTCCGGTATTGTATTGGATTCAGGTTTTTTAATTTTGCTTTCATACGTTAGGATGACTCTCTCTTCAGCTTTTAAACGCTTAACGGCTTGCTTCAACATATAAAGGGCGTTTTGCTGACGTGTACTGGACAGGGGGGATGTTTGGCTACTTCCCATCCTACGCATTAGGGATGATTTATGCGGGCAATGGATAAAGATCTTCCAAACAATGATGACTTACAGGCAAAAGGCGAGCTTCTGCCAATTCGGGAGTGGCTAACAGAGAAAATACATCAATACGGTGCGTTGAAAAAGCCGTTTGAGTTACTACAAGAGGAGACAGGGGAAGGCTTAAATGCAAAGTATCTTGCAAACTTACTTACAAGATAAATATATAAAGCTATATCAGTTATACAAAACAAGCGATTTCTCTACAACGAGAAATCGCTTGTTGCTTTTAAAAAAACGGTTTACCAAAGCTTGAAGCCTTTTGAGCCAGCTGGTGAGTTAGAGATAATATCAAAGATTGGTATTGTGTAAGCAAATATGATTAATGCTACTAAAATTACAAGCCATACTTTAAAGTTTTCAAGAATTGGTGGTGTTGGACCACTGCTTTCATGGATCGGACCAATAGGGAATTCCTCTTCACCTTTTGGCGCAAACCAAACTAATTTTATTACGATGTACGTAATGACTAAAATCGCTATGAATAAAATAGTACCGCCAACAGCTTGTGCAATTTGATATGGAATCCAATCATACGCTTGTTGAGCACCGCCATACTCTGAGTAGTCAGAGCGACGAGGAGCACCGATTAATCCTGCAATATGCATTGCACCGGACATAATAGTCATGCCCACGCCCCATAAAACACCCGAAACAATACCAAGTGAATTTAACGACTTCGTTAGTGTACGACCAGTTAAATGAGGAATTAACCAGAACGCTGCACCGAAGTATGTTAACACTACTGCACTAGCAAATGTTAAATGGAAGTGTCCAGTAACCCAAATTGTATTATGGATGAGTTGGTTCATTTGATAGGATGCATTGACAATACCGCCTGCACCACCAGGGATGAATGATAGCATACCAATGAACGGAACTAAGAAGCGTGCATCTTTCCACGGTAATTTTTTAAACCAACCAAAAATACCTTTACCTCCAAGTTCGCGGCCACGTAATTCAAACGTTGCGAATAGAGAGAATGCTGTCATTAAGGAAGGGACAACAACGGCCATTGTTAAAACAACTTGAATGAATTTCCATGTTGTATCGATTCCTGGCTCTGTTAATTGGTGATGTAAACCAACCGGTACAGAGAAGATTAAAAACAGCATAAATGATAAGCGAGCTAATGAGTCAGAGAAAACTTTCCCGCCAATGACTTTTGGAATAACAACATACCATACCATATAGGCAGGCAATAACCAGAAATAAACGAGCGCGTGACCAAAATACCAGAATAATGTCCGAGACAATAACACATCTACACGTTCAATGAGACCAAGAGACCAAGGTAACAGTTGGAATAAAACAGAAACTGCTACACCTAAAGAGGCCACGAACCACAGTAAATTATTGACTACAACCATAAAAGATAATAGGGGAGACGTTTGGCCTTTATGTTCTTTCCGCCACTGAACGTAACGTAAAATTTGTCCTGCCGCGCCAATCCAAGAGCCGACTACTACGAGCGTTAAACCGAGATAGAAAATCCAATGTGCTTGCAATGGAGCGTAAAAAGTATAAAGAACAGTTGCTTTATTTAATAGCACCATGACTGCAGCTGCTGCTGTACCGATAGTCATTAACCAAAAACCGATCCAGCCAAGTAATCGTTGTTTATCTGAAAGTGTACCAGATGTTCGGCTAACCCCAGCAATTTGGAAACCGAATATAAAGAATGTTGTTAAAATAAGACCGAGTAATACGCCGTGAACAGTTAATACTTGATAATAACCAATACCTGCTGGCAATGTGAATTGTCCTGAACGTACAAAAACTTGTAATAATCCAGCTAGACCACCTAATAATAATGCGATAAATGCCACATAAATATGGGCAAGTGCAAGTTTCGCATCACGACGATCCACCTTTGTCAAATTATTATTTAGACTCATTTGGATCCACCACCTTTAGCATAGAATGCATAAGCGTATGTCCTGTACCGCAGTATTCATTACATACTATTAAAAATTCCCCAGCTTGATTGATTTCAGCTACATATTCAGATATATAACCAGGTTCAAGCATCATGTTAATATTTGTACCTGCGATTTCAAATCCATGTA
The DNA here is from genome assembly GCF_044761135.1 of Lysinibacillus sp. NPDC097868. Taxonomy (NCBI): domain Bacteria; kingdom Bacillati; phylum Bacillota; class Bacilli; order Caryophanales; family Bacillaceae; genus Lysinibacillus; species Lysinibacillus sp. NPDC097868. The sequence goes on along the minus strand of NZ_JBIWBS010000001.1, from coordinate 2,064,560 downwards.
TAACGTCTTCACTTGTCGCGATAAATTTTACCTTTGAACCAAGTGGCACTTCAATTTCGGGTGGATTGTAAAAGAAAGCAGATGCTAAAATGACAACTTCGTAATCCCAATCCTTACCTTCTACTTTGTGTACACCTGGATTCGTAAACGGTGCAATTTCTTTCACTTTTTCATAATCGATGGTTTTCTTATTACTGTTTGGATGAGAGCCTTGGTGAAACGCACCAATACCAAGAATAATAAGAAATGCAACTAAAGTAGCTACTCCAAATACAAGCCAGTACTTTTCGTATTTATGTATATGCATATCTCTGTCGTCCTTCCTCTGTCGTATTACTTACATCTTGTTGACGGAATAGTTCTTTTTGCTAATAAAATTAAAAGCGCTCAATGAATAAATTGAAGCAGTAAATCCAAATTAAAATTATGATAAAGCCGATACCAAACACTCCATAAAGTGAACCTTTTAGATTATCTTCTGACTTTTTTTTGTTGGCCATTTTTTACTCCCTCCTACGCTTTCATAGTGGCTTTCTTAAAGTCATGATATTGTAAATCAATTCTTTTTGATGTGAAAAAAATCACACAACCGAGTGGATTGTGTGAAAAAAATGTGAAATATTAGTTGAAATACGAAAGGAGCTGACTCAAATATGAGCCAACTCCTTTTTATGCAGATAACGATTTCGTATTCATAAATACTAGCTATAATTGCATAGAATGTATAGTTTGAAAGAATCAAGCTTATGTTCTTATTACTTCTTCCTCAATCGTTAGTAATACTGTTAATGCACCAACGTCTGGAATAGTAACGGGTAGTACAAATGCTTTTTCAAAACCGTATAATTTTGTGTTTCCAACCATTACAGTTGGTGGTGTAATATCTATATCTAGGCTTTCTTGTCCTACTGCAGTACATAGATTACCTGCAATCATGTTTCCGAATTCGCCAGTAAAAGACTCTAACATTTCGCCTTCAAGTGGCATGCCGAACATAGAGCTGCCGATACCACTAAATATGTCAGGGGAGGAATCTATAATTACACGTCCCTTTACATCTCCAATAAGGCCAATTAACACACCCATTTGCTGTTGTTGAAAGGGCTCAGAAATAATACTTGGCGTTTTCACTTGAATATCCATAGGGAGAATCGTTTTTAATGCATGGATTGTCCCGTTTAAAATAGTTTGAAAGTACTTCGAATTACTCATCATTACCGCATCCTTTTTCCGACTTTTCTACATCTTACCATGTTAAAAGGGTAAGATGAAAGTATGTCTTGACGAAATAAGGCGAAATTTATATTATATTAATGAGAATGATTTTCAAAATCAGTTAATTCACGCTACGGCATTCGTTGCTTTAGCTTACTATTTATAAGAAAAGGGGCGGTCAGCAATGACATTCGTATTGATCGGAGCAACAGTTGCTATTTATATTGGAGTGGGGAAATACGTCATGAAACAGGCGACTGCACATTTAAAATAATAGCGCTTTCGTTAGTGCTCTTGTTTTCAACATTTTTTACTATAAATGAATATATACCTAAAGAGTATGACCTGCGTCATACTCTTTAATTAACGTAAAAATTTCAGGAGTGGAGTTATTTATGGATTCATTATGTAATTGTAAAGAACTTGTGCAAATAAAAGTGGAAGCAGATTTTGGTTCTGATCCGTTATGGTGTAAGGTTTGTGGCTTTAACTTGGATATGGATAAAATGGAAATTTCTCCTTCTTTAAAGATACAGCTAAGATCATGGATAAATGATTATGGTGTTTGGGTAAAATGTGATTCTGATAGCTTAATTGTTGGAGGTGAAAATTTAGAAAAACAACATAATGAAGTAGGGCTTAAATTAACAGAAAAAGTGATAAATGAGTTGAAAAATATTAATATTGTATTTCAACCTTCTACTATGTATTTGGATAGTAATTAAATAGAAAGGAATAATCTAAATGAAAAAAGTAATTGTTCATTTTATGGTTTTTACTCTTTTATTTGCTACTATTGGGACAACTGTAAGTTATGCTAATGATGAAGAAGTTTTTGATGAAGATGATTACATAGTTGATTACCATGAGGGTGTTGAAGGTTTTGATTGGGCGATATTTCTGGATGATTCGGATGATAATGAAGGTTCTGACAATGATTCGGTAGAATCTCAAATTCAAGCAAGGGCTCTTCCTTTTGTACCTATTGTTATTGGGGTCGTAATAAGATTAGTTGCCAAATGGGTAGGAAAACAGGCTGTAAAGAAAGTATCTAAGCATGCAGCTGAAAGAGCTGCTCAAAGAGGTATTACTGAGAGGCATTTTGCATCCGCAATGGCGTATGGAACAAAATATGTAGATAAAAATACGGGAGCGAAAATTCTTTATCATTCACCAACTCAAACTACTTTAGTACTTGATAAAGCTGGAGATGTAGTAGTGACTTCTTATAAGCAACAAGTTCCTAAAGAAGCTTGGATAAACAAAAATTGGTGAACTATCATTTATTACTTTAATCTATAGAATTCTTTTGTCTAAAATCTGAGAGTATGACTTGTGTCATACTCTTTTATTTATGGAATTTTACAATTTGCGGCTTCAATTTGGATATGAATAAAATGAGCAATCGATAATTTAATAGATAAGAAAAAAATTTAGAAAAATAAAATTATTTCATAGCATGAAGAGTATTTGTTGCCGTTGTTTGTTAGAATTAAAAAGAAAATTTCTCTACAACAAGAAGCCATATCTACTAAAGTAAAAAAACAAAATAAAAATGGATGGGCACTAAAGCTACGTTCAATAGAAATTTAGGTGATGAATATGACAAAAATATTATTAACTGGATTTGTACCATTTTTAGATTATAAAATTAATCCCACTATGCAAATTGTTGAATATTTAAACGGAAGTTTGATGGAAGGCTATGAAATTGTGGGACGTACTCTATCCGTAGATTTTCAGCAATCCGCACAGCAGTTGAAGCAATATATTGCGGATATAAAGCCTGAAATTATTATTTCATTAGGATTAGCTGGAGGGCGTTTTAAAATAACACCAGAGCGAATTGCCATTAATGTTAAAGATGGAGAGCCTGATAATAATGGCTATACACCTGTAGATGAAAGCATATATGATGGTGGTGAGGATGCGTATATTACAAATTTACCTATTCGAAGTATGGTTGATCGATTATGTAAAGAAGGATATCCTGCAGAAATTTCAAATACCGCGGGTACCTATTTATGCAATAACATCATGTATGAAGGGCTAGTTTATGCAACGCAACATGAAGGAATTCGTGCTGGATTTATTCATATTCCTGCATCTTTCGAATTAGCTATACAGCATGGGAAAATACCGGGTTGGAACATTCAAGATTTAATAACTTGCATTAAGCTTTGTATCGAGGAAACAATTCATGCAACAACAAATAATTGAGTTTCCTCATACAATGTGGATTAGTCGACACACGATCCGTTTTGCCTTTAATGAAGTAATATCACAAGAAAATTTTCTTATTGTGCAAAAGTTTAATAGCTTTCTAAAAAAAGTACTACATTCAAATCTTATTGAAAGTGTAGCTAGCTATCATACTGTTACAGCATATGTTAAAGACAAAATTGATTTAGTTTTTTTACAAGAACAATGGCTTTTCATGCAAATTACCTCTCAAGTCGATGAAGGAACAAATCGTCAGCTACAAATTCCAGTTTGTTACGATGAGGAATTCGCTTTGGATATGTACCGTGTGATGGATTATACAGGTTTATCATTTGAGGACATAAAAAAAATGCACATGTCTAAATCATATAGTGTGTATTTAATCGGCTTTTTACCTGGGTTTCCATACTTAGGTGAGTTAGATAGCAAATTATTTGTACCTCGATTAAAAAAGCCACGGAATTTCGTGTCTGCAAGTTCTGTAGGAATTGGAGGGTTACAAACAGGGATTTATCCGCTCGATTCCCCAGGTGGATGGAATATTCTCGGTAAAACGCCAGTCAATTTATTTGATATTCATAGGAAAGACACCTTTATCTTTTCTCTCGGAGATCAAGTACAATTTTATGAAATTACTAAACAAGCGTTTTTAGAAATAAAAAGTAAAGGAGTGTAGCAAATGAAGCCACTTCTTATGGTTAAAAAACAAGGTGTTTATGGGAGCCTGCAAGATCAAGGGAGATACGGCTACCGTGCGTATGGTATTCCTCTATCTGGGCCAATGGACAAAATATCATTTCGAGTTGCCCATAATATTTTAAATAATGAGAAAGACCAAACGTCATTTGAAATGTTTATAGGTGGTTTTGAATTTCAAGCTTTAAATGAGGGAACTTATGTATTGACTGGCGCAACTTGTAATTGTTTAGTAAATGGTAGCCCTATTGAAATGTGGAAAACCTTTCAATTAATAAAGGGAGATATTTTATCAATAAAAAGTGTCAACCATGGCTCTATTGTATATCTCACGCCTAAAGGTGGCTTTCAAATAGATTCAATACTTGGTAGTAAGTCATGCTTACCCATCGTCGGTAATGCGATTAATGTAGGAAGTATCTTATATGGACAGAACGGAGAGACGTTACGATTTACAAGAGGGTTATATGCACCTTTTCGTCCTATAGTTAATACAGCTATTACAGTAAGAATTTTTAAAGGTCCTCATTTTGATTTATTTACAGAAGAGAGTAAACAACAATTTTTGAATAACTCATATCAGTTTGCTGGTGGAAATCGTATGGGCTATTATTTCAAAGGTAACGCCCTACATTTAAAAGACATAAAAGACATTCTTTCAGAAGCAACCCAATATGGGACAATTCAAGTTCCACAAAGTGGTGAGCCTATTGTTTTAATGGCAGATGCCCAAACGGTTGGCGGCTATCCAATCATTGCAACAATACACGAAGATGATTTACATAAAGTTGCTCAAATGCGCATGTTTAACACAATAAGATTTGCATTAATGGAGGAATAGATATGCCAATTGATATTAATTGCGATATAGGTGAAAGTATGGATGCTTTTACACTAGACAAAGATGAAGAAATTTTAGACTATGTGACGTCAATCAATATTGCTTGTGGTTATCATGCAGGGAATCATACCATTATGCATAAGACTGTACGAAATGCCATCCGAAAAAACGTTCTTATTGGAGCTCATCCAGGATATCCTGATCTTCAAGGATTTGGCCGACGGAATATGGATTTTAGTGCAGATGAAATATATAATATGATCGTTTATCAGGTAGGAGCTTTGCAAGCATTTGTTTCAGTGGAAAAAGGAGCACTTCATCATGTGAAGCCACATGGAGCGCTCTATAATCAAAGTGCTAATAATATAGAAAAAGCAACAGCTATTGTCAATGCAGTATATGATCTAAATCCAACTTATGTTTTATATTGTTTGGCTGGTAGTGAAATGGTGAAAATTGCAAAGAAGAAGGGTTTACGAGTATACGAGGAAGTTTTTTCAGATCGTAATTACAATGAAGACGGTACGTTAGTAAGTCGAGAAGACGCAAATGCGATAATTCAAACTGAGGAAGAAATGTTCGTTCATGTCAAAAGTATTTTGACTTCGAATGAAGTAATGTCGGTGCAACAAAAGAAAATCAAGATTTCTGCGCAAACATTATGTATACATGGAGATGGCCCACATGCACTAGCCTATGCAAAAAAAATTTATGAATTAAGAAAACAAATAGGATAAGTGAATAGGTAGTATGGATGCCCTAACATAGGCATTAAATTAATTTAGAGCATCCATACAGATAACATAGCTAATAGTTATATCGCATACTTAATTGCTGTATTTAATAGCAAAATAAGCAGACTGAAATTCTACGATTGATTAAATAATAGTCGATAATTCAACAGCTTCAATAATTATTGGAGTTCCAGCGGCGATAGAAGCTGTAACTATGTTAAAAGTTAGTTCAGTTGAGGAAACTGAATAGGAATCACCTTCCTGTAGCACACCATTGATATATAAATTATAGTACCCATTAATTATGACTGGGAAAGCAGTTGCTGCAGTACCGCTGTCAGTTAAAAAAGTTGTTGCAGCAAGCGTTGTACCATCTGTAATTGCGAGCGGGGTAGCTAAAATATTGAAAAACCTTGTGGATGTGCTAGAAACATTGACATTGATATTAATAATGGAAAGCGCCATGTACGTTCACCTCCTTTCAAAAGTTTTAGTTCACTTCAGTAAAAAAACCAATAGATTCGATAATAATTGGCGTCCCTCTATAAATGGTTGCGTTATCAGCATTTAAGCTTAGGGAAGTCGAAGATACGGAATAAATCCCACCTTCTTGCATGACGGCATTAATAAAGAGATTTACATAGCCATTTGGATGTTCTATGGAAAATTCTGTTACTGTTGCTCCGTTGTCATCTGAAAATAGATTAGCGGCAAGTGTGACCCCGTTCGTCAAATGAATATCTGATGTCACTATATAAAAATATCTATTCACTTTAGGTATAATTCTTTCATCGGAAACAATGATGGGAGGAGGTGCAATAACAGGGACATTAAGAGCTGTTATACGTGGCCATATAAATCTATCTTCACAGTCACATAAATGAATAATCTGACGACAATCTTTTTCCTTTACCATATATATAATCACTCCTTTAATTTATTTGTGCCCCTTGCTCCTATCTTCTTGAAAACTTTTCTTATTTTGTGCTTTGAAATATTAAAGGGAGTTAATAATTAAGTTGGTATTGTTATTCAGCTTTTCATAGTTCGCTATTCTTCTAAAATATGAAAAAAATCACAAGAAACTTAGTTATGCATCCATTGTGAGGGTAAATGTAGTAGATTTTTTTAGAACAATCGTGCAATGTCATTTTGGATAAACATGACTTTGTTGACGAATATTACGTCTGAAACCTTGATATATATGCTTTTCAAAGTAAATTAGTGTTATACTTTGCATATCTAATAAGGTAGAATACTAATTGTGAATAATTAAAAGGGTAAAGGGGTTTACGTTTTATGAAAGAATTTGAACAACAACTGGAAGGGCTTTTAAAGCAAGCTTCGTTACAATACATAATATATCAGCATAACGGTGATACAGAGCGTATGGATAAGACGTCACTATTTGCACGTAAATTACAACAAAAAGAGTATGTCATTGGCTTTGCTGGCCATTTCTCTGCTGGTAAATCAAGTATGATTAACGCTTTATCTGGTGAGAATTTACTTGCTTCCAGTCCGATTCCGACGAGTGCTAATATCGTAAAGGTCCATAAATCCGAAGAGGATTTTGCCATTGTCTATATGCACAATGAAAAGCCAGTTAAGTTTGAAGCAGGGTATGATTTTAAAACCGTAAAAGAGCTTAGTAAAAATGGGGATCTTGTATCGCAAATTGAAATTGGTCATAGTGCGTCTACATTACCAATTGGCGTAACGGTTATGGATACACCAGGTGTAGACTCAACAGATGATGCGCACCGCATGTCTACAGAATCAGCACTCCATATTGCAGATATTGTATTCTATACAATGGACTATAATCATGTTCAATCGGAGTTGAACTTTCAATTTACTAAACAATTAATGAAATACAATCCAAATGTCTATTTAATCGTTAATATGATTGATAAGCATAAAGAAAATGAATTAAGCTTTGACGAATTTAAAGCAACTGTCCACAATTCGTTCTCTGCTTGGGGCGTAGAGCCAAAGGGTGTGTTTTTCACTTCTTTAAGAGAGCCAGAGCATCCAAATAATGATTTTGAAGCTGTCAAAAAAATCGTCATGGATAGTATGAATGATTGGCAAGATCAGCTTGTTCATACAGCGACAAATACGCTGCGTTTATTGCAAAGCGAGCATGACAATTATTTAATGGAAGAAAAGCAAGATCGTTTAGAGATTGATGAGGACATATTGAGTGCAGATGATTGGGCACACCATCAAGATATATTAGAGCAATATAATAAATTAAGTCGTCAAGTAGAATTATTCTCAGTGGAAGCTTGGAATGAAACTTTCGAAGAAGAACGTAAAGAATTACTTGCGAATGCGGCAATAATGCCAGCAGATGTACGTGATAAATTACGTCTTTATTTAGAAAGTAAGCAGGAAGGGTTTAAAGTAGGCGGTTTATTTTCAGCAAAGAAAAAAACCGAGGAGGAACGCAATCGTCGTAAAGAGGATGCGTATAGTGCCTATCAAACAGTTGTCCATGCACAAATTACGGGTCACTTAAAAGCACTAATGAAAAAAGCATTAAAAGATGTCGGTGCTTTAAGTGAAGAGCGCGCACAAGCAGTGGATGCCTATGTGTTTGATTTACCATTTTCATTGATTGAACAACAAGTGCAAGTCGGGGCAATATTAACTGGAGATGCAGTTCTCAATTTTGCCAACCGTGTTGCGGAGGCAACAAAGCGTTATTTTATTCAAGAAACAGATGTCTGGAAAGATGCACAAGCAACAACGTTACAAGCTGTTGCAACTGAAACCGCTGCTCCATCTAAGTTGAAAATGGCTGGGATGCAAGCGAAAGTAGATGCCATTCAAGCAGTGCTAGAAATCGAAGGCTATCAGCAATATAGTGCAGGTGTAATGCATCAAGCAAGCAATGAAATTCGGAAAGAAGCGAATTATCAGCTCGAAGTTTGGGATAAAGCGTTTGAGCAAGACTTGGCTGATATTCGAATATTTGACGACTCCATGTTAAAGCCAAAAGAAGAGATCATGCAGCAAGAGGAAGCGCAGCAGGCGGTAAGTGCTGCGAGCTTGCCAATTGATGGTGTGATTAAGCGTGCATTGCATACAGCAAATGCAGTAAAAGAAGTACAAGGCTTTGCTGAAGTAGCAAGTTATTTAGAAAACAAAGTAGAGCGATTACAGAAAAAAGATTTTACGATTGCATTATTCGGTGCGTTTAGTGCTGGGAAATCTTCATTCTCTAATGCACTAATGGGTGCAAATGTGTTACCTGTATCACCTAACCCAACAACAGCGGCAATAAATAAAATTCGACCAGTGACACCAGAGCATCCTCATGAAACAGCAGATGTCCAGCTAAAAACTACTGCACAAATGCTTGAGGATATCCAAGGTTCATATGAGGCAATTGGTTTAACCGTTGCATCGTTAGAAGAAGCGTTTAACCGCGCAGATGAGGGACTTGCGGTACAGCTTACAGATGAGCGATTAAATGTGCATAAATCGTTTATCCGTGCATACAAAGAAGGCTACCCAACGTTTAAATCAGAACTAGGTCAAGTTTTACGTGTAGAGCGAGAAGAATTTGAAAAATTTGTCGCACAAGAAAATAAATCATGCTTCGTAGATAATATTGACTTCTACTATGATAGTCCGATAACGCGTATGGGTGTAACACTTGTTGATACGCCAGGAGCAGATTCAATCAATGCACGTCACACTGGGGTTGCTTTTGAATATATTCGTAATGCAGATGCCATTTTATTTATTACGTACTATAATCATGCATTTGCGAAAGCTGACCGTGAGTTCTTAATCCAATTAGGCCGTGTCAAAGACGCATTTGAGCTGGATAAAATGTTCTTTATCGTCAATGCAATTGATTTGGCAACGACAGAAGAAGAGCAAGAAGATGTCAAAGGCTATGTTCGTTCGGAATTACAACGCTTTGGCATTCGTTTCCCTCGTCTATACGGGGTATCAAGCTTAATGGCTTTAAAAGAAAAAGTAGAGGGTGGGTCATTTGCATCCGGTATGCCTCCGTTTGAGGATGCTTTCCATACATTCTTAAATGACGAACTAAGTGCATTGGCGGTGCAAGCACTTGCAGAGGAAGTTGATAAAACAGAGCAACGTTTAGGGGATTTAATTGCTCAAACAGAGGAAAACTTAAAACGTAAAGATGAACGTTTGGCGGAGCTAACAACGCTTGAACAGCACGTTAAATCTAAGTTTAATGCGTTAAATACTAGCATGATGGAAAGTGAGACAAAGCAGGAACTTGATGAGTTATTGTATTACGTCTTACAGCGTGTCTATTATCGCTACCCTGAATTCTTTAAGGAAGGCTATAATCCTTCAACTTTTGCCGCTATGCCTGCACAGCAAGCGTTGGAACATGCGTTGAAAGAAGTGTTACAAAGCTTACGTTTTGACTTTACACAGGAAATGCGTGTTACAAACTTCCGCTTATCACAATTTATTAGTAAGAAAATGCAACTGCGCTTTAAAGATGAAGTACGTGAGTTGAAAGAAATGAACCGTAGTTTCTCGTTTTTAGCATTTGAATCATCAGAGCCAGATTTATTAGCATTTGAAGGTCCGTTTGCTGAAATTTCAAAATATGCAAGTGTGAAATCGCATTTCCGCAATCAAAAAGCATTCTTTGAGAAAAATGAAAAAATGAAGCTAAGTGAAGCGTTAGAAGCATTAACAAAACCGGATGCACAAAACTATTTAGATGGACAAAAAGTATCTCTAATGACTTGGGCAATTACCTTTATCAGTGAGGAAGCAGAAAGATTACGTCTGCATATATACCATCAGGCATTAGAGCAAATCGCTACTGAACGACTTGCATTACAAGAAGAAAGTCGACTAGCATCGTGGAAATCTATTTACGCACAACTACAATACGCATGAGGTGATTCACATGGGAAAAGTATTCAAAACAGTTGAGGAAATTCAAGTTGATAATGTTCGTTTTGTGGATGCTCGCTATGATTTACAAAACAAAGAATCAGGGAAACAAGCATTTGAAGCAGGTCATGCACCTGGTGCCGTGTACCTAGATTTAGAGCAGGATTTATCGGATATGACAAGTGAAAATGGCCGTCATCCGATGCCATGTAAGGAAAAGCTAACGTCTGTGTTTCAAGATTTAGGCCTCCGCTATGAGGATCAAATTGCCGTTTATGATCAGGGGGCATCACCGTTCGCACCCCGCGCTTGGTGGATGCTAACGTATGCAGGCTTCCCGAATGTCGTAATTGTCAACGGAGGAGTGGCAGCGCTTGAAAACAAAGTAACTTTCACAAAGGATATTGTCAAATATGCCCCAACGACAATCGACTTTAATTGGCAAGATCATCTTTATGCACCACGTGAAGCAGTGAAGGCCATTGTAGATGGAGCGCAGTCAGCAACGCTATTAGATGCTCGTGCCGCTGCTCGCTACCGTGGTGAGGTTGAACCACTCGATAAAGTAGCTGGCCATATTCCAACTGCTAAAAACTTTGATTGGGAGCAATTAAAGGTAGAAAATACACTACAAGCCAATGATGCGCTGCGTGCAAAAGTTGCACATGATGAACATATTGTTGTGTATTGTGGTAGTGGTGTCACAGCATCACCGCTCTATGCAGTGCTTGCAGATGAAGGCTACGAAAATATTCAGCTCTATACAGGTAGCTTCAGTGACTGGATTACAGCTTATGATGTAGAAACAGGAACAAATGAATAATTGAAAATAACAAACGCTCACTTTAGTGGGCGTTTTTTTCTTTCTTCAAGATAGAAGGCTAGTCCGTGTAACAAATGGTAACATACGCCAAAAAATGACTCGCTATTCATTTTGTGCTACACTTTTTTTACAAAGGGTAAGGGGGAGAAAATATGTTTAAACTAGAGAAAAGCATTGATATTGAACAGAATGATGATGTGCGATATGCGCATGGGAAGGTAGCTGTTCAAGGTATTGGCATGAGTGTGTATAGCTTTTATGTGGATGGCTTACTAATTGATACGGGTTCGAACTCACTTACAGAGGAGTTTCAATCATTTTTTCGAGAGCTGCCGATTGAACAAGTTGCCTTGACTCATTCGCATGAGGATCATTCAGGTAATGCTGCATGGATTCAGCAACATATGGGTGTTCCAATTTATGTTCATCATGAGTCAGTTGCGGATTGTGCCCAAGATGGAAACTATCAGTTGTATCGTCAAGCGCTATGGGGACAGCGACCAGCGTTTATTGCACAGTCGTTTCGTGACACGCTTGAAACAAAATCGGCTACATGGGATATTATTGCTACGCCAGGACATACAACAGATCATTTGTCTTTTTATAATCGTGCAACAGGTGCCATGTTTACAGGTGATTTATATATTCAAACGAAAACAAAAGTTGTACTTGATGAGGAAAATGTTGTACATACTTTGGCATCGTTAAAAAAACTACTACATTATGATTTTGAAAAGGTCTATTGCTGCCATGCAGGTTATCTACCAGATGGTCGGGCAAAAATTATCGAAAAAATTGCCTATTTAGAAGAGCTGGAGGGAGAAGTTCGTAAGCTCTATGAACGTGGCTACTCAGTAGATGATATAACGAAAGCAATCTTTCGTAGAGATTACCCGATTACTAAAGTATCGGGAGAACAATGGTCGTCCAAACATATTATTACGGCTTTTACGAATCAATTTATGCAAGAGTCTTTACGCTAAAGTCTGTTGATTCCGTAGCGAGCGGACGCTTTCCAAGGGTATACAGTAAGCCACAATCCTTGCTAATGCACGGTTTGTTGTGTCTTACATTTTGTGCGTTCCAGCAGGAGTCGCCGCTCTCCACTCCAATCAACTGAATAAAACATAATGAGTTGAGCAACCTTTTGTCAACACGCTGAGAGTCCTTGTGCTAAGGTCTCTTTTTTTATGTTTTTTAGGGTGAAGTAGGGGAAACATTCACTTTTTGCTTGAGAGGAAACGTTTGTACGTAAAATATTTTCTAAAAAATAATAAAAATGTTTGTGAAAAAATGTGAAGAAAATGTGGCAAAGATAGTTGTAGCAATGGATGCGCTTACATAAGTTTGTGAAATTCTTCTCATTTACTGTAGAAAAATACTATGTGAAAAGTTGAACAGGCTTAGTGCCGATATAAGTGCATTCTAGCAAAGGTAAAAGAGGTTGTTTATTATTTTGGTATAATAGATTGTGAAATACATAACAAAACGAAATTTTGTAATTATCGATGAATAACGTTGATTTATCAAAGAAAATTTTGCTTTTTGAGTTATTTTCGTTGACTGTTATTTCACAAAGTATTATGATTCTGACATACAATAAAAACATAAAAAGGGGCGGATAGAATGGATATTATGAAAAAGGCGTTAGACATGCATGCACATTATAGTGGAAAATTAGAGGTGATTTCAAAGGTTCCTGTACAAGACTCTTATGACCTTAGTCTTGCATATTCACCAGGTGTAGCGGCACCATGTATCGAAATTGAAAAAAATCCATCTCTTGTCTATGACTATACAATGAAGGGCAATATGGTTGCGATTGTTTCGGATGGGACGGCAGTGTTAGGTTTAGGGGATATTGGACCGAAGGCAGCACTACCTGTTATGGAAGGAAAGGCGATTTTATTAAAGCGTTTTGCCAATGTTGATGCTTTTCCAATTTGTTTAGATACAAAAAGCACAGATGAAATCGTCAGCATTGTGAAGGCGCTTGCGCCAACATTTGGTGCTGTTAATTTAGAAGATATTTCGGCACCACGTTGCTTTGAAATTGAAGATCGTCTACGTCAAGAATGCGATATTCCAGTATTTCATGATGATCAACATGGCACAGCAATAGTTGTAGGAGCGGGCATGATTAATGCGAATCGAATCGTTAAAAAAGATGTTGCGACGATGAAAGTAGTCATTAATGGTGCGGGTGCAGCAGGCATCGCCATTTTACGTATTCTTGTGCAAATGGGGTATAAAAATATTTATATGTGCGATACAAAAGGGATTATTTATGAAGGTCGCGCGGAAGGTATGAACCCGATTAAAGAGGCAGTTGCACATTTAACTAATCCAGAAAAAATTCATGGTACGTTGGAAGACGCACTAGTAGGTGCAGATGTCTTTATCGGCGTGTCTGTTGCGAATTTATTAACAGAAGCACATATTACATCTATGAATGAAAATCCGGTTGTCTTTGCATTAGCAAACCCGAATCCAGAAATTACGTATGAAAATGCTAAAGCTTGGGGCGTTCGTATTATGGGTACTGGGCGATCAGACTATCCAAATCAAATTAATAATGTGCTAGCTTTCCCAGGAATTTTCCGTGGCGCACTAGATGTCCGTGCAACAGATATTAATGAGGATATGAAGTTAGCGGCAGTAGAAGCCATTGCTTCCCTTGTTAGTGATGCAGAATTAACGGAGGAATATATCGTGCCGAAATCATTAGATGAGCGTGTTGTTGAAATTGTTTCACGTGCTGTCAGTGGGGCAGCTGTTGCATCTGGTGTATCTGAGTTATTCCAGCAACAAACGGTACTTTCTGTTTAAATGTTAGAAAGTTGTTTTAGACGAAAGAATCTCCCGCTCTCAATAGAGAGGGGAGATTTTTTACATCATGCCGATACCAATCAGACCGATAAAGAGCACAAGAATAAGTACAAAGACAATGATTCCTCCAATGATAGAAGGGATAAAGATTGTAAAGAATGCTTTCCAATTCGAGATTTGATGTGCTTCCCCTACAACAGCCACTGTCGTGACAAAGGACCAAACACCAACTACAGCTGTCACGAGCATTGTCAGCCAAAAGATCCAAGGGGCAGAACCTAGAAAGTTAGTATCCATTAAAGACTCTGGAGATGTGAATAACCAAATCAAATAGAAAGGAACGACCACGATAAATGGAACAGCAGTTAAGCTCAATGCTTTAAACATGTCAGAATACGTTGCAGTACCTTTAAATAATTTACCAACCAACCAGAAAATGAGGGTAGAAAAGGCTGTACCAATAATTGCTGCGATTGGCGCTAAAATCACACAAAATAGCACGATAATCCAAGGTGATACGTCTAGTAAAAAATTACTATCTATAAGGCCTGAAAGCAAAGAACCAATATAACCGATAGACATGACAAGGATTGCATAACCGATAGATTTAGCATCAATCATGTAGCGTGCTGTTTGCTTTGGATGCATCCAAGTAGACAGAAACGGATTAACTTTAGGCCTTTCTTGTTGCGTTGTTTCATTATAGTTTTCCATTAAACTACCTCCTGAGATGATAAGATTGTTTCTACTTAATATACGAGTGAAGTGGTGAAAGGTTTCAAAAAATGGGACCAAATTTTTTCGACCAACGTATTCGAGCTTAAATGAAAGTAGTACGTATAGCTACAGGGAATTATCGGTAATTTATAACAGTGAGATGTTTTACAAAAAGAATAAACAAAAAAACCTTCTAAGCAAATGAATTACTTAGAAGGGGATTAGCTATTAGTCTGCTAACATAATTTTTTCAAGCTCTAATGGCTCGATGTATTGTTCGCCTTTGTATGCACGCATATTACCACCAGAAATTTCATCAATTAATAATATTTCATTTGTTTGTGCATCACGGCCGAATTCTAATTTAATATCATAAAGCGTTAAGCCTTTTTTTGCTAGCTCTGCACCGACGAATTTAGAAATTTCAATTGTTCGTTGTTTTAAAATTGCATATTCCTCATGTGTTAACAGGTTTAACATTGCTAAAGCATCTTCAGAAATTGGAGGATCTAGACGATCGTCATCTTTGATTGTTACCTCAACGAAAGAATCTAAAGGTTGTCCTTCTTGTACATAAGCGCCATAGCGACGTAGGAAAGAGCCAACAGCTTTGAAGCGGCAAATGACTTCTAAACCCTTGCCGAAAACTGTTGCGGGCTTTACAGTCATTGTAGCATCGTCGAAGTTTGCATCTACGTAGTGAGTAGGGATACCTTGTTCATTTAGTTTTGAGTAGAAATAAGAAGTTAAGCGAAGACCAGCTAGGCCAGCACCATCAATTGTTAAGCCTACAGTATTTGCACCAGGGTCAAATACGCCATTTTCTCCAGTTACATCATCTTTAAATTTTAATAAGTAATGACCATCTTCTAACTTGAACACATTTTTCGTTTTACCTGTATACAATAATTCCACAAAAAACCCTCCAATATTTCATAGTACTCCATAATTATAACACGAATGTTTATAATGTTTAATATAAAAATTGTTCGTTATAATCTTATTTATGATTATTTTTTTACCTGTTTTATACGAAAAAATAAGATGATAACGAATATTCGTTATCATCTTATGTGAAATTAAGAAAATTAAAAATTTTAATAAAGGATTCTAGTTACTAGATGGTAGAATAACCGAATAAATTGTATTAAAGGTTATTTAATAGATACCTTCAGAAAGCATTCCATCAGCAACTTTTATAAAGCCGGCGATGTTAGCCCCAACTACTAGGTTTCCTGGATAGCCATATTTGTCAGCAGCAGCTTTACTATCTGCATAAATATTTTTCATAATTTGGTGTAACTTCGCATCTACTTCTTCAAATGACCAGAATACACGGCTAGAATCTTGTGCCATTTCTAGTGCTGATACCGCCACGCCACCAGCATTAGCCGCTTTAGCAGGTCCAAATAATACACCAGCGTCTAAAAATTCGTTAATTGCTTCAAGGTCAGATGGCATATTGGCACCTTCACCGATTGCTTTTACACCATTTGAAATTAATGTACGAGCAGCGTCGCCATTGATTTCGTTTTGTGTTGCACATGGAAGCGCAATATCACATGGAATAGACCAAATTCCTGTACAACCTTCTGTAAATGTAGCATTTGGACGGTAGTCGACGTAAGTTGATATACGGTCACTTTTTACTTCTTTAATTTCTTTAATGACATCAAGATCTAATCCTTCTGCATCATAGATATAGCCTGAAGAATCAGAGCAAGCAACAACTTTTGCACCGTATGCCTGAGCTTTTTCAATTGCATAAGTTGATACATTCCCAGAACCAGAAACAACAACAGTTTTACCGTCAAATGAATCATTTACGTCTTTTAACATTTCTTCAACAAAGTATACTGTACCGTAACCAGTTGCTTCTTTACGAGCTAAAGAACCACCGTAACCAGGCGTTTTACCTGTTAATACTCCAGATTCGTTTGCTTTTGTAATGCGCTTGTATTGACCCCATAAATAACCTACTTCACGAGCACCTACACCGATATCACCAGCAGGAACATCGACATCTGGACCAATATGACGGTATAATTCAGTCATGAATGCTTGGCAGAAACGCATGATTTCTGAATCGGATTTACCTTTTGGATTAAAGTTAGATCCACCTTTACCACCACCGATTGGTTGACCAGTTAATGCGTTTTTAAAGATTTGCTCAAAGCCCAAAAACTTAATAATAGATTCGTTTACTGAAGGGTGGAAGCGAAGTCCGCCTTTATAAGGCCCCATGACGTTGCTGTACTGTACACGATAACCACGGTTTACTTGCACTTGGTTGTTATCATCTTGCCATGCTACACGGAATGAAATGATGCGATCTGGCTCAACAATACGAGAAAGAATATTTGCCTTAATATATTCAGGGTGTTGTGCAAATACAGGGACTAATGAAATGAAAATTTCTTCAGCTGCTTGTAAAAACTCCGCTTGATGACTGTTTTGGTTTTTCAGTTGCTCGAATACGCCGTCAACGTATTCTTTTGCTAATTGATCGTTCTTTACAGTTGTTGTTGTCATATTGAAAACCTCCAATTAATTGATAGGTGTATCGTATATCTATTTTTCACACTATTCAATAAAATACTTTTTCCAGGTCGAATAAGTTTGTGAAAAAATGAGCAATCGAGGTCTGGAAAATATTATATGAAAATAATATATAGGTGCTTGATTCATCTAATTATGAGAAAGGAATGATGCTTTATTGTGAAGGTATTAATTGACGCTGATGCCTGTCCAGTCGTGGATTTAGCGCTATCTATATCATCTGAGTTTGAGATTGAAACTATCTTGTTTTGCGATACATCGCACCGTATTGAACGTGATAATGTAATAACAATTATTGTACCGAAGGGGCCAGATTCGGTTGATTTCACGCTAGTGAATGCGCTTTCAAAACACGATATTGTGATTACGCAGGATTACGGTTTAGCAGCCATGGTTTTGGCACGAGGAGGGTATCCAATCGATCAAAATGGTAGGGAAATGTCTAGTGAAAATATCGAACGTTTGCTCGATATGCGCCATGTTGGTCAGAAGATTAGACGTGCAGGCGGACGAACCAAGGGACCTAAAAAAAGAACGAAAGAAAACAATATGTTGTTCGAATTGAAATTTCGACAAATTTGTGAACGAGCAATTTTAGCACAAAAAATGGAGGGATCTGCAGATGGAAAATAAACTAAAAAACGAATTATTTCACCTATATCCGGAACTAGAAAAGATTAAAAATAGGGATACTGTTTTTTGGGAAAACACAAAATGGATAAAAAATGCGAGTACCCCTCTCTTTTCAATAGAGGAGGTTGAGGATGCGGAAGAAACGCTAAAACGCTTTTCTTCCTATTTAATTATCGCATTTCCTGAGCTAGTAGAAAGCAAAGGACTGATTGAGTCCTCTATTCAACAGATAGATGAAATGAAGCTAGCACTTGAAAAAGAGTTCCAAATATCGATTCCCGGTCAAATATTTTTGAAATGTGATCATGCGCTGCCTATTTCGGGTTCAATCAAGGCGCGAGGTGGTATCTATGAAGTATTAAAACATGCCGAGCGATTGGCAATTGCGAATGGTAAGTTGAAAATAGATGATGACTATGCAGTGTTTGCTACAAAAGAACTACGAACGTTCTTCCAGCAATACACAATTGCAGTAGGCTCAACAGGAAATCTAGGTCTTAGTATCGGCATAATGGGCAAAAAACTCGGGTTCAATGTCGTTGTACATATGTCGAGTGACGCAAAGGAATGGAAAAAGGCATTATTAAGAGAAAAAGGGGCAACGGTCATTGAATATGAGGCGGATTATAGTGTAGCTGTAGAGCAGGGAAGACAGGAAGCTTCACAAAATCCAATGTGCCATTTTATTGATGATGAGAATTCAAAAGATTTATTTGCGGGCTATGCAGTAGCGGCGAAGCGCTTAAAAGTCCAATTCAAAAAGGCAAATATTCTAGTGGATGATGCCCGTCCATTGTTCGTGTATTTACCATGTGGTGTTGGTGGTGGACCTGGTGGGGTTGCATATGGTTTACGAGAATTGTTTGGGCAGCATGTTCATATTTTCTTTGCTGAACCAACCGCTTCACCTTGTATGACAATTGGGCTCATGACTGGCTTACATGATGAAATCAGTGTAGAAGATATCAGCTTGGATAATAAAACAGAAGCAGATGGTCTAGCTGTGGGACGTGCTTCAAAATTCGTTGGCAAAGTGATGGAAACATATATTAGCGGCTGTTATACAGTGAAAGATGAAGAATTGTTTACTTCACTCGGTTTAGCCATGGACAGCGAACGGTTATTTTTAGAACCATCTGCACATGCGGGAATGTTCGGACCGATTCAGTTAATGAAGAATGGGCGAGATTTTTTAGAGAAGCATCATTTATTAGATAAAATGGAGCAAGCTACACATCTTGTCTGGGCAACAGGGGGCAGTATGGTGCCACAGGAGATGCGTGAGGAATATTTTAAAAAACTTGTTAGATAGTTTCATACAGTAAAAATAGACTGCTGATCGATTTTATCGTCAGGCAGTCTATTTTTGTTAAAACATGTGTTATTTATGCTGTGCCGCTAAAAACACTTTATGCGCTGCGTTAACACCAGCACCTGGCTCAAAGTCGTAAGAAAAGTCTTGTAGTGCCGCCTCCATTAAAGAAACCGCTTGTAAAACATCACTAGGGAAGCAGTAGCCCATATGGCCAAATCTGAAAATTTCTCCTTGCAAATCACCTAATCCACCCGCAAAATCTAGATGATATCTTTGTTTAAGATGTGTCAGAAACTCACCTAATGCAATACCTTTAGGAGCCATAATTGCTGTAATTGTAGGCGACGCGTATTCGTCGGCTGTCAATAGCTCAATATTAAGTGCTTTCATCGCACTGCGTACCATGTTTTTCATCAGTTCATGACGGGCAACAGTTTGAGAAAATCCACCTTCTTGTTCAATAAGTTTACACACCTCATGTAGACCATAAATTAGTGTAATGGCAGGGGTATTTGGTGTCATCCCTTTTTCTGCCCAATCGCGATAGCTTAATAAATTCAAGTAATAAGATGGCGCATGATTTTCTTCAATGACCTTCCATGCCCTGTCGCTTACACTAACGAGAGAAAGTCCAGGTGGAAGCATCATAGCCTTTTGTGAGCCTGTTACGAGAATATCAATGCCCCATGCATCCATTTCAGCAGGAGCACCACCAATACAGCTTACGCCATCAACAATTACTAACGCATCACTTTCTTCACGAACAACCTGTGCTAATTCTGCAATTGGATTTAAAATACCTGTTGAAGTTTCATTATACGTAACAAAAACGGCTTTAATATTTTGCAAAGGTTGTAAAAAGTTACGTAACTCTTCTGCTGTGCATGCTTGTCCCCATTGTTTCGCAAGCTTATGTACGTTAAAGCCATATTTTTCACAAATTGAAACGAAGTAATCCCCAAAAGCGCCTACCGTAATGACTACAACATCCTCACCTGCACAAACTGTATTGACAGCTGCAGCTTCTAATGCTGCTGTACCACCAGATGGAAGCAATAAGATGTCTTGCTTAGTGCCGAAAATAGGTTTAACGAGCTCAGTTGTTTCACGATATAGCTCCACAAATTCATTGCTTCGATGGCTGAAGATATCTCGGTTCATCGCAAGCTGAACTTTTTTTGGAATAGGTGTCGGTCCTGGATGTCTTAAAATATTTTCAAACATAATTAAAAATCCCCTTTGCTTTGAAAGTTAGAAAGTCTAAATTTTCTAACTATAATATAGCATATCTAACGTAATTTCTAACTTCTTTTTTGAAGAATATTGGAAAGATGAGGAAAAAGCGCTTCGTAAAATAAATTGAATAAGGTAAGAATAGAAGAGCTTACTTAAGCAAAAAAATCCTCTTTCAGTCTTTTAAACGAAAGAGGATGTATAGGACTATAAACGCTGAAATTTATACTATGAATGGGCGTTTCATTCGCATTAAGCCGTAAATGGCAAAGAATAAGCCACCAGTAATAATTGATAAAATCATATAGAGAACAGCTTTGCCAGTATCTCCAGTCCAACGATATAAGAGACGATAAGAGTAATAAATCCAATAGCAAAACATAACGAGTGACGCGATTACACCAACAGCAGGAATAAACGAAACGATAAATAAACCTGCATAAATTAAGGTCGCTTTTTTCGCTGCAGCACGAATTGTCACATCATCTTCACCGTTAGCAGTTAGTAAGAATAGGCTGTAAATGTTTATAATAGGAATCCAAGCGATATAAGCTATATCGCTAAAGCCATTTGTTTTCGACGTCATAAAATAAATTAGAGCATTAACAATATACCCAATAATTAATATTACAAAAAATATTAAAAAGAACACAACCATGAAGCCACCGAAAACTGCATCATAATCACTATAATACGGATCATAATAATTCATCAAAAAACCTCCCTTTCAATAGATTTAATAATTCACTTAGGATGGAAAAACCATAACAATTCCCAAGAAATTTTTAGCAATATTCCGAGATGAATAGACTAAATATTTCAGAGAACATTAAATCACTTTATGAATTCATCCAGTTTTTCATGCTATGTAAATAAAAAAATACGTTTAATTTAGAAAATATTGGTATAATCATAGTGGAATGATTTGTGCTTTGACTTACCAATCTAGTTGTTGGACGGGAAGAAATAAATACTAAAACTAGAACCTAAAAACGAGTTATAAGGAGGAAAGAATTTGTGTTATTAATTTTCTTGCTAATAGTCATAATAATGGCAATATCAATTATTTATTTTAAGCAAAAAAACTATCGAGCAAGTACTTACTATGAGCTAACGAATGATAACATGTTTAAGGTAATATTCGATAAAGGAAGGTATGGAGAGTATTTAACATCACGTATAATTGAAAAGTATGCTTTAAAAAGTCATAAGCAATTATTGAATGTGTATATTCAAAAAAAGAATTCAAATGACTGGACGGAAGTGGATTTAGTTTATATAGATCGGACTGGTTTATATGTAATAGAGTCTAAAAACTATAGTGGATGGATTTTTGGCAATGAAAATCAAAGCCAATGGACACAAACAATGCCTAATAATAAAAAATTTAAATTTTATAACCCAATTCGTCAAAATGCCACCCACATAAGAGCCATTCAAAATTTTCTAGGACTACCAGAGGAAGCTTTACATTCTGTCATTGTTTTCAGTGAGCGTTGTCAGTTGAAAAAGGTGGAAGTAACGTCTGAAAATGTACATGTGTTAAAGCGAGAAAATGTAAGACGTTTTATAGAAATCCGCAAACAATCAGGTACTTCAATTTTCTCGCAAAGTGATATAGAAGCCATCTATAAGAAACTACTGCCTCAAATGCAAGTATCAGAGGTGGTAAAAGCGCAACATCTTCAAACCATTCAACAAAAATATAAAAATTAGGACTGATTTTTGAATATAATAAGACATAAGCTGTTCTACGGAAAAATTACATACAAAAATTTTTGATGAATCTAATTCCCCCAAGATTTATCTACTAGACAAAAGGAGGTCCGTTCGCATGTGTAGTCCAATTTAAAAATCCCCCATTTGAATGAATTTCATTTCGTGAAAAATGGGGGAGGAAAGTTTACATGAATAGTCCAATTTAAAATCACCCACTTCGATAAATTTAATTTCTTGAAAATGGGGGATTGTTTATGAAATTGGGTAGAAACTTTTCATTATTACTGATCGGTCAATCACTGGCAAATATCGGTGATGTTTTATATATAGTGAGCATTATTCATTTAATTTATGTTGTAACGGAATCGGCTATTGCAGCATCATTTGTGCCATTTACAATTGCTTCGTCAATGTTTGTATCAAGTATATTGACTCCGCTTTTGTTTGAAAAGGTGAATTTAAAATGGTTAATGGCAGGCTCACAAATAGGAAAGACATGTTTATTATTTTTATTAGGGCTGCTGTTATATGTAACAACAGCAACTAACTTTTACTTGTTGTTTATTGTAATAAGTATGATTGCATTTCTTGATGGCTGTGCGAATCCAATAAGACAGACATTGGTTCCACATTATGTGAAAGACGAACAATTATTGAAGGCAAATGGCATTGATGAAGCAGTAACTCAATTTATTCAAACAGTTATGTGGTTCGTAGGTAGCCTATTTTTACTTTTTCTAAGTTCCCAGCAAGTAGTTTGGGTAGTGGGCTGTTTGTTTACAGTGGCCAGTATTGTCTTATGTTTGTTAGAAAATGTTGACCATCAATCACTTGCACAACTAGGGAAAATAGAACAAGTTATAAAAGGCTGGAAATTACTTTGGTATACTCCACCGTTAAGAAGGATTGTTTGGATAGATTTTCTCGAATCGATTGCTGGTACAGTTTGGATTGCAGCGATTATATTGGTATTTGTCACTGATGCTTTACAAGTTGACGAGCAATGGTGGGGTTTTTTGAATGGCACATTTTTTGTAGGTTTAATAACAGGAAGCGTTTATTGTGTCAAATATACCTCTTTTATTGAACGGCAATTAGCGAAAGTAATGTTTATAGGTTCTTTCTTTATGTTTATTGCAACCATTTTCTTTAGTATTAATAGTGTTCCAATTATCGCATTATTACTAACGTTTTGCGTTGGGTTTTTTGGCCAAATAAAGAGCATCCCACAACATACGGTTATTCAAACGAGTGTTCCAAAAGGAGAACTGTCCTCTGTTTATACTTCTTTAAGTGCGATTTCAACGGGGGCATTTGGCATTTCTTCTCTAATGATGGGAGTAATTGCAGATGTTATAGGGGTAAGACTAGTCTTTATGATTTCGGGACTTTTACTTGCTGTCGTAAGTGTCATTATAGTGAAAAATAGGCATTTGTTTAGACGTAAAGTTATTAAATGAACATAATCGAAAGAGGCTCACATTCCTACTATTGGATGTAAGCCTCTTTTTTTGGATGCTTTATTTAAATTTAAAGGTTTCATAGTTGATGTCGATATCGCTACAGTTGGATTTGAAATGCTTGATAAAGTGCTTCACCATTTTTACAGGGCCACATAGAAAGATGCTCGTACGCGCGGGTACTGAATAATGTTTGAAAGTAAGTCTGTCCATGGTGGTCGTATCGATAAAATTCACTTTAAAATGCTCATTGTTTTCTGCGTAGTTTTGTAAAAAATCTTTATAGATAGCATCGTTTTCTCCGCGGAACGTGTAATATAATTCAATTTCGCGATCAGTAGGTTGCGATTGTAAATACGATAAAAAAGGCGTAATGCCTACACCACCAGCTATCCAAATTTGTTGTTGATGACCTTTGGCAAAGTTTAGTTGTCCGTAGGGACCTTCTATGGATACTTGTGTTTGCAATTGAATTTGTGTATTTACCTTTTTAGTAAAGTCGCCAAGTGCCTTAATCGTTACAAAAATTTTATGTCCATCTCCGCCTGAAATGGAGAAGGGGTGCGGTGCTTTTTCTAAACCAGCTTGGAATATTTTTAGAAAGATATATTGACCATTACGATAGGGAAATTTTCGATCTAATGTTAATTCTAATTCAACTACGCTAGCACCCATCTTTCGGATACCTGTAACGTTACCTGTATGTTTAAATTGCATATCTTGATACATTGTAAGCATATATAAAGCAGACATTGTCCCAATAGTGGCTGTTATCACTGTAAAAATACCGAGGGGTGTCATTTGAAATAAATCATATTTGCTTGAAAAGTAGGCATGGTAAAGGCCAAGAGCGTAAGGTAAAAGCAATAAACGGTGAATAAAGCGCCAATGCTCATATTTCAGAAATTTTGCTAATAGTGCTATGATGATTAGCCCAATAAACCCATATTGTGCAAGCTCACCAAGTTTCTTTGCTAATTCACTGAGCGGAATTTCTAACCCTTTATCCTCATGTGGTACTAAATCTTGCAATTGACTGTGTAAAATCACTAGCCCTAATGATAGAATCGCCAAATACTTGTGATATTTATAGACATGTTCTAAGCCATGAAACCACCGTTCGAGAATTTTACTTCTTGTAGCAAGTAAAAATACAAGGAAGAATCCTGTAAGTGCCATGCCCCCAACAATATGGCTGAGCGTATTTAACTCATGTAAAGTTTCAATCGGCGTGGCAAAGTACCATAGTAACGCGCTCCCAAGCATTGTGATGAAAATAAATAGCAGTCCTTTATATGTTTTCATAGCTACCTCCCGTAGTCATTTTTCTCGTTAGACCTACTAGATATACAATAGTTAATGGAATTATTTCAAAAATTTTAGGTTCGCTTTGAAAAATTTCTAAATTAGTCAACGTAAAGTAAAAAAATAAAACATATGTTTGGAATGTATGTTCTTTTTGGAGGAGAATATGTTACATTAGGAAAGTAAAATTTCAGTACATAGAGAGGGAGTAATTATGCAAGGGAATACACACATCATTGGAGGCATCACGGCTAGCCTTGCCTTTGCTCATATTTCAAATGATAATCCATTCGTATTAGTTGGAGCTGGTATTATTGGTGCATTAATTCCGGATATTTGTCATGGCGGAAGCAAAATTGGGCGGACATTTCCCATCATTTCAAAAATTGTTAACAAGCTATTTGGACATCGCTCCTTTACACATAGTTTACTGTTTTTGTTTCTTGTAGCAATGCTGTTACACGCAATAATCCCATATGAATCGATTATTGCCGGGCTTTTAGTAGGCATGATGAGTCATATCGTCCTCGATATGGGGACGAAACAAGGGGTGAAGCTATTTTTCCCGATAAACATGGCAGTGCGCTTTCCTTTAACAACGAAAACTGGCGGAAAAGTAGAAAAGGTTGTCTTTACATTATTATCGGTACTTTCTCTATATTTCGGCTATGAGCTAATTAGTCGATTCGTCAGCGTCATATGAACAACAAAGCCCTTGAATGAGACAGTTCTCAACACAAGGGCTTTTGAATTTTTATGAATTGTAGTGAATTGTGTGAATTGTGTGGGTGCCAGGCACCTATTTTTGAATCTCTTCTACAGTTTGCTCTACTTCAGCGCGCGTCATTTTTTCACGACCTTCTTGCATCGCTTTTAATGTTTTATGGGCTAAAGCAAGTGGGAGACGACAGAACAATAAAATCGTGCGCTTATTGATTGCTTTCATATAAAGATCTGCTTTCGCTAGGTTTTCTTCGGCATAGGCAAACAAGTCTTCTCGTGTCCAACCGTCCGGCACAAAGCTTACACCACGCTCGTCTAAATCCTCATGCTGATTACGTAAGATATTGACGGCTTGTAGTCCACGACCGTAGCCAATAGCTAAATCGCGATCTGTTTGAACGTCTGCACCCCATGCCCATAACTCTGACAGCATTGTCCCAACGAGTCCTGCAACATAGTATGTATAGTCATCCAAATCTTCACGTGTATGCACTTGCCAATTTGCTTTTGCCCATTTTGCCATGCCATATGCCATTTCACTTGTGGATGCTTGGACAATTTCTCGAGAGCCGTCTGGGCAAAATGTTAGCCAATCCGCTAAACGAAGGGAAACTTCGGGTAATTGCTCAGCGTATGGCGCTAGTAAGGTATTATAGGCTACTGCATCGAACTCTTCCTTTAATAATTCACTTGTTGCGGAAAGTAAATCGAATTTCACATCATTCGAAAGTTCTTCATGGTCTTCGATTTCGTCAATGGCACGCATCGCTAAATATGCAGCAGCGACTGACATTTTTAAATCATTTTTTAAAAAAGTAATAGGTATATAAAATGTACGACTCGTTTCTTTTAAAACTTGCATCGCTTCTTTATAAAGTGTTTTTTGATCTTTCACGTGTTTTTCCTCCGTTCAAATAGTCAAGCCTCAATGTATATCGTATCGCAAAATTGAGGAAAGTGAAAACAGATTGTTCAAATTTCGGTCATATTCTTTGAAAACGCTTCAAAACTATGATAAAGTTTATTAGTAAACTATTTAAACATATACAGTTTAATAAAAAACTGCATTAGTTTTAAAGTGCTAGGCGAATGTTTGTACTTAAGTTACATAACAACGCTCAATACGCTTAGGCGAAATAGAAGAGAGAGGAAGTTTTTTTAATGGGACGTTTAGACAACAAAATCGCAATTATTACAGGTGGCGCATCAGGAATGGGCGCTTCAATGGCAGAACTATTCACTAAAGAGGGAGCAATCGTAATTGCTGCTGATATTAACGAAGAAAATTTAGCTAAAATTTCTGAATTAGAAAACGTAGAAGGCATGAAATTAGACGTTTCTTCTGATGAAAACTGGGCTGAATTTACAAAAGCAGTTGTTGATAAATACGGACGTATCGATATTTTAATCAACAATGCTGGTATTTCTTCACAAAAATCTCCTCAAGATATTACAGACCAAGATTGGGCTATCATGCACAAAATTAACTCATTCGGTCCTTTCTTAGGAATTAAACACGTTTCTAAATACATGAAAGAAGCTGGAAAAGGCTCAATCGTTAATACATCATCATACACTGCTATTATCGGTTCAGGTTTAAACTCTTATACAGCATCAAAAGGTTCTTTACGTGCAATCGCACGTGCTGCTGCAGCTGAATTAGGTAAATCTAACATTCGTGTAAACACAGTTTTCCCTGGAGTAATTGAAACACCAATGACTGCTAACATCGGTCAATTCAAAGAAGCAATGGATATGTTAGTACGTGCTACTCCAATGGGCCGTCTTGGACAACCAGAAGAAGTTGCAAACGCTATTTTATTCTTAGCATCTGATGAAGCTTCTTACATCACAGGTGGCGAGCTTGTAATTGATGGCGGATACTCTGCACAATAATTGTAAGCTTTTATAGAATGTTATAATATCAAAAAAGAGTCGACTGTTTTAACAGCGGCTCTTTTTTTACATAAAATGTTAATATTTGTTGGATTTATCTATTAATTATGCTATTTTTCATGTTTTTTTTCATGAAAGTTTGCCAAGTTATTGCACAATCATTTCAACAGCGGTAAAGTTTAGGGAGGGCGAATATTCAATTGCGCCTCGGCTTAATTATCGCTGACGTTTCGCTTTCACGCAGAACCAGTGTGTCAGGATTTTGAATTGTGCATAAACAATAATAAACTCCTTTCGAAATCGTTGACAATCGCCGGAGGCATGAACTTTAATCAGTTAGCGTTTAGACCCTCACTGAATAAAAGAGTAAACTAGTATTCATCTAACCATCTATTTAGGTAGAAAAAATTTTTCTGCTGAATAAAGTTAAAGGAGAATGGTATGCCAAAGGCTATAGGTATTGATGCAGGTGGCACATTGACGAAGGTTGCCTACTTAGACGAGCATAACGAACTTGTTTTAACAACTTTTCCGTCAAATGATTTGCAGTCTGTAATGGAGTGGATTAAAAATAATCCAGATATTGAGGATATTGGTGTTACGGGGGGACGTACAGAACAATTACTTGATGTCATAAAAACAATGAAATCGATTCATTATATAGTAGAATTTGAAGCTACATTGAAGGGTGTTCGTTTTTTACTAAATAAAGAAGGTTATTACTTTGAGCGTAGTATGATTACCAATATTGGAACTGGAACTTCCATTCATTATATGGAAGATAATACACATATTCGTGTTGGTGGTACAGGCGTAGGCGGTGGAACATTAATTGGATTGTCAGCGCTTACAACAGGAATTACAGATTACAATGAAATCCGTGAGTTGGCTACAAGAGGTAATCGTGAAGGTGTAGATTTACTTGTAAAAGATATTTATCAAGGAATGGATACGCCAATTGACGGGCATTTGACTGCAAGTAATTTTGGTAAGGTCGGTATTACTGAAGAAGTGAAACATCCTCCAGAGGATATTATTGCGACTGTACAAGGACTTGTCGGTGAGGTTATTACTACACTAAGTATTCAATATGCCGAGGAAAAAAATGCGCAGCATATCGTTTATATCGGCTCAACTCTTAGTCATAATGACCACCTTACACATGTTATTGCCAATTATACACGGACGAAAAAGCATACACCTATATTTATCAATGACCATGGTTTTTCAGGTGCAGTTGGTGCTTTACTTAATATAACTGAATATACAATTGTCTAAATGACAAATAAAAATGTACATTACTAATGATTATTGGTGATGTACATTTTTTCTATGTAAAACGGAGTGGGAGCAGCCTTTTTTAAAAATTCCCACTGTTTTTGATTGTAAACCTTGCCATTGTATCTTCTCCCATTGAAGTTTTCCCCAAAGCATAATTCCTTCACTCCTGAGCAAATTACAAGTAGGAGGTGAATATGCTATGGGCAATAGAAATAACAAAAACAGCAAAAAAACAATGAATGCAAGGACACACAATCCTTTTGGAACTTACAAAAGTAAAGACCTTGATGACAGTAATAGTAATAACAATAATCCAAATGATAATCTAAATGAAGAATTTAGTGCGGAATTTGATGCCAAAGCGAAGAATAAAAACAATAAAACCAATCATGATAAAAATCAACAATCTAATAAAAAGAGCTAAATTGGAGGGAGTTAGCAATGGCAAAGAAAAGTAAAACAAGCTTCAAAAAGAAAAAGAAGGAAGATACACATAAAAGAAATGATCGGGAAGAATATTCAGCTGAATTTAATAAAGTAATTCATAATAACCCTCAACAACCAAGTACAAAAAGACACTAAACTATTGGATGCTCCAAAGATATCATCTGGAGCATTTATTTTTTGTAGTTACAGCAAAGCTATACCGAAAAATACATAAAAAGAACAGTGCCATTTTCTTCAATTAAGCTGAGAAACATAATGATTTTTTGTATGTTGCACATTCTATAAAAAGAAAGGAGCTCAAAACATGCGAAAATTACTTGTAGCACTTGGAATTTTTATGTTACCTCAAGCTGTGCCACTACAGATTCTGGATGCACATGCGGAGGTAACCCCTGCCTATGCTAAATGGGGGAAACTCGCTATTGAAAAGACACAATCATCATACCCCAATTCAAAAATTATTGACTACTTACATGAGGGTAGTGAAGTGAATGAAGAGGCAACCATTGAAAAATTTAAGCTTTGGTTAAAAGAGGGAGATAAAGAATTCGGTGTTTATGTAAGAATTAAGTATACAACTGAAACACAAAAAGTGTTGGATATTGAGCTTCAGGAAACAGCTAAATAGAGGATGCCCAATTCGGCATCCTCTTCATCTTTATGCTTCTACTTTTTGAATAAATTCACGCATTAATCCAGGTAAATCAGGCCAAGCGTGACCACTAATAAGGTTGCCATCTGTGTGCAAATTTGCGTCGATATACGTACCACCCGCGACTTGGACTTCTGGTTTGCAGGCAATATAGGCAGTAAGTTCACGTCCTTTAAGTACGTCTGGAATTGTTGCAAAAATTTGTGCCGCGTGGCATACAGCAGCAATAGGTTTATTCGCCTCAAAGAAATGGCTCACAATCGCTGGGACATGCTCATTTAATCGAATGTACTCAGGCGCGCGACCACCAGGGATGATTAAGCCATCAAATTGTGTTGGATCGATATCGGCAAAGGCAGCTGTTGCTTCTAAGCCATAAGCTGGACGCTCTATATAAGTGTCTACACCCTCAACAAAATCATGACTAACGGTTTGTAGTTTTTTTACTGACGGTGCAGCAATGGACACTTCGTATCCAGCCTCTAAACAGCGGTAATATGGATAATAAATCTCCAATGCCTCTACAGCATCACCTGCGATGATTAGTATGTGTTTCCCCATGTTCCCATCTCCCTTTTTTATAAGTCTAGTAGCTGTATTCGACATTTATTGTAAATTACCTGCTAACACTAATAAAAGCATTGAATCGCCGATAACCTCTTGAAAACGCTCATAAACGCATGGGAAACGCCACTAAACCCGAAAGAATCGTTGATAAAATCCAATAAATCGCCGATTGTGGCAAAAACAACATACTTTACAACATAAAAAATGAGGCGTATAGTATTTATTTAGCTAGGTAAATAAATAAGGAGAGTGATCATATGAATCCCGTTTTCCATGCTTTATTTCAAAAAAGTCGCTATTTAACAAATTGTTTAAATGAAGTATTGAAACAGCATCAGCTGTATAGCTCGCAATGGACAATTTTATATTGCTTACATACCCATGGTTCAATGACATTGACACAAATTTGGAAGTATTTGAATGTCGAAGCGCCAAGTATAACGAGAGCTATTTCCAGGCTAGAAACTTTAGGCTGGGTGGAACGAATAGATGGAGAAGATAAGCGCGAAAAAATTGTGACATTATCAGCTATGGCGGAGGAACGACTACCAAAGATTACTGAAACGATATTAGCGTTTGAGGAGGAAATGGTAGGTTCACTTACTGTTGAAGAACAGTCACAATTTATAAATCTATTGCAAAAAATGAAAGGTTGATTGATGTGCAGCAAGAGGGCAACACACAAATATGGACGAAGCGGTTCATTAGTTTATTTATAACAAATATATCGGTATTTTTTGTTTTTTATGGTTTGGTAACGACTTTGCCACTGTATGCGATTGGCGAGCTACACCAAACAGATAAGGAAGCGGGATTACTATTATCAGGTTTCTTATTATCAGCTATCATTGTACGTCCGTTTTCAGGTAAATTATTGGATGTGTTCGGCAAGAAAAAGCTTTTAGTCATTGCGATTATAGGATATTTCTTATGTACGATATTATATTTATTTATTCATCCATTTGGTCTTTTACTAGCTTTACGATTTGTACAAGGGATTTTCTTTAGTATTATTACGACAGCAGCAGGTTCTTTAGCGGCAGATATTGTACCGGTCAGTCGAAAAGGCACAGGGCTTGGCTATTTTACAATGTCCACGAATTTAGCAGTTGTTATTGGTCCATTTATCGGTTTACTCCTTATTCAATATAGCAGTTTCAATGTATTATTTATTATCATGAGTATTTGTGTTTTAGCAGGTGGTATTCTAGCAGTAACGATTAATACAGATGATTTACCGAAACCCGAACATCAAGGGAAACTAACTTTTAAATTCAATGATTTATTTGAACGAAAAGCGTTACCAGTAGCGGCAATTGCCAGTTTGGTTGCGTTTGCCTACGCTAGTGTATTATCATTTTTGTCAGTGTACGCACAGCAAAAGGATCTAATGGCAGTGGCAAGTTTCTTTTATGCAGTGTTTGCAGCGGCCATGCTAATTACACGACCTTATACTGGTAAGCTTTATGATATGAAAGGGCCGCAATTTGTAATTATCCCTGGTATTATTTCATTTGCAATTGGATTAATCCTCCTTGCGAATGTTTCAGGACCAGCGTTATTCTTATTTTCGGCAATTTTTGTTGGATTTGGCTACGGAGCGGTAACAACAAGCTTACAAGCACTAGCTGTCCAATCAACAGCACATACTCGTAGTGGCTACGCAACAGCAACATATTTTACAATGTTTGACCTTGGTATTGCCCTTGGATCATATATTTTAGGGATGATTGCAGTGCAAGTAGGGTATGCGTCCGTCTATTTAACAGGTGCAGGTGTACTGGGCATAGTCTTTATCATTTATTTACTGCGTTTAGCAAAATTAAAATCGAAAAAGGTAGCACATATTTAGTAGGAATAACCATTGATAATCAACGGTAAAACCTTTGAAATCTCCGATAAACCAATAAAAATCGCCCATTACAATTGTAAAGGGCGATTTTATTTTGGCTTTACCATTGATTCTATAAAAAAACAGTTAGGACATGCCTAACTGTTTTCATATAAATTATAAACGACCATAACCTACAAAATATTTCTTCCAGTAGGTGCTGTTAATGTTAGCGATGCTAACGCCACCGTCACTTGCATTAATCATTTGGTTATTTCCGATATAAATACCTGCATGAGAAATACCTGCTTTATAAGTGTTAGCGAAAAATACTAAATCACCTACTTGTGGCGAACTTATCTTTTTCGCTGCATAATAAAAGCCTGCTGCTGATTTACGGCTCGTTGAAATGCCGGCATTATTATATACATAAGTGATATAGCCTGAGCAATCAAAGCCTGTGCTCGGTTTACTGCCTCCAAATGTATATTTTACGCCTAATTGCTGTTTCGCAATTTGGATAAGGTTTGCCGGTGTTTTAGCAGGGGTGCTAGGAGCCTTATTAGCTGTGCTATTTAGAGTTAATTTTTGTCCAACTCGAATATTTGATGAAGTGAGGTTATTCCAATTCATCAATGTTTGATAAGAAATGCCGTTTTGAGTGGCAATCTTCCAAAGGGAATCCCCAGATTTAACTGTATATGTTGCAGCTGATGCTGTGTCGATTGTTGAAAAAAGTACAGAAGAGCCTAACGCTAATACTGCTAATTTCATCCCCCACTTATTTCGTTTATTCTTTTTCATATTATGTATCCTCCTAAAAACATTAAAACGTATTACTTGGTACAATAATGATATTAACACGCTTATATTACAGTTCTATGTCAACAAAATAACATTAAGGATACATTTAATATAATATTAAAGTGATTTTCAATGAGAGTAAGACTTAAGCATCAAAAAACTAGCCTTGCGCATCGCAGGGCTAGTTCTTTTTTTATTTTGTATTTAATTGGAGCGCAGGACCGAAGAATTCGTAATGAATTTGACTGTCAACGATATTGCATTCATGTAAAGCATTAATAGCTGCTTCCATAAATGGTGTTGGTCCGCAAATGTATACTTGTGTATCTTTCGTTAAAAGAGGGCGGAGGACGTTAGCGTTAATGTACTCATTTTTTTCAGAGTATAACACTTTATGATGTGCATTACTGTCTTTTTTGAATACACTGAACAGCTTGCTTAAACCAGTTGGGCCGTTTAATGCGTTCATTTTATTTTGAATGTCTTCATGGAAAGCAAGGACATGTTCATTACGTGCACATTGTATGAATGTAACGTTCTCTTTATTTTGAATTGTTTGTAACATTGCATTTAAAGGTGTTACGCCAATCCCACCACTAATGAATAGTACTGGTGCATTTGTTGGTTCATATGTGAAGACACCTGCTGGCGCACTAACGTCAATTGTTGTGCCCAGAGCAGCATCGTGTAAAAAGTTTGATACTTTTCCTTTAGGATTGTGCTGGCTTTCACGTTTCACAGAAATACGGAATTCTTGTTCATTACTTGGTTGAGATAAAGTATATTGACGATTTAATAAATATTCTTCCCCTGGAGAAGTTACTCGAATAGAAATATATTGTCCTGGTTTATAAGCTGGTACTTTTGAACCGTCTGTTGGCTGTAAGTAGAATGATGTAACGTCATCGCTTTCTTTTACAGTGCGAGCAATTTTGAACTGTTTAAATGCACGCCATCCATTATTTTGCTCTGCAGCTTTATATAAATCTTCTTCTACTGAAATAAAGATATCTGCAATTACACCATAAGCTTTACCCCATGCTTCGATAATTTCGTCAGTTGCTGCATCACCTAACACTTCTTTAATTGCTGCTAGCAGGTATTGACCTACAATCGGATAATGCTCAGGTAAAACCCCAAGACTTACGTGTTTATGTGCAATTTGTACGACTACAGGAACGATTGGTTCTAAGTTGTCGATATGCTGAGCTGCTGCATAAACTGTATTTGCTAAAGCGCCTTGTTGGCGACCTTGAGTTTGGTTTGTGTGATTAAAAATATTTAATAATGTTGGATTATCCTTAAATAAGTTGCTATAGAATTTTTTTGTAATGGCTACGCCGTGCACCTCTAATACAGGTACTGTTGATTTAATAACGTTAATTGTGTGTTGATCTAACATGTTGAACACGTCCTTTCGAGATTTACTATATTCCTAAAGTATCTTTAAAGCAATATATAAAATACATCTTTAACAAAATAGACACAAACATGTATCTATAATACTTCTTTTATATGAAATTTCTTAGAAGCTATTGTTATATTATTTTGAAAAGCGGTTAAATATATTGGGGTGTATTGTACTTTTTGTATTATTTTAGTGAAAAAGGCAAAAGTAATAGACGTAAAATGAAAGAGAGAAATGGAAACAGTTGCATGACATTATAATATTTTAAAAAAGTAATTTTAGATAGTAACACATTTTTTATGAGCGAGGACGTTTAATTAAATTAGGCATACTGAAGGCCGCTACTTTAAAAGTGATGGTTTTTTTGTTTGATGGTTGAATAAAAATTGAAACAAGAAGTACTATAACTTTTTTCACTAACATTGTGTAAGAGTTTACCCGCAGGAGGATTTCTTGTTAATTATTATTTTAATTTCCATGATATGGTTGACGCATGTTGTGTATTAAGCATATAATACACTTTGAAGGGTGTATTAACCTATTAATACAAAGAACGGACTAGTTACTTCATTGCTTACAAGATTTATCGGATTGCTCTTTTAATTAAAAATCATGGCCAATTGTTTTGCCTAACGTGTATTAAGTGATTAATACACGAAATATTTTTTCAGGGAGTTGAGAGAAGTGGATGTAAAGTTTAATAATCGGGATCCGGTTTATGTTCAGGTTATTCGGCATTTTAAAGAGCAAATAGCCAAAGGATATTTTGAACCGGGTCAGGAAATTCCGTCAAGAAGGGAACTGGCCAATCAACTGAAGATAAATCCAAATACTGCACAACGAGCTTATAAGGAAATGGAGGAACAAGGATTGATATTTACTGAAGGAAATATGCCGAGTTGCATTACAAAAGATAAGATAGTCCTTAAAAGTGTCCGTGAGGAGTTAATGATTGAAGCAGTTGATTTATTTTTAGGATCTATTAAATCAATCAATGTACCGTTAGCAGAAGTGTTGGAACTTGTGAAGAAAAAGTACGATGCTGAAAGTGGAGAAGCGGAGGAATTGACATGATTGAAGTGAAAAATGTCCAGAAAAAATACGGCAAAAAGCAGGTTTTAAAAGGGCTTTCCTTTACTGCTAATAAAGGTGAAATAACTTGCTTAATCGGTATAAACGGAGTAGGGAAGACGACAATTATGAAAGCTATTATGGCACTTACGCCGCTTGATAGCGGTGAAATTTTGATTGATGGCGAAAAAATTAAGAAAGAAACCTATGAAAAAGTTACATTTATTCCAGATTCCATGACGATGTTATCGAAAATGAAAATTTGTGATGCTTTCGAGTTTATGGCGGATTTTTATAAAAGTTGGAATTCACAACGAGCACAAGAATTATTGCGATTTTTTCAACTTGAACCTACTAATCGAATTGGCAATTTATCGAAAGGGGGTAGGGCTAAAGTCAATATGATTTTGGGTTTAGCACTAGATGTGGATTATATATTGATGGATGAACCATTCTCGGGTATTGATATGTTCTCCCGTGAGCAGATTGCAGAAGTGTTTACAAGTCACTTAATTGAAGAGCGTGGAGTCATTCTCACTACTCATGAAATTAGTGATGTAGAACATTTAATTGATAGAGCCGTATTGATTGATGATGGAGAAGTCTTAAGACAATTTAGCGTAGAGGAAATACGTGAAAGGGAAGGCAAATCAGTCGTAGATGTTATGAGGGAGGTATATTGTAGATGAAAAGCTATTTAAAGCTTGTAAATTTTGAAATAAACCGATTTTTCAAACTGTACCTAATCATAATTGGTTTAACAATTGTCAGTCAGCTCATCGGGACGATTATTGTCACAAAAGGAAAGATGAATGAAGTAAATCAAGTAATTTACGAAAATCAACTATCAGTGAGCCAATATATTAAAAACTATGGGACATTTTCTTTTCAACGTGTCATATATTCTGAATGGTTTATTATGCCGATTTTCTTTTGTATCGTAATGTTAATGATTTATGTTTTTTTTATTTGGTATCGGGATTGGTTGGGTAAAAATACTTTCATTTACAGATTATTTATGTTACCAACCGAAAGAATTACAGTATATATCTCTAAATTGTCTGCAATCATGCTTTTTGTATTTGGCCTAATTACATTACAAATCATCTTAATACCAATTGAAATGTTTATTTTTAACAGAATTGTACCATCAGATTTTCGAACATCATATCCACTTTTTGATTTCTATAGTGTAGAGATATGGAGATGGTTGTATCCTACCAGCGTTATCGAATTTATCATCATGTATGGAATGGGGTTAATCTTAGTTGTAATATTATTCAACGCAATATTATTTGAACGAAGTTATGGGTTAAAGGGCATTTTCGCTGCAATTGTTTATGGAGTGCTTTCGTTTGGAGTCCTTTTTGCACCAATCATAGTATCCCGTATTGTCACAGGTTATTTTTACCCACTTGAAATCTTGTTAATGGAACTAGTAACAAGCATCATCGTATTAGGCAGTGCCTTTTGGATAGCGAACCAGCTACTAAAGTATAAAATCCGGGTCTAACAGGGAGGAAAAAATGAAAAAATATTGGAAAATGGTAGTAATTTTTTTCGTGATTGTCATAACAGTGGGTGTATATTATATGCAGTTAGCAGTCGCTTCTAAAAACGACGTTTCCTTTAAAATTGAAACGATTAGCGGAGATAAAGAAGAAATCGAAAATCTAATGTTCCAAGCTAATTATCAGAGTGGTGATAGTGATCGACGGTTATACATCACAAAAGATGGTTCTACACCTCAAATAAGACACTCAATTATTGCAAAGTTAAAAGATCCATTTCAGACGTTGATGTTTCAAAATTATATTGAAGAACATCGGAATTTTATGCGAGGTAAAGTATTATTCCCAAGTAATTTTTCAGAAAATGAAACACATATAATTTACGCAGCACCGCCAAATAATGGTCAGAAAGTAATACAGGGAAATCTATTAATACTCAATATCGATTTACTCGATAAAAAGAAAAATGACAGTTTATCATTTGAAGTCAGTACGACAGCCCAAGCAAGCTATAATTTTATAGTTGTAAATAATATCTATAAAGAAAATGGAGAAATCAAGATTTTAGCAACGGGCGCTCCGATTAATGGCGGTGAGGAGTTACTTTTATATTCAGTCGATGTAAACAATAAGAAATTATTATCTGTTTCCATTCTTGCAAAGGTAGAATCAGATAAGGAAATTAAATCTAGTCTTAGTAAATTTAAAGATAATAGCAAATATCAAAATGACTATTTTGTCTATATTATAGAAAAATATAAAGATCAATACGAAGATGGTGGACGAAATACTATTTCTAGACAAATTTCTCTTTATAATAATAAAAATAATGCACAAGAAGAGTTGATGATCCCTGAAGAAATGACGCCAGATTTTTACAGGTTAATGCTTCGCGAAGGTGATATATTTATTCCTGTTTATTCGTCTGATGGTTTACAGTTGAATCGATATAATATAGAAAAGAAACAATGGGAAAAGCCTTTACATTTTAATCTTGTAAGCCCGGTTAATGATGAGAGGGAGCCTTTTCTCCAGATTGCCAATGGTAAAGTCTATTTAGCCGAAAGTGTTTCTAATGAACATTTGTTCTTTATCTATGATTTATATACAGGTGAATCATTATATGAAGGTAAAATTATAAAAGAAAACGGAGAAAATACAGATTATACATTGCATTTTGAACTATTAAATGAAATTAATTACTAAATTTTTTAGCTAATGTACAGGTAGGAATTCGAGTGAGAATCCTACCTGTGCATGCTTAAAATCATACAAGGCGGCTACCAATCGTTTTGCGATATTGCTAAAAATAAGAACTAAAAAGAGGTGATTAAATGTAGTTTTATTTATTGGGTGAAGAAAATGAACATGTTGAATTTGGCGTGCTAACAAGAAGCCATCCTAATAGTATAGATTACTGGGAAGTGAATTGGATTGTTTCAACGATAAAAATCGAAATACCAGGCTACTTGGTTCAATTTAATGCGGATTTAAGAACGGATGAATTGAAGGATTTTCTTGACGAATTAAACATGATAAGAAGCAATTTAAGCGGGAAAGCAATACTAAAAAATTTAGACGACCAACAAGGGTCAATTATTGTGGTCAGTTCGGACTTGTTATCCTGCGGGCTATGGAGCTGTGTTAACTTTTGAATTTATATCTGATCAATCGTATTTGCCTAAATTAGTAAAAGAATTAGAAGATATATTAGTTGTTTTTCCGTTAATCGGAAAACGATAATCAGAAGAATTGCCATTTAAGATAGCCATTTTTGAGAAACAAGTTGAAAACGATTAAGTCGGGCGTGAAACCAAATGACTGCTCGACCGTATATATATTATGCAATCCATTGAACGTGTTACATACATAGAGCTTATGTGGAGGTTTTCGAATGAATCAATTTAAGGCCATATCGGAGTGCCCAAAATGCGGTGGAGTAGATTTAGGGAAGGGCAAACATCATGGATATGCCGTGATGCACCCAACGAATAAGATGAGCTTTGGCTCAGAAGTAGAATACATTCTTTGTACTGACTGTGGGTATATAATTGAAAGCTACGTAAAAAAGCCAGAGAAATTTAAGGGAACGCTTTAGGTTCTATTTAAACGCTCGATGAATATTTGGGTTATTGCACTTTTTATGTGATTTTATAATAGGGTGATTGACGTACAAAAAAGGAGCAATTAAGAAGCGATTCAGAAATAAGTACGTCTTTTTTAGATGTATTTGGCTGTTAAAGGAATAAATAGCGATTTTGTCGAATAATAAATAGAAAATATATGGAATTTGTTAGGGGGAAGCTTTGTGACGAAGATTGCAATCATTTCAGATATCCATGGGAATAAAACGGCATTGGAAGCTGTTTTAAAAGATATTCGATTTAGAAAGATTGAAAGAATTTTTTGTTTAGGAGATATAATCGGTAAAGGACCACAAGGATCTGAATGTATAGAACTCATCAAAAAGAACTGCGAGCGAGTTGTTCGAGGCAACTGGGATGTATTTATTCAAGCACCTACGGATAATGAGTTTATCCAGTGGTACAAAGATCGATTAACAGAAAAAGATTTTGAGTATTTAAATTCGTTACCATTTCATATTGATCTTGAATTGAATGGACAACTAATAAGGTTTTTCCATGCCTCTCCAAGAAGTGAATTTGAACGTATTTTGGATAGTCATCCAATTGAAAAACGTTTATCGATGTTTGAGAATAATGAAATAACAAATTCCATCCATTACAATAAACTTCCTGATATAGTATTCTACGGCGATATTCATACAACTTTTTTACATACATATACAAATGGTATTTTGTGTAACGTTGGGAGCGTCGGAAATTCACTTGACTTAACTTCAGCGTCATATGCAATTCTAGATGGAACATATGCAAATAATGCCATTCAATTTATTAGAGTAGATTATGATAGAGAGGCTGAGCTTAAAATTGCAGAAGAGTTAGGTTTACCGCAGTTAGATAAATATTATGATGAAATTATGTTAGGGAAATATCGGGGTGCATAAATCATATCATCTATATATTCAAGGATAAAATGCATCAAGCAAAGTTTCCATCCATATAAACCGTGTTAAACTAACGGAGG
Organism: Lysinibacillus sp. NPDC097868; assembly: GCF_044761135.1. NCBI lineage: Bacteria > Bacillati > Bacillota > Bacilli > Caryophanales > Bacillaceae > Lysinibacillus > Lysinibacillus sp. NPDC097868. The sequence goes on along the minus strand of NZ_JBIWBS010000001.1, from coordinate 2,024,051 downwards.
GCGTTATTCCGAAAAGGGATAAACGCTTTTTTATTTTGGTTTTTGTATAAACACTGTACTAAACCGTCAGATTGTATATATTAATGTTGGACAATATTACTTCTAATGATTAGTTATTAGGCTATGGCTAAGATACTAGAAAAAAGTGTATAGTAGATGAAAAGGATTGTTAAAAAATATATTTAATAGAGGTTACTTTATGAATAATTATTTATCGCTAAAAGACCATGTTTATAATTATATCGTAGATCAAATTAATAATGGAAATCTGATTGCTGGAAAAAAGGTGAATGAAAGTGCTATTAGCGAAAGCCTAAATGTCAGTAGGACACCGGTTAGAGAGGCGTTAATACAACTTTCTTCCGAAGGGCTATTAGAAAATGTGCCAAGAAAAGGCTTTGTCATTAAAAACCTTACGACGGAAGAAGCTAAAGAAACGTATTTTATAATTGGGGCATTGGATGGCTTAGCTGCTGCTTTAGCTGCACCTTTTTTGACTGAGAAGCATATGAATGAAATGGAATTTTATATTCAAAGTATTGATTTGGCCATTAATACTGGCAATTTCTCTATGTATCATAAAATGCAGGAAGCTTTTCATGGCGTATATTTATCGGTTTGTCCAAACAAAAGTCTTGTCAACCTGCTATTACAATTAGAAAAGAAGTTTTTGAAAAACTTTCATCATGCTGATGAGCCAGAAATCACAAAAAAACGACTGTCTCAAACAAACAATGAACATCGAAAAATGGTAGAACTATTTAAAAAAGGTGAGATAGCTGAATTAGAGAGATACATGAAAGAAGTACATTGGAATATTGATAAAGCAGAGCTTATACCACTTTAGGTGCTAATTTGCTCGCTTAAACACGAAAAGTAATTCTGTTTTTAAATAAACAGAATTATTTTTTTGTTGAAAAAATTTAAATATAATATACAATATACAATATACAGAAATTGATAAATTCAGTTTACCCTTTAAAATTTATATAGAAAAAGAGATTAGGGTGAAAATTTCAAAATCAGCTTTTTAGGAGGATATACACATTGAACAGTCAAAATTTCGAATTAGCCAAACTATTGCGTCACGAATTACACCAACATCCCGAACTTTCTAATGAAGAAGTATGGACAAAACAGCATTTAATTGATTTTTTGAAAACGTATACAAAGCTTGAGATTGTAGATAAAGGCAACTGGTTTTATGCCATCTATCATGCTCCATCAGCAAAGCAAAGCATTGCTTTCCGTGCAGATTATGATGCACTTCCGATGGATGAAGTGATCGATCTTCCATGGGCTTCTCAATTCCCAGGAAAGGCACATAAATGCGGTCATGATGGTCATGCAGCGACATTAGCGGGATTTGCGCTTGAAGTCGATCAGATGGGTGCCGACAAAAATATCTTTTTCCTTTTCCAGCCTGCTGAAGAAACAGGGGATGGGGCCATTCAATGTGTTGATTTCATTAAGGAACACAATATCGATGAAATTTTCGCCTACCATAACATGAGTGGACTTCCTTACAAAACTGTAGGAATTATTGATGGTACTGCTTTATGTGCATCAAAAGGAATGACCATTCATATGAAAGGTTCACCTACACATGCTAGTCAGCCAGAAAAGGGCATCAATCCAGCGTTTGCCATTGCAAATATTGTGAATGCAATTCCTAAATTTATATCCCCTGATTTACATAAAGGACTTGTTCTTTGTACAGTTGTACAAATCGATGTAGGTGAGCACGCTTTTGGAATTGCAGCATCGACAGGTGATCTTCGTTTAACTATACGTGCCCTTTATGAAGATGAGCTGAATAGGTTACAAGAAAATCTTGAAAATTTTGCGAAAAATCAAGCACAACAATATGGGTTGCAGGTAAGTTTTGATTATAATGATGAATTCCCAGAAACGTTCAATCACAAAGAAAGTGCAGACAAAATACGTTCTGTTGCGATATCTGAAGGAATGACATTACTTGAACTAGATGAAGCTTTTCGTGGATCCGAAGATTTTGGCCATTTTACAAAGCTAACAAAGGGAGCTTACTGCTTCATTGGTAATGGAGAAGACTACCCGCATGTTCATACACATGAGTATGATTTCCGTGACGAATTGATTGAATCAGGCGTGAATCTATTTAAAGCATTAATTAAATAAACGAGTAAGAGGGGTTTGGAGGATTTTTCATGTCAGCAAAGGAAAAACAAAAAGGCATTAATTTCCCACATGTTTATATAATGTTTATGCTAGTAATGCTACTAGTTGTGTTACTATCGTGGATTGTTCCGAGTGGGGAGTATGAACGGATAGTAAATCCAGATACGGGGATGACCGAACTAAATACTGACAATTTTTCGTATGTGGAGCAAGCAAAGCCAATAGGATTCATGGATTTTTTCACAGCTTTACATAATGGGGTTGTACAATCAGCAGATATCATTGTGATGTTGCTGTTTGCAAGTGGAGCGCTATTTATTCTTGAAAAGTCTGGTGCAATTGCAGCAGGTATCCATAAATTATTAAGCGTCGCAGCAGGAAAAGAAAAACTAATTATCATCTCATTACTCGTATTGTTCTCCGTATTAGGAACAATTGGATTCGGAGAAGGGGGTATTCCATTTATTCCGCTTGCAATGGCAGTCGTAATGGGATTGGGGTATGACCGCATCACAGCTTTCGCTATTCCAACAGTTGGTTTAGCCATTGGTTTTACAGCTGGAGTAGTTAATTTCTATACGACAGGTGTAAGTCAAACGATTGTTGGCTTGCCTATCTATTCTGGACTAGTATTCCGTATCGTTGCTTTGATTGTCTTTATTATTATTTCAATGATTTACATTCTGCGCTATGCGAATAAAACAAAAGCAGATCCAAGTAAAAGTATTGTTGCTGCTGAATATTTAGAAGAAATTGAGAATACAAAAACAGCTGAGTATGAAGAAGAAGAATTTACATTGTCAAGAAAGTTAGCATTATTAGGGTTAGTTGTCGTTTTAGTTGGGAGTGCATTCGGTGCTATTAAACTAGGATGGGGGATGCCTGAACTTTCTGCTGTCTATGCTATTTACGCAGTCTTATTAGTCATCATTTTAAAACTTAAACCTAGTGAAGCAGCTGAAACGTTTGGTGTTGGTGCAGCTAGACTTTTACCTACAGGGCTTGCAATCGGTTTTGCTCGTTCGGTCATGATTTTAATGACGCAAGCACAAATAATTGATACAGCCGTACATTCATTATCGAATATATTAAACAATACGGGGACAATTATTACTTTATTAGTACTATTTATCGTTGTTATTTTCTTTAACTTCTTCGTTGTTTCGGGAAGTGGCAAGGCGATTATTTTAATGCCAATTATGGGGCCGTTAGGGAAAATATTAGGGATTAATCAACAAGTAATGGTTGTAGTGTATCAATTTGGTGACGGCTTTACGAATTATTTATGGCCGACTTCTGGTGGGCTAATGGCAGCGCTTGGCATGTCGAATGTTAGCTATTCTGCTTGGGTTAAATTCTCAATGAAACTATTCCTTATACTACATTTTGCGGCATTTGTCTTAATATTAATTGCTCATTATATGGGGTTAGGACCTTTCTAATAGATTAGTTCATTCAAAACATTGAAGTTCTACACTACGATTAAACTATAAAGGGGATTTCTACATGATGAATATTTTAGAACATTCTAAGAAATATGAAGAACAAATTATAAAAGATCGTCGCTATTTGCATGAGCATCCAGAAATCGGCTTTGAACTTCCGAACACACAAAAGTATATCCAACAACGCTTAGACGAAATGGGTATAGCGCATAAGCAATGTGGAGTAGTGCCACCTGAAATTAAAGAAAAATATGCCATAGCAGGATTTGGTTCACAAGATCAATGTACGGGTGTAGTTGCGACAATTGGACAGGGTGCTCCTTGTATTCTTCTTCGCGCAGATATGGATGCATTACCAATTCAAGAAGAAGTTGAATGTGAATTTACATCCAAACATCCTGGTGTAATGCATGCTTGTGGTCATGACTCACATGTTGCAATGCTTTTAGGCGCAGCTCAAATCTTGAAGGACCATGAAGCGGAGTTACAGGGGACAGTTAAATTATTGTTCCAACCTGGGGAAGAGTGGGGTTATGGCTCAAAACTAATGATTGATGATGGTTTACTACAAAACCCTAAAGTGGATGCGGCATTTGGTATTCACATTATGCCAGATCAACAAGCTGGCACATTATCTGTCCATAAAGGTACGTTAACACAAGCGATGGATACGTATATCGTCAATATTCAAGGAAATGGTGGACACAGCTCACAGCCCCATAAAACAATTGACTCGAATATGATTATGAATCAACTGTATACAAGTTTAAACCTATTAATGACACGTGAAGCTGATCCAAATCATAGTGTGACATTTTCAGTAGGTGCGATGAGTGGCGGTACGGCGACAAATATTATTCCAGACAAAGCTGTTTTACAAGGAAATATGAGAAGCTATGATCAACAAACACGCGACCATTTATGTAAACGCATCCCAGAGATGATAGACCATACTGTAAAAGCATGGCGTGGAGAATATCATACAATCGAATTCCATACGCCAACAACATATAACAATCCAGAATTTATTGATGCGATTACGCCATTTTTAGAAAATGTAGTAGGAGCCGAAAATGTGGTGGATAAAGGATATCTCGGTGGTTCAGAAGACTTTTCTTACATCTCACAAGAAGTACCTTCTGCATTTGTAGTGCTAGGAACAGGAAAAGAAGGCGAGGCACCTGTGCACAACCCTCGTATGCGTCAAAATGAGGCCATTTTTAAATATGGTGCGGCATTACATGCAAATGTGGCAATTGAATGGTTAAAACAACAGCATAAATAAGAATCTACTTTGAAAACAGTTCAGCCGGAGCTTTCTGGGTGGGCTGTTTTTGAATTCTAGTATAATATTCTAATAATTCAATTAAGATATTGACAACAATGCGTCATTTTGATATTCTTTAACACGTTAGTAGTTTAGCAAGAGAAAGCGAAACTATTATTTCTATTAATTAATATAAAATGTTAGGGGATATTAGATAATGAAGCGCATTTTCACAATACTTTGCATGCTTACAGCGGTACTAGCTTTAGCAGCTTGTGGTACTTCTGGAGAAAAATCGAGTTCAACTGATGACTCGAAAGATTCAGATAAATCAACAGCAAAAGTTATAATCGGAATTGATGATAAGTTTGCACCATTAGGATTCCGTGATGATAAAAATGAAATCGTTGGCTTTGATATTGACTTAGCACGTGCTGCTGCTGAACATATGGGTATGGAAGCTAAATTCCAACCAATCGATTGGAAAACGAAAGAGGCTGAGTTAATTAGTGGTCGCATCGATTTAATTTGGAATGGCTATACAATTACAGACGAGCGTAAAGAAAAGGTACTATTTACAAAGCCTTATTTAGAAAATGCACAAGCAGTCATGACAATAAAGAAATCCTCTATTAACGCTCTAAGCGATTTAGCAGGGAAAGAAGTTGGGCTTCAAGCGCAGTCTTCTGCTGCGGAGGCGCTGAATGCAAACCCAATCCACAAAGAAGTGAAAAAGGTAACAGAGTTTGCGGACAATGTGTTAGCGTTAACCGATTTAAAAACAGGACGCTTAGATGCAGTCATTATTGATGCAGTTGTAGCGGAATACTACATGACGCAAGAACCTGACACATTCAAACTATTAGATGAATCATTAGCACCTGAGCAATATGGAATTGGTGTCAAACCAGGAAACGAAGCATTATTAGAAAAGCTACAAGCCGCTTTAGATAAAATGAATGAAGATGGCACAGCTGCAGAAATTTCTACAAAGTGGTTTGGTGAAGATAAGGTATTGAAATAGAGTAAATGTCTCATGTACTTACGAGCTGGATTGCCACCTGTTCTTTCTGGTCGTAATCCACCTAGTCGTACTAGATAATTGAATGTTATCAGTTGGCAAGAGTTTCCTCGTGAAACTCTTATCTTTTTTGGAGGGAAAAGAGTTATGGCGGATTACTGGCAAACAATGATTTTGCCGATGCTAGAAGGCGCAAAAATGACGGTGCTGCTGTTCATTATAGCCATTCTTGTATCGATTCCATTTGGGTTCTTGCTTACATTAGCTGTGAAAAGTCGTATTAAACCATTGTCTTGGTTTGCTCATACGTATATTTATGTCATGCGCGGTACACCGCTGTTACTACAGTTATTATTAATTTGTTTCGGTTTACCGATGGTGCCAGTGATTGGTGAATATATGGTACTTGATCGCTTTGTTGCTGCCTGTCTTGGCTTTATTTTAAATTACGCTGCATACTTTGCAGAAATATTCCGAGGTGGCTTATTGGCAATAGATAAAGGCCAATACGAAGCGGCACAAGTATTAGGCTTGTCAAAATGGCAAACAACGACACGCATTATTTTGCCACAAATGTTTCGTGTAGCATTACCTGCTTTATCGAATGAATCGGTCACTTTAATTAAGGACACAGCACTTCTTTACGCTGTAGCTGTACCAGAATTGCTGCATTTTGCACAAACAGCTGTAAACCGTGATTTTACCATTGTGCCGTTCTTTATAGCAGGTATTATCTATTTAGTGATGACGCTCGTCTTAACAATATTCTTTAAGTGGCTTGAAAAACGTTTTAAATTTGAATAGAGGTGACACGAATGGCACTGCTTGAAGTATCGAATTTGAAGAAATCCTTTGGCGAGTTAGAGGTGCTAAAGACGATTACATTTAACATAGAAAAAAACGATGTCGTGGCTGTTATTGGACCTTCCGGGTCTGGTAAAAGTACAATGCTACGAAGCCTAATTCATTTAGAAGAAATTAATGGGGGAAGCATTTGTGTCGATGGTGACTACTTAGTACAAGACGGTGTATATGCCAAGCAACAAGATATTAAAAAAATGACAGCGAAAATGGGCATGGTATTTCAGCATTTTAACCTTTTTCCACATTTAACTGTTCAGCAAAATCTTGAAATAGCGCCAGGCTTACTGAAAACAGAATCAGCTGAAGCCATTAGCCGTCGCTGTCAGGATTTACTACAAAAAATAGGTCTTGCTGACAAAGCAAAAGCTTATCCAGCGAATTTATCGGGCGGTCAAAAACAACGCGTAGCTATCGCACGTGCACTTATGATGAACCCTCAAATTTTATTATTTGATGAGCCGACATCAGCACTTGATCCAGAACTGACAGGTGAAGTATTAAAGGTAATGAAGGATTTAGCAGAAGATCATATGACAATGATCGTTGTAACACACGAAATGGGCTTTGCACGCGAAGTCGCAAACAAAGTCGTCTTTATGGATGGCGGCGACATTATCGAGGCAAACCATCCAGAAGCTTTCTTCACTAATCCACAGCATGAGCGGACAAAAGCATTTTTACAAAGGAATTTGAAATAAGATAGAAGCTGTCTCATTTGAGATGGCTTTTTTTATTTATGCCTACTGCCGTTGATTTCCGCTACGGGCGGCCCTTTCCGCGGGTACACCGTAAGCTGTCGATACGATGGCATACCCCGCATCTAGAATCGCCAGTAAAACTTCAGGTAACGCCAAGAAACCATCGGGAATCGCCACGAAAACAACAGAAAACGCCACTAAACTCTCAAGAATCGCCATTAACTTTTTATACGAAAATTGAATGAACATCTACTTAAAATATATTGACACTCCTTATTGAGAGAATTTAGAATAATCTTAAAAAAATCTTCTCTTGAAAAACTTCAATTGTCTTGTAGAGAACTAAAAGGATTTATACATAATAAATCTATTTTAATTTCCGACATGACCATCACTTAACTACGAAAAAGCCTACAGAATAACTCTCTTTAGAGAGCCCATCCGTGTTGGAAATAATTTTAACAACTACATAACAAGGTGGTGAACGCTATCAATAAAAAATTAGGTGTGTTTTTGTCTCTGATTATTTTCTTTCTTTGTTTTTTTACATTCGGACAATTAGCAGTAAAAAGTGATAACCAATATATAAAAGTAGCTGTACTGGATAGTGGTATTAATAAAGAGTTGGATTTCTTTCAAGGCGTCGTATTTGAAGAAGTCAATCTAATTCATCCTGGAGAAAAGATTGTTGATGATTTTAATCATGGTACGCCAGTGGCGGGAATTATCGTAGGAGAAGGAAATGCTCCGTTTGGTAGGAATTTGAAAATATACGATATTAAATTATTAGATGAAAAAGGCAATGGTACGATTCAACATTTAATAGAAGCTATTAATTGGTGTATAGATAAACAAGTAGATTTTGTAAATATTAGTTTTGGTTTTCAAACACCACATGCAGAACTAGAATCAATCATTAACAAAGCATTAGAACAAGGGATTAGCATTGTCGCCGCCGCTGGCAATACATATGGTTTGGCAACCGACTACCCAGCAAAATTGGATGGTGTACTGTCCATCGGTTCAATGAATGAAAAAAATAAACGATCCTCTTTTTCAGCTATTGGAAAACTTGATTATGTTTTTAAGGGGGAAGATATACAAAGTATTAATCATCATGGTCAAGCATCTGTCTTTACAGGAACCTCTTTTGCAGCTGCTTATGCAACACATCTATTCATTCAATTGAAAGAAATATATAAAGAAGTTGAGACAAAAGATTTTAACTCATATATACAACAATATACTGTGACAAAAGATTTTTGGAATGAAGCTGAATATGGCAAAGGTACAATATTTATACAATAATAAAGGGGAAATGAAACGATGAAATGGAAAAAACACTTCATATCTATTATTATTGCAGGGTTGCTATTTGCAAATATTGGGCCCAATTTAATTGCTGCACAGGAATATGATGTAATGTCTGATGAGCCTATTGTGATGGTTTCCATAGATGATTTTCATGACGTTAATACAGAAGAATACCAACAAGAATTGTTCGAGGAATTAAATAAAAATCTTATTTATTCAGACGATAGTACGATAAATATTCGGAATATTGAAATATATGATAACGAATTACTTGTTCAAACAACTTTTGCGTCCGAGGATTTGAAAGCGGATTTAGACATCAAGTTTGATAGTGAAAGCGAAGAAATAGTAATCGATAGTGTTATCGAAGAAAACGGCACTGTAGAGCAAAACCATTATCGTGTAACGATGCAACAACTGGAAGATGACCATTATAGTACAATCTTTACGGATTTAGAAACGCAGGAAACGTATGAAAGCAATCCTGCAAGGTTAGAGGCATCGATTATACATGCCATTGTATACAGAATCGGTAGTGCGATTATTCAATATACAATAAAAAAAATCGGTACTAAAAAAATCCTGCAAATTGGCAAACGCTCATTTTACAGCAAGTCAAAAGATGCAGCGAAAAAAGCTGTAGCAAACTTTACAGATATCACTTTGGATGTAGGCGGTGGTAAAAAGGTTTACTTTACGAAAGCTAAAATGAGACATATTTTAGAAAGACATCATCCGAATTATTGGACTGGAAATGAGAAAAAGACGTTTTTTGATCCAGATTTATCTGTAAATGATATTAAAAATATTGTCACTACGGTAATTAATAATAATAAATCTGCGATATCTAGAAGTTTAAATAGTAATCATAGTATTAAGGTATATGGAAAAGTCAATGGAATTAATTACAGAGTGTATGTTGAAAAAGATGGAATTATTAGTTCAGCTTATCCAGTTGGAAAATAAAAGAAGGCGTGGTGCTTATCATGAGTAAACTTAGGATTGAAACATTTATTGTACAAGAAGATTTAAATGCTTTTCCAGAATGTAAAATTGAAAGCTATTCTATTCATAATCCATTAGCTGTTGATATAGCAAAGGGTATTTTGGAAGAAAATGAAGGTGATTACTTATATGGGTTTATAAGCTTAATATATAATGATTCGGTTATTTTTGGCGAAGAGCAATTAACAGATAATTTATTAGATACTTGGAGTGATTTAGTTTACATTTTAGATCATAGATATGATGGTAGTGCTGAAAGTATCATTTTTTTGGATAATGCAACTTATGAAGATGCCGTTATTGAAATAATTGATCAATATTATCAAATTCACCTTGATAGTTCCTATAGCTTCCAATTGCCTATAGAGCCATTTAAAAATGAGGTGAAAAAAGGTTTTATTGCATTTATGGACTTTTGTAAAAATGGAAACTTTCTATTCTCAGAAGAAAGTTTATATAAAAGTCATTTAAAAACATATAACGAATTACTCAATGATAAAGACAAATGAAACTAGTGGATAAGGGACTGCTTATTTCCAATAAGCAGTTCCCATAATTTAAGGTTTTTAACATGAGACTCATTTTCAAAAAAGTGTGGTGCTTCGTATGAATAAACTAAAAATCGAAACATTTATAGGGGAAGAAGATTTAATGGCTCTTGTTAATAAAATCGAAAGTTATCCTATTACCAATCCTTTAGCGGTGGAAAAGGCACAAAAGATATTAGAAGAAAACGAAGGTGATTACTTATGTGGTTTTATAAGCTTGATTTATAATAATGTGGTGATTTTCGGCGAAGAGCAAATAACGGAAAGTTTATTAGATACGTGGAGTAGTTTAAGTAATATTTTAGATAGTAGATATGATGGGAGCAAAGAGGAGATAAATTTTTTTGGATAATTATCCCTATTACTACACTACAATTCAAGAAATTGATCAATTTTATGAAATTCAACTTGATAGTTCTCAGCACTATCTGTTGCCTAAAGAGCTATTCAAAAAAGAAGTGAAGAAAGAATTTTTAAAATTTGTGGAGTTTTGTAAAAATGAAAAATTACAGTTCGCCGAAGACAGTTTATATCGTGCACTATTAGAAACATATGATGAATTACTTTTTTGAGCTGTCCTTACAATATATCTATATTGGCATTACTCATCATCATATAATTTTTTTAGATAATTATCCTTATATCGATACTACAATTCAAGAAAATGGTCAGTATTATGAAATTTAACTTGATCGTTACCAGTGCTTTCTTGTGCCGATTGAACCATTTAAACAAGAGCTGAAAAAGGAATTTTTTAAATTTGTGGAGTTTTGTAACAATGAAAAACTTTGGTTCTCGGAAGAAAGTTCATATAGAGGGCTTTTAGAAACGTACAATGAGTTAAAATTAAGCGAACAGGGGACTGCTTAAGCAGTCCCACTATTATTTTAATTTTTTTCCTTAATAATTGCCTTACGTGCTAATGCATCTGCCGCTTTATTTTGTCCATCTGGAATCCATTTGATAAAAAATAAATCAAAGTTGCTTGCCAGTTTTAATGCTTGCACAAGAAAAGGTTTAAATTCTTCGTTTTTGACATATTCTTTTTCTATAGACGCAACGACAACCTTTGAATCGGAGCGAACAGAGACAATGCTCGTACCAAGCTTTTGTGCTTCCTCTAGGCCGCGCACTAATGCGGTGAATTCGGCAATATGATTATTTGTATGACCGATATACTCACTAATTTGTACGTGATGGCCTTCTCCTTTAATAAAAATCCCAATGCCGCTAGGACCAGGATTGCCTGCACTTGCAGCATCTATATAGATTTCTAACATGAAAATCCCTACTTTGCGATTAGACTTCCATTTTATTGTACAGCAATCGTGCTGTTTGACAACCTTCAATATAAATCAAACATTTTTTACTAAATAAGGATGAACAAAATAGTTGCTTGAACACAACGTTCGCTTCATAATAGAAAGACATGAAATTTGGACGTGAAAGGGGCGAACGTTCTTAATGGATAAAGTGACGGTTATGAAAGACATTGATGAACTACATGATATGTACTGTGCTGATTGCTTAGTCATTAAGCAACTACGTAAAGAACGTGGGAAACCAGAAGCCCATCGTTTTTGTATTGAGGAATGTACAGTAGGGGAGCGACTGCAATTTCTTGGTGAAGAGCTAATGAAAGTTTATAGCAAATAAGAGCCAATAGATGTGGAATCTCACAAAAAAACTTAAAAAGAAATATTCATGCATGAAATTAATCATATTTACTGTCTTGCTTGCATAAATAACAATATGTTCGGAAATAATAAAATTGGTTGGTTACCATAGAAAAAGCTACCTTGTGTTCTGCTATGCAGATCACAAACGTAGCTTTTTTCTATTTTTAGTGTAAATCGTGGGCAAACGAGAAGAAATCGCCGATAGAATTACGTGAATCGCCAGTAAAGTCGTGAGAATCGCCATTAAAAGTCAGCGTATCGCCACAAAAATCTAAGGAATCGCCACTAAACTTGTGAAAGTACCGCCATAACAAAAAAGTGTTAGATTGACTGCAATCAATCTAACACTTTTTCTTTTTTTTATTTAGTTGAAGCGTATTGACTTAAATCTTGATAGTATTTTGTTAAAGAGGAAGGAGAAATATCGAAAGTCGCTGCAATTTCTTTGACAGTTAGAGATAGCGATTCAAATAGTTCTTTTTCTTGACCGTAGCGAATTGCACCCGCTGCGATTGCTGCTTCTTTACGTGCAGATGGTTGTCCTTCGATTAAGTAATCCTCTAATAATTCCAGCATTGGTGCTGTTTCGCGCTCATTTTGCTCAAGGAATTCCTTCACTTGCGCAATAACACCGTTTTCGAAGCTTGTAAATTCTTCACCCTTGTAGCCATTAGACACAAGTAGCTCCCAGAATGAAAGATGATCTTCTTTTAAGAATGTTTGAACCTTTTTCTTAGAAGCCTCAAAGTTTTCTTTTAACTTCACAAATACCTTTTCATGGTCTTGTGGGAAGAATATAAGAGTAGACACCGCTAAATAATGCGCTTCTTGCTTCGTGCCATCTGGTAAGATGAACGCAAAGACATGCATTCCCTCAGGAATTGGCTTATCATTTTCGCGACGAATATAAATTTCTTCATTAGATAGGACATGACTAGCTTTGAAATATTTCTCCTCTACAACAGTCACTGTACCGATAAATAATATTGGTTGTGACCAGCCTTCTAGCACTTTTAAAGTAGAAGGTCTAACCGTTTTTTTCTTCGTTTTCTTTAAATACCCTTTCCAAATAGATGGCTCTTGATGGAAGAAGAAGTCGTCTAAAGCAATCGCTTCAATAAGCTCACGTTGAAGTACGCTCTCTAATTTTGGCTGCCATGTGCCAACATGCTCGATATATGCACGAACATCTTTGCGTTCTGGATATTCTAGATAAAATGTTTGTAGTACACGCTCTAGTTCTTCGATTGCTACAGCTTCTACTGTAACTTGCTGTTTACCTTCACAACATTTTTTGTATTTTTTGCCGCTACCGCATGGGCATGGATCATTACGTTTTACCATAATTAGAAACACTTCCTTTGAAAATTGTTAGTCGATTTTTGCTAAATAAATTGCGTACTCTTAATAATAACGGTACTTTTGTACGAAGAAAAATGATTATCTATTTAGAAATATCAAAAAAGTTAATGGGGCGAGCCCTGATTCTAGTATATGTATATGTTTTCTCGCTTAGAACTAAAAAATGAAAACCACCTACGCTCTAGAAGAGTGCGTAGATGGTAACGTTAAAAAGTTAAGAAAAAGAATAGATTCTATTAAGCTTCAATCTCTTCTGTTAGGCTTTCAAGTTCATCGATTAAATGACCAATGTAAGCAATCGTCTCACGAAGCGGTTGATCAGTCGTCACATCTACGCCTGCCATTTGGGCAAGCTCTACAGGTGATTTTGTGCCACCCGCTTGAAGGACAGTTAGCCATTCGTCTACTGCAGTACTACCTTCTTTTAAAATACGTTGCGATACTTGTGTAGAGATTGTTAAGCCAGCACTATATGTGTATGGGTATAAGCCCATATAATAATGAGGCTGACGCATCCACGTAAGCTCTGCACCTTCTGTGATGTTGACAGTGTCTCCCCAGAAATCTTCTAAAACTGTACGTTTTAATTGGTTTAACACAGTCGCATTAACAGATTCACCTGCGTCTACTAATTCATATACTTTACGCTGGTATGCTGCTTCTAATAAATGTGTAACGAAGTTATGATAATATGTTTTCGATACGATGTTTGAAATTACCCAACGTTTGAAGCGTTTATCGTCATTATGTGTCAGTAAATAGTTTGCTAGGAGCATTTCATTCATTGTAGACGGTGCCTCAATAAAGTATAGAGAAGGACGACTATTTAAATAAGATTGATGTCCATGCGAATTAACAAAATGGCCTGCGTGACCAAGCTCATGGATAAGCGTAAATACTTCGTTCATCCGTTCATTCCATGACATTAAAATGTATGGATGACTGCCGTACGGGCTTGAACAAAATGCACCTGTAGATTTACCCTTATTTGGTGCGTAATCAATCCAGCGCTCGTTGAACGCTCTTTCAATCATTTGCTCATAATCTTTACCCATAACAGCTAATGATTTTTCAACATAATCTTTCGCTTCTGCCATTGTTAGTTTTGGATCATAGCTCGGATCAAGCGCTATTTTTAAATCAGCAAACGTCATTTCTTCTAATCCATGCGCTTTTTGCACAAGTTTTGCATAACGACGCATATGTGGTGCAAGCTCTTTCGTAATAAGGTCAATTTGACGATTATATAGTGAACGATCTACTTCTTGGTCAAACAATAAATAGTCAATTACAGAATCGAAGCCCCGTAAATCAGAGATTGTTTTCTCTTGCTGAATATGTGTGTTATACACTTTTGCCGTTGTATGTTGATACTCACGAAGTTTGTTAGAAAATGCATTAAAAGCTGCATGGCGAATAGTTGTATCGGTTTCAAGCTCCCAGTCATTTTCGAATAATACGTAGCTTAGCGGATGCTTCTTACCATTTGCCTCAAACTCTCCAAAATGCATATCTACAAGCTTTGTCGTGTTATAGATTTCATATGGTGCTTCAAACGTAGAGCTTAATGCTGCGAGCGTTTTTTCTACTTCTGGATGTAATTGATGAGGCTTTTGCTTTAATAGCTCTGTAATATAGCGCTTATAAAGCGGGCTGGATGCTGCAGCTTCCTCTAAAATGGCTTTATCCAATGCAAGCAATTCACTGTGTACAAATGCGATGGAACTGCTAATTTTACCAACTGCGGTACCAAATTTTGCTGCACGCATTTGTGCAACTTCGTCCGTACGATCAGCTTGGATATTTAAGCTTGCATACGTTCCGATTGGGACAATGCCTACTTGTAATGCTTCATAAGCTGTAAGTACATCAATTACTTTTTGGGCATCAGTAATTGTACCTTTGTATGTGCTTTCGAATTTTACTGCATCCTCAACAAACTGAGCTAAAGCAGGTTCGAAATCAGCATCATTTTCAAGCAAATCTTGTAAATTCCACGTTTCCTCTACTGCGACATCTTTTCGTAATGGTAATACTTCCATGTAAGAACACCCCTTTTGACGTAAGTGTTACCATTATAACGAAACTATTTCGAAAAGTGAAATAATTATAGAAAGAAGTTTACAATATTAATAGCTAATTTTTTGTCAAAGAAGACATCAACTATAAATAATTAATTGTTAACTATGTAATTAGATGTTTGAAAATGTGTCAGTAGGGAAAATATGAGGTATAGCCAATACACAATATAACGCATACTAAAGGCTAGTATATGATTTATTGGAGGAGATATTATGACACAAAATTTAAACAAACAATTGAACAAGCTGGTAGCAACATGGTCTGTACTGTATACAAAATTGCATAACTACCATTGGTATGTAACGGGCAGTTCCTTTTTTACACTCCATGCAAAATTTGAAGAGTTATATAATGAAACAACACTAAATTTAGATGAAATTGCAGAGCGTATTCTTTCTAAAGATGGAAAACCAGTTGCCACTTTAAAAGAACATCTTGAGCTTTCTTATATCGAAGAAGCATCAGGTAAAGAAACGACAGAAGAGATGGTCGCAACAACGATTTCAGATTTTCAAACGCTCATGAAGGCTTTAAATTCCGCAATGGAGTTAGCGGCTGAAGAGGGAGACGATCGTACAGAAGACTTACTAAATGCTATGTATCAGTCACTTGAAAAACATGCTTGGATGTTAAAGGCATATCTTAACGAGTAATAATGAAACAAGCACACTAAGCAATTATGAAGAAAAAGGTAAGGGCAATTCCTCTGATACGAACGTGTCTTGAGTGGGCCATAAAAATTAGGAGGACTTAAACAGCATGATTGAACAAAATCCACATATTGAAGTGGCACACTCGAAAGAGGAAATGCTAGCAATATTAACAAATATGCATAGTCAAGGCTATCAAACAAATGATATTCATATTATTGCCAAAGACTCTACACCATTTGAAGACATTAAATGGGAAACCGATGTGAATACACATGAGGCAGGTAATTGGGTAGATCAATTTAAATCATGGTTTACAGGTGAATCGGCGATAAAGGAAGGCATCAAGCGTTTTCATTTAACTGATGGGCAAACAGCCTATTATGCACAGCTTGTTGAACATGGCTCTATTGTTATATTTGCTGAGAAGGCAGATACGGATGGTCCGTTACAAATAGCTATCGACCAAGAGGAAAATCGATATCGCCATAATCCACTTGAGCCTCGGGTCACAGCGCCAGAGCCATTTATTGATACGATTGATAACATTGAGACACCTCAACAGCGCGAAAATCGCTTAAGGGCTGAAGAAAGTATGGAAGAAATGGAACATTTGAATAGAGACAAAACAGAGTGAAAATACCCCCTTCAAGCGACGAAGGGGGTATTTTTTATATTTTAAGCATTAATGAATATTTTGTTTTCGTTCATACCATTAAGAATTATAATAGAAAAAATGACGGTTAAACGGAAAGGAAAGCCCAACTTATGCCAAAGGGAAGAAAAACGACTTTAGATGAACGAATTCAAATTGTTTTATTTTGTTTAAAGAACGACAACAATTATCAACTAACAGCAGATACGTATCAAATATCATACCAACAAGTTTACCAATGGGTAAAAAAATATGAGACTGGTGACGAACAAGCGCTGAAAGATAAACGTGGGCGAAATAAAGAAGAACAAGAACGAACTATAGAAGAGCAATTCAAGGTAAAAATGAAACACCTTGAACGTGAAAATGAACGGCTACTTACAGAAAATGCATTATTAAAAAAGCTAGAGGAGCTCGAGGGGAGGAAAGTAATGTAATTAATAAATATATGGCCGTTCAAGCATTGCATCACAACGACAACTTGTCCATCTCTCTACTATGTGAATTCGCAGGGATTGCACGCTCTGCTTACTATAAATGGACACAGCGTACACCAACGAAAAAACAACAGGAAAATGAAGAGATAGTAAAAGAAATAAATAACCTATATGAAAATGCTGAAGGAAACTATGGCTATCGCAAAATGACGCTACATCTAAACGAAAAATTCAATAAACAGTATAATCATAAACGGGTTTATCGATTGATGAAGTTAGCAAGCTTAAAATCGGAGTGGAGTAAAAAAAATGAGGACTACCTAAAAAGCCCCAACTGAGAATCTAAAAGATGAGTAATGATGATTAAAAAATTGCACTATGTAAAGCTCAAAATGCTGGTATTCTAGCGTTTTAAGCTTTTTTTAACTCTTGAAATAGTGAGGTATTTATTAGTGTATAAATATATGCAATATTTTATTATTGAAATAAGAATTTTCTGTTTTTTTATTGACTTATAAAAGGAAAACTATTATAATGCCTATAAATTATTTTAGGTACTATCAATAAATCTAAGAAAATACATAATTTTTACATCTTTAGATTGCGACTCATTCAATTAATCCAATACATTTTAGCTAAAGAAGCTAATTAATTAGTTTGTAATTTGATTTGATTTATAGGTAAATCTAAAAATTTATTTGTAATTGAAGTAAGTACTTTTTTTATAATCAGAAATTTCTGAATTTTACAATAAATTACGTTTTATTTATTTCCTAAATTTAATATGTAGAACATGATTTTAAATTTAATTTTCGCCTAATGATTGAACATTCGCGTATTGTTTATGAAAGGGGGTGATATGTATGGGTACAACAGCTATATTAAAAATCCATGAGTTTTCCAATTCAGAATCTGTAATTTCTCCTGTTCTATATGTTTCACCAAATACGAAAGCTTTAACTTTGGTTGAAATGATGGAAATGTTTGAACAAAGAATGGTGCATGAAGAAACGAATTGTAACTCTTCTGAAAACCATGTAATGCATTTATAGTATTGCCAAAACACAATGTTATAAAAGTAGTTTAAGTCTTTTCAAACTTAGGCTACTTTTACAATTGAGGAGGTGTTAAGTTGTGAATAATGTTGGAACAACATCTTTTATTAGACGAATGCCAATCGAAATTAAAGATAGATTAGATAGAAAATTCAAAATCGATGGCGTGATAAATGAACCGATTTCATCATTTTTAAATAAAAATCACATTCCAATTGATGCTGTAATTGTAAAAAAGGATGGAAGTATAATTGACGATTGGCAAGAGAGAATAGAAGAAAATAGTGAATATGTTGTGGAAATGGTAAGAGCTTACCATCTTCCCGATTTATTATCTTTATTAAGATTGTGGGATACAAAATTAGTTACAGGAAAAATAAAAGTAACTGAACATGCTTACTACACAAAAAGACTATTCCTACACAATGATTACAATGGTGATTATACTTCCACACAAACATCATTTAATAAAGGCGAGTTTGTTTCTTATCTTGATAAAGTTTTCGTTGATGGAATAATAATGATTCACATTATTGAAGATAATGACAGAATTGCACTAGCAATGTCTGGAGGTAGAGATAGTTTATCTTTAGGTTATTTTTTAAGTCGGAATAGAAATTATCTACCAGAGCATACAATAAGTTCATTCCATGTAACTACATTTTCGAAACCAAAAGAAACGAGATTCGCTCAAGAAATTGCGGAAAAGTTCAATTTTAAACATAATATTATTACAAATAATCAAGTAAGAGAGCAATTTAGATTAAAGAAGGACCCTAACGATGTACTTGAACTTCTAAAATATGATTTCAATAAATCTTATTCAATTGCAGGTACACATATAATTATGAGATCGGCCGTTGAGAAAGGAGCTAGAGAACAGGGTTTTAAAAAACTTTCCTTTGGACTAATGAAGGAAGATTTAATGTCTACGATAATTAAGTGTATTTTTGTCGGGTTTCCGTTCAATGGTCCATTTAATCGGAAATTTGGAGACTTTGATGTTATTTATCCTCTATGGCCTATCTCAAAAAAGGAGTTAACGTTGTATTTGGAAGCAATAATGCCAAGTCATAATCGTCAAGAAAGTCCTTCAGAATTTGAACGTGGCTCGTTAACAAGAGATATATATTATTTAATCGCTGATACAATCGAGACTATTCTACCGGGTGCAGGACTTCAATTGTTGAATTCTCAAAAAACAACATTAAAACATTTGGTACCAAATGACTATAAGCAATGTGAAAATTGCACCGGAACGTATTCTACTTCATATCAACCGGATTATACAATTATTGATCGAGAGTATAAAGATGTTGGATTATGCGATTTATGCAAGATTTTAGAAAATATTAATTTAATTAAATCGTAAAAAACATGGTGGTGAAGTTTTATAGAAGGGAAAATATGCCGAAATAGAAACATAATATATTCACAAGTTACGGCATCAATCGGAGAAGTGTTTTTAACAATTGCATTAGCATCTTTGACTCTTCAAATTACTGGTTCACCTATACAAGCTGCCTGGTTGATTTCTATTAGTGCCTTAGCAACTTTTATTATGGGATTAGTTGCTAGTTGGTTTATAGATAAATTTCCTAGGAAACATTTAATGTTAATTTGTGATATTCTTCGTGCCTTTTTAATTATTCCACTGTTTTTTATTTCAGATGAAAACTTTTGGTTTGTATATATAATTGTATTTCTTATTGCATGTTGCAACTCTGTTTTCATCCTTCAAGAGAAGGGTATATTCAATCTCAATTTGAAAAGGATGATAGATTAGAAATAGTCTCAACTATTCAAAGCTATTTATCTTCAATCAGTTTAATTGGTCCAACGATAGCAGGAATATTAATTGTATTTTTTTCACCAAGGACATCCTTTGTAATAAACTTAACATCTTTTATTATTTCCGCTCTTTTTATAATGAAGATATCCAAAGATAGTCCAGTTAGCGATTCTAATTTAGAAACATTTTGGAAGAAAATAAGTTCCGGATGGGTTTATTTATTTAGAAATAAATCACTATTAAAATTGAATATAAGTAGAATCTTTTTAACTAGCGCTTTAGCTATTTATGTAATAGTTAATTATTTATATTTAGCTAGTATGGTAAATCAAACAATTTTCAATGTCACATTAACGTTTCCCATTTTGCTAGGTTTAGTTAATACGATTCAAGGAGCTGGTGCATTAGTTGGAGGCTTTGTAATCAAGAAGAATAAAAAAGAAATATCGAATAACTTAGAAAGGTTATTTATTTATTCTGGTGTGATTTTTGCAACCGGTTTCATTTTATGGACTTTCGAAAATATAAACTCAATAATTTTAGGGAGCTTTTTAATAGGTATTGGATTGATTGTATGCAGAACTGGTATTTCTTTAATTGGTCAATTATTAACTGATTCAAGGTATATAGGTAGGGCAATTACAGCTGGAGATGCAATAGTGAGACTTAGCAATATTACAGTTACGAGTCTGACATCCATATTAATTATATATTTTAGTCCTAAATTATTATTAAGTATAAGTGCTATATTAGCAATTGTGATTTCTATAAATTATCTTGAAAGGAAAGGTTGAGTAAAATGACAAATCAACCGATCGTATGTTCACTTCCTAAATTAAATACAGACATGATAAAAGAAAATTGGTATGAAGATTATTTTAATAATGATTATTGGAATCTTGTGTATTATTCTTGTTCATCAATAGAAATTACAGAAAATGAGTTGTCTTTCATAAAATCAATACTGGAAGAATCAAACGCATCTACTATATTAGATTTATTTTGTGGAATTGGAAGGCACGCAAATAGATTAAGTGAAGAAGGTTATATTGTTACCGGTTTGGATATAGATCCAAATACGATAAAAATTGCAGAAAGTTCAAGTGAAAGTCATGTTGATTATATAGTTAGTGATGCAAGAGATTTTACCACAAATAATAAATATGATTGTTGTCTCTTAATGCATACTTCTTTCGGCTATTTTTCAGATTTAGAAAATCAAAAATTAATCTCTAAAATTTACTCGCTATTAAATGAAAATGGTATTCTTATTATCGATATACCAAATAGAGATAATATGTTGAAAAATTTTAGATATAGAGATTGGGTAACAATAGACGATAAAACTTACGTCATATCGCATCAATTTGATTATATCAATAGTAGAAGAAATACTACTATGAAAGTTATTGATAAACAAGGACAAAGAGAGCAAACTCATAGCATAAGAATGTATTCAATTTCTGAAATAATCGCAATACTAGAAAATAGTGATTTTGTGGTACAAAAATTGTTTGGAGATTTTACTATAAGCAATGTTCGTTTTAATAATGATTATAGAAGATTACAATTAGTTGCTCAAAAAGTAGGTGGTGGAGTATTTAATTTTAAATGATAAAGTTATTCAAACTTGATTTTAGATTATGCTACGAAACCAAGAAATTATGGTAAGTTAGAAAATGCAGCTATATTTGAATCTAGTAATCCAGGTTGTAACGATGTAGTTTTAATTTATATAAATATATGAATTAAAAATTAGTTTTTACGTTCGAAGCTTTAGGGTGTACATTATCACGTGCTTGTGCATCAATCTTATTGGAAGGGAATCAATGGATAAATAATGTTTATAAGAAATTAGACATTATGGTAAAGGGTATTTAGAAGAGATTATTGGTTCTGAAATTATTAATAGTCGACCTAGATGTTTAACTTTGGCTTTAAATACCGTGACGAATAGTTAAAGAATTGACATATACTACAATTAAATGAGATTTTAGTAGAGGAAACTATGGCCATCGCATAACACAGGCTATCTCAAATTAACAAATTCCTTGCGAAACTATTAAATGATAGTAATTGAAGTTTTTCCATTAGTAGATATGCAAAATAAAACTTACTCCATTTTAAGCCTCGAAATGCTGGTATTCAAGCTTTTGGGGTTTTTTCTTTTTAAAAATATGCATGAAAGCTTGTTGATGAGGTATGGAATGTGTATAATTCTATTCATTTTGAGCTTGAAATTTTAAGTGAATCAGATTCCATTTCTAATAAAGATAAGAGAAATGTTTCGTTGATTTTGGGAGTAGAGGCTAACTTTAAAATTAAAATAAATGAGGCGTTATATTTTGAAGAAGAACTAGCTTTTTTGGAATTTTATAAGTCTCTGTATGTGTGGAAAGAAAAATTAAAAGAAGATGGGAGGTTGGAATTCCATTATTTTTCAATAGAGTATGACAATTATGATGATGGAGCTGTACTTTCGTTAATACCTTTTTCTAACAAAGCTCGTGTAACATCCATTTGGGCAAAATCTAACGTTTATAATGTTTTTGACTTAGATTATATTGTAAATGAATTTTTAGCTTTAGAGAAAAAACTTAAAGAAGACATTGAAAGTTATTTTAATATTGAATTAGGCAAGTTTATTAAACATATTCCTTATAGTGTCACTGGTAGATAAATTTGATTTGAGTAATTTATTAATTAGTTAAAAACATAAAAACAGTAGCCACCGATCAAATAAAATTGATAGGTGGTTTACTAGTTTAAAAATGAATTTTATTTATTGAATTTAAAATTAATTCATTTTCAGAAACACTACTTATTAAAAATTGCTTCCGAAACGCTCCAACGATAATAAACAAACTTCACATTTTGTCCATGCATTGTAAACTCCTCATTACTTGTGCCAGTGTAGGTAAAGCCATTTTTCTCTAATACCTTTTGTGAGGCTATATTATTTGTTGTTGTTTTCGCCGTAATTTGTGATATGCCTTGATTGCTGACGTTCGCTAATAACAACTGTAACGCAATATTGGCAATACCTTGACCAATATGTTTTTCCCCAACTCTATAACCGATATGACCTAGCTGTTGATCTTTATCGATATCTGTTAAATTGATGCGTCCAACGATATGTCCGAGTTCATTTTTAATTAAATAGAAATAGGATAGCTTTTGCGCTTGTTCGTCAAGTAGCAAAATGTTTTTCTTTTTAAAAATAGTAAAAGCATAATAATCCTCGCCACGACTAGGTACCATCTTTTCAAAATATGCTCGGTTTTCAAGCTCAAATGCATATAAATTTTCCATATCATGATAGGCCAATTCGTTTAATGTAATCTTCATAAAGTCTCCTATGTTGGATTGGTTTTATTCCATTGTACAATAACGTGCACTAAGTGGAATTGAAATATATTCACTGTCAAAGGTTTTAAGAAGAGAGAATTTTTATTTCACTAATTATTTTTTATTTTATTTAATGTGTCTACTTGACAGGGTGCGGCATGTTGTTGCATACTAAAAACCTAAAAAAACTATAATTTGGAGGGGTAATTATGCCACAAGATTTAAACAAGGAATTGAATAAACTAGTCGCAACTTGGTCAGTACTGTATACGAAACTACATAACTATCATTGGTATGTAACAGGTAATGCCTTTTTTACACTCCATGCTAAATTTGAAGAATTATATAATGAAATTACAATTAACTTCGATGATACAGCAGAGCGTATACTGTCAAAAGGTGGAGAGCCAGTTGCTACGTTAAAAGAATATCTCGAGCTATCATATGTTGATGAAGCAACAGGTAAAGAAACTGCTGATGAAATGGTAGCAACGACTGTTTCAGACTTTGAAAAGCAAATGCAAGCTATTAATCATGCTATGCAGCTAGCGGCAGAAGAAGGGGATGACCGTACTGAAGATTTATTAAATGGGATGTACTTATCCCTTGAAAAACATACTTGGATGTTGAAAGCCTTTCTTGATAAAAAATATGCATAATGAACATTGGCACTTGGAGTAAAGTTAATAGCTCCAAGTGTTTTTTAATAGCGATTAATAGAATATGACAAAAACGCAACAGAAAACAATATGATGTGACAAATATTACATTTATTTAAAGGATGCATAAAAAAGGTTTTTTGGGAAAGTGGCAGGGTACATAC
The DNA here is from genome assembly GCF_044761135.1 of Lysinibacillus sp. NPDC097868. Taxonomy (NCBI): domain Bacteria; kingdom Bacillati; phylum Bacillota; class Bacilli; order Caryophanales; family Bacillaceae; genus Lysinibacillus; species Lysinibacillus sp. NPDC097868. The sequence goes on along the minus strand of NZ_JBIWBS010000001.1, from coordinate 1,999,846 downwards.
ATAGTAAGCCTTACAAAATTAGGAGGAATTGAACATGATGAATGAACAAAACCCAAAAATTGAAGTTGCACATACGAGAGAAGAGATGTTTCATATTTTAAAATGTATGCGCATGGAAGGTTTTAACGCAGATGAAATTCATATTATTTCTAGAGAAGCAGATGAAATTAAAGATGTTAAATCAAATGGTGATGTGAAAACACATGAGGCAGGTAATTGGCTTGACCAAATTAAATCATGGTTTACAGGTGAGACAGCTGTCACAGAAGGTTTAAAAAGATTTGATCTTACAGAGGGTCAAACAGCTTATTACGCTCAACTGGTTGAAGAAGGAGCCATCGTATTATACGCGGAGCATGATGATGTAAATCCTACATCGTCTACACTTACCGCAGATTCAAAACGCGCTCAACTTGATCCATTCGATACACATGTAACGCCACCTGAATCTATCGTTGATGAGACACCAGTACAACGCGAAGAGCGACTAAAAGCTGAAGAGCAAATGAACGAAGCTGAACAAATGAGAAGATATTTATAAAGGTAAAGTGGCTAGAATTTAACTAGCTTGAAAACAAGCAAAAAGTGAAATGGTATGCACTCCATTTCACTTTTTGCTTGTTTTTTATAACAGTGTGCATCAAAGCTTAGATAATCAGAAAAAGACCCTGAAAATTTTTCAGGGTCTTTTTCTGATTAATGCATCACTTTTTCTTGTTCATGTTTTCGCATAAATCGAAGAATATGAAGTTGCTCTAATTGAGCGACAAGATTACCAATTAAAATAAAACTTCCACCGATAAGTAATTTTACCGTTAGTCCTTCGCCGATGAACATCATCGCAAACATCGCTGCGAAAATAGGTTCTAATGAGAAAATTAGTCCTGTATGTGTAGCAGAAGTGTACTGTTGTGCAACAGTTTGGCCAACGAAGCAAAATGCACTACAGATAATACCAAGCCCTAAAATCGCAATCCATGAAGTAGTTGAATTCGGAAGTGTAGGTGCTTCAAAAAGTAGTGTTAAAACAAGCGCATAAATTCCAGCAAAACCGAGCTGGTAAATACCATAAGAAATCGATTCTACGCTACGTGTAAAATGACCGTTTAACAGTAAATAAATCGAATAACATAATGCCGCGATTGCAACTAATATATCGCCCATTTGAAATGTAAAAGAATGTTGAACAGTTAATACTGTAATACCAATCATCGTGCAAATAATCGCAAAACTTACTGCTTTTGATGGCAACTTTTTCTCGATAAAGCTACTGAAAATGGGCACTAAGACTACTGTAAGGCTTAAAATAAATCCTGCATTTGAAACAGAAGTTGTCTCTAATCCAAATAAGCTAAGTGCAAACACAATGAATAACAGCAAACCTTGAATAGCTGCGTATTTCAATGTTTTGAAATTGACCTTTATCATTCGTTTATAAAAAATAATGCCTGCTGCCAAAAATGCGATGATACAGCGTAATGCTACCACATTAAATACAGCTAAAGTTTCAAGTCCCATTACCATAAACGTATAAGACAATCCCCAAAACATTGTAACTATGACCATTAATAAATTTGCTTTCCCTTGATTACTCATTATGCACCTTCTATCTCTGTGTACTAAAACAGTTTCATACTAAAATTTACTATATATCTTGTATTGTGATTAGTAAAACGAATGTTTATAATGATTAGTATTAAAAAAATTCATGTATATATGAGGGAATGTGAATGAGTTTAGTCAAATATGAGATTTTAAATAAAGTTGCAGAAGTTTCGAGCTTTACGAAAGCTGCAGATGCCCTGGGATTAACCCAATCGGCAGTTAGTCATGCTGTTTCCAGCTTAGAGAAAGAATGTGGATTTGCCCTTATTCATCGAAGTCGAACAGGAGTGACATTAACGAGCGAGGGACAAACAATGCTTCGGGCTATGCGAAATGTTCTCGATGCGGACGAATTATTACAACAAGAAGCTGCCCATATTCTTGGTGTAACTCGAGGGAAATTACGAATAGGTGTAATTTCTAGTATTTCTTCCAACTGGATGCCAGAAATTATCCGTATTATGGACAATCAGTTTCCAGGTATACAAGTAGAGTTACGTGAAGGGGACTATTATGAAATCGAACAGTGGCTACAAAGTGGTGAAGTTGACGCTGGTTTCCTTAACGGTCAAAAATCGGAGCAATTTCAATTTATCGAATTGGTCCAAGACCCCCTTTTGTGTATAGTTTCTGATCAAAGCTCTCTCTATAATCGTTCAGAAATTGATATTACTGAACTAGAAGACATGCCTTTTATAATGACATCGTATCGAGGAACTAATGATGTAAAAGTAATTTTAGAGCAGTACCATGTTAAACCGAATATTCGATTTGAGCTATCGGAGGAGGTTGGGATTATTTCGATGATTTCACACCATTTAGGCATTACTATTTTACCTCGATTAGTGATTAACCGATTACCGTCCTCATTAAGGGCTATCCCACTAAAGCAAGGTGGTTATCGTACGATAGGGCTAGCGATGAAACATCAAGCCTCACCGGTAACTAAAAAGTTTGCGGAAATTTTAAGTGTGTGGCTAAAAGAACAAAATAAGAAATAGGTTATTTAAGCTTTTTACGTTAAAATAGAACATGTAGATTGCTTATTAATTTGTTATTTTTCAAAAATGATAGTTTGAAAAGAAAAGGTGAGTGTGAGTGGGGACATTACAAGGAAAAACCGTACTCATTACAAGTGGGGGAACACTTGAAAAATGGGATCGTGTGCGAGGGCATACGAATTTATCGAAGGGGTCAATGGGCTGTTATTTGGCTGAAGCAGCTCTAGACGCAGGTGCAGACGTCATCTATATGCATGGCTATTTTGCGCAACTGCCGATTAATCAAGATAAAATGCGTACAGTACGCTTTGAAGGTATTGAAGATTTAAGTGACAAGGTTCGTCATGCTGTACAAAATGAACAAGTAGACATCGTTATTATGGCAGCTGCAGGCTCTGATTGGGTCATTGATAAAGTATACGATCAATCCGGGAATTTAATGGAAGGTGCAGGGAAGATGCCGTCTGACGAGCCCCCTGTTATTCACTTTAAAAAAGCACCAAAAGTGTTAGGGCAAATAAAGGGTTGGCAGCCAAATGTCACTTTAGTAGGATTTAAGCTAGAGGCAACGGACGATGAGGAGTTTTTACTGTCCCGTGCACGTCTTCGTATGAAAACAGCAGATGCACAGTTGATGGTTGCCAATAGTTCACAATCTTTATATGGCGGACAAGAGCCACATTGGATTGTACCCGCACAAGGACAACCTATCAGAGTCATTGGTAAACAAGAAACTGCAAAAGTGTTAATGGAATACTTACAAAACGAATAAAGAGCAGCTGTGTAGAATATATAATTCTGCACAGCTTTTTTATGTTTTGAACATTCATACTAATGCTTTCAAGATCATAAGTTGGATTTCGAGAAATTTTCGAGCAATAAAAATGTACCTTTTTTCGCTATTGTATAGTATTCAACTAGGTTTTATAATATTTATATTGACAATAGGTTTTCTGAATTATAGAATTATTTCCAAGAAACGTAAACTCTTATCGCGAGAGGTCTGGAGGAATGAGGCATAATGAAGTCTCGGCAACTGAGTTAATCGGTGCCAACTCCAGCAAAGTTATCTGAGAGATAAGGGGAGGCATCAAATCGTCTTGATGCGTGGATCTCTTTTATACACAAAAGTATGAAAAAAAGAAGGGGTGTATCGTATGTCTCAACTGTCTAAGATTGATGATAAGAAATTAGAAGTTATTGCGAAGGCTATTCAAAATTTAGAATTTGGTGAAGTGCAAATTACCATTCAAGATGGAGTTATTGTCCAAATTAATCGACTGGAAAAACAAAGATTTCCTCAAAAAAAGTAAAGTTTTAAAAGAAGCAGAGAAATTAACTCGGGACCAAATTTTAAGCTTATTGTCGCCACATAGTGTCCTGAGTTAATGTGCAACATCAATGAACTTGGTTCATGTTCCAATATTGAACGCAAGGGCAGTTTGTTCTAAATATTTTTAACTTACAAACAAGAAAAGTAGGCATCTCAAAATAAAATTTGAAATGCCTACTTTTTATTTTATTCGTAAAAGCTCGTTGGGATTTGACCAATATGCCTACGATGATAAAGCAATGGCTCCTTCTGCGCATTATCAATTTCTAAAATATGACCAATGAAAATCGTATGGTCTCCTGCATCAATTTTTTTAAATGTTTCGCATTGCAGCGTAGCTAAAGTATCATGTAATATTGGCAAACCATGTAAAGAATTAGACCATTTTACTTGCGCAAATCGGTCAGGGATTTTGCTTGAAAATACCGTACATAAATGTGTTTGATCGTTCGCTAAAATATTTACCGCAAATTTGTTCGTATTACTAAAAAGTGGATGCAGCTGCGATTTTTTGTCCAATGACCATAGGATAAGGAGTGGATCTATGGAAACAGATGCAAAGGAATTGACCGTTAAGCCAATCGGTTCATTCACATCATTGTAAGCTGTGACAACTGTGACACCTGTTGGATAATTACCTAAAGCCTGTTTAAAAGCAGTTACTTTGTCCGTCATACAATCACCTCTTATTATTTTATGGAGAAAACAGGTTGTTTGTTCTTACTCATTTTTCTGTTGCTATAAAGGAAAGCCTACAAAATAATCCAGCAACTGTAAAGCGTATATTATTCAGTTGTTATAATATAAAAATTTCTAAAAAGAGAAAGAGATCTTAAATATGGGTATTTGATATAGGTTTTTAAAGAGATACTTATTTTATTTATTGACTATATTAATGACATATGATAGAAATTCCGCAATAATTTATAATTATAATTTTCTGAAAATTTGAATTGTATTTACTTAATAAAAAATGCTTGATTTATTGATTCTTCGCCTATTGAATGAGTTAAGCATTTTCAAATCACATATGTTAACTCGACATCACCCGAAATATTGGGATGGGTCAATAAGGGGAAATCAATCGTTTTATAATCAAAATTTAAGTGTAGATGATGTAAAAAGTATTGCTTTAAATATAGCTAAACAAAATAATACGATATTAGCCAAAAAAGGAACAAATGGTATGTTCAGAGTAGAGGGACAAGTAGATGGTGTTAAATACGTATTAGGGATTAAAGATGGGCATATTAGACAACTATATCCAAAAAACTAATGTGAGGTGAATATATGATGGAAGTAGTAACAATTAATGAATTTGTTGTAAAAAGAATTATCGACGATTTGGAAGATGCAGTCAACAATCCTGATAAATATACGATAAGCATAAACGATAATTGGGATGAATTTGTTTCTTTTATCAATAACACTCAAAATAAATATATAGAAGAAGACGGTCTTCTTAGACTTGATGGTGGGTTATCGATTAAATGCTATAATAAAGAAATTTTAGGTGTTCGATATTGGGACTATCTCCCTGAGCTATGGGGATATATTGTCAATGTGATTGAAGATTACTTAGAGGACGGCATTGGGAAAAGTTATTTTCCTGATCAACCAGTTAAAATACAATTAAAGCAATTAAAAAATAAAAAAGTACAATTTTTATTTGATAACGACGATCATGTGTTAGAATTTGAACAAAAAATGCTATTAGGTATCTTTTTAAATCGTGCTGAAGTCTTTTTTACTGTTCTTGTAAAAGAACTTGATTTGACTAAATATAGCTACGAAATTGAAAAAATTCAAAAATTAAAAACCCGGATATGAAACAATTTATATTGAGTGCAACTAATCAAAAAGTGTTAGATTGATTGAATCAATCTAACACTTTTTCTATACCGTTGATGTCCGCTGCGGCGGTGTTTTCCGCTCAGCACAGTAAGCCATAACCCTCGCTATTGTGCAGAGTGCCTCCGCCTTTCATTGTGTGCTGTTATGAACAGGAGTCACCAACTTCGCTACCATCTTAGCCAACAACAACAGGCTTTTCAGTGCCTTCGTTGCCTTTGTTTTGTCCACTATTACCTGGAATAATACGATCTTCAGTTTCTTTATCGAAGAAGTGTACTTTATTCATATCCAATGCCAGTGGCAATACTTGGCCTGGTTTAGCAGTGGCATTGGAATCTACACGTGCAATAAATTGATGACCTTCGATTTGTGAATAGAGCATAATCTCTGCGCCCATTAATTCAGCTACTTCAATTGTTACATCGACTCTTGAACCTGGAGTTGATTCGATAAATGCTTGTTCATCGTGGAAATCTTCAGGACGTATACCCATAATAACTTCTTTATTGTTATAGCCTTGCGCAAGTAAGTCTTTCATTCTTTCTTGTGGCACAGTAATGGACGTATTCCCAATGTGGAATTTGCCATCTGTAAGTGTACCCGTAAAGAAGTTCATAGCAGGGGAGCCGATAAAGCCGCCGACAAATACATTATTCGGTTGCTCATACACTTCTTTTGGTGCACCTACTTGTTGAATAATGCCATCTTTCATAACAACGAGGCGAGTAGCCATTGTCATGGCTTCTGTTTGGTCATGTGTCACGTAAATTGTCGTTGTTTGTAAGCGTTGATGAAGTTTTGTGATTTCAGCACGCATTTGTACGCGAAGTTTCGCATCCAAGTTTGATAAAGGCTCATCCATTAAAAAGACTTTTGCATCACGCACGATGGCACGTCCTAAAGCGACACGTTGACGTTGACCACCTGAAAGTGCTTTCGGTTTACGATTTAAGTATTCTTCCAGCCCTAAGATACGGGCTGCCTCGTTCACGCGGCGATTAATTTCATCTTTCGGTAATTTGCGCAGCTTTAAGCCAAATGCCATATTTTCAAATACGCTCATATGTGGGTATAAGGCATAGTTTTGGAATACCATGGCGATATCACGATCTTTAGGCGCTACATCATTCATTCGCTTTCCATCAATGATTAAATCTCCCTCTGAGATTTCTTCTAAACCAGCAACCATACGTAATGTAGTAGATTTACCACAACCTGAAGGACCTACGAAAACAATAAATTCCTTATCTTCAATATCAAGATTGAAATCCTTTACTGCTGTGACATTCTTATCATAGATTTTAAAAATATGTTGTAATTTTAATTCTGCCAAAATCGTCATCTCCCTTATGTAAGTGTTTTTTTAGAGTATAAGAGAAAAATATGTAAAATGTATACGTATACATTACACAAAACATGTTTGGGCACATTGTACAACTATTGATAATTTTCTGATTTCAACAGTATCATTGCAAGAGAAACAAAAGCAGCGTTTGCAAAGGACCTAATATCTATACCAGTGTTTTCAATAAATTTATCCAATCGATATTGCAGGCTATTGCGATGGATATAGAGCTTTTTTGCCGTTAAAGAAGCATTTAAATTACATTGCAAAAAAACTTGAATAGTATGAAGCATTTCTTGTCCTTCAATACTTTCTATAAAAAGATCGGACAGTATATCTTTTTTTACGAACGATGGTGAATGAATCATCAATAATGGTAAAGCTTCGTAAAATGTAATTGTCTTTTCACGATTTGCATAACGATGAATTGTGTTAAAGCATTGGAATTCATGGTCGAATTTTTCTTTCAATAAATAATTTGCTTGATGTAGTTGACCGATATAACTATAAATTTCAACAAAAAAATCACTAGTTAATGTATCACTTAGCTGATTAAACGACTCTTGATCGAAAACTACTCGTGGCTTTTCGTCTATTATCATACCTTGTGTGTCATTGATCATTAAAATGATTGGTTGCTGAAATCCCCCAGTAATCGCTTCTTTAAAGTTGTTGAAATCATCAATTGGTTGTTTCAAATAGAAATAAAAAAAACGTAATGTTTTTACATCTTGTGAAAACGGTACCTCTTTTGCATCATTAAATAAAAAATCATACCACTTCTGCTGAATATTCGAATTATTTTGTTCGATAGTAAGATGCTCAACGGGAAGGAATAAAGTTTTTAATAGATTGTGTTCTGAATTGGAAAGGGCCGTTTTGCTAATTCCAAATTTCCTGCCATCATCTGTTTGGAACCAATATCGATTATTATCTTGCGCATTATATGTAGTCGTAAAAGCTGTTTGAAAAAGATTTTCTAGTTTTTCAAGCATTTGTTTCTCCTTTTTAGACTGATTGTAAACAATTTTCAGCCTTACTGTAAAACAATATCGCTAATCATTATTTAATTGTTATGACGAGAAGCGCTACATAACAGCTGTATTAAGTTATTTAAAGTAGCATTTATAGGGTAATTCTTTTTTTATGCTTAAAGAAGGTGAAATTTTTCTCCAAAAAATAAAAAAATAAAGAAAATTATTTACATTTTATTTTGAATTGTTATAATATTAATTGTAAGCGTTAACAGCTGGTGGTTTCGAATAAGGTCATGCTTTGCTTACGAAGTATCGTAATATTTTTCGTGATGTAATGTCACATAAGGTTTTATTAAAATTAATTAGGTGGTGTTCAAAGTTGAATTTAGAAAAATATAAAGGTATCATTCCTGCTTTTTATGCTTGTTATGATGATCTAGGAGAAATATCTGAGAACCGAACAAAAGAACTTTGCGACTATTTATTCAACAAAGGCGTTAACGGTCTTTATGTAGGTGGAAGTTCAGGGGAATGTATTTATCACAGCCTTGAAGAAAGAAAAGCAACTCTAAAATATGTAGCAGAACATGTAAAAGGGAAGCTCACGTTAATTGCTCATGTAGGGGCACCATCGACAAGGGATAGTGTTATTTTAGCAAAATATGCTGAGGAATTAGGCTATGATGCTGTCTCGGCTATTCCACCAATTTACTTTAAATTTTCAGAAAGTTCAGTTTATAAATACTGGACGGAAATTATGGATGCCACGAATATGCCATTTATTATTTACAATATCCCTCAAACAACGGGATTTGATCTTTCAATCAATCTATTTAAGAAATTATTAGAGAATAAGAAAGTGATAGGCGTAAAAAATTCTTCGATGCCAGTTATGGATATTGAAAGATTTAAGTCAACTGCAGGTGAAGATTTTATTGTATTTAATGGACCCGATGAACAATATGTTTCAGGTAGAGTAATTGGTGCAGATAGTGGGATTGGTGGAACATATGGCGCGATGCCGGAACTGTTTATCAAAGCAGAGGAATTTGTATCAAACGGGGATTTCGCAAATGCGAGAAAAATTCAGCATGATATTAATGATATTATCGTAGCTTTATGTTCATTAAATGGTTCCATGTATTCAACGATTAAAGAAGTTTTAAAATTAAACGGGGTTACTATTGGCAGTGTAAGAGGCCCATTAGAGCCAGTATCTGGTGAGGATTTAAATAAAGTAGCAGGCATTAAAGCGTTAATCGATCAAACAATATTAAAGTACAAAGAGTAGCTAAAAAGAGATTCAAAGTATTGAATTTCTCAAAGCAATGGGAAGTTGTTTCGCATTAGGAGGGAGGTCACAAGCTTATTACTTGGCTTGTCTTTCATAAAGGTAATTTTAATTTGTAAATTAAATTATTAAGGGGGAGTAGTTTATGTTTAAAAGGCGTTATCTAGCAACCGCAATAGCAATTTTGTTTGTACTCTCAGTGCTAGCTGGTTGTACAAGTAATTCTACAGATAGTTCTAAATCTAGTTCTTCTGATGAGGTAGAATTAAAAGTTTGGTTAACTCCACAGTGGAAAGGTGTTTTGGATTCTTCAGAAGATGGAGCCGATTATGATAGCTTTTTCAAACATGCAGGGGAGCGATTTGCTGCTGAGTATAAGGACCACAAAGTAAAGGTTAATGTAGAAGTTATTGCAGGAGATCAACGTGATGAGCTATTAAACGTAAGCCTTAATGGTGGAACACCTCCTGATGTGTTTTTTGAAAGTGTGTTTGCTATGGGTGACTATGCTCATAGAGGTGCTTTAGTACCGTTAAATGATATTGTTGATGACGAATCGAAAAAAGATATTGCGCAAGGTTATTGGGATAGCGTGACATTTGGTGATGATGTTTACTTCTTCCCTTACTCTCATAACCCAGGTACTTTAACTTACAACGCAGATATGTTTAAAGCTGCTGGACTAGATGAGTACATTGGTGGAGAGCATGAAATCAAAACTTGGACTTTAGCTGACTATGAAAAAATTCTAAACAAGTTAAAAACGGATTTACCTAAAGATAAATATTCAAATGCGTATCCAATGGGATTATACGCGCTAAATAATCAAGGTGATACTTGGAATCTTGCTTATTTAAGAATGTTTGGCAATCAGTTCTTTGATAACAATGGAAATTTAATCATTGATGACGCAAATGGTGTGAAGGCTGCAAATTGGTTAAAGAAAATTTATGCTGAGGGCTTAACAAACCCAGGTGCGGAATCCGTTTCTTCAAACGACGTGAACGCAATGTTCCAAAATCAACAGCTTGCAATTAGTTTTACAAACGCAATTTTATTCAATAATGCAAAGGCTGATATGGAAAGTGGAAAAGCGCCTAAGTTTGATATAAGACTGGCTAATATTCCTTCTGAGGGTGGGGACCCATTAACATTTACTTATGTAACAGGTGCAGCCGTTTTTGATACAAAAGACGAAACAAGAATTAAAATTAGTAAGGATTTCGTGAAATTTATTTCAACTGATCCTGAACTTGTAAAGGCATCTAAAAATGGTGTACCAGTAAGAACAACTGTTGCTGATGAGTTTAAATCAGAAAAACCTTACTTCGAGGCGTATTCTGCTAATGATCCGTACATGTTTAATTTCACTGGAAATGTACCTGGATACAGCCAATTAAGACAAGTTTTATATCCAGAATTACAAGCTTTATATACTGGTGGTAAAACGGCAGATGAGGCTGTGAAAGATTACCAAACAAAAGGTAATAAAGTTATAGAGGAATCAAAAGTAGACTCTGTAATTTATAATAAATAGCTCTGCGCGTATATAACTTTACAACAATTTAAGCCCCTTTATCTCGGGGGCTTAAATTGTAGAAAGGTAAATGATACCGATGAAAATCAATAAAAAATCTTTTAAAGAAAATATGACAGGATACTTGTTTATTGGACCTCAAATATTACTTTTTCTAGTATTTTTAGTTTACCCTATCATTGAAGGGATTCGCTTAAGTTTATTTAAGATTAACTATCAGAATGAAATATTTGTTGGGTTTGAAAACTATCGAAAATTATTTAGCGATCCTGTTTTTGTGCAATCTACAATCAACACAATTATTTTTGTTGTATTCATTGTAGCATTAACAGTAATTTTCGCTCTGTTTGTTGCATCTACTGTTTTTGATAAAAATGCAAAATATGTGTCCTTCATACAAGGAGCTTATTATATTCCGGTCATGGTTTCGATGGTTGTTATGAGTATGATTTGGAGTTTTTTGCTAAATCCTGCAAATGGACTTATACCATTTATAGCGAGGAAAATGGAAACCTCAGTCAATTTTTTAGGGGATACACATTGGGTACTGCCTGTAATTATTTTCGTAACCTTTGCGACAAATGTAGGGCAGGCAATCATTCTTTATATTGCCTCTATGATTGGTGTACAAAAGGAACTCTTTGAAGCAGCAGAAGTCGATGGTGCAAGCCGAATGAAAATAATATTCAAGATTATTATACCAATGGTAAAACCAACAACGATTTACATTATTATTATGAACATTATTGCTGTACTCAAAATATTTGTCGTAATACAGCTATTAACAGGTGGGGGTCCAAACAACGCCTCTACGACACTTATGTATTACTTATATAATAATGCATTCAAGTATAATCAGCTTGGTATTGCTTCTGCAGTAGGTGTAATTATGTTCCTTATTACATTAGTGTTATCTACTCCACAGCTAAGAGCTATGTTTAAGAAGGATTAGAGGTGAATGAGTATGTTAAGAAATAAGAATAAGAGGAAAAGAGAAAAAATAGAAATTATAACAAACTGCATTGTTATATTTTTCGCTGTTTTAAGTCTTTTTCCATTATATTGGCTTGTGACAAGTTCTTTAAAGAACAGTGCGGATGTTGTGAAAATGCCACCAGATTGGTTTCCTAAAAGCTTAAACTTTAGTAACTATGTAGATGTGTTTAATAATCAGCCTGCTCTAACATGGACGTATAATAGTTTATTTGTAGCGCTGATGTCTACATTTGCTTTAATTGTTGTTAGTTCGCTTGCAGCTTATGCTTTTTCACAGCTGAAATTTAAAGGGAAAAATGTTATTTTCATTATTTTTATTTCAAGTTTAATGATTCCAAAAGAAGTTATGATTGTTCCACTGTTTAGAATTATTCAAGACTTAAATATGGTAAATACGTTAAGTGGCATGATTTGGCCTAACGTAGCAACAGCATTTGGCGTATTTTTATTAAAAGGTTTTTTTGATACTATTCCTGATTCATTAAGAGAAGCCGCAAAAATCGATGGTGCTAGCGAATTTCGTATATTTTATAAAATCATGCTACCGCTAGTTAAACCGGGTATTGGTGCGTTATTTATTCTTAATTTTGTTCAGGTTTGGAATGATTACTTATGGCAACTCGTTGTAGGTCAAGATGTTAACTCAAAAACACTAATGGTAGGTATTGCAACTTTAATGCAAGATTTAAATCCAAACTTCGCTTATAAGATGGCGGGTGCTACTGTAGCAGCCATTCCTATGCTACTAATATTTATTTTCTTCCAGAAGTATTTTACAAAAGGAATTACGATTGGGGCAGATAAGTAATATGATTATCCATGGAGATGTATGCAAATGAATAAAAAACAGCAAGTTTTTGATGATATTAAAAGACAACTGATTGTTTCATGTCAGGCACTTCCAGAAGAACCTCTTCATAGCTCTTTTATTATGGGGAAGATGGCTTATGCAGCAATGCTTGGAGGTGCTAAGGGAATTAGAGCAAATAGTATTGAAGATATTAGAGAAATAAAGAGTATGGTTGATCTACCCATTATTGGCATTATCAAAAAGTCATCTGACGAATCGGACGTATGTATTACACCGACTAGTAAAGAGGTCGAATTGCTTTACAAGGAGGGGGTAGATATTATCGCTCTTGATGCCACGAAAAGAATTAGACCTGATGGCACTACAATAAGTGAAATATTCCCTGAAATTAGAAAGAAGTATAAAGATCAGATTTTTATGGCGGATTGCTCTACTTATGAAGAGGCTAAGGAAGCGTATGAATTAGGGTTTGATTGCTTAGGTACAACATTAAGCGGTTATACAGAATATACAAATGATAAAAAATTACCCGATTTAGAGTTGATTAAAAGACTAATACAAAGTTTTCCTATTCCTGTCATTGCTGAAGGTGGCATTTGGACTCCAGACGAACTAAAGCGTGTTTTTGATCTTGGCGTTCATACAGCAGTTGTTGGTACTGCTATTACAAGACCGATGGAAATTACTAAAAGATTTGTTAGTGCGATCAATCAGTATAAAGTAAATTAGATAGTCAGGCTAAAGGGATGATTGAAGTGAAGATATTAGCAGCTGATATTGGCGGCACCTCGATAAAAGTTGGCATGTCTGATGAAAATGGGCAAATAGAATTATATAAAGAATATGATACAGAAAGTAAAAAAGGTGGAAAGTATTTAGTTGAAAAACTAATTAAGATAATAAGTGAGTATCAGGGCTTTCATGCAATAGGTATTAGCACTGCAGGACAGGTTAATAGTACAGATGGCTCTATAATATATGCGAATGATAATATTCCAAATTATACTGGTACTCAACTAAAGGCTATCCTTGAGCAACAATTTAAAGTTCCTGTTAAAGTTGAAAATGATGTAAACGCAGCTGCATTAGGGGAAAAGTATTTTGGTGCAGCAACGGACTATAAAGATTTTCTTTGTTTAACATATGGTACAGGTATTGGGGGTGCCATAATAATAGACTCTAAAATTTATAAAGGACATAATGGATTGGCAGCAGAATTTGGGCATGTTATTACCCATCCATTCGGTGAAAATTGTAACTGTGGTAAGAATGGATGCTATGAAACGTATGCATCTACAACCTCTTTAATAAAAAGAGCACAGGAAATAAACGCTGACTTTATAAATGGTAGAGTCATTTTCGAAAGAATGCATCAAGGGGATCAAAGTTTAGAAAAGGTTCTTCAGGATTGGATTTTAGAAGTAGCATTAGGGTTAGCTTCCTTCATTCACATTTTTAATCCACAAGCAATTATTATAGGTGGTGGTGTAATGGAGCAAGAAAATCTCGTCAACAATATAGCTGAAAAAGTTAAATTGTTAACGATGGAGAGTTTCTCGGATGTAAAAATCATGAAAGCCTCTCTTGGAAATAAAGCTGGCATTCTTGGCGCAGTATCACTTCATTTAAGAGGCGATTAATAGAAGGAGTACTATTATGGGAAAACAAGATATATTTTCACTTATTCATTCGAGATACAACTCATTTACTAACACGGAAAAAAAGGTAGCAGATTATATTCTCGAAAATATAAAAGATGTCATTTACATGTCAATTACTGATTTAGCTGACGCGTGTAACGTAGGTGAGTCAAGCGTGTTTCGATTCTGTAAAACGATGGATCTTAAAGGATACCAAGAGTTTAAAATTATGCTAGCACATAGCATTACGCTTGATAATGAAACCCCGCAACTTTCCAGTGCGATTACGATGCAAGATACAATTGCAGAACTATCGTCAAAGGTTTTATCGTCAAATGTCCATGCGCTGACTGAAACCTATAATCTATTATCGGAAAGCGATATAGCGCATGCTGTGGAGTGCATGATAAACGCTCAAAGAATACACTTTTTTGGCGTCGGTTCTTCCTTAATGACAGCAATGGAAGCAAAAAATAAATTTATGAGAATTACCAATAAAACTGAGTGCTCAGTGGATTCTCATCTTCAAATTATGTCTGCTGCTTTAATGACTGAGCAAGATGTAGCTGTTCTCATATCTTATTCAGGTTCAACGAAAGATACGATTGAAGTAGCAAAAGTAGCAAAAGAAAGAGGCGCAAAAATTATTTCGATAACGAGATTTGCAAAATCTCCTTTGACAAGTTTTGCAGATATTACACTGCTTTGTGGCGCAAATGAAGGGCCACTGCAAGGGGGCAGTTTATCTGCAAAAATTTCACAGCTCTATCTTTTAGATTTACTTTATCTTGAATACTTCAAGAAAACGAACAAAGAATCTGTTCATAACAAAGAACTAACTGCTCAAGCAGTTATTGAAAAGATGTTTTAGAGGGATACTTGAGGTTGCTAAAAGCTTGTAAAATGTGGAATGACTAAGCTAAATGAATTGAGAGGTAAGATAGAATGGATCAATCAATTGTTTTAATCAATGCAAAAATTTATGCAGAAAATCAGATTATTTCCGATGGATTTATTAAAATTGATGAAATGAAAATTCAAGAAACTGGCTGGATGACCAACTATAAAGCAGATGATCAATTCTATGTTATCGACTTACAAGGACAATCAGTAATACCTGGCATGATTGATATTCACACGCACGGGACAGCTGGCGCTGATGTTATGGATGCAGAAATAGCATCTCTTGAAACAATTGTCCGAGCATTGCCACAGGAAGGTACAACAAGCTTTCTAGCAACTACTATGACCCAATCTGATGAGAATATTTCAAAAGCATTGAAAAGTGCAGCGAGCTTTATAAAAAGCTATCAAAAACCAGGCCAGTCAGAGCTGCTCGGCATTCATCTTGAAGGGCCCTTTGTTAATCCTAGCATGGCAGGAGCGCAACCAGTCGATTTTATTATCCAGCCGGAAATCCCACTATTTGAAAAGTGGCAAGACCTTGCCGAAGGAACAATTAAACTGGTTACGTTGGCTCCTGAGCAAAAAGACGGATTGGCACTCATTCGCTACCTTAAAGAAAATGAAATTGTCAGTTCAATAGGTCATTCAGATGCGACGTTTGCAGAAGTAAAAAGGGCAATAGGGGCTGGCGCTACACAAGTTACTCATTTGTTTAATCAAATGAAAGGGTTGCATCATCGAGAGCCTGGTGTTGTGGGCGCTGCTTTGCTTCTTGAAGAATTATATGCAGAGTTAATTGTAGATGGAATTCATGTATGTCCAGCAATGATTCAGTTAGCATATCAAAACAAAAAAAGCGAAAAACTAATTTTAATTACAGATTCCATGCGGGCAAAATGCTTAAAAAATGGCAACTATGATTTAGGCGGTCAGATGGTCATTGTGAAAGATGGAATGGCTGTATTAGAGAATGGCACATTAGCAGGCAGTGTTTTAAAACTAAGTGATGCGTTAAAAAATATGCTGAAATATTGTGATGACTGTACACTCGAGGATGTTATTAGAATGACATCAACTAATCCTGCAAAACAGTTAAATATAAGAGATCGTAAAGGAAGTATTAAAGCTGGAATGGATGCAGATTTAGTGGTGTTAAACAATGATTATGATGTGCTGATGACATTTTGCCGAGGGATTTTATCTTATCAAAAAGAAAGCCCGATGGAGGACTAGCATTATTAATCTTCTAATCGTTTTTAGCAATGAACTTTTAAAGCTAGAGATAATAAATGATTATATTGTAAATCTCTTTGTTAATATACCCTAGCAGACTATTTATAGGGGAATAAACAAAGGGAGCGGTTAACGAAGAACGCGATAATTTTCTTGAACTAGTCATTTACATAGTTTTGAAATTTGACGCGTTCTTAAATGAATTATTGATAAATTGCTTTTGCGACTTCCAGCGTAGCCTATATTCCACTAAGGTTGTCGATTCTACCTCATTTCTCTTTTAGTTCTCCTTTTATAAAAACAAAGTAAAAACTTTTTAACAGTTGAATTTTCGGAATATTTAGAATTTTAATAAGGTGATCTAGAAATAAATGCAATCCCCAAAGGAGGTGATTGGAGATATTTTGTCATTATCTTTAAAAGAAATTTGATGTAATTTCCATATTAAGAGGAGGAGAAATTATGAAAAAATTTTTGGTAGCAGCTATGACATCCATGTTGGTTTTGGGCGTAGGCATTGGAAGTAAAGTAGAAGCTTCTAAAGGCGGAGATTCAGTGGAAAGAATAACATGGCAATATGCAGGAGAACTAGAGGCGCAAAAAGGATTTGAAAAGAATATTGGGACAGCTGGCGTGTTATCTGGCTCATATAAAGATTATTTAATCGTAGGAGGCGGCGCGAATTTCCCTTATGATACAGTATTAAATGGAGGCGCGAAGCAACATTACTCAGATATATATGTTTATAAAAAAGAGAAAGATCAATTAACAATGGTGGAACATACGAATCTTAACCATGAAATTGGCTATGGATCTTCCGTAACGACAGAAAAAGGAATCTATTATATTGGTGGAAGTCCTGACAAAGAATATGCAGACGATATTACTTTATTAACGATTGATAAAAATAAAAAATTGAAAGTAGAAAAAGTAGGAGATCTTCCATTTACTATTAGTGATGGGATAGCTGCTGAGAAAGATGGAAAATTATATATTGGACTAGGGAAGCAAAATGCAAAAGAAAGCAATAAATTATACGAGTATGATTTAAAAACATCTAAAACTAGAGAGCTAGCGACAATACCTGGAGAAAGTGTTAGAAATCAAAGCGTAGCTCAAATATTAGATGGAAACCTCTATGTATTTAGTGGTGGAGGATCAATTGCTTATACAGATGGCTACAAATACAACATCGAGAAAAACCAATGGTCAAAAGTTTCTTCTGTAAAAGTAAATGGGAAAGAAATTTCTTTACTTGGCGCAAATTCGGTCAAATTAAATAAAAATGAAATGTTGGTAATCGGTGGCTTTAATAAAACAGTGTATGATGATGCTGTAAAAAATTTAGGATCATTAAAAGATGAAGAATTATTGGCATTTAGAACAAAATACTTTACTGCAGATCCTTATGAGTTTAACTGGAATAAAGAGGTACTAATTTATAATGCGCAAGAGGATACTTGGCGCTCTGTAGGAAAAGTTCCATTTGATGCACCTTGTGGAGAGGGCTTAGTATTAATGGAGAAAAATATTTACTCTATTAATGGAGAAATAAAACCAGGAGTAAGAACGAACGCAATTTATGCTGGAACATTCCTTACAAATTAAGGACATAATGCTATTTTAGCGAGAATAACTTTCCTATGTCGTGGGAAAGCACGTTATGTAAGCCGCAAAAAACCGCACGTTAGCGGGGGTTGCGGCTTACGATGTGCTCGAGTTAATCGTAAGCCCGTAGCGGAAATCAAATAGCATTTGGAAAAATGTATTATTCACTCCCCGAGTTCCTTCATTTTATTACCTCTATAAATACCTTCAATTATTTCACCTTCTACAAATGAAGGTATTTCTAACCCTAATAAATCATAAATTGTAGGCGCTATATCTAAATTAGATGTGGATTTAATTTCTTTTCCTTTTGAAAATTCTGCTCCAGTAGCGATAAAAATAGGTCTAAGCATGCTTCTGTTTGCATCTCCTCCATGTGTCCCTAATTCAATTGGTGGCGTTACATTTTTTTCAACGTCGCTACCAATAACATAGCCAGGTGCACCTATTAACACGACATCGCCTGCATTTTGATGTTCCAAAAGGGTTATATTTTCATTTTTCAATACACTTTCATAAGGATGGATTCTTGGTTCCAACAGATGGCTCCAAATATTTTTGACATGCTGTTGAAAAGTAGAGAACGAATAATTGTCCGTTTGTATGGCAGACTTCATTTTTTTCATTTCATATTGAAGCAATACTCCTTTATTATATGTGACTTCGACATCTTTAAAAGCTTGGATGATCTGGTCACGGATATGATTATATTCTTCTTGAGGGACAATTCCGCCTTTTTCACGGTTTTGTAGGTTAATATATACATTTGCTGCTGATCCGCTTGGAATGGCATATGCTTTCGATTTTGCATAATTAATTTTATTTTTATCTTGTTGATCGACCGTTAATAACCCTGCATCTTGTAATACTTTGTTAGGCGAAAGAGTAGAATGAGCAGGTTCCATTCCATGGTCGGAGACGACAAACAAATAATCATTGTCTTTTAGGGAATTCAATGTTTCACCAACTACTTCGTCGGCTAAACGGTAAGACCACTCGATATAGCTCATATATTTTTTTGACTTTTCATCTGAATAGTCTGGCTGACGAGGGTCTATTAATAAATATTTATGTTGTTCATGATCAATATGCGGTGTATAAAACATTAGCAAATCAGGATTGTATTGCTGTTTTATATAAAGAGAAACTTTTGTGACCCACATGATATGTCGTTTACTAATCTCCTCATATTCCTTTCTTGTAATCCATCCTTTCTCAAGGGCACTATCATCATCTTGTGCTGGGTAAAATCCAAATTCCTTCTCAATCTCTTCGGCAAATCCTTTAGGACCACTAATTCGACTAGAAGTTACTGCTGTTCGGTACAACTTTACAGGACGGCTAAGGTCTTCGTTATCTACTTTCATTTTGAACCAAAAGCCCGCAGATTGATGATTTTTTATTTGGATTGGAAGTGATCCCCATTTGCTTCCTTTTACAATAGCGTCCTCAGAATCTACTTTTTTATCTTCAGATAATATAAACGTGTCATAGTTTTCATTTTGATCATCAGTTGAGTCAATCGCCAAAATGTGAATGAGACGATTGTTTTCATTTTTCATTTTAATGGAGAATTCCGCTTCCTTTAAAGGACTGAAGCTTTTAGGGGATTGAACCCATTCAGTAGTTTTCTTAAAGGTTAACGATTCCAACTTGCTTGGAGACCAAGTTTCTCCAAAATATATAGAATAATCGCCTTGTTTTTCCTCTTTGGGATTAGCACCAGGAAAAGCGATAGTGGCCGTTGTTTTCCCTTGTTTTCGAGCTTCTACCCATAAAGGAGGTACTTCGCTTTCTGCCTGAAAACCGCTTTCTTCATTATCTAAAGCTGTGTTTGGTTCGTGGAAATGATTACTTACGATGCCGGTTTGTTTCGGTGTAGCCCCTGTTGCAATTGCTGCATGTGAAGGCGCAGTAAGAGAAGGGGTAATAGTAGTAGGTTTTTCGGCAGTAACGCCATTTTCTAGCATCTGTTTGATATGAGGTAATTTATTCTCTTTAACATATTTTTTAGTATAGTCATTTTTCATTCCGTCAAACGAGATAAGGATGACCTTTCGATCCGTTTCGTGATTTTCCTTTGCCTCTACTTCCTTCATTATGGTAAATAGGCAAAAATTAAGGATGATTAGGCCTACATAAAAAATTTTTTTCATTTTCTTATCCTTTCTGACCGCTAGCTCTTCTTAAAAAAATTAGTTTGTCCAAAAAAAGCACATTAACAAAAGACAAAATGAAGAATGTCTGTTATATCAATATTTTTGACTATGAAAAGGAGCATCTAAAAGTCGAAAAAACGACTATGGATATAGCTCCTTTTAAACTCTAGCTGATTCTGTTTAATTCATTTATCAATAAATTACCCTTTTTCCTATGTATGAAACTTTTCTGTAGTTACGTACTGGCGTTCATTTTAAAAAGCAAATAATTTATAATATAAGGACTATTTTGGAACTATTTGAATTTTGGGGCGTATTAATAATAATAAATTAAACTTCTATGAGGCTAAGGAGGAGTTTTTTATGAAAAAATGGTCACCTTATTTATGGAAATTAATGTGGGTTATAGGTTTATTTTTATTAACAATAATCAGTTTTGATATTAAAAATGAAATTAAAGTTATGTCAGCTTCAACATTTAGTATAACTCTTGTTATTTGGGCTAACTTTATTACTCTCTTTTTGTGGGGTGTCTATTTATCACTTATTTTTATAAAAAAATGGACCATTCATTTAAATTTGCCTTTACTTATTTGTGTGTTTATTCCTTGTTTTCTCATTTCGATTTATGTGCCATTGTCCACAATTTTGCCTTTGTCAAATCCGATAGGTGGTGTATGGTTTACTAAAGTTATAAGTTCCTATTTCATTGAGATTGTTGCAGGTTTAACATTCATGCTAAGCATTTTTAATAATTTAAAAAGTGAAAGTGAATAAAATAGTGTATGACAATATACATAGATCTGTAGTTATGATTAATCTCTACTCTTCCAAATAGCCAATTAAACACCATTAATTATTTGAATATTCCTAATTTTAATTTAAACCTAGAAAACTAACAGGTTAAGTATATAATGAAAGGACAAAAAGGGGGAAGAAGAATGACTTTGTATTTTGATCATATCGTTCATCAAGTTCAATCACCGGAAAATATGAAAGTCTTTTTAAATAAACGTCATATCCATACCGTAAATGGTGGTCAGCACACAATGTGGGGAACGTATAACACATTAAGCTATTTTGGGTTAAGCTACATTGAACAAATAGCGGTTTATGATCATGCGCTATTTGAGGAAGCAGCGAAATTACCGTATTCCTTACATTATACTTTTAAACAGGACAATGAGTGCTATGGTTTTTCTAGAATTGCTTTACGTACTACAAAAATAGAAGAAGAGGCACGGCGTTTACGTGCGCTAGGTTTAGAAGTTTATGGACCAGATGCTTGTAGTCGAACACGACCTGATGGATCAGTTGTTGAATGGAAACTATTACATTTCGGGAAACAAGAGCAAGTAATCGATTTTCCATTTTTTATTGAATGGGCTGATGGGGATGAGGAGCGTTACGCACAATTAGAGGCAAGTGGCGCACTAAAAACAACACAAAATATTTCGATGGAGTCAGTACAGTTTTATGTCCAAGATGCGAGAGCAACTGCAAAGGTATGGCAAGAAGTATTACAATTATCAGAGCCTGAAGTACACTCGGAGTTTATTTCATTACATTTGCCTAATATTCGTTTAGATTTTTACGAAGAAGCTGCCGCAACAAAAATGATGCTTGGTCGAAAAAGTGAAGGGCCGTTCGGTGTTACGTTGAGAGATACAGATCGGACGAAGGAAACATTAATTTCTCCTGGAGCATTTTATTGGCTTAACCCATAATGACATAATAAAAATAAAGAAGGAGCTGTTCATTTGTTGAACAGCTCCTTGTTGCTTATAATTTCACAACATTTGACGCTTGAGGGCCACGATTGCCTTCCACTACATCAAATGAAACCTTCTGTCCTTCTTCAAGTGTACGGAAGCCTTCCTCTTGTATGCCCGTAAAATGTACAAATACATCTTCTCCATCATCACATTCAATAAAGCCATAACCTTTTTCGTTATTGAACCACTTTACGATTCCTTGTTGCATAAGCATTCGCCTCCAATGCGCTTGAATGTAAAATACTATCAATTAACTCTTGGCATAATTGATAAAAAATGAAAAAATTGCATTTTCTCTTAGAACATACATGAATTGATTACAGTTGTCAATTGATTGTCGAAATATTGCGTAACTAACTGTGTTTTCTTTCTCAATAAAGTCTATAATGGAGTTAAATAATATAGAAAGTAGGGTGCCACATGACAACGAAGAATCAACCTTTAACAGATTTAGAAATCGCTAGTCAAGCGGTTATGAAGCCTATTATAGACATTGCAAAAGCGGCAGGTATTCCAGAAGATGCACTAGAACAATATGGCCGCTACAAGGCAAAAATAGATCCTTTAAAAATAACAGCACAGGGCGATGATGCGAAGGTCGTTTTAGTGACAGCGATAAGCCCAACTCCAGCGGGTGAAGGAAAATCAACAGTAACGGTTGGGTTGGCAGATGCACTTCATCAATTAAAGAAAAACGTTGTTGTCGCATTGCGTGAGCCTTCTCTTGGCCCAGTAATGGGTGTAAAAGGAGGCGCGACAGGTGGAGGATACGCTCAAGTTGTACCAATGGAAGATATAAACCTGCATTTCACTGGCGACTTGCATGCCATCACAACGGCCAACAATGCGCTTTCAGCCTTTATAGATAATCATATCCATCAAGGGAATGCATTAAACATTGATCCTCGCCGTATCATTTGGAAACGAGTAATGGACTTAAATGACCGTGCGCTTAGAAAAGTGGTTATCGGTCTTGGTGGTCCGGTGCAAGGAATGCCACGTGAGGATGGCTTTGATATTACAGTTGCCTCGGAAATAATGGCGGTATTCTGTTTAGCTACAAGCATCGATGATTTACGTGAGCGTTTAGCAAGCATCGTCATCGGTTATACGTATAATCGTGAGCCGGTTTTTGTGCGTGATTTACAAGTAGAAGGCGCACTAACACTGCTATTAAAGGATGCCTTTAAACCAAACTTAGTGCAAACATTAGAAGGAACACCTGCTATTATTCATGGCGGCCCATTTGCTAACATTGCACATGGCTGTAACTCGATTATGGCAACACAAACAGCGCGGAAGCTTGCGGATATCGTTGTAACAGAAGCGGGCTTCGGGTCCGATTTAGGCGCTGAAAAGTTCATGAACATAAAAGCACGAAAAGCAGGCTTCAAACCAAGTGCGGTAGTAATTGTAGCTACGATTCGTGCATTGAAAATGCATGGCGGTGTAGCAAAAACTGCACTCGTTGGAGAAAACGTGCCTGCGTTGTTACAAGGCATTGAAAACTTAGCGAAACATGTGGAGACAATTCGCACATTCGGTGTTGAACCAATTATCGCGTTAAACCGTTTTATTACAGATACGGAAGCTGAACTTGAAGCAGTGCTAAACTGGTGTCATGAAAATGATGTTCGCATTGCCCGTACAAATGTCTGGGAAGAGGGCGGCAAAGGCGGATTAGCCCTAGCAGAGCAAGTACTATCTGTCCTTGATGAAGATAATAATTTCTCCCCTTTATACGATGTAGCAGAATCGATTGAAGAAAAAGTTCGTACAATCGTACAAAAGGTCTATGGCGGGAAAGATGTTCATTTTACAGACCAAGCGAAAAAGCAAATCGTGCAAATCGAAAAATTCGGCTGGGACGTTCTGCCAATTTGTATGGCGAAAACGCAATATTCGTTATCTGATCAACCAACTTTACTTGGTCGTCCAGAAGGATTTACCGTAACGATTCGTGAAGTCATTCCAAAGCTTGGTGCAGGCTTCTTAGTTTGTCTGACAGGTGATATTATGACAATGCCAGGTTTACCAAAGCAGCCAGCTGCTTTACGTATGGATGTCGATAGTGAAGGACATGCGGTAGGATTGTTTTAAATAATTATAAAATATTAAAGGCTGCTCTTTTTTAGTCAGAAAGGGCAGCTTAAATATTTTTAAAAAAGTTAAAGTAGATCGGCACCATATTTACTAAGTAAAAAAACTCCATAAAAATAGGGCTATTCGAAAGAGTGTTTTCATTGTAAATTCAAAGGCAGAAAGCTTTCTTTCTCGCTTTATCTTTCTAGAAGTCTTACGATAAACAGGGAACATAGAAGAAGTATGGCGATAGATAATTCATAAACGTTTTCCAATAAACTTATATTTTCTAAAAGGCTTTTTATTTATAATTATCCTCTCCTATAGAGGATATGATTTTTTTATAATTATGTAGTTTAGGGCTCTGGTGTATAACCAGGGTCTTTTTGTGTTTTTATAACACGAATAAAAGCGAATTTATAAAATGTAATGGTAAGAAAAAGAGGGTTTTTACCATGAATTTAATTGTCAAATGAATTTTTATTTAAAAAATACATTGAATTTTCTTTTTATTTTAAATATAATTTATTTAATTCTTAATTGGAACACTGTTCCGATAATAGGAACACGGAGGGATGAAGTCTTGAAAATCGCAACAGATATCGGCGGTACATTTACTGACCTAGTTTACACAGATGTGAAGGGAAATCTTCATTTTGATAAGGGACATACGACACCAGGTCATTTTGAGGACGGTATTTTAAATGTATTAGGGCGACACGTTACGGAAGATTCATTGATTGAATCATTTATTCATGGTTCAACGGTCATTATTAATACATTAACGGAAAGAAAAGGGGGCGTAGTCGGGCTGATTACAACGAAAGGCTTCCGTGATGTATTAGAGATTGCTCGTGGTAATCGTCCAGACCTTTATAATTTTAAATATAAAAAACCAGAAGCTTTTGTAGAGCGATACTTAAGACAAGAAATTGATGAGCGCATCGATTTTAAAGGAAATATTATGAAAGCGCTTAATACCGATGAAGTTGGAGTAATTGTTAGTAAATTCAAGGAATTAGGTGTAGAGGCTATTGCTATTTCATTGATCCATGGCTATAAAAATCCAATTCATGAATTACAGCTAAAAGAAGAAATTGAAAAGCTATGGCCAGAGGTGTACATCACACTTTCAAGCGAAACGATTAAAGAATATCGAGAATACGAAAGAACAAATACTACTGTTTTAAATTCATATGTAAAACCAATTGCACACGCTTATTTAAAAAACCTAAAAGAAAAATTAAGCTCGATTGGTATAACAGATCATTTGAAAATAATGCAATCAAACGGTGGAACGACAAGCTTTGATAAAGCGATGGAATTGCCAATTAATCTAGTTGAATCTGGTCCTGTAGCGGGTATGTTTGGTGCCGCAAAACTAGGAGAGCTTTTAAATGAAGCGAATATCATTGCATTTGATGTTGGCGGAACGACAGCAAAATGTTCACTCATTACGGAAGGAAAAGTAAATGTTACAACAGATTACTATATTGAAAGAAATGAAAAATTTGCAGGTTATCCGATTAAAACACCTGTTGTAGATATTGTTGAAATCGGTAATGGTGGTGGTTCCATCGCACGCGTTGATCCATTCGGCTCCTTAAAAGTTGGTCCAGATTCTGCTGGAGCAAATCCAGGACCTGTTGCTTATGGTTTAGGCAATACGCAGCCAACAATTACAGATGCAAATGTCTTTTTAGGTAGATTATCATTAGAAAATTTCGATAATCCAGTGTCTATTGACAAAGTGGAGGAAGCACTTACTGAAGCAATTGCAAAACCGTTTAATGTGACAGCAGAAGAAGCAGCGCAAGGAATTTTAGATATTGCCAACTCTAATATGCTAAATGCTCTTAAGCTCATTTCTATTCGTAAAGGCTATGACCCTGAGGATTTTACAATGGTTGCCTTTGGTGGCGGTGGTCCACTACATGCGATTAATTTAGCTGAAGAACTGGGCATGAAGAAAGTTATTATTCCCTATGGCTCATCAGTCTTTTCAGCATTAGGGATGTTGATGACAGAATATCGACAAGATTATATTCAAACCAGCTTAATGAATTTTGATAATCATCATTTAACTGCTATCCAAAAAAATATTGATGAGGCTATTGAAAATGCTTATGCGGATGCACCTTTATCGAAGGAACATTATTATTTCGAGATTAATTATGATTTGCGCTATAAAGGTCAAGAGCATGCAGTTAAATTAAATGCCTCTAATATTTCGCTTCATGAAAAAGAGCTAGCTCAATTAGCAGAAGCTTTCCATATCAAACATAAACAGGAGTTCGCTTTTGACTTACCAGAGACTTCAATAGAGCTAGTAAATTTACATCTGACGATTTATGGAAAAGATGAAGCGGTCCAGTTTAAGGAGTTAGATTTCTCACATATTGATGCTTCGACATGTATAAAAGCAACACGAAAGCTATACGTCAAAGAAACAGGCTGGGTAGAGGTTAACGTATACGATCAACAAAAGTTAGTACCTGACTATGTTATTGCTGGTCCTGCTATTGTGGAAAGTCCTACATCTACAGTTGTGATAAATGAAAAGCAATCTATTGAAATAGATAAATACGGAAATCTAATTGTAGAGATGGAGGGGAAATAACACATGAAAAAAGATGTTTTTGCTATAGAAATTATTCAGGATTCATTGCTGGCCATTGGAGATGAGATGTTTGTTGCATTAGCACGCTCATCGATGAGCCCTGTTATCTATGAGGTTTTAGATTATGCCTGCGGTTTAACTGATGCCAAGGGTAATTTGATTAGCCAAGGTAATGGTGTGACAAGTTTTATTGGGATGTTAAGTCCAATGGTTCAACGTGTCATAGAAAAATATGATAATGGGAGAAAATTAAACGAAGGTGATGTCATCATTATAAATGACCCTTATGTTGGGGGAGGCTCGCATTTATCAGATGTAGGATTAGTTTTACCAATTTTCTACAATGGAGAAATTATTGCTTATTCTGCAAATAAAGCACATTGGACCGAAGTAGGTGGGATGGACCCTGGTTCATTTACAAGTAATTCAAATGAAATCTATCAGGAAGGTCTTCAGCTACCAGGTGTGAAGCTTTATCAAAAGGGGGAGCTTAACGAAGGCATTTATGAAATTATATCTACAAATGTTCGTCTACCAGAGCTATCTATTGGAGATATGTTAGCGCAAGTAGCAGCCTTGAAAACAGGTGAGAAACGGATTTCAGAGCTTTGTCAGAAATTTGGTGCTGAATCGGTGAAGTTGTCCATTCAAAAATTATTGGACAAGGGTGAAAAAATTGTAGAGCTTGAGCTTCAACATCTACCAAAAGGTGAATTTTATGCAGAAGACTTTATTGAGGGCGATCCATTAAAAGGTGGACCTTATCCAATTAAAGTGATAGTAACGATTAGCGATGAAGAATTTATTTGTGACTTTAGAGGCTCACACCCTGCTGTGAATGTGCCAGTAAACTGTTCACAATTTGGTTTAATGGCTAGTGTTCGTGTAATGTTCTTAGCATTACTTGGAGATATTGATGTGATTAACGAAGGTGTCTTTAAACGCTTAACAATCCTTACAGATGAAAATTCAATTGTATCAGCCAAGCGTCCACATCCTGTTTCAATGAACTTTGAAGCACGTATTGGAGCAGCAGACTTAATTTGGAAGGCGCTTGCACCTCATTTACCAGAAAGATTATCAGCAGGCCATTTACAGTCGGTTTGTACATTTATCTTAACAGGCAAAAATCCTGAAAATAATGAATCCTTCCTAATAGTTGAGCCTTCAGTAGGTGGATGGGGAGCGTCAAATGATGACGATGGGCAAAGTGGACAATATTGTATGGGAGATGGAGAAACATATAATCTTCCAGTTGAAATTGCAGAGACAAAATACGGAATTCAGATTGATGAATATAGCTTAAATTGCGATGGTGCTGGTGCAGGGCAATATAGAGGTGGCTTAGGTGTACGCCGAGTTTATACCGTTAATCATGATAGCCAAAAGGTTTCTGTCAACTTAGGTAGACATAAATTTGCACCGTTTGGCTTAAATGATGGTGAGGAAGGCTCGCATAACTATCTGATTATTCATAAAAAAGATGGTACAAAGGTCGGACCAGTAGGAGTGCTCGCCAATTATGAATTACAGAAAGGCGATCGTATTGAACTTGTCACAGCAACAGGGGGAGGCTATGGCAATCCACAAGAGAGAAGTACGAAAGCAATTGAAAAAGATCTATTAAATGGATATATTTCTTTAGAGGTAGCTGAAAAACGTTACGGTTACCAAAACGCATAAAAGGAGAAATATATAAATGACTGTCAAGACATTAAAAAACTCGTTGGATATACTAGAATGCTTTGCAACTACAGAAAGTGCTTTAGGTGTACGTGAAATTGCACGCATGACAAAATTGCATACAAGTGTTGTGCAAAGAACGATCAATACATTTACTGAAGCAGGGTATTTATTACAGGATGAAGCTACAAAAAAATATAAATTAGGTTATAAAATGTTTATATTTCATGACATGCTCTCCCATACAAATGACCCTCACTTTACAATTTATGAATTGATGCAAAGTCTTGCAAGTGAAATCAATGAATCAGTCTTTCTAACTTATATGGATAATGAGTATGGAGTCACAACAAAAATTGCTGAAAGTAGTAAGAATATAAAATATGCGGTGTCTTTAGGTACAAAAACACCGCTTTATATTGGTGCTTCCTGTAAAGTTATGTTTGCCTATTTAGACAAAGAAAGGCAGCTTGAATTGTTAGCCTACTTTCATGAAAAGCAGTCTGAAGAGGAGCATAAAAAGCTACTTGATAATTTACAAGAGGAGTTACAAACCATACGAAAAAATAAGTGGTGTGTTACTGTCGGGGAGTACAATGAACATGCTTTTGGTATAAGTGTACCATTATTCAATCATAAGAAAGAAATCATGGCATCTCTAACGATTTCTGGATTAGTATATGACATTGACGATCAAAGGGAGAAATACATGCTTGAACAGTTAGTGAAAATTGCTCATCAAATTCAATCTCACATATCTAAACTATAACAACAATAGGGGACCTGACATTATGAATAATAAAGTATTACATCCGCGGGCTTTGGAGCCTGTAACTTTGCTAATGATTGTCTTAACATCTGTTGTAGGGGCAATTATTGGGATACAGCTAATTACGACTTTAGGTATTTCTGCTAATACATCCATCATTGGTGCGATATTTGCGATGATTTTAGGAAGAATTCCTATTGGCAAGCTAATTGCATTCAAATCCGTGCATAGACAAAATATTATACAGACAGCAATATCCTCGGCTACGTTTAGTGCAGCGAGTAGTTTAATGTTGCCAATTGGTATTCCGTATGTTTTAGGGTATGAAAATTTAGTTTTACCATTGTTTATTGGTGTTATATTAGCGATGTTTGTGGATGCTTTATTATTATATAAATTTTTTGATACAAAGATTTTCCCAGCAACAGGTACCTGGCCACCAGGGATTGCAACAGCAGAGGCTATTAAAGCTGGCGATAAAGGCGGTAAAAATGCAAAGGTATTAATTGGTGGTGTGTTAATCGGTATTGTGGGGTCTGTTCTTAAAATTCCAATGTCAGCTTTTGGGGTAGCATTTATCGGAAATATTTGGGCGCTTACGATGTTTGGAATTGGTCTTTTACTGAGAGGTTATTCTGTTCCATTATTTAATGTCGATTTGAATGAATATTATATACCACATGGTGTTATGATTGGAGCGGGCATTGTAGCCCTTTTCCAGGTTGCTTTTACTTTGCTAGGTAAAAGAGCAACTAAAGAGTCAGAAGAATTAATCTATTCAAAAGACCAAAAAGAAATTCGACAAGGTTTCGGTGTAGGTTTTATTGCTTATTTAGCGATTGCATTATTAATTGCTTTAATAGGTGGTATGATTTCACATATGTCTTTTGGCATGCTCATCGGCTTTATCATTTTCGCAACAATTGCAGCATTTGTTCACGAACTTATCGTTGGGATTGCTGCAATGCATGCAGGCTGGTTCCCTGCATTTGCAGTAGCGTTTATCACACTAATTGTCGGAATATTAATTGGTTTCCCGGCACCTGCTCTTGCTTTGTTAGCTGGCTTTAGTGCGGCAACAGGGGTAGCATTTGCAGATATGGGTTATGACTTGAAAACAGGTTTTATTTTACGTGGAAATGGCAGTGATCCTGTATTAGAAAAAGAAGGACGTAAACAGCAAATGATTGCTGGTATGCTAGCATTTTCAATAGCTGCTGTTGTAGTTTTACTTTCATATCAATCTTATTTTGAACAGGGTTTAGTAGCACCTGTCAACCATGTATACGCAGCCACTATCCAATCAGGAGTGACTGGTGACGTAGCAAAACAGCTATTGATCTGGGCGATTCCTGGGGCATTGATTCAATTAATTGGCGGTTCAAAGAGACAAATGGGTATTCTGTTTGCGACTGGTTTATTACTAATCAATCCTATAGCTGGTTGGGCAGTATTAGTAGGTATTTTACTTCGTGTTATTTTCACTTATATGACAAAAGGTAAGAGAGAATCTGAAATGACTGTTTTTGCAGCAGGTGTTATTGCTGGAGACGCTTTATATAGCTTCTTTTCTTCCATTCTGAAAATAGGAAAATAGAAAGGGGGAAGTGCAGATGGTAAAGGTGTTAACGTATGAGGATGGTTTAGCTGCTGTTTATGGAGGGGCAATCCTAGGAGGCGGCGGTGGTGGCCTCCTAGGGGAAGGCTTAAAGTTAGTTGAGGAAATTTTCGCTGCTGGAAACCCTCAACTTATCGATCTAACTGCATTAAACCATGAAGATTTAGTAGCCTGCGTAGCGATGGTTGGAGCACCTTCAGCGGAAGAACAATATGTATCCAATGAACAGCTATGCTGGAGCTATCAACATATGAATGCTTATATGGATCATCGATTAAAAGGAATTATTACGAATGAAAATGGTGCTATAACGACAATCAATGGTTGGTTACAATCGGTATTATTGAACGTACCAGTTGTTGATGCCCCTTGTAATGGACGGGCTCACCCGACTGCCATAATGGGTTCCTTAAACCTACATGAGCAACAAGATTATCAATCCGTTCAATTTTATGCAGGTGGAAAAGATGATTACGCTATTCAAGGCTTAGCTGAAGGTAATTTACAAAACACTGCAAAAACAGTTCGTCATGCTTCTATTCTAGCTGGAGGAATGGTAGCGGTGACACGTAATCCAGTAACAATAGGCTATTTGAAGGAACATGGTGCACCAAATGCAATATCTGCCGCTATTGAGCTCGGATATAGCTTCCTATATGGGCGAACAATGGATGAAAAATTAGATAATATTATTCAACTGTTAAATGGCGAACGTATCGTATCTGGAGCAGTAAAGGATTTTTCTTTGATAAAGGAGAACGGCTTTGATGTCGATAGCTTAACTGTTGAGGATGTTGAATTAACTTTCTGGAATGAATATATGACATTATCAAAGGCAGGGACTATTCAATCGAGATTTCCAGATTTAATAATGACATTTGATATTGAAGCGATGGTACCTATACCAAGTGCTAGCATTAAAGAAGGCATGCATATAGCTGTTATTCAAGTTGATCAAAGCCATTTAAATTTAAGCTCAACGATGAAAAATGCCAAGCTATTACAGGAAATTGATACGGTTATTGGTAAGGGTTTGTAAAAAGGAAAAAATAGAATGCTAAAATAGAAAGAAAGCAACCTAATTCATAAAAGCTGCCAACATCTCATCGAGATGGGCAGCTTTTATTGTTCCTTCAGCGGGTGGGTATTACATACGATCAATTTCTTTCCTACTTCCTTCATAACGTATTTCTTACTTATGGCTTAAATGAACTTTCATTGTCTAAATGAATTATCGAATATTGTTAACACGACTCTAATGAAGCGGCTTTTCGCAAAATGATCGCATAGTTGGTTATACATTAATCATTAAAAGTAGAGGTTACGTTCAAACATATTCAGTAAAAGCATGGTAGAAGGTAACATCGTTTAATGATAAATCCATAAAGCCTTGCTACATTTGGTCAAAGCCTTCGCGGACGCGAAAACAAAGCTAACTCGTTGTTCACATTTTTGTATTGTACTTCCACTATGCGGGTCAACAAACTTGAAATTTTAGGGAAAGTGTTCACTTTTATTGAAGATGATCGGTTACACTATACGTATTTCTTTGCAAAACAGTATTCAATTGTATACCCGCTGAAGTTGTTTAAAACTGTAAAAACACATAGCTTTTGTACATTACGCAAATTGTGAGCTTACAGAACAATAAAGTTTGTTCTGTATATTTATCCTACAATATTCTGAATAATTAGTCAATTGATATGTATCTTTTTTTATTTTTCCTATAGAAAAGGCGACATCGTTACCAACTTCCCATAGCAATACAGTATAATAGGCAAAGAGAAAGGACTGATTAATAATATGAATGAGTTAAAGAACAAGGTACGTAGCATATATGAGCAATTTGATGCGAGTCATGACTTTCAACATATTGAGCGCGTTTACCAAAATGCGTTAGCGATTTTACATACAGAGCCTAAAGCAGATGCAGACGTTGTGAAAATGGCGGTGCTTTTGCACGATGTAAGTGATAAAAAGTATACAGATAGTAAAGAGCAAGAAGACAAGTTGATTCATGAATTGAAAATAAGTGAAGCTAAAAAACAACATATTCGTGATTGTATCGCACAAGTGTCATTTAATGGTGGCAATGAGCTAGAGGCAACTTCTATTGAAGCGAAAATTGTACGGGATGCTGATCGTTTAGATGCAATTGGAGCGATTGGAATTGCGCGGACATTTGCTTATGGTGGTGCCAAAGGTCGGAAATTGTATGATGACACAGAGGAAGCAAGAACGACAATGTCTGAGGAAGATTATCGTAGTAAAAATACATCGTCCGTTACTCATTTTTACGAGAAGCTTTTATTATTAAAAGATTTAATGACGACCGATAAAGGCAAGCAAATGGCTAATGAACGCCATCAATTTATGGTATGCTTTTTAGAGCAATTACAAAATGAAAGAGATGGAAAAGCATAATGAGTCATTTAATCGTACAAAATTTAACGAAGACAGTGGGCGATAAAACGCTCTTTCAAAATATTGAATTTACAATATATGAAGGGGAACGTGCGGGTCTAATTGGCATTAACGGAACAGGGAAATCGACATTGTTATCTATTTTAGCCGGTCAAATCGAAGCGGATGCAATAGAGATGGATCGCCCAAATAAATATCGTGTTGCTTATTTACCGCAAGAACCTACATTTAATAGTGGCGAAACAGTACTACAGGCAGTGTTTGCCGGTGATTCTCCCGTTTTACAACTTAACCGTCAATATGAAGAAATTGTTGCAGCCCTCGCGTTAAATCCAACATCAGAAAGCTTACAAAAAACATTGTTTAGCTTACAGCAGCGCATGGACGAGGAGCAAGCTTGGGATGTCAATGCACTTGCTAAAACTGCGCTGACAAAGCTTGGCATTGAAATGTTTGATAAGGAAGTTTTAACGCTGTCAGGTGGTCAACAAAAACGGGTAGCGTTAGCTAAAGTGTTAATTGAACCAGCAGATCTTTATTTATTAGATGAGCCGACCAACCATTTAGATGTTCAGTCAACAGAATGGCTACAGGAAATGGTGTTACGCTTAAAGGGTGCTGTTATTTTCATTACCCATGATCGTTATTTCTTAGATGAATTGTCGACGCATATTTACGAAATAGCAGACCAAACGCTATATCGCCACACAGGGAATTATGGAGACTTTTTAGAAGCACGTGCAATTCGCGAGGAAATGGCTGCTGCTTCAGCCCAAAAAGATCGCAATCGTTATCGTTCAGAGTTAAAATGGATTCGCCGAGGTGCGAAGGCACGCTCAACAAAGCAAAAGGCACGTATTCAGCGCTTCGAACAGCTAGAAGATAACTTAGAGCGCAAGTCAGATGATGTTTCTCTTGAACTGGGCTTAGCAACAACGCGACTTGGACGAAAAGTATTAGAGGCTGAAAATATATCAAAGGCTTTCGGTTCGCAAAAAATAGTAGAGCATTTTACGTTTTTACTGCAACAGGGCGATCGAATCGGTATAATTGGTGCCAATGGCGTTGGAAAGTCAACTTTACTCAACATGCTTGCTGGTGAACTGTCGCCAGACAAAGGAGAAATTCATGTCGGTTCTACTGTAAAACTTGCACATTTTAAACAAACATTACCCAAGATGAATGAAAATGAGCGCATGATTGAATATATTCGTGAAGCGTCAAATGATATTACGGATGCAGAAGGTGTACGCTATTCTGCTGCGCAAATGTTGGAGCGTTTTTTATTTCCACTACATGCACATGGTACGCCGATTGGTAAGTTATCCGGTGGAGAACGCAAGCGTCTGCACTTATTAAGATTATTAATGGAGCAACCGAATGTGCTATTACTGGATGAGCCAACCAATGACTTAGATATTGAAACACTTGGGGTATTAGAGGACTTTATTGAACATTTCCCAGGTGTCGTTATTACTATTTCCCACGATCGCTTCTTCCTCGATCGTATTGCTAAAAAACTATGGGTTTTAGACGGACAAGGACATGTAGATGAGTCACTTGATGTTTATAGTGATTATTTACAGAAGCGGGAGCAGGAAACGTCTGTGAAAGTGGAAGCACCGAAAGCCGACAAGCAAAAGATAGAGAAGCCAAAATCAGATAAGAAAAAACTATCATTTAAAGAACAAAAAGAATGGGAAACCATTGCAGATGATATAGAAAAAACAGAGACGGCAATTATGGAAACAGAAGAAGGTATTGCCAGCGCTGGCGCTGACTTTACTAAATTACAGGAGTTAACGGCTAAACTAGATGAGCTGAATGCAAAATATGAGCATTTAATAGAAAGATGGTCGTACTTAGATGAAATTGTAAACGGATAAGGAGCGTATAACATGAAAATTATTACAATTGAGCCGACACCAAGTCCCAATTCTATGAAGATTATCGTCGATACGGAGTTACCGTTTGGCAAAAGCTTTAACTTTACAAAGGACAATAAAGACGAAGCTACTGGTGAAGCGGCAGCAATTTTAGCCATTGAGGGGGTTAAAGGTGTTTATCATGTAGCAGATTTCTTCGCAGTTGAGCGTAATGCAAAATACGCATGGGAAAGTATTTTATCGAGCATTCGACAAGTATTAGGCGAGGATGTAACGGAAGCTAGTGATATACAAATTGCCAATGAATTTTACGGTGAAGTTTATGTCCATGTACAGTTTTACAAGCAGGTCCCACTGCAAGTAAAGGTATTCGATAATCAACGCGAATACCGTGTAAGCTGTGGTGAACGCTTTGTCGATGCTTTCAATAAAATTATTGAAACAGATGTCGATGAAAACTATATCTTCCAACGTAAATGGATTGACTACGGTGTTCGTTATGGCGAGCTTGAGGAAATTGCTGAAGCGGTCAAACAGGAAATTGATGTAACTTATTCTGCACAACGTTTAGCTGACATTGTGGCAACGATTAATGATACAGAAAAGGTTTACCAAAAGCCTGCTAAACTAAAAATAACGGTGGAGCAGTTCCAACAGCCAGAATGGGAAAAACGTTTCCAATTACTTGACCAAATGGCGGATCCAGAGCTAGATGACTTGCCACTTTTAGATTTAGCGCTGCAAGATGAACAAATGTCTATTCGCCGTCTTGCAACAGTCTACTTGGGCATGATTGAGGATGTGGCGGTTGTACCATATTTAGAAAAAGCATTGCACGATAAAAGTGCTGCGGTGCGTCGTACGGCGGGAGATTGTATGAGTGACCTTGGTTTTGTGGAGTTTGAAGAGGCAATGCAACAAGCACTACAAGATAAAAATAAACTTGTTCGTTGGCGCGCAGCGATGTATTTATATGAAGTAGGAACAGAGCAATCATTACAAGCGTTAAAGGCAGCTGAAGATGATAAAGAGTTTGAAGTGAAGCTTCAAGTAAAAATGGCCATCGCCCGTATCGAACAAGGCGAGGAAGCAAAAGGCTCGGTATGGAAACAAATGACGGAATCACGTCAGCAATAGAAGCAAACAACGCAAGAGCATCTAAACGTAGATGCTCTTGTTGTATTTTTCGCTGCTAGAACCGTGAGAATCGCCATTAAAACCAATAGAATCGCCACTAAGACATCGGAAATCGCCATTAAAACTATAGAAATCGCCATTAAAACTATAGAAATCGCCGATAAATTATCAAGACAGGGCTTGGGAAATGGTTTTCTCGTAGGTTCTAGTTGCTCTTTTTAAGTAGTAGGTGAAGCCGCTTTTTCAAAAGCTTTTTTAAAGGCATGCATATAATTTTCAATTGCTCGTTGACTGATTTCTGCTTGAGGGACCATGTGTTCAAAGCCATGGAAGCAACCTGGATATAGATGGAATTCGGTCGGTACACCCGCCTTTGTCAGTCTCGCAATATAATCTATTGTTTCATCACGGAATGGATCTAAATCTCCTATAAATGTATATGTAGGAGGTAGATCGCTATAATCCTCTGCATGCAAAGGAGCCGCATAAATAGGCGCATCATCAGCATATTGAGCCCCTAAATACATTTCCCATGCTAGGTGATTTTGTGGACCATTCCATACTCGAGCATCTGTAATTTCATCATTTGAAGGTAAAATACAACGATTATCAATCATTGGATACAGTGGCATTTGGAAAGCGATTTTAGGTCCTTTTCGATCCCGAGCTAAGAGGGAAACCGCGGCCGTTAATCCGCCTCCAGCACTTGCACCATGGACAGCAAGTCGTGTTAAATCAATGCCTAATTCATCAGCATTTGCCGCTACCCATTCAAGTGCAGTATAGCAATCTTCTACACCAGCAGGGTAAGGATGCTCGGGTGCTAAGCGATAGCCAACAGAAACGACCATACAATCTAATTGTGAAACAAGCATCTGACAACTTGCATCAAACATTTCGATAGACCCAATGATAAAACCGCCGCCATGGATATACAGAATAGCAGGCAACGTGCCATATTTTTCAGTTGGTTCATAAATTCGAATACGTACATCTGGTGCTCCGTTAGGACTAGTAATAAAGCGTTCTGTCGTTGTAACGTTTTCCATTTTCACTTCTTCGCTGCCAAGCGCTTCATTCATGACATTACGTGATTCAGCAATATTCTCTCTTGTTAAATTTAATCCCTGCATAGCTGATAAGAACGTTGTTAACTCAGGATGTACTCGTTTTTCCAATTGCATGCCCTCCTTATTTTGAAAACGCTATCATTTTAATTGTGATTAAAATATCACAATTAAAATATAGTACAATGAATAAGAGAAGTCAAATTAAAAATAGAGTATTTTGAAAATTGGGGGAATGACAATGCAGCTACTTATCCAATCGGGTGATCTGGGGCCAAAATGGTTCCATGTAGCATTGCGAGCAATCGTCCTAATGGCGGAATCGAATGAACTACAAAAAAGTAATGTTATTGCGGAGAAGCTAGGGGAGGATGCTACCTTCGTTAGGAAAATGCTTGCGAAGCTTGCAGAACATGACTATGTACAGGCGCATAGTGGCCGTTACGGTGGCTATTGTCTCAATAAAGCACCAGCGCAAATTACGATGCAAGATATTTATATCGTGTTAGGAAATGATAGTGAAACACCTTATTGGTCAGTACCATCTACCGGTTCAGAACGTTTTATTTCAATGATTATTGCGAAAGCGGAAAAAACGTTTCAATCTGTGCTAGCAGATTATACGGTTCAGGATATTTTGGATAACAGAAGTAAATAGGGTGTAGGCGAGCAGGGACCGACAAGGTAGAATATTTTAAAAATAACACTATTAAATTAGGTACTTATGATGCTGTTTTTAAAAGAATTGGTGATTAGTTTTTGATAAAATCTAATTAATATTTTAAAAATGGAGGTGCATCTATCTGTGCATAGAGAAATCGGCTTTCAATGGCGTATTACTAAATATAATCCTGCTTATCGAAATGCAGAAGGACATTATTTGAGGGATGAGTGGACAAGTGCTTCAGAAATTGGAAAATCTTTTCTTGGAGAAATATTAACGTTAGACGACTATTTACAGGTCGAGAAAGCATATGTCGATACGGTGATGAAATTTCTTGAGGTTTATCAAATTGAGAACGTACGACTGATTCATCTTGAGACGTATGGTTTGAGTAACGTGGATAAAACTTCGCCTTTATATGACCCATCGTTTGATACAATTCCATTGGCAGAAGATATGCTAGTAACGATTGATGAAATTCCGATTGTCTGTAAAATGGCGCTGAGAGATTATATTTATTTTCAACTGATTACCGAGGATTTCTTTGTCCAGTTCGGTGATGACTATTACCTATTTATTGGTGCTAATAGCATACAACAGGAAGCGATACAATTTGCGAGCGAGCAGAGACTTTTTGTAGAACAAATGATATCGCCGTATTATCTTTCTGAAAAAAATGTTATTCGAGAAGTGGCATGGAGCTTTCCTGGAGAAACAATAATAGAAGATAGTGAAATATTGAAAGATATGTCTTTAGAGGAGTTACAAAATATTTTTCAACTCTCTTCAATTCATCCAGTTACAGGTTCATACAAAATTACAGAGGACAATGCGGAGTTTTTCCAAAAGAAAATCAAGCATAAAATGGACTTTACTAAGTATGAGTACTATTTATTAGCTGGGAGTTAAGTAAATAGTAGGTTTTCAAATCCGTAAATTATAAACAAGCAAAACACTCACCCAAAACGTTGAGCTCACAGCGTTTGGGTGAGTGTTTTCTATTTGGGCGACGTCTTTTTTTGTAGATTGCCATCGTTACACCTTATTTTTCCATATGGATAGTAGCAAAAAACTTCATGGGATTCTATGAATGATTATCAATTTAACCAATATATTAGTAAATATACAATATGAAAATATGATTTGTAAATTTTTTACTAATATAAAGGGGGCTTCCTAAATGCTAGAACCAACTATAAAGACAACGGAAACGTATAAACGTGATCGAGAAACGGTCATTGCATTAACACAAAAGCTCGTTCGGATCGAAAGTGTTTATCGCGAACATGATCCTCATGGCAATGAACAGGAAGTAGCCAATTACGTGGCGCAATATTTACGAGCTATCGGTATTGAAACGTTTGTGGAAGAAGTTGTACCTGGAAGACCAAATGTCATTGGCATTATTGATTCGGGGAAGCCAGGGAAAACCCTACTATTTGAAGGACATACAGATGTCGTCACGGAGGGCAATCGTGAGGCATGGACATATGATCCGTTCGGCGCGGAAATTATTGATGGGCGTATGTATGGTCGGGGCACAAATGATACAAAAGGGAATCTCGCATGTATGATTACTGCTTGTCAGTCATTGTTACTAGACGGTGAGGAATTTACAGGCAAAATCATGTTATGCATCCCGTGTGATGAAGAGGGGCTAATGCTTGGCATTAAACATTTTATCCGCAATGGCTGGGCAGATGGCGTAGATGGGGCCATTATTTGTGAGCCGCAAGAAAACAATGTGTGCATTGCACAGCGTGGCGCCATTCGATTACAGGTCGATATTTTCGGCAAAATGGCACATGGCGCGATTTCTTGGAGTGGTATTAATCCGAATTGGCGGATGGCACGTTTGATCGTCGAGCTTGAAAAGTTAGAACAAGAAGAGCAGGCACGATTAGGGAAAGACCCAATGCTCAACTGGCCATCGATTACACCAACGATATTACGTGCTCCTGTGAAAGGGGATGCGCAAATTAATGTCATTCCTGATCATTGTATGACGACACTTGATATTCGCACCGTACCAGCGCAGGATCATGATGAATTACTTGGGAAAATTGATGCCATTATTCAACGACTGCAAGCAGATGATCCAGACTTTAAAGTAGAGCTTACTGTACTTGATAACCGCCCTGCAACAGCTACTGCGAAAGAAGAGCCCGTTGTACAAGCTATTTACGAGGCAGTGGCAGAAGTGACGCAAAAAGAGCCGATTTATAACGGTGTCCCAGGTGCAACAGACGGAACTTTCCTCCATGTGCATGGTGTACCAATTGTAACAGTAGGAGCAGGCGATCGAGAAATACCACATCAAATCGATGAGTATGTTGACATCGAAGAGCTTGCCGAAACTACTGCCATATATCGTTTAGCAGCATTGAAGTTTTTAGCAGGTGAAGTGTAATGGTCAAAATCGCTGTTATTCCTGGAGATGGTATAGGCAAGGAAGTAATGGTGGAAGCGTTAAAAGTGCTTGACCAACTTCAGCAAGATGACCCATCTTTACAAATTGAAACGACCATTTTTCCGTGGAGCTCGGATTATTACGTACAACATGGCACTATGATGCCAAAAGATGCACTTACAATATTAAGGAACTATGATGCAATTTTATTCGGTGCAATCGGTGATGCTCGTGTACCAGATGATGTTACAGTATGGGAATTCATTATGCCCATACGCAAACAATTCCAGCAATATGTAAATTTCAGGCCGGTTAAATCGCTACAAGGTATTGCGTCACCACTCGTAAATGGCAGGGATATAGATATGGTTATTTTTCGTGAAAATACAGAAGGTGAATATTCCAATAGCGGTGGCCATATTTATCATAATCAGCCACAGGAAATGGCTATTCAAAATACGATTATGACACGGCTCGGCGTTGAAAAAATCGTACAAGCAGCCTGTGACTATGCATGTAAATATGGTAAGTCGAAAATTACAAGTGCTACAAAATCAAATGCTATTATTCATTCCATGAAATTTTGGGATGAGCATACGAAACATATTGTGGAAAAAGCCTCGCCAATATTAACGCTAGAATCAATTTATATTGATGCATTAGTCGCTTATTTTGTAGAGCGTCCTCAAGATTTTGAAGTTGTTGTGGCATCCAATTTATTTGGTGATATTTTATCGGATTTAGGGTCAGCGATTGTCGGGGGACTTGGGCTGTCTCCTTCGGCAAATTTAAATCCTGAAAAGGAGTTTCCATCGATGTTCGAACCAGTGCATGGTTCTGCACCCAATATTACAGGGAAAGGGATTGCCAATCCGATTGCACAAATTTGGTCTCTTGGATTATTGCTTGGGCATGTTGGTAGAGCAGACGCAGAAAAACGAGTTGTTTCAGCGATTGAAGCCGTACTAAAAGAAGGTGCTGTAAAAACGGCGGATATTGGGGGACAAGCGACAACCTCACAAATGGGCGATGCCATTTGTCAGGCGCTTGTAAATATAAGACAAACAGCAGGGGGTGTGTAAGATGGCGGTAGCACAGCAAGTACTTATTGTGACAGGTGCTGGTGGTGGTATGGGAAAAGCGATCATACAAGGGCAGCTTGAGCAAGGAAATATTGTAATCGGTATCGATTTATCAGTTGCCTCACTGACTAACCTAGCGCATGAATCTTTACAAACGTACGAGGTCAATGTTCTACAGGAAGAAAGTATTCAGGCGATTACCAAAGAAGTTTTCACGAAATATGGTCAAATTGATGGACTCGTCAATGCACTAGGTATTGCACAAGCTGCAACACCAATTGAGCAAGTAACGATGGATGAGTGGAATCGTCTTATGGACGTAAATGTAAAAAGTTTATTTATAACAACGAAGGCTGTTGTTCCATATATGAAGGAGCGAAAAAAAGGCTCGATTGTGACGGTAGCATCTATTTCCGCAGTCCGCCCCCGTCCTGGCTTGCAGGCGTACATTGCTTCGAAAGGAGCGGCGGAAAGCTTTACCCGTGGGCTGGCGATTGAGCTTGCATCACATCAAATTCGTGTTAATACAATTCATCCAGGACCAGCGAATACACAGATGCTAGCGCAGTTTACAGCAGAAGGTGCAGATGCAGAGCAAACAAAGCATGATGTCTTTATCCAATCAGTGCCACTTGGTCGATTAGTCGATCCAACTGATATAGCAGGTGCAGTAAATTATTTACTATCAGATGCATCAACAATGGTGACAGGCACAACATTACATGTTGACGGTGGTCGTGGCTTATAGGAGGGGTACGATGCAAGTGATACCGATGCTCATAAATGGTAAGTGGGTACAAGGAGATGGTAAGGGATTAATAGATGTCGTAAATCCATCTACTGGTGAAGTACTCGCGCAAATTAAGAATGCTAGTAAGGAACAGGCAGACGAGGCGGTACGTGCAGCTCGGTTTGCTTTTGAAAGTGAAGAGTGGCGTCAAGTGAAGGCTTTTGAGCGGGGACAGCTACTCATACAATTAGCACACTATATTCGTATGCATGCCGAAGAATGGAGTTTGCTAGAGTGTCGTGATGTTGGTAAGCCTTTGACACAGGCACGGGCAGATGTGGAAGCGGCTGCTCGCTACTTTGAATTTTACGGCGGAGCGGCAGACAAGATTATGGGGGACACAATTCCTATCGAAGACGGTATTTTAAATGCGGTTGTCTTAGAACCAGTTGGGGTTACTGTCCATATTGTGCCATGGAACTATCCTTTACAAATTACAGCAAGAAGCGTTGCCGCAGCTATTGCAACAGGGAACGCAGTAATTGTTAAAAGTGCTGAGGATACGCCTTTGACGACGCATGCTATGACGAAATGGTTTGCTGAAAAATTGCCGAAAGGGATTTTTCAGCATATAACAGGCTTAGGTCGAGATGTAGGACCATTTTTAACGACACATACTGATATTGATCATATAACTTTTACTGGTTCTGTCCCTACTGGTATTGAAGTGATGAAGGCAGCGGCTCAAAACATTGTTCCTGTCACTTTAGAACTTGGTGGCAAATCGCCAAATATTGTCTTTGCAGATGCGCCGATGGAACAGGCACTAGAAGGGGTAGTCCGTGCCATTATCCAAAATGCTGGACAAACATGTTCTGCGGGTGCGCGGTTACTTATTGAAAAAGATGTGAAAGAAGCTTTCGTCGAAAAGCTAGTTACGAAATTTCAAGCATTGAAGGTCGGCCCAGGAGAAGCGGATGTTGATATGGGGCCACTTTTAAACCAACGGCAATACTTGAAGATTTCCACACTTCTGCAGCAGGCGAAAGAAAATGGCTATGTCATCTCTGGTGGCGAAACCATTACGATTAAAGGCTATGAAAAAGGCTATTATATTCAACCGACCATTCTCGATGGTGTAGATGCAAATGCTACATTAGCACAGGAGGAGATTTTTGGTCCTGTGTTAACAATATTAACGTTTACCACAGTGGAGGAAGCGATAGCACTAGCGAATGGTACCGATTATGGATTAGTGGCAGGTGTTTGGTCAAAAGATTTAGACACAGCACATTATGTGGCAAGTCGGGTGAAGGCTGGCCAAGTGTTCGTCAATAATTATGGTGCGGCAGGCGGGATTCAAATGCCATTTGGCGGTTATAAAAAGAGCGGCATCGGTCGGGAAAAGGGCTTTGTTGCTTTAAGAAATTATACACAAATGAAAAATATTGCGATACGCTATGCAACACCCAATCTCGACCGTGAGTAGGAGGGGAGCATGTGGAACAAGCACAAGACAAGCAAGTGTTGTTAGAAGTTAATCAATTAAATGTACAATTTCATTTGAAAAATGGTAAAAAGGCAAAAGTAGTAGATGATGTAAGCTTTGTTATTCATAAAGGTGAAACCGTTGCACTTGTTGGAGAATCTGGCAGTGGCAAGAGTATAACATCACTGTCAATTATGCGCTTGCTTCCGATGCCACCTGGAGAAATTACGAAAGGTGACATTATTTTAAATGGAAAAAATCTATTACATTATAAAAATAAAGAAATGAGTATGATACGTGGCAATGAAGTGAGTATGATTTTTCAAGAGCCGATGACATCACTTGATCCTGTTTTTACAATCGGCAATCAAATGATGGAATCGATTCGAAGGCATCAAAAAGTATCCAAAAAACAAGCAAAAGCAATGTCACTACAGCTATTAAAAGAAGTGGGCATTGCCAATGCAGAAAAGATCATAACAGAATATCCACATCAGTTATCAGGCGGGATGCGACAGCGTGTAATGATAGCAATTGCAATGTCCAATAATCCACAACTCTTAATCGCAGATGAGCCTACAACAGCTTTAGATGTAACTGTGCAAGCGCAAATCTTAAAGCTAATGATGAAAATGAAAAAAGAACAGCACTCAGCCATTTTGTTTATTACACACGATATGAGTGTTGTTGCTGAAACGGCAGATCGTGTGATGGTCATGTATGCTGGACAAATTGTGGAAGAGGCTTCTGTCCGAGAGCTCTTTCTTCAGCCCAAACATCCTTATACAGTTGCTTTATTAAAAACGATGCCTAGTCTTGAAACAGATATGACTAGATTACCTTCTATCCCTGGCACTGTGCCACCAGCCTATGCACTGCCGGATGG
Source organism: Lysinibacillus sp. NPDC097868 (assembly GCF_044761135.1). Classification (NCBI taxonomy): domain Bacteria; kingdom Bacillati; phylum Bacillota; class Bacilli; order Caryophanales; family Bacillaceae; genus Lysinibacillus; species Lysinibacillus sp. NPDC097868. The sequence continues at coordinate 1,955,228 of NZ_JBIWBS010000001.1, read as the reverse complement.
CTGTCGTTTTGCACCACGTTGTCCATTTGTTATGGAACATTGTCGTCAAGTAACGCCACAGACTAGGCTTATCCAGCATGATCATAGCGTACGATGTCATTTATTCACGGAGGAAGGAGCCCTTACACATGACGGAGAGAGAAGTTTTACTTGAAATTCATCATTTAAAAGCCTACTTTCCTGTGAAACGAAAATCTATGAAGGAAGAGAAAAAAGTCGTCAAGGCTGTAGATGATATTTCAATTGCAATCTTCAGTGGTGAGACACTTGGAATTGTAGGAGAGTCAGGTTCAGGTAAGTCCACATTTGGACGTACAATTTTAAAGCTCGTTGAACCGACAGACGGAGAAATTTTATATAAAGGCCAACCTATTCAACATTTGAAGGGACGCCATTTACAAAAGTATCGCAACCAAATGCAAATGATATTTCAAGATCCGTTCGCATCGTTAAATCCACGGATGCGTATTGGATCCATCATAGAGGAACCGATGGCATTACAATTAACGTTGTCAAAAGTGGAACGTAAAAAACGAGTTAGCGAGCTTTTACAAAAGGTTGGTTTACCTGAAGATGCTATGTATAAATTTCCCCATGAATTCTCGGGTGGGCAACGACAAAGAATTGGTATCGCTCGCGCACTTGCTATCAATCCAGAGTTTATTATTGCAGATGAGCCTGTTTCTGCATTAGATGTTTCGATACAATCACAAGTATTAAATTTAATGATGGATTTACAGGATGAATTTCATTTAACGTATTTATTCATTTCGCATGATTTAAGTGTTGTTAAACATATTAGTGATCGTGTTGCAGTGCTGTATTTAGGGAGAGTAGTAGAGCTAGGCGCGAAAAAAGAGTTGTATGCAAATCCTCTCCATCCATATACACAGGCATTACTATCCGCGATTCCGGTTGTGAATTTTGATGAGCCGAAGCAAGTAGTGCCATTACAGGGGGAGCTACCAAGTCCGATGAATCCACCAATTGGCTGCGTATTCCATACGCGCTGTCCATTTGTCATGGAGAAGTGTCGTTTAGAACGACCTATACTTCAACACCTAAATGCGCAACAGCAAGTAGCATGTTTTTTATATGATTAATAATCTGAATATTCAATCTTAAAGGTGGTGTATAGATGTTCCGCAATATTACCGACGTACCTGGTGTGAAGGTAGGTCATGCAGAAAATAAAGAGGGGATAACGGGATGCACCGTCATTCTAGTAGAAAATGGAGCAGTTTGTGGCGTCGATGTAAGAGGCTCTGCACCGGGCACCCGAGAAACAGATGCGCTCGATCCAATCAATGAAATTCAGCAAGTGCATGGCATATGCTTAGCTGGTGGCAGTGCATTTGGCTTAGATGCCGCCACAGGTGTCATGCATTACTTAGAGGAGCAAGATGTTGGGGTAGATGCAGGTATTGCAAAAATACCAATTGTACCTAGTGCAGTATTGTTTGATTTATTTATCGGTGATGCACATACAAGACCGACAGCTCAGATGGGCTATGAGGCAGCGGAAAATGCGTCGATTGGACCTTTTTTAAATGGAAATATAGGTGCTGGATATGGCGCTACAGTAGGTAAGCTAGCAGGACCGCAATATTGTATGAAAGGAGGATTGGGCAGCAGCTCGCTTGAAGGCAAAGAGGGACTTGTAGTAGGAGCACTTGTTGCGGTAAATGCAGTAGGTGATATAAAGGATCCCAATACAAGAGCAACGATTGCGGGAGCCCGTAACCGAGAAACGGGTCAATGGCTGGATAGCTGTATGTATTTAGAAGATCATGGACAATCACAGGCCCTGTCTGGCACGAATACGACAATTGGCGTCGTTGCTGTGAACGCAAAGTTAACAAAAGCAGAGGCAAAAAAAATTGCCCAACTAGCACAAAATGCATTAGCGCGCACGATATATCCTGTCCATACAATGCTAGATGGCGATACGATTTTTGTTTTGGGCACTGGACATCAATCGTATCCAGTAGACTATCTTGGGCACTTAGCAACGAAGGTCGTAGAGGAAGCCATTATTGCTGGTGTTAAAGCTGCTACTAAATTAGAAGATGTAGAAAGCTATTCAAGTATTCAACAACATAAAGGATAAAGGGGGAGAAACACTTGAAGCCGATTAAAAAGTGGTTTTTGCTAATGCTGTTATTGCTAGTAGGGGTGATTATTAGCGCATGTTCAAATGATAACGACAAAAAAGATACAAATAAAGTCACTACAACTGGGCAAGCGCCAACGGAAGCACCACAAGAAATTGTTGTTCGAATTAATGATGACCCGGATTTTTTAGATCCGCATAAAGCGACAGCGTCTATTTCCTACCAGATGATTCTTAATATTTTTGAAGGGCTGATGGCTCCTGAAACAGACGGCTCATTAAAAGAAGGGCTTGCTGAAAGCTATGATATTTCGGAGGATGGTCTAACCTATACATTTAAAATCCGTTCAGGTGTGAAATTTCATAACGGAGAGGATTTAACAATAGAAGATATTCAATATTCTTTTGATCGCTTAATGGGTAAAAGTGGTGGAGAAAAAATGTCGAATAACTTTGATAATGTGGCGACTACCGAAGCACCAGATGCTAGGACCTTTGTTATCAAGTTAAAAGAACCGAATTCTAATTTCTTATATTCACTTACTGCTCGCCAATCAGCAATTATACCGAAAAGTAATGATGGCAAACACAATGAAAATCCAATTGGGTCTGGCCCATTTGCCTATGTAAAATATGCTCCTGGTTCAAATTTGGTACTGAAAAAGAATGATAGCTATTGGAAAGAAGGCTTGCCTAACTTAGACAAAGTAACCTTTACCTTCCAATCGGATGATCAAGCAGCCATTATGAGCTTAATGGCAAATGAAGTTGACTTAACAAGTGTTCCTTGGCAACGCGTTAATGAAGTGGAGAGTAGTCATCATTTATCGCATCAAAACAATAACTCTTCCTTAATCGTGACGTTTAATGAAACGAAAGCGCCTTTTGATAATGTGAAAGTGCGTCAGGCAATGAACTATGCGATTAGTAAATCGGATATTATTGACTCGGTATTTGCAGGCTATGCCGTACCACTTGGCTCGAACATGAGTCCAGCAATGGGGGACTATCAAAAGAAAGGTTTAGAGGACATGTACAAGCTTGATGTGGAAAAGGCGAAAGCGTTATTAGCAGAAGCTGGTTATCCAGACGGCTTTAAAACAAAAATTACAGTGTCCTCACATAACGATATTTATTCAAATATAGCGCAAATTGTTGCGGCTAACTTAAAGGAAATTGGCGTGGATGTAGAAATTGAAGTAGTGGAATGGGGTATTTGGCTTGATCGTGTGTACTTCGGCCGTGACTATAATATGACAACGATTGATTTAACAGGTCGCGCATCTGCCTATGAAATACTAAATGACTATATCTCTACAAATGATAGTGAAAACTTCTTCTTATTTAAGAATGATGAATACGACAAAATCATGGCAGACGTGTTAAAAGAAACAGATACTGCAAAGCAAATCGACTACTACCAACGCGCACAAGAAATTTTAGCAGAGCAGGCAGTGTCCGTTTATGTGGCGGATTACCAAATCGTGTGGGGTTCTGATAAGCAAGTGACAGGTCTGAAGAGCTATCCATTCTGGTTCCACGATATGTCGGAGGTAAAATTCTCAAACTAGAAAGAGATGATTGCAAATGATGTATATCATACGTCGATTCATCCTGTTAATAACAACGATTCTTCTAGTGTCAATCATAACATTTGGTGTTTTTCAAATTTTACCTGGAGATCCTGTTCGAACAATGTTAGGAACGGAAGCAGATTCTACACAAATTGAAAATTTGCGGTCTGAGCTTGGTTTGGATCGCCCCCTTTATGAACAATACGCTGATTGGATGAAGGGATTATTGACAGGGGAATTAGGCAATTCCATTCGTTTCTCAATGCCTGTAAAAGATTTATTGTTTGATAGACTTCCTGTAACGATGTCATTAGCATTGCTCACACTAACTATTGTATTGCTCGTTTCCTTGCCGCTTGGCATGTTTGCAGCGAGACGACAAAATAAGCTGAGCGATGTGTCATTATCGACGTTGACACAAATCGGAATGGCTGTTCCTTCATTTTGGCTAGGTATGATGCTTATTTTATATGTCGGAATGAAATTTAGCTTTTTTAAAATTAGCGGCTATATCCCTTGGACACAAAGTGTATCTGGTGCGTTAAGTACGCTTGTCCTTCCAGCGTTAACAATTGCTATACCCCAAATTGCTGTCAACTTCCGGTACGTGCGAACTGCTATTTTAGAGCAAATGCAGCTTGATTATGTTCGAACAATACGCAGTAAAGGAATGTCGGAGCAAAATGTTATGTATAAGCATGTTTTAAAAAATGCGATGATACCGATATTAACGGTCTTTGGATTAATTATGGCAGAAGTGGTGGCAGGGACAATTATCGTAGAGCAAGTATTTTCATTGCCAGGTGTTGGTCAGTTACTCATTACTGCTATAAGTAATCGCGATTTTCCGTTAGTTCAAGGAATTGTCATGTATATAACGGTTGCAGTAGTTGTTATTAATTTTGTCGTCGATATTTTATATTCTGTTTTAGATCCAAGAATCCGATTACGATGAGAGGTGGATGCAATGAAAATGGTACAGCGCTACATGAAAAATATAAATTTAATCATTGGTCTACTCGTCATAGTCGGATTTTTAGTTGTAATGGTCATCAGCTTCATTTACACGCCACATGATGTCAATACGATGAATATACCCGAAAAATTGCACAGTCCGAGTAGTAAGTATCTCTTTGGGACAGACGAATTCGGGCGTGATATTTTTAGTCGGATGATGAAAGGGACACAAACTGCATTTGCGGTCGGCTTATTAACGGTATTTATTGGCTCAACATTTGGTATTTTAATCGGTGGTATAGCAGGGTACATCGGTGGCTGGGTAGATGAAATTTTTATGCGTTTGATGGATGCTTTAATGGCATTTCCAGGGATTATTTTAGCTTTAATGCTAGTAGCTGTTTTCGGACCTGGGGTAGTCAATACGGCGATAGCACTTGGGGTTATCGCAATACCAGCCATCGCTAGAATTGCACGCAGTGGTTTTGTTCAACATCGTGATGCCGAATATGTACTAGCTGCTAAATTAATTGGTGTAAAGCCATATAAAATTATGTTTCGCCACATTTTGCCTAATATATCATCACAAATTATTGTGGCAGCAACGGTTACTTTTGCCACCGCAATGCTCGCTGAAGCAGCACTTAGTTATTTAGGGCTTGGCGTACAACCACCAAATCCTAGCTGGGGACGTATGTTAAAAGATTCTCAGGCTTATTTAGTGAAAGCGTCTTGGTATACATTTGCACCAGGAGGAGCCATTTCGATGTTAGTTCTAGGATTGTATATGCTGAGCAATGCCTTACGTGATTACCTGGATCCTCGTTCAAAATCATAAAAAACGGCTATTGTCATTGCGATAAAAAACATTCTATACTATATAGATTACGCATGCTAAATACGAGGGGGCAATATACATGAACACAACAATTATTACAACAGAAAATGACTTACAAATAGCTTTTGCTATTCGGAAAGCTGTATTTATTGAAGAACAACAAATTCCAGCTTCAGAAGAATACGATGAATATGATGCACTCGATGCTGTATGTGATCACATTCTTGTGTATTACAATGCGCAGCCTGTTGGCACAGGTCGTTTACGAGTTGTAGATGGCTATGGGAAGCTTGAGCGAATTTGTATTTTAGAGGAATTTCGAAAATATGGGCTAGGAAAAGTAATTATTCAAACGCTAGAAGCATTAGCACAAGAAAAGGGCTTAACGAAATCGAAATTAAGTGCGCAAGTATATGCAGAGGGCTTTTATGAGAAGCTCGGTTATACACGGACAGGCGAAGAATATCTGGACGCAGGTATTCCCCATATTTTAATGAAGAAGCAATTTAACTAATAGACAAAATTATCCTATATTTTAATGAAACCAAAAGAGGTCTTCTCAAATGATTTTTGAGAAGACCTTATTAGTTATTAAAATTACTTAGTAATAGGATGCCATACACCTTGTTCGTTTTTAACAAAATTAATTTTGAATGTAAAATCCATAAATCGTACAAGTATAGTTCCTTGCGTTTCACTTAGTTGTTCAAATTCTGCTTCCTCAATACCATTATAATTATAAGCACTTAAAAGCATCTGAATTTCCTTTGTATAATAATGTTCCTTTATTTTTTGATTATTTATATACTTTTCAATTTCCGATCGTGTATGTGTCGCTAATAATGAATAATGTGCTAAGTAATCCCCTTGTGCTTCTGAAATTGCATACATCTTCGCAATGGATAGAGGTTTAACACCTTTAAGAACATTTAAATCATAATTTTCTTTAAATGCATTATAAAGTGATTGTTCCTTATCGGTTAATGTAAAGGTTGGTTTAAGCTTTTTTACTCCGACAACTTTTCCGATAAATGCTTCATTATTTACTACTTCAACTGTCCCACCTTTTTTATTCATATAAACGGCATACTCATTTTCTTGCAATGGTGCAAGGTTTACATCAATCGTTTGCATTTTTACAGCATCCATATGAAAGCGACTGTTAAAATAATATTTATAAATTTCCTGCTGTTCGGGTTGCGTGAATTGCACAGGAGCCACTGCACCTGGCAAGGCAAGGTACTCACCATTTAACATTACTTGCCCATTCGATGTTTGTACTTTATCGCCTTCAATACCAAATACAGGAGAAACTACAGTGTCAAATTTATCGGAATAAGCAATATAATCACCTACTTTGATTTTTGCATTTGGGTCAACCACCATTTGAGTATGTGATAAAACCCACTGTTTACCCATAATAAAAGAAATGGTAGGGTCAATCACCAATTTACCATTGGATTCGATAATCGGTAGCTCGGTTTCATTTTTTTGCAGTAATTTGACAACGTCATAAGGATCTGTTGGTAATGTCGCAACTGTTTTTGCTGCGGTTGCCTCATGCGTTGTGAATTGTAACTTCAAAACGACACCTAAAACCAAAACAAATGTCAGCGCAATTAAGGGTACTTGCCAATATTGTTTTTTGATGCGTTTATTTACAGGTCGGTTAGGCATGAGCATACGTTGTTTCATATCCTCCGTAAATGGAACGTCTGCACGAAGCTCTCGCTTTAATTCCTCCTTTAAATTATTCATGGAAAAACACCTCCGGCTGTGCTGATAATTTTGATTTTAGTAATTCTTTTCCTCTACGTAATCTTGTGCGCACAGTATTTTGAGAAAGATTTAGCAAATCGGCAATTTCTGATACCTCAAATTCCTCATAATAAAACAATATAATAACTTCCCGATAGTGAATCGGTAACTTCATCACTTCTTGCTTTAACGAAAGAAATTGTTGCTGTCGCATTACTTCCTGTTCAGCAGATTGTTCATTCGTCCAAAAGGGTATTAAAAATTGCAATACGTTTCTGCGCTTTATTTTACGCAATTCATCGTGACAGCGATTAATTAAAATTCTTGTTAAATACGTTTTTCAATGATGCATCTTTGCGAAAAGCGTCACTCTTTGTGGCAAATGTAAAAAATACATCCTGCGTAATTTCCTCTGCGAGTTGCTTGTCCTTCATATATAAATAGCTTAGATGGAATAGGTATTCACCGTATTCCTCGACCAGCTGTTCCATATTACGACCACCTTACTTGTCTTTTAATCTTAGACGAAAAAATCTAACGAAATTGTTCAAAAAATAAAAATTGTTAAAATAACTAGTATTCTATATGATTATTAATAAAGATGTGTAGAAGGGGTTATGTACATGATTAGACATATTGTGATGTGGAATCATAAAGATGAATTTAACGGAGAGCAACAAACACAGAATGCACAAATCGTCAAAACAGAGTTAGAAAGCCTGACAGATAAAATTAACGGGATTATCTCATTAAATGTTATCACAAATCCATTAGCATCTAGTAATCGACAAGTACTGTTGAATAGCCTATTTGAAAGCGAAGAACATCTACAACAATATCAAATTCATCCAGACCATGTCCGTGTTAGCAAGTTGGTAGGTTCATTAATGAAAGATAGAACATGTATGGATTTCGAGGAAGAACTTTAATTTTATAAAACGAACTCCATTTTAATTAGTTCAAAATGGAGTTTTTTGTTTATAAAACGATAATGGCGCTTCCTGTTTCGTTGGAAAAGATGTGATGTCACCATGTTTTGTTGTGGTTGCACCGGAATACCGATTAGCCAAGGAAAGAAGGGGGGGAGTTGTTGAAAGAGAAGAAAAAGAGTAGCAGAGATTGCTACTCTTTTTTTGTTCGTTAGATGTCTCATAAAGTAATTTGGTTTTCAATTATGTTATAAAACTACCCCAGTTGGCAAACATATGAAGTTTGTATTTAATGTATGGTGAGTTGTAAAACCAAGGTAATTTAATCCTCCACCGATAGTGAATGCATAAGTACTGCCTAAACCAGTAATACGAGCGTTTACTCCTGTTCGCATGAAATTCCCTTCTGAAGCAGTGGTGCGTAAATTAGAATAGCTAGCAAATACTTGACGACCACCAGATAACTGTGTTGTAAAAGTTGCAGATACTGCTATATCAACAGGCGTTGAACCATGTCTAACTCTGACCTTACGTGATGCAGAAGTAGTAGAGAATGGCGTTATTGTATTTGAAAGAGCTGCAACAGTGTTTGCTTGTGTGTTCTCAATTGCTTGGTGATAAAATATGTCTTCTGAACCCCAACCTTCATCTTCCAAATAATTAAAAGGAAGTTCAACAACGCTAGATGTTGTCGTCTCAATTGCTCGTTGTTTAAATACTTCTAGAGAAACCCAAGCTTCTTCTTCAAAATCCTCAATTGGAGAAACTTCAATATCTACTAGACCGTCTCCCCATGTCACTGTGGATTTTACTTCGTTTAAAATTTCTATATATTGTTGATGTAATTGTTCTTTTTCTTCTTGACTTAACTTAGTTGCTGATGCGGTACTATTATTTGTAATAAAGAGAATACAAGCGAAAGCAAAAAGGGCCGTGAAAAATTTGTAAGTTTTTATCGACGATTTTTTTTCCATTTTATCCTTCTCCTTATCTTTCAAATTAACTCACTAGTGTCGCATTTTTAAATTTTCAATGTTCTGATTTTTAAATCAACTTGGTTTTAATAAAAAACAAAGACACTCAAGTAGAGATAGTGAACATCTATTTTTTACTATAATCTCAGACTGGTGCGACAGAGACTAAATAACTTTATGAGACGGTACTTCCTGAAATAGTGTAAAAGCACATCTTTGCGCGTTTCTATAAAACTAATTTAATATAAGTAGCTACTAATTTATACTTGTGTTTAATTTGGTGCTTAACTAAGCAAGTACAATCAAACAGTAGCAATCATCGCGATATTCCCTTAGTTGTGTACAGCTTGCTCAATGTAACTGTACTTTTTTAATTCAGTGATACTCTTCATAAACATATGCAGTAAATGAAGAATATTAAGTTATAGTGTTGAATTATGTTCATGCGACGATAGTGAGGATAATTAAATTTTATAGTGATTTTATATTTTTTGTCTAGTGATAATATAGAAAGCGAGAGTATAAAATATTTAATATAAATGAATAAGAAGAGAATAAAAGGAAGCGCTTTTCTTTGTGGAATAATGTAACCTCAATCAATTCATCCAGACCATGTCCGTGTTAGCAAGTTGGTAGGTTCATTAATGAAAGATCGAATATGTATTGATTTTGAAGAAAATCTATAAAACAAACTCCATTTTGATTTTTTCAAAATGGAGTTTGTTGTTTAAAATGATAATGGTACATCATGTTTCGTTGGAAAAGATGTGATAGCACCAAGTTTTGTTGTGGATGCACCGGCATAATGATTAGCATAGCTAAGGAGAGGAGTAGCAAACGTTTCGCAAAATGCTTCGACTGTCTCTGCTGTAATATTTTTCAGCAACAACATACTTAAAATGGATCCAATAAAGGCATCACCTGCACCTGTTGTATCAATCGCTTGTACAACATTAGCAGAAACGTACACATGTTGTTGCTTCGTATAAAGACTAGCGCCTTGTGCACCATGGGTCACGAAAATCACTTGGACCTTCCCTTGGAATAATGATTGAACCGCTTGTTGTACATTGTCTATATGAGTTAGAAACGATAGTTCCTCGTCAGAAAGCTTCACGATATGTGCGCTCGGAATAAAATTCAAAATCGTTTGTTTACATGCTTCAGTGTCTTGCCATAGAGGGAGTCGTACGTTCGGATCAAAAGATACGAGGCAGCCTGTATGATGAGCCTGCCCAATGATTGCCTCATGTGTGTGCTTCATTGGACTGTCTACTAAGTTCACTGAGCAAAAGTGGAGGATGTCTTTCGCTGTAAGTAAATTAGCTGGTAATTGTTCTGGTCGATATAGTAAATCAGCCGCATTTCTGCGGTAAAATAAAAAGTCACGATCTCCATCTGCTGACAAAGAAACAAAGGCGAGGCTTGTTTCGCCTTCAGTTGTTTGCGCAATATATTGGGTGTCCACGCCAGCTTGTTTTACTGTATTGATTAAAAAGTCACCAAATGCATCTTGCCCTACCTGTGATAGTAAAGCAGCATGTTGTCCCATTTTTGCACAGACAGCGGCCACATTGGCAGGGGCACCTCCAGCATTTTTTGTGAATTGTTCTACTGATGAAAGCGAGTCACATTGTTCAGTAGGGGTAAAGTCAATTAACAGCTCACCGATTGCATATAGTTTACGCATACAATTCCTCCTCTTACCATAGAAAATTCATTCCTCTAATAACTTAGCTTTTTGATTAGGGATATAAATTGTATAAAAAATCCCTCCGAAAATTAAAACAATGCCAACAGTTTGCATAATGCTAGGCATGAAATCGAGCAATAGCATATCTAATAAAATAGCAACGACTGGATCTACGAATACTAAAACAGAAACTAGTATAGTAGATAGATTGCGAATACTATCGAAAAATAAATAATAAACGAATCCAGTGTGAATAAAGCCTGTACCTAAAATATAAAGCCAATTCGTTGTAGTTAATCCTTCAAATAGTGAAAAGTCCACAAAAGGTAATAGTATGACAATACCAACAGTCGTTTGTATAAATGTTAATGCATAGGAACTTAAATTTTTAATCGTTCTGCTCGTTAACATTGTAAATGCATAAAACAAAGCAGAGAGTAGTGCCCAAACGAAGCCTGACTGCATAAATTCAGACAGAGAAACAAAATTTTGTAAACCTATAATAAAAATACTACCGATAAAACAAGTTAATGTTGCGACAAGAGCTTGTACTGTCATTTTTTCCTTTAACAATAGAGCCCCTAAAATAAGCACAAATATAGGTGCCAAATTATAAATTGAAATGGCAATCGAGATCGACATTTCTTCAAATGCTTTAAATAAAAATACCCAGTTTAAGACGATAAATACGCCGCATAGAAGGGTACGTGCTATTTCTTTTTTGTCCCATACTTCGTTTTTATGACCACCTGTCATTAGCCATAATAAACAAAGAAAGAGGGTAGCACAAATACAACGGATAAAGACAAGCTCAATAGCAGGTACACCAGTATGGATAGTAAAAAAGCCGATGGAGCCGAAAATGGCCATCGATACAGTAAGTTTTATTACTGCAGAAATATTCATATCAAACCTTCTTTCTCGTAGACAAACAATAGCTACTGATTTTTTTAGTTATCATGTTAGTAAAGAAACCGATAGTGTGTTTTACTGTCGGCTCTTTATATTGGTAAATAATCGTTACTCGCGGATTTGCCCATTTCCATGGATAAAATACTTTGTTGATGTTAATGCAGGTAAGCCCATTGGTCCACGTGCGTGTAATTTTTGTGTACTAATACCAATTTCGGCGCCATAGCCGAATTCAAAGCCATCTGTAAAGCGAGTAGAGGCATTATGGTAAACGGCTGCCGCATCTACATTATTTAAAAATGTATCTGCTACAAGTGGATCTTCCGTAATAATGGCTTCCGAGTGGTTTGTACCGTATTGATGAATGTGCTCGATGGCCTCAAATACGTTTTCGACAACTTTAACGCTTATTTTTAAATCTAAGTATTCCGTAGCAAAATCTTCCTCTGTAGCGAGCTGCGCGAAATCTACCGCTTGGCAAACTGTTGCATCACCGATAATTGTTACGCCTGCTTCGTGCAAAGCGTTTAGTAGCTTTGTACCGTATTCATTAAACCAATCCGGATGAATAAGTAAGCTTTCAGCAGCGTTACAAACAGAAGGACGTTGTGTTTTGGCATTTCTACAAATTCTTTCTGCTTTTATGTAATCAGCAGTTTGGTCAACATAAATATGGCAATTGCCTGCTCCTGTTTCAAGCACTGGCACTGAAGCTTCACGAACGACTAAATCGATAAGTGCCTTACCACCACGAGGTATTAATACATCTAGGTATTCTTTTAAATGAAATAATTCCTTCGCTGTTTCACGACTCGTATCTTCGATTAGTTGCACTGCATCAACAGGGATAGACGTTTTACCAAGTGCTCGGTGAATACTTGAAACAAGCGCTATATTTGAAAATTTAGCTGAAGAGCTTCCTCGTAAAATAACGGCATTGCCTGTTTTCAACGATAATGTTGCTGCATCAACAGTAACATTTGGACGTGCCTCATAAATCATGCCGATCACACCAATTGGTACCATACGCTTTTCAATATGCAAGCCGTTATCTTTGTCAATGTGCTCAAGTATTGTACCAACTGGGTCATTTAATGTTACAAGTAAATGAATTGCATCTGCCATTGCTGTAATTCGGTCCTTGTTTAACATAATGCGATCAAGTGTTGAAGCGGGCATACCTTTTTCTTTGCCACTTGCTAAGTCCTTTAAGTTTTCTGCAATTAGCATATCTTGATCGATGATTAATTGCTCAGCAATTTTAGTTAATGCATCATTTTTCTCGCAAGTTGTTTTAATATTTAATACATAGCTTGCTGTCTTTGCGAGTTGTCCTTTTTGATAGACTTCACTAGTCATCTTTATGCCTCCCTAATTCGTTTGTATTTTTAACCATTTGTCTCGATGAATGACTTCTATTGGATAGTTCGTTAATTCATCGGTCCGTTTTCCCATCGCATGTGCTAGCTCAAGTGATGAGTATAAAACTTCGCCACGTCCAATAAGCCTATTTTCACTATAAACCTCTACAACGTCACCTTGTTCAAAGTCTCCTTCAACACGGTAGACACCAGCTGGTAGTAAGCTTTTACCATTTTCTAATAAGGCAATTTCCGCGCCGTTATCTACAAAGATTTTACCAGAAATTTCCGTAAGTGCAATCCACTGTTTATTATTTGTTAATATAGCGAGCGCCTCATGCTCAACATATGTCCCATCTCCATGACCATCCATAATATCGACGAGCTTATGCGCACCGTAGCCTGTGCCGATAAACACCTTAACACCAGCATTTAAAGCTGCTCGCGCTGCCAATAGTTTAGACTCCATACCACCTGTTCCGACTTTTGAACCTGCACCATCAGCGAAGCCAAGCATTTCATCTGTTACTTCTGTTAAACGATCAATGCGCTTTGCTTGCGGATTTTTATTGGGATTAGCATCGTATAAGCCGTTGATGTCTGTTAGGATAATGAGCTGGTCTGCATGAACAAGTCCGCTTACAAGTGCGGATAGCATGTCATTATCGCCAAATGTTAACTCACTGACAGATACAGTATCATTTTCATTAATAATTGGGAGTATAGCTCGCTCTAACAATTCCTCAAATGTTGCATAGGCATTTTTATAGCGTTCTTTTTTCGAAAAATCAGTACGTGTAAGTAAAATCTGAGCAGGCATAATATCATAAATACTAAATAGCGCATGATATGTTTGAATAAGCAAACTTTGGCCGACTGCAGCAGCAGCTTGTTTCCCTTTAACTGTCACTGGACGAGAAGGGTAGCCTAATTGTTTAAAGCCTGCTGCTACAGCACCTGAAGATACAAGTAAAACTTCATGGCCACATTTTTTTAATTCTGCAATCGCTTGCACATGATCCATTAAGCGTACTTTGTCAATTTCGCCTTTTGCATTCGTTAAGGAGCTACTGCCAATTTTTACGACGATTCTTTTTCTTTCCATCACATTTCCTCCAGTTCACCATTCATGGTCGCACGTGTCTTACAACATGAAAACATTTGTTAAATAACAATAAAAAACCTTTTCATCCTAAAAATTAGGACGAAAAGGTTGCTTTCCGTGGTACCACCTACATTGAATATCTTGAGATATTCCACTTTCCTCATAACGCTTGAGACTGCGCCTAGTTTGGCTAGGACGTTTCACGAAGTAGGTTCAGTAGTCTTTTTTGTACAATGCCTTTCAGCCGGTGGGCATCGCTCTCTTAGCAATTAGTTTCTACGTACTAGTCTTCGTGCGCTTTATAGGTATTGATTATTTTAGAGAGGTCCGTACCATGTATAATGGCCACAGGCTCTCGTTCGTACTAGTAATTGAATAAAGAATGCACTACTTCTGTGTGTCTGTCAAGCTGAATCGAAAAATTCTGTGTAAATGAGGACAAAATGCTGAAGTTGTGAACATTCTACTAAATGGGGGATGTCCCATAAACTTGCTTAAAGTGTCAAATAGAAAAACATCTTATTTAAACCACCAAATGGCAACAAATAAAGGTAACATGGCCAAAATCATCACAAAGAAACTCCACAATATTTGTTTACCTGTTGTCATATTTTTTGGCTTAATGCTCATTTTTTCATAGAGTTGGTTGATGGCGCTTTGCTCTTTTGCGTAGAGCATTGATTGAAATTCATCATAATCTTGTATATAACTTGATGGAGGTCTGGGGCTGAAACGTAAATTTCGGATATCGTCCGTAATATCTTTTTCACCAATCCAATAGGTAATAACTGGTGCCAAGCCAGAGGATTGCATTGCTTGAACGTCGATATTATGTGTTTTCATTTTATAAAAGACATTCCCTTGCTCGTCCTCCAATTCTTGAACAATATCGCTTACTGCCATCGACGACACCTCTTTCTTCTTACAATATGGACTAAATATAGAGTGTTAATTTTCATTATAATGCATGGACGAAGAAAAATGTTGTGTGAACGAGCATTAATTGAAACAATAATTTTTTGTAAAAATTCTATATATAGTCATAAACTCACAACTAAAGTAGCGAGTGTCGTGTAGTATAATGAAAATACAACCATTATAATTATGGTTTTTTCTAAAAGTAGTGGAAAGAAGGGGAATAATTGGAATTTTCAACGTTGCTAACGTTTTTAGGTGCAGCAGTCATATTAACGGTAATGCCAGGGCCAGACAATTTATTTGTCCTTGCACAAAGCATTACACAAGATAAAAAGGCAGGCATTGCGACTTCATTAGGTTTATGTACAGGTTTGCTTGTTCATATCGGAGCTGCAGTTTTAGGAATTTCAGCTATTATTTATCAATCGACGGTTATCTTTTCGGTTGTCAAATTTGCAGGTGCCGCCTATTTATTATATTTAGCATGGCAATCATTTCGAGCAAAAGATAATCTATTTACATTGGAGCAACAAAATATTCAAGCTTTAGGTTTGCTGTATCGCAAAGGAATCTTGATGAATTTGTTAAATCCAAAAATTTCTTTATTTTTCTTAGCACTATTGCCACAGTTTGTAAATCCAATACACGGCCATGTGGCGTTACAAATGCTAATTTTGGGTATGGTATTTTTAGTGCAGGCACTTATTTTATTCTCGTTATTTAGTATTTTTGCAGGGAAAGTTAGAAAAGTCATTATAGGGCGGCCAGCAATTGCTAAACGCTTGAATATGGTACAAGGCATACTATTTACATTTATCGGTATACAAATCGCACTAAGTAAACAATAAAAGGAGGAGGCTATATGGCTATTTTACATATTACCTTTAGCTTGTCTACACACGGTTCTATTAAACACGCGATACGACAACACCATTTACAGCGAGAAGAGTCGGTGATTTGTGTCAATGATGTTTTCTCAATCGGACCACTTGCAAGCTTGGAAAATCGTAAAAAATGGTTAGAAACTAATGTTTTTAAGGATATAGAAGAAAAAGAATTATACGAGGACATCCATAAGATGTGGATGAAATCAATAGCCGGCATCCCTTGTGATTTGGATGTTTGGATTTGGTATAGTCAAAATTCACATGAAGAAATTGGTTTGCGCTATGTGATGAGCGAGTTTATAACTAAATGCAGCATGGTATTTGGAATAGATACAACCGCAGCTTTAAAGCGAATTCAGCCAGATATGTCCATTCGGCATACTGGAGAACTATCATCGGATTTGCTTATGAAACTTCGATCTGATGCTAAACGGTTTACACATGAGGAGTGTCGGCGACTTGCTAAAGAATGGGAAGAGCTAAAGCAAAATCCAAGTACATTGCGCGTTTGGCAAAAGGGCATTGTTCATGCAGAGGAGCACATTTACGATGCAACTATAATTGAATGTGCAAAAGATTTACGAGCTAACAATGAGGAGTTATGGCTTTCACCAGTGAGTGTCATTGGGCGAACTTTCAATAAAATCGAGGACTATATGAGCGAAGCCTTTTTAGAATATCGAATTTTCACCCTAGCTAGGAAAGGGTTATTTGAAATTAGCGGTGACACGACAGATATGTATTCTTATCAGATAAAATATATAGGGAAATAATTAGTTTCCTACAATAACTTTCAAATCATAAAATTAAAAGCGGAAGAATGCTATAAAGCATCCTTCCGCTTTTAGTCGTTGTTTCTTGAAGGTCCCATTTTCTCATAATAATCAAAAACAAATTTCTGAAATTGTCGTGCGGAAGGGGAAAGGTAACGATTTTCAATCCAAGCCATCCCGATAATACGTTCACAGACCATATCTTCAACATGAATTTTTACGACTTTTTTTGGATTAAGATCTTCATCATCAGGTAGTAGTGATACGCCAAGGCCTGCGCCTACAAATCCTGCTACGGTCGAGACCTCATCACCCTCATAGGTAATTTTGGGCTTAATGCCCGCTGCGTTTAATAATCGATCAGCAGTACGGCGCAATGCATAGCCTTTTTTCATAAGTACAAAGTTTTCATGCTCTAGTTCCTTCATTGTAATGCTTTTACGATTGGCAAGGTGGTGATCAATTGGCACCATAATGTAAAGCTCATCTCGCCACAGTTCCTTCCAGCATACAGGTGGTTCTGTGTTAATAGCAGCAAGTAGGCAAAGATCAAGCTCACCTGCAAGTAGTTGTTTTAATTGTGAGTGTGAATAGTTTTGTGTGAAATGAAAGCGGATTTGCGGGTGTTGCTGACGAAAGGCGCGGATCAAATCAGGTACAATACTCGTTCCAAGTGTATGTAAAAAGCCCAGTGACACATCTCCAAGCTCAGGATTATTAAGCTCTTGTAATTCTAATACTGCCTTTTCATATTCTTTGCGCATACGCTGCACACGATATAAAAACTGTTCTCCATAACGATTTAGCATGATGGAACGCCCTTGGCGGTCAAATAAAGGAACACCTAATTCCTCCTCAAGCTTAGAGATTGAGCGACTTAGTGCAGGCTGGGAAATAGCTAATACATCCGCAGCACGTGTCATATGTTCAAGCTTTGCTACTGTTGCGAAATATTCCAATTGTTGCCATTCCATTTTTTTCACCTCCAATAATAGTATTACTATTAGTTACCTGCATTATAACGGTAAAAGTATAGGAAGTATAGGTAACGTGGAAATATTTTATAAGGTATAACAAAGGATTTTTAATAAAGTCATTTTTATAATTTTTAAGCAACCCTAAATGGTGATTATACAAGGCTTCAACCTCACATCATTCATGCATGAAAAGTATCGAAACGATAAAAACTATAAATTGTACATTATGAATAAAGGGTGTTAAGATAGACACATAAAATACACAAATACAAATTTCCGTGAAGGGGATATTATAAAATGAAGTTATCAAAGCCGCAACCTCTAACAATTGAGGGAGGCAAAAAAGCCGTACTATTACTGCATGGATTTACAGGTAGCACAAAAGATGTGAAAAAGCTAGGGGAATTTTTATCAACACGTGGTTATACTGTTCATGCACCTATCTATAGTGGTCATGGAGTAGAACCAGAAGCCCTACTTGAAACAAAGCCTGAAGACTGGTGGAATGATGTAGTAGAAGGCTACAACTTCCTAAAAAATAAAGGCCATGAAGAAATCGCAGTAGTAGGAATTTCACTTGGCGGTGTCTTTTCATTAAAAGTAGCAGAGCAATTTCCTGTTAAAGGAGTTGTTGCCATGTGTGCGCCGATAACACGCGATAGCTCAAAAGGATTATTTACACGTTTATATAATTACGCAAGACTTTATAAACACTTTGAAAACAAATCAAAAGACCAAATTATTTCTGAATTACATGAATTACGAATTACACCAAAAGATTCTTTAGATGGCGTTACACGCTTAACTGAAGAAACGCGTGAAGATTTACCAGCAATTAAAGCGCCAACTTTAGTACTGCAAGGATTATTAGACGATGAGCTATATCAACAAAGTGCTCCGTTTATTTTAGATACAGTTAAAACAGATGATAAAGAAATTATTTGGTATGAAAATTCAGGTCACATTATCACGTTAGATAAAGAACGTGAGAAAGTTTATGAAGACGTGTACAATTTTTTAAACCATATTGAATGGTCTGTTGCAAACTAAGAGCTGTCTTCTGACAGCTCTTTTCTTTTTTAATTTAACTTATTAGCTAGTAACTGTACAATTAGCAATCAACTACGAAAAAACTATTGTTTTTATAATAAATGCCTGTTACCATAGTGAAATTGTAGTGAAAATTCATTCGATTTAACTTATTTTAGCAACTCCTCTACTTCTATAAGTGGGGACGAACCTAATAATCACTGAATTATGAGAAAGCTTAAACCAGTTTGAATCAGGTTTAAGCCCCGGCGGAGATCACAGATTTTAAGAGTGCTTTTCGAGCAAGCTCGAAAAAATCTGGACGCAACTACGCCAAGGTAATTTGCTATAGTCAAACACATCTAAGGAGTACATCAATTATGCAAAAGAAAATACCTTTTTCTACTTATGCAGTCATAGGAACGATGTTATTCGGACTGTATTTTGGAGCGGGGAATCTTATTTTTCCAATTCAACTTGGACAACTTGCGGGAACAAACTTTTGGTTTGCACTGATCGGCTTTTTAGTTACCGCGATCGGTTTGCCATTTTTAGGCATTTTAGCGATTGGTTTATCGGGTAGTAATGGTCTGCGTGATTTAGCAAGCCGCATTCATCCTTTATTTGGCGTTGTTTTTTCACTAGCGCTATACTTAACAATCGGTCCTTTTTTTGCAATTCCTCGAACTGCTACAGTACCATTTGTCGTTGGTTTTGAACCATATATCAATGCGGAATATACAACAATTTTACTAGCTCTGTTTAGCTTTATATTTTTTGCAATAGTCTATTATTTCTCGTTAAATCCTGCGAAGATTATGGACTATATCGGTAAGGTACTAACACCAGCCTTTTTAGTTGTATTATTTATTTTAATTATTATCAGTATTGTGAAGCCGATGGGTCATTTCCAACAGCCAATCGGTGACTATATCCAGTCTTCCTTTATGACGGGCTTTAAAGAAGGCTACAATACGATGGATGCACTAGCGTCACTTGCATTTGGTATCGTCGTTATTAATGCTATAAAAAGTGCAGGTATTACAGATAGAAAAGAAATTGCTAAGGCAACATGGACATCAGGTATCTTTGCGATGGCATTAATGACACTAATTTACGGGCTCATTACGTATATGGGCGCATCGAGTATTGAGGCTGTCGGAACATTTGAAAATGGTGGATTAATTTTCGCAGCAGTAGCCGACCATTATTTTGGCTCATTTGGTGCAATTTTATTGGCTGTAATTATTGTGCTAGCTTGTTTAAAAACAAGTATTGGCTTAATTACTTCTTGTAGTGAATTTTTCCATGAAGTTTTCCCGAAAATAAGCTATAAATGGTTTGTATTCATTTTGTGTGTTGTGTCATTTTCAATAGCCAACTTTGGTTTAAATAATATTATTCAATTTGCGATTCCGGTGTTGATGTTCTTATATCCACTAGCAATTGTCCTTATTTTACTTGCTTTAAGCTCTTCGCTATTTAACAATAAGCAAGCAGTTTATGCATCTGCGATGTTCTTAACATTTTTCGTTAGCCTAATCGATGGCTACAATGCACTCGTTAATAGCATTCCAGAAGCAAAATTAAGCTTTTTGGATTCAGTAGCAGAGTTGTATTCAAATGTTTTACCTTTATATGATATCGGGTTAGGCTGGATATTACCGGCTGTAATTGGTGTTATTATTGGATTAGCTATGCCTTCAAGAAAAGTATCAACAATTAACTAACACATGAGAAAGCACACACATAGTAAATGATTAATGTGTGTGCTTTTATATATAAAAATATTATATGCAGAAAATTTATTCAATTTAATTTATAATGATACTTAGTATTGGTTTAAGGAGTGAATATATGCATGAGATTTGGATGTTTACAGCAGTGGCATTGATGATTGTTATGGTGCCTGGAGTGGATTCGCTTCTAGTGTTAAAAAATACAATCATCCATGGAAAGAAAGCAGGCTTTTTTACAATGGTGGGGATTATTCTTGCTCTAGTAGTTTGGACAACCCTTGCCGTTCTTGGGCTAGCTACGATTATCTCAAAATCAATGGTCGTATTTTTAGCGATAAAATATGCAGGTGCCGCGTATTTAATCTATTTAGGCATCCAATCTTGGCGTGCAAGGGCACAAAATATAATATTACAAGAAGAGCTACCTTTACAGGTAGAAGTAGAAAAAAATGTATCGCTTAGCTGTATGACCCAAGGCATTACGACTGATCTATTAAACCCAAAAACATTGCTATTATATGTAACATTAATGCCTCAATTTATTCAGCCAAATTTTAATATTAACTCTCAATTAATCGTATTAGCAGGCATTTTAATCGCGTTATCAATTGTTTGGTTGGGCATTGTGATACTCGTTATGAATGTCATTCGAAAATGGTTTATGAAACAGACGGTGCAGGCAATGTTTAATAAAATTACGGGTGTTATGTTAGTTGGAATTGGCATACGGATAGCGACTGAAAAAGTATAGAGCTAGAAAAATGCACGCAAAGGTCATATCCCTTTGCGTGTATTTTAACTAGGCTTAGTAAGCGGTCCATCCACCATCAACGGCAATGATTTGTCCATTCACAAAGCTTGCTTCATCTGAGCCTAGGAAAATAGCAAGTTGTGCAATTTCTTCGGGTTGCCCAGCACGTGGATTGATTGCTAGTCCTAGTGATTGACGAGCCGCACCAACTTCGCTCATATTGGTCATTGTTGCAGCGATATTTGTCATAACAGCACCTGGTGCAATACCATTACAACGAATGTTTTGGTTTGCATACATAAATGCTGTATTTTTTGTTAAACCAACTACTGCATGTTTAGATGCAGTATAGGCAGCACCAGCACGTGCACCGTATAATCCGCCAGCAGAAATATTATTAACAAAAACACCATGTCCTTGCTCTAGGAAAATTTTTGTTGCCATGCGCATTGAACGCATAACAGCAGTTGTATTTACGGCAAATACTTTATCCCACCGCTCGTCAGAAATCTCACCGACAGGCTCCATTCCATCCATAATGCCCGCATTGTTAACTAAAATATCTAATTTACTATAAGCATTTTTTGTTTCATCGAATAAGCGTTGCATGTCCTCAGTTGAAGCGACATTTGTTTGTATAGCAATAGCTGTGCCGCCATTTGCTTGAATACCATCAGCAACAGCCTGTGCACCGTCTAAATTTAAATCTGAAACAACAACTTTAGCACCTTCTTTTGCATAACCTTCTGCAATTGCTTTTCCCATTCCTGAAGCTGCACCTGTAATGATTGCTACTTTACCTTCTAATCTCATGTCAAAAGACCTCCTATTAGATCAAATTTCCCTGAGGACAAAGTTATTTTGTCCTAAAGCTTAACCAGAAATAAATATGCACTCGCATTTACTACTTCTGGTTATGTATTGAACATGTGTTCATTAAAATATTATAATACTCATGTAAGCGATTTCAATATGCAGAATTCGTAGAACTGTTCAGTAATCAACACATTTAAAATATTTGTTTAATATGGAGGTGAAAATTTTGACCGTTAACGATTTGCGGGTAGTAAAAACAAAGCAAGCGTTACATAATGCATTGCTTACTTTGTTAAGCGACAAACCGCTAGAAAATATCTCGATTGCGGAAATATGCCGTGTAGCAAAAGTGAATAGAGGCACATTTTATTTACATTATGAACAAAAAGAGAAGCTGTTTGAGGAATACTTTCAGGAAATTGTGGAGGATTTATATAATTCCTATGAGGAACCATATCGCGCTGCATCGATCATTATTAAAAATGAGTTAGATCCAAGTACGATTCGTATTTTTCATCATATAGAACGGTTTAAACTCTTTTATCGAATTGTCTTTTCAAAAAATGTACCGCTAACCTATTATTATATGTTATTTAATGAAATTCAATCGCTATTAAAAAGAGACTTAGCTCAAAATAAAATAGGCAAAATAACAACTGACTTTTATAGTGCCTATCAAGCAAATGCAATTATCGGCATGATTATTGAGTGGTATCGTCATGATTTTGCCGAAAGTGCTAATGAACTAAATCAGCAGCTTGCGGCCATTTTACGTCTTGAAGAAAGTTACGACAATGCCGGTAAACCTAGGAGAATCGCCGATAAACACTGAGAAGTCGCAGATAAACTCATGCCCAACGCTGGTATACCAGAAGTACTTGAACAACAGTAAAAAAAGTTAGATTGATGGCAGTCAATCTAACTCTTTTTCTCTTATGGCACAGCCTTTTTGTTTTATTATTGAAGTTATTATTGATGAGTAGTTACGCTTAATTCTTGTGCTATTTTAGGTCTTTTTAAGGCAACCGCAACTGTAGCAATAACGAGTGTGACAGCAATGATCATAGCTAACGAACAACTATTATGAATTAGACTTTCAGAGCTACCTCCAAATATAATTGTATAGTAGCCATCAGCCCCGTAAGTTGCTGGCAAAAGGGAAGCGAGGCGATGGTAAAAGTCTGAAAGCATAGCATTCGGTACGAGTACGCCAGATGTGACAAGCTGTAAGGAAAGTGCGCAAATATTAAAGACCATGCCGAGATTACCAAATACGATGACAAAGACCTGTGCTAAACATAGAAAAGCCCAAAACATGAAAGCTTGGAATAGATAAATAGTGAAAAAGCTTTCCGTACTTGAAATTGTAAATAGATGCATCAATCCTATTGTCAGTAGTGGAAGAATAAAAGCAACAGCAATATTTACAAGCTGTCGAGCAAAAAATAAAGACCATTTCGAAACAGTATGTTGTACGATTTCAGCTGCCTGCTGATGTTGCATAATCATCACCATTGCACCGACAAATGATGAAATAATAACCATTAACGGTACGAAATTTGCTGCAAAACCTTTGACGTCATTCGTTTTAATAATAGTAGATTCAACTGTTCGGTCTTTAACACCCATAATGGTTGAAGCAACAGTATCTTGAACTTTAAGTGCTGTATTTTGTTCTAAAGGAAGCTGTGAAAACTGCTGTGAAAATGCCTTTATAATCTCTCCTTGCTGTACTGGATACAGACTATGATTGGCTTCCTCTGTAGCTTGTTTTGCTACGCTCTCCATCAATGTTTTGGCAAGGCTTGCGTTCGCTTGATTTATGGAATAAATAATTTTAGCTTCTTCACCAGTCTGTAATTGGGCAGAAAAATCAGCCGGTATGTGAATAATCATATTTATATGACGCAAATCCAAATCTTTTTCTGCCATTTTAATTGAGGTGAATTCTTTCGTAGCAAAAGGCAATGATTCCTTTAATCCGCTAATCACTTCTTGACCAAAGGCTGAATCTTCACTGATCAAGCCAATCGTTAAGTTATCAGCTCTATCATTTATGCCGTCGTATGCGGTCATCCAGATAGAAAAAAATATTAATTGAAATGCAATTGTAGCGGCAATACCAATATAAGTTTCGCGAATTTTAAATAACGCTTGTAATCCTTTCATTATAAACCCCCTATAAGTAAGTACTTACTTGCATACTTGAGAAAAATTTTTTCTAGGAAATTAATCCCCTAGAAAAAATTGCAACACTTGTGTTAATCAGTTCTTCAGTTGGAAGGGTAGAAACGGTCGTACCTAATCGAGCGCGTGAAATAAAGTGACCGAAATTAAGGGCAATAAGAGATAGTGCAGCAGCTTCATAGTTGACTTCACGGATTTTCCCTTTATGGTGCATCTCTTCAAAATAATGAATTAACTCATTTTTGAAGAGAAGGGGGACATTCGCTATTTCATTACTAATTTCTGGAAATTGCATCGATTCCTTAAAGCCAATCATAACAAGGTCCTTTATGGACATCATATATTCAAAATACTTCATTGAAAAATGTTTTAAATCTGTTTCTAAATCCCATGTAACCTCTTCGCGAATCATTTTTTGCAAAATAGGGTTGTAGGAAAACCTGTCCACAATGGTCTTTAAAATCCCTTGTTTATTGCCAAAGTGGCGAAAAATCGTTACTTCATTGACCTGTGCTAAATCGGCAATTGCCTTCGTTGTCGCTGCGGTGTAGCCCTTTTCACTAATTAGCTGTATGGCTGCTTCAATAATTCGATCTGCTGTTTCTTTCGTTGTCAATAAAATACATCCTCCAATGCAAGTGGTTACTTACATGTTAACATGAGTGATTTGTATTAGCAATAGCTCAAACTGAATCATTCGCCAGTTTTGTCATTGACAACTATATCGGGCGCTGATATATTTTATTTATATCGTCAGTCGATATATTGTTTGGCGATATAGAGGGAGGTATTTTTTATGGCACAGACACAGGAATATCCGCCTTTAACAGAGGGTGTTTATTATATTTTATTAGCATTATTTGAAGCTCGACATGGCTATGGCATTATGCAGTTAGTCGAGGAAATGAGTAAAGGTCGTGTGCGTCTTGGGGCAGGCACGATATATGGCGCTATTAAAACATTGTTGGAACGTCAATGGATAGAAGCATTAGATGGTGATGGTCGTAAAAAGGAATATATAATTACGGAAAGTGGAAAAAAAGTAATAGAATATGAAATTTTACGATTAAGGGAACTTTTTGATAATGGTATCCGTATAACAAATGGGAAAGCATAAAACGCATTTTTATATAAGAGGTGTTGATATGAAAAAAATTAAATTTCGCTTTTTTCTGGACTATGAAAAAGAAGAGGTATGGGTCAATGAAATGGCCGAGCATGGATGGCATTTACGAAAAAATATAATCAGCTTCTTTGTATTTGAACAAGGCGAGCCTGGAAAATATATTTATCGTAATGAATTGGTAGTCGGTGTAAAGAAAGATTATTGCGAATTTTTGGAGTCATTAAATATTGAATGCGTTTCTAAATTCGGTGTTTGGGCATATTATCGTAAAGAAGCAGCTGATGGAGAATTTGAATTATACTCAGATGCACCTTCTAAAATAAAATATTTAAAATCAATTAGTAGGCTGTTTATTCCAATTGCCATTCTAAGTGTTTTAATAGGATTTTTCAATATATTCGCGGGGCTAACAACATCGCCAGCAACGTTCATGACTATTAATCTTGGTTTTTTAAATGTGTTTTTAGGGGTTTTAATGTATGTACCAATTAGAAAAATTCAAAGACGCAAAAAGCATCTAGAACATGATTTACATATATTTGAGCGGTAAGGAGGATAAATATGACATTACAATTACAGCAGGTCACAAAAAAATACAAAGATTTCACAGCGGTTGATAATTTAAATTTCACGATAGAAAAAGGTGAGATTTTTGGACTAATTGGTCAAAATGGTGCAGGAAAGACAACGACATTCCGTATGATCTTAGACTTGCAGGAAACTACAGCAGGAACGATATCATGGAATGGAAAGCCTGTGAATTCAATAAACCGTGACGTTCTTGGTTATTTACCAGAGGAACGTGGAATTTTCCCTACAATGAAGGTTGAGGAGCAGCTCTACTTTTTCGGAGAGCTACGAGGCATGAAAAAAGCAGAGCTTAAGAAGGATATTGATTTTTGGATTAGCCGTTTTGATTTAGAAGAAAAACGCAAAGATAAAGCGGAGACGTTGTCTAAAGGAAATCAACAAAAGGTACAGTTAATTGCAAGTTTTATTCATAAACCACAATTTTTAATTTTAGATGAGCCTTTTAGTGGTCTTGACCCAGTGAATAAAGACTTACTGAAAGATGCCATTTTACTGTTAAAAGAACAAGGAACAACGATTTTATTTTCAAGTCACCAAATGGATAATGTCGAAGAACTTTGTGATCACTTATGTCTTTTAAAGCGGGGAGTATCACTTTTTTCCGGCAGTTTATTAGATTTAAAGAAACAGTATGGCAAAACGAAGCTGTCTGTACGAACTGATTACTCTACTACAGAGTTACTTCAGCTCGAAGGTGTTAAAGACATACGTGTGGAAAAAGAGCAAACGGTGTTAATGCTTGAGGATGAGCATTATGCAGAAAGTATTTTCCAACGTTTATCTGCTGGTAAGTACATCGAAAAATTTAGTTTAGACTATTTAACACTGGATGAAATTTTTAAAGATAAGGTAGGTGGCAGCGTTGTCGAAGTTTAGTTTGTTAATGAAGCAATTATATAAATCAAAATTAAAATCAAAATCATTTATTTTAATGACACTTCTATACGTGCTTGCAATGTCTGTTGCTATTTTTTGGTCAGATATTAAGGAGCTTTTCACAGGGAACGATGAGGCACAGCAAATCGCTATTGTTAATGATACGACCGCAGATTTAAGCGGAATATTTGTATCAAATAGTGATATGGTGTTTATTCAAGATGAGACAAATTTAGAGAAGTTAGAGAAAAAAGTAAAAGATGGTGAACTTGATGCTATCGTTGAAGTGAGTGATCAGAACGGTCAGTTGCATGCAGAAATTTCAACATTTAAGCCTTTGAAATTAAATGATCAATCGACGATATCTTCTTTATTGCAATATGCTGGACAGCATTATGCAGTACAAAAACTATCCCTATCGTCAGAGCAGGCAGCTCAAATTATGGCTGCCAAAACGATTATTTCAAATAAAAATTTAAATGAAGAAACTACTGGTGGAAAAAGTGAGGAAGAAAAACAATCAGGGCTATGGGTATCCTATGCTGTCGGCATTTTAATTTATTTCTTTATTTCCACATTCTTATCGATGATTACAACTGAAATTGCTTCTGAAAAGGGCTCACGCGCTATGGAAATGCTATTAGTAAGTGTGAAACCTGCCACGCATTTTAAAGCAAAAATTGCAGGTGTACTGCTACTAGCAATGACACAAATGGCGATTATTGCAGTTGTCTTTCTTATCTATGCAAAGTTTGCGAAAGACGGCGTTATTTGGGAAATGGCAGCAAGTATTGTTAAAGAATTATCGCTTGGATATGTGCTGTATGCAATTCTGTTTTTACTGTTAACAATTGTTTTATACTTGATTGTTGGCGCATTATTCGGCTCATTAGTGTCTAAAGTAGAGGAAGCCGGTCAAGTGCTAATGCCAGCAATGATGATTACCTTAATCGGCTTTTATGTAATGCTTTCGGGAATTGGTAATCCCGATACAATTATTATTAAAGTTTTCTCTTATATTCCATTCACATCGGGTATGGTGATGCCAATGCGTATTGGAGCGACAGATATAGGTATGATTGAGCCTTTACTATCACTTGGCATTTTAGTTGTGACAATTATTGTTGCATATTTATTTAGCTTATCGTTCTACAAACGTAGCGTCTTGACATATAGTACAGGCGGCGTGATTCAAAAGTTCAAAACGGTATTAAAAGTAACAACATAATGATGGAAAGCAGCTATTTACATGTAGCTGCTTTTTTAAATAAATAAAGAATACGTTGATTTCCGTTCCAATCGCTCCCTTATCGCAGGCACGGCTCCAACTACGATGAGCGCCTTAAAAAGGGATTTTAAGCTCGAGCTGTTCCTGCTGAAGTGTCGCGCTTTTCACTTCAATCAACGTGTATAATTAACTGAAATAATTGCTACTCCTAACCTGCATACAAAGGAACAGGAAAACGTTCATAAATACAAAATGGTTAATGTAGTTGAGTTCTCTAGGCTATTGACTACAGTCTGACAGCTATTAGGATGTATCTGTTTTCGACATCAATATACTAATTTTTAGAAAAGATGTAAGGCGAATTGAAGATTCAGTCGAATTTTCAGTTCAAACAGGCTATAATTTGAGGAGAAGGAATGATGGAATGCTTTGTGAATGAAGGTAAATACCGCCCACTCAAACTTCCCATTAGACCGAAACTTTAATTAAATCGAACGTGTATTGCTAAAACAGATGAAACTTTTTCATCTACTAATCGTATGTAATAGAAGAGATTAATCGCAGGGGGTATTACTTATGTCTGAAATGAACAATGACCTATTTAAATCAAAAGATCCATTCGCAACTGAAAGTCCACAATTACAACCTAACCCATTAATGCATGCTGAACCAGTGCATACACCAACATTGATTTCTGAGCAAGAGCTATCACAAATTGCTCAAAATCAGCTTGTTTTAAAGAAGGATCCAGAGGTTCATGCACTTGCTCAAAAAATTGATGTAAAAGACCAAATCGCTATGTTAGAGCTAGGAAAAGAAACGGCGAATGGCATTTCTACATTTTCAGATAAAATGCTAGCAACAATGAGAGCTAGTAAGCTGGAAGAATCCAGTGTATTGTTAAATAATTTAAATAAAGTGATGGATAAATTCGATCCGCAAGATTTTGCAGAACAGAAAAAATCGGGCTTCCTTACAAAGCTGTTCAGCAAAGGAAAAGAACAATTAGAAAGATTTTTATCTAAATATGACAGCATGAATAAAGAAGTTGATGTGATTTACCGTGAAATTCAAAAGTATGAAGTTGAAATGAAACGTAATACTATCGACCTGGAAAACTTATACGACCAAAACTTAGATTATTTCCAAACATTAAGTAAATTTATTGCGGCGATTGAAGTAAAGGCAGATGAAGTTCGTGCTGCGTTACCAATGTTAGAGCAAAAAGCGCAAACAGGTGACCAACTAGCCGCAATGGAATTTGAAACGATGCAACGTGCAGTAGAATTACTTGAGCAACGACGTTATGATTTAGAAATGGCACAGCAAGTATCGTTCCAATCTGCACCACAAATTCGCTTAATGCAGCAAGGTAATAACCATCTAATCGGAAAAATAAACTCTGCATTTGTAACGACTATTCCAATTTTCAAACAAGGTTTAATCCACGCCGTAACATTAAAGCGCCAAAAGCTTATCTCAGATTCAATGAGTGAACTGGATCGTCGCACAAATGAAATGCTTGTGCGCAATGCAGAAAACATTAGCAAAAACAGTGTCAATATTGCACGCGCTGCAGGTAGCCCAAGCATTAAAATTGAAACAATTGAAACAACATGGCAAACCATTATGGCCGGTATCCAAGAAACAAAGCAAATTCAAGCAGAAACTGCGAGAAACCGCGAGGAAGGCCGCAAACGTATCGAAAAATTACAGCTTGAATATGAAAAATTAAAAAAAATGTAATGATAAACATGGGACAGAAGACAAACTCTAAAAATAGAGTATGTTTCCTGTCTTTTTTTCTTTACTAAAATTGGGGTTAATGTACTTTGGGTAATTTAAAACATTTTTCTCAGTTTCAAAGAAAGTTGAACAATAATAACGATTTAGAACACTATTATTTCAAAGACTAATGGATTGCAAATTATAGGATTTATCTAGTTTCGTAGACTAGTTATTAGGTGTTTTATTAGCGGTTTTCCTAAATCCTCCAATTTAACATCATCTAACTGCAACCCCCAATAATATATGGCTCCCATCAAACTTTGTACAATCATCTGAAAAAATTTTTCCGTAGAATCAATGTGTCGAATGGAATTATCTTCTTTTCCTTCTTCAATTATTTGGTAAAGAATGACATACAGTTTACGATTTTCATTTGTAAAGAAAGTATGCTCATTACTTATGATTGCTGCGGAGTAAATAACGCGCATTAAATCCTTTCCCATTTCTTCCTCTATACAACGGAATACGGCTAGACAGAAGGCTTCCAACCGTTCTATTGCTAAAGTATATTGTAGCTTTAATTCCTCATAGATATGTACATAACTTTTGTCCATTTCCATAAAACGCATCATGAAAATGCTTGATTTAGATGGGAAATGTTGATAAAAGGACCCCTTTGATGTTTTACTTTCCTTGACAATTCGATCCACGGAAACATTATCGTAGCCAAGCCTTTTAAATAATTCGAGTGCTACGGTCATGATGTGAAGTTGTGTTTGAATACCTTTTGTTGTTTTATTCTCTAAATCCATTATTTCTCGCTCCTTAAAGAAAGAATTTTCTAAAATATTTGACTATTATTTATTCCCATTATATCATCAGACTATAGTCTAGTCTAATAAGGAGTGATAGTAAAAGTGGAAAAACTGAGAAAAGCTGAAGAGCTAGAATTTTTGTTTAAGGATTCTATGCGTCTATTAGTCGGGGGTTTTGGCATTTCAGGTACACCGTTAACATTATTAGATGCTGTTGCGAAGTTTGAAGCAGGAAATTATGAAGTTGTCAGCAATAATCTTGGGGATGAAGGGAAAGGTCTTTATAAAGTGTTCGAGGCAGGAAAAATCGATAAAGCAATTGGTTCATTTTTCACGATTAACAAAGAAGCTATAAGGGCTTGGTCAATGGGAAATTTGAAAATTGACTTAATGCCCCAAGGTACTTTAGCAGAGGCAATTCGCAGTGGAGGCGCTGGCATCGGTGGTTTTTACACGCCAACTGGTGTGGGAACAAGACTAGCAGAAGGAAAGGAAGTTCGAGAGATTGATGGTGTTCGTTATTTATTTGAGAAGGCAATCAAAGGGGATATTGCCCTCATTAAAGCAGCGAAAGCCGATAAAGCGGGCAATCTGGTTTATCACACAACTGCAAGAAACTTCAACCCAATAATGGCAACAGCTGCAGAAACAGTCATTGTGGAAGTCGATGAAATCGTTGAAATAGGGGAGTTAAATCCTGAAGAAATTATAACACCCCATATTTTTGTAGATTACGTTATTAAAAGTAAATACATCAAACAAGGGGGGGCCTATGTTGAAGCTAAATAGTCGAGAAATAATTGCTATGCATATTGCACGTGAGCTAAAAGATGGCGATGTAGTCAACCTAGGCGTGGGAATTCCAACGCTAGTTTCAAAATATATTGATAATAAAAAGATATATTTCCAAACTGAAAACGGTTTAATCGGCATGGGTCCACCACCTAAAGAAAATGAGCAAGATATAGATTTAATAGATGCTGGGAAAGCTCCTGTCACAATTACGCCAGAAGCAGCATTCTTTGATAGTGCTTTCTCATTTGCGATGATACGGGGTAAACATGTGGATGTAGCTGTTCTAGGAGCACTTGAGATTGACCGTTATGGCGAGATTGCGAATTGGTCTGTACCGAATCAACCCATTTTAGGTGTCGGGGGCGCAATGGATTTAGTCGCTGGTGCGAAGAAGGTAATTGTAGCAAGTACCCTTTTCACCAAAAATGGTTCTTCTAAACTAGTAGAAACTTTAACATTGGATTCTAGCGGTGAACGGCGTGTTAACCAACTGGTAACGGAGTATGCGAACTTTTTATTCCAAAATGGGGAGATTTTCATAAAGGATATTTATGGGGATTTAACATTTGAAGAATTAGAATCACGTATTGGATTACCATTAAAACGAAAAATTAGTATCTAATTGAAGGAGGAAGCCTATGTGGAGTTTAATTACGATTACAATTTCATTAATTTTATTAATCGTATTAGCACTAAGAGGATTTAGTATTATCATTATTGCTCCGGTTGTAAGTTTATTCGTTATGGTGACGAATGGGTTTCCGATTTTAGAAACGTTCCAAGAAACGTATATGACTGGGTTTATCAATTACGTTCGAAATTATTTTCTAATTTTTTTGTTTGCAGCAATGTTCGGTAAGCTAATGGATGATAGTGGAGCGGCTCGTCAAATCGCCAATCTATTACTTCGAATTATCGGAAAAAATAGTAAATATAAAGTGTTAGTAGCAATTATGGTTATCTGTGCGTTCTTAACGTATGGTGGTATAAGTTTATTTGTAGTTATTTTCGCAGTATTACCAATAGCGAAGCCATTATTTAAAGAGTTAGATATTCCGTGGCATCTATTTATGGCAGCGTTTTTTACAGGGATTGGGACCTTTACAATGACGATGTTACCAGGTACCCCTTCTGTACAGAACATTATCCCGACAAACTACCTTGGTACATCGGTTACAGCAGCTCCATTATTAGGGATTATCGCAGCGGTTTTCGTTATTGCGATAAACCTATGGTATATGAAATTTGCGTTAAAACGTTCAGAACAACGCAAGGAAACCTATGCAGGTATGACAAACCCTGATAATAATGGCAAAGATGGTATTAAAGATATTTACGAGGGGCGTACATTACCAAATGCATTTTTAAGTTTAATTCCGCCAATTGCCTTGTTAATCGCATTGAATATTTTCAAGGTTGAAATCATTTACACGCTAATGGGCGTTGTATTATTAACAACCGTCTTATTCTGGAAATACATTGAAGTCAAAAAAAATACACTTAACGAAGGCGCTGTATCAGCGGTACTGCCAATTATTAATACGAGTGCGGATGTTGGTTATGGTTCGGTTATAGCGATTACCACTGGTTTCAGTATTTTTAATGAAGCGATGGCGCAAATTCCAGGTAGTCCGCTTATTTCACTTTTCCTAGCAACAACGGCACTTGCTGGAATCACCGGATCTTCAAGTGGTGGGCTAGGAATTGCAATGGAAGCGTTATCATCGACTTACTTGAAAATGGGTTTAAATCCTGATGCTATGCATAGAGTAGCAGCAATTGCTTCGGGCGGACTAGACTCGCTACCGCATAATGGTGCAGTTATTACAATTTTAGTAGCTTCAAAGTTAACCCATAAGGATGCTTATAAACATATCTTTGTGGTTTCGGTTATTGCACCATTAATTGCAAGTATTCCAATGCTAATAGCAGCAATTTTATTATATTAATACTTAAGGGGGAAGGAAGATGATTCAAAAAATTGGGGTTATAGGATCCGGAACAATGGGGTTTGGTATTGCTTTTCAATTTATCACGAATGGAATACCTGTTGTTTTACAAGATATTAGCGAAGAATCTCTACGATTAGCTAATGAAAAACTGAATACGTATCTGACAATTTTTAGGGAGGAGGGGACAGTGTTCGAAGATTCGGATAAAACGATTGTTGAACGTTTAACATTTACTACAAAAATAGAAGAGCTTGCTGATTGTGATTTGGTCATAGAATCTGCCACGGAAAATCTTGAGCTCAAGCAGAAAATTTTTAAGCGGCTTGATGAGGTTTGCGCTGCTCATACAATTTTGACATCAAATACTTCAAGCTTAAAACTTTCAGAAATCGTTCATTATGTAGAGAAGCGAAAAGATAAAGTGATGCTTACACATTTTTTTAACCCTGCGCATATTGTGCCGCTTGTGGAACTGCTTAAAGGTCCTGATACAAAGCAAGAGACATACGATGAAGTTGACGCATTGATGAAAAAAGTGGGCAAGGTAACAATTAACGTTCGTGTTGAAGTACCAGGCTTAGTAGCAAATCGTATTCAAGTAGCATTAGCACGTGAAGCATTAGCAATGTTAGAAGATGGTGTTGTGTCAGAACAGGATCTAGAAAAAGCAATATTCGCAGGTCCAGGTTTCCGATTTGCCTCTAGTGGTTTATTGAAGATCATCGATTTTGGTGGATTGGATGTTTGGGGCATAGTATTGGATCAATTACAGCCAGCAATTGAATCGAAAGTTCGCTCGTATAGTGTGATTAATGATAAAACTGAACAGGGCTATCTAGGTGTCAAATCTTCTAAAGGTTTCTTTGAATATCCTGGGAAAGGTTTAGATGAATACGTAATT
This sequence comes from Lysinibacillus sp. NPDC097868, assembly GCF_044761135.1. Classification (NCBI taxonomy): domain Bacteria; kingdom Bacillati; phylum Bacillota; class Bacilli; order Caryophanales; family Bacillaceae; genus Lysinibacillus; species Lysinibacillus sp. NPDC097868. Next base: position 1,920,925 of record NZ_JBIWBS010000001.1, on the reverse strand, counting down.
GAGCGTGATCGTTCATTAATTCAACAGCTAAAAACATTTACTACTATTCAAAGGGGGATTGAACATGCGTAATATTTTAGTGACAGGTGCAGGTGGAGGTCTAGGATCAGCAATGGTGGAAAAGTTTGTAACTGAAGGAGATTACGTATTCGCTGCCGATGTAAAGTTAGAAGCTGCACAGGCAGTGGCAGAGTTATATCCAGGAATGGTTAAAGCAGTTGAGTTAGATGTTTCAAACGCAAATTCGGTTCAGCAAGTAATAAATCGTATTTGTGAAAATCACGAACTCCATGTGCTAGTGAATAATGCGGGCTTACAACACCGTGCTAGAATTGAAGATTTTCCAGAAGATAAGTGGGATTTACTTCAAAGTGTCATGCTAAAAGGACCGTTCTTAATGACGAAATATGTATTCCCGTATATGAAAAAGCAAAAACATGGTCGTATTGTTAATATTTCTTCGGTTCATGGTGAGCTGGCAACACCAGAAAAAGTGGCATATGTGGCAGCGAAGCACGGTGTAATTGGTTTAACACGTGTAGCATCACTTGAAGGTGCTGCGCATGGGATTACGGTAAATGCGATTCTACCAGGACCGGTGAAAACACCTTTACTGGTGAAACAATTAAAAGATCTTGAAGAAAGTAGAGGCATGACTGAAGCAGAGGCGTTAAACGAAATTGTATATCCAAAGCAAGCAATGCAACGCTTTATTACAGCTGAAGAAATTGCAGATAGTGTATACTTCATATCTTCAAAACATGCAACGGCTATAACGGGCGAAGCACTGAATGTTTCGGGTGGTATGTAAAAAAGGGGGATTAACCATGTCAGCTTATATTGTAAATGGTAGTAGAACAGCATTTGGTTCTTTTGGAGGCGCCTTTGCTAATACAACTGATATCGATCTAGGTGTTGTCGTTGTAAAAGAAGCATTACAACGTTCAGGGCTGAAGGCAAATCAGATTGAAGAAATCGTGTTTGGTAATATCATTCAAACAACAAGTTCCTCGGCATATTTAGCACGACATATCGGATTAAAAAGTGGTTTATCGGAGGACAGTACTGCGCTTACGGTTAACCGTTTATGTGGGTCGGGCTTACAAGCAATTGTTTCTGCAGCACAGGAAATTGAACTTGGAAATATTCAAGCAGCAATTGCTGGAGGTACAGAAAATATGAGCCAAGCACCTCAAGTATTACGAGGTACACGCTTTGGATCTCCCAATAAAGCACCGATCGTAGAAGATATGTTGTGGGCGACTTTATACGATGAAGTTGCAGGATGTGGCATGGGGATGACGGCTGAAAACTTAGCGGAGAAATATGAAATATCACGTGAAGAACAGGATGAGTTCTCCTACAACTCACATAAACGTGCAGCGGAAGCTCGTCGTTCAGGTCGTTTTGCAGAGGAAATTGCACCAGTATTAATAAAGACACATAAAGGTATGATTGAGATAACTGAGGATGAACATATACGCGAAGAAATTTCGATGGAAGCCTTAGCAAAACTAAAACCAGCATTTAAAAAAGATGGGTCGGTATCAGCGGGGAACGCAAGTGGTATTAATGACGGTGCCGCAGCAATCGTTCTTGTATCGGAAGCTTACTTACAGGAGCATCAGTTAAAGCCATTAGCAAAAATCGTCACTTCAGCAACAGCAGGTGTCGATCCAACAATTATGGGAATTGGCCCAGCTCCGACGATTCGTAAATTATTGAAAAAAGTAAATTTAACTTTAGAGGATATCGGATTGTTTGAACTAAATGAAGCATTCGCTGCACAGTCATTAGCAGTTTTAAAGGAATTAGGCATTGATCAAGAAAAAGTTAATGTCAATGGTGGAGCAGTGGCGCTTGGGCATCCAGTCGGTGCAAGTGGTGCACGTATTACTTATTCGCTTGCATTAGAAATGCAAAAACGAGGTGTTAGATACGGCGTAGCAAGCTTATGCATTGGTGGCGGACAAGGTATTGCTATTTTACTAGAAAATCCAACAGTGTAGTATGGCAATTTCATTTAATACTGTTTGAGGGTTCTAACATCAAAAAACTTATAGAGTGTATTAATAGAAGTAAAAAGATTTTTTATATAGGAAAGTTTGATTAAAAATCATCTCACCTCTTAGTATTCTAAGAGCTAAGATGATTTTTTTGTAGATATTTTCGATAATAGAATCGCGTTTACAGTATATTTCCAATAAAGTCTTTGCTGCTATTTACTATTGTAAGCTAGTCCTCCCTGCATATAAACAGGGTGCTTTTTTATTTTGACAAAAATGGATTTTCTCATTACGATAAAATAAATGAGAATGATTATCATATACCAGATGATGAAGATTTTGAATAAAGCAATCAGTGACGTGATCAATTTTTTACTCGTTTGTGAATGAGAAGAACGATGAATAATATAAGAAATTGACGAATGTCACAGTTAAACAAAACCAAATAGACTAATAAAAATAGTATTAGAAGCAGGATATAATATTTAGGACAGGGGTTGATGAGTAATGAAGTATCAAGTTCTTAGTCGAATACCACTAAAAAACCTAATGGATTTAAAGATTGATTTTGCTTTTAAGCAGCTTTTTGGTAGTGAACGAAATAAAGCGCTAACAATTGTTTTTCTGAATGCTATATTAAACCGGACAGGTAGCAACAAAATAAAAGAAATAAAAGAAATAACGTTTATTAACCATGAAGTAGGTGGGGAGTATAAAGAGGATAAACAATCCCGCTTAGATATTGTCGTAAAAACAGAAAAAGAAGATATAATTAATATAGAAATACAATTAGCGAATAAAAATGACATGTTCAAACGAACTTTATTTTATTGGTCAAGGCTGTATAATTTGCAGTTACAAAAAGGAAAAGGTTATTATACACTGAATCCAACTATTACAATTAATATTTGTGATTTTACATTGTTCAAAAATATTGCTCATTATCATAGTACGTATCATTTGTATGAAGATAAGACTTTACAGCGTGTACAAAAATCAGATGATGTTTTAGAAATTCATTTCATTGAAATGAATAAATTTTTAAAGGCTTGGCTAATGGAAGAACTAAATCCTATTGAAGATATAATCGTAAAATGGTTGCTATTGCTTGGAATGGTAGATGGTCGCAAGCAGAAAGTATATGAAGATATCTATAAAGTATTGGAGGAATTAGCGATGAAAGACAGAAACTTACGTGCAGCGTTTGAAGCGTGGGAAGAACTAAGTCAAGATCCAGAATCCATTATTGCGTACGAATCACGAGTCAAATTTATGATTGACGAAGTGGCAACATTAGAAGATGCAAAATACCATGCAGAACAAGCAGGGTTTGAAAAAGGAATTCAAAAAGGAATTCAAAAAGGAATGCAAGAAGGTATACAAGAAGGCATACAAGAAGGTATAAAAGCCATTGCAAGAAAGATGATAGTAAAAGGAAATAGCAATGAAGAGATTATGGAGTTAACAAGCTTAACGTTTGAAGAAATTCAATCGTTAAGACAAGATGTAGAATGATAGATAGAATAAGCTCAAATAACTTACTAGTTATTTGAGCTTTTTTATTTCAGCAACAATATCTTCTTAAAATCAAGCAGTCGAAAGTCAAAGGGATAAAAATGTAAGGTGAGCATTAACAACTGAGTACCTCGTTTCCAAGAACCATCACGTAGTAAGCGATTGTGCGACTGTAATCAACCTTTTGATCCCTTCTCTTATTTGTTTTTCATTTGCATAAGAATAACTTAAACGTATCCAAGAAGATTGTTGTTTTAATGGATCGCATATTTGACCTGGCACAAAGGATATAGATTGTTCGATACTTTTCGATAATAATATTTCAGTTGAAAGTTGATCAGGGAGCTGCACCCATAAATTTAGACCACCATTTGGACTGACCCATTGCCAACCTGTTTCTGCTAGCTCTTCCTCCATAATTTCTTTTCGTATTTGTAGGGCGATCCGAATTTTCTCCAAGTGCTGTTGTAACCTTAGTGATGAAAAGTAATGGAGAAAAATTTTTTGATTGAGAAGCGGAGAGCCATTATCAGCTAACGATTTTTCTGTTAATAGTAAGTTCATTAATGATGGTTGACAAATAACGGTCGCAATTCTCAAACCTGGTGAAATGTATTTGCAAAAGCTTCGGATATAAATGACAGTTCCCGCTGTATCAAATGTGTAAAGGGGTGGTGGTGGAGCATAGTCAAAGTAAATGTCGTGATAGGCATCGTCCTCAATTAATAGACATCGATATTGTTCTGCTAATTCTATTAATCTTTTACGCTGCTCGACTGAAACAGTATAACCAGTCGGGTTATGGAATGTTGGGTTGACATAAAATAGGCGTGGTTTGTATTGTTTCATATAGTATTCAACTTGATTTAAATCATACCCCTCTGGATGGATGTCAACCGTTACAATGTGTGCTCCTTGTGCTCTAAAAATATCAATCGCCGCACTATAGCTTGGCCGTTCAAATAAAACGACGTCTCTTGGCTTAATAAACGTTTGAGCGATTATGTGAATCGCTTGCTGTGAGCCAGAAGTAATTAATAGATTATCTGCATGGAGATGCGTTTTATATTGGTTGATAAAATATTGAGTAAGTGTTTCACGTAGCTCTAAATCACCTTGCACAGTGGAGTAGGTTGCAAGTACTTTGGGATAAAGGTCAAACACTTTCTTCACGTAATCTGAAAAGTAATGATTAGGCAAAAGATTTGGATCAATTAACGCCTGAGAAAAGTTATAGGAAACAGGTGATTGATGGATTTCAGATAAATGATTTTTTTGTACATATGCAGAAATAATTGGATTGTCCTGATATGAGAGTTCGGAATTTTTTGTTAAATCACATTGGACAAAATAACCTACTTTATCTTTTACATAAACTTTGTCGTGTTGTTTTAGTAAACGATAAGCCTTTAATACAGTTAATCGATGAATATTCATTTCTAATGCTAATTGTCGGACGGAAGGAATCTTTTCATGCTCTTTCCATTCATTACGTTCTATTCGGTGCAGTACATAATCATATACTTTTTTAAATAGATAATCTTCATTTTGTAACGCTTTGCTCACATCGATTCCTCCTATTCATAACGATTGTACCATGACCTAATCGAGTCTGTTCTATCTTTTTCAATCTGTTCTATCTTCTTTCTTTTATGATAGAAAAAGAGGAGGAGTTTGCTATGGTTATGATTAATTATTTCTTTATGTGTTTAATTTTTGGAACGACATTTTTAGCGATTAAAATTGGTGTGGATGCAGGAGTGCCTCCATTTTTATCAGCTGGACTTCGTTTTTTCATTGCTGGCTTGCTGCTATTTAGTTTTATGGTTTGGCGAAGAAAAACGACAATAGGGTTATTCTTTCGGAAGGAGATGTTTTTTACAGGGGTGGGTTTAACCTTTGGCACGTTTGCCGCATTATACTGGGCAGAACAATATGTGACATCAGGCATTGCAGCAGTTTTGTCTGCTACAGGTCCGATGATGATTATCATTATTCAGTCATTCATACTAAAACAAAAAGGAAATCGCAACTCATTCATTGGCTGTGTTGTCGGAGTCATTGGTGTCACGTTTTTGATTTTACCTAGTTTTTCAATTGAAATAAGTTCTTTCTGGATGGTCGGTTGTTTTGCCATTATAGTTGGAGAAGTTTTTTATGCAGCGGGAACAATTTATACGAAGAATGTCGTTCAAAAATATGATACGACATCACCGATTGCTTTAAATGCAGCGCAAATGATGCATGGTGGGATTTTATTAATCGTTTTATCCCTTTTTACCGAGAACATTCAGCTTGATTATCTTGTAAGCTCAGCTTCAATGGGCTCTCTTCTTTATTTAACGATTGTTGGCTCAATGATTGGCCATAGCATGTATTATTGGCTTGTCACACGGACAAATCCTATTTTTCCTTCTACATGGCTATATATCTCACCATTAATTGCCGTTATATTAGGTGTACTTTTTTATCATGAATATATTTCTTGGCTAACAGTCATAGGTACTGTGACGATTATTGTAGGTACGGTTTTAGTCAATTTTGAAACATTGCGGGATTTGCTTTGGCGGAAGGGGACTGTTCTTAAGGATGTTAAAAATTGACCTTGATCTTCTTGTATTAGAAAACAATTTTTTACATCGAAAAATATATTGATAAAGGAGTACAAAAAATGGAAGTTTCTAAGGGTGTAAAGATTCTCGAGATTGATTTTAATGGGATTATCATTTTTCCAACTCTTTTATGGGAACAGGACATGGCTGTTTTAATAGACACTGGATTCCCGGGACAATTTGAAGATTTGCGCGTAGCAATGGAGAAGGTAGGGGTGTCGTTCGATAAACTAAAAGTTGTCATTTTAACTCATCAGGATATAGATCATATTGGCAGCCTCCCTGAAATATTGCAGGCTTGTGGAAGTAATATTAAGGTTTATGCGCACGCACTAGATAAGCCTTATATTCAGGGAGATTTACCTCTTTTGAAAGATGGACACATAGAAAGCCCACCTAAGGGAATAGTGAATGACACTTTAAAAGATGGTCAAGAATTGCCGTATTGTGGAGGAATTCGTATTGTCCACACGCCAGGGCATACACCTGGTCATATCAGCTTATATTTGAAACAAAGTAAAACGCTTGTTGCTGGAGATTCGATGTATAGTGTAAACGGCAAATTGGAGGGAATTCATGTTCCAACGACATTGGATATAAAGGTTGCACAACAATCTTTAAAGAAATATTTAAACCTAGACATTGAATCTGTAGTTTGTTACCACGGAGGATTGAGTTCCGGAAATATAAAAAAGCAGATTCAGAAATTATTAATTAATGAAAGAAAGTGATGCATTTATCCAACGAAGGTTTTTAGGTAGGATAGTGCTAAGGACTCCTTGTATTGTACACAGGGAGCTTTTTTATTTTGACAAAATGTGCTTTTCTCATTATGATAAGATAAATGAGAATGATTATCATATAAAAGGAAGCTGAAGGATGTTAAACAAAGTAATCCCATTACACGAACAATTTAGTAATGGAGTGAGAAAAAAATGACGAACAAAATGGATTTATCAGCATTATCATGTGAAAAAATGCAAGATGGCACACTTGCTGTCAAAACGACAGAAACACTTATGATGTTAACGGAAAGTCGCTATAAAGAATTAATGCATATTGAACAATTGTTTAATGCCATGCATATTGATTTAGATGAGAAGCAACTTGTATTGGAGCAAGAGCGGAAAAATTTAAAAAAACAAAATACTAAGCTTACTGAGGACATGCAAAAATTGATACAACAAAATGCAGTGTTACAAAAAAAGCTAACGGAGTATAATTGTGCCGTCGACGAGCTGAAGGAGCTCCGCCGACAAAATACCGACTTGCTGATTGAGCTTAGTAAATACACGGCTCTGTCTAGGGAATCTCTCTCAGGTCCTTTAAAATCGATGATTCGAGATATGCGGGAGCAGGGGGTAGGCATAAAAGAAATTCATATTCGCATTAAGCGTCAAATTAATCCGGATATTAGTTATAGTATGGTGCGAAAATATATTTCTGAGCTGGAAAGCGAAAATAAAGCTTAATGTCTGGTGTTTTAGCAATAAACAATATGTTCATAGTAAAATTGTGCATTTACAGTTGCCAGTCAAAGTCCTATAATTAGTCTATTCTTTCACATTATGAATAAGCGTCGAACTTGTGAAATTACGAGAGTGTCATAATTGATTTAAGAAGAGTAGGAGAATTAAAGACAATGTCAAATGAAAAAAAAGGGGTATTGGCAGCGTTTTTTGCCTATGCCATTTGGGGAGCATTCCCACTTTACTGGAAACTACTTGAGCATGTGCCAAGTATGGAAATTTTATTAGGGCGTGTAATATGGTCCTTCGTCTTTACAGTACTAGCCGTCATTATTTTTGGTATGCGCAAAGATTTATTAGCTGATTTAAAATATTTATGGACACACCAGAAGATTTTTTGGCAGTTAGCTTGTGCATCTTTTGTCATTTCAATGAATTGGTATTTATATATTTGGGCTGTAACTCATGAACATTTGATTGAGACAAGCCTTGGCTATTATATTAATCCACTATTGTCGGTCATTTTTGGTGTTGTCTTCTTTAAAGAGACATTGAGTCGCGCACAATGGGTTGCTACAGCCATTGCGTTTATTGCGGTTATCATACTCACTGTAAATTATGGTACAGTACCTTGGGTGGCAATTTTAATTGCCCTAACTTTCGCTATTTATGGGGTACTAAAAAAGAAAATTACCCTTGATGCAACAAGGGGTCTAGCCATTGAAACCATGTTTATTCTTCCATTTGCGTTAGGCTATTACGTCTATTTATTTTCAACAAGCCAAGCATCTTTCTTACATGTGAATACTCACACAGATGTATTAATGATTGTAAGCGGTATTGTGACAGCTGTGCCTTTAGTTTTATTTGCTAAAGGTGCTCAAAATATTCCGCTTTACCTATTAGGCTTTATACAATATGTAGCGCCTACAATTGTTTTAATTTTGGGCGTGGTACTTTATAAAGAACCATTCAGTCAAGTTGAACTACTGGCATTCAGTATTATTTGGGTAGCCTTATTATTGTTCTCAGGTTCAAAAATTATAGAAATTAGAAAAGCACATCATAAATCTGCGTAACGAAAAGGACTTGTAGAGTTTTCTACAAGTCCTTTCAGCATGTAGACAAGCATCAAGCAGTGAACTCTTGATGCTTTGTCCTTTTAGTGGTCATAAAATAAAAATTCTCTCAGTTGATTGGAGCGTAAGGCTGCGACTCCAGCGGGAACGCACAGAATGTCAGACGCAACAAACCGCGCGTTAGCGAGGGGGGCGGCTTACGTTGTGCCCACGGAAAACGTAAGCCCGTAGCGGAAATCAACAGCTTCTACGGGCCATTTAAGAATCGATTTGTGCTTTAATCGTAAAATACGTTTCCTCAATTTTTTGCTTATAAGGTAGGTCGATTAAATCTTTCGAATCAATATATGCTTTTTTGGCAATTTCGTAAGCAGTTGTTAGCTCGCCAAACTGTGCGTAGCATAGCGCTTTATAGGAGAAACATTCATTCATACTTAGCAAATCATAAGGGTGTGAAACTAAAATGGGTATTTCTGTAAAGTAGTTAAATACTGCAAGTGATTCTGAATAACGACCAAGTAAATACAATGATTTTCCCTTTTCAGCATAATAAAAGTTTTTATTTAGTTTTGTTGAATCTGTAAGAGCATTAAAATGTTCAATTTCAACTAATGCTTTATCATACTCATGTGTATAATTGTTATAATAATGGGCTTTTAAGACGTATATAAAGGCGTCGACATCATCTTGTTCAACAAAAATACGATACTGCTCCAACTTCATCATCATTTGGTCAGCCTGCTCGAAATCACCATCAATCATGGCGCAATAGGAACCAATGCGGTATAAATCATCGATATGATAAAACAATTGGTTTTGATGAGCATGTTCAATGGTTTCGTTAATTAATTTTTTACCCGCCTCATGCTCACCAATGGCTAGCTGAAAAATACTAATATAATAAGCCAATTTCCCCGTATCACGTGAATCTAGCTGATAGTTTTCGCGGGCAACTTCCTCTTTCACTTGTAAAATACATCGATAAGCTTCGTCATATAAGCGATTTTCTGATAAAATGCCAAGCTGGAGCATGTAGGTTTTGAACCAATGACTCCACAAATTGATTTCTTTAAATATTCGGCGTGCTTGTTGAAGCGGTGGTTCCCATGTCGTTAAACCTGCCACATACTGCGCATTCGCATAAATATATAATAAACGCCCGGCTTCATAGCTAAGAGGTAAATCGTCTATGTATGGGTGAATGATATCAACAATTTGCTGATGGTTGTCCGCATCGCCAAACTTTACCTCGGCAAACATAATTTCTACTTGCTCCAAAAGATGACGGATATCAGATGATGTCACTTGTTCGAGCAATTCGCTTGCTTTCACACCAAGACGTTCCGCAATATAATCTAAGCTTTCCATAGAAGGTTTCGCTTTATCATTTTCTATTTGACTTAGCATACCTTTTGTTAGACGATCGGCAGCAAGTGCCTCTAATGTTAATTTTCGTTCTTTTCGTAATTTGCGAATCCTCATGCCTAAAGAGTCCACTGCCTCGCCTCCTTTCTACACTATTAACAATAATAACTATTCTTCGCAAAGTCTATACATTTACCCAAAAGAACTGAGAGTGCTAGGGAAGACCCATAAATCTCAGTTTGTTTAATTATATTAAACTTTTTGTTGCGAGGAAAGCAAGTGATGTGGTATATTTTGTTTAATAAAATTAAACTTTTAAATTTAACTAAAATATGGAGGGGTTTTTTCCGATGGATGAAGCAGCAAAATATAAAAAGGCGACCTATCATTTGTGGACCTTTACGGCAAGTAAAATGATTGCCATGTTAGGGTCACATGTGTTGTCCTTTGGTATTAGTTTGTATATTTTAGCGATGACTGGTTCTGCCACAAGCTTTGCAACAAACATGATATGTTCCATATTACCTCGAGCACTCATTGCACCATTAGCCGGTTATGTAGCAGATAATTATTCTAAAAAACGAACGATTTTATTAGCGCAGGCTGGAACGATTTTGACGATGGCCGGTTTACTGCTATATACAGAGACGTTTGGTATGTCGGTCAATGCGATTTATGTGACAACAGTTTTTTATACACTCTGTTCTGCATTTTCAGGTGTAACCTTTAGCTCAGCTATTGCTACACTTGTAAATCCAGAACGTTTACAGCGCGCAATGTCATTTAACCAAATGTCTATGTCTGTTGCAGCCGTTGGAGGTCCGGTTATCGGTGGGATGATGTACGGATTTTTCTCAATGGAAGTTTTTTTAATTGTGCATATGATTGCCTATACGATTGCTTTTTGCTTAGAGGCAACGATGAATTTTAAGTTGTACAGTACAAGAGGGGACGATGTTAAAACTGAAAAGATATGGAAAGGGCTTGTTAGTGGCTTTAGCTATATTAAGCAACACAAAGTTATTAAAGTTGTGATGTGGCTATCATTGTGGATTAATTTATTTTTCTCAGCAATCGTAGTCGGTGGAACGTATGTGGTTATCGAGTTACTCAAGGTCGAACCTACTCATTTTGGTTTTGTTGAAGCGTCAGGTGCGCTTGGCATGCTAGTAGCTTCCATCTATTTTGCAACACGTGGCGAAATTAAAGTACCACTTCGTTTTTCAAAATTTTGTTTATTATTGCTATCAAGTAGCTTAGCATTTGCGGTTATCCCTTTAGTTACGGATTTTTCATATTCCATGATTGTTGTCTTTTATATTGTGCTCTACTTCATTTTTGCAATTTTTGAAATGGGCGTAAATATGCCTCTAGGTGTATTTATGCAAAAGCTTATATCTGAGGAATACCGAGGACGTGTATTTGGACTTATGGAAACGATGGCTATGTCTATGATGCCAATTGGTATGCTCGTTTATGGTATTTTGTACGATATGTTACCAGCAACCGGTATTTTACTTGTCACAAGTGCGATTATAGTTGTTATGACGCTTGTATTACTACGCACAGCTGTCTTAAAAGAAGCTCACCCAGAATTTTACGATGAAACGACGATGACAGAGAGAGTAGCAAATTAATTACCCAAAAGTAAGGAATGTATTCTATCAGCGGTAACGGGGGGTTTACTGACGTTAACAGGATTTTTATTGGCGATAACGAAGGTTTACCTGGCGATAGGTAGGGATTTACTGGCCATTACAAGGGTTTTATGACGGTAGCGAAAGGTTTTCCCGGTGTTAATGTCTGTTCTATCTACAATAATACAAATTTTACCATAGCAACAGGCATGCATAGTTTCCCATGCATGCCTGTGCTACGTTTATTGATCCTCGATGACGATATAAGTTGCTTTAATAGGGCCGTGGACACCAACGACAGGAATCATTTCAATATCTGCGGAATTACTTGGACCCGTAATAAAATTAATACAGGAAGCAATATGTTCACCATTTTGAACTTTTTTGCTAATCCATCGAGCTGCTTGGGTAATTCGTGGAACAATGGTACTTTTAGGAATTAAAATAATCGACTTTTCGGGTAAAAAGCTAACCGATCTCCCTTTATGCTTATCACTAAATAGCACGGCGGTACCTGATTCGGCTAATGTCATCTCACTAATTGTTATACCTATGTTTGCTTTTTCTGCTTGTCGAATATTTTCCTCTGGCTGTGTCTCATTCCATACATAAAGTTGAATATTTGTTTGTGGCCATTGTGTATACATCATATGGGATAATCCATAGTGATCAAAGCGTTCGTCTTGCCATGTGATGACAGAGCGACCACCGTAGATATCTACGACTGCCTGTAAATCAGCTGCAAGATTAGCTGTGTTGGTTATGAGCATATTTGTATTAATATTTTTACATTGCTCCTCTAAGACGGCTACTAAATCATTCTTTGTAGCATCTTTTAAAACACGGTCCTGTGGCTGATATTGCCAAATCGGCTTAGTTAATTCTGTTTTTGGCGCTCGTCCGAGTTGATTGGCTATATTAGATAAAAATGCATCTCTATTTAGAATGCTTCCTGCCATTATTCAGACCCTCCTTTAGTACGATTGTTAAACCAGCTACGGAAGTTTTCCTTATTCGGTGCAGGGAAATCCCGCGCTTCGGTCCATGCTTTTAATGGCCCGGGACCGCTTGAAATTTTATTATCCTTTGTAAATGGTGACATCGCTGGTGATGCCATTTTCGTCGCCATTTTATATAAAGTAGGGGAGGAAGCACCTAAGCCGAACGCTTTCATGAGAAGTTTTTCAGACACTGGAGCCTTCCCTTCATTTTCAACGATGACCTGACGGTGCCGATGTATCAGTTGATGCAATGGGATTTTGACAGGGCAAGCATCTGTGCAAGCACCGCATAAAGTAGAAGCATATGGTAACTCTTTAAAATCATCATACCCTCCCAAAAGTGGTGATAGTACAACACCGACTGGCCCAGAATAAATCGACCCATACGTATGGCCACCAACATGACGGTATACAGGGCACGCATTGATACATGCTGCACAACGAATGCATTGCAATATAGGCTGGAATTCACCACCTAAAATATTCGAACGGCCATTGTCGACGATAACTAAATGGAATTCCTCAGGCCCATCTGTATCGTCCTCATCTTTTATACCTGTTAACGTTGTAATATAACTTGTCAGCTTTTGCCCAACTGCACTTCTTGTTAATAAACTGACAAGTACTTCCATTTCTTCGAAAGTAGGAACAATACGTTCCATTCCCATCACTGTAATTTGTGTTTTAGGTAAAGCAGTTACTAAGTCAGCATTACCTTCATTTGTAACGAGCGTAATTGAGCCACTTTCTGCGATAGCAAAGTTACAGCCTGTAATACCAATATCAGCTGTTAAGTACTCGTTTCGTAGTTTTTCACGAACATAAAGTGCCAGTTCTTCCGGTTTTTCTGTTTTGTCATAGCCTTGTTTTTCTTTAAAAATATCACGAATTTGTTCTTTATTTTTATGCAATGCTGGCACGACGATATGAGAGGGTGGTTCATGGTCACCAACTTGCAAAATATATTCACCAAGGTCTGTTTCAATAACTTCACAGCCGAGTTGTTCGAGAGCAGGGTTTAAATTAATTTCTTCCGTTACCATTGATTTAGATTTAACAATTTTCTTTGCTTGTTTCTCTATTGCAATCTGTTGGATATAGGTAGTTGCTTCTTCAGCAGTTTTAGCGAAATACACATGTCCACCACGTTTTGCAACATTTTCACTAAGTTGATATAAGTAATAATCTAAATTGGCAAGTACATGTTGTCGAATTTCCTCACCATGGGAACGCCATTCTTCCCAGTGTCCAAGCTCATCAGCTTGTTGTAAACGACGTGTTTGAAAGCGTTCTTGAGCGCTTGATACTGCCCCACGCATAAAGGTATTTTCTAACTCTTTCGTTACTCGCTGGTTAAACCTATCATCGCTTGTTTTCATTGCCATTCGATTATCCTCCTCTTTATCGGCAGTTTAGCACTTCCGCAATATGCATGACTTTAATTGGTTTCCCTTGTCGCTCAATTCGACCGCCGATATTGATTAAACAGCCAGCGTCCGCACCAATTAAAATATCTGCTTCTGTTTGTTCCACGTTTTGTACTTTTTCACTAACCATTTCTCCAGAAATATTCCCCATTTTTACTGAAAATGTGCCACCAAAACCGCAACAGCGTTCTTTGCCAGGGAGCTCCACGTATTGTAAACCTTTAACATGCCCTAATAATTTGATAGGCGCTTCTTTCACACCAAGCAGTCTGGTCATATGGCAAGAAGTGTGAAAAGTTGCCTTACCCTCTAAATGGGCACCTACATCTTCAACTTGTAAAACATTCACAATAAAATCAGTGAATTCGTATGTTTTTGCTGCTAATGCCTGCGCTTTATGTTCCCATATAGGATCTCCTTTAAATACTTCAGGATATTCTTTAAACATATAGGCACAAGAGCCAGAAGGGGAGACAACATACTCTGCATGTTCAAAAGCTGTAATCATTTTTTTCATAGCATTTTTGGATTCTTGGACGTAGCCGCTATTGTAGGCAGGCTGTCCACAGCAAATTTGATTTTCTGGAAAGTCGATGTCACAGCCGAGTCTCTCTAATACTTCAACGACAGCTTTTCCTACATCACCTTGAAACATATCGACTAAACAAGTCGCAAACAGTGTTACTTTCATACTCATCACTCCTTATGTGATAATTCCTATTCAAACGATTAATCAACTGGTCATCAGATGACTTGGTATGTAAATAGATTGTTTTAATAATACTACAACCATCTAGATTGTTGAAAGTGTTAATTGCAAATTTTCAAAAAAATAGTAGCTACCCATGTTACAAAGGCAGCTACATTTACTTAATGACTCGTTTCGAAGTATTGCATTAAAACTTCCTCGACGTTGCTTAAATGAGAGGACATCGCATGCTTTGCTAGCTCTTCGTTTTGTTGCTTAATAGCTAGAAAGATCTGCATATGCTCATCATATAATTTTTCACTTGTTGTCTTTTTCGAATACAGCCAAATACGGCGTGTTTCTTTCATCGTATCGATCATTAATCCAGATACTTGGACTAAAATTGTTGCCAGTAGGGGATTTTGGGAGGCTTCTGAAATTGCTGCGTGAAACTGAAAGTCTGCTTTTTCGCCTAGCTCACCATCACCTTGTGCAAGTTTCATGTCATCTAAAATACGAAGCATTGTTTGTAAATCTTCTTCTGTACGATGGATGGCAGCGCTTGCGGCAGCACCCACTTCGATAATTTTCCGTACTTTTAATAAATGAGAGATATCTTTTTTATTTGTTAAAGTTAGTGTTGAAAATGGGAAATCAAGCTTTTGGGAAGGAGTGCTTTTTACAAAAGTCCCAGAACCCTGTTTGATTTCGATTAAGCCCATTGCTTTTAGGGCGGATAATGCCTCTCTTATGGCAGATCTACTAACTTGTAATTGCTCAGCAAGTTGCTCTACTGAATCAAGACGATCTCCGGGCTTCAGTTCACCAGCTCGAATTTTTTCATAGAGCATTTCTGATACTTCCTCATATATTTTTTTTTGTTTAATTTTCTTTAATTCCAAGGAGCTACACCTCATTCATCTCGATCGATTGCTCTGCATTATAATTTTATTATACATGATGAATAGATTTTTACTCACTGTTTAAAGTGAATAGTTTAGATTGACCATTCATGAAAGCTTTACGGTAATGTCTAATTCAATAAGCTTAAAAGAATTATGAAAAAATATTGAATTTTTAAAATATAGTTACTATAATTTTATCATATAGTTATCAGATGACTTAATCTATTGATGTTAGGAGGGCTTAGGAAAGTTAAACGAATAGTTTTGTAATAATTTGTAGGTGTTTGCTAAAGGGATAACTTCATTTGTAGTTTCTACAAAGGTTTTGACAATGCGTAGGTATGAGCATGTAGCTAATTGGCCTGCAACTCATACAACGAATCAAAATGTGGTTTGTTGTTGCTTACAGTCATTAATTTGCGAGAAATTTTTATTTGGGGGTATGTAACTTGACATTTACACAAAATTTTACAGCTGTTGGGGGAAGTTTGACTTGGTCTGCAATTGTCGCAGTTATACCTATTCTTTATTTTTTCTGGGCGTTAGCAATTAAAAAAATGAAAGGCTATATGGCGGGGTTAACGACTTTACTTGTTTCTTTAATTTTGGCTACTATTGCTTTTAAAGTGCCAATCGGAACAGCGATAATGTCCGCTACACAGGGGGCTGTTTATGGACTCTTACCAATAGGCTGGATCATTATCACTTCCGTTTTCTTATACAATATCACCGTAAAAACAGGGAATTTTCATATTATACGTCATTCAGTCTTGTCTATTACGGAAGACCGACGCATACAAGCATTATTGGTAGCGTTTTCATTCGGGGCGTTTTTAGAAGGAGCTGCCGGTTTTGGGGCACCGGTTGCTATTTCTGCTGCGTTATTAGTAGGGCTTGGCTTTAACCCGTTGTATGCTGCAGGACTTTGTTTAATTGCCAATACTGCACCAGTTGCATTCGGTGCCATTGGTGTTCCGATTACTGCAATGGAAGGACCAACAGGCATCGCAGCATTTGAAATTTCAAAAATGGTAGGACGTCAATTACCCTTTTTAGCAGTATTTATTCCATTCTTTTTAGTGTTAATAATGACTGGCTTTAAAAAAGCTTGGGAAGTAATGCCAGCCATTTTAGTGTCAGGTATTTCATTTGCGGTGACGCAATTTTTGAGCTCGAATTTTTTGGGCCCTGAATTACCCGATGTTTTATCTGCACTAGTATCGCTCTTTGCACTAGCTATTTTTATGAAATTTTGGCAACCTAAAACGATTTATCGCTTTGCTTCAGAACGTGAAGTGATCGCTGATGCAACGGCAACAAAAGAGTCATATAGTGGAGGCACAATATTAAAGTCTTGGTCACCATTTATCATTTTGACAGCTTTTATTTCTTGTTGGGGAATACCGTTAGTTAAAAGTGCATTAACTGGAAATTATGACGGTACAAATGTCATTTTAAAAGGCATCAATGTAATAGGACAAGCCTTGACATTTACAGTAGAAGTACCGCTTTTACATAATCAAGTATTAAATGGCACTACAGAGGAACCAATAGCAGCATTTTATAAACTAGAATTGTTAGGTGCAGCTGGCACAGCGATATTATTAGCTGCACTCGTTTCTAAATTTATTTTTAACGTTTCTTGGCACGAATGGGGTAAAACTTTTTTTGAAACGTTAAATGAAATTAAGTTTCCACTTATGACAATTTGTAGTGTTGTAGCATATGCTTATGTCACAAATACTGCTGGTATGATGACAACACTTGCATTGGTGTTAGCTAAATCAGGCGTAATGTTTCCATTTTTCGCACCTGTACTAGGCTGGCTAGGTGTATTTATTACGGGATCTGATACATCTTCAAATGTACTATTTGCCAAGTTACAGCAAGTTACTGCTGAATCTGTTGGTATGGATCCAGTGCTAGCGTTAGCTGCTAATGCCTCAGGGGGCGTGACAGGGAAAATGATTTCGCCACAATCTATCGCAGTAGCAGCTGCAGCGGTTGGACTTGTCGGTAGAGAATCGGAGTTACTACGTTTTGCGTTAAAGTATAGTGTTATGCTACTGTTATTTATTTGTATACTAACATTCTTACAAAGTAATGTCCTCGTGTGGATGATTCCTTAAGGGGATTGAATAGTTTTAATGAAAGGCATTGAGAATGGATTTCTCAATGTCTTTTTTTGATTGGCTTGTCGTGTGGAGCGGAGAGCACTACTGCAAAGCGTTCACTCGTAACAAATACACTGTTTTACTTCTGATATAATAGTGAATTTCATTGACAGAAAAACGCTCCGAGAGCATAATTCAGAAGTATATTTATAAACATATCGATATTTCGCATTTTTTGTCGCTTTTCGTCATGAAACGTTCACAAGCTAAAAGGGCGCAATTTCCATTGTTTTTTGGTACGATGGAGGCAGTAACTGTAAGGAGAGAATGAAAAAATATGGAAACTGATATTAACGTATTTTTAGCGTTTGGCGCAGGCTTTTTAAGCTTCATTTCACCGTGTACGCTCCCACTGTATCCTGCATTTTTATCATACATAACGGGAATGACATTAGACGAGCTAAAATCTGAACGGGGCATGATGCAAAAGCGTGCTATTTTGCATACGCTATTCTTTTTACTAGGCTTTTCAATTATTTTTATAATGATTGGCCTTGGCGCATCTTTAGCAAGAGAGTTTTTCCTCAATTATCAAACATTGTTACGTCAAATCGGCGCTATTTTAATTGTTATCTTTGGGTTAATGATTGTAGGATTACTTCAAATTGATTTTTTAATGAAAGATCGGAAATTCCAATTTAAAAATCGGCCATCCGGCTATTTAGGTTCGATTTTAATCGGTATTGCATTTGCAGCGGGGTGGACACCTTGTACAGGACCTATCTTAATGTCCATTATTACACTAGCTGGAGCAAATCCTTCTTCAGGGTTTAGCTATATGTTTGCTTACTATTTAGGATTTGCGATACCATTCTTTGTGCTATCATTCTTTATTTCACGTATGAATTGGATTCGCAACCATAGTCAAAAAATCGTAAAAGTCGGCGGCTATATTATGATCGCTGTAGGGATATTGTTATTCTTCGACGGTTTAACGTACATCACACGACTATTACAGCCTATTTTCGGTGGATTTATTGGCTTCTAATCTGCTAAACTTAAGGGCATACCGTACTTTAACGTGGAGGGAGATGAATACGTGCCTACAGTTTTAGTAGTGGATGATACGCTATTTATGCGTGTTACAATCAGTAATATGTTTAATGAATGGGGTTACGAGGTAGTCGGCAATGCAGTGAATGGTAAGGAAGCTGTAGAGCTGTATCGAGAGTTACAACCTGATCTTGTAACGATGGATGTAACCATGCCCGTAATGACAGGTATTGCGGCTGTAAAAAGAATCGTCCCAGAATTTCCTAATGCAAAGATTGTCATGATTACTGCTTTAGGTCAACAAAAATTAATTGTAGAAGCGCTTGAAAGTGGTGCGAAAGATTTTATAACGAAGCCTTTCGAACCGGAAAGATTAAGGGCTATAGCAGACCAATTAGTTGGTCAAAATTGCTAATTTAACATCAGAGGAGGATTTTTTATGTTAAGCAATATCCCTTCTCACTATTATGTTATAGGTTCGACTATAATGGCCATTATAATGGGTAGCTTCGTTATGGTAGTACGTGTGCGGGCTTCCAAAAAACCTACAAATGAGAAGAAAATTATTATTCCACCGATTGCAATGTCTTCAGGTGCGTTAATGTTTTTATTTGCACAATTTCGAGTGCCACCTATGCAAATTTTAGAAGCAGCTGCTGTAGGCGTAGTGTTCTCGACAATTTTAATTGCTACTTCTAAATTTGAAGTAAAAGGTCAGGATATTTATTTAAAACGTTCAAAAGCGTTTGTATTTATTTTAGTTGGACTGTTAATATTCCGTGTTGTGGCGAAAATGATATTAAGTAGCTCAATAGATGTCGGCGAGTTAGCAGGCATGTTTTGGATATTAGCATTTGCTATGCTAGTCCCATGGCGAATTGCTATGCTTATTCAATTTAAAAAAATCAAAAAAACAATTCCGCTCAAAAGTATGTAATGAAAAAAACTACATTAGCACTTGTGCTGTTGTAGTTTTTTTATGTTAAAGCGACTCGAAGAAATAAATTGTGCTTTTGCTACAAGCCAACAGTATCGTGGTATACTAGGAAGCATGTTAAAAAATGAGGAGTTTATTACATGAAATATTTTAAACCACAGATGCAGCAGCTAGTAAAAGAAAACCGTGAATTACATGATCGACTAAAAGAGCTGATGGCTGACATGGATTTGCAAAAAAATTACGCATTAAAGGCGCTGTATCATGCAGAAGTAGCAGACGGTGGACGCTACCAACAAGATTATCAAGCGTTAGATCATTTATTTAAATAATACAATATTTATAAATCGACTCAGGTTCGCTTTATTAAGAAGCAGGGACATTGCTTTAAAGTATTTTAAGCGGGAAATTAGCAGAGAAGACTAGTTGATGGTAGCGAAGGCGGTGACTCCTGCGGGAACAGCACGTAGCGTAAATCGCAACAAACCACGCGTTAGTGCGCGTTGCGGCTTACGGTGTGCCCGTGGAAAGCATCCGCCATAGCGGACATTAACGCCATAGCAAAAAAGTGTTAGATTGATTGAAGTCAATCTAACACTTTCTCTCTTTTATTCAAATAGATGCTCATACGGGGAAACATCAATTTGCAGTTGATCTAATTTTTTGCGTAAAAACTTATGATCACGTTTAGGTGTAGCTTGAATATAGCCACGAATGATTAAGTCATTGTCAATAGCTTTAGCTTTCTCTTCTAAAGCAAGTTCCCCAATTTTACCCGCAATTTTTTCTTTAGCAACTTGTCTAAATAACTCAGGTACTGGGCTCACGAGCTCATAAAGAAGTTCCTTCTCAGGTTGCCCCCATAAATGAATCGTTTTATCTAAATAAAATTCCTGCCAATCTAAATCCGATTTCCCATCCTGTTTTGGTAATGCCTTTAAAAATTTGCGGAACATGAAAAATCCGCCAATTGCCATTAGCGAGATAAGGACGACTACCCAAAATAAAATAAACCATAAAAACCAACCATCTAACAAATCGTTCACCTCTTTGTCTTCACTCACTCTATTATAAAAGCTTCAACAAAAAAATTCATCCTTATTGTGCCTGTTTTTACAATTAGTTTGATGTATTTAATGAATTCGTTGTAGTTTTTGTTTTATTTAAATTTATTTTAGAAATAATATGCGAAAAATAAATGAGAATGTGGCAGTGATTTGTAAATTATCTTTGTATATGATAATCATTTTGATTTATTTTCATTTCTTATTATCATATTTTTATTAAAAGTGTGATATAGTTTTTAATTACGATTAACCTAATGGAAAGTGTTGATGAAATCTATTTATACATAGAGGAAGAAGTAGAGATTATAGTCTGGAATTCTATTGCAGGAGATGAAAATAAATATGGGTGGAGTAAGGAATGGAAAAAAATAGAACAATAACTCATTTATTATTAAGTAGTTATACAATTGGTTTTGTTTTAGGAGGCCTAACATTTTTTATTTCTGAAAGGAATATAGATTTTCAATATAGTTTTTCAATAGAATATATTGTTTGTTTTCTTTTTGTATTACCTATTATTTATTGGATTTATCGTTATTCCGGCAGGGTCTTTAATATACAAAGTATGAAAGTGAAATTACTTTACATTGCGTTATGGATAGTGGGTATGTTCTTTGGTTTAATCTTTTTTGAATTGATTATAAAATAACTATTCAGTAAATTTGTTGATTTTTCTTAGAAGGGTAGCAAAGATAAATAATTAAATAATTAATTTAACGAAAGGTAGATTTCCGAGAGTACGGTACGGACAGGAGAGAACAATGAATTTTAAAGCTTATTTTACAAAATACAAATGGTCAATTATTATTTTTTCTATTTTATATGCAGCTAGTTTTATTTTGAGTTTTATATTAATTAGAGGACCAGTAACTTATTCTGGACCATTGGGTACATTCATCGGTTTTTGTTTATTACAAGTATGGCAATATCATCGATTTAAAAATAGGCAGCAGAATAATAAAATAAAATTGGAGTAGGAAGGGGTTAAAGCGTGGTAATAGGAAATCAAAAAAATGATGTTGTAAAAAATTCATTATTAATTGTAGTACCCTATGATTTTATTACCAATAAAACAGATTTATCATGGAGAGAATTATATTTTGGGGTTAAGTGTGGATTCATCTTACCTGATGCAGCAATTGATAAAGCTGTTAAACTAATTGAACAACAAAAAAAGGAGAATTCAACTACATTATTTGAATTAGGAAGTTTATACAAACATGAAGAATCCTTAGTAGAAGTATATTTAGTTGAATTAGCTGAACAAGAAATAGTCCAAGATATTACTGATATTAAAGAAAAGTGGTTATTTTTGATACTAAGTTGGTTACTTAACAATCAGGAACAATATAATTTTTTATTTGCAGAAGTACCGTATGAAATAGAAGGTGCTTATGAAAAAGTATCTGTGATTTGGGATGATTTTGACCGAATATCTATTATTGAGAATCTTTTTGTAAAAAAGTTCATTAATGATACATCGGATTTTATATTAAATAAGGATAAGCTTGATTTAACTGATTTCTATCAAGAATGGGAAAATTATTTAAACATACAAGGAGAACGTTTTAAAGCAATATAAGTGGAGTGAAAAATATTGAGGTTTCATTATCATATGTATTGGTTAGAGAGATTTACCTCTGTAAACATTATTAGAATTCAAGAATTTATTGAAGATTATCTAAAAATGAAGTCCGTTAAGGATGTATTGAAGCAGATTAGTGAAGGTGAAATTATTTTCCTTGTCCATACAGAAACGAATATTTTTGAAGAGTTAGCATCAAGCAAGTAGGATTACTCTGCATTATTTTAAAACTTTTCATATACAAAAAAATCCCTTCTTTCAATTTGAAAGGAGGGATTTTGATATTTTAATCGTTATTGGGTGAGCGAAAAAGGTGGTTATTATTCCTTCCCACCTTCAACAAGATTCATTTCCTTCATTAACATTCATTTGTACGTTTGCCAGTTTGGGCTGCTTCCAGATAAGACGTTGCATGAATATACCTGTCATGCCAATAATGGTTAGTCCAAGTCCAATTGTTTTAAATGTGGTTAATATCCCTAATTGTGTGATGAGTAGTCCGCCAAGAAGAGGGCCTGCAATAAAAAGGATACTCATTAAGGAATCGATTATACCGGTAACTCTACCTATAGCTTCCTTAGGTGGTTCCGTTTGAATGAGATAATTTATGGCTGTAAACGTTAACCCGTTGCCGATTCCACCAACAATCGAAAGAATAATAGCAAGTGCTATGAAATTGTATTGCAATAGGAATCCAAACCCTCCAGTCATTACACCAATTAGAAGACTTCCAACACCGAAAAACCAACCAAATTTAGAAATTTTTTTAAATTTGGTTAGAAGGATGACTACAAGAAGGGAACCAATTCCGATAGCAGAAATTGCCCAGCCAGTAAACGCTGGCTTGTTGGGGAACACCTCACTAAACAAAGTAACAATTTGTGCGTCAATCATTTGTATTGTTAAGGTACTGAATATCCCGAAAATTATGCTCGCTAAAAGGATTTTGCTTTTTAATACAATATGCCAACCTTCTTGCCAAGAATGTAGAAATCCAGATTGTGAATCTTCTATTTTTACATATGATTCGATTTCTTGTACCTTAATTTGTGTAAGCAGTATGCCAGAAATAGTGAAAGCTATCGCATTAAGTGCTATGGATGCATTGGGAGAAAATATTCCTGCTACTGAACCCCCTATAAGTGGGCCAATGACCTTTACTAACTGAAACAAACTGCCATTAATAGTGACGGCTTGCATGATATTTTTTTCGTCCACAATACTCCTCATTAATCCTTGCTGTGCAGGAAGGCTTAATACCCCAGCAGTGTTTCGTAAAAATAGGATGGGCAAAGCTAACCAAGGTGTAGGCGTAAAGACAAGCAACAAGGTTAACGCTGCACGAAACCAGTCAGAATAGATAAGGATTTTTCGTTTATTTCTTCGGTCTGCAAATACGCCCGCAAATTGTCCTAAAAGTATACTAGGAATGGCATACATAATAGGAATAAGTGCAATCAGCATCGGGTCAGCCTTCCATGTATACCTAAATAAAATAAGGACCCCAACAAAATCAAACCAGTTTCCTAAATTGGCTAAAGTATTAGCAGAAAAAAATTTGATAAAATTGCTATTACGCCATATTGATATTTCCTTATTCATAAATAATCCCTCCACGCTCGTGTCTCTACTAACGAGCATAACGAGCAATTATCAGAGGAATATCAGAGAAAATGAAATTTTTCACTATTATTTTAAGTTGTATTGTAACTGATGTTCGATTTTACTATGTATTTCATTTAATTTGAACTTGGATATATACTGTTCTTTTAATTCTTTATAATCAGTTTGTAGTGTACCACTCACGCCAAAATCGTCTACGCAAAATAAAATCATATTGATGTTCATTAACACCCCGGGTATGAATTTAGCTTCCAAAAGTAGCTGAAACCCTTCATCAAAATAATCTTTCGCTTTCGATTCATTGTTTTTAAGAAGCCAGTAGCATCCTTTAATAATTGATAAATTCGCATTTTCTCTTAGATAAGGAAAACTTGCAAGCTTATTTTCTGTTTCTTCCATCCTTTCCTCTATCTTTAGAATGTCCTTGTGAAGTAAGGTAAGCCAAAGTTCGGAAAGCAAAATTAAGGGGATGAAACCTTCCAAGTTTTTCTCATAAATCTCATTTTTAGATCGATGAAGAAGGGTAGCAGCTTTATCTAGTTGTTTAGTAAATATCAATAATGATAGACGGTTTAACAATTTTATTTCTAAACGATGATATTCAGGTATTTCCTCGGCAGATAAAGCGCAAGTAAAGTAATCAAAACATTTCTTCTTATCTGGTTCAATTAATGAATAGATATGCAATAGATAAAAGCATTTTTCCCAAAAATTGATTTCTTGCGCATCAAGAAACCAACTGAAATCGCCTTTCATGAAATGGAGATACAGAAGGTTAGGCAAATCGATTTGGAAGCCAAACACATTCTGATTTTCTGCTAATAGTTTTAGGGCATCTCCCTGCCCGTAGCGATGATACTTGCGAAAAAGACTTTTAACTTGAGTAGATACTTCGTCGTCCTTTAATAATGGACTTTTCTGTACCTCTTTCATTGACAAAAGGTATCCTTGACCTCTAATTGTTTCAATTTCAACGACGGATGAAAGGGGATGAATTTTCTTCCTAACCCTATAAATATGGTCATCTACAGTTCTATCGACTGGATTTTCCATTGGCCAAACAGCATTCAACAGTTCCTCCCTTGAAAAAATGCGTGAAGGATTTTGATATAAATATTTAAATAGATGATATTCCCTCGGTAAAAATACAATTTTTTCGGAACGATATGTTACGTTATAATCGGTTTTGGAAAACTGAATCTTTTCCATTCCTTCACCTCAACAATGGGATATTTTTATAGCTCATTTTAACAGATAGATTATTTAAAGCCTAATTACTATTCCAATAGAATGAACATACGATGCTTGTCATAATTACATTCAAAATGGCGAGCATGTTAAAGCGAAAATTTGATTATTAACCTTTTCTCAAAGTAGTAGCTGGAGTTAAAATGCCGTCTATTAATCTTTTAGTAATTGGCATAAAGAAATTAAGTATGAGCCCACCTAAGCTAACGGTTAATAGAGTGCCAACACCAATCGGTCCATTAAAAAGCATTGCTAAGAGTAAAAACAGCAGATAAATGGATGTTCTCGCAAATAATATATTTTTTCCTGTTAATTGTTGTACGACTAAAGTTAATCGATCGACTGGAATTGGTGCAAAATTTGTTTGTAAATAGGTGGCAGTTCCTAAGCCAATAATAATCAAACCAATTCCAAAGCAAATGGTTTTGCTATACCACAGTTCTGGTGTTACCAAATTGTGTAATAAAAATAACCATATATCAATCCCGATACCTGTGATAAATGCAGTTATTAATCCTAAAAACTCAGGCCTTTGTTTTGCTAATATTGCATTACAACCGATCAATATTAAAGCTAAAATTACTTCCCAGCTCCCCACTGTTAGTCCTACATTAATAGATAGTCCTACCAAAAGTGCATCAAAAGGAGAAGTTCCAAGATTTGATTGAATAGTGAAAGAAATACCAAGGGTTAATAGTAAAATTCCTAATACATATAAGCTATATTTCACTTTTTTCGACCTCTCTACCATTGGTTTTTTGTTGCATTTGCAACAAAGTTAGGTTAGATTCAATATATATTCTTTTTATTGCATTTGCAATAAAAAACGGAGGAGTTTATTTATGGAGGAAATTCTTCGTGAAATTGGCATGATTTCAAGAGCGTTAGATTCTATAAGTAATATAGAATTTAAAGAATATGACCTGACAAAAGGGCAGTATTTATATCTTGTACGAATTTGTGAAAATCCAGGTATCATACAAGAAAAGCTAGCAGAAATGATTAAAGTAGATCGAACAACAGCAGCTCGGGCTATAAAAAAACTTGAGATGAATGGCTTTATTGAAAAGAAAGAGGATGACCATAACAAAAAAATAAAAAAACTCTTTCCAACAGAAAAAGGAAAAATGATTTTTCCGATTATCAAAAGGGAAAATGATTATTCCAATAGTGTCGCGTTAGCAGGATTTTCTGAAAGTGAAGCAGAAACGATTTTTCATCTTCTCCAAAGAGTTCGAAAAAATATAGAAATAGACTGGGATTTTGTGAAAAAGGGAAATAAAAGAGATTATTGAAATTAAATAAAGGGGCTGTATTAAAATGACTGTAAAAATAACGAAGTGCAACAAGGAAGACTTACAAGTACTCCAAGAAATAAGTATTGAAACGTTCAATGATACATTTAGCAATCAAAATTCACCTGAAAATATGAAAGCTTATTTGGATAGAGCATTTACCTCTAAACAACTAGAGAAGGAACTAGCCAATCGTTTTTCACAATTTTATTTCATTTGGTGCGATGAAGAAGTTGCGGGTTATTTAAAAGTCAATGTACATGATGCCCAATCAGAAAAAATGGGGGATGAGTACCTAGAAATTGAGAGAATTTATATAAGAAACAACTTTCAAAGAAAAGGGCTCGGAAAATACCTAATAGATAAAGCGATAGAAATTGCTAAAGAACAACGCAAAAGCAACATCTGGCTAGGTGTTTGGGAAAAGAACGAAAATGCAATAAGCTTTTATAAAAATATAGGCTTTGCTCAAACAGGAGCACACTCATTTTATATGGGTGATGAAGAACAAATTGATATTATCATGACTAAAAAACTCATTTAAATGATTAAGGAGGACATATATGTATATTCCTAAATACTATAAAGTCACGGATGTTAATGAAATTGAAGAATTTATTCAAATGAACGCTTTTGCTACACTAGTAACAACAAAACAAGGAAAACCAATTGCGACTCACTTGCCTTTAATGTTCAATAAAAAGGACGGCGATTATTATCTTACAGGGCATATGGCATATGGAAACCCTCAGTGGAGAACATTTGCATCTAGTGAAGATGTGCTCGTTATGTTTCAGGGCCCGAATGCGTATATTTCTTCTTCCTGGTATTCACATGAAAATGTGCCAACGTGGAATTATCAAGCTGTTCACATCTATGGAAAGGCTAATATTTTAGACGAAGAAGCATTAATCGAAGATTTAACAATGCTGTTAGAAAAATATGAGAAAGATAGAGAGAAACCTATATTGTGGGATAACCTTTCACCTGAGCTTTTAGAAAAGGAAATGAAAGGTATTGTTGGATTTAAAATAAAGATTGGCGAAGTTCAGGCTGCCTATAAATTAAGTCAGAACCGTAATGAAGTTGATTATGAAAACATCATGCATCAATTAAAAAATGAAGAAACTCCAAATTCGAAACAAATGGCTTTATTAATGGAAAAGAGATGCAAAAAGCAAATATAGACGTATATTTAGAAGTAGTGTTGATAAATTACCAGCATTAATTGTTTTAAAAATACCCGTTAATGGAAATATGTTATTATTAGAAAAAATAGCAGTTATAAAGGAGATTTTTAAGTGGAAAATTTACAATCGATTGAGCAATTTGAAGAACTGAAAAAAGGAGAACGTACAATATTTGTTTTTTCAGCAGATTGGTGTGGAGATTGTCGATTCATCGATCCTATAATGCCTACAATTGAAGAAAACTATAGTCAATATAGTTTTGTAAAGATTGACCGTGATGACTTCATCGATCTATGTGTTGAATTAGATGTATTTGGTATTCCAAGCTTTGTAGCTTTCGATAAAGGCAATGAAGTTGGGCGATTTGTTAGCAAGGACCGTAAAACACAGGAAGAGATTGAAAGTTTTATTGATGGATTAGCATTATAATGTAAGAGGGGTATGCTCGACATTTGAACTTCCTGTAAGTATATTATTTATATTTATTTGCAAAAGCTATAGGGGCGAAACTTCCTCCTATAGCTTTATTCGTATTTTTATCCTATTTCAAGTTGTTGCATATGTAATACAACGTTCCACAAAGTCTAATACCTCTTCGGAAATCGGATATAGCCCAGTTTCCTCAACGGGTAGTTTTCTAACCTCCCAAAACTTCTCGATCAATTCTGTATCTCCTTGAAAAGTGTCATTTGATAGCTCTATTAATTTGGAACCAATTTGAAAACCCTCGTCTGATTCGGCTTTAATATTGTGCTCTGTACACCATTCAATTCGTCGTAGTAATGCAATATATTGCTGTGTTGTTTTATCATTGTTACCGAGGTTGGGGATTATTTCTTGTAAAAATGATTGTTCATCATCTTGGAAATAATCGATCCACTTTTTGGGGATGTTTTGTGAATTCTCAACAAGTTCAATAACATGCTCCCACGATAAAGACTCTTCCAAATCAATCATATTAATTAATGAAGTCGTATTAGAAATGCTTGTTTGTAGTTGGGACAGTTGTTCTTGTAAGTAATTATGATGCGAAATTAAAATTTGTTTATAGGAGAGTTTATCTAATAAATCACGTATAGTATCGAGTGGAAGTGAAAGTGATTTTAGAATGATAATTTTCTCTAATCTAAATAAATCCTTTTCTGAATAGTACCGTCGGCCATTATCATCTTTAAAACTAGGTGTAAGGAGATTCACCTGATCATAATAACGAAGTGTACGAATAGAAATATTCCGCTGTTTCGATACCTCGCCAGTAGTCCATTGTTTCATTTCATTTCCTCCTGAAAAAAAGGTTGCAGGTGACGTAACGTCATCTATTACACTTGGATTATACCATAAAGAGGAAGAGGGATAATGGATGGAAATAAAGCAAATGAACTGGAAAGAACAAGACTGTTGGAGATGGAAAGAATTCATCTTTTTAATATTACTTGAATTTGTGTTTGTCATAGGTTGTATTAAATTTGTTGTTAAACCGATTTATTTTCACTTTTTTAATAATGAATTATATGCTGGAACGTTAACGGGGTTAACAATTGCGATTACGCTTCTTTTCGGTGTTTATTTTATAGCCCTACGTCCTAAAAAACTTTCTTGGCGTGAAGTAGGGTTAACATCATTCGCTGCAAAGGATTGGAAACTCATTATTATATATTCTATTATGTTGTTAGTTGGTGCCGTGATAATTGTCGTGCTTACTAGTTTCATAGGAATCTCCGTAGAGAACAGCAAAACAAATGCAATGCAGCAAAGCGTAACTTTTTTCACGGTTTTCATTGCTTTTATCTCTGCGGCTGTTATCTCACCAATATACGAAGAAATTTTTTATCGCGGTTTTTTATATCGTTGGTTTCGTACACGCGTAGGATTTACTGGTGCCATTTTAATTAGCTCGCTCATCTTTACAATAGTTCATATACCGACATATAATGTAATGCCCGTAAATTTCTTTAGTGGTGTCATTTTTGCTTTAGCATATGAACGCACTAATTCGATTTGGGCACCAATATGTATTCACGGAATTACGAATGGGATTATGGTTTTGCTGACAAGTATGGGATGAAAATTATTCAACTATAGGACAAATTGAAAAAGGTAGTGAATCTGCAATAATGAAAAATATTTTTAATCCTACGCATACAGCAGAAATTTTATAGCGGATAGATAAATTAAGTCCTAATTCACAACCCAAATGGGGAAAAATGGATGTTGCTCAAATGCTTGCACATTGCTCAGCCTTCTAAGACATTGCAATGGGAAATGCATTTCCGACAAGGAGTTGGTTAGGAGTAATCGTAGGGGGATTTGCAAAACCAATGATTTACAATGAAAAGACATTACCTCACAATATGTCTACAATTCTAACTATTTTGATTGCAGATGCTGGAATGTGCTAGAGAAAAAGAAAAGCTTACACAAAAATTACGACCTTCCAACAGAATGGACCAGAGAAGTGTACAACGCATCCTCACCCCTTTTTTGGAAAACTCACGCTAGAGCAATGGGAAAAGGAATATACAAGCACCTTGACCATCATTTAAAACAGTTTGAAGTGTAAGCACAATGTAAAGATTTTTCAGTCCAATAAAAAGCCTCCTAACTAAAAAATGAGTTAGGAGGTTTTTGCTATTTCGCCTATTTATCATCCTCGTACCAAGGATTGAGGTGAATAAGAACTTCTTCTACATTAGGATGCCTTTCCATTATCGTTTTCTTTATTTTACGGATAATGTCATGCCCTTCTTGAATTGTTAAACCTCCAGGTACACTTACACGAAGATCCACTAATACATAATGGCCGTGCTCTCTAGCTCGTAGGCGATCTATACGTTTTACTTCTGGAATTGTTAGAATTAATGTTTCGAAATGATCCAGTGTATCACGACTTACACTTTTCTCCATAAGTGTGTCTATAGCTTCTAATAACATCCCATAGGCAAGTTTGAAAACTAATATTGTCACTATGATACCAGCAATTGGATCCCCATATGTAAGGATATGAATATTAGTAAATTCCCCAACGAGCGCAAGCCCAATTCCCAATACAGCAGCTATTGAAGCATACACATCAGCAAGATGATCATATGCAGTGGCAATTAAGCCTTTACTATTTGTTCTTTTGCCAATTTTAATGGTATATACGTATAAAATGAGCTTCCAAACGAGTGAAATGATTGCAGTAATAAATGCAATTAGACTTGCTTTTTCTGGTTCGTGAAAGAATGCTTTGATCGATTCATAAGCAATATACAATGCTGCTATTATTAAAATGATCCCCACAATAGCGGAACTGATTACTTCAGCCTTACCATGTCCGTAAGGATGATCTTCGTCGGCAGGGCGTTTAGAAATACGCATCGATGTTAAAGCGGCACCACTTGCAATAACATCTCCGGCATTATGATAACCATCTGCTAGAAGAACTGGACTATGGAAGAGAGTACCAACTACAATTTTTAAAATTGTTAATACGATGTTACTTATTAAACTAATCCATCCAGCAACAATGGAAGCATTGGAATTTGTGCTTTGATTCATAAAAGTATACCTCCAATAAAATTCTTTCCTAAAAGCAACAAAAACCTTTGACTAGTTTTAAGTCAAAGGTTTTGTTTAAAAAAATATAGTTTTCGTGAACTTGAAATTTGAATCATATTTCTCACTCCTATATAGGCGTCCACTGAGTGTAACACATTCTATTCGATGGTTCAATAATGGTTTGTCTCATTTCTTTTTCAATAATCCTGTCTTTAAAACAAAATGAATACAGATTGCTTTTTCGGGTGAGACTCCTCGGCAAATTATAGTTGTGGTTACTTCAGAGTAAATATTCAATGGGGGATACGGATAATGTGAAAGTTTCTATAAAGTAAACCATTGAACTAGAAAGACTCTTTTAGGACCTTATTATAAAAGGAAATAAAAGGTCATTCCTTATTTTCTTAAGTAAAACAAATGCTAAACGCTAAAAAGACTTGGCGATTAGCAATATTTTCATTTGTAATCCTCATTGTGGCTGAAGTAAGATCAGAAAAAGCCAGGCCACATTTTACTTGAGAACCTGGTCGATTACTTAAAATAATTGAATTATTATTTCGCTTTACGATACCATATTATAACAGGAATTAGTAATAATGATAAAAGTCCACCAGTTAAAGATAATACTGCGTAACTTGAATTAGCTACAATGACCCCCGAAAGCGCTCCTCCTGTAGCACCAGCTAACGCAATAAAAACGTCAATTGTTCCTTGAATTTTAGCTCGTGTTGATGGTTCTGTAGAATCAACAATTTGGGCAGTTCCACTGATTAAGCCAAAATTCCATCCTAACCCTAATAAAGAAAGGGCCAATATGAGCATAAACATTGAATCACTTGGTGCATATGCAGCGACTAAACCTGCAAACAGTAAAGTAACACCTGCAGCAATACTCATAGCTGTTCTACCAACCTTATCTACAAGAATTCCAGTTACAAGAGATGGGAGATACATTGACCCAACATGAAAACCAATTACAATCCCTACAGCACCTAAACTATGTCCATGATGTTGCATATGAATTGGCGTCATTGTCATAATAGCCACCATAACGATTTGCGTAAGGACCATGACAACTGCGCCTACAAGAATACCATTTTTATTCATTAAAGGACTAGAATGATTGATAACTGCTTCAGCGTCTTGTTGTGAATGGGCTTCTATTGACTTTGCTAGCAATAAAGGATCAGGACGAAGCATGATGAAAAGAACCAATCCGGCCATTATAAATGCTACTGCAGATAAGATAAATGGGCCAGCTAATGAAGGAATACCGATAGAAAGTGCAAATTTCCCCATCACATTAACTAAATTTGGTCCTGCTACTGCACCGAATGTTGTCATAACCATCGTAGTACTAATAGCTTTTGCTCGTTGTTTTTTATTTGCTAAGTCTGTCCCTGCATATCGAGCCTGTAAATTTGTGGCTGTTCCGGCACCGTATATAAGTAGAGAAGCGAACAATAAGAAAACACTGTTGAGTACAGCTGCAATAACAACGCCAATCGCTCCAAGCCCACCAGTAATAAAACCTGTAGTTAGACCAATGCGACGTCCGTAGCGTTGAGAAAGCTTTCCAACTATAAAAGCCGATATCGCAGAACCTAATGTGAATAGAGCAGAGGGTAATCCAGCAAATGCGTCCGTCCCAAGCATCTGTTGCGCTAACAGTGCCCCTACAGTAATACCGGCTGCAAGACCTGCTCCACCAAAAATTTGTGATAAGCTCACTACAATTAAAACTCTTTTATACATTTTTTTTAGTTTTTCGGGAGAATTTACATAACGCCCGATTGAATTATTCGCACTAGCCAATTATATGTAACACCATCTTTCTAGCTATTTGATTAACTTAATTAAATAAGTTAGAACTTTATTAACCCATTTACCAAGCTTAACATGATTATACAATTGTAGAAATATTACATCTGGTAAAGTTTCTATCACTGTTGAAGAGGTTTGCCAAATAACAAGAACATCTTATTTTTCTCATCTCAATTTTTAATCCAATCAAATAGTTGTATTTAAATTTATAGGCAAGTCAATACGAGAGAAGAATAAGAATCTATACTACTTAAAAAAGGTAGACTTTTACATAGATGTGCTTTTGGGGATATAATTGACATAAACATTTGAGGTATTACAAGCAGTTTAGATTCGAGATCACGACGCATTTTATTCATATAAAAAGCATTTCAGACCTTTAACAAAAATTTCAAGTTGAAAGGATGTAGAATAATGAAGCAAATCATTGCACTAGGTGGTGGTGGATTTTCGATGGAGCCTGAAAATCCTTTGTTGGATAAATATATTCTTCATCAATCTAAGAAAGCAAATCCGAAAATTTGTTTTATTGCAACAGCAAGTGGAGATTCAGAAAATTATATTTCTCGATTTTATCATTTCTTTGAAAAACAGGACTGTCAACCATCACATTTATCACTATTTAATCCACCTACAAGAGATTTAGAAAGTTTCTTACTGGAGAAAGACATTATTTATGTTGGTGGTGGTAATACAAAAAATTTATTAGTTTTATGGAAAGAGTGGGGATTGGATACCATTCTGAGGAAAGCTTGGGAGCAAGGAATAGTACTAGCTGGTATTAGTGCTGGTTCCCTTTGTTGGTTTGAGGAAGGGGTGACAGATTCTTATGGAGATGGACTTGAACCATTAAAGT
The DNA here is from genome assembly GCF_044761135.1 of Lysinibacillus sp. NPDC097868. NCBI lineage: Bacteria > Bacillati > Bacillota > Bacilli > Caryophanales > Bacillaceae > Lysinibacillus > Lysinibacillus sp. NPDC097868. The sequence continues at coordinate 1,886,889 of NZ_JBIWBS010000001.1, read as the reverse complement.
GTTTAGGGTTCCTAAAAGGTAGTAATTGTCCTCACTACGACGGAGAATCTGAAAGAAGACCTTCTTACCAAAAGCTAATTGCTACTAATAGCATTAAACCTGGTATTGCAGCAGATGACGGTGTTGCTATTCATTTCATTGACCAAGAAATCAGTCATATTGTGAGCTCAAGACCAAACGCTAAGGCGTATAAAGTTTATAACGATACGGAAATTACTGAGATTAAACTTGAAACAAATTATTTAGGTCCTATTTAAGCTAACTAGGAACTTTAGTGAAAATAATTGCAGGATTTTAAAAGTGGTTATTTAACATATACTTGCTGTTAATTGTTCCACTAAAATCAATAGAAAATTGTTTGAGTGCCTGGCACCAAGTACAAATGTAAGCCGCAACCCTCCTAATGCACGGTTAGTTGCGGCTTACGTTTTCTACGTATTGAGCAGGAATCTAAGTGGAGAAATTGTTTGAGTGCCTGGCACTTTATATCAGATAATCCCTCGTTCCAAACTGTTACTTTCTAATGTTGATTTTTGAGGGAGAAGACTGACAACTATTGTTACGATTGCATTGATGATTAACATATATAAACCATTGTTAATGTCCAAAATAAATGAAGGTAAATTAGGGAATAAAGTTGCCATCGTTGTGCCCGTCCCTGCTGAAAATAAAGCGATTGAAATACCAACGATAATACCAGCAATTGCACCTTGTTTTGTCACGAAGTTTTTCTTCAATAAACTAAAAAATAGAGCAGGGAAAAGCTGTATGATAAAGTTATAGCTTATTAATTGTAGCAATACGAGTGCTCCACTTGAGTTTAATGATAAGTATAGACTAATAATCGCAGCAATAATTGCGAAAGATCGTGCAATGTTCATTTGCTTACGAGTGGAAGTATTTGGTTTCAATTGAACATAAATATTAGAGGTTATCATTGAACCAATTGTAATAAGCATAACGGAACATGGTACTAACGATGCCAGTAATCCAGCGGCTCCGATTAATCCCACAAACCATGGATCAAATGTTTGAAATACTAATTGAATTAAGGCCAAATCACTTTCCGCGCCAGATAAGTTTGGGATTGTTAATATCGCAGCTAATCCGATAAAGCATGAAAATAGCTGCATTAATGAATACAGTGGCATCAAAATCGTATTTTTCCGAAGTGCCTTGTCACTTTTTGCTGCATATGCTGATAGAAACGTATGAGGCCAAATATATACTCCTAACCCCATTAATATGATGGTAGAGATAAACCATACTAGACTTAGTCCCGCATCTGGAAAGAACAATACTTGAGGCTTCACTTCAGAAATATTTTTTATCATGGATTCAACACCATCATGATAATGGAATGGTAAGTACAAACCTAAAAATAAAAGTACGCCAAATGTTAAAATGTCCTTTATCAAAGCAACGCGAGAAGAACCGTGGAGTCCTGAAATTAATGTATAGATGACGACGATAATGCTTCCAGCCCATATAGCTGTTGTAGAAGATATTACCCCGTAGGATGCAACAGACACAATCAGCCCCAACCCTTTTAATGCCATGACAATCATAGGGATAATTGCAACTACACCAACAATCGTAATGAGTTTTCCTAAAAATGGACTCGTATATTTCTTTTCAAAAAAACCACCTTGGGAGATTAAATTATGTTCTTTACTGTAACGTCTGATTTTTGGTAATAGGAAATAGCCTAGTACGCAACCAATTGAAATATAAGTCATAATATAAAGCGTTGCAATGCCACTATTATAAGCTAGTCCCACTAATCCAGTAAGTGAGAATGCGGTAAAAAATTCTCCTGCTAATAAGAAGAAAGTAACGATAGCACCCATGCCTCGTCCACCTAACGCCCATTCTTCCATATTCTCATTTTTACCTCTACCAGCTTTAATTGCCCAATACATACAGACAATGACAAAGGAAATCATAATTGTAATAGAAATATTCATTCTACACCCTCCTCATCATGCTGGTCGAACTTATACATAATCCAAGTAGTGAAAGAAGTTAGAACGACACAAAGAACAATCCAAAACATTGAAAAAGGGAGCCCTAATACATAAGGGTCAACCCGATTCGTTAAAGGTACACCAACAAGAAAACCTAGAACTGGAATAAACGCTAAATAATATAATGGCTTCAAATTAATCAACCTCCTCAAATGCTTTTTTTAATAGGGGATGTACAAACTGTTGTATACGCTTCATACCTTCTTCTAAATCATGCATTGAACATGCATACGAAATGCGGATATACCCTTCGCCATATTCAGAAAATCCATAGCCTGGTATGACTGCCACTTTCTCTTTTTCCACAAGCTGATGGACAAATTCATTTGAACTTAAGCCTGTTTTTTCAATAGAAACAAATAAATAAAACGCACCATCTGGTTCAATTGCCTCTAAGCCAATGTCCGTAATACGTTGGAAAATATAGTTACGTCGTTTTTCATATTGTTGGCGCATTTCTTCGACTTCTGGTAAATCCTGATCTAATGCGTTAATGGCAGCGTATTGACTAACTGAATTTGCACATACACAGTTGAATGCATGAACTTTAAACATTTCTTCTGTTATATAAGCAGGGGCTAATGTGTAACCGATTCTCCAACCTGTCATCGCATGGGATTTTGATAAACCATTGATGACGATGCATTGCTCTTTCATTGCTGGAAATGAAGCGATTGACATATGTTTCAATCTATATGTTAGTTCACTGTATATTTCATCTGAAATGATAAAAATATCTTTACCTCTTAATAGGTCTGCTATTTCTTCTAATTCATGAGCCTCTAACATTGTACCTGTAGGGTTTGATGGATATGGTAAAACGACACATTTTGTTTTTTCTGTTAAGTTTTCTTCGATTAATTTTGCAGAAATTTTACAATTATTTCTACGTGTATCCACAAATACAGGTGTTGCGTAGCACAAACGAATAAGTGGTTCATAACCAGGGTAAATAGGTGCTGGTAAAATGACTTCATCACCTGGCTCTAAAATCGTACGGAATGCAATATCTAACGCTTCGCTTGCGCCCATAGTAATTAAAATCTCATCTTCTGGATTATAATGGAGTTGGTAGCGTCTTTTGACAAAGTTAGCAGCAGCCTGTCTAAGTTCAAGTACACCTGCGTTATGTGTATAACCAGTTTTATGTGCATCAATAGCTTGTTTTCCTGCTTCTAAAATAGAATGTGGTGTTACAAAATCTGGTTGTCCAATTGTAAGATTAATAATTGACGGGTCATTTGCCACCTTGTTTCCAATTTCACGTATTGCAGAAATTTTAATGTCTTTGATCGTTTTATTAAGTAAATATTTCACGTTGCTCTCCTTCTCCTATCTATTTATTTGGGGACAGTTTAGTAATATGCAAAAAGCATGCCAATTTGAAAACATTGATAAATCAAGGTTTTCAATAAATACCTCATTGAAATAATGGTTCAAAATTGACTCGTTGAATCGTTTTCGACTCAGTTTTGTATAACGCTCCAATATTAAATGCTATCGTTTGTTACATCAGGGTTTAAAAATGAGTCGTTTTCGAATCGAAAATACTGTTTTTCTTTAATATTGACCTGTATATTGGCATTATTTTATTAATTAACAAATAATAGAACGGCTCATTTTTATAGATTATTTATTAAACTTTGGTAGAATTGAATGAAATAATATAGAATTTGGTGATTCAAATGGATAAATTAGCTCTTTTTCAAGATGAAAAGAATCAATTTTTTTTAGATATTATGAACACTATTAAAGATGGTATTTGGGTACTTGATAAAAATGGAACTGTCATTTGGGTAAATGATGCTGCAAAGCGGGGACTGTTTGATGTTGATGAAGTTGACTTAATCAATCAAAGTGTATTTGACATGGAAAAAAGGGGGTTATTTTCACCTTCAATTGCTCGTCTTGTATTGAAAAATAAGCAGTTTGTCAATACAGTGCAAGTTATAAAGAACAACCAGAAATTACTAGTATCTGGGGATTATATTACTGACGAAAATGGTGAAATTGAATTTATTGTTACCCATGCTCGCACGCTAAGTGAAGCATTTAATATGAATATGGAGTTGGAAAAGGCAGAGGATCTTTTACAACGTTATAAAAACCAAATTAGGGAAATGATTAGGCATCAAAATAAAGAGCAAGAGCTAGAAACATTTGTTGGAAAAAGTAAAGCTTTTTACACAGCTCTTGAGTGGCTTGAAAAAGTGGCTGATGTGGATACAACCGTTTTAATTACAGGGGAAACAGGTGTAGGGAAGAGCGCTTTTGCCCAAAAAATGCACCAATTAAGTAATCGCAGTGACAAACCTTTTGTCCACTTAAATTGTGGAGCTATTCCTGAGTCTTTAATTGAATCTGAGCTTTTCGGCTATAAAAAAGGTGCATTTACAGGAGCCAATAATAACGGAAAAATAGGGCTAATCGCTGCAGCGGAAAATGGCATATTATTTCTTGACGAAATTAGTGAACTCCCATTGCAAATACAGTCTAAATTACTTTTGTTCCTTCAAAATAAAACGTATACACCGATTGGCGATACACAAGTCCATCAAGCAGACGTTCGAGTCATTGCTGGCTCAAATGCTAATTTACTAGAAATGACAAAAGCTGGACAATTTCGGGCGGATTTATATTACCGCTTAAATATCTTGCCACTAACGATCCCTCCTTTGAGGGAACGCAGGGAAGATATTGTTCCTCTTTTAGACTTTTTCTTAAAAAAATATAATAATAAATATCAAAAAGATCGTAACTTATCTGGTAAACTAACTAATATTTTATATAACTATGATTGGCCAGGAAATATTAGAGAATTAGAAAATCTATTAGAACGATTGGTCATTACAGCTCCCAATAAAGTAATCAATGAACAGGACCTTCCGAGTGACTTTCGTCATGAAGAGACAGCTAATATGCTGGATACCTTGCCTGAAGGTCAATCATTAACAGAATACCTTAATCATATTGAAAAAGAGATCATTGAAAAAACGTATAATCAACTTCAAAGTACAAGAAAAACAGCTGCTAAACTAGGCGTCACCCAAGCCTATATTGCAAGACGGTTCAAAAAATATAATTTAAACATTACAGAAACGAAAAATTTAACTAGTACGGAATAACGTTTAAAGAGGGGGAGTCAGAAAATCTCTATCGTTAAAAATGAAGGATAAAGGAAGTGGAAAATTTATTTGAAAAGAACATTTTTTTATAGTTTTTATAGTTTAGCTTTTATTTTAATGCTAGTTGTTCAACTATTTAACCGTAAATATCCTTTTTTTGAAGCATTGATGCATACATTTATATTTACAGTTACGATTATGATTTGCCATATCATATCTGAGAAAATAAATAAGACCACTTCGTAATCAGCAGTACCTAATTGGTATTAATAAGAAGTATTTACGGATGATTGGCGTTTGGAGGAATAGAATGAGGGAAATGCAAATTATTGCAAAAGCTATTTGTCTATTTAAAAAAGACGATTATATACTTGTCGCTGAAGGTTTTGATGAAGTTAAAGAGGAATATTACTATCGGCCGATTGGTGGGAAAATTGAATTCGGTGAGACAAGTGCGCAAGCAATACAGAGAGAAGTACTTGAAGAAATAGAGGCAAATATACATAATTTAAACTATATAGGAACAATTGAAAACATATTTACATATAACGGTGACCTTGGACATGAAGTAGTATTTGTATATAATGCTGAATTTGTAGACAAGTTCTTTTATGCAAACCCTTCTTTTCTTGGAAAAGAAGATAATGGCGCAACGTTCAAATTGCTATGGAAGGCAATTAGTGATTTTACACATAATAAATTAACTTTAGTTCCCGACGGATTATTCGATTTGCTTTGAATGACTACATGAGTTAGGAACCTTCTTACTCTAAATAAACACATAAAATATTTTTAAGTCGTTCGGTTAGTCGGACGGCTTTTTTATAGGTGTATTTTTCACGCTAGTTAATTTTGTAGTGGTAAACTGCTGCTTTCAAAATAAAATTTGAAATTAGTGTCCCTTCGCACAACAAATAGTCGTATATAGTGTGCAGAAAGGGGGTGTTACCGATGCCAAAAACGAATTTTTTAGGTGCAACGCTTCGCTTAAAGTATTTAGCAGGACACAATGAAAAAAATGAGCCGAAGTTCGCAATCAAAACATACCGTAATTTAAATGGTACGCATACAACAGCGGCGTTAGTAGCGGTAGCTAAAGCGATTGCGAGTCTTTCATCACAGCCACTCGACAGTATTATGAAGCAAGAAACAACAGAATTATCGTAAATTCAGTCAAAACAAGGGGGGATTATAGTGGCAAAAGTGTTAGAGTTACAATTTGAAACAGAGACGGGAAAGACGGCGACGATTGCGATTGATGCACCGAAACCAAATGTTACACCTGCTGAAATTCAACAAGTAATGCAAACGATTATTACGAACAGTGTATTTGGTGGACAAGCTGGTGCTTTTGTTGGCGTGAAAGGCGCACGCATAATTGATCGCCAAGTTTCAGAATTTGAACTAGGTATGCATTAATGAGTGAAATGGTCTTTGCACTAAGGTGCAAAGACCATTTTTAAGACGTAAGCAAAATTCGAAAGGAGGGGGCGGTGTGGAACAGTGGCTGAACATGGTATCCAATATTGGCTTTCCTATCCTCATGTCGTTTTATTTATTACATCGCGTTGAAGTATAACTTGATGCGATCCATGAAGTGCTTGTTTCGATTAAGGAAAGATGATTTCACAAAGATGTAAGAAAGCTGTCACTACAGGTAGTTGTCAACGCTTACACCATTCGATAAGATGAGGGTAATGTTGGTAGGGAGTGTGTGTAGATGAAAAATAAGGTAATAGGGTTTGTGTTACTATTAGCGTTAGTTACAGTACTTAGTGCATGTGGGAATGTGAAGTTTAAAGCTGATTATAGTTATGAAATACAAGATTTTGACCATGTCAATCAACGTGGAGAAAACGTTTCACTTGAAAGTTTAAAAGGCAAACCTTGGTTAGGCATGTATATTTTCACGAATTGTAATTCGGTTTGTCCACCAATGACGTTTAACATGACGCAAATACAAGAAAAGCTCATGAAAAAAGGAATAGAAGATTACAACCTTGTCGCTTTTTCAGTAGATCCTGAAGTGGATACACCTGAAGTGCTAGCTGACTATTTAGCGAGATACACAGTGCCTGATGAATCAAAATGGAATCTCCTTACGGGGTATTCTCAGTCATATATTGAGCAATTTGCAGTGAAATCCACTAAATTACTAGTAAAAGATGACCCGAATTCCGATCAAGTTATTCACGGTATCCAATTTTTCTTAGTCGATAAAGATGGTATCCTTGTAAAACAATATGACGGCTATGCGAAGGACGCAGCAGATGTACCGATCGATACGATCGTTGGCGATTTAGAAACATATATAGACGAAAACTTATAAAAAGAAAGCTAGTGCTAAATGGATATAGCACTAGCTTTCTTGCGTAATCGCTTATATTTTCAACGGAATCTTCATCTTAACGACCGTTCCCCAACCTTTTTTGCTTAAGATAGTAAGCCCTCCATGATCACCAAAGGCGACAAGGAGTCGCTTGTGTGTATTACTTAACCCAATATGGCTGTATTGCTCATTTTGCTGAAGACGCTCACGTACTATTTGTAGCTGACTTCGGTCCATGCCTTTTCCATTATCGATAACGACTAAGGTCATCAAATCGGCTTGAACGGTCATTTTAATTTTAATATGACAAAGCTGCTTTTGTGGTTTTCCATGCTCGATGGCATTTTCAATTAATGGTTGAATCGTCAACTTCTTCACTTTGAATGGCATAATATCATCATCATATTCCCATAGAACGTGGAATTGATTTTGATGACGCGCTTTCAAAATATCAATATAGTGCTTCGTGTATTTAATTTCCTCCATTATTGGTACCATACTTGATTCATCATCTAGTGAGTAGCGGAGAATTGTCGCTAAATTATCAATCATGTCATTTAATTCATTTGGTTTCCCTGTTAACGATATCGCGCGCCAGTTCAATGTTTCCAGTGTGTTAAATAAGAAATGGGGGTTCAATTGGGATTGTAGGGCGGCTAGCTCTAACGTTTGCTCCTTGTATTTTTTCTCAGCTAGCTTTCTTTTCAAAGTATTTTGTTCCGTAAAATTCAATAAAACTTTATGTGTAATTAGACTATAAACATCATTAACAGGGATTGAAATGTCAGGTAATGCACCGCCTTGTTCAGCAGATTGGAAAATAGCTAATATCTTTCGCATATGAACAGTTGCTTTTCTTGTTACCCAGTAGGCATAGATGACACTGCCTATAATGCAAATCGCTGAAAGAAATAACACAAGCTTCAATAGTTTCTTTGGTACTTGGTAAAGACTCGTTTTAGGATTGATAGATAAAAATGTCCAGTCATATTTTGATGACTCCATTTTAGAAATAACGTATGGCTTGCCATCAATCGTCATATCAAAAAAAGCATTAGGATTAGATGTCAGCCTTTGTATAATTCGGTTACCTAGCTCATAGTTTTGCTCGTTAAAAATAATATTATTTTTATTGTCCACGATTACTAAATTTCGTCCAACTGTCGTTGACAGTGACGCGAGTTGTTGCTGTAAATAGTCTGCTTTAATATTTAACACAAGCACGCCATTATTTTTAGGAATGGTCCGATACATTGTAATAATATTTAAAGGTGTATCCATTTGGTTATTCGTCATTCGTTTAATGGTCCGTGATTCTGCCCAAGTTTCCTCATAGCCGAGATGGGTCACAAAGCTATGATACCAATTAAAATCGAGTGTATTTCTTAATTCGACTAAACCCGTTGTTGTCGTCGATAAATACTTTCCAGAATCGTTTTTTACATAGATGTATATCGAGTGAATATATTCTCTTGCTTCTTTTGGTGCATCAATAAAATTTTTTAATGTGACAAGGTCCTTATAGTCTTGGTGAGTAAGTGTTGGCTTATCCATAAGCTGCTGTAGGTTGTCAAATTGATTTGTACTAGAAATAATATAGCTATTTAACGAATCGAGCTCATAAAAAATAAGCTCGATATTTTCCTTTGTTTGCGTTAAAAGATCTGTATTGCGATCAATAATATCCTGTAATACATATTGTTGAATTAAAAAAATGGATAATGCCCCTAATACAATGAGTGGAATAAGCATTGGTATTAATAAGCTAATTAAGTTTTTTAAAAAATAGGTGCGTATGTAATGGTTAGTCAATGTGAAGGCCACACTCCTCGTTTCGATATTCACGAGGTGTTTTACCATAATATTTACGGAATGTCCGGGTGAAATTTTTAGCATTGCTATAACCCGTTAATTCACTAATTTCATAAATTTTATAGTCAGGATTTTTTAGAAAAATCGCTGCCTTTTCCATTTTTACTTCTACGACAAAATCAGAAAAGTTGCGACCCGTTTTTTCCTTGAAATATTTACTGATGTAGACAGGATTTAAATGAACAAGCTGTGACGCTCCTTCTAGGGAAGCATGTTGATAATGCTCGTTAACATAATTTAATATCGTTTCAATGACCTTATCATGATTAAAGTCCGTTTTAAAGGTTACATATTTTTCGTCGAGCTGTGCTTTAATCTTTGTAAAAACTGTGACCAGTTCACTGTATTTTGTTGGTTTGGTTATGTAGTTTTTTACACCATATTGGATAGCTTGCTGTGCATAATCAAAATCTTTATAACCACTTAAAAACACGATATGGATTGGTGATTTTTGTTCATCGAGCTGTTTAGCAATTTCGATTCCTGTTAGCTCTGACATTCTTATATCTGTGAGTAACACGTCGACATGATGGTTATTAATAAAAGCTAAAGCCTCTATACCATTTTCAACAGCACCCACTATTTCAAAACCAATTTCTTCCCATGGAAAATAACTGCTTAAGCCATTACGAATTTCAAACTCATCGTCAGCAATTAATAGTTTATACATCGCAAATCATCACCTTTTAAATAATTAGAAATATTAAAATAATTACTTTTTATCATACTCTATTTATAAAGTTTATGAATCCCAAATGTTGAAAATTGATACTTTAAGTAAGTGTAAGGGACTAACATATTAAAAAAAGATACTATTTTGTCTAATAACAGCCCTTTTTTCAACAATATTATTACTGTTTAATTAAAAGTATATTAATTATTTAGCAATTTAGTAATTTCAGATAATTGATATATTTAATAAATATGCAAGGGGATTATGAACGAGGGGGAGTCTTTAATTTAGAAGAAAAATATCAATATATAATGGTAGACAAAAAGTCTAGTAACACCAATTAAAAACAGTGAGATTACAAATGAGATCGAAGTGGTTGCAGGAAGGATGACAGCAATGATTGAAGTAAACAATTTAAAAAAATCCTTTGGCCCCTTACAAGTTTTAAAGGGGGTAGATTTACAAGTACAGCAAGGGGATGTTGTTGTATTAATTGGAGCGAGTGGTTCAGGAAAAAGCACATTGTTACGTTGTTTAAACTTTTTAGAGTTATATGATGAAGGACAAATACGTATTGAAGGGCAGGCCATACATGCTACTAAAACGGATTTAAATAAAATTCGAGCCGAGGTAGGTATGGTGTTCCAGCATTTTAATCTTTTCCCTCATCGGACAGTACTTGAAAACATAATCGAAGCACCAATCTTTGTGAAAAAGCAGTCAAAAGAAAAAGCAACTGCTTATGCATATGATTTACTTGAAGAAGTAGGGTTACGTGATAAAGCGGCAATGTACCCTGATAGTTTATCAGGCGGTCAAAAGCAACGAGTAGCCATTGCTCGTGCATTAGCGATGGAGCCAAAAGTGATGTTATTTGATGAACCAACCTCTGCATTAGATCCAGAGTTAGTTGGGGAGGTACTACAAGTCATGAAACAGCTTGCTAATGATGGTATGACGATGGTTATTGTGACGCATGAAATGGGCTTTGCACGTGAAGTAGGGAATCATATTGTCTTTTTGGAAGGTGGACAAATTTTAGAAGAAGGCCATCCAGACACATTCTTCGATAATCCAAAAAATGAACGAACGAAGCAATTTTTAAACAGAATTTTACACATAGGGGGTAGTAAACATGAAACGGTTCAAGCTTAAGGCATTATTAGCAACTTTAACATTAGGGGTAGGTCTTTTAGTAGGCTGTAGTTCAAATGAAGAACCAAAAAAAGCAGCATCGTCAGGCACTGAACAAGAGGAATTTGTTTATGCAATGAGTGGAATTTATAAGCCATTTAACTATAAGGAAAATGGCGAGTTAGTAGGATTTGACGTAGAACTCGGAGAAGCGTTGGCTGAAAAAATGGGCATGAAGCCTGTTCCAATGACTTTCCCGTTTGAATCTATTATTCAAGGTCTTTTAGACGATAAATTTGATGCGATTTTAGGGAGTATGACAGTCACTGAGGAACGCTTAAAGGTTGTTAGCTTTACAGATACTTACTATCGTTCAGGCTCACAACTATTTGTAGCTGAAAATAATACGACTATTAAATCAGGAGCAGATGCACAGGGCAAAGTAATTGGTGCTGTACCTGCCACAAATTATGAAACTGATGCGTTAAAATTAACAGCTAAGGAAAATGTTATTACTTATCCGCAAGGGGATGTTGCAGCATTGATGGATATTAAGACAGGTCGGTTAGATGCTGTTGTAGCAGATAATATTTTTGCGCAGCTTGCTATCGACGAAGCGAAAATACCAGTTAAAGCTGTTGGTGATTTATTAGCAGTAAATGAACAAGCAATTGCAGTTAATAAAAAAAATGTGGAATTAAAAGAAAAGTTAAATATAGCATTAGCACAACTAATTGCGGATGGAACATATGCAGAGATCAGTGAAAAATGGTTTGGTTTTAACTTAATGGATGAAAGAGTTAGTAAATGAGCAACGGAGGAAACATTCCTCCGTTACCTTACAACAATGATGACAACAGAGTGGGTGAATAGATGTTAGAAATTTTTCAATCGAATTATAAAATGCTTTTTGATGCACTATGGGTAACTCTTTCAGTAACGGTTTGTTCATTAGTATTAGGTAGTATCGTCGGGTTAATTATCGCTTTTTTTAATATGTCAAAAATAAAAGTACTGAAATATTTTGCTGCAGTATATTTAGCCATTATCCGTGGTACACCGATGATTGTTCAAATTTTTATTTTATATTTTGGTATTTCTTCGTTCCTAACGCTCCCTTCTTTTTGGGCAGGTGTATTAGCATTAGCTGTCCATAACGGAGCGTATATTTCTGAAATTTTCCGAGGTGCAATTCAGTCAATCGATCGTGGTCAAATGGAGGCGGCTCGTTCGTTAGGGATGTCTCAGACATTGGGGATGCGCCGAGTAATTTTACCTCAAGCTATGCGTAGAGCGATTCCGCCCCTTGGCAATCAATTCATTATATTATTGAAGGAATCTGCGCTTGTTGCTTATATTGGTATGTCAGATTTATGGAGTACTACATTAGCCATTGCCGGTGCAAACTATCGTCCATTAGAAACATATATGGTCACAGGTGCCTTTTATTTAATACTAGTATTAGCATTTACATTTATTTTCAATAGAATGGAAAAGCGTTTGAATTTACAGACGCGTCATTAAAGGGAAACTGTAGCAACGAGTGCGTTTGCTACAGTTTTTTTTGAGTTGAGGTGCCTGACACTAAAAAGATTAGCAAAATTCAAAATTGTTTGAGTGACTGGCACTTGTTATAATATGAATGTTCCGGCTTCAAATAAGGGGAGGTAGTTTTGTATGAGCATAGGTGAAACGTATTTAAACGTTGTACTAGAGAGATTTAAATCTGTCAAAGCGGATGGCGATAAAACAATTGCACAATTAGACATTGAGCAATTGCACTGGGCTTCCAACGAGGAGTCAAATAGTATTGCGGTCATTGTCAAACATGTTAGTGGAAACATGGTTTCAAGATGGACTGACTTTTTATTAACGGATGGCGAGAAAACGACAAGGAATCGTGATGATGAATTTATTGATAGCATTGATACTAAAGAAGAGTTAATAGCAATTTGGGAAAGGGGCTGGCAAGTATTTTTTAAGGCTTTACATAGTTTAACTAAAGAAGATTTGTTGGCGAACGTCACAATAAGAGGACAGCAACATACAGTGATAGATGCTACTGAAAGACAGATGGCGCATTATGCTTCGCATGTCGGGCAAATTGTCTACGTAGGTAAGCAAATAAAAGGTGACGCTTGGAATACATTGAGTATTCCAAGAGGGCAATCGCAGGCGTTCACAGACGCTATGATAAAAAAGGGGTAGCATAACTGGCAAACTTCAAAATTGTTTGGGTGCCAGGCACATAAAATGGCACAAAAAAAGCCATCCACCAAGTTAAGCTTGAGGGATGGCGTTTATTTTATGATCGATCATCTTCCCAGCAATCTGTATTTTTCAATCCTGGGATAGATTTTGCGTAAAAGACAGGGTTTTTTCCTTTTTTACGTTGCTGTGTGAAATCATCTAAAACTCGGAATGCTATTTTACCGAGAATCATAATAACCGTAATATTGATTAGCGCCATTAGCCCCATAAATAAATCAGCTAAGTTCCAAACAAGTTGCACTTGAGCTACTGATCCGAACATTACCATGGCAAGTACTAAAATGCGATATACAGTCATCCAGCCTTTATGCGCATTGATAAACTCAATATTTGATTCGCCGTAATAATAATTACCAATAACGGAGCTGAATGCGAAGAAAATAATACTAATCGCGATAAAATAAGGTGCCCAATCGCCAACATGTACAGCTAATGAGTTTTGCGTAAGGATAATACCATCACTTTCCCCTGTTTTGTATAAGCCTGCCAAAATAATAATAAAAGCAGTTGCTGAACAAATCATAATTGTATCAAAAAATACGCCTAAACTTTGCACAAGTCCTTGTTTAGCAGGGTGTGAAGTATTGGCTGTTGCTGCTGCGTTTGGCACACTACCCATACCTGCTTCATTGGAGAATAATCCTCTACGAACACCTTGCATAATGGCAATTCCAATCGCCCCGCCAGCCGCTTCCTGAAGTCCAAATGCTTGAGAGAATATGAGCTTGAACACTGCTGGAATTTCTCCAAAATTTGTTACAACGACATAAAGTGCAACGAGTAAATAAAATACGGCCATTACAGGTACAATTACTTGTGTAAATTTAACAATTCTATGTACACCACCGAAAATAATCATCGCCGTTAGTACCACTAATAGAATGCCAATAACAACTGGTTTAATATTAAATGCTTCACCTACAGAAGTAGCAATTGTATTTGACTGTACAGCGTTAAAAATAAAGCCAAAGCTCAACGTTAAAAGAATACTAAAAACGATTCCTAACTTACGTTGTCCTAAGGCCTTTTCTATATAATAGGCAGGACCACCACGAAAAGTATCGCCGTCTTTTACTTTATAAACTTGAGCGAGTGTACTTTCAATAAAAGCTGTAGCCATACCGAGGATGGCAATAATCCACATCCAAAATACTGCGCCAGGACCACCAACACCGATGGCAAGTGCAACCCCAGTTATATTACCAGTACCTACACGCGACGCTGCGCTAATCGTAAAAGCTTGAAACGGAGAAACACCAGATTCACCATCTCTTTTCTCAGCTATTAAACGAAACATTTCAGGGAAAAGACGTATTTGTACAAACTTAGAGCCAATTGAAAAATATAATCCAGCTGCTAATAATAATATAATTAAGAGGTACGTCCATAAAATATTATTCGTGTCATCTACAATATTTGTAATCCATTGCATATTGTCTTCCTCCTTTTTTCAATAAGTTTTTATTTTACACTTACTTTTTATGAAACATCAAATTTTTAAAAATTCATAATAATAAAATGATATTTTGTTTTTGAAATGCATTGTTATTTTGTAAATACTTATATGGTGGTAAAATAGTAGTAAAAAATAGGCTGGTGTTGACTACAGTGGTTGTGGCTAATTCTTTTTAATTTAGTATTGATCTTGGTTTTTGTTTTATACCTATAAATAGAAAAAATGGAATGATTGTTTATAGTATAAACTACTAAGGAAAGCGCTGTTATTGACAAAGGAAGTATTCTTTTCCCTTCTATTTTAATAAAAATTTACGATGAAATCACGGGAGAGGTTAATGACGAAAAGAGGTTTTTATAGAAAAGGAGTGGATGATTTGAAGACAATTGGATTAATTGGTGGTATGAGTTGGGAGTCTTCGGCTATGTATTACCGTCTTCTTAATGAAAAGGTACAGCAGCAATTGGGTGGCTTACATTCAGCAAAATGTATTTTATATAGTGTCGATTTTCAAGAAATTGAGCATTATCAAGCGAACGGACAATGGCAAAATGCGGGGGAAATATTAGCGGAAGCGGCATTATCATTAGAAAAAGCAGGTGCCGATTTTATTGTCATTTGTACAAACACAATGCATAAGGTAATGAATGTTATTGAGACGAATATTACAATTCCGATCTTACATATTGCCGATGCAACTGCCGTTCAAATTCAACAAGCTCGTTTACAAACTATTGCATTGTTAGGTACAAAATATACGATGGAACAGGATTTTTATAAAACTAGAATCGAACAGTTTGGCATTAACGTAATAGTGCCAAACGATGAAGAACGAACAGTCATCAATCGAATTATTTATGAAGAGTTATGTTTAGGTAAAATTGAACGGACTTCAAAAGAAGCCTATTTACAGGTTATTGAAAGCCTTGTGAAATCTGGCGCGCAAGGAATTATTCTAGGCTGTACTGAGATTGGATTATTAATTCAGCAAGAAGATGTTCCAGTCCCTGTTTTCGACACGACCATTATTCATGCGCTAGCCGCTGTAGATAAGGCACTAAAATAGAGAAAGGCCATTGATAAGGAGCGATAAAATGACAAAAAAAGTGCGGGAAATGGGAATTGCTATTGGCACGTTACCAGTAGGTAAAAAAAATTGTATTACCGATGTACAAGGTGTGAAAGTAGGGCATGTCACTCTTGATGAAAGGTTAAATGAAGAAGGGGCATACGCTTGTACAGGGGTAACGGCCATTTTACCGCATGGTGGAAATTTATTTCAACAAAAAGTTACAGGTGCAAGTTATGTGTTAAATGGTTTTGGCAAGACAACAGGACTTGTTCAAGTAAATGAGCTAGGTGTGATTGAATCGCCAATTATGCTGACAAATACTTTTGGTGTGCCTGCTGTAACACAAGGAACTTTGCAATATATGTTAGAGACGAATAAAGAAATTGGCGAAAGCACAGGGACAATTAATCTTGTTGTTGGGGAATGTAATGATAGTTATTTAAATTCTATTCGGACATGTCCAATCACACCAGGGCACGCATTAGAAGCGATTTATAACGCATCTGAAGATGTAGCAGAAGAAGGCGCTGTTGGGGCGGGAAAAGGGATGATTTGTTTCGGCTATAAGGGGGGAATAGGATCATCATCGCGCATTGTGACAATAGAAAATGAAGAAGAAATCAACTACACAGTTGGTTGTATGGTGCTAAGTAATTTTGGCCATAGCTCAGAGTTTTTAACTGAACACTACAACGTGCCAAATGCTCAAAGTAACACTGTAATATCACCAACAGATGGCTCGATTATCATGGTGTTGGCGACGGATGCACCCCTTAGTAGCCGCCAACTAACTCGGGTTATTAAACGCTGTGGAATCGGACTTGGACGAACAGGCAGTCATTATTCTCATGGAAGTGGCGATATAGTGATTGGCTTTACGACAGCAAGGCTTATTTCACATAGTAAGGATCAATATTTGGAGACACGACAGCAGCTACGCGAAGATCACCCGATTATGAATCAGTTATTTACAGCCGCAGCGGAAGCAACAGAGGAAGCCATTTTAAATTCACTTTCACAGGCGCAAACAACTACTGGCCGAAACGGTCATGTAGTAGAAGCTTATAAATTTAAAAATTAAACGAAAAGCTATTGAGCACTAAAGTGTTTCAATAGCTTCTTTATTTTTCAACTAAAAAAAACAGTAAAAATTTCTTTATGTCGTTTTCTCCTGCTTGTAAATCACTGTATATTTTTTGCTTTGCTAAATAGTAAGCATCTGATAAATGCAGTAATTCATTTATTATCCATTCAGCACGTTCCTCTAACTGTATAAAGTCAATAAGTCTGAACAGCATTGACGCCACATCACCTTGATTCTTTGAGTATGTATATTCACAACTGAACATGCCAATCAGGATTTGTAAAGGGGAATCGTTGTAAGGGCTTCCATAAAAGGACTGTATTAATGAACAGATATCAATCGATTTTGCTTTTGATGATAATGAAATATCAATTAATTCAACTGGTGGATGTTCAAGTTTTTCGATAATATCCTCTGCCCAATCAATAACGTCCTTTTGCAATCCCTAATCGATAGACCTCTGCGATCACTTTTATATCCATTGTAAACTCCTTTTAAAACTACAATTTTAGGCAAAATGACCACGATGCCATTATTTGATTTATTTCGGCTGGATTATACAACCTTCAATATAAAAATTCGCTAAATACTTATAAAATAGCTAAAATTTCTCCTGTTGTATTAATTTTTTCACTATTTATAGCATAATTTGTGTAATCAGTAGAGAATAGCTAATATTTTGACATTATCCTTTTTTTATCTAGTCAACAATTATGTGGTATGTTAATATTCAATGAAAATACTGAATTATCTAATAATTTTACTTGTTTCCTACAAAGAGGTGGGTATGATGCAAGAAAAGATTTATCAGCCGATTGAAGTGAATTATACTCCGAAGAATCAACAACCAACTCCTATCATTCAAAAAAGCCTCGAGCCTTTGATTAAAATTGACAAACAACAATCTAGAATTTTTACTCAACCTGTTTATTACCTATAACAAATTGCTAACAGTTTACAATCCATTTATTTGCGTAAAGAAGCTTTTGAGCGATTACAGCAAGCTTTATTGCTATTGCCTGAAAATTATAGCTTTATTTTATATGACGGATACCGTCCATTCCAGGTGCAACAATTTTTATTTTCGCATTTTTCTGAAGAAATTCAACATCAACATCCAAATTTTACAAAAGAAGCAGTTTTTAAAGAGACGTTAAAGTATGTGGCTTTTCCAAGCGAAGGCCAAGAGCATTTTGTTCCGCATGTAACAGGTGGGGCGATTGATTTAACTCTAGGAGATGATAAAGGCAATGCGTTAGATCTTGGTACAGCATTTGATGAAATTAGTGAAAAATCAGCAACCCGCTATTTTGAACTACATTCTGATGAAAATAAGGAAGCGTGTGTTCATCGTCGTCTTCTGTATAACTGTATGACGGCGGTAGGATTTACGAATTATGCTGAGGAATGGTGGCATTATGACTTTCGCAATATTGCGTGGGCGAGAAGGGTAAATGCTAAAGAAGCCAATTATGGTGCTATTGAAGCAAAGATTGAAAATTATTTAATAAAGGAGTATCGATATTTATGAAAGTTTATATAAGTGCAGATATTGAAGGAATTACAGGAACAACCTCGTGGAGCGAGACAGAACTGAATGGACCAGATTATCATTTTTTTCAGAAACAGATGACGAAGGAAGTTGAGGCAGCAATTGAAGGTGCGCTAGTTGGTGGTGCAACGGAAATTTTATTGAAGGATGCCCATGACTCAGCTCGAAATCTTGATATTGCAAACTTGCCCATCAATTGTAAAGTCATTCGTGGTTGGACATATGACCCGATGTGTATGGTAGCAGGACTTGATAGTAGCTTTGATCGTGCGATTTTCATCGGGTATCACAGTAAAGGAGGAAGCGAGCGCAATCCATTAGCACACACGCTTTGTGTATTTGCAGATATTAAAATAAACGGCGAATATGCAAGTGAATTTCTCATTAATACGTACGCTGCTTCCCTACATGGCGTTCCAGTATCTTTTGTCAGTGGAGATGTTGGGCTTACGGAAGAGATTCAATCATTCAATCGCAACATCGTAACTTTTGCCACTAAAGAGGGGGTAGGCAATGCAACAATAAGTGTCAGTCCCCAATTGGCAATCGCCGAAACAAAACGACTTGTAGAAGCATCAATGAAAATATCACGTAATGACTTACAAGTGACATTGCCCGACCGATTTGTAGTGGAAATTATTTACCGTGACCATACACGTGCCTACCGAAACTCATTTTATCCGAACGCAACATTTAAGCCGCATAACACAGTCGAATATGTAACAGATGATTATTTTGAGGTACTTCGAATATTACAGTTTTTAACATAAGAATAGACTGTAGGTGAATAGATGAAAATTAAAAATATAGTTGTAAGGAAGGTTGAAGCTCCGCTCATTGTGCCATTTAAAACGGCATTGCGTACGGTTCATAGCATTCAAAATATTGCTGTTTATGTCCATACAGAGGATGGCCAAATTGGCATAGGTGAAGCAGCACCAACTGCAGTCATTACAGGTGAGACACTTGGTTCTATCAGCCATGCTATCGAACACCATATTAAACCAGCAATTTTAGGGATGGATATAGAAGAAATCGCATCCATTATGGAGCGTTTAGATAAAAGTATTTATCAAAATACGAGTGCTAAGGCAGCGGTTGATATGGCGCTTTATGATTTACATGCACAGTACTACAAAACCCCGTTGTATAAATTATTAGGGGGCTATCGAAAGGAATTAGTAACGGATATTACAATCAGTGTGAATCATACTGAAGAAATGATAAAAGATAGCCTTGCTGCAGTAGAGCGTGGCTTTCAAATACTAAAGATTAAGGTTGGAAAGGATCCAGCGTCAGATGCTAAGCGGGTGGTGGCAATACGGGATGCTGTAGGCCATGCGATAACATTACGAGTTGATGCCAATCAAGGATGGACGCCGAAGCAAGCAGTGCGAATTATAAGTGCACTTGAAGATGCGGACGCCAATATTGAATTAGTCGAGCAACCTGTTCACTATGATGACCTTGTCGGCATGCAATATGTGACAGCCAATACATTAACTAATATTTTGGCTGATGAAAGTGTATTTTCAGCAAAAGATGCTTTCACGATTATCGAACGACGTGCTGCCGATTTAATTAATATTAAGCTTATGAAAACAGGTGGCATTTTTCAGGCGCAAAAGATATGCAACATAGCAGAAGCCAATGGCATTCCTTGTATGATTGGTTGCATGCTTGAAACGAAAATAAGTGTCAGTGCGGCAGCGCATTTCGCCGCCTCACAGAAAAATATCACAATGGTAGATTTAGACGGACCGAGTTTATGTATGAATGATCCTATTGCAGGAGGTCCCATTTTTAACAATGATCGAATAACGATGACGGATGCAATTGGAATAGGGTTTTCATGATAAAAAAAGCTAAGGGGGATGCTTATGATGAAAAGGAAATGGTTTCTTTTAGTATGTCTAGTCGCCTTACTTTGTGCGGCCTGTAGTAATGATTCTTCGGAAGAAAAAAAATCTGAGTACCGGGTCGTTTATTCAGGAGAGATTAAAACATTAAACTATTTAAAAACATCTGAAACAAATGAATTTGCTGTCGCTGCAAATTTAGTTGACGGGCTAATTGAATACGATAAGTATGGTGTCGTTCAACCAGGCATAGCGAAAGAATGGTCATCAAACGAAGATGCAACTGTTTGGACATTTAAGCTACGTGATGATGTGAAATGGGTTACGCATGAAGGTAAGGAGTATGCCGATGTTGTGGCCCAAGATTTTGTGGATGGCCTCAATTATGTGTTAGATGCAAAAAATGAATCTTCTACCGTATGGAGTGCGACCGTTGTAAAAAATGGTGAAGCGTTCTATAACGGTGAGCTAACTGATTTTTCGAAGGTGGGAATCAAGGCGATCGATAAATCGACGGTCGAATATACTTTAGAGGCGGCTACTCCTTATTTCCTTTCGATGTTGAACTATGTTTGCTTCTTCCCTGTAAATGGAAAGTTTTTAGCTGAAAAAAGTGATAAGTTTGGGACTACACGTGAGAACTTCCTTTATAACGGTGCATATATATTAGACAAATTTGAACCTCAAAATGAGCGTGTCCTTGTGAAAAATGACACGTATTGGGATAAGGATAATGTCCTAATTGATCGAATTCGCTATAAGTATAATAAAGAAGCGGCAACAGTTGCTCCAGAGCTATTTTTACGTGGCGAAATCGATTCAGCAGATATTCCAACATCCATTATTGACGAATGGTTCAATGATGACAAGAAAAAATCGCAAGTACGTCAAACGCAAAATAATTTTTATTCGTATTTCTATGCTTTAAACTTTAATCCGCAATTCGATGCGGAATATGAACCTGATAACTGGAAGGTCGCTGTCAATAATAAAGATTTCAGAAAATCATTATTCCATGCATTTGATCGTGTATCAGCGATGCTAACAGTCGAACCGTTTAATCCTCAAGATTTACTAAGTAATACAATCACACCGAAAAATTTTGTAGATGTTGAAGGCGTTGACTATACACAACTTGAACCTTTAGCTGCGATTACAAGCAATGATTCCTTTAACAAAGATTTAGCATTAGAGTTTAAGGAAAAAGCAATGGCAGCGCTGGAAGGGAAAGCGACATTCCCAGTAAAGGTATTGATGCCATATAACTCTGGGATGCCAGATTGGGCAAATCGTACACAAGTTATTGAGCAACAAATCGAAAAATTATTAGGTGCGGACTACGTTGATATTATCGTAGAAGCGGGTCCATCGACAGGCTTCTTATCAGAAGTTCGACGTCCAGGTAAATTTGCATTAATAGAAGCAAACTGGGGTCCAGATTATGCGGATCCGTCAACGTATACAGAACCATTTAGCGTAGATGGCACTTACAATAAGCCGGAATTAGCGGAAGGGTATACAGAAGCAAATGGTCAAACAATCTACTTGAATTTATTGGATAAAGCGAAGGCAACAATTGAGACGGAAGAACGCTATAACTTATTTGCCAAAGCGGAAGCCTTCCTAATTGAAGAGGCGTTTGTAATTCCATACGCCGTTGGTGGCAGCGGTTATGTTGCTTCAAAACTAAATCCTTTTGAAGCTCAATACTCACCATTTGGTGTGACAGCAGAGAAGTTTAAAGGGCAAAAAGTGTTAGAAAAACCAATGAGTAACGATGAGTTTAAGGCAGCTTTGGCACAGTGGGAGCAGGAACGTGCGAATGCATTAACGAATGCAACAAAATAAAAGAGTGAATTAATCATTACCAAGATTCAATCAGTGAGCAAAAGTGGTGATTTTTCAATACAGAGGAGATGACCGAAAATGCTGATTCGGCATCTCCTTCATGCTTTGTAAAATTATTTAAATGGAGGGGAGGGTTTTGTGTATGTTGTGGTATGTAGGAAAGCGTTTGCTACAATCCGTTATCACACTGTTTATTATTATCACGATTGTGTTCTCATTATTACGATTAATGCCCGAAGAAGGATATTTAGGGGCAGCGGCCGAGAAAATGTCACCAGCTCAAAAGGAAACTTATTTAACAAGTTTAGGGTTACGTGATCCACTACCTGTGCAATTGGGGAATTTTTATGTGGATTTATTTCAAGGTGATTTAGGCAAATCTGTTACATATCGTACGGATGTTCCTGTAGTCACAATTATTTCAGATAAAATAACGTATTCATTGTTATTTGGATTAGGAGCTGTAGCTTTATCGCTTCTTATCGGTATGCCACTCGGCATTTTGATGGCTCAAATGAAGGGACGCTGGTTGGATCGACTAGGAACTGGCTACATTGTTTTTGTCGTAGCTGTACCAGCAGCAGTGTATTACTTAGTAATTCAAATGTATATTACGGACATTTTTCATTTGCCAATGCTTTTTGATGAATATAGGCCCATTACTTGGCTATTACCGCTTACGTCAATGGCGTTAGCACCGACCGCCTCCTACGCAATGTGGATGCGCCGTTACATGGTAGATGAATTAAACAAAGATTATATTAAGCTAGCACGTGCAAAAGGAGTAAAAGAGCGCACGTTGATGTTTAGTCATGTACTGCGAAATGCCTTTATCCCGATGGCGCAATATTTGCCAGCAACAATCCTTTTTACAATCACTGGCTCTATTTATATAGAATCCTTGTACTCTATTCCAGGAATGGGAGGATTACTAGTTGATGCTATTCAACGGCAAGATAATACGATTGTACAAGGCTTAGTGCTTGTTTTTTCATCACTTGGTATTATCGGTTTGATTTTAGGTGATATTGCCATGGCACTCGTTGATCCACGCATTAAATTAGGGAAAGGGGAGAGTGTACGCTAATGAGCATTTATACAGAAGAGATAGATAATATATCAGACAAATCTCGTGCAGAACTATTTGAATTTTTTGAAGCTAATGATCGTCAGGCGGAAGAAACAGCCTACTCCAATTATTCCTATTGGCGTTCTACTTGGAAATCCTTTTTGAAAAACCGCGTGGCTGTCTTTTTATTAGTAATGGTTTGTATCATTGTAGCTTTCACTATTTTTCAGCCATTTTTACCCGCACAAAAATCACCAACTGAAATATACCTCGATGAACAAACGGGCTTACAGGCACGTAATATTGCACCGAACGCGGAATTTTGGTTTGGCACTAACTCGATTGGGCAAGATTTATGGTCTCGTATTTGGGCTGGGACAAGGACGTCGTTAATGATTGGCTGTGTTGTCGCATTAGTGGAAGCGGTTGTGGGGATTACAATCGGCACACTATGGGGCTTCTCTCGTAAATTAGAATTGCCGATTACTCAGCTTTACAACGTAGTAGATAATATACCAACAACGATTGTCCTTATTTTAATGTCATATATATTACGCCCTAGCATTTCGACCATTATTATTGCAATGTGCATTACAGGCTGGGTAGAAATGGCGCGCTTTATCCGTAATCAAATTGTTATTTTACGAGATCGAGAATATAATTTAGCATCAAAATGTTTGGGGACACCGGACTATCGAATTATTATTAAAAATCTACTACCGTATTTAATATCTGTCATCATGCTTCGGATGAGTTTGGCGATTCCATTTGCAATTGGGGCAGAAGTATTTTTAACGTATATCGGCTTAGGATTACCCATTAGTGAACCTTCATTAGGGAATTTAATCAACGAAGGTCGTGTTCTGATGATGTCACCAGATTTGAGGTATCAGTTAATTTTCCCAAGTATTGTACTAAGTATTATTACAATAGCATTTTATATTATTGGTAATTCATTTGCAGATGCAGCAGATCCTAAAAATCATGTATAGGGGGGATTGAAATGGTAGTGGAGCAAACAAAATCCCGTATTTTAACGATTCAAAACTTAGTCATCAAATTTACACTTCGTGGTCAAGTTCTCACAGCAATTCGAGATATTTCCCTTGATTTATATAAAGGTGAAAGCCTTGCCATTGTTGGAGAATCGGGTTCAGGTAAATCAGTGCTCATGAAATCAATCATGGGCTTACTCGATAAAAACGGTTATATCGAACAAGGGCAAATTTTATATAACGATATGGATTTAGCGCAGTTTAAAACGGAACAACAGTGGTTGAATATCCGAGGTAAAGAAATAGCAATTGTTACACAGGACCCTATGACATCTTTGAATCCTTTAAAAACAATCGGTAAGCAAATAGAGGAGTGTGTTGTGTTACACCAAGGGCTAAAAGGCAAAAGTGCATATGCAGAAACACTCAAATTATTAACGGATGTCGGTATTTATAATGTAGAGAAACGCTATAAGCAATACCCTCACGAATTTTCAGGGGGAATGCGCCAACGGATTGTCATTGCCATTGCACTCGCATGCAAGCCGAAAATTTTAATATGTGATGAGCCAACGACAGCACTGGACGTAACTATTCAAGCACAAATTTTACAGCTTCTAAAAAATCTTCAGCAAAAATACGGACTGACAACTGTTTTTATTACACATGACTTAGGCGTTGTAGCAAAAGTCGCAGATCGTGTCGCTGTGATGTACGCAGGGGATGTTATCGAAGTTGGTGGCACACATGAAGTATTTTTTAATGGTAAGCATCCATATACATGGGCACTTCTTTCTTCTTTACCTCAGCTTGGGTTGAAGGGGGAACAGCTCTACGCCATTAAGGGTACCCCACCAAACCTTTTTAAAGAAATTAAAGGTGATGCTTTTGCCCCGCGCAATCAATTTGCTCTAAAGATTGATTACGAAATACGTCCACCATTTTTTCAAGTAAGTGAGACACATTATGCACGTACATGGCTATTAGATTCTCGTGCACCAAAAGTAAAACCTCCCGCAGCACTACAAGCATTTTTTGAAGAAGGGAGACTGTATGCCAATGGGCAATAAAGAAGTATTAGTCGAAGTGAAAAACTTGAACATTGTGTTTGGTAAAGGGAAAAATAAGTTCGTGGCAATTGACAATGTTAGTTTCGATATTTATAAAGGCGAAACATTCGGCTTAGTAGGTGAATCTGGCTCAGGAAAAACGACCATTGGCCGTGCCATTATGCGTATCAATGAAGTAACGGGTGGTCAAATTTTGTATCATGGCAAGAAAATTAACGGCAAAATCACAAAAGATTGGGACCGTGAAATTACGCAAAAAATTCAAATGATTTTCCAAGACCCGATGGCATCGCTCAATGAACGGGCAAAGGTGGACTATATTATTTCTGAAGGTCTGATGAATACGAAAAATTTTAAAGATGAGGATGACCGACAGCAAAAAGTACAAAATGCGTTATTAAATGTTGGCCTATTGCCTGAATTCGCTAGTCGTTTTCCTCATGAATTTTCTGGCGGTCAGCGTCAACGCATTGGGATTGCGCGTGCACTAGTGATGGAGCCTGAATTTATTATTGCGGATGAGCCTATTTCCGCACTAGACGTGTCCATTCGAGCGCAAGTGCTTAATTTGCTATCGAACATTCAAGAAAAAAATAACTTAACATACTTATTCATTGCCCACGATCTATCAATCGTACGATTTATTACAGATCGTACTGCCGTCATTTACAAAGGGAATATTGTCGAGTTAGCAGAGACAGAAAAGCTATTTACTAACCCAATTCATCCATATACGCGGGCGTTGCTATCAGCAGTACCTGAGCCAAATCCATATAAGGAGCGGGCGAAAGTAGTAGAAGTTTATAATCCATTACAGCATCGATATGATATGACGCCACCTTCATTTGTGGAAGTTGAGCAAGGGCATTTTGTTTTAGCAAATGAAGAGGAAATCGAAAATTACCGTACATTAAAAAAAGTGGAGGTAAGCGAATGATTCGACCTAAAGCTTTGACAGAAGGGGATACAATTGGACTTATCAGTGCTTCAGGTGCTACGCCACCAGAAAAGCTATACCCCGCAATCGCTAGTATTGAGAAACTCGGTTTTAACGTAATAGTGGGGGAAACATGTCGAGCAAGACATGGTTATTTAGCTGGTTCAGATGAGCTTCGTGCGCATGATGTAAATGAAATGTTCCGTAATCCCCATGTGGATGGGATTTTCTGTATACGAGGAGGGTACGGGGCAACGAAAATTTTACCTAGACTTGATTTCGACATGATTAAAGAAAATCCAAAGGTATTTGCAGGTTATAGCGATGTGACGGCATTACATATCGCCTTTAATCAAAAATGTGGTTTTGTTACTTATCATACGCCCATGCCATCGACGGAATTTATTGCACAAAACATGGATCAATTTACGTGGGATTCGTTTATTAAGCAGGTGATGGCAACAGATAACAACTGCTTGCTGCTAAATCCACCACAACAACCAATGACAACACTTGTTACGGGTAAAGCGACAGGGCAACTTGTAGGCGGTAATTTAACATTGATAACGGCATCACTAGGCACGCCGTATGAAATTGATACAAAGGGTAAGATTTTATTTTTAGAAGATATAGATGAGAGCGAGCAACGTGTAGATCGCATGCTTACACAGTTAAAATTAGCTGGTAAGCTCGATGAAGCACAAGGGCTGTTACTAGGTGCATGGACGAATTGTGGTCCTGAAAATCCGGAGCACCCAGAGCGTAGCTTATCACTAAACACTATTTTTGAGGAGATTTTAAAACCGTTAAAGAAACCAATTTTAATGGACCTTGCCTGTGGTCACTGTTTACCGACGATGTCACTTCCTTTAGGGCGGACAATTACCGTACACGCAGAAACGCAAAAAATTAAAGTTATAGGGTAGGTGAACTATGCAACAGACGATTCAACATATTATAGATGATGCTCCGTACAAAGTGCATATGTTTGTGAAAGAGTTGAAGACGAATCAGTTCATGATGACAGAACGCATAGATGAACCATTCTCTAGTGCAAGCTTAATTAAAGTGCCAATACTCATTGCCGTATTGGATTATTTAGAAAACCACAATGTGCCTTTAGATCAAGTTATGACGATAAGTCGCGAGGACTGGGTCGATTATAGTGTTATTAGTGAACAAAAATTAACGACAAGTACGATTTATGAACTGTTAGTGTGGATGATTGCGACAAGTGACAATACAGCGACAAATGTATTAATAGATTTTATCGGTATGGATACACTTAATAAGTTCTTTCGTAAAATTAGCCTAAAACATACACAAGTGCAACGAAAAATGATGGACTTTGAGCGACTAGCAAAAGGTGTGGACAATATTACCTCTGCGCGTGATATGGCACATCTTTTTAGCAAAATTTATGCAAAAGATCTACTAAATCCTGTGTTTAGTCAGCTTGTAATTGATATTTTGTGTCGCCAGCGTTTTCATGAATCTTTAAGACGGTATATAGCCGATGATGTGGAAATAGCCCATAAAACAGGTGGTCTTGATAGTGTTGACCACGATGTAGGAATTGTTTACAGTGACGTTCAAGATTATTGTATAGGCGTATTTATTACAGAAGTTACTGAAAATGATATCGCTCGGCAAATAATAGGTCATCTATCAAAGGCCGTTTATGACAATCTAATCGGACTGAAAGGAGAGGCGCCATGAATGCAATTGTCATTGCTATGATTGCGAATTTACATGCTAAACCAGATGGTGCTTCAGAGCTGATTGATGAAGTCCTTTATGGTATGGCTGTTCAAGTTATAGAGGAGCTAGCGAACGATTGGGTGCGAATTCAAACTGCCTACCGCTACGAAGGCTATTGTGAAAAAAGGAATTTGCTAATAGATGATATGAAAACAAGTACTTGGCTTCTAAAAGCCCAACATGTTATTAACCAGCGTTTTGCAGATGTTTTACAAGCACCGAAAATTCAAAGCTCGATAATCATGACATTCGTAAAAGGGTCAATTGTGCATGTCGTTTCAGATGAGACGTTAAGTAAAGAATGGGCAGCAATTCAATTGGCGACAGGAGAAATAGGTTATTTACGTCAACAATGGCTGCACCAAAAAGTTGCAGAAAATAGCCTTGCGGAGCCTGTATTCCGAGAAAATGTCGTGCAAACGGCACTTAGCTATTTAGCAACCCCGTATCGCTGGGGAGGAAAGTCACCGCTTGGCATTGATTGCTCAGGCCTGTGTTCGATAGCCTATATGCTAAATGGTGTGACGATTTTCCGTGATGCTAAAATCGTTGAAGGTTTTCCAATTAAAGAAATAACATTTGAACGAATGCAAAAAGGAGATTTATTATTTTTCCCTGGCCATGTTGCAATGTATATTGGCCAGACACTGTATGTACATTCATCGCTCGGTGGCAATGAGGTTAATATTAATAGTCTAGATGAACAGCATGTGTTATATCGTAAAGATTTAGCAACGACCATTACAGCCGTTGGGAGCTTATTTTATTAAGACCTATGAATCTTGGATGAAAAAAGAGGTATTCAACGGACGGGACGTTGAATACCTCGAAGGTTGCTATTTTTTAGGTAGCTTTTTTTCTCAATATTGATAAATATTTAATTGTTGCCCAGCTTCAATAGTATCTGTGCGAAGCTGGTTCCATTGCTTAATAGATGTGACCTTGACATTATGAGCCTGTGCAATATGCATCAGAGAGTCACCATCCGCAACTGTAATTGTTTTTTTTATTTTTACGGGGCTGTCATATTGTTGTAAGTCGTACTTGGCAATTAGGCTATTTAGCTTTTCGTTGTATGTTGAATCCGTTGCGTAGGAGCCTGTTAAAAATTTTGTCGCATCTGTATAGGACTTTGTATTACTTTTAAAGACCCCAGTATAAAAATTTTTGTTCCAGGATACACCGTTGCGAAGTAAATGGACATAATCCTTCATGGATTCTTCATAGGAAGGATATTTGCGGAATTCAGCCATCACAGTTGTTAGATTACCAGAGCCATCATCCTCAAATGTTTCAAGTGTCACGGAATCGTTTTGATATTTGCCTTTCATGCCAAATAGATTGTTATTAGGAGCCGCACCAAGACCACTTTCTCCTTGCTTGCTCTCTAAAATGGCTTGTGCAATCATCACAGATGCATAGAGGTCATTTTCTGCTCCAAGCTGTCTTGCAGTTTCTGCAATGGAACCAATGAATTCTTCAACACTCGGACCTTCATCTACATATTCTTGTACGGGATTATTTGCAGGCTTGAATAGCTGGATCATCATATAAGTGGAAATACTGATTACGGATGCTATAACAACCATACCGATTAACAGTTTTTTTAATAATCTCATGTCGTTTATAGATGTTGAATATTTGCAACACCTTCCTCCTTTCTTCTCGAAAATAGATTACTCTCTTATTATTGTAAAACAATTAGATAATAAAAAGCATCGTTTTTTCATTAGAATTCATAATTAATAGAACGAACTTTAACAAGAAAAAGTTTCGTTATGTTTGTGTTTGTGTCTAAGAAATGTATGAGAAAAGGATATCGTTATAATATAAAAAGTCGAAATTCTCTTTTATGGTTTTAATATAAAATTATGTAAAATAGGGTAGTGAGAATTGAGTGGTTAGGATGTTCGGTAGAAGTACGGCGTTTTTTGCAGTTTATCTTCTTGAGAATGTGGAAAGATATACTGGAGAGACGAGCGGTGCTAGCCAATTTATCAAAAAAAGTGAGAACTTTTTATTAACAAGGAGCTTAGATCATGATCGCATTTGAGAATGTTACGAAAACATATGAAAACAACCAAGTTGCAGTGAATTCCATCAATCTTGAAATACAGAAAGGAGAATTTTTTGTCATTATAGGCCCTAGTGGTTGTGGAAAAACGACACTACTAAAAATGATCAATCGATTAATTCCTTTAACTGAAGGAACAATACGAATTAACGGTAAAAGAATTAGCGATTATAACATACATGAACTACGATGGAATATTGGTTATGTGCTCCAACAAATTGCTCTTTTTCCACATATGACAATAGAAGAAAATATTGCTGTTGTCCCTGAAATGAAAAAATGGAACACGTCAGAAATCCAGCAGCGAGTTCGTGAATTATTAGAAATGGTAGGGCTTGAACCAGACAAATATAGTGAGCGCAAGCCAAAGGAGCTTTCGGGTGGTGAACAGCAACGGGTTGGTGTTATTCGTGCATTGGCCGCAGATCCTGAAATTATATTAATGGATGAGCCATTTAGTGCACTAGATCCAATAAGTCGTACAAAATTACAAGATGATCTTCTAGAGCTTCAACGAGCGATACAAAAAACAATCGTATTTGTTTCCCATGATATGCAAGAAGCGTTGAAGCTAGGGGATCGAATATGTGTGATGAAGGATGGGGAAATTGTCCAAATCGGTACGCCACAAGACATTATTCAAAATCCAGTTAATGATTTTGTACAAAAATTTATTGGGATAAAGGATAATCCGTTCAGTGTATTTACCATTCAACAAGTAATGGAACCATTTGCTGAAGAGGAACATCAAAATTATGTTAAATATAGTGTTACTGTAGAAGATTCCTTACAGAGCATTCTTCAGCAATTGGCTCAACGAGAATGTGTTGTAGTGAAAAAGGATATTGAAATAATTGGAATCATTACAAGGCAATCCATGTTGCAGTTTTTAGCCTCAGAACGAGGTGATGCAAATGACTAATTTTTTTGACGTTTTGAATGAACGCAAAGGCCAGCTAATTGCTTCATTAATAGAGCATGTCCAAATTTCTTTCATTGCCCTCTTTTTTGCAGTCATTATTGCTATACCTCTAGGAATCTATTTAACGAATAAAAAGAAAATAGCAGAAAGCGTTATTGGAATTAGTGCAGCTTTACAAACAATTCCTTCATTAGCTCTATTAGGTTTGTTAATTCCATTGCTTGGTATTGGGAAAACACCTGCTATTATTGCCCTTGTAGTCTATGCGCTTCTTCCCATTTTACGCAATACATTTACAGGCATAAATGAAGTAGACCCGTCTTTAAAGGAAGCGGCAATGGCGATGGGGATGAATACAACAAGAAGATTAGTGAAGGTAGAACTGCCACTGGCGATGCCTGTCATAATGGCGGGCATACGGACAGCGATGGTCTTAATAGTCGGCACAGCCACACTAGCAGCATTAATTGGTGCTGGTGGGTTAGGAGATATTATTTTGCTTGGTATTGACCGCAATAATACATCACTTATCATCTTTGGTGCTGTACCAGCCGCTATTTTAGCATTAGTATTTGATTACCTATTGAAAAAGCTAGAATCACTGTCATTTAAAAGAACAGTTACGGCATTAAGTGCGATTTGTGTGGCGGCAATTGTGTTAATTGTGTTGCCATTCTTAAACTTTAATGACAAAGAGGATATTGTGATTGCGGGGAAACTTGGATCTGAGCCAGAAATACTGATTAATATGTACAAATTATTAATTGAAAATGACACAGATTTACATGTGCAATTAAAACCTGGACTTGGTAAAACTTCCTTTGTCTTTAATGCACTTAAATCAGGAAGCATCGATATTTATCCTGAATTTACAGGTACAGCAATAGCAGAGTTTTTAAAAGAGCAAGCGGTAAATAATGACCAAAAGGATGTTTATAAACAAGCAAAAGAAGGCATGCTGGAAAAATTCGATATGGTCATGCTCAAACCAATGCAGTACAACAATACGTATGCATTGGCTGTTTCAAAACAAATGGCTGAAACTTATCAATTACAAACGATATCAGATATTAAAGCTATTCAAGACACAATCAAAGCGGGCTTTACGTTAGAATTTAATGATCGTGAAGATGGCTATTTAGGCATTCAAAAGCGCTATGGTATTAATATTGCTTCTATTACAACGATGGAACCAAAGCTTCGATATCAAGCTATTCAATCAGACAGTATCGATTTATTAGATGCATATTCAACTGATAGTGAGCTACGACAATATGATTTGACTGTTTTAATAGATGATCAACAGCTATTCCCACCATATCAAGGTGCGCCATTGTTAAGAAAGGAAACACTCGAAAAGTATCCTGAGCTTGAAAAGGTATTAGGCAAGCTTGCCAATCAAATAACAGATGACGAAATGCGTGAAATGAATTATCAAGTAAATGTTGAAGGAAAAAATATAGAAGATGTAGCACGGACATTTTTAGAAAATGCAGGATTGCTGTAAGTCGGAACGTGTAGAGAAAGTCCCAAATAGTGCATACTATTTGGGACTTTCTTTGTTGACGATACTTCATGTGACGTTATACAATAAAAAAAGACCGTCCAGACGGTTTTTATTAGAAGTTTTTAAGGAGGGATACGATGTCATCGAAGGCAGATTTAAAACGTGCCCATATTATCCAAACGGCGATTCAATATTTAAAGGAACATGATTTACATACTTTAACGTTGGACAAAATTGCCCAAAAGGCGAATATCAGTAAGGGTGGTCTTCTGTATCATTTCAAATCCAAGGATGACCTTTATTCGGCTATTGCGCAAACCATTATGACAGAATTTGTCGACTCTTTTGAAGCACTAACTAAGCTGGAGCATGGTACTGGTAAAAGAACAAGGGGGTTTATCTTAGCTTCACAAAAAGATTATGAAGACGGAGCTTGGATTAATATAGCTATTCAAATTCTCTATAATGACGATAACTCAATTTCCATTGCCTATGAGCAATTACTCGAAAGTCTGCTACACGATGGCCTTGATTCATCAATCGTTCATATGATTCGCTTAACGATTGATGGTTTGTATTATTCCAAGTTATTAAATATCGCACCAGTATCTAAGCAAGTAACTGAAACTGTTTTTGATCAATTATTGCAAATGACGAGAAAGGACGATCAAACATGAGTGCATTAGGTTTTTTATTCATTGCAATAGTTGCGGAGGTTTTTGCCAGTTCAATGTTGAAACTAACTGCAGGATTTAAGCGGTTGTTACCTTCACTAGGCGTTGTCATAGGGTATGGGGCTGCCTTTTATTTTTTATCATTAACATTGCAATCTTTACCGATTGGCACTGCCTACGCGGTATGGGCAGGATTAGGCACAGCGTTAACGGCTGTTGTTGGCGTGGTTTTTTATAAAGAATATTTTAATGTCAAAAAGCTTGCGGGCATTTTATTGATTATAATCGGTGTGGTAATTTTAAACCTCGCCGGCGGAAGCCATTAGGGGGATTTGAAAATGAAAGGTTATATATATTTAACGATATCTATTGTCTGTGAAGTGTTTGCGACAACAATGCTCAAGCTATCTGAAGGATTTACTGTACTTGGTCCATCATTCGCAGTTGCATTTGGTTATGGCATTTCTTTTTACTGCTTGTCTTTATGTTTAAAAACTTTACCATTAAGTTTAGCCTATGCGATTTGGTCAGGGGTTGGGACAGCTTTAACAGTCGTTCTAGGCATTGTCATTTGGGGAGATATTTTTAATCTCTATACAGCAATTGGCATTTCATTAATCATCGGTGGTGTAATACTGCTCAATCAAGGGAATCAACATCATGCACATTAGCATCGCGGGAAACCTATTGCGAATCGCGGAATTAAAGCATAGAATCGCGGAATAACCATTGCGAACCACGGAATTAATACATAGAATTGCGGAAAAATCGCACTGAACCGCGGAATTAATGCAATACTTCGCGGAAATTTCATATCAATAGTGTGAAGGATGCTAGGTAAACTCCTAGCATTCTTTTTTTTGTAAAACGCTGTTATTTTTTAGTGTCACCTTATAAATTATGTCGTCATATTTCAATAACGTACATATTATAACGAGAAAGGACAAATAAAATTTTTGCTACTGTTCGAGTAATGATACATTGCGAAAATGGAATAGGAAGGGGCTGGGGAAATTGGGTGTTGAAAAAGGAAGAAACCACTTTGTAAGTGAAGCGCTATTCGATATAAAAGCACTTCAGGATATAATCACAGATTTTCATTCGAAATATTATGGTCAGCTTCTTGTGAAAATAGTTGGTAGTGATACCATTCCCTTTTTTTTAATAACGCACAATGGAGCACATTTACGATTAATAGATACTGTCAAACAATTTGAAACAGAGTATTTCCGTATAGAAGAAATTGATAAGGAGCGTTGCCGAGGAACCATTTCACTGTTACGAGGTTATGATTATGAAGGCAATGAAACGAACTCAATTGCTGATGTTGTAAGACTAGAAAGAACAAGTACAGAAAAGTCTATTGAATTAGGAAGTATTTCAGCTATACAGCTATTAAATCCTGATTTATTAAAAAAGAAATTCATTATTGAGCCTAAGTGGTAAGAAACGTTCTATGGTAAAACTACTAAAATAATTGAAAAACTAGAGCATCTGTCCATATGCAAGCTGCGTAATCTGAATTTAATAGAAAGAATCTATAGAAAGGAAGATTAACGCATGACAATTATAGGGATGTTGCATCATCGTCTAGATCCTAAAACTGTTCTCAAGTCATATGCATATGCAGCAGTTGCAAAAGCAGAAGGGGTAGATTTTTTTTACTTTACACCTAGAAAGGTAAACTTTGACAACCGTACTATCGATGGGAAGGTATTAGAAGATGGGCAATGGCATGAAAGAGTGATGCCCTTTCCAGATGTCATTTATAATGCTGGAAGTCCAGAAAAATTATCGGTGTCGAAAGATATTATAGAGAGATTGAAAAAGGAAATACCATTTACTACACATTCTATAGGAAATAAATGGAATGTTATGGAGCGATTAAAAGAAGCCAAAGAATTTGATAAATATATTATTCCTACAGAAATAGTAAAAAACATCGATGTATTTCATAGTTATATTGCCCATCATAAAAAAATAGTATTTAAACCGATTGATGGTCGGAAAGGTAAAGGAATTTATTTCATTATAAAAATAGGGGATAATTTCGAGGTACGGCAAAATAGCGATAACCGTATGTATTCAAAACCCCAGCTAAACGCATTAGTAAATGAACTACTTGCTACAGGAACATTTATTATGCAACCTTATATTCAATCAAAAATGAAATCGGGTCAAGTATATGACTTTCGTCTACATGTGCAAAAAAATGGTGAGGGAAAATGGGTTGTGACGACAGTTTATCCACGAATAGCGCCACATGGCTCGATTATTCCAAATATAAATAACGGAGGATATACAAATTATTTAGATCCATTTTTGGAGCAGGAATTTCAGGAAGAAGCTTATAATATACGACGAATGTTAGAACATTTTTCATTATCTTTGGCACGCCATTTAGATGATATTCAGATGACGAAGTTTGGAGAAGTCATTGATGAAATTGGGATTGATGTTGGGTTAGATGCGCAACAAAGAATTTGGGTCTATGAAGTAAACTGGCGTCCAGGCTGTCCACCAGCATTTTATTTAGAATTAGATGTCGTGATCCATTCAATTCGCTATGCAAAATACTTAGCAGAAAACCACCAACCTGTAAAAAAAGCGAAGGTTAAACAAAAACCAAAACTCGTAGATTCTAAACCTAAACCAGTAGAGCAAAAGCCTATGGTTGTAGAGTCAAAGCCTCAGCCGGTAGAGCCAAAGCCAAGTTATATAGATGCAAAAACCGATAAACCGATTATTGCAATTACTGGAAGTGCAGGGAAGACAACATCGAAGGCATTTTTAGGGTCTATATTATCTAAAAAATGGAATGTATTCGAATCTAAAGATTATTGGAATACGACCGAGCATACTAAAAAACATGCTGAAGAAATTAATGAGTCCCACCAAGCCGTCGTTCTTGAATACGGAATGGCCTATCCAGGGATTATTACGAATCACTGTAGTATTATTCAACCGAATATTAGTATCGTAACGAATATTGGTCTTGCTCATGTTGGTAACTTTGATGGTGATGTGAGACTAGTTGCGAAAGCTAAATCAGAATTGATTCAAGGTATGGACCAACAAGGGTTACTTATCTTAAATAAAGATGATGAAAACTCGAAATATTTATTGACTGATCAATTTAAAGGGAAAATACTGACAACTGGAGTGAAGACGGAAGCAGACTATCGAGCTTACGATATTCAATATAAAGAAAATGGCATGTCCTTTAAAATGAAACTCCAAGGGCAGGAAATCCAATTATTTATTCCAATATTAGGAGAACATCATGTATATAATGCGCTAAATGCAATCGCAGTTGCTGATTATTTAGGGTTTACGCCGCAGGAAATAAAAGCAGGTTTACATTTCAAAAAACCGCCAAGAAGGCTGACAGTCTATAACTGTCGTGAAAATATAACGGTTATAGATGACACTGTGCATTCCCATCCTCAAGGTGTAAGGGCTGCTCTTGAAGTATTGACAAATGTCGGTAAGAAGAGGCGGATTGCCATTATTGGTCAGATGCGGGAACTAGGAGATTTAAGAGAAGAAGAATATCGTAAATTGGGTGAATATATTGCTGACCAAAGTATTGATCTTTTAATTACTTATGGGTTCAGGACCGAAGAAATTGGTGCAGCAGCAAAGGCTAAAGGGATGAAACAAGAGAACATATATCATTACACGAACAAAGATCATTTGCATGCCTTGCTGGAGGAACTTATTAAGCCTGATGACACGATTCTCGTGAAGGGCGCAAGTAAAACTAATATGTTTGAAACGGTTAAATTTTTAGATAAAACATTTAAAGCATAAATAACATAACCCGAGCAGTTGCCAAATTGATAGGTCAACTACTCGGGTTGTTTATGTTTGTGCTGTATTTAAAATGATATGTATAAATTGAATGTCGTACTTGGATGCGTAATTTTAGAGCGGATGTAGCAGGACAAAGCCACATCCGCAAAAACTGCTTCATTTGTAATCTTAACAAGTGTATTGAAAAATTTATAAGGCTTTTATTAGAAATTTGATTTCCTTAGCGGCTGTTATGGCATTATTTTTAGCTTGAACTAACGATTTGCCCTCAGCAATGACGTAGGCATAGCGATGCCCCATAGATAATGGAGGGGTTAAAATTGTTCCTTTTCTAGGTTTTACATAGACATCTACAACACCTGTTGATTTTGAAGCCCTAGTTCTTCCAATTACTCTTTCTAACACACCTTTACTTTCTACAATCACATATTTTGTGAAAACGAACTTATTATGGCGTGGGTTTATATTAGGTTGTTCACCTAAAAATAACTTAAGTGTTTCTTCCACATAACTAAATCCGAATGCAGCATGTAACATGTTATTCATAGCGCCCCCAGAAATTCTAGGATTAATTTCAATGAGCTTCCAACCGTTATCTGTTAAACGAAGTTCTAAATGCAATGTTCCATTTTCAATATCAAATACATCAACGATAGAATGGAGCACCTCTTCAATTCCTTTTTGAATATGCGGTGGTACTTCTGCGAGTACACCATAGCCTGTAATAATAAATCGCTTGCCTTGTGTAATCTCTTGTTCAATAATACCAATCGTATGAACTTGGCTCTTATAAACCAGAGCTTCAACTAAATATTGAGGGCCATCAATATATTCTTCAATCATGATGGTTTCCCCAGGATTTTTGTTTTGGAGAAATGTGAGGTGTGTATCGAGTTGGTCTTTATTTGTTGCAAACAGTACGTCTTTAGAGCCTGTTGATTTAGGTGATTTAACGATTAGTGGGAATACCATATTATTTGTAAATGATTCGTGTGGTTTTTTTAGAACAAACTTAGGGGAATAAGGTTGATCCTTTAAGATATTCCTTGTTTTTTCTTTATCCTCCATCATTTCAATAGCAGATGATGACGTATAGTTTTGACAAAATTCATCACATAAAATAGAGGCAATATGAACAAATGGGTCTACAAAACTAACAATTGATTTTATCTCTAATCCGGTATCAAACAAATTGTGAATTTCTTCTATCATTTCTTCTATATTGGAGGTGTCGATAAGAACCATTTTATGAATGTCTGGATAGGCTTTTCTCTGTTGTAATTGTTTTGTATTGTTTGTGAAGAGTACCGTAAAGTAACCCAATTTTTCTGCTGCTTTTATCGCTTCACGACTAGATCCAGATTTGTTTGTACCTA
Source organism: Lysinibacillus sp. NPDC097868 (assembly GCF_044761135.1). NCBI lineage: Bacteria > Bacillati > Bacillota > Bacilli > Caryophanales > Bacillaceae > Lysinibacillus > Lysinibacillus sp. NPDC097868. The sequence goes on along the minus strand of NZ_JBIWBS010000001.1, from coordinate 1,848,386 downwards.
TAAATATAATTGCCTTCAGTATAATCACTCCTTCAGTTGGCACTTGGATTATTAATATACATTTTATATATATGCTGTGAAATAGTTTTCTTCTAGTTATGTATCATGTTTACATCCAAGCAACTTTTGTGTCTATTCATATAATAGAAATGAAAGGAGTGTGAATTGATATGAAGCCTCTATCGGTGAAGAATTTAACAGCGATTACTGCAGGTAAATTATTGCAAGGGTCGGATGAGGTGCTGATCCAGTATGGCGCATATCGACTAAAACAAGTTAAAAAACCGTATACTGCACTTTTTACAAACAAACGCATTATCAACTGGAAAAGTCTAGAGTCGCTTTCCCCACTAGTACTTGTAACAGATCGTTTGTATAGTCAGGATGAAATTCCTCAAAAAGTAATCATCATTCAAGTAGAGAATGCAGATGAGGCCTACTGGAAGTTTGTACATTATTATCGTAGTCAATTTGAAATCCCTGTTATTGCAATTACCGGTACCTCTGGAAAAACAACAACGAAGGAGATGATTAAGCATATTCTTTCTGCTGAAAAAGAAGTTGCTGCAACTACATTAAGCAGTAATTCTAGAACAGCTTCTTTGCAATATCTACTTAGCATCGATGATGAAACAGAAGTTGCTGTCTTTGAAACAGCGGTTGGATCACCTGGGGATGTAAGGAATGCAGGAAAGTATTTCAAGCCGACTATCGGCATTATTACCAACATTGGAGCCCACCATTTAAACTATTGTAAAACGTTAGATGGCTATATACAGGCAAAAGGCGAAATGGTTGAAATTGTGAATCCAGCAGGTTCATTAATTCTCAATGCGGAAGATGCAAATATTAAAAAAATCGATTTGTCGAAATTCAAGGGAGATATTATTAAAATCGGGCAGCATGCATCATGTGATTTTAAAGCAAGTCATATTCGGTATGTTGAAAATGGCATGCAGTTTACGATGCATCACAATATGAAAAAATATGACGTTTTCGTCCCTGGATTTGGAGAGCATCAAGTATATAATGCATTAGCCGCGATTGCTGCTATTAATGAATTAAATGTACCGATTTCTTTAGCAATTAAACAATTAGTGTCATTCAAGAAAATGAAAAAGCAGCTACAACTTTTTGAAGGCATTAATAATTCACTGTTAATAGATGATACTTGGAGTTTAACAACGACTTCATTAGAAGCAGCTTTAAAGGTCTTAAATTCAGTAGGAGAGGGCATGAAAAAGATAGCCGTTATTGGAACGATCACCGATTTAGGATCGTGGGGTTATGTTATCCATGAGCAAGCAGGAGAGTTAATCAATCGCATTGGTGTAGATGTGCTAATTACAATAGGAGAGCATGCCCGAATTATGGCTGATCATGCAGTGAAACTAGGATTTAGAGACCCTGTTTATACTTTTAAAAATAGTACACTCGTCTATAAGTTATTACATGAAATAGTAGATGAAAATACAATTGTCCTGATAAAAGGAGATATGTATAGTAAACAAATTTCCAATCTGGCAGCAGATTTAAAAATAAAAAAATCATTTAGAGATACAAAGTAATGATGGATGCAATGACAACAGGATAAATACTGTGTCACATGAGGTCATTTAATAATATTGTATAGTAATCTACTAGAAAGGAGCGCTCTGAATAAAAGATAAAGTAATTCAACAAATAATAGTCGTTGCTAGAAATAGGGATGGATACGCTCCTTTACCCAAACTTCTAGCTATCATTTTTCATACTATAATAATGAGAGGGGGGACGGAGTTAACGTGCAAAATATAAGTGTGACTGTGATTAGAAAGTTACTACAAGGGGTTTTAGTAAGCGGTTCTGAGCAGTGGTTTGTCAAACATGCTATTTATTATAACCGCCATGATTTGACACAGAAAAATACACTAATGTTCATTAATAAAAGTGAGTCTATTAATTGGAAGGAAATCGACCAGAAGGGGCCATCCCTCGTCATTTCAGATAAACCTTTAAATGAACTTAAAAACGCACTCGATAATACAACCGTTATTCAAGTAAAAAGTACTTTGCAGGCGTACTGGAAGTTTATTGAATACTATAGAGGCCTTTTTGATATACCAGTTGTCGCATTAACCGGAACATGTGGGAAAACAACAACAAAAGAAATGATTAAACATATTGCAAGTAAAGATTGGAATGTGCAGGCATCAGTTAGTAGCAAAAATGAGCCTCGCCAATCTTTACCGTATTTAACGGGCATCGATAAAACAACGAAAGCAGCTGTATTTGAGCTAGGTCTGGGGAATACAGGTAACATCAAACATCAATGTATGATCTACAAACCAACAATTGGAATTATTACAAATATTGGTGTGCATCATTTAGATGGATGTAAAAATCTTGAGGGCTATATAAAAGCGAAAGCTGAAATTTTAGAAGGGTTATCGGAGGATGGCACGTTAATCATCAATGGTGATGATGAAAATACAAAAAAAGTACCCTTGCATAAATTTAAAGGGAAAATTATCACTATTGGCGTTCAGCAGCATGCAGATTACAAAGCTTCTAACATTGAATTTACGAACAACGGCATGAAATTTATCCTGCAAGTATCTAATGAAAAGTATACGATCTTTGTACCTGGTTACGGAGAACATCAAGTGTATAATGCGCTAGCGGCTATCGCAGCTATAAAGGAAATGGGAGTGTCTATCCAAACTGCAATCTCGCGTTTAAAAACATTTAAACCGATGGCAAGGCACCTGGAATTTTCAACTGGTATCGGTGAAAGTACCATTATAGATGATACATGGACGAATAACCCAACATCGGTTGAAGCTGCTTTAAAGGTTTTAGATACGATAGGAAAAGATAAAAAAATAATCCTTATATTAGGTGATATAAAGCGATTGGGTCTTTTCGAAGAAAAGTATCATCGTGAGATTGGTTCTATGGTGGCACAGAGAGATGTTCAAATGCTTATTACGATTGGAAAAAGAGCTGAAGATATAGCAGCTCAAGCAAAAAAAGATGGAACAACTGCGGAGGTTCATATATTTAAAGATGTCACAGGTGTACTAGAAATACTTAAAGCAAAACTTGATAAAGATACGATTGTATTAATAAAGGGCCCTATGTCTAGTCGATCCATGATTGAATTTGCTAATCAATTAAAGGAAAAATAGCCTTTTCTAAGGCCGTACTAGCGACTACTCATCAGTAGCTATTTTATGCGAAAGAATCCTTATGTGCTTAGATAAAATCCATTTTACGGTAATGTAAGGTTCCGCTGATTATATCAAAAACATAGCATACAAAGCGTGGTAATTACACTGCTTGTATGCTATGTTTTATTATTTTTATAGAGTGAAGATAAGACGTCGTGCTGTCAAATAGCAGCTGATTTTCTTAAAATACGCGTTTTGCTGTTAAATAATGCTCTTTATAGTAATCAACAAAGAGTACTCTAGTAGTAACACCACTTGAAGTTGGAATGATGATACGCTGATCTCCAGCATAGATACCTACAAGGGAAGGGTTTTTTGACCCTTTCACACTATTAAAGAACACTAAGTCGCCCTTTTTTAAATTGGCGCGTGATACCGTAGTTCCTTTAGCCATTTGTTCTTTTAAGGTTGTTGCGCCAAGTTTTACACCGCTCTTACGATAGACATATTCTACGAAACCAGGTGCTGTAAAACGTAAGCTTTGTTCTTTATTTAATGAGCTTATTGTTACTTTATTTTTATAAGTTAATGCATTTTCAACAACTGTATCGCCTTTCGTCGCAGGGTTAGCCGATAGTAATGTTGGTAATACTCTTCGTGCAGATACGTAGTTGTCAGTATAATAAGGCTTACTACTCATATCCGAAATGACGATATTTTGCTTGGAATCAGCCATATGAATAATTTTGTTATTTCCAATGTACATGCCTACATGATCGGGGTCTGTGCCCGTTTTTTTACTTTTAAAGAAAACTAAGTCGCCTTTTTGCAATTGGCTTTTAGGAACAAATGTCCCTTGCTGGATCATATAATTTTCATTATAAGTCCCAATATCTACTCCATTCTTTTCAAAAATATACATAATAAATGAAGCACAAGAAAACTTGTAAGGATATGTAGACTTGTAAACTGAATTACTATATGTGGCCTTACCAATTAAACTTTTTCCTGTTTGAATAAGTTGCTCAGCTTTCGCTGCGACAGCTTTGTCATTATGTTGTGCATTTGTCGTTGCAGCCTCAACTTTGATTGGTTCAATGGATGCTTGAACGATTCCGAATGAGCTAAATCCAATCGATAATGCTAGTGTAGTTTTTAAGAATTGTTTTTTCATGCTGTTTTTACCTCCTGTAAGCGAGCAGTAAATTCATATCTGTTTGCTTGCTGTTGCAATAATCGTAGCATGAAAAAGTAGGGGTTCTGCGAGGTAAATGTTTCCACAGGGAGCCGTACTTTATGTAAAAACCTTGATATATAAGGCTTTATCGCTTGAATTTACAGTTTCATTACAAATGTTTCAGTTTGATAAATAGTGCATACAAAAAACACTAGTAACTATGCATTGTTACTCATAGAAATAATGCTAGGCAATGTGCAAATAGAGAAATCAAAATAAGGGTAAGGAATGATATAAAAATAACTTTATTAGTCAAAGTGTACTTATAAAAGCACGTATTATGGGAATTTTATTGTTGATCATTAAGTGGGAAATATATAGTTCGAGTCATGGGTATTATAGGTAATATATGTTATATTTAGGTAGAAATAGATTAAAGCTTTGCCCGCAAATATTGGCGAAATTAGTTGTTCAATAGTAGTAATTTATATAATTTCACGAACGAATTTCACGAACGAAAGGGGAAAATAGTATGTTGCAAATACTTAGGTTCAAAACAATTAGAGCTAAAATTTTAAGTGCTTTTTTCATTGTTGTATTTTTCATCGCCTGTTTTAACACCTATAGCTTTTTCGCCAATAAACGTGTTATTGCTGCTGGAGAAGAAATTGTTAATAAAGAATTACAGTTGTTAACAGCAAGTGAAAAGTTATCATCGACCATTAGTGTTCGAACAACTGCTGCTAAAAGCTACGTCCTAACAGGAAATCAAATTTATAAACAGGAATTTGATGATTATATAAAAATTGCAGAAGAAAATAATACAATATTAAATGATTTGTCGACAGATAAAAGCTTAACGGCAACAGTTGAAAAAGCAAGACAATGGCGAAGTTTTGTACAAACGAAAGTATTTGATGAATATGATAAAGGAAATATAGAATTGGCTGTTCAAAACCTTAATTCTGTTGATAGTCTCGCAGTAGAAATTAGAGAAGGATACGGGGACCTTGCAAGTGCAAGAGAAGCATCTATTAATAAGCTTGGGCAGGAAATGATCGCTCAATCGAAGAAAACGATGAATGTCGGTTTAATGATAGGAGTAATCACAACTGTAGTTGCAATTGTAACCGCTTACATATCGGCGTATATGATTGCTAATCCGATAAAAGCAGTAATAGAAAAAATATCGCAAATGGCAGATGGCGATATTAGTCAGCCCTCTTTGCCTGGAAGAATGAAGGACGAAATCGGCTTACTTGTGCAATCGACAAATACATTGAATAGTAAGCTCCATGAAATTATTGGTTCTATAAATGTTGTTTCAGGCAATGTTGCTGCCAACAGTGAACAACTTGCACAATCTTCTTTAGAAGTGAAAACGGGTGCAGAACAAATTGCACTAACAATGCTTGAACTAGCGGGGGGCTCTGAATCACAAGCACAAAATGCAGGGGATTTAGCGCAAATGATTGATACATTTAAAATAAATGTCCAGCAAGCCAATGCACAAGGCATAGATTTACAAGGCTATTCGAGTGAAGTATTGCAACTTACTACAAATGGCCAACATTTAATGAATAACTCAACACAGCAAATGTTTGCTATTGATAAAATTGTCCAAGAGGCTGTTGCAAAAGTAGAAGGCTTAAATAGGCAATCACAGGAAATATCTAAATTAGTTTCTGTCATTGACGATATTGCCAATCAAACCAACTTATTAGCATTGAATGCTGCAATCGAAGCGGCACGTGCAGGGGAGCAAGGCAAAGGTTTTGCTGTTGTGGCTGACGAAGTGCGCAAGCTTGCAGAACAAGTATCATATTCAGTGACGGATATTTCATCTATAGTAACACGAATTCAAAACGAAACAGTTGGGGTAACAGCATCACTTCAAACGGGGTATGAAGAAGTGAAAAGGGGCACAGAGCAAATTACGACTACTAATACTACCTTTGAACAAATTGCCTCTGCTGTTAATAGTATGGTTAGTAATATTCAAGGGATAACAGAAAACTTGCAGGGCATTTCAACAGCAACTGAGCAAATCAATCGTTCTATCGATGAAATTGCAGCTATATCAGAGCAGTCTGCAGCTGGTGTAGAGGAAACGACTGCCACAATTGATCAAACAGTTGCAACAATGGATGAAATCTCGAAGAATACAGATTATTTAGCATCGATGGCAGAGAATTTAAACAAAGAGGTTCAGCACTTTAAACTGTAAATAAAAAAGCAGCCATCGATGGCTGCTTTTTTTAAAATTTAAATTGGCTGAATAATTTCTACCCGATTACCAAAAGGATCTCTAAATTCAAAGCGCTCAAAATTCGGAATTGGAACAGAATCGAGGATTTCGATATGATGCTCTGTTAATATTTTTTTCCAATATGCTACATCTTCTACTTGATAGGCAATATGCGCTTTCGTTGTTAGTCGATCAAAGCCGTCTTCTGTGCCAACATGTACTTCTTGATGACCAACTCGTATCCAAAATCCACCACGCCCTTTAAGGGATTCTGGTTTCTCTATTTCTTTGAGCCCTAACACATGGCAATAAAACCCTTTCCCTTGCTCTTCGGTACCTTTTGGAATCGTTAATTGTACGTGATGTAATCCGACAATCATAGTAATCCTCCTCAGTATTTCTTGTTATAACTATATATTCAACAAATTCCTTTAAATACCTCTTTGTTAGTAGATTGTTATATTATGATGTCGTCAATCAGTACAATAGAGAATTACTAAAAGAACTATGTACCGAAATAATATACATATCTTCATAAAAGTTATACTTTTCAGAAAAATGTATGTTATAGTAAGAAACATAATTAAATATTGTGTAAGAGTTGGTGCCAAATGAAAGTTTGGCTTAAAAGGGAAGTCGGTGTAAATCCGACGCTGTCCCGCAACTGTAAATCGGAGCAAATCACATATGCCACTGGGGAACTGGGAAGGCTGTGAGGCGTGTTGATGAGAAGCCAGGAGACCTGCCAATGTCTAGTACACACCAAATAACCTACGTGGAAATAGGTGGTGAGATGTGACCGAATCGGCACTGTGCGACTAACGAATATATACGATAATTAATATATTATCGTATCGCCTCGTCATAGCTAATTTAGATATACATTAACTACCATTTTCCAAAAAAGGAAGATGGTTTTTTTATTTTAAACCAGAGGAGAGAAGTAATATGACGTATACAACGACTGTAATAGGCTACCCATACATAGGGGAAGACCGTGAATGGAAAAAGGCATTAGAGGCATTTTGGAGAAATGAACTTACAGAAGAAGATTTTTTACAAAAAATGAAAGAAATTCGTCTTGCACGCATCGACAAGCAGCTTTGTAGCGGTATAGATATTGTCACTGTTGGGGATTTCACCCCGTATGACAGAATGCTTGATACAGCGATGATGTTTGGCTTAGTGCCAAAGCGCTTCGGCTGGCAGGGTGTAAAGGTTGATTTACAAACGTATTACGCGGTAGCGCGTGGAAATAAAGAAGCTGTTGCTAGTGAAATGACAAAATGGTTTAATACAAATTATCATTACATTGTACCTGAATATGAAGGACAAGCTCTGCAACTAACAGACAATAAAATACTTGCAGATTTCCTTGAGGTTAAAGAAGTATATGGCATTACTGCAAAGCCAACGCTAATCGGGCCATATACATTTTGCAAGCTAACAAAAGGTTACGATAAAGTATCACAAGTTGCGTTTATTTTAGCACTACTACCACTGTATGCGCAGGTTATCCAAGAACTAGTATCAGCCGGTGCTGACTGGGTTCAATTAGAGGAGCCTGCATTAGTCACATCATTAGATGAGGCAGAGGTCAAACTTGTGCAAGAAATATATACACAATTAGCAGCGGCTGTACCAGAGGCTAATATTATGTTACAAACCTATTTTGAATCGTTATCAGCTTATAACACACTTATTGAACTCCCTGTACAAGGATTTGGCTTGGATTTTGTTCATGGCTATACGAAAAATATGGAGGCGCTACGTCAATTTGGCTTTCCACATGATAAAGTATTGGCAGTAGGTATTGTTAATGGACGAGATATTTGGAGGGCAAATTTAGCAGAGGTAAGTACAACAGTTAGGGCAATTGAACAGCTGACTAGTGCACAGGAGCTGTGGGTTCAATCGTCATGTAGCTTACAGCATGTGCCGATTTCGACCGCACTTGAAACAAAATTAGAGCCTGTCTTGAAAAATGCGCTTGCATTTGCTGATGAAAAATTAGCAGAAATATCAGAGGTGGCTAAATATTTAAAAGAAAAAAATCACACGTCAAATCATACTATCTCTGAGAGCATGAAAGCAATTGAAGCATTAAAAAAACATTCCGTACGAAATAATCTAGCAGTTCAACAAGAAGTACAAACGATGTCAACAGAGGATTTTGAACGTCAAAATGATTATAATGCGCGTCAGATTATTCAACAACAGTCACTGCAGATACCCCTATTCCCAACGACTACGATTGGTAGTTTTCCTCAATCTGATGAAGTGAAGCGCACACGTAATGCATGGCGTAAAAAACAGCTTGCAGATGAAGCATATGCTGACTTTGTCGCACAAGAAACGAAACGGTGGATTGCCATACAAGAAGATTTAGATATTGATGTACTAGTGCATGGTGAATTCGAGCGTACGGATATGGTGGAATACTTTGGTGAAAAACTAACAGGCTTCGCTTTTACAGAAAAAGCTTGGGTCGTTTCGTACGGCTCACGTTGTGTGAAACCACCGATTATTTACGGTGATGTTGCATGGGAAGCACCGATGACAGTGAAAGAAACTGCCTATGCACAAAGTTTAACAAATCGATATGTGAAAGGAATGTTAACAGGTCCCGTTACGATTTTAAACTGGTCATTTGTACGTGACGATATCGCAAGAAAAGATGTAACCTATCAAATTGCACTTGCACTAAGGAAAGAGGTTGAGGCACTAGAAGCGGCTGGCATTGCTATTATTCAAGTCGATGAACCTGCATTACGTGAAGGCTTGCCTTTACGTAAAGAAAATTGGGGCGAATATTTGGATTGGACAGTGAAGGCTTTTAAGCTCGCTACGGCTAGTGTAAAGGATGAAACACAAATTCATACACATATGTGTTACTGTGAGTTCAATGATTTTATTGAACCAATTAGTGCATTGGACGCTGACGTTATATCTATAGAGACGTCACGCAGTCATGGAGAGCTAATTGCATCACTGCAAATAAACCCATATGAAAAAGGGATTGGATTAGGTGTTTACGATATTCATAGTCCTCGTGTGCCAAGCGAACAAGAAATGTTAAGTATCATGCAGGATAGCCTCCAAGTATTATCGACAAATCAATTTTGGATCAACCCAGATTGTGGTCTAAAAACGAGAAAAGAACCTGAAACAGTTGCAGCGCTCGCTCATATGGTTGCTGCTGCCAAAACATTACGACAACAAGTACAGCAATCAACATATTGATTATCTAGAATAAGAGAAAACGATCTTTTCATTACAAGCGTACTCTAAAAAATAACATCCCCTGAGAGGCGAAAATTCTCAGGGGATTTTGTCTGTATTTTGGACAAGATAGTCTTGTTACATGTTTATAACAAAAACTAAAATATTTGTTTTATTTAAAACAATGAATTTAATGTGAAATATTTAATGAAAAATTATTATAAAAACTAGTATTTCGGAATTAAAAAAATAATAATATTTTGGGAATTAATTAAGGTGAAATTAAAATTTTTGATAATTATTTTTGCTAAAATCAAGTAAAAAAATGTTATTTTATTTTTTCTGAATTTTTAGTATTATGATGGAAAATAAAATATATCTTTGTTTTTAATCTTTTAAACAGATTGATAAGGACTTTCTTTTAATTAATGGTACGACTGGAGATGCAAAGGAAATTAACGGAGCGAAATGGCATTTCTTTAAAAGTGATAAAACAGGTAAAGTAGGTGCAAGTAAAGCTGTGTTAAAGTATTTGAAGTCAAAAGGAATTCCTTATGAAATTTATGATTAGAAATAAAAGTTGACATAGAATTTTGATTATTTATATTAAAATATCGTTGGTAAAGCTAAAATCGGAGGGAATACAAATTATGACTTTATCCCATAGTCGTCTATTAATGATAAAAGCATTAAAAAAGCTAGTAGTACCTTATTTAAGAGAACATGGTTTCAAAGGCTCGTTTCCACATTTTAGAAGACAAAATGAAGAGCATATGGATGTCATTACTTTTCAATTCAATCGTTATGGTGGCTCTTTTGTGGTAGAAGTAGCTATATGTGGGAAAGATGGTTTCACAACGAGTTGGGGGACAGAAAATTCCTGCAAACAAAGTAACTACATATGATCTAAATTTAAATGATCGTTGTAGACTGAGGGAAAATACAAAGAAAACTGGTTATAATGACCCTTGGTTTTATTATGAGGAAGCAAAGGCAGACGAAGATTTTGAACAAGTAGCATCAAAAGTACAAATTCGTATACAAGATGTTTCTGATTACAATTGGATAAAAAAACTAGTTTCATTAAACGAGGATTGGGAATAATCGCAAATGAAAAATCAACTATATCATTTATCGGTGCTTTTATAAATGAGTTCGATGAGGCACCGGACTCATTTATAATTTCGTTGGAGGGAATACGAATGATGACTTTATCCAATAGTCGTATACTAATGATTAAGGCGTTAAAAAAACTAGTAGTGCCTTATTTAAGAGAACATGGCTTCAAAGGCTCGTTTCCACATTTTAGAAGACTAAATGAAGGGAATATAGACTTAGTAACTTTTCAATTTAATCGGTATGGTGGCTCTTTTGTAGTTGAATTAGCTGTTTGTGGAAAAAATGGTACAACGATGAGTTGGGGAGAAAAAGTTCCACCAAACAAAGTGACTGCCCATGATGTAGGGAATCGTTTTAGATTAAGAGAAGATATATATGGAACAGATGACAATGAGTGTTGGTTTCATTATGAAGAAGCGAAGACAGATGAAGACTTTGACGTAGTTGCATTAAAAGTACTGAAGTGCATACAAGATGTTTCGGATTTCAATTGGATAAAGAAACGAGTTTCATTGAACGTGGATTGGGAATGAATCTGAAGAAACTCAATCTATTTATTCCGGCGCTTTTATAAATGAGTTCGGTGGGACAGAGGACACAGGACTCATTATTAATTTTACTCTAGTTTGTATGGTGTTGGTTTACTCTCGAAGTACCAAAAATATCGTTGGAGGGAATACGAATCATAACTTTATCCAGTAGTCATTTACCATTGATAAATGTATTATAAAAACTGGTAGTGCCTTATTCATAAGTACGCATTCTCATTCAGAATGTATCTGATCGGAAGTGGATAAAGAACTAGTTTCAGTAAACGTGGATTAGAAAAATGCGAATTCCTTTCCTTAGTTAGGTTTATTGAAAACCATTTGGCAATGAATTATTTTACTATGTTTTTAATGTATTTACCGATATATGCAAGGATATCGGTACATAATAAGGTTTACGTCAGTAAAATAAGGTATAGTATATTTGTTGAATAGATTCTTCTTTAAGGATTAGAAAAGTAGGTGAACAAAGTGGGGAAATATCAATTGGATACTAAAGGTAAGGTAGCTGTGACAAAGTATCATGAAAAAAACAAACCTGCCAAATTTGATAAAAAGCAGCAAATTGAAAAAATACGTGCGGAGTATTTGAAAAAGAAGCAAGAACAAACAGAAAAATAATAGAAATGAAAACATAGGGAGACTTAATTTATTATAGGTTATCTATATACTAAATGCACTTGAAGCCTTTATGGAAAAGGGTTTAAGTTTAGTATATATACTAAAACTTTTAGTAGAGGCATCGTCAAAAAATGCGGTCTTAACAACATTAAGAAATATGCATAACCGTCGATAGTGCCACAATGTTTCAAATACAACTAAAGCATTGCTATGACTGACATTTGAAGAACGTGCATAAAAAAATGTATAAATAATATTCCCAAGGAAAGCCACGAAACGTTGATGATACAACATTCGTGGCTTTTTTATGTGCGTCCACAATTTCATTGGGAACGTTATTTTTTATAGGTATTTTTATAGATTTTAAATAAAGATTAATCAAATGTAATAAAGTCTGATAATTTATAATAAAGTCCAATAATTAGTAAAAAAGGTGTGATACAATTGCTTTGACTAGATGGGCAATGACACTTCAACTAAAGGCCATTTTATTGAATACCATCTACACAAGACCTTCGATCCAACAAAGACTTCAGATAAAGAAATACATGGTTATCTCAAATCATTTCGTGTGATGAAACAAGATGAACACAATAAAAAGCTTAAAGGAGAGAAATCAAAATGAGTGTAGAAATTTATAATGGAGAACGTTCTGAAGAAAGTATTCAATTTGAAAAATGGATAACTTCCCAAGGTAATAAAAGGAGTTTTGCTAGTATTGAAAACACCAAAAGCTTCCTTATGCAAAGGGGAACTGAAAATACTAAGCCCTATGTTATTGGGGAAGATGTTAAATTTTCAAGTGATATTCAGGAGATGACATTCGAGGGCATGCAAGTCTTCACATTAAATGACAAAAAGTCGTCAAAACAAAAAGTTATTCTTTATATACACGGTGGTGCTTGGACGAGTCAACCTTTAGATTTACACTGGTTGTTTATGGATAATATGGCACAATCTTTAGATGCAAAAATTATTGCTCCTATTTATCCTAAAGTCCCTCATTTTAACTATAAGGATACCTATCCGAAAATCCTAAACCTCTATAAAGAAATTCTTAGAACTATTGACAGTATCAATCAATTGACTATCATGGGAGATTCGGCTGGCGGAAATATCTCACTTGGTCTGGCCCATCTTTTAAAGATGGAAGATCTCCCTCAACCGAAAGATATTATTTTATTATCTGCATGTGTTGATATGAGTTTGAGCAACCCTCTTATACCTGAATATGATGAAAAGGATCCTCTGTTAGCTCGTGAAGGAATGGAAGAAATTACAAAGATATGGGCAGCTGATAAAAGTGTAACTGACCCATTGATTAGTCCAATTTATGGTGACTTTAAAGGACTTGGGAAGATTACTCATTTTATTGGAACACACGAAGCTTTATATCCAGATGCTATGAAACTTGATGAAAAACTAACAGAACAAGGAATTGAAATCAATACCTTTGTTTATCCTCAAATGATTCATGTGTTTGTTGTTATGCCAATCCCTGAAGCAAAAGATGCTCAACAAAAAATTATTAATATAATTAATAACTAAGTGCTTTCTTCTAAGTCATGGAATAGTTGTTTTATATTTAAATGGAGACAGGTTAGCAGGCAATAGGTAGAAATCACAAACTTAATATTCAACGAGCGCGATTACAAAAATCAGCGCTCTTTTTCATTAAAGGGCCATAAAATCGAATAAGTTCTTAATAAGTTATGGGGTATTTATGGTTAATTGTATAGTAAAGGAGATATTTGTAGAGTTTGGGAATAGCGTAAATCACAGTAGCTCTTATTATTAGGTGGGTTAGATGTAGGTAATAGATCTGAAGCTGTTTAACGTAAATAATCATAGGGTATTCATTAAAATGTAACAGGATATAGTTAGTGCAAGCTCGAAAAAGCTTTGCGAAACTTTTTTATCTTTAAAGTTTAATAAATATACAAAATAGGAGATGATTTTTGATGGGAAACCCACATCTAACCGATCCTCGTAAGAAATTTCATACGGAAAAATTCCCTGATCAAGAACAGGACACTCCAGCGCTACAGAATGAAATGAGCCCCAAACCTGACTGTGGAGAAGAATCATATAAAGGATACAATCGCCTGGAAGGGCGCAATGCCTTGATTACCGGAGGCGATTCCGGGATTGGCCGTGCCGTCGCCATTGCTTATGCACGCGAAGGAGCAAATGTGGCCATCCAATTCTTCCCTGGTGAAGAGGAAGATGCCAACGAAGTCAAAGAATTAATTGAAAAAGCCGGCAGAAAAGCATTACTGCTACCGTATGACTTGCGGGAAGACGGCACAGCGACTGAGATTGTTACAAAAACAGTGGAAGCTTTTGGCGGATTGGACCTGCTGGTATTGAATGCTGCGCAACAAATCGCCCAGCCATCCTTAAGTGACTTAACAATCAAACAAGTGCATGACACTTTCAAAGTAAACGTCATTAGCATGTTTGAGACTGTAAAAGCTGCTGAAAAACATCTGGAACCAGGAAGTGCGATTATCACCACTACATCGGTTCAATCTTTCGATCCGTCCTCATCCTTAATGGATTATGCCGCTACAAAAGGTGCGATAAGCAACTTTATGGTATCCCTGTCTTCGTACTTTGCTTCTAAGGGAGTGCGTGTCAATGGTGTCGCGCCAGGCCCGATTTGGACGCCATTGCAGTTGGATAATGGAAAGTTGGAAGGCGAAATTCCTGTTTTTGGCCAAAATACGCCTCTTGGCCGTGCGGGACAGCCAGTGGAGCTTGCACCGGTGTATGTTCTTCTAGCCTCCAATGAAGGAAGTTATATCACTGGTCAGATTTATGGGGTGACTGGTGGCAAGCCGATAGACTTGTAATCTTAAGTATGTGACAAAAAAACGCCCTCGAAATCAGTGATGTTCCTCTAACATTCCTTTAATACGGCACGGGAACACATAAACGTAATAAATAGTATGCTTCCTACAGTTGATGTTTTGTGTTTTAACTTTTGAAGGCAACTAGATGCTTCTTTAATAACAGCCTTCAACATTGTGCGCTGTAGTTTAATAAGCAACGGTAGAAGAATGATAAGAAAAAGGGCTCGATTCCATTAAATAGGAATCGAGCCTTTATATTTAAACCCATCAGCACCAATGTGGTGCCACATACACTCCACAGATGGAGAGGCTGGCGCATAGTTAAAAATCTATATACGAATCTCAGCCTCTCTGCTATTTTCATTTAAAACTTTAAATGGTTAGTTTTATTTATTTAATTCCTTATATAAAACGTATTTTAAAGCAGATAGTTCATCTTCAGACAGTTTACCTTCAATTTCGGATAATACTTCATCCTTATTAATAGAACCGTTTTGCGCTTGTTCCTGAATTTCAAGTAAACGATTAACGCCTACTTTTTTTATTAACACACGTGTCGCTTCTTCCTTAGTTTGAAAGGGAAGTGTATCCGGATTTGTCGTTGCTGCCTCGCTCACAATTTCTTGAACCTTTGGATCGTTCTGGATATAGGATTTAACTTCTTTTAAATTTTCGTCATCTAAAGTAGATTCCACTTTTTCAATTATTTTTTCGGAAGCGATATTTGTCCCAAAATGCCACACAGCATAGCCAGCTGCTCCGAGTAAAACAAGAATTATTGCGGTAATTGTTAAAAATTTTTTCATCAACTCACTCCTAACACTTTGAATATAGCACAACTTCTAAAAAACCACGAAAAAAAGATATTTTTTATAATTGGTTTAATTACAATTATTTGTGAATCTAGAGCAGATAAGAATTCACC
The DNA here is from genome assembly GCF_044761135.1 of Lysinibacillus sp. NPDC097868. Classification (NCBI taxonomy): domain Bacteria; kingdom Bacillati; phylum Bacillota; class Bacilli; order Caryophanales; family Bacillaceae; genus Lysinibacillus; species Lysinibacillus sp. NPDC097868. The sequence goes on along the minus strand of NZ_JBIWBS010000001.1, from coordinate 1,832,519 downwards.
TTATTGTAGGTATATTTCGAATTAAAAGCTAGTCTGATTTTTTCAGACTAGCTTTTTAATTTCCTTATGCAGCTTGAAAAATAAGAAGAGCACTCCGATTTCTACAATGAGCGGGACAAAAATCATATTCAAATGGAAGAAAAGTATACTTATGAAAATAGCTAGACAAATAAAAATTGAACTATATCGATAATTTTTTGATTGATAAAAGAATGAATATGGTAACAAATGAGCACCGTAAATAATTGCATAAACAGGTAACACCCACATCGGTGCTTTCATTAATAGAAGAATACAAATAATTAAATATAAAATTTGATTGTTTGTTGCAATCAATAATCCATTAATCAAAGGGTTTTCTTTATAAAATAAATTAACTTTTAATATTTTGGCACAAACAATTGAAACAGGAAATAGCAAGGCACCACAAGATAAGATGGCAATGTTTTTAATCATTAAATCTAAAGGCAACAATGTGATTGTTGTAATAACGCCCCAAATAAATAGGGAGGCCATTATAAAAGGAAGACCCTTCTTTTGTTTCTGTGCAATATCATTTAATAGTACTTGTAAGCTAGTGTCGAGGTTCATTTTCTGTCTCCTTAATTTTCTAGCGAGTTATTTAAACTCTCCGCTATTTTTTTGTTTTCATATTTTGAGAAAAAATAAAATCCGATAATATGACCAATTAACGTAATTGCTAATATTAGCAACAAATAAGGTTTAATAAATCCCACTACTTCCGCCGAAAATAGATATACACTTCCTACGCTACTGGAAAAATTCAAAAGAGTACTAATTGTAATTTTTGAGGTTACTTTTAATGTAGAATAGTTCCACAAGTAAGGATAAGCAATACCAAAAACAATACCCATTAACACGCTAATACCAATTAAATTCCACATATAAAGGAAGTTGACCAATTCTTCATGAAGATTAAAAATTGTCATTAATAAGACAATCAAAATCAACCCCAAAAATGACGTGGACAAAAAGCTGTTTTTTAAGTCTTTTATCATATCAATTTCTCCTTAATAGATTTTGCATAATGTCTGCTGACAATATATTTATGTTGTTGTTTTGTAATGACTTCCAATCTTGCATGACTTCCAGAAGCAAACGAGTGTATTTGATTCAAATTTAAAATCATCGAATTGTTGATTCTAACCAATCTGAATGATTCCAAGTAAGCTAATTCTTTTAAAATTTTATTTAGCAATAGCACTGTACCATCTACTAAAAAGATTTTAGTAAAATGACCTGATGCTTCAATTGCTTCGATATTATTGAGGTCAATCATAACCTGGCGATTTGTTTTGTAATCGGTTGCGCTTAATGTAATAGGTTGTGAAAAATGCTGTTCAAATGTCAAAAGCAATTGTTTATTCGATGGATTACTAATAATGTCAATTTCAGAAGTTGATTGTTTGTTTTTCCAAATATAGTTGAATTTCATCTGTTCTCCTTCCTGTTTTTATCGTAGCAACACTTCTCAGTACTTACGATAATTTTTCGTTTTGTTGCAAAAAAAATAGTCTTTGTTACAAATTGATTCAGTGAATGAAAGGCTAGCGTCTTCCCACCATCAATCAACGGTGAAAAAATATGTACCTGAATTTCTAGGAGCTCGAGCTGAATTAGCAACTAGTCTGGATACAAACCAATGAAGCAGGTAGCATTTAAAGTAAAGATAGGATGACATCACGCTCTTTTTTTGTGAAAAAAGGAAATGTGAATAAATTTCATTAAATGGATTTATTGGAAAAATAGCGCCGTTACATTAAATATTAGTAATCTATTAGGATAGTGTCAATGTACATAAATCTTTATGGTATAATAATAAAAACGGAATAATAAGATAGAGGTACAAATCGGAATACCGATTTGTTTAAAAGGGAAGATCGGTGAAATTCCGACGCTGTCCCGCAACTGTAAATGGGAGCACATTTCAGAATAACCACTGTTACGGTAGTGTAATGGGAAGGTGAAAAGTGTGATGAACATTAGCCAGGAGACCTGCCTTTATCTAGTACAACCAAAAAACCTACGAGGATAGGGGGTGTTGAGTGTGACTAGAGAATTTCTTCTGCATGCTCATAGTACGACGATCGTCAAGAGGGTAGCTTCTATGCGTAATAGCAAGCTTTTTCCGTCATGGCAATCGACGTATTATGTCGTGTATTTGTCATAGTAGGCATCTTTCTATAGAAGGAAAGATGTTTTTTTATGCTAAAAATGAAGGAGTGTACCACATGAATCCACAAGTTATCGAGTATTATGAAAATCTTTTTAAATATGAAATTATGCAAAAACAGTTTGATGGGGCTAGAAAAACGTTAGTAGAGCTTGTCGAATATTTTTTTGGGCAAGACGAAGCGCACCATTCAGACATATATACAGCTTATTGCAATGTAAGAAAAGAATTAATCGGATAAAATAACAGATGGCTACTTAACGCAACCTGATTTCAGGATGTTAAGTAGCCTTTTTTATATTTCAAGCTAGTCATACATAGACTTTTTCAATATTTCTCTAGGACTTCATTCTTATTTCACTTTTATTTTATATAATAAATTTGCTTTTATTATAATAGATTGGGGAACAAGAGATGAAAAATGCAACTTATTCAAGTTTTTGGCGAATGCATTTTTATGCTGCATTATTTATTACACCACTTCTCATCACATTGACATTAAGTGGTATAGGGTATTTGTTCTATACTAATGTAGAAAATCATTTATATGAAGACTACTTCTTTGGAGATAGTGGAAAAACAGAAGCTTTAACTATTGATGAAGGTGTTCAACAAGCGGAAGCGGCATTTGCAGGCTATACGACGACTAAAATTATTGAATTAGATGAACCTTACAATACTCGACTTACGATGACCAATGCCGAAGGTGTTCAAAGATATTTGTTTTTAGATAAAAACAATCAAATCGTTGGTCATCAAGATCCGACATACACATTTTCAAATGCGTTAAGAAGTTTGCACAGCTCCTTATTTTTAGGAGGAACTGTTGTCAATTATTTAGTAGAATTGGCTGCTTGCTGGGCAATCTTTTTACTGCTATCTGGTCTGTTTATGACTTTTAAAGGAAAAGTATTAAAAAAAGTGAAGCAAGCGAATAAACGACAAAAAAATAGAAGATGGCATGCTCTTATCGGTACGATTATTACGATTCCGATGATTGTTATTATTTTCACAGGATTGCCTTGGTCTGCTTTTATGGGGAACATGATTTATAATGCATCACAAGCAAATCCGTCATTTGGTACGCCATTATTACAACAACAACCGCCTACCTCAGATGTAAGCGAAATTCCTTGGGCGACACGTAAGGAAGAGGCCCCTTCTTCATCCAAACATGCGCATCATGGAATGGGTGTAACAAGTATAAGCAAGAATCCAAATCAAGTAAAAGTGGAAAACTTGCAACAACAAATTGAAGCAAATGATATTTCAAAGCCATACGCCATTGTTTATCCGACTAGTGATGACGGAGTATTTACGGTAGCAAAATCAAGTAATACAGGTGTAACAGGACTAGATGTTAGTCCCTATGATGAAACGACAATCTACTTTGACCAATATAGTGGGAAATTTATTTCAAAAGTTAGCTATGACGACTATGGTATTTTAGCGAAATGGTTTACATGGGGAATTCCATTACATGAAGGTCACTTATTTGGTTGGCCTAATAAGTTATTAAACTTACTTGTTTGTGTAGCATTTTTAGGCGTTATTTTCTGGGGATTCTATACGTGGTTGTTGCGCAAGAAAAAAGGTTTACTGTCAGCACCACCTCAATTATCTCAAAAAATATCGATTCCTTTTATCGTTATTATTATTATTTTAGGTGTCATTATGCCGTTATTTGGCATTTCTTTAATCATTGTCGCATTGCTTGAACTAGTGATGAAAATAAAGGGTAAAAATAAATCAGTAGTAAATGATATGAACTAAAACTCAAATGATAGATAGTATGCTTGGATTAGTCCTAGCATACTTTTTTTATTTGTTAAGCATTTTATCTTTTAAATAAAAATTAAGACGAAATTGTTGCACAATGATATGAAATATTTGAAAAGGGTTTGCACGTATAACAATAGTGCTGCGTGGGCAAGAATGGTAATTGAGGAAGGATAAAGTTTGCAAATTTCGCAAAGGAACAAAGAGCGAGAAAAATCACTTGAAGGGGAGTCAAAATTATGACGAAAAGATTAAGTATTATCGCGCCCATTCTTTTAACAGTAACTTTAACGCTATCAGGGTGTAATTTCCTAAATAAACAAACGGAACAAAAGGAAGGGCAAACACAACAAGAAACGAAAAAAGAAACGAAAGAAGCAGTTCAAATTACAGAAATAAAGCCATTAAACATAATGACATTACAAGTAACGTTTGCTGAACCATTATCTGAAGAAGATGTGAAAGTAGAAAATTTAGAAGCAATAAAAAAAGACTTTTCATTCAATCATGAATTAAGTATCGTCAATGTTCCTCGATTAAAAATAGGGGCTAAAAGTACGTATATAGTGCCAGTCACTATTCAAAAGGCAGGAACTAACTACACATTAAGATACAAAGGTGGAGAAACGACAGCCTTTGATGCCAGCGATGAATTAATAAATATTAGCCAAGCGAAACAAGTTACAAATGATACGTTTGAAATTGAATCATTTAAAGATGAAGGTGTAACAGATTATTCAAATATTATTGAGGCATATAAAGAGGCTAGAGGTGACCTTTCGTTCCAAGTGAATGATGAAAATAAGGACGAAAAAGGCAAGCAGTATCAGGTCATTTCCTCCTTACGTGATCGTGTCGTTACACTGACGGCAGATAATGGTGAGAAAATACAGGCAAATTATGTACTGTTTACACAAGCGGCAGATGGAAGACAGGCGCCAAAATTCCGCTTACCTGAAGGAAAAGCATTAAAGTCAGGAACGAAATATACGGTAACAGCTGACTGGGCAATCCTTAAAAATCCAACATTTTCGGCAACTGAAATAGCACCTTTAACGATTAAGTCGCTCGAACCAATCGATGCAACTTCATTCGAAGTTACGCTCGACAAAGACCCAGGGATGGAATTATTTGCAGGCCGCAGTGTAGAATTACAGGCTGAAGATGGCTCAAAATTACAAGCTCAATATCGTTATTCATCTCGTAAAGGGGCTGTCGGTATTTTTGATGTAAAAGACGCAACATTAAAGTCAGGTGGTACTTATAAAGTATTACCAATCAACAATTGGGCGACTGCCGATAATGTAACTTTAACAGCGAAGTAAAAATTAAGAAGCCAGTAGTGAATCGTTTCGCTACTGGCTTTTTTGATGGTTTATTTTAAGCTTAAAGAGTTGTATTAACCTTTTTCTTTAACATAAGATAGTACTACATACACTTAGCAAGGGGTTAGATAATGAAAGCATTGGTATTTGAAACATTTGGCGGTCCAGAGGTATTACAATATAAAGAGATAGCAGATCCTATCATTACAGATAACGAAATATTAGTACGAACGAAGGCGGTTGGATTAAATTTTGCTGATATTTATCGACGAAAAGGCAATTACCATTTAGCAGGCCAGCCACCATTTATTTTAGGGTATGAGGGTGCTGGTATCGTAGAAAAAATCGGTGCAAATATTCACAATATCCAAGTAGGTGACCGTATCGCATTTGCGGATGTTCCGTTTGCGAATGCGGAATTAGTGGCAGTTCCACTAGATAAGGTAATTTTATTACCAGATGAAATTTCCTTTGAAACGGCGGCTGCGATTTTATTACAAGGTTTAACGGCTCAATATTTAGTGACAGATAGCTATGCTATTCAACCAGGTGATACGGTTCTAATTCACGCAGCAGCAGGGGGTGTAGGGCAAAACTTAATCCAGATGGCTAAGTTAAAAGGGGCTCACGTAATCGGTCTCACATCTTCGAAAGAAAAAGCAGAAGTAGCATTTGCCATCGGTGCGGACCATGTCTTTTTATATAAAGAGCAGTGGGTGCAAAAAGTGAAGGAGAACACTGGAGGTCAAGGGGTTCATGTCGTGTACGAATCAGTAGGTTCTACCCTGCAAGATAGTTTAGAAGCAACTAAAATCGGTGGAACCGTTGTGTTTTTTGGTATGTCGGGAGGAGATCCTGTGGCGGTGGATCCACGTATGTTAATGGATACTTCGAAAACATTAACCGGAGGAGACCTTTGGAATGTCTTAACCTCTTTTGAAGAAAGAAAAATACGTTCACAACAACTATTTGAATGGATTACAGATGGAATGATAAAAATTCACGAGCCGTCTATTTTTGCCCTTAAAGATGGTGCAGAGGCTCATGCTTTGTTGGAAAGTCGTAAAAGTGTAGGGAAAATTTTATTACAACCATAAGCAATGCAGGTGGAGGATGGCACGCCTCCTCTGCATTTTTATTGTGCCAAATCTTATTTGCTAGTTCGAATAGGATGATTTAGTCTAATAGTCTTTATCCAACTACCTATTAATGATACGATAAAATAGAATATAAACTATTGAGGTGAGCATAATCTCATGTTTCTAGATAAATTGAAGCATCAACTACAGCAAAATCAGCAATTATTTATAGGAGAGGAGACAGCTTTTCGTTCAGCCGTTTTAATACCATTAGTTCAAGTGAATGGCGAATGGCATATTCTTTTTGAAGTGCGTTCATTCACGATGAGAAAACAGCCTGGCGATATTAGTTTTCCAGGTGGTAGAATTGACGCCACAGATGCATCACCATTGGCAGCCGCTTTACGAGAAACGTACGAGGAATTAGGAATCGATCCGAAAACGGTTCAAGTTATAGGGCAATTAAGTCCATATATCGCATCTTCTTCATTTGTTACCTATCCATTCGTAGCAATTGTTGATTTCAATCAAATCATTCATGCTTATAACAAAGATGAAGTTGAAGAAGTGTTTACAGTACCAATCAATTGGTTATTACATCATGAACCCTATATGCATTTAGTATCTATTGAACCAGTGCCTTCTTTAGACTTTCCTTTTGATAAAATTGTTAACGGTGCACAGTATAACTGGAGAACTCGATCAATGGAAGAATGGTTTTATGATTATGAGCAATATACCATTTGGGGTTTAACTGCTAGAATTTTAAAACATTTTATAGCAATAATTAAATAACAATTTAAATTAACTACGATTTATCCTCACAAAGCCTGATGAAATTACACAATAATTAAAAAGAAGCGTATGATTTTCACAGTTGGCACTTAACTATGCAGTGTGAAAATCATACGCTATTCTTTATTTCGTACAACTATAAATTCTATAATCTAGAATTCCATCATATTTTAAATTCATTTCAATGTGTTGATCCATGACCTCATAAAGTTCAGATTCGATATTTTGTGAATGCTGAAATTCAGGTGCTGAAGAAAGCGATTGATTTTTGCGTATACGAATTGTTTGAAATCCAGCATTGTTCAATAGGGCAACCCAATCTTTTTTCATTAATAATGTATCGAAGCCATAAAATTGTTCAATTTCCTTCTTACTCTTTTCGTCTAACAATTGATTAATAGTGAATTCTATTGCAATGAAACGACCACCGTATTTTAATAAACGATAAATTTCATCGAGAGCTTTAGACTTGTTGACAAAGGAAAGAACAGATTCAGAAATAATCAAATCAAATTGCTCATTGCGTAAAGGAATTTCTTCGATTGAAGCTTCTATGATTGTGACTGGTAAGCGATGCTTCTTCATTCGGTTTTGGGCTTTAGCGACCATGATTGAATTGCGATCAATACCAGTAACAGCAGCTTTATATTGGGAAGCTAAAAAGGCAGCTGTTTGGCCTGTACCACAGCCGACATCTAATATTTTACAAGCGTTGCTAATATTTTCAGCACTTAATAGTTCCTTTGTTAGTGCCATACCACCAGGATGTGCCCCCCCAACACCAAATTTGGACAAAAAATCTAGATATTTGGATTTATGAATTTCTAACACCTTCTTTATTGTTCTTCTTTGTATAATATGAAAATAAAAATAGTATGGTTCCTAGAAGGAGATAGGACGGACTATATGATATAAAGCAAAATACAACGTAGCAATTAGTTATTTCAATATGTTTACGTAGCACTCATTTATACTATTAATTTTTATAAACATCTTCAAAAGTCTAAACGTAAAAAAAATCCAGACGTATAATATATAAACGTTTTTGTATAGGAGGTGAATTGATGCCATATTATTCGCCGAATCCTAGAAGGAGGCCAGTACCAAGGAGATATAGACAAAGTTATAATCCTATGATTCAAAGTATGCGTCCACAACCCAACTCGTTCAATAATCAACAACCTCGAATTTCTCGGTTTGGAAATTTAGCAGAGAATTTCAGCGCAATGAAGGGCCACGCAGACACTATTTCGAGTGGGGTTAATATGCTTAGGCAAATGGGGTCATTATTAAGTCTATTTAGATAGTTATATGTAGTTGTGGGATTCAGTAAAGGGCAGATTGTAATGTATTAAACAAATAAAGAGGATATGACGTTTAGTTTAGTAGCGTATATTCTCTTTTTTTATTTAAAACAATAGACAGCTTTACATGTTTGTTTGGGAATATAGGATATAGCCATGGATGATTTTGCGCATCAACTGGACAGAATCTCAACGAATGTCTTATTATTAATCAATTGGTAATTGAACAAAATGATGTTGATAGTAATAAGGCAAAAATTAAAGAGGGGTGTCGTTGATGACAAAAATGAAAACAAATCCTAAAGTTGATGAGTTTTTAAATAAAGCTAAAACGTGGAAAGCAGAATATGAAGCATTGAGAAATATTGTTCTTGATAGCGGACTGACGGAAGAATTTAAGTGGATGCACCCTTGTTATACTTTAGAGAACAAGAACATCGTATTAATACATGGATTTAAAGAATATTGTGCACTGTTGTTCCATAAAGGTGCGTTGTTAAAGGATACGAAAGGCATTCTTATTCAACAAACTGAAAATGTACAAGCGGCACGTCAAATTCGCTTTACAAATGTCCAACAAATCATTGAAATGGAAAGCGACTTAAAAGCCTATATTAAACAAGCCATTGAAGTTGAAAAAGCAGGTTTGGAAGTGGAGTTTAAAAAGAATAATGATTTCGATATGCCAGAAGAACTGCAAGCTAAATTCAAAGAACTCCCTGCTTTAAAACTAGCATTTGAAGCATTAACACCTGGACGACAAAGAGCATACATTTATTATTTTTCTCAGGCTAAGCAAGCCAAAACTCGCGTGTCTAGGATTGAAAAATATACACAGCAAATTCTCGATGGTAAAGGTTTGAATGATTAACTTGGAATAACTTTAGCTCAAAAAAAACGCTGGGATATAATTTAAACATTTCTACTTGCTTTCAGAAGTCCATGAATCGCTGTTAAGATAGAGAAATTACCGGTAGAAGCTCGCGAAATGCCGGTAAACATTTGGAAATAGCCTATCATTGCAGACATCCATGTTCGCGGCAAAAAAGTGTTAGATTGATTGCAGTCAATCTAACACTTTTTCTCTTTTAGCTTCTTTTGGATGATTGCAATACTTTACGAATCCATTGTTTTATCTCGACAAGCTATTTTCAATTATGGAGCGATTTTTTTCTTTAAAGATTTCATTATGAGAAGATACGACCGCATTACGATTAGCAGTCGGTTCTAAATACGTTTTGATTGAGTTGACAGCATTGGCAGCATCTTGGAAGGTTCCTAGTAGAAGATGAATTTTCCCTTCGAATGATAAAATATCACCTGCTGCAAAAATACCTGGTTGGACTGTTTCACCAGTTGCTTTTCCTTCAAAATAATAGTCGTCTTTTTTAGGAATCGAGATGGCCTCGTCAAATGTAAGAGATGCTTCACGGTTATAGCCATGACTTACAATGACTTCATCCACTTGGCGTGTGTAGCTTTGCTTTGTTTGAGAATTTTCGCATGTGACAAATTCAATCGCTGTTTTATCTGTATTTGCCGTTAACTTTGTAATTGTCGTGTTACATTCAATTTGAACGCCAGCATTTAACGCTTCTTGTATTGTCGCTTCATGAGCAGAGAGCGTGTCCTTACGATATACAACAGTTACGTTTTTAGCGATAGGGCTAAGCTCCACTGCCCAGTCAATTGCAGCATTACCGCCACCAGAAATAATAATGTCCTTATCGACAAAACGCTTATATGACTGGACAGTATAGTGCAAATTAGACATTTCGTATTTTTCAGCACCTTCTAGCGTCAGTTTTTGAGGATTAATAATGCCCCCACCAACAGCTAAAAGAATCGTTTTTGAATAATGTTTTTCTCCTTGTGCTGTATGTAAAACAAACATTTCGCCTAGACGTTCGATAAAGTCAACCTTTGTGTCCGTTAGTATTGTTGGATTGAATGTTTTAGCCTGCGCAATTAATTGTTTAACAAACTGTCCACCTAAAATAGGAGGGTGCCCACCAATATCCCAAATTAACTTTTCTGGATAAAGTAACACCTTACCACCTAACTGTTCCTGGCTCTCTATCAATTTTGTTTTTAGGCCTCTTAACCCGCTATAAAAAGCACTATATAAGCCCGCAGGCCCACCACCTATAATCGTTACATCGTATAAATCATGCACTTATATCGTCACATCCTTGAAAAATATTAAAAAAGTATTTGACAAATCCTTAGTGGAAAACTAGACTATCTTTAGTGATAATGATTATCAATATCGCTTTCGATGTTATCATATCATGTGTATTAGTAAAAAGAAAGAGAGGGCATGTTTTGCGTTTACAAATTGAATCGATCCGTGTTGGCTATGAGAACAAAACCATTGTGCATGACTTATCATTACAAATTCCAGATGGAAAAATAACAACAATTATTGGTTCCAATGGTTGTGGCAAATCTACGCTTTTAAAGGCAATTACAAGAATACTTAAGCATGAGAGTGGGCATGTCATTTTAGACGGTCAAAATATTTCCAAAATGCATACGAAAGATTTGGCAAAAGAGCTAGCGATTTTACCACAAAGTCCTGAAAGTGCGCACGGTTTAACGGTAGAGGAGCTTGTGTCCTACGGTCGATTTCCATATCAAAAGGGCTTTGGCAATTTATCTCAAAAAGATAAAGATGTCATTGATTGGTCCCTCAAGGTAACAAAAACAGATGCTTTTCGTCAGCATGCAGTAGATGCGTTGTCTGGTGGACAACGTCAGCGCGTATGGATTGCGATGGCATTAGCACAGGAAACGGATATCATTTTTTTAGATGAGCCAACAACTTATTTAGACATGGCACATCAATTAGAGGTTTTAGAATTATTAAGCAAGCTAAACGAAGATGAAGGTCGCACAATTGTCATGGTGCTCCATGATTTAAATCAAGCAGCCCGTTTTTCTGATTATATTGTAGCGCTTTCACAAGGAGAGCTCGTAAAATTTGGTACAGCAGAGGAAGTCATTGTACCTGAAGTATTACAAAAAGTGTTTCATATAGATGCAGTCATTGGAAAAGATCCTCGAACAGACAAACCGATGTGCATTACATATAACTTATTACAAACAACTTAAAGGGGATATATAAATGAAAAAGTGGCTTTTACCAATGTTTATGATTGTCGTGCTTGTACTTGCAGCGTGCGGCAACAAAGAAGATAATTCGAAGAAAGAAGACGATGGCGCAAATGAGTCATCATCAGCGGATACAATTACGTATCAATCTGAAACAGGTCCTATTGAAGTACCAGCGAATCCTAAACGTGTAGTCGTGTTATCATCATTTGTTGGGCATTTATTGCAACTTGGCGTAAATGTTGTAGGGATAGATTCATGGGCTGCAGATAATCCAAACTTTAAAGATGCTATTAAAGATGCAGTAGTAGTTGAAAATACAGATATTGAAAAAATTATTGAACTAGATCCAGATTTAATTATTGGTTTAAATGGGATTGAAAATGCCGAAAAGCTAGCTGAAATTGCACCAACTGTCTTATTTACGTACGGTAAAGTCGATTATTTACAGCAATTTATTGAAATCGGTAAAGTCGTAAATAAAGAAGATGAAGCAACGAAATGGGTAGCGGATTTTAAAGAACGCGCTGCTAAAGCAGGGTCAGAAATTAAAGCGAAAATCGGTGAAGATGCAACAGTTACAGTAGCGGAAATGTTTAATAAACAAATGTATGTCTATGGCGATAATTGGGGTCGTGGAACAGAAATTTTATATCAAGAAATGGGCTTGAATATGGCTGAAAAAGTAAAAGAGGATGCGCTAAAACCAGGCTATTTCGCTATTTCTACAGAAGTTTTAAATGAATACGCTGGGGACTATGTGATTTTTAGTACGTTTAATGGCGAAGAGACTTCTATTGAAAATGCTGGTTGGTATAAAGATTTAGATGCTGTGAAGAATGGTCATTTATTTGAAGTAAATGGTAACGCATTTTACTTTAACGATCCTATCACATTAGAATATCAACTAAAATTCTTTAAAGAGAAGTTTTTACAATAATTTCGGTAGAGAGTAGCGAAGGCAAATGATAAAGTTTCGGCATTTCCCGTTTTGGCTTCAAGTGTTATTATCACTGCTCGTGTTAGCAGTAATAATAACAATTTCGCTATGTATTGGTGCTGCGAATACGAGTATTCAAGATGTTTATCAAGCAATTGTCGGACAAGAGGGCGGCAAGCATTATGCGATTTTACGTGAAATCCGATTTCCACGTATAATTGCAGCTATTTTTGTTGGTAGTGCACTTGCAGTTGCTGGCGCTATTATGCAGGGCGTCACAAGAAATGCTTTAGCAGATCCAGGGCTTCTTGGACTTACAGCAGGTGCAAATGCTGCTTTAGCCTTAACGATGGCATTACTCCCGTATTCCTCGTATTATATACTAATTTTTGCATGCTTCATTGGTGCAGGAATCGGGATGATTATTGTTTATAGTATCGGTGCATCAACAAAAGGTGGCTTTTCTCCATTGAAGCTAGTTTTAGCTGGTGCCGCGGTATCGGCTCTTTTACAAGCGGTTGCTGATGGTACGGGTATTTTATTTAAAATTGCAAAAGATGTATCGATGTGGACAAGTGTGGTTTAATCGGCACAACGTGGCACGCTTTAATCATCGTACCTGTTATTGTAATCGGATTAGTTATTGCGTTTATATTCAGTCGTCAGCTAACGATTTTAAGTTTAAATGAAGAGGTAGCTGTCGGTTTAGGTCAGAAAACAACAGTGGTTAAAGGGATTATGATGTTCGTAGTAGTTATACTTGCGGGCTCCGCTGTAGCGCTTGTAGGGAATCTAGCATTTGTTGGCTTAATGGTGCCACATATTGTACTTGCTTTAGTTGGTACAGATTATCGTTTCGTGTTACCGATGAGTGCGCTAATAGGTGGCTTACTGATGGTAGCTGCAGATTTGTTAGCTCGTATAGTGAATGCACCATACGAAACGCCTGTAGTAGCCATTATTTCAATTATCGGCCTTCCATTCTTCTTATTACTTGTACGGAAGGGAGGTCGTCAATTTGCTTAAAATGGCACAAAAAAACAACGAACTTGGCTTCTTATTTGGCTAGTGCTAACATTCCTTATTTTTGTAATGGGCATTTCACTAGGTGCTGCTTCGGTGTCCATTGATCGTATCCTTCCTATCCTACTAGGCGATGGTACTTTTAAAGAATCCTTTGTCTTGTTTTCTGTCCGTCTACCAAGGCTATTTATTCTCGCAGCAGCAGGCATGGCTTTAGCATTGGCAGGAGCTGTATTACAGGGGGTAACACGTAATGATTTAGCGGACCCTGGGATTATTGGTATCAATGCTGGTGCAGGAGTGGGAATCACCATTTTTTATTTATTTGTCAATGGTGATCTACCAAACTTTGCGTATATATTGCCAGTAGTAGGATTTTTTAGTGCTATAGTAACGGCTCTTAGTATTTACTTTTTTTCATATAAGCGCAATCAAGGTGTCCAACCTGTAAAGCTAATTTTAATCGGGGTAGGCGTGGCATCAGCATTATCGGGTGTGATGCTGTTAATTTCCTCGGCTGAGCGCTCAGATGTCCAGTTTATCGCACAATGGCTTGCAGGAAGTGTATGGGGAACTGATTGGCCATTCCTATGGGCATTAGTACCATGGCTAGTCATATGTATTCCGTTCATTTTTTATAAAGCAAATGTTTTAAATGTGCTAGCAATGACTGAGCAAACAGCAATTGGGTTAGGCGTGAATATTGCTAAAGAGCGACTACAATTATTAATGGTGGCTGTTGCCCTTGCTGCCGCTGCTGTATCTGTAACAGGTGGCATTGCATTTATCGGCTTAATGGCACCACATATTGCAAAGCAGCTTGTTGGACCCCGCTATCAATTCTTTTTACCAATAACATTATGTATTGGTGCTTGCTTATTAATGCTAGCAGATACAATCGGCCGCGTGGCCATTTCAACTGCCACTGTGCCTGCCGGCATCGTTGTAGCATGTATCGGTGCACCTTATTTTTTATATTTATTAAGAAAAAACGACTGAATGGCTCGCGCTGTTCAGTTGTTTTTTTGTTCAGAAAGATTGGGCAAAAATAGAAGTGTAGCAAACTTCAACCTAGACAAACGGTGTAATTTAATATATAGTTAGCTAGGCTAACTAATTAAGGAGGGATTTTTTTTGACGATTGAACAACAATTTTTTAATGAGTTTCGTTTAATGTACCGCCCGTTTACGAATCAACTCAACAAGCAGTTGGAACAATATCAACTATATAGCTCTCAGTGGGCAGTTTTACGCTTCTTAATTGATAAAGGTCCGCATTCACTAGTTGAAATCGCGAACTTTATGTCTATTGAAAAGCCTAGCGTAACGAGGCTTGTACAGAAGCTAGTAGATCTTGGTTATGTAGAGACGGTGGCTGGGAAAGATAAGCGAGCAAAAGTTGTACAATTAACGCCATATGGTGAAAAAAACGTGGACGAAATCCAGGAGCATATAAAACCTTTTTTAGAAAAAGCATTAGCTGGTGTATCACAACAGGATATTGAAATTGCTTCTCAGGTTTTAGCAAACATAAGTAAAAACATTCATCAGTAGGAGAGGAAACAAGTGGAAGCAACTAGACAGAAACTATGGACAAAAGACTTTTTAATCGTTTCACTTATCAATTTTACGATTACGTTAATTTTTTATTTATTGATGGTCACAATAGCTGGCTATGCAGTGGAGAAATTTGACGCTTCGACAAGTACAGCAGGGCTAGTGTCGAGTATTTTTATTATCGGGACGTTATTTGGACGACTTGGCACAGGACGCATTATCGGTGATTGGGGCAGTAAAAAAACATTATTTTGTGGATTATTGTTATTTATGTTGTCTACGATGTCTTATTTTATCGCCTTAAATTTACCATTTCTTATGCTAAATCGTTTAGTGCAAGGGATAGCGTTAGGTATAGCAAGTACAGCAACAGGTACGATTATTGCACAAATTTTACCACCAGAACGACGTGGTGAAGGGATTGGCTATTACAGCTTAAGTGCTATTTTAGCAACGGCAATTGGTCCATTTATCGGCATATTACTAACGCAGTTATTTGAAGATTATCGAATGATTTTCGCGGTAGATTCAGTATTAGCAATTATTTGCTTTATGATGTATTTTATTGTGAAAGTTCCAGGGGCACCTAAAAATGCGAAGGCAGCTGCAGAGAAAGCGGGCTTCAAGCTATCTAACTTTATCGAAATGCGTGCCTTACCGATTGCCTTTGTAGCGCTTGTTATTGGCTTTGCTTATTCAGGTGTGATGTCATTTATGACGTTCTACGCTAAAGAGCTTAATTTGGTAACAGCAGGTAGTTATTTCTTTATCGTTTATGCAATTGTAATTTTAGCTACTCGACCGTTTACCGGAAAATTACTCGACTCAAGAGGAGCAAATATTATTATTTATCCTTGTCTTGTGTTATTTGCAATTGGTATGTATGCTTTTAGCTCAGCGACAAGCACGGGTGTATTTTTAATAGCTGCAGCTTTTATTGGAATTGGTTATGGTAATTTCAACTCAGTAGCACAAGCAATAGCTATTAAGGTTACACCAAATGAACGTTTAGGGCTTGCAACTTCAACGTATTTCATTTTATATGATTTAGGATTAGGTATAGGACCTTATTTCTTAGGATTTTTTGTACCGACAATGGGATATAGTGCCATATTCTTAGCGATTGTAGCCGTTATTTTTATTTCAATCGTGCTTTATCATTTCTTATATGGAAAAAATGAAAAGATAAAACAAGTCAATATTTAGTAGTTTAGAATCATTATATTGTAGAAAAAACGTCATTTTGCTAGTTGGAAATAAATTTCAACTGCAAAATGACGTTTTTTTCTTAATTTAAAAATACTTCTTGCAATCAAATATGATAATGATTATCATTCACGTTAGAGACTAATTCGGAAGTAGGTATTAAGCATGATAAATAAATCATTATTGTCAGTATTAGTAGCAGGTGGCATCCTTATGGCGGGCTGCGGTAATACAGAGGAAGTAAAAAAAGATGAGAAACCAGCAACAGAGCGAGCAGATCAAGCGATAGCGGTAGATTTATCTACTGAACTATCAGCCTATCAACAATTTGCATTAGAACAAATGGATCAATTTTTGCTAAATACAGAAAAGTTTGTGAACCTGTTCAAAGCAGGTGATATTGAAGGCGCGAAAGCAGCGTATGCGCCTGCACGTATGTATTTTGAGCGATCTGAACCAATTGCAGAGAGCTTCGGTGATCTTGACCCACGTATCGATGGCCGTTTAGCGGATATCGAAGAAGAAGGTAAAGGCAAAGAAGAATGGACAGGCTACCATAAGCTTGAGTATGCACTTTGGGTAGAAAGTAAAACTGAAGGCTATGAGGCGGTGGCAGACCAGCTGCTTGCTGACGCGAAAGAATTACATGCACTCGTTCAAACAGTAGAAGTGACACCTGATGTAATGATTACAGGTGCAGTTGATTTATTGAACGAGGTATCTACTTCAAAAATTACTGGAGAAGAAGAAATTTATTCACATACAGACCTATATGATTTTAAAGCTAATATTGAAGGTGCAGAAAAAATCTTTGAAATTCTTCGTTCAAAATTAGAAGAGAAAGACAAAGATCTAGTAGCAACGTTAGATGAAAAATTCAAAGCGGTGGATGATTTATTAGCTCAACATGCAACAGCTGATGGGGGCTATATTTCTTACGAAGAATTAACAGAAGAAAATACAAAAGCACTTGCAGCTGCGGTGAACCAGTTAGGTGAACCGTTAAGTCAAATGGGAATTATTTTGGAGTGATAAATAATGACATCGTCAAAAGATGATAAATGGATCGATAAAAAAATATCGCGCCGTGAAATGTTAAAGCTAACAAGCATGGGCGTGGCCGGTATTGCTATTGGTGCTTCTGGCTTTGGTGGTGTGATGAAGGCGATGGGCTATGATGTTTTCGAGCCTGTCGCAGATAGCGCAACAGCAAAAAATAAGGTTAATTTTTATGGAAACCATCAGTCAGGCATTACTACACCCGTTCAAAAAAATATTTATTTTGCTTCTTTAACTGTCCTCGTGTCATCAAAAGAAGAGCTACAAGAGTTGTTCAAAAAATGGACACCTCTTGTTGTCCGTTTAATGAATGGTGAATTAATGGTAGATTTAACAACAAATACACGAGTGCCGACAGGTGATACAGGAGAAGCAGAAGGTTTAAATGCTTCTAATTTATCGATTACTGTCGGTGTAGGTCCTTCTTTATTTGATAAGCTTGGAATGACCCATTTAAAGCCTGCTGAATTAGCTGATTTGCCACATTTTCCAAAAGATCAGCTCCAAAAGGAATATACAGGCGGGGATCTTTGTATTCAAGCATGTGCTGACGATCCGCAAGTAGCGTTCCATGCAGTCCGTAATTTAGTGCGTGCTGCTTCCGGAAAAGTGGAAATTAAATGGTCGCAAGCGGGCTTTAACTCATTTCCAGCAGAGGGGGGCACGCCTCGTAATTTATTCGCATTCAAGGATGGCACAGTCAATCCTTCAATTACGGATGAACAAGACTTAAATAAAGTCGTGTGGGTCGATAAAGGATGGTTAAAGGGTGGCTCCTATTTAGTTGCTCGAAAAGTTCAAATGCATCTTGAAACATGGGATCGTACATCTTTGAAGGATCAGGAGGCAACGTTTGGGCGCTATCGCGATAGTGGTGCACCATTAGGTAAAACGAAGGAATTTGATGATTTCGATATCGAAGCAAAAGATAGCAAGGGCGAGTATATTATGCCTGATACATCGCATGTGCATTTAGCACGTAAATCAGGTGCTCGCATATTACGTCGATCTTATTCATACGCATCAGGTGTGATGTCGAATACGGGTGCGCATGATGCAGGACTAATATTTATCTCTTTTCAAAAAGATCCGGCACAGTTTACAACGATTCAAAACAGTTTAGGGCGAATGGATAAAATGAATGAATATATTACCCATCGAGGCAGTGCGGTGTTTGCTTGCTTCCCTGGAGTACAAAAGGGGAGTTACTTAGGTGAAGCACTTTTTAACGCGCTGTAGCATTATCGTATGCTTATTACTGACACTTGCAGTACCCGTACAAGCAGCCGAATCTTACAGTCATTTATACATTTCGATTAGTGATGCGCTTATGAGTACAAAGCAAGACAAGGAAGCAGAAGCAAAACGCGCACTTGAACAATTCGCAACAGATTGGTCTTCTGTTTCATCGGACCAAACGGAGGCGAAAAAAGAAGTCGATAAAATACTCGACCAAGCAGTAAAGGCTTCTTCTAAAGAAGAACGTTTAACGGCATTGTCAGCACTTTCAAATGCTTTGCGCGCTTTAGAAAAGCTTGAAAACCCTGTAGATGAAGCGGCACAGCGAGCAGAATTTGGACAAAAGTTTAAACCTATTATGAAAGCATTTGAAGAAGCTTTGGCAAGCGGTGATGTTGTTTCAATTAACGATGCTTATAAAGATTTCAATGCGAAATGGAAGAAAATTGAACGTCCTGTACGTGAGCAAAGCATAGGGATGTACGGTCAAATTGAAACGCAAATGGCTTTTATACGAATAACACTTGCTTCAGAAGAGCCTGAAGTAGCGTTAATGCAATCACAATATGCTGACTTAAAGCAAACAATTGAGGATTTCGTAGCAGGTCATGATACTGCGCAAGTAGTAGAAGGCGACTATTCTTTATCAACATTAATTGCCTATATTGATGATGCCAATGATCTAATTGATGAAGGCAACTACAAAGCAGCATCCGATAAAATCCGAGAGTTCATCAAAGTATGGCCAAGCGTAGAAATCGATATTTCAACACGTAATGGTAGTCTTTATACAAAGATTGAAAGTGATATGCCGATACTAGTAAGTGACTTATTAAAATCTCAGGTGGATGGCAAAGGCATTAAAAGTAAGCTTGATCAATTCCGGACTGAAATTGTATTAATTCAAGGAAATTCAGATTATACTATTTGGGATTCAGCATTAATTTTACTACGTGAAGGCTTAGAGGCATTATTAATTATTTTAGCATTAGTGTCATTTTTAAATAAATCTGGGCAAAAATCGCTGCGTAAATGGATTTATGTAGGAGCATTAGCTGGAATATTAGTATCAGCGGTAGCTGCCGTATTAATGTCTACGATTTTCAACTCAGCAACGGTGGATACGAACCGAGAAATGATGGAAGGATATGTAGGTCTTGTTGCTGCTGCGATGATGATAGGTGTCGGTATTTGGCTACATAGTAAATCAAGTGTCGCAAGCTGGAACCGTTACATTTCAAAACAAATGGGCAACGCCATTTCAAGTGGATCGGTATTTGCGATGGCATCGGTTAGCTTCTTATCGGTGTTCCGTGAAGGGGCAGAAACACTTGTTTTCTATGCTGGGATTGCCCCGAAAATGGCGACATCTCAATTTATACTGGGTATTATCCTAGCACTTATCATTCTAGCGGTAATAGCCATTGTATTATTTAAAGCGAGTGGCAAAATTGCCATTCATAAGCTTTTTGCCGTGGCAACGGTGTTAATTTATGTGTTGGCATTTAAAATTATCGGTGTCAGCTTGCATACATTGCAACTTAGAGATAGTGTGCCAACGACAATCGTTGATGGTCTACCAGTTATTAGCTTTATAGGCTTCTATCCAACTGTTGAAACAATCATTGGGCAAGCTATTTTACTTGTGCTCGTTATAGCGACTATTCTTTATAAAAGAAACAAGTGAAGTAACAAAAAGGGACAGATTGAAGAGAAAGATGCTTCTAATCTGTCCTTTATTTTTGTATTGAATTATGCCAATGTGTCGGCATGCTTAAATAAAAGGGTAGTTTCGTTTCGTGATTACCAACTGCTGAATTGATTTGCATTTGCGTTAAAAACATCGCAGTAGAAAGATTTGCCCCGCATACATTGGCATCACGTAAATCAGCACCGATAAAATCAACCCCTCTTAAATCCGCTTGTTGCAGGTTTGTCGCAATTAACAATGCACCTCGCAAATCGGTTGCTCTTAAATCTTTGCCTTTTAAATTTTTCCCCATCCAATTGGCCCCACGATAATTAGTTTTTCGACCATTTTGTTTACTGAACGTGTTTATTACAAGCTCATTGCGAATTAGTTCACTTGTCTCTAATAGTAAGGTATTTACGGGTAGTCGAATATGAGAGATATCAATAGCTAACAGTGCTTCTACGTTTAATTTAGTTAGGTGTTGCAAGTTCTCTAACTGTTCATGTAATTTATCGTATAAGCGCTGTGAGATTGCATAAGACATTGCCTCTGCTACAAAGGCAATCATTTCGTATAACTGTTCCATAATCGGGAATATCCGAAACATTTTATTAGCAATTTCAGAATTGTTGCGCCAATCTTGTCCACGAAACGTCGATTGCGAAACCCATTGCCCTGCCCCTAAACAATCGTATACGGTGCATCCTTTAAAGCCTTTGTTTCTGAGCTCACGATGAATTTGACAGCTAAAGTTAGATTGCAAATTTGGACATGGTGTACCAGCGGGTTTATGAATAGCGAAATCGCTCGATGCAACAATATTTAGTGCGGTACAGCATAAGCCAAAACAGT
Source organism: Lysinibacillus sp. NPDC097868 (assembly GCF_044761135.1). Lineage (NCBI taxonomy): Bacteria > Bacillati > Bacillota > Bacilli > Caryophanales > Bacillaceae > Lysinibacillus > Lysinibacillus sp. NPDC097868. Next base: position 1,811,360 of record NZ_JBIWBS010000001.1, on the reverse strand, counting down.
TTCGACAATCTGCTTGCATGCTCTTACGTAAATCATTTTCAATAGAATTACCGATTTTTATTACTTCTGACATTGTCTTTTCCTCACTTATATTTTAAATTCACTTATAATTTTACCATTAAATAACTTTTAATGGATATTTTTTAAGTTGCATTAGGTGATTAATAAACGAATACAAAAGGGGAGCAGGCTGACAGCAAGAAAATTTCTTGAAAAATGTCTATTTTTGAAACATTTTGTCGAATGTGATACTCTTTTTCATAAGGTATCGACTTTTGTGATACCCGTAATATTTAATAGAATGCAAATTTTTAATAAAGTAGTGGTGAAGGAATATGGGGGTAACAGTAAACGATTTGCTGCAATTACCATCATTTAGAGGAGCAGAAGTATTAACGGGGCGAAATAATCTTAATCGAACTGTTTCCTCTCTATCTGTTTTAGAAGTTTCAGATGGAGATTTTTGTTCGAAGATTGTCCAAACAGTCCAAGAAGAGTGGTATGCGGAAGAACTAGTGATCAGTTCTTTTTTTTCCATTCGAGATAGTGTGGAAAAACAATGTAGTACCATTCAATATTTACATGACCTAGGAGAATTGGGTTTAATATTATATTATGTCGGTATTGTTTTGCCAGAAATCCCAAAGGAAGTACTGCAATTAGCAGATTCACAAGATTTTATTATTATTTGTATGCCTAAAAATGATTATTCACTAAGGTATAATGAAGTCATTTATGAAGTGATGGAGACAATCATTAGTAACCAAGTGGTCAATGATCATTTCGTTAAAGAAACATTAGAAAAGGTTTCGCTGCTACCAGAGCATTTACGCAGTGTAGAAATTACGCTGAAAATGTTATCGGATCGCCTAAAAGCGAATATTGTGCTGACGAATACGAATTTTGATATTGTCAATCAAGTAATGTGGCCTAGAAATTCTTCCTTAGATGTGTCCAAAGTCATCGAAGAATTTTCCAAAAGTTTAGTCAATCAGGACAAGGGGGAGCTTGAGCTTTTAAATAATGATATCACTTGCGTTATTGAATATAAAAGCGTTCACCAAAAAAATGGCGAGCTGCTGTATTTATTCCTTATTAAAGAGAATACGAAATTGCCTGCAAAAACGATTGAAAAAATTAGTGAAGTGGTACAAGTGGCAATTAATCTCTGGGGAGATAAACATGATGATGTAAGTGAGTATGCATTGGTCAAAGCGATTATTAATGATGAAAGTGATAAAATGCGCAGATTGGCAAACGTACTTCATATTGATGTCTCTGCTGTGCAGATGATGTGGTTAGTTACGATTAATGATTTAACGAAAGAAAAAAGTATTCGAGATGAATTGGATGAACAACTTTCAAAATATTACAAAACAAGAGTGATTCAATGTATTGATCATTGCATCATAGTTCTTTTAGGAAATTGTTTATATAAATATAACGAATTTGAAATTGCTAGTGAGTTTATTCAAACGTCAAATTACGACGCCAAAATTGCTAAAATTGTGTATTCACCGAAAATGAAAAATACGAAAGCAGTAAGACAAATGTATCAGATAGTGAATCAAGTCGGCGAAAAGGTTCATGCCATTTTTCCTTTGCGCAAATTGTATACGGCAGCTGAAATAAGATCCATAAAGCGGGCGATTGATTTAAGTAAACAAGGGGAAGAGATGATTGAAGAATATTTGTCAGCGATTGAACCTATTTTGAATGATGAGGAGTCGTTAAAAACTTTAATGACGTTTCTCTTAGATGCAAATGGTAATTTTGATGACTGTAGTAAGATTTTATTCATTCATAAAAATACTGTAAAATATCGTATAAAAAAAATAAGTGAATTGATTGGCAGTGATGTCACAATCTACTCGGAATTTTACGATGTTTATATGGCATGTATGCTCTATCGTTTAATTAATAATTAAAATAATCTGGAATTTTGTTCGAATTGACAAAATTTCAGATTATTTTTTTTATTTATGAAAAAGACGTACCATTACCTATTCTCTTATAATTAGATTCATTCAAGAAACAAGGAAGTATAAGGAGGGAGTATTATGAGAAACGAAGGCAATGAACAGTCCTGGTATAGTTTAGGTATTATTTGGGCTGGTGCGATGATTTGTATCCCGAGTTTACTAGTAGGGAACACGCTTATTTCGAGTATGAGTTTACCAATGGCACTTGCCGTAGCACTCGTTGGCTATACGATTGTTGTTATTATCATGGTTTTGCAAGGTATGCAAAGCAGTGACTTAGGAAAGCCAACCGTTCATATCGCAGGACATGTATTTGGTAAAACAGGATCTCGCACGATTTTGTCTATTATATTAGCCATCGCTTGCTTGGGCTGGTTTGGTATTCAGGCCAATGTTTGTGGGGTAGCGTTAGCGAATTTGTTAGCGCATTTTAATGTGAATGTACCAACGCCATTCGCTTCTTTCCTTAGTGGGTTGGTCATGGTGATTTCAGCGATTTATGGAATGAAAGTATTACGTGTATTAAGTTATATTGCAGTACCGTTATTAGTTGTAATTTGTGTATTTGGTTTAGTACAAACATTGACGGGAGATCATCTACAAATTATTTTGGACTACAAACCGAAACAAACGATGAGCTTTATGGATGGATTAGCTGTAACGATTGGCTCGTTTGCCTTAGGAGCAGTAATAGCTGGTGACTATTCGCAATTTTCCAAAAAAAGAGCGGATGTATTTAAAGCAGCTACCTTCGGCATCATCCCTGCTGGTATTTTAATGATTGGCGTAGGGGCTGTGTTAACAATCGCTTATCAAACAAGTGATATTACGGCTGTCTTTTTAAATATTGCAACACCATTTATTGGCGGTGTGGCGCTAATTTTAGCGACATGGAAAACGAATTTGGTCAATGCCATTTCAGGAGGAATTGCTCTTATTAATGTCTTTAACGTTTCTAAGGAAAAAGAAAAAGTGGCAATAGGTATTGCCGGAACAGTTGGGACATTATTGGCTGTGGTAGGGATACTCAATTACTTTACACCGATTATGTCAATATTATCAGCGATGATTCCTCCAGTTGCGGGCGTAATGATTGCTTCATATTGGTTTATGAATAAAGGTGATAAAAATAGTTGGCATGAGGTAGAAGGGGTCAATCGTTTAGGTGTATTTTCATGGTTAGCTGGCGCAATTATTGCCAGTGCTCCTGTTGTTTTATCCTTATTCCCTGAATTACCTCAAATACCTAATCAGCCTTTAATCGGGATTGTCATTTCATTTGTTATTTATTATATAGGGCATCGGATAACTGTACAAAAATCGATAATATTGGAGGAAAATAGATGAGATATTTAGATAAAGAAGCAATTGAAAACATTGCGATTGGCGCAGCATTTTTAGGCACTGGCGGAGGCGGTGATCCTTACATTGGAAAGCTTATGGCGCTTTCTGCTATTGAAAAAAACGGGCCTGTCAAATTGTATTCAGTAGATGAAATAGCAGATGAGGACTTTTTTATTCCCGCTGCAATGATGGGAGCGCCCTCTGTTTTAGTCGAGAAGTTCCCACGTGGCGATGAATTCGTGAAAGTTTTCCAAAAGCTTGCTCAGTATTTAGGAAAAGAGCAAATTGCAGGTACGTATCCAATGGAAGCCGGTGGTGTGAACTCGATGATTCCAATTGTAGTAGCTGCACAACTTGGTTTACCACTAATTGATTGTGATGGGATGGGTCGTGCTTTCCCAGAATTGCAGATGGTGACATTCCATTTAGATGGTATTTCAGCAACACCGATGGCGATTACTGATGAAAAAGGAAATATTGGTATTTTTGAAACAATTGATAATAAATGGACAGAGCGTTTAGCTCGTACAGCGACAGTAGAAATGGGCGCAAGTGCTTTAGTGAGCTTATATCCTACAACTGGTGCACAAATGAAGAAAAGTGGTGTGCATCACATTATCACACTTTCTGAAAAAATTGGGGAAATCATTGCGTCCAAAAATAAAGAAGTAAATGACAAGCTACAAGAATTGCTAAACCTCGTTTCAGGCTTCGAATTATTCCAAGGTAAAATCGTAGATGTCATTCGAGAAACGAAGGGTGGCTTTAACCTGGGGAAAATGAATCTTGAAGGCATTGATGCCAATAAAGATGAACAGATGAAAGTCCATTTCCAAAATGAAAATCTACTAGCAGAAAAAAATGAGCAAGTTGTTGCGATGACTCCAGATTTAATTTGTTTAGTAGATTATGAAACATTATTACCTGTAACAACAGAAAGTTTAAAATATGGTAAACGTGTACGTGTTATTGGCCTGCCTGCTAATGAAAAATGGCGTACGGCAAAAGGGATTGAAACAGCAGGTCCAAAATACTTTGGCTATGATTATGATTATGAGCCTATCGAGGAAATCGTGAAAAAGGGGGTAGCTGAGCATGTATAAAATCGGAATTGACGTAGGTGGAACAAATACAGATGCCATCCTTTTAGATAACAATAATAAGCTTATTCATAGTGTAAAATCACCAACCAGCTTAGATATTAAAACAGGGATTGAAACGTCTTTACGACATTTACTGCAAGACTTAGCAATTGATAAAACAAAAATTAGCCATGCGATGTTAGGTACAACACAATGTACAAACGCTATTGTAGAGCGTAAAAAACTCGCTAAAGTAGGTGTCATTCGCCTTGGCTATCCTGCAACTGCATCAGTATTGCCATACACTGCTTGGCCGAAAGATATGGTTGAAAACCTATCAGGCAATTATGCTTTAGTGCATGGTGGTTACGAATATGATGGGCAAGTATTAGGACAGCTTGATGAAGATGAAATAAGATCGCTATTAGAGGGCTGGCGCCACCAGGTAGAGTCAATAGCTATCGTTGGGGTTTTCTCATCTATCAAAAATGATCAAGAATTGAAAGTCCGTGATATTATCCAACAAGTGTATGGCGAAGCGTTTCCAATTTCTTGTTCTTCATTGATTGGGTCAGTTGGGTTAATTGAACGTGAAAATGCAACAATTTTAAATGCGGCGCTTTGCAAAGTAATTGAAACAACGACACAAGGTTTCGTGCATGCATTGCAAACAGAAGGGATTTTTAATGCGGAAGTGTATTTATGTCAAAATGATGGAACGTTGATGTCAATCGATTATGCAAAACAGTTCCCAATTTTAACAATTGCTTGTGGACCGACGAACAGTATTCGTGGTGCATCTTATTTGTCACAAATTAAAAATACGATGGTGTTGGATGTTGGCGGAACAACTTCTGATATTGGTGTCCTACAAGATGGTTTCCCAAGAGAATCGTCTGTCGCTGTAGAAGTAGGGGACATTCGTACAAACTTTAGAATGCCAGATATTATTTCAGTTGGACTAGGCGGAGGTAGTATCGTTCGTGTCAATGATGGCAAGATTACGGTTGGCCCTGATAGTGTAGGCTATAAAATTAGCCAAGAGGCACTGGTCTTTGGAGGCGACACATTGACAACAACAGATATTGCTGTTCGTTTAGGTCTTGCAGATGTAGGAGATAGTAGTTTAGTAGATCATCTTGATGAAGCATTTGCCAAAGATGTACAAAAAGAAATGGCGTCGTTACTTGAGCAGGCCATTGATAAAATGAAAACTTCATCAGAAGATGTGCAACTTGTTTTAGTCGGTGGGGGCAGTATTATTGTGCCTGAATCGTTACGAGGGGTAGCTAAAATTATTAAAAATGAACATGGTAGTGTTGCCAATGCGATTGGCGCCTCTATTGCGCAAATTAGTGGGCAGTATGAACAGATTTATATTTATGCTAAAGAACCACGTGAAGAATCATTGCAAGATGCACAAAATAAAGCAGTGAAGCAAGCGGTATTAGCCGGAGCTCTTACTGAGACAATTGAATTAGTAGAAGTGGAAGAAACGCCACTTGCATATCATCCAGAAAACGCAACAAGATTAAAAGTAAAAGTTGTCGGCAAAATGGCATAAATAACAAGGAAGAGCCATTAACTAGTAAGTGGTTCGTTTATGAAGTAGAAAATGTTAATTCACAAGTAAAATATCAATTTAAATGTCATATTTTCGAAGTAAATTGCACAAGAAAACGCAGAGGTTTTAGTATCCTCTGCGTTTTCAATATCGCATTCGGTTATTGAATAACTACAAACAATATTATCTATAATTCATATGCGAAAGCACCATTCTTATTGTGTATAAAATCTCTTTTATTACTAACTACATTTGTATAATCAATCTCAATAAAATAAGTAGCTTTGCTTAGAATATCATAAAAGAAAGGAGCAAATTCTAAATCTTTAAATACAAAAATTTCTAGTTGTTTATCGTTATTTCGATAAGCTTCAAATAAGCGATGGTTGCCATTGATACAATAAGGTTTATTATCAGTTAAATAATGACTTTGAAGTATCATTACAGGATTTTTATGATTTGGCTTTATTTTGTTTGGATCTTTATTTATGTTACCGTGGTCAACGGAATGAATAATGCTCGATGGAATAACCTTGACTGGTTTCAAATTGTTTTCTTTTATGAGGGTACAAGCACCATCTATATCTAAAGCATATTCAAACACCCCTGTTGGGAATTCTGCGTATAATGAAAATGTCTCTTGACCAATCGGATGCACTACTGGGTAAGCTTCATTGATTAGTATTTGATTTAAAATCTCCGTCCATTTCAAAGCAAGTTTAGCTCCATAACTACTCTTATTTTCCATTTCTTGAATTCGTGAAATAAAGTGTTTTGAGGGTTGGAATTTCTGAAATTCACTTTCATAAAATTTAATTTTACTTTCCATTCTTTAACTCCTTGTGCCTAATAATTATTTTTTTAGTTTCCTATATTCCGGTGTCTCCATAAGATTTCCGAAAACTCCTTTTTGACTTCCCTATACTTATCCATTTCTTTCCCTTCATAATACCGCTTTATGTAAACATATTCCATTCGATATATACCATTAATTAAAAGCCCCCGTCTCAATTCCCAAAAAAGTGCCTGGCACTTGGAAGGCATCAAGAGCCTGTTCTTCTTTTTAAAATAGGAAAGGTCGCAATTATGCTACTAGTTAAATAAAATATCATCGTAAAATATCAATTTTTGTCGATGAAATATTTATTTTTTACTAGCGTGGAAATATAATTATTGTAACTAACTAAAATTTTAATGGTCTAGACAACTATACCAAAGGAGGCTAAATTATGTTTGCTTTTTTACAGAAAATAGGTAAGTCATTAATGTTTCCGATTGCCACACTACCAGCTGCCGCATTACTTTTACGTTTAGGCTCTGGAGATATGCTTGGAGTAGTGGAAAATGAGGTTGTACAATATATTGCTAGCATAATGGCTGCGTCGGGTAATGCAATTTTGGGGAACTTACCAATTATTTTTGCAATTGGTATTGCAATGGGTTTTGCACATGATAGTAGTGGTGGCGCAGCTTTAGCTGGTGCCATTGCTCATCTTGTACTCGTTGCTGTATTAGCGTCTCTAAATGAGGCATTAAATATGGGGGTATTTGGTGGTATTATTGCGGGTATAACAGCAGGTTTACTTTATAATAGATTTTATAATGTTAAGTTTCCAGAATGGTTATCGTTCTTCGGGGGGCGGCGATTTGTCCCTATCGTAACATCAATGACTATGGCGGTTGTAGCTAGTATATTAGCGATTGTTTGGGGGCCAATTCAAGGTGGTATTGATGCAATAGGGAATTGGCTTATCGGCGCAGGATCGCTAGGAGTGGGCATGTATGGTTTCTTAAATCGACTATTAATTCCAGTTGGCTTACACCATGTAGTGAATACCGTGATCTGGTTTGATTTTGGGGCATTTACTAATGCTACAGGTGAGTTAGTAAAAGGAGATATCCACCGCTTTTTAGCAGGTGATCCATCAGCTGGACATTTCCAAGCAGGTTTTTTCCCCATTATGATGTTTGGTTTACCAGCGGTTTGTCTTGCAATGTACTTTGCGGCAAAAAAAGAAAAGCGTGCAGCTGTTGGCGGTATGCTTTTATCGATTGCATTAACAGCATTTTTAACTGGCGTTACAGAGCCAATTGAATTTTCATTTATGTTTTTATCCCCAATACTCTACGCAATCCACGCTGTATTAACAGGGCTTTCACTTGCGATTTCCTACATTATTGGCTTTCGTGATGGCTTCGGTTTCTCAGCAGGCTTAATCGATTATTTATTAAACTTTGGTTTAGCAGATAAACCGTTGTTGTTAATTCCACTCGGATTAGGTTTTGGTACTTTCTACTTCGCAATATTCTATTTCATAATAAAAAAATTCGACTTGCAAACTCCTGGACGTGAAGATATTGATGAAGATGAAACAAAAGGGGACTCTATTATATCCGATGATTTAGATTTACGCGCTTTCCAGACTATAGAAGCATTAGGTGGAAAAGAAAATATTAAACAGATTGATTTCTGCACGACGCGTCTTCGTCTGTTAGTGGATAATACAAATAAGGTGGATGAAAAAAAGCTCAAGCAAAGAGGTGCGCTGGGTGTTTTATGTATTAGCAATACAAATGTCCAAGTGATAATCGGACCATCTGTAGAGTTTTTAGCTGAGGCAATGAAGGAACAACTGAAGAAGGGTAATCCAACCACAACAAAGGAAGGCATTCGAAAAGCAAAACCAATAGCAGAGGCGACAGAGAATAATCCTTTCATTTTACTAAACGATTTTGATATGCCCATATCCGGAGAATTAATACCATTAGCTGAAGTACCAGATAAAGCATTTTCAACTGGCATCATGGGTTCAGGTTTTGGGATTTATCCGAAAGATGGCACTGTTTATGCGCCAGTTGACGGTCAGGTAGTGATGGTCTCTATGGCAAAGCATGCTGTCGGCTTATTAACCGACACGGGTGCGGAACTATTAATTCATGTTGGATTAGACACGGTAAAACTAGAAGGTGAAGGCTTTGACAGTTATGTGACAGAAGGTCAAAGGATACAACGTGGCGAGGTATTACTAAAGGTAGATTTACCTCGTATTAAAAATCAAGTTCCTTCAATCATTACACCTGTAATATTTACTAATTTGCATGGACTAGAAATAACACTTGAAAAGCTCGGTTACCAAAAAGCGGGTACACCGCATATTATTTCGATTAAAAAATCATAACTTTATAATTAGTGAAAAAAATGAAGAAAGTTAGCATTGATTACGGTAAACTAAAAGAGAATATAGAGTGAAAGAGTGATGGCATGCTACAGGTAAATGTGGAGGATTCAAGTTTAATATTAGAGGGTGGAACGTTTCGTACATTGTTTACATCCGGTGTATTGGATGCTTTTTTAGAGCATGACATTATGATGCCTTATGTTGTAGCCATTTCAGCAGGTGCCATTAATGCTTGCTCTTATGTGTCACAGCAAAAGGAACGATCTTTACGTGTATTAATGGATTACCGTCATGATAAGCGTTATATGGGCTTGAAAAATTTCCTTAAGGAAAAGAGCTTATTTGGCTTAGACTTTGCTTATAATATTATTCCAAATGAGCTTGATATTTTTGACTGGAACACGTACAAACAATATGACGGGAAATTACTTTTTGGCGTAACGAATGCAGCAACAGGGCAAGTTGAATATATGGATGCAGGAGAAATGGATCGTCAATGTATGATGTTGCGTGCAACTTGTGCTATACCTATTCTATTCCCAGAAATCAAACTAAATAATACGCCCTATTACGATGGTGGTTTAGCGGAGCCAATTCCGATAATGCATGGTGTCGAAAATGGTTTTAAAAAGCATGTACTTGTGTTAACAAGGCCTAAAGGCTACCGTAAACAAATGGATCGCCAAAGCAAGTGGGCTATGAAATTACTAGCAAAACGTTATCCTAATTTGGTGAAAAGCATGCAAAAACGTGCAGACCATTATAATGCTTCTCTTGAGTATTGTGAAAAGTTGGAGGCACAAGGAAAAGCATTTATATTCCGCCCAACACATGCACTCAACAGCTTTGAGAAAGATACGGTGCAAATGCGTAAAAATTACGACATGGGCTATGAGCAAGCTATGCAACAAATCGATGCATTGAAGCACTTTTTAAAATAATTGCATATAATCGAATTCAGAAGGAGAGTGCCTTACATGTTAAGGTGCTCCTTTGTCCTTTTTAGTCAATAATAATAACCTATATAGTTTGAAAGATTTCAAGTCACACTATAAATTCGTTATAATGAATGAAAAACTAAAAGAGGCTTTGTCTATGGAAACAGAATGGTTACGGACGTTTATCGTGGCAGCGAAAACCGAAAATTTTCGTGAGACGGCAGAAAGATGTTTTATTACACAATCGACAGTATCGAAACATATTCAGCATTTAGAAAAGGAATTACAAACACCGCTGTTTGAACGGCAAGCAAAACATGTAAAATTAAATTACATAGGGGCACAGTTTTTACAGCAAGCCCAAAAAATAGTGGCAACCGTTGATGAAGCATTACATAGTACACAATCTTTGAAAAGTGGTTTTACTTCAACATTAACGATTGGCGTAGCTCCGCAAATTGCGAATTCTACATTACCAGCTATAATTGATTATTTTCACCAGCAAAAACCTACAATTCAGCTCTCAATAGAACTGTTAAAATCCAATGAAATCGGAGAAGCGGTACATGTAGGAGCTGTCGATATAGGTATCTCGAAACTGACGTCCACACGAGCTATCCATATGGAAATGCTTGCCCAAGAGCCACTCCAACTGATTGTACCGATAGGCAAAAAATTTACTGACCCAATGACACTTTTACAGCAAGAAACGATTTTAATCCATGAATATGCGCCATATTGGCAAGAGGTACAGCAAGTACTACAACAATTATCGAGCTATAAAAGTATGCAGGTTAATCAAACCGAAGTCATAAAAAATTTTGTCAAGCAAGGCTTAGGTATTGCTTTTTTACCAAAAAGTGTAACTGAAGCAGCCTATATGGAGCAATGGCTTCATAGTTATTCAGTAAAAGAATTTTCACATATTGTTTCAAATACTTATTTTTTATGTAAATATGTAACTGCAGATATTAAAGCATTTTTGGCGGTTTGTTATGACATTTATAAAAACAAATAGTTTAGCTGTCCATTACTAGGATTGAAGGTGATAGAGGCATGTATAGTTTGATGTCAGAAATTAGTCGCTTCTTTAGCGCTCCAATTACTTTATTTTTAAACTCCTATGAACATTCTCCACTAATTATAGCTTTACTTTTAGGCTTAGTTGGCGCCCTTGCTCCTTGTCAATTAACTGGCAATATGAGTGCTATTACTTTCTATGGTAATCGCACGATTCAAATGAAAAATAATTTGGGGGAGGTAATATTTTTTATCATCGGTAAAGTCGTTGTGTTTAGTGTAATCGGATTATTGGCTTGGCTCTTTGGTCAAACATTTGAAACGACAATGACAACCTATTTTCCAATTTTCAGAAAGGCGCTAGGGCCTATCATGTTGTTGACCGGTTTTGTCCTAATTGGCATCTTAAAATTAAAATGGCTACATCAACTTTCAACACGTATCCCACTTGTATTGAAAGAAGGAAAGCTTGGTTCCTTTATAATGGGTGCTTGCTTTGCCATTGCCTTTTGTCCAACGATGTTTGTGCTATTCTTCGTTTGGCTGATGCCGACAGTTGTTACAACTTCTTATGGCTTTATTTTGCCAGCGATTTTCGGCATTGCAACCTCAGTACCATTAATCTTAATGCTGACACTTATCCATTTGTTTGATACAAAAAGCCTTATTATGAAAAAAAGCATGAAAATGGGAAGAGTGATACAAATCGTAGCAGGTATAATTTTAATTATCATAGGTGTAACGGATACGATTACCTATTGGGGCTTCAATATATGAGGAAGGTTAGTTGAATGTAGGGAAAATCAAAAGTATTACATATAAGTAGAAAGTGGGAAGATATGATTTACGCTTTTATATTATTTATCGTAGCAGGAATTGGCGAAATTGGAGGGATTGCATTAGCATTATATGGCGTTGTTGCAACTTTTCAATCATTCCCAACTTTCGGTAGAGTCTATGCAGCATATGGAGGCGTCTTTATTGTGCTTTCTGTAATGTGGGGCTGGGGAATAGATAAGCAAAAGCCAGATATGTTAGATTTAATTGGTGCTGGCATTTGTATAGTAGGGGTCATGGTCATGTTATGGCCTCGTTCGTAATAAGAAGCGGAGACAATGAGAAAAAGTGTTAGAATGACGGCAGTCAATCTAACACTTTTTTTGCTATGCAATTGATGGCCCGTTACGGGAGATGCTCGCCAAAGGTTTACTGGCGATTTCACTAGGTTGATATGTCACTGTCAGTTTTCGGTATCTTTTAGCCCTTCGTCGCAGCAAAACGTAATCGCCAATAATCGGCAATCCATTGCTTGCCTTGATAATGGTTTGGCTTTAACAATTCTTCACATTTAGCGTAAACTAGCTCCTTTTCATCGTCACTTAACTGCTGAAGAATATTATTGCTAAACATGACTAACCAATTGCGTAGGCCATCGTCGCCTTGAAGTGGGGTCGGACGTTCATATAAAGTTATCATTTGAACTGTAAAGCCCGCGTTTTCTAGCATAGTTTGATATTCCTCAGCCGTAGGAAAATACCAAGGGAAATATTGCTCCTCAAAAGGAAGCTGAAGCTCCTTCATACTTTTTCGAAGTGCCTCCACAATTGAAGCAATGTTCCCTTGACCGCCCATTTCTGCAACAAAACGTCCGTGTGGTTTCAGTGCACGGTAAATGTTTTCGATGACTTTGTCTTGTTGTTTCATCCAATGCAGTGCAGCATTGGAAAATACTGCGTCAAACTGATATGTGTAGTCCATCAAAGCAGCATCCTTTGTTTCGAACGAAAGTGCCGGGAATTTTTGTTGTGCGCTTTGAATCATTTCATTTGAGGCATCAATTCCTATAACGACAGCATCAAATTGAGCAATTTCATTTGCTAAATCGCCAGTTCCACAGCCAACATCTAAAATACGTTCATGTTTTTGGGGAGCAAGTAAGTTCACTAAGCTTTCCCCGAATTTTGAAACAAAGTCATGCTTTTGATCGTATAGATTTGCATTCCATTTTATTGTCATTGTTATTCCAACTCCTTTGCTTTAGCATAACAAAGCTATTTATTGTGCGGAAATGCAAAAAATTCACTGTTTTGATTCCAATTTGGAATGATGTAAATAGAAAAAATCTGCAAGTAATCTACGAGGTAATGACGTAGATTGCTAGCAGATTTTTTAATGCTAATCTAATTTTTCAAGCTTTGTTAATGTTTTGCCACTCCAACCAAATAGTACTGTTAAAATTGGCCCGAGTAAACAGAAGAAGGTGAATGGAAGGTAAGTTGTCGTTGATATATCTAGTACACTTGCAATAAAAATTCCACACACGCTCCAAGGCACAAGCGGATTGACAACAGTACCAGCATCCTCCATCACACGTGATAAATTTTTGGGTGCAAGTCCGACCTTTGCAAACTGAGCTTTAAAAGCCTCTCCTGTAAGCAAAATAGATAAATATTGCTCGCCGATCAATGTGTTAACACCAATCCCAGTAAGTGCTGCACCAGTAATAACTGAGCCTGCACTTGTAAATAAACTTTCTACTTTGGCTAAAATACTTTGAATAATACCGAGCGTAAATAGGAGTCCTCCCATTGTTAATGCTAGTAAAACGAGCGCAATCGTAAATAGCATACTATTCATACCTCCCCGCGTCAGCAGGGCATCTACTTCCTCATTTCCAGTATTGGATACATAGCCATTAAAAAGCATTTCGAATACATGAGAAAGTGCAAGTGGTTCTTGAATGTAAGCAAGTCCAACACCAACGATCGAAACAACTGCAAGTGTAATAAGTGCAGGAGCTTTATATAATGTCATGATGACAAGCACAACGATTGGTAGCAATGTATACCAATGAATAAGACCCGTTGATAGTAACCCTACTTTAAATCGTTCGACCGATTCAAAAGAAGTATTGGCGCTAGATGGAGACAACAAGGCATACAGTACAAATGAGATGATAAAGGCGGGAATTGTCGTCCAACCCATATTTTTAATATGCTCAAATAGATCAACACCTACCGTACCAGATGCTAGATTAGTCGTATCGGAGAGTGGTGACATTTTATCGCCAAAAAAGGCGCCCGAAACGATTGCACCAGCAGTTATTGCTAATGAAATATCCATCGCACCGGCGATCCCCATAAAGGCAACACCAACTGTTGCGACTGTTGTTAGTGAACTACCGACTGATACTCCGACAATGCTACAAATTAGAAAAACAATTGCAAAGAAAAAGCTAGGTGAAACAGTTAAAAAGCCGTAGTAAATGAGCGTTGGGATGGTGCCACCCATAATCCAACTGGAAATTAAAATACCGATAAAGAAGAAAATAAAGACGGCGCCTAAACCAGCACTAGCACCAGCGATCATCCCAGATTCAAGCTCACGAAACGGTACTTTTTTAAGCAGTCCATAGGCAATTAAAATCGAAATGACTAGAACAATAGGAATATGGGGCGTTGCCTTTAAATAGCCGATACTAATTGCCATTGTGGCAATAATTAAAAGTGTAATGAAGCAAGCCTCAATAAATCGAGGGTTACTTTTTGCTTCAATTCGAAACATATGAATCCTCCTAAAAATTACTTTTGCGCTTCAATGCGGTGAAGCCCAAAAGTATTATAGCACGCTAACGATTATTGTCAATTGATTGAAAATTCAATTAAATTAGAAGGTAGCGATATTGATCGCTACCTTCTAATTAATGAGAGCCGAAATAATCCCATGCATTTTTCATAATTAAGATACAAGTCATCATAACAAAAATAATACGCATTATTTTCGTACCGCGTGTTAATGCAAATTTTGAACCTAAAATGGCGCCGAAAATCATCACGAAGCCCATCGGTAAACCGTACAAAAAATTAACCTGTCCTAATACTAAAAACATTGCAAGGGCTGCTAAATTCGATGTGAAATTAAATGCTTTTGCATTGCCTGCAGCTTGTAAGAAGTCATTACCCATCATTAATAATATGAATATGAAAAAAGAGCCTGTTCCTGGACCGAAAAATCCGTCATAAAAGCCGATTGCCGCAAAAGCACAAAGAAATCCAAGTTTCTTTGCTGTACTTAAAATGCGTTGAGTAGGTTGTTGTCCCCAATCTTTTTTTAAAATTGTATAAGTAGCTACAAGTACGAGCATAACAAGCATAAGTGGCTTTAAAATTGAGGGAGACACGAGGTGCACAGTGTAAGCGCCAATTAGTGAGCCAATAAAAATAAAGGGTAAGGTTTTTCCAATCTTTTTAAAATCTACTTTACCTGCTCTCAAAAATGTTAGCATGCTTGTGCCATTACTAATGGTATTTGCAAGTTTGTTTGTAGCAATTGCTGTGCTTGGAGGTAAGCCAACTGCCATTAACGCTGGTAAAGAAATTAATCCGCCACCACCAACAATAGCATTCAAAAAGGATGCAATAAAACCAAAAACTAATAATGTTCCGAGTGAGAGTAAATCAATATCCATATAAAGTAATACACATCCTTTTATAATTCATCGCTTTCTTATAAGCGTACTGTGAGTGGCTAAAAATAACAATGGTGTTTGTTATTTTAGTGAAAAAAGCCTTTACAATTCCTTTACATTAAAAAATAGAAAGAAAAAAATTTTTTCAAGTATTTTTATAAAAACTAAAGAAAAAATGTTACATTTCACAGCAAAAACCGTGTTTTTATTAGAATATTTCCAACGTTTGTAACTTGTTGAAGTATACTGAAATGAAATGTGGCGATTTTTATATTACATTATTGTAAATTCAATTTATTATCTTTAAAGTTATGTAGAATTATGTAAATGTTTTGTTATGATAGTTGCAGCAATCGACAATATTTAATCAACAGGAGGAACATAATGTTCAACTCAAGTAAGCAAGATCCATTTTTCCAAGCATTATTAAAAATCTCTCAAAATGTGAAAGAAGGCATTTACTACGCTCATAATGCGCGTATTCAAGATAATATTGATGCATTGAAAGAAATTGCCGATACAATGAAACAATATGAAACAAGCGGTGACAAATTAATTCATGAGCTAATTGTAATGCTTAATAAATCATTTATGACACCGATTGAACGTGAAGATATTTTAGCACTAGCAAATAAATTAGATGATGTAATTGATGGGATGGAAGGCTGTATTGCTCATTTTAATATGTATAACTTAACAGAAGTAACAGAGCCGATGCGTCAATTCCTTACTTACATTGCGAAAAGTACAGATGAAATGGTACAAGCAATGGAACTGTTAAATAGTAAAAAGCTTGTTGAAATGCGTAAACATGCAATTCAAATTAAAGATTATGAGCGTGAATGTGATGAAATTTTCCGATCTTCTATGAAGCAATTATTTATTCAAGAAAAAGATCCAATGCGCATCATCGTTTTCAAGGATATTTACGAACAATTTGAAGATATTGCAGATTGCTGCCAAACAGTAGCAAATACAATTGAAACAATAATCATGCGAAATGCGTAAGATGGAGTGTACTAAATAATGGATACGATATTACTGATAACAATATTAGTCGTTATGTTCGCACTTGTATTCGACTTTATTAACGGCTTCCATGATACAGCCAATGCGATTGCAACATCTGTATCAACACGTGCATTAAAGCCTCGTACGGCTGTTTATATGGCAGCGGTAATGAACTTTATCGGAGCCATTACGTTTGTTGGTGTTGCGAAGGCATTAACGAAGGATATTGTTGACCCGTTTACCTTAAATAGCTATGACGGTGATATTACAGGCTCAGTCGTTATTTTAGCGGCATTACTTTCTGCCATTACATGGAACTTATTAACGTGGTATTTCGGCATACCATCTAGTTCCTCTCATACTTTAATAGGTTCTGTAGCCGGGGCTGCTATTGCTGCAGCTGGCTTTGATATTCTAAATTACGCAGGTTTCATTAAAATACTTCAAGCACTTATTTTCTCACCTTTACTAGCATTTGCTGCTGGGTTTTTAATGATGTCACTATTTAAAGTAATCTTTAAAGATATGAATTTATATCGTACAAATAAAGGATTCCGAACAGTACAAATCGGTACAGCGGCATTGCAATCATTTACACATGGTACGAACGATGCGCAAAAGGCGATGGGAATCATTACACTTGCGTTAATCGCAGGGGGCTTGCACCAAGGGGATGATATTCCGTTCTGGGTACGTTTTGCAGCTGCCTGTGCGATGGGTCTAGGTACATCGGTAGGTGGTTACAAGATTATTAAAACGGTGGGTGGTAAAATTATGAAAATCCGCCCAGTCAATGGTGTAGCAGCAGACTTAGCATCAGCTTCGATTATTTTCGGAGCGACGTTAATCCATTTACCTGTATCAACAACACACGTTATTTCATCTTCCATTATGGGTGTTGGTACTGCACATCGTGTCAAAGGAGTTAAATGGGGTATGGCACGTAAAATTGTGACGACATGGGTAATCACAATGCCTATCTCAGCAGTTATGGCTGCTACAATTTACTTTATCTTAAGCTTATTTTTCTAAATTAGATTGAAGGAATGTACGACTTACGTGCTTTCCACATTGTTGACAAAAGGCTCAATAAGTTGAAATGATGCCTTTTGTCATTTTTTGAATTATAATGGAGTCACTCTACTGACATGTTCGGTTGATTGGAGCAGAGAGCGGCGAATCCTGCTTTGAACAGCACAAAATGGAAAGACGCAACAAACTGCGGGTTAGCGAAGGTTGCGGGTTACGTGTGCGACCGTGGAAAGGTCCGCCCGAACGCGGAAATCAGCGGCAGTAGTTTAATTCTTTGAGTTTGTCTACAGTCAGGAATGCACAATTAATGTGCATTCTTTTTTTGTTTTCTTTTTGATTTGCCCTTGTTAATACAGGAAAGTCCATCTATCGTAATTATAAAGAAAGTATAAAGTTCAGAGGAAATGCATGAATCCATAGTAAGGTAAGTACAGGAGGAAAACAGATGAGTGAAAAGCTATTACTAATTGAGGATGATCCCGCAATAGGACGCATAGTCAAAGATACGCTAGTTCAAGAAGGATATGTAGTTACTTGGGCTACAACAGGTTTAGAGGGGATAGCAGATTTTCAAGCACAACCATTTGATTTAGTATTAGTCGATTGGATGCTACCTGAAATGGACGGACTTACTGTTTGCCAAAATATACGTTGGGAAAGTGATGTACCAATACTAATGATGAGCGCTCGTAAAGACGAAGCTGATAAGGTTGAGGGTTTACAAGGTGCTGATGATTACTTAGCGAAGCCTTTTAGCTTGGCAGAATTAAAAGCACGTGTTGCCTCGCATCTACGTCGATGGCAACGCTATAAGAAAATAGAAATTACGGAACATGTAGCTACATTTGCTTTTGGTTTAACAATTGACTGGCAAAAGGAAATAACGACACTTCAAAATAAAGAACTGACCTTAACACAAAAGGAGTTTGCACTTTTAAAACTACTGGCAAAAAACCCTGGTCAAACATTTTCTAAGGAAGAACTATATCAGCATATTTGGCAGCAAGCAAGCGTTGATGAAACACATACGGTAACAGTACATATTAAAGCACTACGAGAAAAACTACAGGATTCTGTTAAAACCCCACGTTATATTCAAACAGTTTGGGGCAAGGGCTACCAATTCATTGGAGATCCGTTATGAAAATCAAATCTTGGCTTCTCATCATGTTTTTCATCGTCATGATTGTACCAATTGGCGGGGCATATGGCTTATACATGTGGATTAATGCATATTACCATGATAAAAGCTTTGCAGAGTATATGGAAAAATGGACGGAACTAAATCGTGTAAAATCGGTTCTTAACGATCCAGCATTGTATACAAAAAATGCTGATTTGCAACAGGTGAAAGTACTGACGAGTGATCAACTTGCTATTACGCTGTACGCTAAATCCGGTTTTGTTTATTATTCTTCTAATCCTTTGAACTCTGGGTTTGTTTCAAGAGAAATCATAATGAAAAACTTGTATGAATTACAGCAAAAATATACTGCATTTACATACAAAGAACCAATTTATCAAAAAGGGGATTTAGTTGGAATTTATGAGATCCAATTAGTGAGGAAGGACTGGGTTCAAGGTGTAGAGAGCCGTTCATGGCTTGTTATTGCTAGCATCATTACATTATTTCTAGCAATTTATACGACTGTGATTTTGTTGCTTAACCGTAAATTGAATCGGCCATTACAAAAGCTAATGCAACAAATGCATGCCTTTGGTAAAGGAAAACATGTAGAATCTGCTATTGCAACAAGAAAAGATGAAATTGGGGAGCTTGCAAACACTTTCCTCAGTATGCAAAGTGAAATTGAAACAGCACGTGCTCATTTAAAAGAAGAACAGCAACATAAGGAGCTGATGATTGCCAGTATCTCACATGATTTAAAAACACCATTAACGTCAATTCAAGCATATGCAGAAAGCTTACAAAACCCTTTACTCTCTTCTCAGATGAAGGAGGAATATCGTGCGGTTATTTTAACTAAGGCAGTGGATATGAAGGAAATGCTAGAGGATTTACTTATGTATACATTGCTTCAATCTACAAGCTATGATGTATCACTTGTTCAAGTAGAAGGTCAGGAATTTTTTGATATGGCGCTTTCGGAATATGAACCACTTTGTCAAAGCAAAGGATTTTCGCTGCGTACATTATGTGAAGTAGAGGGAGCATATGCTGTTCATCCTTCCCAAATGCAACGGGTGATTGATAACTTAATGAGCAATGCGTCACACTTTGGAACATCGGGCACTACTATTGGTTTAGCGGCAATCAGTAATCGTAAAATAGACTGGGGCTTTGATTTTGTTAATGCAGCGCTTACCCAAAAGAAAGGAATGTATTTAGTTGTGCAAAACAGTGGGGCTGGCGTATGTGAACAAGAAATCAATCAATTATTTGAACCACTGTATCAATCAGATAGCGCTAGAACCAAGACAGGACAACGAGGAACTGGACTTGGCCTTAGCATAGCGAAACAAATTATTGAAAAACACGGTGGAACTGTAAATATGGTATCACAACAAGGTGTTGGTACAGCAGTGCTCTGCTGGCTACCACTATACAAAGGAGCAGATGAACAATGAACTTGAAACAAACATTATGTGTAGGAGGAATGATTGCACTGCTGACCATTAGTTTAGTTGGCTGCAATTCAGAAGCATCCTATTCGCCACAGGAGATAATAGATCAAGCATTACAGGAAACAAAAGAGCTAGAAAGCTATTATGGTGAATATACTATGGATATAGATGAAACTGGGGTCGCTACAGTAAAAGAATGGATGAAGGATGGTAAGCGTCGAATTGAAATGACAGTCGATGACGATCATGTAATTGCAGTCAATGATGGTAAGCAGATTACTACTTTTAGTAAAAAAGAAAATAAGGCTTCGATTATGACATTTGAAAATGGAGAATTAGAAGAACTAATGGGGAAATCGGCAAAAGACAGTGCCCAAGTATTATTAAACATTGTGAAGGACTCCCATGATATCTCAATAGCGGGTGAAGAAAAAATTGCTGGAAGAGATGCTTATCATATTACGGCGAAAGCCCAAAAAAAGAATACGTTACTAGGCGACATTGAAGTGTGGATCGATAAAAAAACGTGGTTGACGTTAAAAACAATCACGACGAACGCAGGCAATGTGACGCAACAAGAATATACGAAGCTTGAAGTTAATAAGAAAATAGATGATGCGTTGTTTGCCTTTGATATACCAAAGGGTGCAACAATTGAACAAATTGATACGTTAGATCAGACAGCACCTACGACATTAGATGAGGTAAAAAAACAGCTTGGTGATTTTTTACTACTACCTGAAGAAAATGGGTTGACCCTATCAACGATACTAGATATGAAAGTAGAAGAACGTCCAGAATTTTCTTTTGAATATGAAAAAGATGAGCAACCTGCATTTTCAGTCTCAGTTTTTAAAGTAGTTAGTAATTATCAAACGTTGGGTGGTAACCTTGCGAATGAAGAAGATATACAAGTACGAGGAGTAAAGGGGACATATATGGATTTAGGGGAACTCTTTGTTATTACTTGGTATGAGAATGGCTACGAATACAGCATTATTACTGAAAATCCTGAATTGACAAAGGAAGAAATACTAGCATATGCGGAGGAAATGACCATTGTTCAGTGAGGTGAACGGTATGCATAAGGCGAAATTTATTAAATGCTTTGCCCTGTTTTTATTTACTACTGGCTTTTTATATGGTGTCGGTGAAACATATAACATACCATGGCTTGCATTCCGATTTTTAGGACAGTACGATGCTGAAGGTTTTTATTTTAGCTTCAGTTCACTTATTCCTGTCTTTGGTGGCTTGCTCATGGTTGGAGTATACGAAACGCTCGTTAAACGATTTATTTAAGTATTAGAAGATCCACTATTGAAATAAAGTGGGTTTTCTCTTTTTTTTTGCATTCATATAAAAAATTTACATAATGTGAAACGGACGTCGATTGGTAATCGTTTATAGTGTAAGAGGAGGAGGTGGACGGCATTCTTGAAAAAATTATCGATGATCATGCAGAGCATTTGCTTCGCCTCGCTTATTTTTACGTTAAAAATCGACATGTAGCAGAAGATATTGTACAAGAAGTGTTTATCAAATTTTCAGAGCATGCATATGAGGAACGTGGACAGCTACGTGCTTATTTATCGACGCTGACGATTAATAAATGT
Source organism: Lysinibacillus sp. NPDC097868 (assembly GCF_044761135.1). Taxonomy (NCBI): domain Bacteria; kingdom Bacillati; phylum Bacillota; class Bacilli; order Caryophanales; family Bacillaceae; genus Lysinibacillus; species Lysinibacillus sp. NPDC097868. The sequence goes on along the minus strand of NZ_JBIWBS010000001.1, from coordinate 1,789,538 downwards.
AAAGATTATTTAAAAAGCTGGCATTATAAAAAATGTATTTTACAAGAAAAGTTATTTCTAACACAAGCAAAAAGACAGCGAGAAGCACTAATTGAAGCGGAGGAAAGGTCACTAATTGGAGCCGCAATACTAAACCTTCCGCTAGCATATAGAGAACCGATTCTACTTTATTATTATGAAGAAATGAAGATTGCAAAAATTGCACAAGTGCTTTCGATACCTGAAAATACGGTCAAAACAAGACTAAAAAGGGCACGTGAAGCATTAAAGCCACATTTAGGGGAGGAATGGGAGGTGTTACTACATGAATGACGTAAAAAAAGAGTTGATTAAAATTGCAGGCGATATGTTACCGAGTAAAGAACGTGTTAAACAACGTGTTTTACAGCGGCATGAAGTTAAACCTAAAAAGTCCATGCGCTTTAGAGCAATAGCTACCATTGTTACGCTATGTATAGTAGCATTCGTCATACAGCTATTAGATAGTGATAAAAAACAGTCGGCACCACTATTTAATCAGACTCAGCTCGCCTATTATGAAGATATTTTAAAAATCATTTCTTTTAATCCAGATAGAGAATCTAATATGGAAGAGGCATATGAGCGCTATGAAAAACGTGTAGCCTCCTATTATTTTGCGCAGTCTCTTGGTATCGAAAGTACAAAAGAGGAACGTGAGGCAGAAGGAAAAAAGCGCTTCGAGGAGTTGCAAATGCTTCAGGAATCACCTGAATATGCCAAGCTTTTTGAAAAACAAGGATTAAAAGGCTACTTTACAAAGTATATTGAGCCGATGTTACCAATGATGGTAGCAGAGGAAAAGCTAAACGCATTTTACATGGAAAAGTATCCTACATTTCCTAGTTTTATAGTGAAGGACATAGCTACGCGAGAGGCGCTTAACTACTTTAATGCACATTTTTCAGAACAGGCAAAGGCCTTTCAGGAGGAATTAGGATTAAAATATTATTCAAATATTCGTCAAGGTACTAATCATATTGGGACTGTAGTTGCAATCCAAGATAATGCCTTTTTACTTGTTGAAGGGTCTGTTCCAGAGGATATTGTCAATCTAACGCAGGAACAAATTGTTGAAAAATATCAAAACGCTACATGGTATCCACTCATCGATAATATTTCCTTGCAAAAAGGAGATTATGTAGGTGTTCAGTCAGTAGGAGGAGGCTCGACTGATGAGGATGGATCTGTAAAACGTTTTGGCTTAGTAGATGCAATAGAAATTATCGAGCCTACTGTTACAAAAAAACTTAGCCCTGAAAACACGGATGAAGTTAAACAATTTCTTCAACAAATAACTTGGAGAGCAAAAGAAAAAAACATTGAGAGACCACCAAAATATTCCTTTGTTTTAGATGAAGTTCGAGTGGACATTTGGGACGGCTATGGCCATTCACTTTGGCTACAAGCGCCAGAATACGGTGAAATACAACTTAGCCAAGAAAGAGCTGACCAATTAAAAGCGTTATTAAAAATTGAAGAATAGTAGCAATTCTCTTTTAAAGCGCCTTCAGTCAATTGTTTGAGTGTCTGGCACTAGCAGGTGGTATGTAAATCGTAAAAATCCTCTACGCTTTCCGCTCAGTAAACCGTAAGCCGCAACCATCGCCATGCGCGTATTGTTGCGGCTTACATTGATTTTTCGGATAACCCTACTAGCAGAACGATAAAAATTCAAAATTGTTTGAGTGCCTGGCACTTAGTTGCTGCACTCCACTACAATGAATATTAAAAAAATAGGCATTAAGAGTGTACCTCTTGATGCCTTTGTGATGCTTTGAAGCTACATCGCATGATGGTTTCAGCATCAAGTTATAGCTCTCACCGTAAATATTACTATGCATTAGGTTAAATTACTCATTAATTGGAAAATAAATAAGGATAAAGAATTGTAATATTTTATAAGCAAATGTAGTATTAAGGGAGTAGGGGTTGAAAAAGGAGGGTGCGGTATGGATTTACAAGAATTTGAAGAACTATGGATTACGCTAGATGAATTATATAGTGCGAATCGCTATTTAGAATATATCGAGTTAAGTAGTGCCGCTATTGAAAGTGCCAATGCACTTGCATTGTATGATAAAGCAATGCATTTATTACGTTACAGCTGTATTAGCTATTTTCAAGTAGGGGATCTCCAAATATCCATCAATTTATTAGATAAATACCGAGAACTAACTTTTTTATATGGTAATGATATTGACATCATTCAATATTATTCTCTAGCCTCCATTTACTGGGGAACATTTGGACATTTAAAAAAAGCGGAAGAGCTATTAATGAAAGGCCTAGAAATTGCAGAGCGTATACAACATATAGAAAGCATGGGGAAAATCTATAATAATTTGAGTGGTTTAGAAATTGAACTCGGTAAATATGCAAAGGCAAAGAGACTTGCATTAAAGAGTTTATATTATGCCAATGAATTTGAAACGAAACATGATGAACCCTATAAAAGTATTATACACTCTAAGACAAATTTAGCTACTGCGCATATTTGGCTGAAGGAATATGATGAAGCGGATGTTCTAATAAAGGAGTTACTAATGATGGTTAAGGACCCTCCCTATAATAAGGCGCAATTAGAGGTATTCAATGCACAAGCATTACTATTTGAAAAACAAGGATATATCGGCGAAGCGATTGATATGTACCAAAAATCGAAGCACTACGCATTGCAAAATAATGATTTATCTTTGTTACAGACCATCTACAATTCATTAGTTAAGCTTATTGAAGAGCAGGGAAATAAAATTATTTTAAGTGCCGTGCAAAAGGAATATATTAATATATTATTAGAGATGCAAAGAGAGAATTATACGCAAGTATTATTCGAAATGGAATATAACAATCAAAAGAAGCATCTTGAAAGAACTTCCTACATCGACCCACTTACAAATATATATAATCGTCGCTATTTTGATGAACATGCAAAAGCAATGGTGGAAAGTGCAACAAATGGTCAGAAATTAGCTTTACTCATGATTGATTTAGATCATTTTAAATCCATTAATGATTCAAATGGTCATTTATTTGGAGATGACGCTTTAACAATGACAGCCACCACATTGCAACAGTTTTTTCAGCCGTACAAATCAATTGTCGCTCGCTTTGGTGGTGATGAATTTATTGTTCTCATCCATTTAAGAGAGGAAGAATCCATCTCCTTAATAGCGCAAAATCTATACAATACATTAACCTCACTTGTATTGACAGTAAATGATGATATTGTGCAATTGGAATTTAGTATAGGTGTTAGCACGAATGAGGATGCTCACATTACAAGTGTCGAGCAATTAATTCATTATGCTGATAGTGCACTTTATACATCAAAACGAAATGGACGTAACCAAATTACGCTCTATAACCAATATAGCAATGTGGGGAATAGTAAATAAAGTAATAAAAAGGTAATTTATTGAACATCCTTTAAATGATTAAGTAAGTATCCGTGACCTTTATGTAGAACATTGAACATTGCAATACCTCACCAGCAAGCGTAAGGTATAGCGTTGTTCGTGTAAAGGGAGCGGATTTTTGTAGTTGTTGGACTAGCTTGTAAGTATTAGAAAAATGTTTTCTCTTTTGAAAAAATTTCATATAAAATGAATCGGAAATAAATTAGGTTACGTCAGTAGTTTAGAAAGAAGGTGAGGCAGCAATGGAAATTGAAGAAATTATTGCAGAGCACGGGGATTATCTACTGAAGGTTGCCTACTTATATGTAAAGAATGAAGCAACAGCAGAGGATATTGTCCAAGATGTGTTTATTGCCTTTTATCAAAAGCAACAGCAATTTCGACATGAATCATCATTACGTACATATTTGGTCAAAATGACGGTCAATCGCAGTCACGATTATTTACGTAGTTGGAAAAGTAAACGGCTGTCGCTGTTTGAGAAAATAACTGGACGTTCAACGACCGTTACGCCAGAAAAAGAAATGCTCGCTAAATCGACTAAACAGGAGCTAGTAGAAGCTTTATTTACCTTGTCGGTACAATATAGAGAGGTTTTGATTCTCTATTATTTTGAGGAAATGACAACAGTAGACATCGCTAAGCTTGTACATTGTCCTGAGGCAACTGTGCGCACGAGATTACAACGAGCAAGAAAGCAGTTAGCAACAGTAATCGCTGACTATGACTGGGAGGTGCTACGCTATGAATCAATTTAAAGAAAACGTGTTACATGAGCTACAGCATGTAAAGCTCTCGGAGGAAAAAAAGCAACGGATTGCACAAAAAGCAAGAGCTAAAAGTAAACATAGAAGCAGTAGCCAACTGCAGTATCGAATCGTGCTGGCGACGTTTACACTGCTTGCTATTGGCTTTAGTGTTATTGTGTCACAAAAAACAGAACCACGCACAAGACATTCGCAAGGCGCAGCATTACAGCAAGAAACAGAGAGATGGAGCCTTTGGACGTTAGTAGAGCTTGATTGGGTGAAAGGGTTGCTCCTCATTAGCATTTTTGTAAGTATAGCATTAATTATTAAGCGTATTTTGCATAAAAAAGGATATGGCTTGCCGGTATGTGTTGAATGTGGAGAAATTTGGTCTGCTAAGCAAGTGCGAAAATTGTATTGGAAAAATGGGCAAATGGAATGTCCACATTGTAGTAAAAAGCAATATCGTACAAAAAAGTCGGTACAATTATCTGCCATACTTAATCTGCCAATACCATTTATCGTGTTTTTGAACCAAGCATTTGATCATTTCTTTATCGGTATCGTATTTTTTATCGCAAGTAGTGTAATTTATCATTATTTATTACTACCTGATATAGTAAAATTACAAGAGGAAGATCCTACTAATGAGCCCCTCTGGTAAAATTAAAAGTCTCTTTTTATAGTAATTTGTCAAATTCGATTGACAACTGTTTTTATTTGCATTATCTTTTTGTTAACTTATTTTAAAAGTAGGTTAACAAAAGGGGGATTTTCGTTTGAAGAAAAATAGTACTTACAATTATGTGTTAGCGGCGTTCGGAGCGGCTATTATCGCAGTTCTTGCACAGGTAACGATTCCGCTACCACTCATTCCAATTACAGGTCAAACTTTAGCAGTTGGCTTAGTTGTCACGATTTTAGGTACAAGACTTGGTACATTATCTGTACTTGTATATATTTTACTTGGCACAGCAGGTATTCCAGTATTTAGTGGGATGTCAGGAGGATATGGTATCGTCATAGGACCAACAGGGGGATATATTGTAGGCTTCCTTGCGGCGGCGGTGTTAATGGGTTTATACTTAAATAAATTTGGCATTACCTTTGTACAAGCAATCATCGCTAACATTATCGGTATGGTAGTGACATTGGCGTTTGGTACAGTTTGGTTAAAAATTGTTGGTGATTTAACATGGACTTCAGCATTTATGGGGGGAGCTGTTCCATTTATTGTTGTTGGCATATTGAAAGCAGTCCTTGCTGCATGGCTTGGTGTCATTGTACGTCGACGCTTAGAAAGTGCGCATTTAATCGAAGCAATAGCATAGGGGGAAAAATTGATGGCAACACTTTGGACAGGTGGAACAATTTATACGATGGAACGAGCGGGCGAAACAGTTGAAGCAGTTCTTGAAAAAGATGGACAAATTTTGGCGGTTGGCTCCGCTGATAGTTTATTACCACAAGCCACAACGGTCCGAGATTTACAAGGAAATGTGATGTACCCAGGGTTTGTTGATAGTCATTTACATATTATTGGCTATGGCGAAAAATTAATGCATATTGATGTTTCGAACGTAACTAGTAAGGAAGAATTGTTAAATATTATTCGTGACCGTATGCAAGGCGCTTCTGCAGAGCAATGGGTTGTTGCTATTGGCATGAATGAAACAGGCTATACAGAGACAATTTTCCCCACTTTATCGGAGCTTGATGCACTTGGTGACGCCCATCTGATCATTAAACGTAGTTGCCATCATTTAATTTTAGCTAATTCTAAGGCACTAGCATATGCCGGAATTACAAATGATACACCATCACCAGAAGGTGGCATTATTGATAAGAAAGATGGTCAATTAACAGGTGTTTTAAAAGATACAGCATTATATTTAATTGTTAACCATATGCCGTATTATACGCCTGAATATATTGAAGAAGCTCTTCAAAAGTCCGTGGCATCGCTTCAATCTTACGGCTTAGTAGGAGGTCATTCGGAAGATTTAAGCTATTTCGGACCTCCTAGTCAACCAATAAATGCTTATCGGAAAATAGTTGATGCTCAAAAATCATTTAAAGTGCACTTATTACAACACCATACAGTTTTTGAAGAAGTTGCTATGTTAAACGAGCAATCAACACCATATGTACAATTTGGCGCAATGAAAATATTTGTCGATGGGGCATTCGGCGGGCGTACGGCAGCTTTACGTGAACCATATTGTGACGACCCAAACAATTATGGCATACTTGTTCATTCAACTGCACAATTAGAGCAGTATGTGCAACTTGCACGTCGCTATGGTCAAACAGTTGCTGTTCATGCAATCGGTGATTTAGCAATTGACATAATTTTAGATGTTTTTGCAGCATTCCCACCTCGTGAGGGGCTATTAGACCGATTAATTCATTGCAGTTTAGTTGACGAGGTTATTTTAGACAAGTTGGCAGCATTACCGATAGCTGTAGATATGCAACCACAGTTTGTGCAAGGAGAGTATTTAGCAGAGCTTGTAAAGTTAGGCGAGAAACGCTCACAAGGTCTACATCCATTAAAATCACTTCTAAATCGCGGACTAATCGTAGCAGGTGGTAGTGATGCGCCGATTGAAGTGCCGAATCCTTTATATGGCATTTATGCTGCAGTGACAAGACGAAATTTTGGTGAAGGCCACGATGGTTTTGGTCCACAGGAGAAAATTTCGCGCTTCGATGCAGTGCGCCTTTATACAGTAGGCTCTGCTGAAATAATTGCTCAGGAGCATACGAGAGGCAAAATAAAAGAAGGATTTAGTGCTGATTTCACCGTATTCCAAGATGATATATTTGAGGTAGATATAGAAAAAGTACCACATATTCAAGTTGCCTATACAGTTGTGGATGGTCGTATCGTATATGAAAATACAAAAAATCGTTGTGAGGCTTAGTCTCACAACGATTTTTTAGTTTCAAATGACTAAAAGCGATTAATCTATCGTCTTTCTGATAGATCCTGCTCTTGTCTCTCCAATTGTTTAACGCGTGTCGTAAGTTCATTTATTTGTTTTTGAAGCGTTTCTGGAGGAAGCGGTAAAGGGGTAGACTTTCCAATCTTAATCATCTTTATCAGAAAGAAAAACATAGCGCCCAAAACGACAAGAATAAAAATAGTACTAATAATATCACCAATGTAGAATTGCATCTAAATTCCTCCTTCTAATTAGGTGTGATTCTTTATTTACTGAGTCGGCTAACAAAAGGTTTCAAAAAATTATAGCTGTACCCCTTAAACATTTATCTCATCATTCGTGATAATTTTTTGCGTTTAACTTGCCTGAGCAGAACTCCGCAACTTCTATAAGTTGGGATAAATACTTACATGATTGTTTCGAGCAGCTCAAAAAATCTAGACGCTACAAAATCGAGGCATAATTGATAACATTTTCTATTTGAAAGATAACTTGAAATGCAAAAATTATCATACGTTATAAGAAGAAATAGCGTGAAACGGCTAGTAACGGTTAGTACGCGACAGGGGTGAGGTAATGCAAAAAGCACGTCAAATTATGCGACAAGCCATCTATAATATTTATACGTATCGTATCGACTATATCCGAGTTTTCATTATGATTCGTGTATTTCAGTTTTTATTAGTAATACCGGTGTCTACAGTCGTTTTGAAGCTAATGCTAAATGTAACGGGCTACACCCACATTACTGAACAAAATATACAAAGCTTTCTTATGCACCCCTTTGTCCTAGCTATGATGCTTCTTTTAGTACTGGTTGTCTTGCTTTTTATTTATTATGAGATGGGTTTTTTATTTATCATGGCTTTTAATCAGCAAAGGGGTATCCGTTATCGTTTTCTTACTATGTGGCAGCAATTAAATCGTAAGCTTGTCTATTTTTTTAGCCTGCAAGTCATTTATTTAATCATTTATATTGCCCTATTGTTGCCTTTAGCTTCATTTATGCTTCCTCTAACATTAACGCAAGGGATTACATTACCTCACTTTATTACAAATGAAATAATGAGTACACGTTTAGGAAGGGTACTTTATACAGTGGTAGCCAGTATCTTAGTTATAGTGAGTATAAGAAGTATGTTGACATTACCAATTTTTACAATACAGCCTAAAATATCTATTCGTCAGTCATTTCTACAAAGCTGGCGTTTTTCAAGACGAGGGTTGGTTGAGTTACTTGTATTACTGGCAATGATTTTAACAGTTCATTTATTTCTTTTATTGGCTATTACAGTTGTCAGTACATTGCCTCTATTTTTCTTGGAGCGAAATATGCCGAGTACAGCGCTTGTAACGGCAGGGCTAACACTAGCGTTTTTAGAAATGGTCTTTGTTGTGTTATTTAGTTTGTTGCAAGCAATGTTTTCGCAAGTAATGGTTGCTATTACTTATAATATCCGTAATTTGGCAATACCAAGATATTCTCGTAAAAGCAAACGCCATAACACTTTGCCACTACTGCTTTGTGTTGTTTTTTCAATATTAAGCATCATGAATATTGATTCGTTAGAAAAAAGTGTTTACGCACCTGATACAAAAATTATTGCACATCGTGGATACACAGCAGGAAACGTAGAAAACACCATTAGCGGACTTGTTAGTGCGGCTAATGCAGGTGCAGATATAATTGAACTAGATATTCAGCAAACGGTAGATGGGGAATTTGTCGTTTTTCATGATCGTACATTAAGGCGCTTAGCTGGTAAAAATGGAGTTATTGCAAATATGACACTAAGTGATCTAAAAACAATCACCATCTATGAAAATGGTTTAACCGATAAAATTTCATCTTTAGATGATTTTATAGAAATCGCAAAAGCCCTTGATGTTACATTGCTTATTGAACTAAAGGTGCACGGTAAAGAAAGGGAAGACTTATTGCCTCGATTAGTAGAAAAGTTGCGAGCTTATAAGGTGCTTGATACGTACTATGTACAGTCCTCAGATTCACAATTGATGACACAGTTAAAGAATTTAACACCTAATTTGCGGGTAGGAATTGTTTATGCGCTGAATATTGGACCGATAGATGATTTAAATGTGGATTTTATTGCATTAGAAGAATCGTGGGTGAATGAGAATTTAATTACAGAACTAAAGGCACAACATATGGATCTATTTGTTTGGACATTAAACAAAGATCGTTCATTACAAGAGTTTATTGAGAAAAATGTTTCGGGTGTGATTACGGATCATCCCGATGTGGCATTAGAAATAAGATCAAAGCAAAGTGAGCAACAATATTTTTTACAACGGATATTAAATAGATTGTCCTTTGTTTTCTAGCTCGTTAAATCATAAATATTCTACTTTTAGACGATTTTGAAAATAATTTGGCAATAATGTAACCTTTTTCTTTTGAAATCGACTACTTCATTGAATTCGTGAAATGAAGGAGATGTATTTTTTATGAAAATGACTAAGGTCGTACCATTTGCAATGACAGCATTATTACTAGGGAGTGTAGCAATCGCTCCATCTGCATCAGCAAACGGAGGAGAAGCAGTTGTGACAAATGCTACACAACAAGATGAACAAAGCCCACAAGTGCAGCCGATTTTTATAAAAGTAGCTGGAACTATTGAGAATGTGGAAGAACGTAACAATGCGACTTATTACACAACGAAAGATGGAGAAAATACGAACGTATTTGTTGTAAATAAGGACACACTTATTTTTGATAATACAGGCAAAGAAGTAAAGCTTCAAAAAGGAGATAAAGTAACGGCTTATACGTACGCAAATAAGCCAATGCTGATGATCTATCCACCACAATATAACCCTGAAGTTATCATTGTAGAGTCGAAGGAAATGGGCAGTGTGACTGTAGACTTTTTCAATAAAGATCTAGTGAATACGGATAACAGTCTAAAATTAAACGTTGGGGAAGAAACAGTAGTCCAAAGCCAATCAGGTAAAGAAGTATCAGTTAAAGATTTAGCAGAACAACATTTACTTGTGTTCTATACAATTACAACAAGAAGTATCCCAGCACAAACACCGCCAACAAAAGTAATCGTGTTAGATGCTACAGCTGAAGAACAAGGTGAAGTAGGAGAGGAAGCTTCTTCTAATTCAGCAGTTCAAGAAATTATTAAAAATGATTTCTATGATATTAATGGCACAACTATGGTGCCTTTACGATTAATTGCTGAAGAACTTGGCTTTAAAGTAGAATCAACAGGAACTGGCGCAATTATTTCAAAAGGCGCATTATCTTATACAATTACACGTGGTGAAAAAGCATATGGCTACAATAAAGCTCTTCGTCACTTTGAGGTAGCACCTGCTTTATTAGAACCAACAAAAACATATGTACCTGTTGAATTTTTTGAAGAATTAATGCAATAACATATCAAAACCCCCTCTAATGTTTTTGGAGGGGGTTCTTACTATATAAAATTCTGAATTGTTTTGGTGACTGGCACTTTAACTGAAAAAATAGTCATAGGTGTTTTTTAAAAGAAGGGTCATTGTGACAATTATGAACAATTTCCGCACAAAGGTACTACCCTTTTTAATTGCAAACTGTGTCCCTACAATAGCGCCAAAAATTTGAGCAATCCCCATAATAAATCCATATATATAATGAACTTCGTCTAAATAGATAAACATAAGAAGTGCCGCCATATTACTGCCTAAATTTAAAAACTTTGCATTTCCAGCCGCCTTTAAAAAATCTAAGCCAAGCATTAAAAAAGTAAAAATAAAAAAGGAACCTGTACCCGGTCCTAAAAACCCATCATAAAAGCCAATCGCTAATAGTAAAAAGATTAATCCGAAAATCCGAACGGGTGACAGTTTATTTATTGTAGTGCTGCCACCCCAATCCTTTTTAAAAATCGTGTAAATCCCCACTGCAGCAAGCATTATGAGCATTAAAGGTTTTAATTTATCTGGACTAATTAATGTAACGGTCCATGCTCCGATAAGTGACCCAATAAATGCTAATGGGAAATACTTTATGACAGATCGAAAATCGAGTTTTCCAGAACGATAAAAAGAAATAACAGAAGTTAATGACCCCATCGTTCCTGCGAGTTTGTTAGTGGCAACAGCAGTTGTTGGATTTAAACCTACAAATAAAAGAGCTGGTAGTGCTATTAAACCCCCACCTCCAACAACAGAATCAATAAAAGCAGCTAGAAAGCCAAGTAATATAAGGATAGTTAAAACTTGTGGATCTATATCAAATATCATATTGTCACTCTTTTCATTTTAGTTACTACTGTAATAGTAACTAAAATAAATTTATAAGTAAAGACTATTTTCATTCGCAATTAGATGAATAGATTTACTATAATGAAACAAATGGAGGTAATGGATGATGGAGTTAATTTCCCAATTGAAGCAATTAGGTTATACAGAATATGAAGCGAAAGCATACATAGCGCTTGTACAAAATAATAATGTGACGGCATATCAAGTGAGTAAAGATTCTAAAGTTCCAAGAGCACGTGTATATGATACGCTCAATCAATTGGTGGAAAAAGGACTAGTTATGAAGGAAGAGACACCTGACCAAACAACCTATTCAGCGATACCAATTTCTATTTTTATACAAAAAACAGAGCAGCAATGGCAATCCAATTTTACGTCCATTACGGATCAATTAAAAGTTTTAGAACAAAAAGAGAAAGAAGAAGATAATCAAATATTAATCATTCGAGATAAGGAAACAATTCTTAGCTTTTGTACTGCGATGTTAAAACGAGCGAAAGAAAAAGTACTAATTTCAATGTGGGATGACGTTTATAATATTTTACGTGAGGACTTAGAGGAAATTGGGAAAAAAGTGCCTATTCATGGCATTACAATAAATGTAGATAACCCAATTACTACTGTAGACCAACATCGAACAACAAACTATATTAAAGCACAAACAACTGCCCATTGGTTTATTATCGCGGTTGATGGAAATGAAATGATTTATGGCCCATCACCTTTTCGCAAAGATTTAGCTTTTTTTACTGATGATGCCTTTCATATTAACTTTTTAGAAGATTATATTTGGCATGATGTACTCGTTAATCGATTAGTAAAAAGAAGTGATGATAATTTGAATGATTGGATTACGAAAGAAAGAAGTTCATTTTTTTTAGAAAACAAGAAAAACAACTGACTGACACTTATTTTTTATTAAAAAATTTCATTCAGCCACCAAGTTTACCTCTCAAATGGTACTAGGTGGCTGCTTTTATTGTAAAAAGTTAACACTCTAAGATCTTTTCTTAATTGTTACTCTAAAAATAATAGATTGAAAAATTGAAATATTTTAACATTCAGTCTACAATTTGGTTTATATAGAGGGGGGAAATGATGACATTACAAGTAGGTGAAAAGATTACATTTGAACGTACGTTTACAATGGAAGATGTTGAATTATTTACAAAGGTGTCAAAAGATGAAGGGGTTCATCATATTACACCAGATGAACAAGGTCGTTTTGTTGTGCAGGGACTTTTGACAGCTACGCTACCAACAAAAGTAGGCGGTGACTTTAACGTATTAGCCCGTACAATGAATTTCGAGTTTTTACGTCCCGTTTTTAGTGGTGATACCATTCAGTGTGATGTCATAATTGAACAATTTGAATTAGATGAAAAAAACCGCCAGGCGATTAGGACAACATTTTCTTGCATAAATCAACTCAACAAAGAGGTATTAAAGGGGAGTTTTGCTGGCATTATTCTATAAAAATATAGAAGTGGGGGCTAACATATGAAAACTGCAAATATTATGTTTTTTGAACGTCCATTTCCAAGTGCCAATAGTATTGTGATTCAAGATGATCAAACCTTTTTAGTTGATACGGGCTTTGGCAGTGATGTACTCCAAGCGGAGAAACTTTTATCCGATGCAGGGATTTTCCCAAAGCAATTAAATAGTATCATTAATACACATTATCATAGTGATCATGTTGGGGGTAATCATTATTTTCAACAGCGCTATGACCTACCGATTGCTGCACATCTATGGGAGGGGGAAATGGTGAATCAATGTGATTTAGAGTCATGTGGTTCCCACTATTTAGATCAGCCTGTAGAACAATATGTCGTGCAACAGCTCCTAATAGATGAACAAGAAATTATTACAGGAAATAGTGCTCTTAAGGTTTTACATACACCAGGACATACATTAGGGCATATAGCTTTATATGATCAACAGCAACACATATTAATTTGTGGTGATTTGTTTCAATATAATGATGTAGGTTGGTTGAATATTTTTCGTGAAGGTACAAATAGTGTAAGACGTTCTTACGAAAGTTTAGAGCGACTCGCTAAATTGCCAATAAAAATAGCCTATCCTGGCCATGGACGAGCGATTGAAGACCCATTACTAATGATAGACAAAGCAAGAGAACGACTTGAAAAGTGGATGATAGCTCCTGAAAAAATGGCTTGGCATGCATGTAAGCGAATTTTTTCGTTTACGCTGATGCTGAAAAATGGATTAACGAGCAAGGAAATTCCACAGTATCTACTTGGCTGTGGCTGGTTTCATGATTTTGCCGTACACTCTTTCCGTTTAGAGCCTAATGAATTTGTCCAGCTATTACTTGATGAAATGATTCGCTCTAAAGCAGCCATATGGCACCAGGACAAGTTATTAGCGACAGCACCATACGAAGTACCAAATTCAAAATGGATAGATGAAGATTGGAAGCCGATTAATTGGAAAAAGTAAGTAAACAATTTTCACTAGAAAAACGGTTTTAGAAGTTAAGAGATTTCTAAATCTGTTTTTTTTTTTGAATTAAAATAACTTAAGGATTCTTAAGAATTTTTAACATGTCCTCTTAAGGTTTGAATATTAAAGTATCATTATCAATTCAAACCAATGAGGTGAATAAGTATGAAAAACCTTTCTTTCTTATATCAATTTATCGTGAATCCTAAAAAAATTGGAGCCATTCTTCCAAGTTCAAGTTTCCTTGGAGATAAAATGATTGAAAAAATTGATTTTAAAGAAGCGAGATTTATTGTCGAATATGGTCCAGGTACAGGTGTGTTCACAGAAAAATTGCTAAAAAAAAGGAATCCTAATACAGTTATTCTATTAGTGGAAAATAACATAAAATTTTGTTCGTTGCTTAAAGAACGATATAAAGGAAAAGATAACGTATACATTAAATGTGGATCAGCAGAAAATATTGAACAATATTTGAAGGAGTTCAATATTCCTTGTGTCGATTATGTTATATCTGGGCTCCCTTTTTCTAGTTTGCCTAACAAGATATCATATGAAATTTTATTAAACACCACAAAAATCATAAAAGATAATGGCGTATTCATTACATTCCAATACACAAAATTAAAAAAGGCATTCATTAAACAGTTTTTTGCAAAATTAGATATAGCAAAAGAATATAGAAACTGGCCACCTGCCTACATCTTTAGCTGTTCGGTTTCAAAAAAACATACGGAGGAACTTGATGATGTCAAGAATATTAATTGTAGATGATGATAAAGCGATAAGAAATCTTATATCAGTATATTTAGAAAATGAAGGTATGCATACAGAAAAGGCTGAAGATGCTGTTGGAGCGTTAAAAATGCTCGAAAAAAATGAGTTTGATCTTATTATTTTAGATATTATGATGCCGAAAATGGATGGTATAGAAGCATGCTTGAAGATTAGGGAAGAACGAAGTATGCCTATCATTATGCTTTCAGCAAAATCAGAGGATATGGATAAAATTAAAGGTCTTGCTGCTGGTGCCGATGATTATTTATCAAAACCATTTAATCCATTAGAGTTAATAGCTAGAGTAAAATCTCAATTAAGAAGATATAAAAAGTACAATACTGATACAACTTTCGAAAAAAGTGTCCTTGATATAGGGGATATGAAGATGAATACAGATACACGTCAGGTTTGGGTACAAAGCAAAGAAATTAGATTGACGCCAAAAGAGTTTGATATTTTAGAACTTCTAGCTCGAAACAAAGGAATTGTCTTAAGTGTTGCAAAAATTTATGAGGCTGTTTGGAAGAATGACTTTTTTAAATCAGATAATACAGTGATGGTACACATTACAAAAATTAGAGACAAAATAGAGGAAGACCCAAGACATCCAATATACATTAAGACAATTTGGGGAGTAGGATATAAAATATGAGAAATATCAAGTTTAGTAATAAACTATCTGTCCAGCTCCTTGTTATGATTGTAATCAGTTTATTTGGCGCTATTTTTGTAATGAACGTTATCTCTCGTCCTATACTTAGTTTCATTAGCATGATAATTAACCCTAATGAATTTAGTATTTTGCAAGCAAGTGTGGCCTTTATTCTTTGGTTTTCACTAGCTATAATAACTTTTATTGTTATTTTCATAATGCTAGTAAGGAAAAAAATTATGTATTTGAAATTAATCTCCGATACCGTTCAACATATTGCAAGTGGAAAACTAGGGCAAACAATTGATATTAAAGGTAAGGATGAACTATCACAGCTAGCACAGAACATCAATTATATGTCTAAAGAGTTAGAAAATAAATTTATACTTGAAAGACAATTAGAAAAAGAAAAAAACGAGCTTATTACAAATATTTCCCATGATTTACGGACACCATTGACATCAATTATTGGCTATTTGAATTTAATAAAAGAAGGTCAATATAAAAATGAAGGACAACGGCATGAATACTTCGAAACCATTTATTCTAAATCAAAAAGATTAAAACACTTAATTGATGAGCTGTTTGAATTTACCCGTTTATCAGGTACGGATGCGATGTTAAATATGAGTAACGTTGACTTAGCGAGCTTACTGCAGCAAATCGTTGGAGAGTATATTCCAATATTTGAAGAACAACAATTGAGTGTCAAAAATTCGATAACTGAGGAAGACATACCTGTTTTAATCGATATTGAAAAAATCGTTCGTGTATATGAAAACCTTTTAATAAATGCGATAAAATACAGCCAAAAACCTTCTTTGATACAGGTATCCCTTAAAGCTGAAAGTAATACCGCCGTTTTAAAAGTATCAAATAAAATGGAAAATCCCCCGATGGACGATATAAATAAAATGTTTGAACGGTTTTTTAGGGGGGATAAAGCAAGAATAGACGCACAAGGGACTGGTCTTGGACTTTCCATTTCAAAAAGAATCATTGAGCTTCATAATGGGGATATACGTGCGGAATACAAGGATAGGCGGATAACGTTTATTGTTGAACTGCCCTTATCTAAATAACATTTAACGAAAGAAGCTGGAGATGTCATACCGATACATCTCTTTTTTATTTTGTAACAATTTCAATAATCACTGCATAACGCTATTTATCATACATTGACATAAGTATTTATATTGGTCATCTTAAGAATCCTTAATGATTTCAAGGTGTTTTTCTTAATTTTTATTTCTTATTATGTGTTTAGCGAAGTGTTGAGGTGAGGAAGAAATGAGAAAGAAATTAACCATAATCGTTATTTGGATCTTATTCGCTTATATATTAAAGCAATTTAATTTACTGTCACTCGATATGAATACACTAAAGGATTTTATTTCTGGCAATAAAAATAATGCATACTTATTGTTTATTGGTTTATGGCTAATCAGGTTTATGTTTTTAATCCCAGGTACTACTTTAATGATTTTGGGTGGCGTTTGTTTTCAGCCAATGGAAGCTTTAATGTTATCTACAGTAGGCATTGTATTGAGTGAAACAATCGTTTATATATTCTCAAGACATTACGCTGGAAATAAAATCAATAAATATTTAGAAAATCGGTACCCCGAATTGAATGATTTATTAGAAACCTACAATTACAAATTTCTAGCAATAGGCGTTATTTGTCCGATAGCACCAGCGGACGTAATCTGTTTTTTATCCGCATCCGTAGGGATAAAATTTTCAACCTACATTTTTACTATCATTATAGCGAGTACCCCATTAAGGATATTATATAGTTTTATGGGAGGTAGCCTTCATAATTACACAGTTGGTCTTGTATTTGTCATAGTATCACTAATTTTAGTATTCGCAGCATCCATAAAAATTTGGAATTCACTTAAACAAAAACGAAAAATAGAGTTGCAACAATAGCTTAGATGAGTAAAGAGCCTGACTACAATAAAATAGTAAGGCTCTTTACTTTCCTACCACTTATATTAAAATTTTAAAATTGAACAAGGAGAACTTATTAATACTTATGATTTAAGTTTTGTAGGTGGCGGTATTGAAAAGAGAAAAATTGATCCAACTGACATTCAATTAATAGAACCTCTACCTGTTAATACGGATACATTATTTACTGTTACAAAGGATACAGTGCAGCATATTAAACCGTATCTCATTAATAATAACGATTACTATCAAAGAATTGCGGGTCAATTGAAGGCAGGAACTGTTTTAAAAAGTGCAGGCTTTAAAATTGGCAACTATTACGCAGTGAAGTTTGCTGCAGAACCAGAGCTATATAGCACATTTTTCGTTCCTCAAAGCCATGTAGTTGAAAAAGCTACGTTAAAGGATTAATTAGGATTTTCAGACAAAGGAAAAAGCCTTGAAGTAATATCAAGGCTTTTTCTTATGTGCAGTTTGCTTAAATTTCCCCTGCATTTCTATCATTACGCGTTTGGATAAATCATTGTAGCTGGGTCAACATATTCATTAAATTGTTCTTCTGTTAACAAGCCAGAAGCAACGGCAGCTTCTTTTAATGTAGTGCCTTCTTTATGTGCTTTTTTCGCAATTTTAGCGGCATTTTCATAGCCAATATAAGGATTTAATGCAGTTACTAGCATTAAGGAATTTTGCAGGTTATGATCAAGTACTTCAATGTTTGGTTCGATACCAATCGCACAGTTATCATTAAATGATTTCATCGTATCAGCCAGTAGGCGAGTTGATTGTAAGAAATTATAAATGATGACTGGTTTAAAGACGTTAAGTTCAAAATTCCCTTGGGAAGCGGCAAATGCAATCGTTGCATCATTTCCAACGACTTGCGTCACGACCATTGTCATCGCTTCACTTTGAGTTGGATTTACTTTACCTGGCATAATGGATGAGCCGGGTTCATTTTCTGGAATGGTAATTTCACCGATACCAGAACGAGGCCCACTTGCTAACCAACGAACGTCATTGGCGATTTTCATCAAGTCCGCAGCGAGTGCTTTTAATGCTCCATGTGCCACGACAGCTTCGTCATGACTTGTTAGTGCATGAAACTTGTTAGCTGCAGATGTGAATTGTTTCCCAGTCAGCTCGCTAATTTCAGCTGCTACACGGTCGCCAAATTCGGGATGTGCGTTAATACCAGTACCTACAGCCGTTCCACCAATTGCAAGTTCTTTCATGTATTCTACATTATGTTTAATCATTTGCTCAGATTTGCCTAACATTGCGGACCAGCCACTTATTTCTTGACCTAAAGTCAGCGGGGTAGCATCTTGTAAATGGGTACGTCCGATTTTAATAATATCTTTAAATTTCTCAGCCTTTTCATCGAACGTTGCTTTTAATAAGCGAAGGCGAGGCAGTAAATAATCTTCTACTTTTAGTACTGCGGCAATATGCAACGCTGTCGGGAATGTATCGTTGGAACTTTGTGATTTATTGACATCATCGTTTGGATGAATGCGGTCAGATTCACCAGCATCCTGTAAAATTTGATTTGCACGATGCGCAATAACTTCGTTTACATTCATATTGGATTGTGTACCACTACCTGTTTGCCATACAACAAGTGGGAACTGATCATCCCATTGTCCGTTTAAAATTTCATCTGCGGCTTGCACAATAGCATTGGCTTTAATATCTGAAAGTTTCCCTAATTTATTGTTCGCAAGTGCTGCACTTTTCTTTAGAATAGCCATTGCTTGAATAAGTTCAATAGGCATGTGCTCAGTGCCGATTTGGAAATTTTCCTTACTGCGTTGAGTTTGCGCTCCCCATATTTTATTGGCAGGTACTTTGATTTCACCCATAGTGTCTTTTTCGATACGATAATCCATTTAGAACAGCTCCTTCGATTTATGTAATGAAAAAACGGATATTCTTAGTCTGATGTAAGAATATCCGTTTAATGCACGTTTATTTCAAAAAATAAGGGGGGATTCTGAAATAAACAAAATAGAGAAAAGAAATAATTTATATGATAATGATAATTGTTATCAATTAAAAAGTCAATCTTTCTGCTCAATAAATTCTATTGAATGAGAATAAGTCGCACTGTAATTAGTAGAGATAATATAATTTACCCGTTTTGTCTGTTGATAAACTTGCTCACCCATGGAATTAGGGAAGAACTATCTTTTTTTCTTCCCTAAATCTTTTGTTAAAGGTTGTTTTTTCGGAATTTTTTCAAACAACACAATTACGTGATACTGGCGTTCATCGATTTGAATAACATCGATTACTTTAGCCTTACGTCCTTTTAGTTGGATGTTTTCGTCCACTGTGGGAATACGAATTAATAACTGATTTAAAATCGAGGACTTATTTTCATAAAAATGAACAACATGCATATTCACAGTTCTCCTTATTCTGTATTTTAGTCAATTTATGAAACATCGATAGCATATAGAACTATTGATAGAGAGGGAAAAGACGTTAGGAATATTGGTAACGCTTTGAGTTCATTGAATTCCGCGAAAGGAAGGTAGGATTCCGCGAAAGAGAGAAGTAATTCCGCCAACGAATTAAAAAAGGAATTCCGCGTAAGTATGTCGGAATTCCTTGTTCTTTAATGAGAAGAAGTTATACTTTGTAATCGATCTATTAGTTTTTGACTGGAAGTATCGAGTCCCGTTATTTCAACTGTAATCCCTTTTGCTTGTAGCGAATGTTTTACTTTATGCAAGGCGCCTACAGCAGATTCATCCCATAGACGACTATTTCTAAAATCTATAGTAATAGTAGTATTCATGCCTTCAAATTTTTTAAAGTAATGGACAAAGCTATGTGTGGCAGCAAAAAATAATGGACCTTCTATATTGTATATATCTCCATTTTTTATGACTTTCAAAGTTGAAATTTTTACTACAAAGAAGATTGCACTTAAAATAACCCCAGCAATAACTCCTTTTGATAAATCATGTGTGTATACTACGATGATAACCGTTACTAGCATAACAATTGCATCACTAGGAGGGGCCTTCACTAAATACTTGAAAGAATTCCAATTAAATGTACCGATACATACCATAATCATGATGCCTACAAGTACTGGCATTGGAATCTTTACTACTAAATCACCTAAGACAATAATTAAAAACATTAAAAATAAACCTGCTACAAATGTTGAGAAGCGCCCTCGTCCACCAGACTTAACATTGATGACAGATTGACCAATCATCGCACAACCGGCCATTCCTCCAAAAAATCCATTAATGAAATTAGCAATGCCTTGTCCTCTCGCTTCTTTATTTTTTTCACTTTCCGTCCCGGTCATATCATCCACGATTTGGGCTGTTAATAAAGATTCGATTAGTCCAACGATTGCTAATGCTAGCGAATAGGGGAAAATTATTTTTAATGTTTCAAATGTAAAAGGTACATTCGGAATAGCAAATGTCGGTAGCGTTTGCGTGATAACACCTAAATCACCAATAGTTCGTAAATTAACACCACTATAAATCGCTATAGAAGTTAATACAACGATTGCTATAAGTGGTGCTGGTATTACTTGAATATATCGTGGTAAAGTATACAAAAGTAAAAGTGTCAATGCGACAAATATATATGTCATCGTAGACATTCCGATAATTTGAGGTACTTGTGCTAAAAAAATTAAAATAGCTAATGAGTTTACAAAGCCAATCATTACAGCATTTGGTATGAATTTCATTAACTTTGCTATTTTTAACAAGCCAAAAATTATTTGAATAATGCCTGTTAAAATTGTAGCAGCGAGTAAATAATTTAGTCCGTAATCTTTTACTAATGGTGCTATTACGAGTGCCATTGCGCCTGTAGCTGCTGAAATCATACCAGGTCTACCACCGACAAAAGCGATTGTGATAGCGATACAAAAAGATGCATATAACCCTACCATTGGGTCAACGCCTGCGATGATAGAAAAGGCAATGGCTTCAGGGATAAGAGCAAGTGCTACGACAATGCCTGCTAATAGATCGCCTCGCATGTTTCCAAACCATTGTTGTTTTAAACTTTGCATGATGTACTCCTTTAATTTTAAAATTCTTTGAGTATCATACCATTCACATTCCCAAAATGGAACCTTTTTGAGGCAAGATAAGGAGGTAAATTGATGATTTTCGGTTATGTACGACCTTTATATGATGATGAAACGTGTGAAAAACAGTTAAAAGTAGTATCTAAAAAATGCCAAACTATATATCGTGAACTGCATGCTTCACCTAAAAAGCGACATAAATTAGAAGAATTGCTGATGGCATTGCAACCAGGAGATACGATTATTGTTGAACGGATGTTTGCACTTGCAGACACGACACGACAACTGCAAGACATCTTCAATGTATGTGAAAAAGACGATGTGAGCATTCATTTTGTAAATGAGGATATTTCTAATAATCAATCTTTAACATGTACATTACAACAAATGATGAAACACTATATCCAGTTCCAAACAGATGTGGCGAAGCAGTCAGCTATTATCGGCATTTCCAATGCAAGAGAGCAGGGAAAGACTATTGGCAGACCGAGAAAACCAGATGTAAACATTCAAAAAGCTATTTCGATGTACCATTCAGGGAAGTTCACATTACATGATATTAAAAATGAAACAGGCATTAGTAAATCGACATTATATCGATCTTTGGAGTCAGTGGAAAACCTTGACGAGAATCGCTAATTAGTGCCTAGTTTTAGTGTATTTTATTTTATGCACAACACATTCTATTGTATAGATAGGAGTGGGGTGCATGAAAGATGTAAGCTACTTACAAATAGCAATAGAAACAGTCATAACTTTTTTTGTACTTCTTGCACTAACACGTTTTTTAGGAAAAAAACAATTAAGTCAACTTACGTTTTTTAACTATGTAACAGGAATAACAATTGGCTCAATTGCCGCTAACATGATTGTTCTTAGTACAAAAGATTACACAAAAGATTTACTGAGCTTGGTTATATGGTGCTCGCTAACAACACTTATTGGCTATATAAGTCTAAAATCTGGAAAAATAAGGATGATTCTCGATGGTCAACCTACAATCGTAATAAAACACGGCAGAATCGATCGAAAAGCATTGAAAAGGACGGGCGTCAATATCGATGACCTAACGATGATGATAAGACAATATTAAGTTTTTTCAATTGATGAAATCGATTTTGCGATATTAGAACCCAACGGCACGCTTAGTATCCTAAAAAAACCTCAATTTCAAGGTGCGCAAAAAATAGATATAAACATTTCACCTAAAAATCCACCATTTTTACCTATAGAAATAATATCAGACGGAAAATTATTAAAAAGAAATTTGTTAGAAGTTGGGAAAAACAGAGAGTGGCTAAAAAGCGAATTAAAAAAAGCAGGAATCAAAAATATTGAAGAAGTCTTTTATGCTGAAATCCAATCAGATGAAAAATTATTCATACAAAAATTTTAAACCAGAACTCATTGTAAAATGAGATGCTGGTTTTATTTATTTTGATTATATGCTCAAAATATATTAATATCGAAAACTATTACTCTTATACAAATATGGATATAGTTTAAATATTTTTACATTATATTGATATAAATCCTGAAATTTACGTACCAATTTTCTAAAAAAACAATAAAAATGAATAGTTTTAATCTTTCGTTTTTGAAATTTCTGACAAAAACATATATAAAATTTACAAAATAAGTATCTTTATTCATTGTAATTGTTTTTATGCATTCGTTTATGCAAGAGAAAATCTATGTTTCTAATAATCTAAACTGTATAAAAATTAAAAATAATGTCGAGTTGAGTCAATTTTTCATTTTCTTTATACTGTGAAAGTAATTATTGGAGAGGAGAAAATATCATGCGTAAAGAAGTTACAATTATTGGGGTGCCTATGGACTTGGGTCAAACTAGAAGAGGGGTTGACATGGGGCCGAGTGCTATTCGATATGCTGGACTAACAGATCGACTTGAAGGCCTTGGTTATTCGATTGATGACGTAGGAGATTTGAATATCGAATTTGTAAAAAATGATGAAACAATAGAAACAGCATCAAACTTAAAAAATTTAAAAACTGTAGCAGATGCTAATGACAAGCTTGGTCAAAAAGTAGATCAAGCTATTTCCTCAAATCGCTTTCCTTTAGTTTTAGGAGGAGATCATAGTATTGCCATTGGAACATTAGCAGGTGTTTCGAAACACTATGATAATTTAGGCGTTATTTGGTATGATGCCCATGGCGATTTAAACACAGGTGAAACATCTCCTTCAGGAAATATCCATGGAATGTCTTTAGCAGTAAGCTTAGGTCTTGGACATCCTGCACTTACGAATATTGGCGGCTATGCTCCAAAAGTAAAACCTGAAAATGTAGTAATTATTGGAGCCCGTGATTTGGATCCAGGAGAGAAAAAGCTTATTAAGGAAATTGGCATTAAAGTTTATACAATGCATGAAATCGATCGCTTAGGTATGACGACAGTAATGTCAGAAACGATTGAATATTTAAAGGAACGTACAGATGGTGTCCATTTATCTTTAGATTTAGATGGCCTTGATCCAAACGATGCACCAGGTGTCGGAACGCCAGTTGCAGGTGGTATTAGCTATCGTGAAAGTCATCTAGCTATGGAAATGCTATCGGAAGCAAACATTATTACTTCTGCAGAGTTTGTAGAGACAAACCCAGTATTAGATCAATATAATAAAACAGCTATTGCTGCGGTTGCTTTAATTAGCTCTTTATTTGGCGATACATTACTTTAAACAATGGATTGGGGAAAATCAATTAGCTGATAAGGAAGAACTTTTTAGTAAAATGAGGTCGCGACAACCAAATTTAAGAAAAATGCTCTCCCTAATTGTAGTTTACAATAGAAGGAACGAATGCTCTAGACTAATTAAGCACTTTTATTTGTCAGAAAATTGAATGTTCACAAAATAGATTTAATTTAAAACATCACATCTATTAATATTTCTCATAATTATCTTTTTGCACTTTAAAAAGAAAGTGCTTACATGATAATAGTGTAAGGGGTTATTTTATGGCAACAGAACAACATGAATTAAAAAGAAGTATGAAAGCTAGACACTTATTTATGATTTCACTAGGGGGATGTATTGGGACTGGCTTTTTTCTAGGATCAGGTTTTACTATAAATCAAGCTGGGCCAACTGGTGCTATTCTTTCTTATTTAGTAGGCGGGTTAGTGATGTATCTAACGATGCTTTGTTTGGGTGAATTATCTGTTGCTATGCCAGTATCTGGTTCATTTCAAACATATACGACGAAGTTTATTGGTCCTGCTACTGGCTTTGCCGTTGGCTGGCTCTATTGGCTGGGCTGGGCAGTAACGGTTGCCCTTGAATTTTTAGGGGCTGGACAACTTATGCAAAGATGGTTTCCTGATTCACCAGTATGGATGTGGTGTTTAATATTTGGTGCCTTGCTCTTTTTATTAAATGGTTTATCAGCTAAGGCATTTGGTGAAGCAGAATTTGTTTTCTCAAGTATAAAAATATTGGCTATCATAATGTTCCTTATTGTTGGGGGAGCGGCTATGTTTGGTCTTATTGAGATGAAAGACGGATCTAGTGCTCCATTCCTTACTCATTTTTATGAGCATGGGCTATTTCCAAATGGTGTAACAGCACTACTTATTACAATGATTACTGTAAATTTTTCATTCCAAGGGACTGAATTAATTGGTATTGCTGCAGGGGAGAGTGAGAATCCTGAAAAGACAATTCCTAAATCTATTAAACAAACAGTTTGGCGTACACTTTTCTTCTTTGTATTATCTGTAGTAATACTTGCAGCTATGATTCCAATGGATAAAGCTGGAGTTGTTGAAAGTCCATTTGTAGTTGTACTGGATAGTATAGGCATTCCTTATGCGGCTGATATTATGAATTTTGTTATTTTGACAGCACTATTATCGGTTGCAAACTCTGGACTATATGCAGCAACACGTATGTTGTTCTCTTTATCTGTTGAAAAGATGGCTAGCCCAGTTTTAGGGAAAGTTAATAAAAGAGGAATTCCGATGAACGCATTATTAATTACACTTGCTGTAGCTGGTTTATCACTATTATCAAGTGTATTCGCGGCAAAAACAGTATTTGTTTGGTTATTATCTCTAGCAGGTTTAGGTGCTCAAATAGGTTGGATAGCAATTACAGCATCTCAAATAGCCTTTAGACGTTCTTATGTTCGTCAAGGTGGAAAAGTGGAGGATTTAAAATTTAAAGCACCACTATATCCAATCATTCCAATCTTAGGTTTAACAGCTAATTGTATTGTTATGGCAAGCTTGGCATTCGATCCATCTCAACGATTAGCTTTATATTGTGGAGGAGCATTCTTTATCGGCTGTTATATCGTTTATTATGTAAAAGTGAAGAAAACGAAGGCGATAAAAGTAAACCAACAAGAAGTACAGTTAAAATTAGATCAAAAAATGTTTCTTTAAATAACAAGAGTAGCTGCAATGATGTGGCTACTCTTGTTGTATTATTTTGGTTTACAAAAGACGTATTTTATAAAAAATTGTTCCACTGAAAAACGAAATAATTTATCGTATTTCGATAAAAAAACATTGAAATAAGATAAAATATCATTTATTCTTCATACAAGAAGAGATTAGTCTTACGCTAGTTAATTTTCTCGTACTTTGTTACATGAGGTGAATAAATGTTGAAAAATTTATTAAAAGACTTAGGGTACTTTACGTACCATCAATCCTTATCTTGTATTTTTCCTGTTGTCATATTTGTTACGCTTGCGCTGTCAAAAATTATTCATTTACCACTTGCAAGATATGATTTTATTTTAATAGTCTGTCTTGTGACACAATACCTGATGTATAAATTTGGTCTAGAATCTAAAGATGAATTAAAAGTAATCTGTCTGTTTCATATTATTGGTCTTATACTAGAATTATATAAAGTGAACTATCATTCTTGGTCTTATCCAGAAGTGGCGTGGTCCAAAATTGGTGGTGTGCCCTTATATAGCGGCTTTATGTATGCCAGTGTGGCTAGTTATATATGCCAAGCTTGGCGTAGGTTTGATTTAAAAATTATAAATTGGCCAAAAAGTTATGTTGCTATCCCATTAGGAGCTATGATCTACTTAAATTTCTTCACACACCATTTTATATATGACGTGAGATGGCTGTTAATGGCTGCACTTTTTATTGTGTTTTACCGGACCGTTGTCCAATTCACAGTACGGCAAAATCACTATAAAATGCCTATTGTTGTATCATTCCTTTTAATTGGATTTTTCATTTGGATTGCTGAGAATATTGCAACCTACTTTGGTGCATGGTCATATCCTAATCAAGAGGTAGCTTGGACGATTGTGCATTTTGGAAAAATTAGCTCTTGGTTTTTACTTGTCGTAATTAGCATTATGATTGTCGCTCAGCTTAAATTATTTTATCGAGAACAATGAAGAGGAAGTTCATCCTAAGTAATAGGAACGAAAAGGCAACAAAGACCAACAGTTCGACATAGTGAAGTTCTAATAAAAAGGATGAAGATTTTACGTTGTACCCATTCCTTTTCATCAAACTGTCCCTTTTTTAGAGGACAATCCTGCTATAGACTCTTTTTTAGAAGTTAGAAGTTTTTATACTCGTAAAAAAGGGAGAAGTGATTAGGTTGGAAACTAAAATTCGTATGGTGAATAGAACATGTACAGACGAGGGGCAAATCAATAAATTTTTACGAGGAGCACAAACAGTTTTTCTTGGGTTAGTGGATAACAACATGCCATATGTAATTCCTTTAAATTTTGTATTTAAGGATGGAAACTTTTACATTCATGGTGCAAATGAAGGAAGAAAAATTAACATTTTAAACAATAATGCTAATGCATGCCTGACAATAAGTGAAATTTACGGAACAATCGCAGATCCGATTCCAGCGAATACAGATACAGCTTATATGAGCGTGATCGCAAATGGAAAAATCGAAATTGTAACGGATTTAAATGAAGCAACAGCAGCTATGCAAGAAATGCTTGATAAATATGTCCCGAATTATTATAAAGTACCTTTATCGAAGGCACATGTCGAAAAATATCTATCTTCTTTAGGTAGCAAAACTGTAGTACTTAAATTGAAACCAATTACCATGACCGCAAAGGAACATAAAGGTGATGAACAAATGAAGTTTTACACTGGAAGAAGGGTAACCCAAGATATAAACCGATAATATGTTATTTCTTCAAACAAAGCATAGGACTTTGTAGGTGCTACGAATGTAATTGACAAACAATCCCTTTGAGTATTCATTATATTTCCTATCTATAAAAAAATGCATTATAGTAAATATATTCTATTACATTTAGGAGGATACTATGGGGAGATTAGTTCATTTTGAAATTCATGTCAGTGACATGGAGCGTGCCAAGGCTTTCTATGGCAACATATTTGGATGGTCATTTGAAGATTGGAGTGACTACGCTGGTATGCCGTATTTTGGGGCAGTGACAGGTGGCGAGGATGAACTTGGCATCAATGGTGCATTAATGCAACGACAAGGCCCTCCTCCAGAACCAAACCAGGCTATAAATGGATTTGCTTGTACAATGGGTGTGGAAAATTACAATGCAACAGAAGCCAAAATTATTGATAATGGTGGGAAGGTAGCAGTACCAAAATATGCTCTTCCTGGGATGGCATGGCAAGGTTATTATACAGATACAGAAGGTAATGTATTTGGTATTCATCAGCCAGATAAAAATGCAAAGTAAAAATTTTTAAATGAGGTTATTTGCTTAGGATGGCGGGTAAAATCCCATATAGTTGCACTATTAAGGTAAGAAAAAAGTCTCCAAACTTTTGTTAGGAGATTTTTTTAGTTTAACAGTACTGGTAAGTTGTCGCTAAGTGGATATTTACAATTGAATAATTCCAATAGCAATGACAACAATTAAACACTTTTTATTGTGAAGCAATAATAATAAAGACCTTGATGAGAATAAATAAATGACTTCTTATAAATCCTAATAATTTACAATGATTAGGAATAGCAACGAAAATTTTTTACTTGCAGAGAGATGATGGCTGGTGAAAATTATCGTAAATGATTCGTGAACTCGTCCAGGAGTTTTTATACTGAATAAGTAGGTAAACGGTAGCTACCGTTATAGTTAAAGTAAGCATATATGCTAAACAGAATGGTACCGCGGATAACTTCGTCTCTATATTTATTGGAGATGGAGTTTTTTGTTTTAGGAAATAATGATAAGTGGGGAGATGAATGGACATAACGAAGAAACGTAAAACAACGATAGGGCTACTAGTACATATTATTTCAGCGCTTTTTACTGCAATGAGTCAAGTAGTTTATGCTAAGCAAGTACAAGAAGTACCGGCATTTCTATTTACAGGTATTAGTTTATTTCTAACTGCATTCTACTTTGCATTTTTTGCACGTACACATAAACAACATAACAAATGGCAAGGAACAATCGGCTATGTTGTGAAATTAAATGGAGCGTCTGTTCTGGCCTTTATGTGTTTTTATTTTGCATTAAATATGTGGAGTCTGCCATAGTTAGTGCACTTGAAATGGATATTGGCCCATTATTTGTCCTAGTTGTTGCGGGCATTGCAAAGGAAACGATTCCAAGGGCGCAGTGGCTAATTGCCATCGCAACTATGATTGCGTGTATTGTACTTATTGTAGCTGTACTTAGCGGAAACTCAGCAATCCAGTTAGAAATTAACAATGCCTGTTATCATAGCCTTATTTGCCAGTATTAGCTGTGGGGTGGGTGCTTTTTTATGCACCGTATATTCAAGGAAATTAAGTGAGGCGGGCTGGACAACTTCTATGATTTTGATAAATCGGTATTATGGCATAATTTTATTATCTTTTTTAGCTTCTTATGATGTGTTCTTTGAGTATTTCTCAGGAAATATTGGCTGGATACTTGCTGTAACAGCAACAGGTGTTATGCTTCCAATGTATTTATTGCAATTAGGCATTCAGTATTGTTCTCCTTTAATGGAGATGATGAGTTTATGCTTTGTTCCAATATTCACTTTTTACTTTCAATTATTCGATTTTAGACTTACGTGGTCACCTATTACCTTAATTGGTATCATCCTAATATTCATAGTAGGTATTATTAGTTTGAATTTGGAAAGAAGGACCGTTTCAGAGTAGCGTATGCGAGTTATAATAGTACTAAGGAGGGGACACAATGTATTTAAAATCATGTAAGGTTTTACAGGACAACATAGACGATAAACGACTTTATCCATTTAATATACCCAGTTTGCACGATTTACAAGAGCTAGAGTTTCCAACGAATGTGACATTTTTTGTTGGGGAAAATGGCTCTGGGAAATCAACGCTTCTGGAGGCAATTGCGGACCGCTGTGATTTTAATACAGCAGGTGGTGGACGTCAAAACATTTATGAAGTACATAAAGCGGAATCTGCACTTGGAGACTACATACGGTTATCGTGGTGGCCTAAAGTTTCTAACGGCTTTTTTCTACGATCAGAAACGTTTTATCAATTTGCAAGCCATATAGATTTGTTAGAGAATCACCCTAATAAGTATGCTGCATTTGGAGGGAAATCCCTACATCAACAGTCACATGGGGAGTCATTTTTATCGCTGTTTATGAATCGTTTTAAAGGAAAGGCGATTTATTTACTTGATGAGCCTGAAGCAGCTTTATCACCTACGAGACAGCTCAGTCTTCTAAAAATAATGAAGGATTTAGAGCATGAAGCCCAATTTATTATCGCTACACATTCACCTATTTTACTCGGTTATCCGAATGCTACCATCTACAGTTTTGAAGATGGAGGAATTGAATCCATCCGATACGAGGACACTATACATTATATTATAACGAAGCGATTTTTAAATGCTCCGGATACCATTTTTGCAGAGCTATTTAATGAGGAGAGAAAAAAATGAATCAACGAAAAGGTTTAGTAATGCGAGAAATACGACTAGATGAGATGGCCCAATCCATCGATTTGCTAAACTATGTATTTCAGATGTCTATGTCCATTCATAAAGATCGTCGTTTCGTTAATGCCAAAAGTAAACAGTTTGACGAAGGGCATGCTTTTGGTTGGTTTGACGGCTCACAACTTGTATCACAAATTTTAAATTTGCCTTTTCAAATCAATGTACATGGGAAGTTTTATGAGATGGGGGGAATAACGGCAGTTGGTACGTACCCTGAGTATTCTAGGCACGGCTTAATGGAAAGTCTCATTATAAAGTGCTTAGAACAAATGCGTGAGGAAGGCAGGTATATATCTTATTTATTCCCTTATTCAATTCCATATTATCGCAAAAAAGGCTGGGAAATTATGAGTGATATTGTGGAATTTCAAGTGAAGGATACTCAACTTCCTCATTATGGTGGATTAAATGGCAAAATTCGTCGTGTCGATCCTAAAGATAAAGATGTTGTTGCAATTTATGCACGTTATGCAATCAAGACACATGGTGTAATGGTGCGTAATAGCATTGCCTGGAATGAGAAATTTCAAGAAGATTTTTGGGAAGAAAAATTTATAGATAGTGATGTCAAACTACAGGCAGCAGTCTATTACGATGAGGAAGATGAGCCACAAGGTTATATGTTCTATCGTATTATGGAAGAAAATTTTTATATCGATGAAATCGTTTATATACAAGAAGAAGCTCGAAAAGGGTTATGGAATTTTGTCTCTGCACATAGCTCAATGGTTTACAATGTATATGGCAAAACGACTGGCAACGAAGCGGTGGCATTTTTACTTGAGGACAGTGAAATTATTCAAAAAGTATCTCCTTATTTTATGGCACGTATTGTAGACGTAAAGGAATTTTTATTGCGCTATCCGTTTGTAGGGAATGACTTTCAACTTCGCTTAGCAGTAAGCGATCGTATTGTTGCTTGGAATAACGGTACGTTTGTGGTAACGGTACAAAACGGAAAAGTATCCGTTGAAAAGGTCAGCGAACAACTTTCAGAGAATGCGATTCAACTCACTGTCCAGACGTTAGCAACGATGCTACTGGGCTATAAACGCCCTAGCTATTTGGAGAAAATCGAACGATTACAGGGTGAAGCGATTGAAATGGCGCTATTAGAAGCAGTGTTACCAGTAGGTATTCCGACGTTTATCGATTATTTTTAAAAGAATTTGTACAGCGAATAACTGTGCAAATTCTTTTTTACTTTAAATTTAGTGCTTCTCCGTTACGCAATATGGCATAATTAGTGAATGGAGGGGATTTGTATGCCAAAATGTATTAAATGTAAGGAGAAATGGACTTGGAAACAGTCGATGCGTTCGATTGTGACATTTTCACGATTTATTAGTTGTCCATATTGTGCAAAAAAACAAATGTTTACATCAATGACACGCATTTCAATTTTATTATTGGTATTTGTACCTTATATCACAATGCCTTATGTGATCGATGATGAAGTTAAAGGCTCAGCTGTAGCAATCGGAATTGCAATCTATTTAATCGTATTACTTATGATGATGCCATTGTTAATGGATCTCCGTGAAATACCAAAGCATTTACAAAAATATGCTCAAAAATAATACATAATCAATAAAAAAAGCAGGAATATGACTTTCCTGCGTTTTTTATTCGTTGAATGAAGGCAACTGCCACGCTTTTGCTAACTGTTGAACCCCATGCTTGATGTCTTCTATTTCCAACTTACTAAAGCCTAATTGTAGTATTGGTTCATGTGTGGATTGTTGAAGAAAATACGGGCTTGTCGGATACACTTTTACGCCGTATTTCACTGCACATCGGATGAGCTGTTCTTCTGACTGTTGTACATGTAACTTGACCAATACATAAAGGCCTGAATGCTCCCCTAGTATTGTAATACTGGCACCAAATTGTTGTTGTAGCAGTTCTACAAGATAGCTCATTTTCTGTTTATAGATAAGACGCATTCTTTTAATATGACGTGTCCACTCACCATTTTCCATAAAGGCTGCCATCGTTAATTGATGGAGTGTCGATGCATTATGTTCAAATTCACTAAACTGTTCCTTGTAACGATGTAGAAGTGACTTAGGTAATACCATATAGCTTAGTCGAATAGCAGGTAAAAAGGATTTTGAAAAGGTCCCAATATAAATAACACGTGTATGATCTATGGATGCAAGCGCAGGAAAAGGCTGCTGCGCATAGCGAAATTCACTGTCATAATCGTCCTCGATAATGTATCCATCCACCGTTTTTGCCCATTGAATAATTGTTTGGCGTTGCTGTATAGACATTGTGACGCCGTAAGGAAAATGGTGTGAAGGTGTAACATATAAGAGTCGTGATTGCATTTCTGATAATAATTGTAGCTGAGCACCTTGCTCTAAAACAGGGAGTGCTTCTAGTTCAAAACCGTTTAGTTTAAACGATTGTCGTGCGCCAATATAACCTGGATCCTCGACAATCATACTTGCGAAATCGTGCTTCAAAATAAAACCTAGGTACAGTAGCATTTGCTGGGTACTACTACCGATAATCATATCATCCGCTTCGCATTTAACCCCGCGTGCTTGTAATAAGTATTGGACAAGCTGCTCTTTTAATAAAGGTTCACCAAACGGTTCCCCATACACAAAACTTTCCTCTAACTGGAGTGCACGATTAGCAAATTGTCGCCATGCCTTCAGTGGGAAATGTGCTTGATCGACAGCTCCTGCCCGAAAATCAACTTTTATAGCTGGACGCACCTGCTTTGCGTTTGGCGTAATCAATGATGTTTCTTCTTCCTTTAAAAAGACTTGTTCCAATACATTGACGAAATAGCCCTTACGTCCTTCACCTCGTATGTATCCCTCTGCTACAAGCTGCTCATAGGCAGTCAACGTAGTATTGCGACTGACCTGTAACGTCTCTGCCAATCTTCGAATAGAAGGCAAGGAATCATTCGACTTCAAGTTACCTTGCTCAATTAATGTCTTTAATTGCTGATAAATCTGTTTATATTTTGCTTCTTCATTGCTAAATGGAAAAATAAAATCGTGCATATGTAAGACCTCCTTGACATGCAAAAAGAGATAATAATGTGCTTTTTTATATGTCAGATTGTTATGTATTATAGTACAGGAATCCACGTTGAAAGGAAATGACATATGAGGTTTTTATAAGGGAAATGTCCTGCTTATTAATGACAATAACTGTTTTTTGAAATGTACTTATTGAAAAAAAGCCATATTATAATGTACTGTTAATGAATATTCAGTTATTGATTATTTCAAAAGCACGCGTATGGGGGAGAGAAAAATGAAGATAGTAGAACTACCAATTGAATTTGAATTTAATGGACAAAAGAACACTATTTATCCGAGCTTAATTGTTGTGAATGATGAACTAACATTGGTCGATACAGGGTATTCAAATTTTTACCCTATGATTGAAAATGAAATATTAAAAAATGGCTTTGCGATGAAGAATGTAAAGCATATTATTATTACGCACTACGATGATGACCACATAGGTTCCTTATATGATTTTAAAGCAAAATATCCTTGGGTTCACGTCATAGCAAGTGAAATAGAATCGAAATATATTAGTGGTGAAATGAAGTCTGAGAGATTGGTGCAAGCCGAAGAAATGCTAGAACATATGCCACAAGAAGAAATTGAATTTGGGAAATGGTTTATTCAACAATTAAAGGATTTAAAGCATGTTGCAATCGATAAAAAGGTACATGATGGGGACATGATTCTACATAACGAATGTAGGGTAGTCGCAACACCTGGGCATACATCAGGGCATATTTCATTATATTTCCCAAGTTTAAAAAGTGTCATTACCGGAGATGCAGCTGCACATGAAAATCAAGAATTGGTCATTGCGAATCCACATTTTTGTTTAAATATAGAGAACGCAGAACTGTCTTTGCGTAAGATTAAAAATCTTCAAGCTGACACGTACTATTGTTATCATGGTGGGAAATTTACTATTTTAAATAGCAAGGTGAAGTGAGGAGTCAAAAAGGAATAAAATACTAGTGACTACAAATAAAATAAAAAAGAGGATTTGGAAAAATTACGAATCCCAACTCCTCTTTTTAGTTCGCTGATGGTAGGAGGGAATTAGTTAAATGAAAAAACAATTTTTTTACGTCTATAAGGACGCTGTTGAAACATTATGATGACTTGTTTCAACAGCGTGTTTATTTTTATAGGTGCACACTTTCAAATATTACTTAGTTTTACGTTGTAATTCTTTAAGAGAACTTTTAGCAGTTTTATTAGAAGGGTCTAACGCTAAAATTTTATGGCAAATGTCAATCGCTTTTTCATCACTCACTAATTTATCAGGAACGATATTAAGGAATAATAAATGTTCTAAGCTAAGTGTATCTTGTTCATTTGTTAACTCGACAGCCTTTTGTGCGTGATAGAGGGCACAATGATGAGGGGCGCCGATAGGGGTTAAAGGGATAACAAATAATGAAAAGGCAAGATTGTGTAACTTCGCTGACTCTTCTTTCATTAATAAATAAAGCAAAAAGGTGTAATTAATCATATTGCGGTTATCATAAGCGATTGATAGTAGCTGATCATGAAATTGTTGGAAGTCCATTTTATGATAGATTTCTTCAGCATCTTTAAAGTTGGCTGATAAAATGAGCTGTTCTAAATTTTTTAACACGTTTCATTCTCCTTTGGTTTTATTTTCGTCATTAAGAAAGTTTAATAGTTTCTAGGAACTATTTAAATTTACGCCTATTTATAAATAGGCGTAAGAGAAAAGATAGCTAGATAAGAAAGGCGCTTGTACTTTTTTCACAAGTACCTAAGATCGTTTACTTCATTCTGCGTTGGACCTTTTTAAGTACACTTTTGGCAATTTCATTAGAAGGCTCTAACGCTAAAATTTTATGGCAAGTTTCAAGGGCTTTTTCATCACTTACGACTTGATCAGGCACCCCGTATATGAATAATAAATTTTCTAAATCTCCTACATCTTGTTCATTTGTCAATTCGATAGCTCTTTGTGCGTGATAGAGAGCACAATGATAGGCACCGTCGATAGGTGTTAAAGCATGTACAAATAATGAAAAGGCAAGATTGTGTAACTCTACGGTTTCTTTCTTCATTATATGATAATGCAAAAAAGTATAGTAAATCATATTGCGGTTGTCATAAGCAATGGAGATTAATTCACTATAAAATTGTTCAAAATTGCTTTTTTGATATAATTTTTCAGCTTCGTTAAAGTTGCCTGATAAAATAAGATGCTCTAGATTTTTTATCATTGAATAATCACCTTCATTTTACTGATTTATTGCTATTCTTACATTTTAAATAACATCAATAAAGGAGAAGTACTTTAACTTTTTAAATACCACTAGGTTAAAACGAATTATTCAAACGTTTTAACCTAGTGCTTGTACGTCTTTTCACCAGTGTAATAGAAATTTTACTGAGTTTTACATTTTAACTCTTTAAGGGAACTTTTAGCGGTTTTATTAGTTGGGTCAAGCGCTAAAATCTTATGGCAAATTTCAATTGCTTGTTCATCACTGACTAATTTATCAGGTACGATATTAAGGAATAATAAATGTTCTAAGCTAAATGTATCTTGTTCATTTGTTAATTCAACTGCTCTTTGTGCGTGATAGAGAGCACAATGATAGGCGCCTTCGATAGGAGTTAACGCATTTACAAATAATGAAAAAGCGAGATTGTGTAATTCCGCTGATTCTTTTTTCATTAATAGATAATGCAAAAAGGTATAAAATAGAATATTATGGTTATTATATGCACTGATGAATATTACATCATCAAATTGTTGAAAATCCATCTTGTGGAACTCTTCTTCAGCTTCTTTAAAATTCACTGTTAGAATATAATTCTCTAAATTATTTGTCGGCATTATTTATTCACCCACGCATTTCCTATGTGTATTTTTCCATTCTTTCTTGCAAAAGTTACTGTTATTGTTTGACCATTCATATTTAATGTTTTCTTTCTTGCAGACCCGTATGGACCCTCTTTTCCGTAGCGCATCACGTAAGACATGACTTTTGCTACATCATCCCAATTATTCTTCGTTACTTTATGCCAATCATGTTTTGGATCTAGGATGTGCTTGCGTGAATTAGCATCTAATCTTGCTACAGAAGATAATACTTTATCAAAATTTCTACTGCGAATCGCATTCGTTGTGGCTTTTTTACCGTATTTTTTTATAGCATAAGAAATACCATATCTTGCTACGGCAGCTATAATGACTACTGGTAAAGCAAAAGTTCAGTATCTTCTATTCCGAGCTCTTGTAGTATTTCTTCTTCTACTTCAATAGTGTTATATTTGATGCTGTTCGCTTTATCGTTTGGTAAGATTTGAAAGGCTCAACGATGTGTGAATTAATATGCTCATTTGATGTTTTTATAGTAAATGATAATTAAATATTTTTTCAG
Source organism: Lysinibacillus sp. NPDC097868 (assembly GCF_044761135.1). Classification (NCBI taxonomy): domain Bacteria; kingdom Bacillati; phylum Bacillota; class Bacilli; order Caryophanales; family Bacillaceae; genus Lysinibacillus; species Lysinibacillus sp. NPDC097868. The sequence continues at coordinate 1,752,803 of NZ_JBIWBS010000001.1, read as the reverse complement.
AATATTCATAAAAGAATATTTTCCTCTATGATTTTTATGTCTGATAAAAGGATAGAAGTATGCATAAAGTTTTGAAGGAGTTTTATTTTTTATTATTCTTTTAGGAATATTTTGTTTGATTTTTCTAAAAATATTGTAAATTTATTTTATAACAAAAGGAGGTGTAATTATGAAGTTAACAGTTGAAGAAATAGAGACAATTGAGCTTTCTCAAAAAGGAACAAGCAGTACAAGTTATGGTTGTGATGATGCATTAAGAGGTTTTTGAATTTTTTAAAATTAAGGTAAGAAAAACAAATTCACTTTTAGTGAATTTGTTTTTCTATCTGGGGGTAGAGTTAATGGATATAGAAAAGTTAGAAATGAAATCTCGAAAAACTGAAGATAGTTTTAAACTTTGGAATTGTTATATTATAAATGCTAATTATGAAGAACAAAAACAATTAGTAAAGCAACTTTATGATTTTTTTGGAGAAATAGGCAATAAATTTTGGTATATTAGAAAATCTTATTTGAACCAATCTCACCTTAGAGTAAGATTTCCTATGGATGTTCAGGGCTTCGAAAAATTTTTATTAAATAAAAACTATACTACTTCAAAAGTTGTATATGAACCTGAAGTCTATTTATTCGGAGGACAATTGGGATTAGAAATTTGTCATAAAATTTTTTGTGAGATAACTGAATTATGTTGCTTATTTACTTTAGAAAATTTAAATAAAGATAAGTATTATGCGTTTATTGCCTGGTATAGTAATTTTTGTGTTAATAAAATAATTCAAGATGACTTTGAGAGATGGGATTGTTGGAAAAAGATATTAGAATTAAGGGCTTTTGATGAATCAAAATATAAAATGATGCTATTAAATATGATTAGTGAAATTAATCTTATTATTCGACTAGATATTGAAAAAACTCTTGAGGATGTTAATCAAAATATAAAAGATGAAATTTTGAAAATTAATACAAATTTAATTAAGTTGTTTGAAGAACTTCAGAGGTTATATTATCATGGAAAGCTTACAAGAGGTATTAGAGGTATAGTAAGTTGTTTGATTATTTTTATGTGGAACATTTTGGGAGTACAACCAGGGATACAAGCAGGTTATTCTTATTCATTTTCATATTTAACTTCTCCTGATAGGGGGTATAAGCATGGAGATTTTAGCCATTAGATTACCGGTTAATAAAATTGATTTTTTGTATAGAGATTTGACTTTTGAAAGCTACAATTATGCCAAATTAATATTAAATTTAAAAAATCAACTAATTATTGAAAACGAGCAAATTTCAGCAATTTTATTTGAGGCAGTAAAAGAAGCACAAAACGACAAAGAAAGAAGAGAATTAATTAATTTTAGGAGAAAAATATACAAATCTTTTAAAGAATATGCAGATGATTTAGCCAAAATAAAGGGGGGGTTTTCAAAAAATATTCTAAAACGATTAGAGTCTCATAATTTCTTACGTATACGTTATAGAGAATTAAATCAATTAATTCTAAAGGAAATAGAAAAAGAAACTGAACAAATTGAAAATATTATTAAGTTGCAGTTATCATCAGATTGGTTTTCCAATGCCCTTTTAGTAGTTAATCAAAATTTATTTAATAGTATTTATGATGGTAGACAGACTCTTGATAAAAATAAATATACTACTTTATTAAGATATTTGCATAAATCTAGTATTATGCCAACACCTTCTAGTCTATGGGCCGGAATAGTAGCAGGTTATTTTGGAGATAAAGACAATTTTGAAATAGATTCATCAAATTTTAATATAACTTTGGAATTTAATTGTAATATAGCAAAGCATCTAGCAAAAAGAGAGTTTAAAAAAGAAATAAATCCTTTTAAACCTTTGTTATATATAAATCCAACTGCTTGTATAATCGAGAATAATATTTATTTCTGGTCTAGCCCATATAATGTCTTGAGAAAATGTAAATTACGTTATAAATATTTTATGAAAGATTTATTTTTACAAAAAGATAGAATATTTAGCATTTGTGATTTAGAAAGTATATTAATTCATTATATAGAATTTGAAACATTGCGAGAACAAATTTATTACTTAATAGAAATGGATTTTTTAAAAGTACTGGGAACAACCTATTATGCAGATGAAAATCCATTAAAAACTATATGTTCTGTATTAAAGAATCCTACTTTAGCATACATTCCTGAAAGATTCTATACGAATTCTTTTGAAGAATTTAAAGAGGATTTTTTAAAACTATCAAGTATTACTGAAATTTATCCAACTCAATTAGTCAGAGCTAATTTAGCTTATAAGAAAGAAAGTATTACTATACATCGAAAAATAAAAAATGAATTTAATAAAGCTATGAGTATTTATATAAAATTGTTCGAATTCCTATACCCTTATACCTCTGAAAATAATATTGTAAAATATATAAAAGATAATTATGGAGAAAATCAGTCTATACCTCTTTTAGAGCTGAGCTTTTTAATAAATAGTAAAACGTTAGATTATAAAACCTATAATTATCGATCTTGGAGAGAAACATCTCAAAATAAAGAAAACTATAAAACTTTTATAGATATTATAAAAAAGAAATTAAACAGTGAAAATAAAGTATTGAAATTAACTATTAACGATTTTGAGGGAGTTTTTCCTAAGGAATTATATGGCATAGATAAGTTAGAATGTATTTTTCAATTTTATGAGGAAGATAATCATAAAGTATATATAATTCCAGAGATGTTATCAATACAGGTTGGAAGACTACTTGGTAGATTTTTAAGATATTTTAATCGAAAGGAAAGGGAAATATTTGAGCAATTAATATACAACTGTTTATCTAATGAAAGAAATGTAGTACAGGGAAATATTCATATAAATAGTGATTTAGATGGGATAGGATTTTCTATTCCTTTAATAAGAAAGCAATTATATATATATGACCGTAATGTAAAGTCAAAACAAGAAATCAGTATTAGCGACGTATATTTAAAATTACAAAATGGGGCTTTAATTACTCATTTGAAAAATGATGAGGAAATTTTCATTTGGAATGCATCATCTATTTCACCAGGAAATGATCGAATTTACAAGCTTTTAAATTATATTTCTCTACAAAATAATTTGAATCTTAATGGACATGCGTATACTCGTATAGAATTGGATTTAGATTATCAACCAAGGATTTGCATTGAGAATTTAGTTATAAGCAGAGAAAGATTTCGATTAAGATTAAGAGATTTTGATTTTTTAAATTCTAATATCTCATTATCTAAAAAGTTAATCGAGATGTTTAACCTATTTATCAAATTAAATTTACCTAATGAGTTTTTTGTTTATACTGATTTGGATTTCAAAGCAACCTATATTAATTTAAAAACTATCTATGATTTACTGATTTTTCAACGAGCAATTAAAAATACTAACATTTTCATTTATATTGAAGAACTTTTACCTCAAAAAAAACACTATAAAAATAAAACTAATTTGGAGGTGTGGGCTAAATATGAGAAATAATCGAATACAACTTTTTATACCAGGTAAATCAGAAAATCGCATAAATCCTTTACTTTGTAGAAATGATGTTGACACTTGGCTAATGGGCTGTTTGTATCAAGGGATTATGATGTTTAATGAAAATATTGAATTAGTACCGAGATTACTTTCAGACTATTATAATAATTGTGATTGCACTCAACATATTTTAGAATTAAAACCAGATTTATTATGGTCAGATAATAAATCGGTAAGCAGTGAGGATATTAAGTTTACAATTGAAATTATTTTATCTGGATTTGGTAACTTTCAAAACCATTATTTTAAGAATATTAAAGAATTAATAATAATTGATTCACTAACCTTAAGAATAGTATTAAAAAAACCAGACAAGTTTTTTAAACACCGTCTATTGTTACCTATTCTTCCTAAACATATTTTTGAAAATATTGATTTAGCATCATTTTATTCTAATAAATATAATAAAAATTATATAGGATGTGGACCTTATAAATTAATAAAAATAGAAGGTGATAAATACTTCTTTGACCGAAATGATGCTTTTCATTTAGGTGCCCCCAAAATTAGAAATATGATTATTCAAACAGGAAGTATAGAGGAATTAGAACAACTGATTTTAGAAGAAAAATTAGATTTTACAACTCTTCCAATAAGACTTTTATCTAAAAAAGATATATATATAAATTCAAATTATAATATATACCCGTTAACAAAACCAGAAATCATTTATATAGCAGTAAATCATAGAACTGATTTTTTCAGAAGTATAGAAAATAGAAACTATATTTATAGATTTATTGACAAGAAAAAAATTATAAATAACGTGTACCACGGTTTTGCGGAAAATCTTAATCAATTTTATCCTAAATTATTAGAGAGATTTAAAAATGAACACAATCATTCTGAATCGAGATATACTTTTAATGACTATCCATTATCTTTAAAACTTGGTTATTTTATTAATAATGAAGAACATGAGTTAATTGCCAAAGAATTGGTTAGAGATTTTAAAGTTAAAGGTATAGACATTATTCTGAAAAAATTCGATTCGAATATTTGGAAAGAAGATTTTAGAGAAAATAAGCTAGATATGTTTATAATAACACAAACTTTAATGCTTCATCCTGATCCGTCATTTGCATTTGGTGAAAAGGGAATTATGAAAGAGATTATTGGGTGGGAAGATGAAGAGAATCTTAGCTTAATTAAAAAAGGTTTAGAAGTAGATCCAATTTATTTCAAACAATGGTCTAAATATATTGGCGAACAATTACCGGTTCTTTTTATATGTAGCCCATACGATGTCCAAATTATTAATAAACGGATAAGAAATATTAAGCCCGATCCTAGAGGAGTTCTATGGAATATACATGAAATAGAGATGATTGAGGAGTGAGGAGTATGAAATTCATTCCGAAAATTTATTTTATTAACAAACAATTCACACAAATTTTTTATGCACAATGTCTTTCAGGTCTTGCAGATAAAATTATTCTCTTTATTTTACCTCTTTGGATTTTAGAAGTAACAAGATCATCCATCTTCGTTGCTATTTTAAATGCTACAAGTACAATTGCTATCGTGATTCTGTCGCCTTTAATGGGGACATTTGTGGATAGATTATATAAAAAAAATTTAATGATTGTTGCAAACAGTATACGATGTATGTTATTAATCATACTTGCGAGTATTACAATTTTGGGCTATTTTGAATTTTTATATATACTCCTTATTTTTATTGTCTATTCATTTGGCAGTACGTTACATTCCCCAGCAGCCAATGTTGCGCTAACAATTATTGTAAATGATGATGAGCTGAAGGAAGCTGTAGCTCTTAGACAAACATCGAATCAGCTAGAGGGCATTTTAGCGCCAATGTTAGGTGGGCTGTTATATAGTGTACTTAGCCCCGGTAACTTCTTTCTTATTAATGGGTTATGCTTCGTTCTTTCTCTTCTTATACTGTTGACTTCCAATATTACAGAACAGCATAAAGCTAAATCAAAACAATCTTTTCTTGTAGACTTGAAGGAAGGAATGTCGATTCTTTTTCAAGAAAGGATATTAAAAACCTTTCTTTTTAGCGCTGCTATTATCAATATTTTAGGTGCTGCTCTTATGTTAACACTTCGCGTGATCGTTATTAATATGGGAGTAAGCTCATTATGGTGGAGCATTATTTTTGTTGGCTCACCTGTTGGGGTTATAATCGGGGCTGTTATATCAATGAAATTGAAATTCCAATGCAACATATTTATTTACGGGTTTATATGTTGTGCGGTCATGGGTTTTTTTAATATATTGATGAGTCTAGCTAATACGCCACTTGTGCTAACGATTTTTTACTTTATATCGGGTATAGCATTTGGTATGGGGAATACCTATTTTGGCATAATGTATAGAAGGGAAATTCCTGTTAAAAAGCAAGGTAGATTTTTTGGATTTTTAAGTTCTGCATTATTAATATCCATTCCAGTCGGACAAGTCTTGACGGGTGTGTTATTAGATTCTATAAATCCAAACCTTGTTATGGGAATATTGGGCTTGTTAACTGTCGTTACTGCTTTCGTTTCATTAAAAGTGTTAAGTGGAATGGACACAAGGTAGAATATACATGTTTTGCGGTTGATTTGGTTGTTTGAAAGAGAAGTACTTCTATAAATTTAAAAAGCTTTGCAAACCCTCTATGTGAAGTTGGTTTGCAAAGCTTTTAGCTATGGACAACAAAAAAACGCCAATTGTACAATAGAGTTAGAACTGGACAACAATGATAAGATTGTCAGTAGCTCAATTATTACATTCATTCAAAAACAGGGAAGTGGGGCTTAATGAACTTGTTATTAGCTTCCTGTCCCTGTACCGACTAACCAAAGTGTTGAAGTTGATTTTTCAATGTTTATTACATCAATCAATTTAGTCACCCCCTTGTAAATTATATAATTGCATACATTTCAATCGTTTTAGCTAAATATTCTTGAAAGAATATTTTGTAAAGGAGTGAATGTCAACGTGAAAGGTTATGGTGAGATTACAAAACAAATTAGAATTGGTAAAGGGTATACGCAAAAATATGTGGCAGCTCACCTGTTAACACAAGGTGCATATTCAAAGTTTGAAAATAAGACTACTGACATAAACTTTGCGACGATGCGTGGGATTATAAATCGACTAGGCATTACATTTGAAGAATTTTTTTATATTCAAAATGGCTATCAATACAGTAAGCGTGATGAGATAATTACCCAATTTTATCGTACATCATATAACGATGAAGAAGTACTGAGAGGACTTTCGGAGAAGTGCAAACAATATTTAAGAGAATTTGAGGAAGATCAACAAATTATTCATATTTCAATTATTTTAGATGGACTTATCATATTAGCTAAAACAGGTGATTTTGAGAGAGCGAAAGAAATCGTTGAACCAGTTTGGCGTGACTTATCTAAACACAATCAACTTTATATTGCTGATTTATACATGTTGAATGCGATTTTATTTTTATTCCCTTTACCAACAGTCCTTCAAATAAAACAATTTGCTTTACGACACATCGCCTTATTTGAAAACTTTCGCCATGTCTCACGATTACGAATTAATATTTCAATGAATATTGCTTTACTATTAATGAAAGATAATGAGTATTCAAAAGCACAAAAAGAAATTCTAAACGCCATATTTTTATGCAAAAAAGAACATGATTTCATCCTACTTGCTATTTGTTATGTAAGAAAGGGCATCTGTCTTAATCACCTTAGTCATTCAGGTGAAAAATGGATAAGGAAAGGTGTAAATATGTTAATGACCCTTGAGCAATTTCCATTATTAGAAATGGTAGAAGAAGAAATAAAACAATACTAGGCTATTAAATAAGAAATTGCATTTCACTATCACTCCTTGCATAATGAAGCATGGGATACGTACTACATTAGACATTACTATGCTTTAGCCTTGATTAGGATAGTACTTCGCTAGTTATACTTCTATTAGGTATTATTAATCGAGAATCCTCGAAAAAGAAAGGTCGGGTTTATATGACAGAATGGCCAAAAGGCGTTGCTAAACCTGCTATTCGTGCATTGAATGCTGCTGGATATACACAATTGCAACAGCTAAAAGAGGTCGATTTAGAGAAATTAAAAAATTTGCATGGCATGGGTCCCAAGGCGCTTGCTGCAATTGAAGCGGCATTAAAAGAAAGTAGGTAACAATTTGAATAAACTAACATTATTTTTATTAGCAATGGTTGTATATTACATCTTAGTTATTTTTGTTGTTAGTAAGCTATTTATCTTTCCGATTATAAAAGTTATGATGCTCATTTTCTTTATTGGAGCTGGCTTTCTATTCACCAGAAGGATGAGGAAGAAATTACAGTAGCGATAGTTTAGGAACGGTACATAAATTTGCTCTATGTTTTTAGCTAGAATGTATAATTACATTACAAAATCAGTTAACAGTCGATTGAAAGGTATAAACAACCTTTAATGGGCTGTTTTTTGAAGAGTTTTATTATCTACCTGATTTGTTATCTGAAAATTTCGTGAAAAGATTAGTGAACCAGATGTATAAGAAAAATAGGGTTGTTAAAATAAAAGAGTCGCATGGTCTTTTCTATTTGACAAGTAGTTCTTATACTATTTTGCAGAATTCTATACATGAGAGGAGGAATACCGTGAGTAAAACTGTTACAGTAGACTTTCTTTATAAAAATGAATTGTTTGATTATCTTCAATTGAGGATTAATATACCTTCAGCAATGAAATCTCTTAACATGATGAATATTATACCTATTCAAGTGACAGGAATTCCACTCGTGGAGCAACTAGCCTGTTTTAAAGTATCTTTTGGCATTTCTTAAAAAGCCGTCCTTGCTTTTTTGCAATCCTAACAATGGTGTTAAGTTTGATTGTTCAAAATTTTATCTAGAGGTAGCATATAAATGGTCGTTTATCATATTTTTCACTGGGTTTCTTATTAAGAGGGGAACGCATGATTATTTTTAGTATCTTGCTTATATTTATGAGTGTAATTTGGCTCAACTTAAAATGAAACTAATTCGAAGGAAGGGATGCGATTGATTTCTATTTTAGTTGTGGATGATCATCCAATTGTTTTAAAAGGTTTAAAAACGTTGTCTCTGGAGATAGAAGATATAAATATTGAAATCGAGAAGAATCCACATAAAGTTATTGATAGAATGCAAGAGGAAGAATTCCATGTATATTTAATTGATGCTTGTATTGCTACAAATAACAATCTAGAACTTACGACAGAAATTAAAGCAAAGCAGGGACAAGCCATTATTATTTTATATACGACAAATGATGTTTGTTCGTATTTTTCCCTACTAGTTGAGAAAAAAGTGGAGGGCATTCTTGTAAAAACAGCTCCTATTGATCAAATCATCTCAACAATTCGTTTAAGCATTCAAGAGAAAATCGTGGTTCCAACTGATTTTTTAGATTATATAAATGAAAAACTAAATGATCGTTATGCTAATTTAAAGCTAACACATCGAGAAATAAAATTACTGCAGATGCTAATGAAGGGCTACCCTAATAAGAAAATCGCAGCAATATGCAATGTTTCTGTGCGTACGGTAGAACGCCATTTATCACAACTTTTTAGCCTGTTAGGTGTATCTACAAGACTAGAAGCGGTTGAGGTTGCAAAAGAGAAACAATTGCTTGATGAATGTAAAGATATTTGATGATAAAAGTGTCGAGGTAAATCGGCACTTTTTTAATTTCTTTTCAGCTACACAAATCACTTGTCATTGGCAACGACTAGAAGCGAAAAAGCTCGAACTTGGGGTATTTAGAAGACTGTTAAGTAAGGAAATGTAATCGTGACCGACAGAAATTTTGACGGTACCAACAATAATATTGTCGGTTGAAATGTCGGTTGGTAAGGGGATATGATTAATTTAACTCGAGTAGAAGTGTGCTATAGCAGATAATATCATAATAAAGTAAAAAATCTTGATTTCCACGAAAATTGATTTTATACACAGATAGCAATTGTTGGAATCAAGACATATAGTTATATTTTTTATACATTATATTAAACAAAGTAAAGGGGAAATGTATATGATTAAAAATACTTTAGTTGTAAAAGTAGTTGTAGTTTTAAGTTTGGTATTTTCAATAATTTTCGCTTCATCTTTGGGATCATATAGGGATATTGAAGCAAGTGCAAAAATGCAAGAAAGACAAGATTTACTGCAAGATTTATTGATTAAATCTGAAGAATTCAATAAAAATTTGATGATGCAAGTGAGTTAGTAACAAAAGAATTTGAGGAAAACACAAAAAAGCTAATTTTTAATGATGATATTAGCTTATATACAAATGGTGAATTATCTTTATCTGACCTAAATGTAAAAACTAGTGACGAACACAATGTCGTTTATCTTCCAATTGAGTATGAAAATGTTAAAAGTGAGCTGAATAAATCTTTCTTTTCTATTATCTTTGATAAGACTGGCAATCTAGAATATTATGTTGAAACTAAAATTGTTGGTAATGATGTTAATTATACAGCTGAGGTTGAGGTATATAATAACGGAATCTTATCAAAAAAAGAATATTTACAATTTGATAAAGATGATTTTGATTCTACACTTTTAACTGAGGAGTCAATCTCTCAAAATAATACTTTATTTATTAAACCTATAAAAGTAAGTGCTGGTTTTTGGAGTGAATTTAACGATTGTTTAGCGAGTAAAGGTATTGCTGCTTGGGCAATAACAGCTTTATCGGTTGCATGTGGATTAGCATGTATAGGTACAGCAGGTGCTGGGTGTATCCCTTGCTTGTTAGGAGCTGGCTTAGCTACTGAAGGAGTAGTAGCTTATTGTGCTTTTAAAGTCAGAGCAAATTCATGATGAAAAATTTCCAAAAAGAGGTGTTATTCTAATTATGATTAAAAATATTTTTTCATTGATTATTATGATTTGTGGGCTTTTAGTGGGTTTAACTTTACTTGATATTATTCACCTACCGTTGTTCTTTCCTTATGCAGGAATAATTATTAGTACAACCGTTATATTAATCATTCTCTTCAAAAATAGAAGGAATCTAGCAAATAATGAATGATAGAATTTAAACAAGCAACTTCTTATTGATATGCTCCTCATTAAATGGTTGATATTCTGCAATTGCTAGTTGGATCATTGGTATAATGTTCTTTTTTGGAACAATCTTTTTTGCAAATGCTCGATATTATTTAAGTAGGCATAAAATGTAGAAATCTAGCTGTTTGTTAAGTATTAGACGAATCATTCGCATTTTTGGACAAAGAAATGAAAAATTTCATTATATCACTCTTTTAATTAAAATGTTGTAAGGTTAAAACCCGCTCAGATAACAGTTCTGAAGCGGGTTTTACAATTACTTGTGATTAAATCATTTATTCATTGATGTCATAAATTAAGATATCAAATAATTCTTCATTAGTATAAAGCAGAATTGCCCATTGTCCTTTCTCTGGTATTTGAACGTGCGATGGGGCGTGGGCATCTGCGCCATTATTTGCTCCTCCAAGCCCAGTTTTCCAACCAGTCGTTAATATGGGATGAATCATTCCTGTTTCTTTGTGATAACCTACTACCGTTAATTCTGTTTCTGATGGATGTTCAATTCCCCAAAGATGCCACATCCATTTTTGAACATTTAAACTTGGCGCATTTACACCAATCACGCCTGACTTATTTTCATTTCCAATAATATTGTTATTGAGTGGTACCGCTTTTTTATCCCAATCAATCTTTTCAAAATCACTTGCTTGAACAAAATTAGGAATGCCTTCGGGTAGCGATATCTTTTTACTTGTTTCGTTTGATGTACACGCTGCTAAAACTAACAAGCTTAAAAAAATGAATATAAACAGTAATTTCCTTATCATAATAATTTTACCTCCCCATTATAGAATCAGACGAAAATTTAAATTTATAGTTTCTTATTTTTCTGACAATTTTAAAATATGCAGTACAATCATTAGAAAAATTAACTGCAACCGACAGAATTTTTGACGGTACCGACAGATATATTGTCGGTTGAAATGTCGGTTATGGACAAGATAAAATTAAACTAACTCGAGTGGAAGTGTAATATAGCAGATTATTTCTATATTCTACTGGAATGGTTCAACAAAGGTACCTTTTATAGGAGATATGAGATTGGATTAAGGAAAATTACAATAAATATTTTGAAAAAATGCAGCTTAATAAATATGGAGGGAGTGTTTATATGAAAAATAAAATTTTAATATTTGTGTTAGTTGCTATGTTTTTATTTGGAGGAGAAGCACTGTCTGCAAATGCGATAAGGGTTAGTGATACTTGGAGTGGTACTATTCGTCACTTTAGTTTAATGACTGGAACAACAAATACAATTTATACTTATAACATTGATGTTGATAAGAATTATCTAGCTAGAGCAGAAATTACTTATAGTGGCTATACCGCTAGTTACTATACCAATAGATTTATGGATCCGAATATTTCTCTTGGCTTTAATGCTTCCTTTATCTATAGAACAGGTAATTCTTCTGGAAATGTGATTGGTTCTATTTCTTCTTTGGAATGGAGTCAGGGGAATAAATACAGTTATATTCTACCAGGAAGACCTTATAGAGTAAGTTCGGGAGGTTCAACTAAAAACATTGTAGCCAGAACAGGTGAAAATGCTCACTTGACTACTACTATTGTAATAACATGTGAAAAAGACACTGCTAGTTTGGCTTGTGGTGATAGAACATTTATGAAACCTATTTAGATTATCAGAAAGGAGAGTTTAATGTGCAGAAAAAAAATATAGTAATTATGTTTTCAGTTAGCACAATTGTATTATTAGTAGCTATTAGTAGCCAAATAGTATTTGGTAAAGATAAAAATTTTATAGATAATGATAATGTAGATTTAGAATCAGCTGTAGCAAAGATTTTAGATGAAATGCCTGATATGAAGATAAAAAAAGCTAAATCTTTAGGAAGAAGTGTAAATTTAAATTCAGAGTCAGTTGAAAATACATTGAATAATAGAAAAGCAGAGTTTCGATTAAAAGTCCATAATGAAATGAGCAATTTGAAACATGATAATGCTTACTTGGAAAAAGTCGCTATAGAGGAAACAAAAAGATATCTAGAAGCACTTCGAATTGCTAAAGAGATTTATAGTGTAAGTATTACCCAAGAGGATGTAAATCAATATATTGATACAAATGTTGCTGATTTTGTGTTGCCCGAAAAAGAACGCTATGCTAAGGCATTGGGTATATCTGTTTATGATTTAGATTATAGCTTTGATCGAGATTTTTATGTAATGGACACGTTATGGGATAAATTAATGCCCGTTTTACTGGAGCGTTACCCGCAAGAAGATGGGGAGGATCCTAATTTATATTTAGACAGAATAAAAAATGAATTTTATAGCCATTCTTCAATAAGGTGACAACTATAAATATAATTGTTGCTAATAAGGAGTAGCCTTCATGAAAAGGATGAAAGCTTTATCAGTATTAGGAGTATTGGTAATGATAGTTTGGAAGCAACAGGAGTAAGTACATATAATGCCAAATTTAGCTTTGATATGAATACTGGTCTTTTCCATGGAAAGGCATATACAACTCCAGCGTACAAGTATGCAAAAGATGAAGATCCATTTCTTCAAGTTGATTATATTGAATCCAGTGTTTAACTAAAATCTATTACGTCATGTCAAGTATAGAATTACATGGTAGTGATGTTGTCATGTTACTAATTCTTCCACTCGTTGTTTTAGGATTCGGCAAGAGGTCGAATGAAAAATAAATCAGCCCAATAAAAAGCATTCAGGAAACATAACGGTTCCTTGAATGCTTTTTCTCATTTTACAAATACCAAACCAATAGGTATTTTGGTTAATAGCGCTGAATTATCGTTTTTAAACGCCCATTTTTCTACGTGTATTACTTGTTTTTTTTGTTTGTTGGCTTTTCATTTTCTTTGTTGAAGTATCGCCATTCGTTTTCCCTTTACTAGAAGCGTTTTTGTTCTTTTTGTTTTCAAGCTGTTGCTTTACTGCTTCTTGTAGAGTCATTTTCTTTTTTGGTGCTTCAGTCTGATTATTTTCTGTCATAGGAGATTCCCCTTTTTGAATAAGATTGTTAATAGTAAGTTCCAGTATAATCTATTTTCCGTAATTTGTGAAACTCAGTACAATACGGAATCTTAGCCTCGTAACATACATGGCTAAGAAATCTATTTCTGGGGTATAAATTAATAAAGAAAAGCTCTGTGATAATTTACAAATAAATGTTTAAAATATGCATATTTTCATTTGATTTTTCTCATTCTAATATATACAAGCACATCGAAAGGAAGTGGGAAGTATTTTGTACAGCAGAAAACAATTCATCTGGGCTTATTGTATTTCTAGTGTTACTTCAATTATTGGCACAATCGCTATTTTTTTAATATTAGATTATTATCAATATACAGCTGATTTTGGCTTATTTTATAAACTGTTACTTTCATTTATTAGTGGAGGACTTATTGCCTTTGCTTTAGGGCTTATATTAATGAATTTATACTTTGAAAGTAGTTTTTCTCATAATAAAAAGAAAGTGAACGATGTGATATAAACGATAAAGTCGATTGGTCCGAAATGTTGGAATTCAATCGACTTTTGATATGTGATGTTAAAATTGGGTTTATTTCAAAGAATCCAGACTATTTCAACGATTAGATTGGCACATTGTGGTTCTATACAGAAAATACTTTGATAATATCTAGTTCTGCCTCTTCCTTTACAATAAAAGTTAATTCTACCTTTTCAACGCTTAATAAAGAGCATGTGATTTGAATTTTATGAGTTGAAAATGTGCATCTTACTTATTTTTAAATGGGTAGTTTAGAATGAAAAATATGACACCTACAAATACCGCAAAAATAATTGAGCTTATTAGGTTTGATATACTGATATCATCAGTGTTCACAATTATCATGATGAAAATACTTATAGAGAAAAATAAAGATGCTACTACTAATCTATTTTTTATTATATTTTTAACTTTAAACACCTTCTCTAACTAGCCAAGTATACTTTTTAATTATTCACAGTTACTTTTTCCAGGGAATTTCTTATTCATTTCTTTTGCACACTGATATTGAATATACCCTAATGTTGCAATTGCTCCAGCAATATTGGATCTAATACCGAGCTTTAATATATGTGAAGCAGCTAATTTGAACTTTTTATCATATATTAAATTCGCTAAGGTGCTAATTGAGGAAACTAAACCAAAATGTGCTTTTAATCCTTTGGAAAGACAGCTGTTTTGTGCCGCTCTGTATTCAGCAGTTGGTCTCATTAAATGCCATTCACACGCAACAGCACTAGTTCCAAAGTTCGATTGGATAGAAACATCTACTTTATTAATATCTATGATTAAATTTTCATCTTCGAATGCTTGAATAAGCTCTTCATAACTATCATATTTTTTTAAACTGTTTACAAATTTTTCTTTATCATATCCTAAAAATTACCTTGATTGTCAGTTTCCTTTTTCATAAATTAACTTTAGAGATTCCTCAATCAAAGCGAGAACCTCTTCGTCATCTGGGTATTCGTTCGCAACCGTTTATTCTGTAAATACACCAAGAATAGAAAACATTACAATAACAACGACCATAGTTCCTTTAAATAATGTATATGGACTATTTTTTATCATAATATCACTCCAGTTTAATGTATTTAATAAAAATTATTTGCTATTAAATGGGTACTTTAAAATAAAAAATATCCCAGTAGCTATTGTAGCAAAAAGAGTATATGCAAGTAAATCTTGTAGATTTATAACATCAAAATCCTGAATTAACTAAACGAAAAAAACGATAAAGAAAAAGCCAGATGCGATTAATGCTTTATCTTTTTTTGTATTATCTTTAATGGAAAACACCTCCTGAATATTTTGAGGAAGAGTCATTTAATTTAAATAGAAGAGGTTCATATATGAATGAATGCCTATCCACCGAACTCCATTAGTAATAGAAGTACTAATCAAATCCAAAAGGAAATCTTATATCCAAAAGTGTAACAATACATGTTAAGAAAAGAGCCCATACCATTGTCGTTAGTAATCTTCTTGTATAGGAGGATTTTGGTGTTTCCTTGTAAGGAGAACCCGTTACAAACATAGATACAAAAATAATTAACGTAAAGTACAAAAAATATGCGAGCGATTGATATTACCACATGAATCGTCACCAACTGAGCAAATATTGTATAGTCTGTTTACCACTCACACGAAGTAAAGAAAAGTCTAATCAAATCCAAAAGGAAATCTTATATCTAAAAGAGTAACAATACATGTCATGATAAGAGCCACTACCATAGAGGCTAGTAATCTTCTTGTATAAGAAGACTTTGGGGTCTCCTTGTAAGGAGAACCCCTTACAAATGAAGGAATAAAAATAATTAGCGTAAAGTACAAAAAATATGCGAGCGATTGATAATACCACATAATACATCACCAACTTTCCTTGAAGTACGAAATGGTTGATAACTTGAATTGTACTTTTTGCACGAGAATGTTACTAATTAAAATTCTTATGTGCCAAATACCTAGTTTCATAGTAGAAGGGTCGATTCGTAAATGTGGATTTGCCTGCACTTTAGTTGCGCCTTTTTCGAATCGTAAAAGGTTGTCCATTATATAGTAGGTTTCTTCAGGACTAATCCGTTCAATTGTGATAATATGCGCTGTTGTTTGCGCCATTTACGCCAAGTGTTACTCCTAAGCCAATACCAGTTGTTTTACTGCTTTGAAACAACAGTTGTAGCAACATTTTTAACGTGTACATTTGCTTTGTTTAGATTGGCTGTTTCTCTAGCTATTTTTGCATCTGATATTCCACCACCTACCGCACTAGCGATAGTTGTAACTGGCCATATCTGATCATTAGCCGTTTTTTTAGCTGCATTGGCAATACTTGTTCCCCAACTCGATATAAGTCGTCCTCCTTTGTCATTTTATCGTTTATTTACGAAAATTTTATCATTGAGAATCGTTCTCGGTCAATCGGTTTGCGGGGAAATTGTATTAGTTTTTTGCCAATAGTTGATGATGAAAGAGAAGCATTACTAAGCGATTTGTCAGTGTTTTATCATAAAAAAAGCTAGTTGCACGTAGGTGTTTGTGCAACTAGCTTTTTGCTTTACGTTAGAGGTATAGTCCACGAATAATACCCGCTATGAAGATGATGAATAACAAGGCAAGAAATGCATAAGCATGCCATTGTTGTAAAATACGATTGTGTCCCATTGCCACTGATAAATCATTGAAAAGTGAATATGTAAAATACAGCAAAATACTGTTTTTCATAAGACAGAAGGTGATTATCCCATTTTGTCGCTCAATATGAGATAAGGTAGGCTTATGTTTACGTACTAATGGATAAGCCGCTTTTATTTCCAAGTAATGCAAAAGTAAAAAGAGCATTAACGCTACAAATGGTAAATAAAAGATAGCGATTTTAGGCCCGAACTGTGCATGGTCCGTCGAAAAGCTTTGTAAAACTGGAATGGAGGAGGGGAGCTTTCGATATTGAATCATAGTTGCGGTAATGCCAGCTGTAAAAATGGTTGCCACAATTATTGTTAGTTGTTTACACAGCTTTGGAGTAGGTGTTTTTTGTTGTGCATGCATAAGATCACCTCGATATTGTCTTCTTTCAAAATAGGATTCTGTTATACTGTAACATAAGATTGATATCAAGTGGTTAGAAAGAAGGATTAGATGGAATACGTTTTATTTTTAGTAATCGGTATTGCAGGTAATGTCATCGGCACATTAGTTGGCGGTGGTGGATTAATCACATTACCAACAATGATGTTGATGGGTGTACCGGTTCACTCAGCAATTGGAGCGAATAAAGTTTCCAATATGGTAAGTGCTTTTTCTAGCTTTTATACGATTTTTAGAAGAAAGGAATTGTCTTGGGCGGAAATGCGTTCAGTTCTGCTTGTATCTTTGATTGGTGGAACTTTGGGTGGGCTCTTTGCTTCCTTTATGAGCGGCCAGACGTTAACGCTTATTGCTATTATTTTACTTGGCTTCGCACTCATCATGTCCTTTATCGGTGGTGCAGATTTTGGTGATGTAGAAAGATTTAAAATGACTAGGAAAAATGGTCCCATTTTGCTTGGCGTAGGAATTTATGATGGCTTATTTGGTCCTGGTAGTAGTACATTGGCGCTGTATACGTATGCGCATGAAAAACTTTCCTATATAAAAGCTGTAGGCTTGTCTCGTGTTGGGGTTTTTGCGATGTGCTCAGGGGCTGCTATTACGTATATTGCGACCGGAAAAATAGAATGGCCGCTCACAATCGTTTTAATGTTTGGATCCATTATTGGCGCGCAAATTGGCATTGTGCTTGCAAGAAAGGTAAAGGCAAATCAAGTAAAGATACTGTTACGTGTTGTGACTATAGTGCTTATTCTACAACTTGTTTATGATTTCTTCCAACAGTTATAAGGAGGGTTCGTATGTTTGAAATTTCACCTTTTCCGACTTTTTCGTGGTCACTTTCACGCCATAAAACCTTAACGAGCTGTGCCAGAAAATATGGCTATGAATATTATTTTTCTCATAATGGATGGCTGAGCCATCAGGTGGAACCATTTCACCAGCATGTGTATCGCTTAAAAAAGCTGCAAGCGATGCCTATATTATTTGGGCAAATTGTCCATCGATTAATCGAGCAAACAATTATCGATTATTTGCAAACGAAGACAGTGCCGTCTGTGTCAGAGCTTGTAAATCGTGCGCGTGGCCAACTAAATGCTGCCTTTATTGATTCGACTCGACATGTGGATTTATGGAGACATAAACCTAACAAGTTTTACATGATGCAGGAAATCTATTATGAGGGAAAGCTAAATGCTGAGTTAATTACGGATTATAAAAATCGGCTGGAAGCGGTGTTTACGAATTTCCTTTTAAGTGAGACGTTTTTACAAATTACTGCTCATACAGGATCATTACGAATTGGTGAGCCCGAACAGTTTCGTTCGATGAAAATTGAGGATACGCAAGTTTTTGTCGTGATGGACTTTCATTATTACGATGATATGGAAGATAAATGGATTATTATTGACTGGAAAACGGGTGGTCAATCAGATGATGATCGTCAACAATTAGCGCTTTACGCTTATTATATCCAACAAAAATACGGTGTTTCACTAGAAAAAATCGAAGTTTATAATGAATATTTAGTGACAGGGCAACGCAAACAATATACGTTTACATCGTTCGATATGGACAATATTTTACATACATTTCGACACAGTGTTTTAGAAATGAAAAAGTTTCAAGCCGATATTCTTTCAAACGAGCCAGTAGACCTTGAGGATTTTGAGCAAACACAAGATGAATGGCGCTGTTTGAGATGTAATTTTAAAGAGCTATGTTACAACAAATAAGTTGAAAAATTAAGCAAGTGACCAATTAATTTTAATCATCGAATTGGTCGCTTGCATTATTTTTAACCATACTTGTTAAGTGACTAAAGGTGTTTATTGTCAAATTTATATCGGAGTGCTCTAGTTTCTCCTTTATAATCTTAAAGTTTACATTTCGGCTGACTATAAATAAGGCATTAATGTCACAAAGCAAGCAAATTCAATTATGGAAAGTTATACTTTTCAACGATTTTTCTCCAGATTATATCTCTAGCAGTCGGTTTGATGGATAACCGTCTGAATTTGTAAAGATGAAAATAGTGTCAGTGCCGTTTTTGGCAAGTTGAACGCGATAGTTGTCCACAATCTACAGGTCAATGTGCATCACCGTTAGAAAATTGGTTGGAATTATGAATAGATATTGTTGTGAAGAAAATTAAAGGACAATGATTTTTTTGTGGGAATTATCAAAATAAAGTCTAATTTGAGGAGAGTTAACTATGCAGTATTCTATACAGCCAGTAGCGATTGTAAATAATAATAGAAAAGAAATTGAGGATGATAATTGGGGTTCAATAATGTCAACAATTGAACTTACAGAAAATATTAATGAATCGTCTTTAAAGGGTATTGACGAGTTTTCTCACTTGGAAATCATTTTTTATTTTGATAAGGTTGCTGATGAAAAAATTCAGTACGATGCAAGGCATCCTAGAAACAATAAAAATTATCCTGAGGTTGGCATTTTTGCACAAAGAGGAAAAAATAGACCCAATAAATTGGGGGTAACTATTGTAGAACTAATAGATATAAAACAAAGAACATTAATTGTTAAAGGATTAGATGCGATAGACGGAACACCTATTATTGATATTAAACCTGTAATGAAAGAGTTCTTACCAAAAGGCGATGTGAAACAGCCAAATTGGTCAACATCATTAATGGATAAATATTGGGATTAAATTGATTTTCTCTAACGTAATTTACCTATTTATTAGCTTTGGAAAAAGACCACTCCGTGATGAACCGCACCACAATTGTTAGAATGTGTCTAACAATTGGGAGTGAGGTTCAGTGATGGGGGGTCTTTTGCTATCGTGACTAAAAAGTGACCAACAGGTGACCTAAAACGTTTATTAGTTAGTGATTAATAAAGAAAAAACTACGATAGAAAGACGTTCGTAATTAGAGCTTTTGATTTACACTTAAACTATATGAAAGCTATAATGATGTTTCAAGCCTGTCTTCGTTCAAATGAGCGAGTAAGTTAGAAGGATTTTGGGTAAATAGCAGATGAAAGAGCTATGTGTAACATAAATCAATGATAGCTATCGTAGTAAAGTTATTTGTTTAAAACAAAAAAAGCGACAATCGCTATAAATGTGAATAAAACGTTTAAAAGCATATAAACAGGTCGTAGTTCTTTATACGTGACTACCATCGCAATTATAGCTGATAACACCGCCAAAGGAATAGTGACATAAAAGATGTCCCACAAATAGAAGCCATCAATGTACACAAAAACTGTTAAAACAGCAGTAATAATGGTCCACTTAATTGTGTGATTTGACATAATATTTCCTCCTTATGCTTAAAAATACAAAAAAATAATAGCATAATTAGGTGATTATCGTAAACTATGAGACTACAAGGAGATGTAATGCAACGTGTTTAAGAAAATGATAATATTTAGTGCTGTTGTAACAATGTTAGCAGCTTGCAGCAACAATGAAGTAACTGAAAAAAATGAGGCTACAAATCAAGATACCTCTCACCAGCAGGAGCAAGGAAAAAATCAGATTGAACAACCAATACAACCAGAACAAAATGTACAAGGTGAAGATAAGGAAAATATTGACCTTAGTGAATGGACTTCATTACCTGAATATAGCAAAATTCACGAACAAATCAACAATAAAGACGACATTCACTTTGAAAAGGTAACCGATACCAGTGATAAACGTATTTTATTAATTATTGATGAAAATGGCACAAAGCTTTATAAATCTATTTTTATTAAAAATACGAATCGTTTAAAAATAATTAATATAAAAGATGGTGGACAAATTTTTAACGAAGTTTTATCCTCATGATGGTTGAATTTTGTTGATGGTCCTATCAGCGATTTCCTATATTCGAGGCCATAATAAAATCGGTGGGTATGAGTTAACCCACCGATAAAGTTAAGCTATCTAGTTAATGCCATAAATTCACTTAATTCTTCGGCTGTTAAAGGCTCTGTTTTACCAATCTCCGTATGAACATCAAAGACGGCGGAGTTTTTAATTGTTCCAGATATTTCTCCAGAAGTATTTTTGAGTACACTTGTCGCGTTAAGGAACCAAAAATAATGATCTTGCACTCTCTTAGGGAAGTTTGCACCAAACATGCCATTGACAAAAATCGGTGCTCGGAAATGCATAGACTCTTTTTTTAATGTCCCAACTATAACAACTTTCTTTTTACTTCTTGGTGGTACTGTCACCTCTATCTTGGCAGTTGCCGTTTTTGATTCTGTTTCAGTTTTTGATTCCCCTATAGTAGTACTAACAGAAAATTCCATGCCTGATTCAAAAAATCCCTCTATTGTAAATTTAGAAGAAAAAGTTAAGCCTGTTGTACTTTCGGTAGACCATGTTTGTTGACTTTGCCAACTGCCTTGTACTTCTAAAGTCATAGTGGCTGCTTCATCCCCATGATTTACAGCAATATTACTACCGACGATAACAGATTTAGGGGGTGCCCCGTCTCCTTTAGTATAAGTAAATTCTCCAAGTGTTTTGTAGCAAGGGTGGCCATATTGCTCAGTGATTGCAGGCGTAACCCCTTTAAAATAAGTTTCGCTATTTACTGCAATGCCATCTGGATTTACTTTGAATTTTTCTTTGAACGCTTCTCTTACTTTGTCATAACTTGAATTCATTGCAGGTAAATCTGAAAATAAAAATTTCTCTCGTATTAGCTGAGTTTGCATTTATTTCCCTCCTTGTATAGTCGTGCTTATTAGTAAACTCGAATTTCTACCTTAACCTAAAAGGAAACCTCCTTCATTTATATTTTGATACTCAACTTTATGTAAGTACCTCTCTGTAACTGTAAAACAATACGTGACAATGAAACACTGATGAATGTTAATAATTGGATTACTAACAATTTTTAACATGTTTCTAATGACACGAGCGATTCTCATGATTCCATCTGCGATTGCACAATTAGCTAGTACCATCTAACTGAACATGTGCCCAATAATTAATATAAAAGAGATCATTGCAATAAAAACTAAAGTTATCGTAATGGTAATATAGCTAATAATTAAAGTAGTCCTATTTTTAATATCTTTCATCCCGATAAGGGCTAGAAAGAAACATCCTATTGTTAGGAGTAATATAGCGTTCAAAGGATGAAAATGTAAATGAGCGATGAAAAAGCTTATAAATGTTGCGGATGAACCTACAATAAAAAATAAAATGATGTAACATATTAACATAATCAATGACCATATATTCAAGGTAATTTCCATACATTCCCTCCTGTTTTGATTAAACGAATTTTATACCTCTATGTTCCTTAGAGTGCCTTCCTAAAAATAAAAAGAAACGGCTATACTTTGTACTAAATAAATGATTAATGGTGGTGAGATTGTGGGAGTAGCAGAAGTTTTAACCATCGTCTTTATTGTGCTAAAGCTAACAGAAGTCATTACATGGTCGTGGTGGTTAGTGCTGTTACCATCGATCATTTCTTTTAGTATTTACGTATTAATTGTATTGGTAAAGATAGCAATCGTTATTGCAACGATAATGACTGTGAAGAAACGTAAAGAACGATAGGTGTTGAATGAAGTATGTAACTAGTGATACTTTATTAGTAGAAATATCGAACAATCATCCAAGGGGAGACAGCGATACAGTGTATTAAGGGGGAAAACGATGAATTATAATGTAGAAGTTTTATTAGAAAATCATGAATCATTTGTCACATTTCTAAATACAAGTTTAAGAGAGTTTAATAATGATCATTCTGCTTACCATAAAGAAATAAGAAAAGAGGGTGCAGTGCAGCCGTTAAATGTTATTGTTTCAAATGATGGTCAATGGATTGGTGGATTAACAGCGGAGGTTTATTGGGACTGGCTAGAAATTAATAAGTTTTGGTTTAGTAAGGAATATCGAAGGCAGGGATTGGGTGAAAAATTGCTGTTACAAGCTGAAGCAACTGCTATCAAAATGGGGGCAAAAAAGGCATTATTAACTACTTATGATTTTCAAGCTCGCTCGTTTTATGAAGCAAGAGGTTATGTAGTTGTTGGGGAAATAAAAGATTATCCTCCGGGAAGTAGCTATTTCACAATGATTAAACATTTAGTTTGAAAATGCTAGTTTCCATTAAAACTACATTAGGGTGCAGTGTAAGACGCAATATTCTTGATGCGCGGTTTTTTTGCGTCTTACAGCATGTACTGTTACCACATGATTTACTGTGGATTTCATTCTTATTTTAGCCCTATATTAAAATAATTCTTCAATATAACTAGTATCCAATTTGTCTAACAGTTTATAGTCTTTCATGTAATTTTCCTCGTATAAATAAACAAATAGGTGTGTTGAATCATCAAGGCGTATGCCGACTTCACGATTATCATTAATCTGTAATGTTAACCAGTATGCCTCGTTAAAATCTGACTTCGCAAAAAATACTTTTCGAATTTCTTTGCTTTCAAATAACTGCATAATTTCACTGATTTTGGCTGCATCTTTTACTGTAATTGTTTTCTCGTCAGATGCACGAATAATTTCAATTTCATTAATCTGTTCGATATCAAGTCGATCGATAACTTCCTTATTGAAAGTAGAATCTCGAGTTAGTAATGATGTCGTCACATACAAGATAATAAGGGGGAATAGGACAATTAAAATTAGCTTATAGATTTTTTTCATGTTAATCTCCTTAAATTCTAAAAATTCACACATATGTATTCTGTTCCACGCTATAATTGAGCATATACTGAATTGATAAAGGAAGGCAATAAAATGAACTATAATCATCAAGAAAAAGAGCTTTTTTACCCAGATGGGAAGATAATGTACAGTGGTGGCGTTAAGAAAAACGATTTTGGCCATGACATTTATGATGGCAAGGGGACGGTTTTTGATCAGGAGGGTGAGTTGTTATTCGAGGGAGAATTCGTCAATCATATGAAGCAAGGCAACGGCATTATGTATTTAAAAGGTCAAATGATCTATCAAGGCGAATTTATTCAAAATAAAAAACAAGGACATGGTATTTTATATAAAGATGGAAAGGTTTATTACGATGGACATTTTCGCAATGACTTAATGGATGGCTATGGTGTTTTATATTATGAAGAGGATGTCATTGCACCATTTAAAGATTTACGGGAGCGGTATCCGCACTTAAATCGACCGCAATTTGAGGGAGATTTTGTACATGGTATGAAAAAAGGTAAGGGTATACAATATTACCCAAGTGGTTTTTTGCAATACGAAGGTGATTTTATGTGGAACCATATGCAAGGGGCAGGCAAGCTGTATTATGTTCCTGAAACCCCAACTGCAATAGAGCTTCAATCGGGTGTATCAGCTCTACACTACGAAGGTTATTTTTTTGAAGATATGAAGCATGGAAAAGGTAAAGTCTTTTCAAGGTTAGGTGTGCTTGAAGCGGAAGGTCAATTTAAAGAGGATGTTATGACTGGGAAAGGCACGCTTTATTATGTGAATGGGCAAGCATCCTATATTGGCGACCTTGTAAATGGGGAAAAACATGGTCGTGGCGATTATTATAATGAAGAAGGCAAAATAATTTATAGTGGAGAATTTATCCATGGTGAGCGTCTGCGTATCACACCTGAAATAGAAAGGGAAATAAATAAGCTACAGGCACAATTAGATGGACTTGTAGGGCTCCCGAATGCTAAAAAGGAATTACATAATCTAATCAACTTTATAAAAATTCAAAGCTTACGCGTTGACCACGGCTTAACAAGCTTCCCTATTACGTATCATCTCGTATTCTCTGGAAACCCTGGAACTGGAAAAACAACTGTTGCTCGCATTATTGGTCAAATATACAAACATCTTGGTGTTTTGTCCAGTGGGCATTTCGTTGAGACAGATCGTGCGGGTCTAGTAGCAGGCTATGTTGGACAAACAGCCTTAAAGGTACAGGAAGTTGTGAAAAAAGCAACAGGTGGCGTGTTATTTATCGACGAGGCTTATGCATTACTTAATGATAAGCAGGATGCATTTGGTAAAGAAGCGATTGATAGCTTGTTAAAAGCAATGGAAGATTTACGTGATGATTTAGTTATCATTGTGGCAGGATATACAGAGCTAATGGAGGAATTTTTACAAGCCAATCCAGGTTTCAAATCGCGCTTTAACCATTTTGTACAATTTGATAACTTTAGGACAGACGAGCTATACGAAATTTTTGCGATGCTATGTAAAAATAACGATTATCGTTATGGCGACGCTTTTGCACAGCATATGAAGACACAATTAAACCAGATTCCTGTTGAAACAATACCGAATTTCTCAAACGGTCGTTATATTCGCAATGTATTTGAAAAGCTGGTGACAATTCAATCGAATCGTTTAATCCAGCAGCAAAATATTACGAGAGATGAGCTAATGGAATTTACAGATGCAGATATTGTACAAGCAATTTCTGAAAATCTTTTTGATAGTACGTTTTAATAGCTATTTGGATGAAAGTCACAACGCTTTACAACTATTTTAAAAATCATAAATACAAGGCTCTATTAATATAGTACATAGATGATTTTTATATAGTAGGGAGAGTTTGATGAAGAAAATAGTGCCATTGCTGTTGGTTCTTGCGTGTGTTTTACCAACATTTTTACACATTAAGATTACGATTAATAACAATATCGATGTGCATAAAGGTAGTAAAACACAAGATTAGACGTATTATCTCATTGCCCCTAACAAACTGTTAGGGGCTTTTTTTATATGCTTTTTTGATTGACAAAATTTAGAATTAGCCTTAATCTGATTTTAACATACGGTAGTGTATGTTAACAGGGGGATTCATGATGCAATTAACAAGAGAAGACTGGGTCAAGGCTGGTCTACACCAATTAGCAGATGCTGGTATACATAAAGTTCGTATTGAAACGCTTGCGCGACGTCTGAAAATAAGTAAAGGGAGTTTTTATCATCATTTTCGGGATCACCAAGAACTGTTAGATGCGATGCTAGATTATTGGGAAATGCATGCAACAAAACGAATCATTCAAAGTATGGAGCAAGAAGAATCGTCATTAGAACAGCTCTTAACAATTAGTTTTAGTAGCGATAAAAAAATTGAAATGGGCATTTATGCTTGGGCTAAATATGACCAAGTTGTCGCAAGTCGACTAGTTGATATTGAGGAACAAAGAATTCGATGTATTGCATTGTTATATGAAAAGAAAGGAAACAACGCTTTTGAAGCTTTAGAGCGAGCTAGACTTGCTTATTTAACTTATATAGGCTGGATGACGAGGTTTGAAGAGAATCCTAATTTCACGATAGGAACAATGTTGGAGCTTTTAGCAAAGATATAAGATGAATGTCTCTCATCAATATGAGGGACTTATTCACAATCGAAACATACGTTATAGTATGTTTTAAAATGTTATTGGAGGAGAAAAAATGGTCATAGGTTTACTATATTTGGCTGTCACTGTCCTGATTCTCATTAGTATGTTACATGTTTATTGGGCTTGTGGGGGGAGCTGGGGCTTTAAAGTGGTGTTACCTGTAAAAAATGGAGGGCAAGAACCCGTTTTTGTCCCTAGAAAAATAGGAACATTATTAGTGGCATTTCTCCTTCTGTTCGGAGCAGTATTGTTGTTTATTCAAGGAATTTATTTGCAAAATGTTCAACAATTCACCTTTTTTACACTTGGTTGTATGGTGTGTGCGGCTCTATTTTTTATTCGAGCAATAGGGGATTTTAAATATGTCGGGTTTTTCAAAAAAATAAAACATTCTCAGTTTGCAAGAAATGACACATGGTTTTATAGCCCGCTCTGTTTGCTAATAGCCGTAATGTATTTATTTGTACTAATTTAGTTTTACCTGTACAATCTGATTATCTTTTAGCATTGTAGAGGGGGAATATGGTTGAACCAAATTATTTATTTACTGCGTCATGGAGAAACGGTTTTAAATACACAAGGACGATACCAAGGGGAGCTTGATTCACCATTAACGGATGTTGGCATCGAACAAGTTCAGCAAAATGCATATATGTTGAAAAGTTTAATTGGTAATCCACAAGAGTGGAAAGTATTTTCAAGCTCTTTAGGAAGGGCCTTACAGAGCGCAGAAATTATTTGTAATACAATAGGCTATGATTTTAACAATGTAGAACAGGACAACCGACTAACTGAGGTGGCTGTCGGAGATTGGGCTGGCTTAACAACGAAAGAAATTGAGCATACTTGGCCAAATCTTTTAGAAAATACAGATCATTATAACTGGTTTTTCAATGCGCCAAATGGAGAAAGTTACGACACAGTTGTGTGCAGATTAACGGAGTGGCTTGAGAGCATCAAAGATGAACCAAAAGTAATTGTTGTTTCACATGGTCTTACTGGGCGAATTTTACGTGGGGTCTATGCTAGTCTAGCCAAGGAAGATGCACTAAAGTTAGAAGTTTCCCAAGATGTATTTTTTAAATTAACACAAAAAAAGATTCAAAACATCTCTTTAGAATTTGATGATTTTTATTGATAAGTAGCATTTGTTTTATTACATAATGTGAGATTATGCGCAATCCTTAAGAATTTCTTCATAAATTTCCTACAGGAATATTCATAATTGCCTCCTATTATAATGTGTGGGAGGCGTTTTTTTATGAAAAAATTTGTATTATTTTGTTGTATATGTGCTGTAGCAATATTTTTCTATACTAATAAAACAAACGAACAAGTAGTGGACATTGAGCTACCTTCGTTACATAGTAAAAATGCTTTATTATTAAACGAGAACGGCGATGTGTTATATGAAAAAAATGCAGATGCTATTATCTTTCCAGCATCGTTAACTAAAATCATGACAGCAATCGTAGCAATTGAGGCGAGTAAAGATCTTCAAACACAAACAATGGTTACACCACAAACAATTGCAAAATATACTGCGCAAAATGCTTCGATGGCGGGCTTTCAAGCAGGAGATTTTGTGACGATTGAGGATTTATTATACGGTACATTACTAGCATCTGGTGCAGATGCAACTGCTACGCTTGCTATTGCCATTGCTGGTAGTGAGGAGGCATTTGTGGCAATGATGAACGATAAAGCGCGGGAGCTAGGGTTACATGATACCCATTATGAAAATGTCAGTGGGCTCCATCATGCTGCCCATGTATCTAGTGTTCGTGACATTAGTAAGCTCTTTCAATATGCGCTTGAAAATCCTACATTTTATCAAATTTTGACTACCAAAAGTTATACGACATTAGTGCCAAATGAATTAACGATAGCGAGCACATTGTTTACGAAAATGGATGGTGTGGAAGGTGCTATTCTTGGTGGAAAAACGGGCTATACACCTGAGGCAGGACTTTGCTTAGCGTCCTTAATGGAAAAGAACGGTGAATTATTTATTTTTGTGACGACGAATGCGGAAGGGCATGTATGGACCCCTCCATTCCATGTAGAAGATGCAATGGCAGCTTATCAAGCACTATAGGAGGAAAACAATGACGAAATTAGTAGCTTCTTTTCTTTTTTGCTTAGTTTTCATTACAGGATGTACTGCTCAAGCCCCTGAAGTGGAGGAGCAGGCCACGTGGGCGCCTTTTATTGGCACATATGTAGGGGATGCGATGAATGTTGGCAAAATTGCAAATACAGTCTTTTTACATGGGGATACAATCGATCACTTTGATTTGCGAGGGGAGGTGCTTCGCGTTATTTATAAAAATGATGATGAAGCATTAAGTAAGTGGTTTTCTTCATCAATATCCAAAGATAAAGCAATTGTTTATAACACAATGATGGGTGCCATTTTAGTGCCAAATGCCAAGGGCTTCGGCTTTGCGGTGGACGGAGACTTGTATGAAATTTCAAGAGATGTCTTAATCGATGAAATGGAAAATTTATTTTCTACATTACCCAAAGGCAATGAATTGTTTGATGAAGAAAAAGTAAAAGCATTTTTGCAAAAGCATGAAGAAACAATTCAGCAGCATGCTGTTGATTCAAATTATCAAAAAACATTCCTAGCTAAATTTTCAATTAGTAAATCTAGTTGATTATTACTATTTTCTGGTATGAAATCTTCATCTATAATAAGAATCAAATCCTATGTTTTTCAGCATATTTTACACGGGAGACGACATCAGTGATAGTAAAAGGCGGTGTAGAATGATGAAGAAATTATTACCATTTGCTTTAATTTGGGCATTTTTATGCAGTATTGCTGTTGTAGGGCATGCTTCTGCAAATACAGTTAGTACGGCTGCCATCCAACTTGTTACAAAGGATGCTACGGTTTATGTAGAAGCTTCAGCAGAAAGTAAGGTGAGCGGTCATGTAACAAAAGGTAATTTTGTGTTAGCCACACCTTTGAATGAAGAATGGGTACATATCCAAATGTCACAGCTAGAAGGGTATGTAGAAGTAACAACATTAGCTGAGGTAACACCAGAAAAGGCTGTAGTCGCTAAAAAAGGCGGCACAAACTTATTTACTTATCCAAGTCCAAATGCACAAAAAGCAGGACAGCTATATGAAAATAGTATGTTGGTTGTGTATGGTACAGCGCCTGGTGGTTGGTCGTATGTTCAATACGGAAATGGATTCGGCTATGTCGCAACAAATGCGCTTAAAAAGCCAACAGGGACAAAAAAGCAGGTAAACGCTCCTAATGGGTCTGTAATTCATTTAACAGCGAGTCCAAGTGGTGAAGTGCTAGGTACACTAGCGAATAAAACGATTGTCCAGCAGTATACAATAGTGGCTGGTTGGGCATATGTGGAAGCAGGCGAACAAAAAGGTTACATAAAGGCTTCTGAGCTAACAGATTTAACGATAGTTGATAATAAAGTTTATAATAAAGGTATCCCTGTCGCAAAAGGGGCAAAAAAACGAGTAGCTTTAACTTTCGATGATGGACCTGATGCGAAGGTAACACCTCAAATACTAGCCATTTTAAAAAAATATAATGTGAAGGCCACATTTTTTATGGTTGGAAAAAATGCCTCTAGCAATGGCAAAATTGTAGAGCAAGTTTATAAAGAAGGTCATGAAATTGGAAATCATACTTGGAATCATCCGAAGCTAACCAGTTTGGCGAAAGCAAGTGTTAAACAAGAAGTTGATCGAACAAGCAATGCTATTTATGAGGCTATCGGTCAATATCCTACTGTTTTTCGACCACCATATGGCGCAACAAATGACGAAGTACGATCTGTTATAGCTATGCCTTCTATTTTATGGTCGATTGATACACTCGATTGGAAACATCGGAATGCCGATAAAATACTAACGTATGTGAAAGCATCTGTAAATGACGGGAGCATTATTTTAATGCATGATATTCATCAAACGACAGCTAATGGGCTAGAAAATGTCATTCTTTATTTACAGAAACAAGGCTATGAATGCGTAACGGTTAGTGATATACTACATTAATTAAATCTAGTACGTTCTTTACTATAATAGAAGAAGCCGTGCAACTGTCTTATGTAGACGGTGCACGGCTTTTATCATGTTATTTAAATAAATTAATCGTTGTAATAATAATAGGGATACCAAAAACATCGATTAAAAATGCGCCTACAATTGGTACAACAAGGAAAGCCTTTGTAGAAGGACCAAAGCGTTGAACAACGGCAGACATATTCGCCATTGCATTTGGTGTTGCGCCTAAGCCATGTCCTGCAAAGCCTGCAACCATTACGGCAGCATCGTAATTTTTGCCGAGTAATTTAAATAATACAAATATACAAAATAGAACGATAAATAGTACTTGTACAAAAACAATTACAAATAGAGGTAATGCTAAATCAGCAATTTCCCATAGTTTAATGCTCATTAACGCCATAGATAGGAAGACACCTAGTGTTACGTCGCCGATTAAAGAAATACTTTTCATGTTAATTGCGTTAGGTTTCACTTTATCTAAAATATTACGAACTAATACAGCGACAAACATTGCACCAACATAGCCTGGTAAAACAAAGCCTGTAGCTTCTGAGAATAAAGTTCCAACATATGTTCCTACAGCCATACAAAATGTTATGATAACTACTTGTGTAAAGAATGAATCAGATGTTATTTGTTCATTTTTATTCTCATATTCGACTGCTTCAGTTTCTTGTTTATCAGGTGTTAAATTGTATTTTCCGACTAAATATTTTACAATCGGTCCACCGATTAATCCACCTGCTACTAAGCCACATGTTGCAGCAGCAGCACCGATTGTCATCGCTGATGAAATACCTAAATCTTCTAAAGTTTGTCCAAATGCAGCAGCAGCTCCATGACCACCTTCCATTGATACAGCGCCAGCCATCATACCGATTAGTGGATGAATGCCCATAAGTGAAGCAAGTGATACACCAATTACGTTTTGCATTAATGCAAGGAAGCCACAAGCTAACCAATAAATCACAAGTAGTTTACCGCCAAGCTTTACAAGTTTAAAGCTAGCTCCTAACCCAATTGTTGTGAAAAACGTAATCATAAATAAGCTTTGTAATGAAGTATCAAGAGATATTTCTAAAACGCCAGTTGTTTTTAAAATTGTTGCTAATGCTGCGAACAGTAAACCACCAACAACTGGTGCTGGAATACAGAAACGCTTTAAAAAGTTTATTTTATTGATAAGAAAGCTCCCGAATGCAAATAGAGCGACTGCGAGAAATATGGTAGTAATTTGATTAATTTCGATCATGAACCGTTCCCCCTAATTAAGTGATTGAGTGCATCGTAGACAAAGTAAGCACCCAATTTGACTGTTTGACCATTTTCATCCAGTAGCGGATTCACTTCACATATATCAAAAGAATGTGTATGTGGATGTGATGCTACTTTCTGAATTAAAGAGCGAACAGTTTTTGTATCGAGTCCAAAAGGTGATGGCGCACTTACACCAGGTGCAAAAGCAGTGTTAACAACATCCATACATAAAGTAAGTAAGATATAGTCATGCTTATCCATAAATTGCTGTAAATCATTCATTATGTTCGTGTGATTTACTGCTGTCATTTGTTCCTCTAATACATATTTCACCTGTAGCTCATGTGCCTTGTCAAAAAGCTCTTTTGTATTTCCATAACGCTGAATGCCTAGTACAAAATATTCCGCATGTGGATCTTGTTCTAAAATTTGACGGAACATTGTACCAGATGAAGGCTGTTCATTATATGGTCGTAAATCAAAATGCGCATCGATATTGATAATTCCGATGCTAGCATCTTTTGGTAATGCTGCACGAACGCCTAAATAATGTCCATATAAAGTTTCATGACCGCCACCAAGAATAATGCACTTCATGTTTTTGGCTCGTAACCTTTGGACGATCTCTCCTAGCTCACGTTGCGCATCCTCTAACGCATGATTTAGGCAAAGAATGTTACCCACGTCGATAATTTCCTGTTGATCATCAAATGTCCATGGTAAGCTTGCTAGAGCTTCGCGCAATGCATTTGGTCCATTAGCTGCACCAACACGCCCTTGATTACGGCGTACACCTTCATCACATATAAAACCTACAATCCCAGCATTTTTCTGTTCTGAAGCGCTTACATCATTAATAGCTAATCTTTTTACTTTTTGATGTAAACGGAAACTGCTAGTATTTGTAGTTGAATCTATTCGACCTTTCCATTGTTTTTGATCTGTCATTGTATACATCTCTTTATCAACTCCATTAACATTATTCATGTAGTGTTAATTTATTATATATTCACATAATTATATTTACTAATATATAATTATTATTAATCTATAGCTTTAAACTATAAATGTGGAGGTATGTTGTTTTGGATTTAAAACAATTACAATATTTTATCGCAGTTATTGAGCATATGAATTACTCGAAAGCAGCTGAAAAACTGCATATTTCTCAGCCTTCTTTAAGTAATGCGATTAAAAAATTAGAGCAAGAAGTGGGTTCTTCTTTACTTGAAAGAAATACAAGAAATTTGCACTTAACTGAAGCGGGGCAGCTTCTTTATGAAAGAGCAAAAGTTATATTAAAAAATATGGAAGTATTAAAAATTGAAATGGACGAGGTCATTGTACATGGTACGAGTGATTTGACTATAGGGGTGATGGAATCAATCAAGCATTGGTTACCAAAAGCGATTGTTGAATATAAAAAGGTCTATCCACAAATGAAGTTTCATTTAGTAGATATTTTAGGCAGCAAACGTGTTAAAAAATCACTAAAAAGTTATAAAACACATGTCATTATTACAAATCAGTTGATTGATGATGAAGAGCTCGAGGTGAAGTGTTTGTATGAGGAACGACTTGTTGCAGTGTTACCTTTAAATCATCCATTAGCTGAAAAAGAAGTTTTGTCTATATCGGATTTAGGCAATGAACCTTTCATTATTAGTACAGATGGTTTTCAAACACGCCAAGATATTTTGAAAGCATTTGAAAATGCAGGTCAAGAGATTAATGTACAATTTGAAATCGAGCGTTTTGAAACCGCTGTATCACTCGTTCGTGAAAATTTAGGTATTACGATTTTGCCTGAAAATTATTTACAGGGGCCAACAGCAAAGACAATTGTTCAAAAAGAAATTGATTGCCCACATTTACAGCGCAATGTTTATTTAGTGTATTTGAAAAATCGACATCTTCCTTTTGCAATCCGCCAATTTATTGAAGGTGTTATGCAATACTTTGCTAGTAAAAGATAATAATTATATTTTTTTAAAATAGTTAATATCTTGTATGTGTTTCATGGGAAGAAGGGAAAAGCGGTGCTTAATTTAGCTGTTTTGTGAATGGATTATCTCTTTTATTCTATTTTTTGTGGAATTGATGATTGATTTAGATGGCATATAGCGGTAACATTTAATGTAAGAATAAGAATGAATAATCATTCCTTTTTCATTCGCGTTGTCAATCAAAGGGGGCGTTCATATGAATTTTTCTTATAGTGAAAAAGTAGTAGAACTGCAAGAAAAACTGACAAATTTTATGGAGCAATATGTTTATCCAAATGAGGCAGTATATACGGCACAGGTGGATGCAATGGCGGATCGTTGGGGAGCGATTCCTCCAATTATGGAAGAATTGAAGGGCAAAGCACAGGAAGCGGGGCTATGGAATCTGTTTTTACCTGATAGTAAGTATGGCGCAGGTTTATCGAATTTAGAATATGCTCCTTTGTGTGAAATTATGGGGCGTTCATTAATAGCTCCTGAAGTCTTTAACTGCAATGCCCCTGATACGGGGAATATGGAGGTACTTGTACGCTACGGCTCTGATCAGCAGAAAAAAGAGTGGCTAGAACCGTTATTACGTGGGGAAATTCGGTCTTGCTTTGCGATGACAGAGCCAGCAGTAGCTTCAAGTGATGCAACGAATATTGAGGCAAGTATTGAACGTGATGGCGATTATTACGTTTTAAATGGCCATAAGTGGTGGACAACAGGGGCTGGAGATCCTCGTTGTAAAGTCGCTATTTTTATGGGTAAACATAAGGATTCTAATGCACCTATACATGAGCAACAGTCAATGATTTTAGTACCGATGAATACACCAGGTGTCAAAATAGAGCGCATGCTAACTGCTTTTGGTTATGATCATGCACCGGAAGGACATGGAGAAGTTACGTTTACAAATGTTCGAGTACCTGTGGAAAATATTTTATGGGGTGAAGGCAAAGGCTTTGCGATAGCACAGGGTCGTCTAGGTCCGGGACGAATACACCATTGCATGCGTCTAATTGGAGCAGCCGAACGTGCTTTAGAGGAAATGTGTATTCGTTTACAGGAGCGTCAAGCTTTCCATCGACCATTAGCAGATCAAGGCGTAATGCGTGAACGTATAGCAGAGTCGCGAATTGATATTGAACAGGCAAGATTGCTCACGTTAAAGGCCGCTTATATGATGGACACTGTGGGCAATAAAGAGGCTAAGGCTGAAATTGCGATGATTAAAGTTGTTGCTCCAAATATGGCTTTACGTGTTATTGATCGTGCAATTCAAGCGTTTGGCGCTGCTGGAGTGGGACCCGATACAACATTAGCAGCACAATGGGCCAATTCCCGTACTTTGCGATTAGCAGATGGACCAGATGAGGTTCATCGCAATACTATAGCGAAATTGGAACTGAAAAAACATGCCTCAAAGCAAAAGGAGTTGGTGAAATGAGTGTACTTGACCTATTTTGCTTAAAAGGGAAAACTGCTATTGTTACAGGTGGCGGTCGTGGACTTGGTACACAAATAGCCCAAGGCTTTGCAGAGGCTGGTGCGAATGTTGTGCTATGCTCACGAAAAGTGGAGGCTTGTGAGGAAGTGGCTGCACAGCTTGCGAAATTGGGTGTCCAGACACTTGCGCTTGCCTGTGATGTGACAAAACCCGAAGAAATAGCTAATGTCGTGTCCAAAACATTGGAGACATTTGGGAAAATTGATATTTTAGTAAATAACAGTGGCGCCTCATGGGGTGCGCCTGCTGTAGACATGCCGTACGAGGCTTGGCAAAAGGTTTTTGATGTGAATGTCAATGGGACATTTTTAATGACGCAGGCAGTTGGTAAAGTGATGCTCGAACAAAACGCTGGGAAAATTATTAATATTGCTTCTATTGCAGGGCTTGGTGGTACACTACCTGATTTTATGGATACAATCGGCTATAACGCTA
The DNA here is from genome assembly GCF_044761135.1 of Lysinibacillus sp. NPDC097868. NCBI lineage: Bacteria > Bacillati > Bacillota > Bacilli > Caryophanales > Bacillaceae > Lysinibacillus > Lysinibacillus sp. NPDC097868. Next base: position 1,716,984 of record NZ_JBIWBS010000001.1, on the reverse strand, counting down.
GTAAAGGTGCAGTCATTACGTTAACGAAAGATTTAGCTGTGAAATGGGGACCAGCAGGTGTCAACGTCAATGCCATTGCCCCAGGATTTTTCCCAACGAAAATGTCGAATGTCTTAATTGAACGAGGACAAGATTATTTAATGGGCGCTACACCGTTAAAGCGTTTAGGTTCTGAAAATGATTTGAAGGGAGTTGCACTATTTTTAGCAGCAGCAGCTTCGGATTATGTGACAGGTGAGGTCATTGTCGTAGATGGTGGAATGAGTGCAATTATTTAAGGGGGGGTTCCTATGGATACGATGCAAGTAAGGGCAAGTGAACGGATTGATGCAGAGCAATTATATGCTTTTTTAAAGCGACATTTCTCAAACTTACCAGAGGGGAAACTAGAAATTTCTCAATTTAGTGCTGGCCATTCTAATTTAACTTACTGTTTAAAAATAGCGGATTTTGAAGTCGTACTTCGCAGGCCACCTCTTGGACCAGTTGCAAAAAAGGCGCATGATATGAAGCGTGAATTTACAATTTTATCTGCACTCCATCCGTTTTTAGCAATTGTGCCAAAACCATATGTTTATGTCGATGATGACAGCATTATCGGCAGTGATTTTTTCTTAATGGAACGAAAAAAGGGTGTTGTATTGGATACGCATTTTCCACCGGGTACCGATACGACAGTAGAACTAGCCCGTCAGTTATCTGAAAAGATGGTGGAATCTTTAGTAGCGCTCCATGCCATCCCGTTTATGGAAACACCATTAAAGGACATGGTCAAGCCTAAAGGATTTATGGAACGCCAGGTGCATAGCTGGATTGATCGTTACGATAAAGCGAAAACTGCTGAGCTTTCAGAGGTAGCAGCGCTAACAGCTTGGCTAAAGGACCATATACCGACAAATGCTGAGGCAACAATCATTCATTATGATTATAAGTTCAACAATGCGATGTTTTCACAGGATTATTCACAAATGATTGGGCTTTTTGATTGGGAAATGACAACAGTTGGGGATCCTTTAGCAGATCTTGGTGTTGCCATGAGCTACTGGATGCATGCAGATGATCCGAAAATGTTGTTGTACGCACTTGGGGAGCCACCGATTACAACTTTACCTGGCTTTTATACAAGAGAAGAATTTATCGCTCGCTATGCGGAAAAAAGTGGACGCGATGTCTCAACAATCGGCTATTATATAACGTTTGCTTATTTTAAATTAGCGGTGATTTGCCAACAAATTTATTATCGCTATGTTAACGGGCAAACGAAGGATGACCGTTTTGCACAAATGGATACGATGGTAGCTGCACTTATTCAGCAAGCTGCTAAAAGTATTAAGTAGAAGATAAGGCAGTTCGATTGTAGATTATCCTAATTTTAGGGAGCATCTACAATCTTTTTTTGTTGGTTGCGAATGTAATTGTTAGATAATAGCAACAGATTATCCGACGCTATATTTTATAGTTTTAAATTATCTTCTCGTACCATGATCATAGTATGAAACTAAATATTCACGATAAAGAAATAAAAGAGGGGGAATGTGTGTTCTTGTTTTGCGTTTTGCATAACAGAAAGAAGTAATACCGATTTAAAAGAAAAAAACAGGTTCACATTGAAAAACCTAATCAGCACGCCCATAACAATTTATTTATTGTAATCCTCTCCTGCCTCATACTAGCATCCACAGCACGACAAAAAAGAGCAGACGATTTTGTCTACTCTTCTCAAGTCATTTTAAAATATTTTCATCATTTATTAAAGAATCTAGTACACGCATACAAACCTGTAACACCTGTAATTTCTGCTGCTAAACTACGTAAAGCTGATCCCCCCACACGTAATTTTTCTTCCCAAGATGTAGCACCCGCAATTAATTTTGCACTTTCTTTAAAACCACCGAGAGCTTTAATATAATTTCTAACTTTGATAATTTTAGCTGCTACAAATAAATTTGAACCAACAAACCAAACTAAAGCTGCACTACATGCTCCTATTGCTACCCAATCTGGATCTGCCAATACAGGAAATGCAGTATTTTCATTAAAATTCACGGTTTGAATTAAAGTGTTATCAACCACTTCATAATAAGTGGGTACATCTACACCATTAGCATCAACTGCCCACGCTTTCCCAAAAACACTTTGAATAATATTATTTTCATCTACAATAAAGACTTCTTCTGTATCTAACTCATTTCCAGGGACGTCACCAAAGTAATCAGCAGATGAAATCAGCTTATGTCCTTCTGGTATATCCAACTCAAATTTATATTCCTTTGGAGCACTTGAATCTTTAATGTTTATAATACTTCTAACTCCAAACTCCGTCGGTTGCAAAATCAAGTCTACTGGTCCGTCATTCATATACTCATAGCTGCCTGATTCTGTAATTGTAGGTTTACTTAACTTCATATTATTCGGTACACCAATTTTTAAATCTTCTCCGGTCCCCTTACTTTTCAGAAGAATTCCATCATCAAACTCACTCGGTAGATTAATAATATTAAAATCATTTTCCGCAACACCATTTTCGTTTGTTTTAATTAAATCATTAGTACCAGTAATTTCTTCTGTCTTAATAGCCGCTGAAGGAACTAGTGAATCTGCATATGTAGCACTACTTAAAGTTGCACTCAATAAAAGAAAAGCGGCAAATAAACTAGTTATTTTTTGTGTTAATTTCATATCATGCACCTCCTAAGTGTGTTATTATTTATATACTAGATTAAATTAACTGAAATATCAAATAATTTAAAGCTAGAAAGGGTGCATCGTATGTCTTTCAAATATAATAAATATGTAAGCTATATTACTGCAATTGCAATCCTTGTACTAATTTTATTCTTTACTAATAAAGTAAGCAAAGAGGTGTTTCTCCTCTTATTTGCTCCTCTAAGTATAGCAATGCTAATATTGGGATTTTTAGCGTGTAGAAACGCTTTGAAAGATAAAGAAAAGATTGATTTACATGCATCAGATATTAAAAGAAAATTAAAAAAATAGAATGAAAACTAATTAGTATGTCTGCATTCATACAATAGAAAAGAACAGCTTTCGTAAATGTCGGTAAGCTTATTTAATACAAAGTTAGGCTTGCTAAACTAATATATAGTAGGTGTTTATATATGAAAGATACGAAAATATTAGTAGATGAGTTTATTAATCATTGCTTGATAGCAGAACAAACGCCGATGACGGGAGATTATAAAAGAGGAAACAAATCTAATAAGGCGCTGTTAGCTATTTTGGATCAACTAAAACAATCATCTGAACTTGCAACTGCCGTGTTAGATGAGTTATTTTTACATGAAAATTCTTTTGTCTTATATGTTTGCAGTATTTATGCAATTGTAGTTGACTATCGCAGAGCTGATGCTGTAAAAATGCTTGAAAAGATCACAGGAATGGAACAGAATATAACCAGTTTTGAGGCAAGCATAGTTCTTGAACAATATGAATCAGGCGAACTTTTTAAACTGTATGGTGTAAGTAAATAAGTTCTAAGGAAATGGCTTAGCGATGATAGTTGTTGGTTTTTTCTAAATTAACTTAAAAGTGGTGATTTAGATGGATAGTCAAATGTGTTTACTAATGGAGGTTCATGAATTAATTGAAGAATACTCTAGAATGGGTAATAGCCTACGTCATCCAGAAAACGCGATAATAGGCGTAGAGGATGAGCTTAAATTAACTGCTGAGGAAATTAAAGCGTTAAAAGCAAATGAATTTGATTTTCATAGTATATGTGGCATTGAAAAGATTGTTCGCGATCGGATGCTTTCACTTTTTTTTCACTTTTTCTGTATTATAGATGGTGTTGGTGATCCTAAATTTAGATATGATGATACGGTGTGGTTAGGGCTAAAACTAGAACGGAGAGGTCTAGATGAGGAGCGAGAGTATGAGGAATTTCTACACGATATGCTATATGAAGCATATTGGAAATGGCAAGAAATGAAATCTAATGCATGATTGTAGATTCAGTTTATGGCGCTGTTTAATGAAACAAACATTCATATAAGATAGACAAGTGAAAGCACGCTAAACAGATAGTCCTGTTTAGCGTGCTTTTATTGATTAGGAAAAGATAACGTAAAGTTGAGCTAATGATACTAAACGTACTTTCCAATCCAAGTTCTCTATAATTTATTTATTGTAATCCTCTTGCAGGATACTGTAAATTTCTAAATCAATAACGCCTTTGCCAGACCAGAATGAAGCTTGTCTGAATAATCCTTCTTTGATAAAGCCACTTTTTAAAAGCACTTTTTTTGACGCATCATTCATCGGCATAACCTCTGCTTGAATTCTATTGATGTCGGCTTCATCAAATAGAAATTTTATAATTGTTTGCACAGATTCCGTTGCAATGCCCTTATTCCAATAGTCCTCAGCTAAATAGTAACCAATTGTTACCATGTTCACTTTTTGATTAAAATCCATCGCTTCTATTATGCCGACTAATGTATTTGGTTGATCCTTTAAAAAAATACCCCATTTCACCCTGCTTTTTTTAGTGAAATCACGTTCAAAGTGACCGATCATTTTTTGGACTGTCTGGATATTGTGTTTCGGAATTATGCCACAAAACTCAAATACATTTTCATTATCGTAGATGGCAAATAGCATGTTTAAGTGGCCTTCTTCAATTTTTTTAAATTGTAGGTTGCTTGAACTTAATAGCGGGAAGCTTTCAAAGATTCTTTCTACATTCATCGTATTCTCTCCTTAGTGAGTTTAATAATTTAGGAAAGCTATTTAAAAAGCTTTTTTTAATATTTTCTAGTTCATACATTATATTGTAAAATAGTGCTGGAGTATATTCTTTTTAATAAAAACAATAAAAAAAGCTGCAACGTATGAAATACGCTACAGCTAAAGAATTGGTTGTGCCCTTTGATGGTGCTACTCGAAGTAGTATACCACAAAATAAAAAATTATAGTTGTATTTATGTATTATAAATCTTTTGAAATCATTGTCGATAAGTTGCGATTGTCTTAAGAGGAATTAGGTAAGTACCTATTGACAAACGATAAAAATGCAGTTATATTCAATTTACTCAACGTTGAATATAAAAAGGTGATTATTGTGACTAGATTATTAGTTCTTGCGATGCTAGGCCTAAAGCCAATGACAGGCTACGATATTAAAGTAATGCTTGAAATGAACGATGCCGAAAGATGGGGCGGCGTTCTTATTGGTTCTATCTACAATGCTTTGAAGAAGCTTGAAAAGGATGGATATATCGAGGTAGCCAGTATTGAATCGACAGGACATAGACAAAAGGCGATTTACCAAATTACTGAAAAGGGAAGACTATATGAGCAACAATTAATTATCGAAGCTCTCGAAAAATCTTCTGTTGTTTATCCAACTACATTGTATTCTGGTGTGTCCTTTGCATTTAAGCTTCCTAATGAAAAAGCAATTCGTGCATTAGAAAAGCAACAGAAAATTTTAGAGGATGAAGAAAAAGCAATATCGGTCGGTTATAATGCAAAAATGAACGCGATGCAAGGAGAAATTCCTGAACTAACGCAATTAGCATTTGATAATATGTTAGAAATTGTGAAAGTGCAATTAAAATTTGTTCAGCAAGCTATAAAGATTATGCAAAAATAACTCTCTCGAATGAGAGAGTTAAAAAATGCGTATATAGTCAAAGTTGAGTATTCAATATTGAACTGGAGGGCAAAAAGTGAAAAAACTAATTAGTGCTTGTAATTTAACGAAAAATTATAAGGATTATTGTGTTGTGGATGCTATAAATTTCGATATAGAAGAGGGGGAGACGATTGCACTGATAGGATCTAATGGAGCTGGAAAAACGACAACTATTAGTATGCTTCTTGGTATTACTCCTCAAGATGCTGGGACAATCGATTACTGGACGCCAAATTTTAAAAGTGAGATTGGTACGCAGCTGCAATCAACGCCTTTTTTTGAAGGCTTCACGGTAGAGGATAATGTAAAACTATTCGCTGCATTATACAATGTTGTTCTTTCCAATGAAATGATTGATGCAAAACTCGCCTCCTTTGATTTATTACATGTAAAAAAGACGCCTGCTATTAAATTATCTTTAGGGCAACAAAAGCGTTTAGCTATTGTTGTGACAACTTTGCATAATCCGAAATTAGTTATTTTGGATGAACCGTCTGCAGGGTTAGATCCAAGAGGTCAAAAGGAAATTCAAAATATGATTATAAGTCTAAAAGAAAAAGGTGTTGCGGTTTTATTCGCTTCACACGACATGTTAGAAGTGAGAAAAGTCGCTGACAGAATCATGATTATGAATAAAGGTAAAATCGTTGCGAATGGTTGTTATAATGATTTACTAAAGAAATATCATATTGAAGATTTAGAAGATTTATTTTTTGAATTAACGAAGTGAAGGAGAAGGATAAAATGAAGGCTATTTTCATTTTAAATTTTAAATTAGGTATGAAAGACATGTATCTACTTTTTTGGTCGATTTTAATGCCATTTGCTGCGATTGTTGCCTTAAGGATATTTGCTCCTAGCTATTCTGCAAACTATGTGGAGGGAATTATTGCAACTAGTGTTTTCTTTTATTCATTCATGACTACGGCTTTTATCTCTTTATCACAACGGAGGAGAGGCGTTTACAATTTACTTCATGCAACCCCTATACCTCTATGGAAATATATTATTAGCGTTTCATGTGCATGGTCTTTAATTGCTATAGTCCTTTCATATATTGTGCTTTTGTTTTTCAAAGCCGTTCATCCATTACAGCTCTCGCTAAATGCTCTTCTTTTAATGGCACCCATTATTTTAATCGCTTCATTAAGTTTCGTTTTTCTGAGTTTTTTTGTTTCAAGCTTAGTGAACAATGAAGGGCATTTAAGTATGTCGGCAAATGCACTCATGTTACCTATGCTACTTTGTAGTAATGCATTTTTCTCAATGGAGAATTCTCCTAAAATCATGCAATATATCAGTATGGTCAATCCATTTGAATGGTTTTTAAATGGAATTAATGGCGCATTACTAATTAATTGGAGTATTTGGTGCCAGTCACTATTTATCTTAATAGGATGCTTTGTATTCGCACTCTGTGTATCATTGAAATCATTTAAATATAGTGTTTGATAAGTTAATTTGCCCCCTTGACGCTAATAGTCGAGGGGGCTTTTATTTCCCTTAATATGGTAAATATTATAAGTTTACGTCAACAATAGTATAAAAAATTAAATCTCTATATCAATTATTATCATACTGGATTAGGACAAGGAATAGATTGTTATAGTTCGAATATTTGAAGATGGAGTAGATTTGGAGAAACGTATTTTAGAATGTGATTTTCTCGAAATTCATGAAAGAAATTTCGGAGTTTGTAGTTGGAAAATACAAGGGAAATTGAAATTTGGTAGCTAAAAGACTATTTAATAGACGTTTTCCTTCTATTGAAATAGTCAGCTCTACGATGAATGACACATAAGTTATAATGGTCTATTCGAGTTTTGCGAGACTCTATTGTTAGTAAAATAGCAGCAATCGTTTTTCGTCATGAGTATGATAGTCTAATAAAATTACACTGGAAGGAGAAATAAATGAAATGACACAATATCATCAGCAGTCGTCCGCAGAAGTCATGAATAAATTGAGCGTGACCAATAAAGGATTGAGTGATTCTGACGTTCAAAAGAGGCAAGAAGTGTATGGTTTTAATGTATTAGAGGAAGGTAAAAAAATAAGTACACTTGCCGTTTTTTTCGGACAGTTTAAGGATTTATTAGTAATTATTTTAATGATAGCGGCTTTTATTTCATTTCTATTAGGTGAAGTAGAAAGCACAATTGTCATTTTGATTGTCATAATTTTAAATGCTGTTCTCGGTACTGTGCAGCATGTAAAGGCGGAAAAGTCTTTAGGTAATTTGAAAGCTTTGTCTTCTCCAATTGCGAAAGTGATGCGAAACAATCAGATTATCGAAATCCCGTCTAAAGATATAGTAGTAGGAGATCTTCTGTATTTGGAGGCTGGTGACTATATAAATGCTGATGGAAGATTAGTAGAAAGCCATAATCTTCATATAAATGAAAGCTCACTTACTGGTGAATCTTTAGCGGTTGCGAAATTTTCTGATCCCATCAAGGAAGATGTAACGGTTGCTGATAAGAAAAATATGGTTTTCACAGGGAGCTTTGTTACGAATGGCCGGGGTATTGTGATTGTCACAGCTATCGGAATGGAAACGGAAATTGGTAAAATAGCAAATTTGCTAGATACTGCGAAAGAAAAGAAGACTCCGCTACAAGTTAGCCTAGATCAATTTGGAGAGAAATTAGCTTTAGGAATCACGATGATCTGTGTAGTTATTTTCACGATTGATCTTGTTCGAGGCCGTGAGTTGGTAGAATCATTTATGTTTGCCGTTTCATTGGCTGTTGCTGCTATACCCGAGGCGTTAAGTTCGATTGTGACAATTGTGTTGGCTTTTGGGACACAAAAAATGGCAAAGGAAAATGCTATTATACGAAAGCTCTTTGCTGTTGAAAGTTTGGGAAGTGTCTCTGTTATATGTTCAGATAAAACAGGAACTTTAACTGAAAACAAAATGGTCGTGCAACATGTATTTGTTGATCAAAAAGTTATTTCACACGATCAGCTACAAATGAAAAACACAATCGAAAAAGATCTGATTTGGAAGGCACTATTATGTAATGATGCGTTGGAAAGAGATCATAAAGAAATTGGTGATCCTACTGAAATTGCGCTTGTGAAATTAGGGAAGCAATACGACTTTGATGAATTAATCGTCAGAGAAAATTGTCCAAGGGTAGCAGAGCTTCCTTTTGATTCAGATAGAAAACTTATGAGCACGGTGAATCGTATTAATCAGCAAAATATTATGATTACGAAGGGAGCATTAGATGTTCTCCTTTCAAAAATTACAAAAATCAATACTTCTAATGGTTTATTAACTATTACTCATGAACATAAGAAAAAAATCGAAGAAGTTAACCGAGACTTTTCGATGAATGGTTTAAGAGTTTTGGCTATTACGTACAAGGAGGTATATGAACCTCGAGCAATCTCCGTTGTAGACGAAAGAGACTTAATCTTTGTCGGATTAATCGCAATGATGGACCCTCCTAGAAAAGAATCAAAGGCAGCAGTTGAAAGTTGTATCAAAGCAGGGATTAAACCTGTAATGATAACAGGTGACCATAAAATAACAGCCACTGCGATTGCAAAACAAATTGGTATTTTACAGGATCCAAGTGAAGCGATTGAAGGAGCTGAAATTGAAAAATTAACTGATCGGGAACTGCAAGAAAAAGTGCAAGATTTCTCAGTTTATGCCCGCGTAACACCAGAGCAAAAAATTCGTATTGTGAGAGCCTGGCAAGAAAAAGGGAACGTCGTTGCTATGACGGGGGATGGAGTCAATGATGGGCCAGCCTTAAAGCAAGCCGATATAGGTGTCGCGATGGGAATAAGCGGTACTGAGGTGGCAAAAGATGCATCTTCTATGATCTTAACAGATGATAATTTTTCCACGATTGTCAAAGCAATATCAAATGGAAGAAGTATTTATACAAATATTAAAAATGCCATTTTATTTTTGCTATCAGGGAATGCAGGAGCTATCTTTGTCGTTTTATATGCGACTATTTTAGGTTTACCAGTTCCATTTGCGCCGGTTCATCTATTATTTATTAACTTGCTGACCGATAGTTTGCCGGCAATTGCCATCGGGCTGGAACCAAATAATAAAAACACTATGAAGGACAAGCCAAGAAATATTCACACACCATTACTAAATAGAATATTTACGACCCAAGTGGTACTTGAAGGTTTATTAATTGCTATTTCTACGGCTGTTGCTTTCGAAATAGGATTGTCAACAGGAGATACTTTAACAGCAAGTACAATGGCGTTTACAACTTTATGTTTATCAAGACTAATACATGGCTTTAATTCTAGATCCAAACAGTCGATCTTTGCCATCGGTGTATTTTCGAATAAATATACTTGGTTAGCATTTTTAATCGGCTTTGTTGCTCTACATGTAGTATTATTTGTGCCATCTTTCACGGATATATTTGAAGTTGCCACATTAACTGGCGCACAATTAGGCTTTATTTATAGCTTATCGTTCTTACCGTTTTTAGTTAATCAATGGTACAAACTATTGTTTGTAAGAAGTAAATAATGCACTTAATAAAAGTGCCAGGCACCTGACATCAAATGCTTTATGCTCGCTAATCAACTAGCGGGCATTTTTTTATGTTGAAAATGATTTTAATCGCTTTATAGCACTTGTTGCATCGACCCAACAACACATGGGGTATCCGATTGCAAACAAATTGGAATACTACATATTAGCAAAGCTTCAATTAAGAATTTGTTGATTCACCACCATCTACATGTAATACTTGCCCAGTAACATGTCTAGAATCATCAGATGCTAAATATACAAATGTAGGAGCAACTTCAAAAGGCTGAGCCATTCGATTAAATAAGTTCGTTCCGTGTAATGCGTTTTCATCAGAGGAAAAACTGGAAGGGATAAGTGGTGTCCAAATACGACCAGGTGCTATTGCATTTACTCGAATCTGTTTTTTTGCAACGCTTTTTGCTAAAGATCGAGTCCACCCTACGATTGCCCCTTTTGTAGCAGAATAGTCGATTAATAAAGGTTCTCCTGCATAAGCTACAACCGAAGCAGTTCCAATAATCGAGCTTCCTGCCTTTAAATAAGGAAGAGCAGCTCTTGTAGTATAAAAATGAGAATAAATGTTAAGTTTAAAAGTTTCGTCGAACTGTTCATCTGTTATTTCTGTGAGATCATTTTGCTGAAATTGAATACCAACATGGTTACATAAAATATCTAAGCGACCAAAAGTATTAACAGTTTCTAAAACGATGTTTGCACATTGTTTTTTATTACGAAGATCCCCAGGTAGTAGTAAACACTCTTTTCCCAATTCCTCAATTCTTTTTTTTGTTCTTAAAGCATCTTCGTGCTCATCTAAATAAGCAATTGCTACATTGGCTTCTTCTTTTGCAAAGGCAATGGCAGCGGCTGCTCCCATTCCACTATCACCCCCAGTAATTAGAGCGACTTTCCCTTTTAGTTTTCCACTACCTTTGTAATGAGGGTTTTCAATAATGGGTTTAGGCACCATTAAATTTTCTAACCCTGGTTGGCGGAATTGTCTCTGTTCAAGCTGAGTAATAGGCACTTCTTTATATTGAGTTATCTTGCCATACACAGGATATTGGGGATACGGGTCTTCTTTCTTGTTTTCTTCAAACCATTTTTGATATGTTCGAATTTGTTCAATCAATTCATGATAGTTTTTAGAATTCCAATCATTTGAATAACCATTATTAATAACGAATCACTCCTTATATTCATATACTATGTATGCTTGATTTTTTATGTGAAAACATTGAATTTTCAAGGGTGAAAGAGGGGGGTATAGTATGATGATTGAGTTTTTTCCACAAATCACTAGGCTATTAGAAAATAAAGCGGGGGAAGTGGAGGTTTATTATTTAAATTATTCTTGGTTAGCACCGAGTATAGGCGTTCGACCACCGTATTATTGTTATCCAATCTATCAGCCATATTTTGCACTGCTATAGGGTGTGTTTAGTTACCTTTTCTGAAAATACGATTGCATTTTATTTACTATTAAATAAAGGTTGTAGGAGGCTTTATAAGCACCCTCTATGTTAAATGGACTGCATGTAATACTTTCCTAATATACTTTGTACTATTTTGATAAAAAGTTCGAAATAGGTGTCGCCTTAAGCATTTCAAGCCTTCTATAAGTGAGCTTTATTGGAAATAAAGGGGGCTCTTTGGTGAAAAAAGTGCTTTTATTTGGAGATATTGGCATTGATGATACAGCTGCGTTAATCTATGCTAGACTACATCAAGAAATAGAAATTGTTGGATTAGTTGCAGATTACGGAAATGTTTCTAGAGAAGTTGCAGTGGCCAATATTTTATATTTGCTGAAATTGTTTAATTTTCCTAAGGGAATCCCTGTTATTTTAGGGGCAGAAGTACCTTTAACTGGCGAACAGCCAACATACTTTCCGGAAATTCATGGAGAACATGGGCTTGGACCAATCATACTAAATGAAGACTACGATTTAAAAACTGAAAATTTTTTGGAAATCGTAAATATCATTAAAAAATATAAGGATGAGCTGATCATCGTAAATATTGGTCGGCTCACCTCACTTGCCACGATGTTTATCTTCTACAAAGATTTAATGAAAAACGTGAAGGAATTTTATATTATGGGTGGCGCTTTTGGGGTTCCAGGAAATATAACTACTGTCGCTGAGGCGAATTTTCATGGAGACCCTTTTGCGGTAAATATTGTACTCACATACGCTACGAATGTGACAATTATTCCTTTAAATGCAACACAAAAAGCCATTGTTACACCCGGCATGGTTGACTATATTGATCATTTTGGGAAGGCGAAAATCTTTAAACTATTAATGGAATACTATACGCGTTTTTATCAAGAAAGGGACCCCTCACTTTTAGGGAGTCCTCTCCACGATGCACTAACCATTATGGCTATCATTAATCCCGACATGTTCACGTATGAGTCCTATCCTGTTACAGTCGTCGATAAATTAGACGGTCCTGCACGGGGGCAAAGTATTACGGAAACCCGACCATACGAAAACCTAAAGAATGGGCAAAAAATGCATCGTATTGCATTTGATTTAAATTATGAAAAATTCTTTCATGATTTTTTGTCCGTTATGACTGGCCAACAAGTAAATAAGGAATCAAAATAATTTTGCTTTAACTATTGAACGAAAACAATGCAATTTATTCAAAAACACCATTTCTTACGATAACAAATTCGACCTTCACATTCACTTTGATGTCTTTATACATCTCATGCCATTTTTCTTTTGTCAGATTCGAGTTTCGCACAGTGCTTCTATATTTCTCGCCAAAACCAAAGACATCTGACTGGACTTCCTGGCTTTGTGCAATAACTCTAGATATTTCCTTTGATAATTTTTTACTAATGGCCTCTTCAAGTTCTGCTACCTGCTTAGGATTGCCTAGATTTATATCTTTGTGTATTTCTAATACTCTGGCCTTCATTTTGATGTTTAGGTCAAACTCTGTTTTAGAAGCATCGACTAATTTAATGTCTCTTTTGGATTGAATGGCATCAAATGCTACAGGGATTTTCTCATCTTTTTTCAATAATGTTGAGGTCACATCATCTTCTTGTAATGTGGTTTCAAAAATCCCTACCTTAAATGTATCTCTGACAACCTTGATGTAAAAGCTATCTTTCGCCGAGAGTTTGCTGACCATTTTGCCGCCTTTAAATAGGGCTACTCCACTTAATTCAACAAGTTCTTTATCTCTTTTTAAAATAGGCATAGCTATATCTTTACCGGTCGTATAATAATCGTGCGCAATCTCATGAAGTGTTGGGGATATCATATACTCTTGTTTAATGTTTTGTTCTAAAAGCTTATATATATGCTGACCAATATCATCAATATTTTTATATTCGTATTTAAGTAATGGTGCTGTTTCGCCTTCTACGACAGCCATATACAAACCATTGCTTACGCTTGCATTTTCCAGATTTGTATTAATGTAATAATGAAGATCATCTTTCGCCACTTCCTCGCCAAATAATATAACCCTCATTTGACCGACCATAATCTTTTTAGCTAGCTTTCGATTAGATTTCATCCGATTTCCTTTACTAGTGGTATCCTCTGTTGTAAGGACTTCTACATTACTCTGAAATTCGGGATTTACTTCACGAATAACGGCAGTCGTAGCTATTTTCTCTTCCTTTCCAACATCGTAGCCAACTAAAGTCGTTAAGCCCACTTGATCTAGAATATTGGTCTCTGCACATCCATATAAAAAAATAAATAATAAAAGAAGAATAATAATGTGCCTAAGCTTTTTCATTTTGATGCTCCTTCTTTGATATAAATGTTTTTTTCAGAATGGCGATGATAAATAAGAAAATTGGATAAACAAATATAATATAAAAAGCTACTTTTCCGAATTGTGTGTTAATCGTATTGATTTGGGTGCGCGTTTGAACGAGTAATGTGGCAATGAAAATAAGAATAGAGAAAATCCACACGAATTTCGTTCCACTTATATTTACTAATCGTAGGGTTCCTCGATAAGCAGCCCATAAATAGAGACAAAGATTTGGTAAAATAATCAACATCCAAAAACAAACTGCCACAAATTCAAATCGCTCCATAAAAGGAAAGCTGATAAAACTAAATAATGTCAATGTTGCCCATATTGTTTTTAGTAGTTTTCCTTCACTGTAGTAAGTAATGGAAACCAACATCACAGCTAGATATAGGATAGTTGTAGCCAACAAACTCATATGTGCATACTTGCTGACGTTTTTTTTGTCCTTTATGAAAGGGTAAATAATATTAAGAATTTCAAATCCAATAATTGTAAAAGTTATTGATTGTGCACCTTTTAATATTGAACTAAAGTTCGTTTCTAAAATAGGGAGTAGACTATCTACTGTTGAAAACTTCATTGGGAATAATAGCATAGGGAAAATCCATAAAGAGAGTACGATACTAAAAAAAGAAACACCGACAATTACTCGAAGTCCACCGGTGAAGGCATATATTATGATTATTAGTAAAGTAGCTGATAGAAACCATGTACCTATACTAGGGAAAATCCATGCTTGAATCACTTCAATATAATTCCGTAAAACAGAAAAGAATGCTACAAAACAATAAGCTATATACACTGCATTCAAAAAATTGCCTATCCACTTGCCAAAGATATCTTGCTGTATCCCATATAAATCATTAGAACCGTATATTTCCAATGTTTTTATCATACAAAAAGTGACGATATGTGTGGCAATGCCCGCCAACAGAACTGAAATCCATGCATCATGTCCTGCATCTTTGTACACAATACGTTGAAATCCCTGTATACCGACTCCTACTTGAGCACCGTGGATAACAAAAAAAAGCAAATAAGCATTTATCATGTCTTTAGGGCTAAGTTGTAACGGATTTTTCATTTATTTCACCTTCAATTTAACTTTCTTCCGGTTTTATAGGTTCAGCGTCGTACTTTTCCTGATTAGAGGGCCTTGTCAGGGCAGGTCTTTTTGCCGTTAATGGCATAGGCATTCTAATAACACTATCCCGCATTTCTCTCATTCTAGGTGGATAAAGTGGAGACATATACGGTGCACCTAAACTAGATTGACGTAAAAGGTGAATTAAGATAAAGCAAAAGGCCAACATTATACCATAAAAACCCCAAAATCCTGCTAGTATTATAATTGGGAACCGAATAAGCCGAATAGCATTACCCATCATATAACTTGGTGAAGTGAAAGACGCCAAGGCGCTTAATGCAATAATAATAAGTAATATATTACTTGTAATACCTGCCTGTACGGCTGCCGTTCCAATTACGATACCACCAACAATACCGATTGTTTGTCCGATTTTTGTTGGTAATCTTGCCCCAGCTTCTCTCAGTAATTCAATAATAAATTCAAGAAGTAGTGCTTCAAATATTGGTGGGAAAGGGACTAAAGCTCTGGACTCACTTAATGGAACTAAGAAAGCTTGAGGAATTACCTCATAATGAAAAGTTAACGCTGCAACGTAGATCGGTGTTAAATAAACAGATATAAAGAATGCAGTAAGGCGCAATATTCGAACAAAGGTAGCAATTTGCCATCTTAAGTTTTGATCTTCCTGACTTTGAAAAAATTCAGTAAAAGATTGAGGGCAAACAATTGCCATCGAACTACCATCCACGATAATGCCCAGCTTTCCATCTAATAGACAATTGCAAAATCTGTCGGGCCTTTCAGTCAACAACATTTGAGGAAAGACGGACATTGAGTTATCGTCAATCATTTCAGCTAGAACCGCACTATCGAGTAACGCATCTATATTAAGATCTTTAATTCTTTGATGTAACGTATTCACCATTTGCTCGGAGGCAATACCATTCATATAGATAAGCGTGATGGAAGTATTTGTACGTTGTCCAACTTTTATTTTTTCAATACATAGATCAGGGTTGACTATGTAGCGACGAACTAAGGAAATATTCGTAGCAAGGCTCTCATTAAATCCAACCTGTGTTCCAATCACTTGTGATTCATTTTCAGGTGCAGACAATGACCGTGATTCTCGGCTTGCAATATTTGCTACTATTAGTTGTGCGAACTCATCTACATGGATAACAACAGACCCATTTACCATTGCTTCTATTGCTTCCTCTAGAAGACTGGTTACATTGACTTCAGGTATCGAGAGGTTATCCTTTATGTTTTCTGGTGTTTCATTTGTTTTGTTTTGTAAATTAGCTATAATATCATTGTTTAATGTCTGTTTATCCACTAAATTATCAATATAAATAAGGGTAATGTTGGGTGGAAGCGACTTAATAATTAAATCATATGGATTATTCGTAGCGTCTTTTATTGACTGAATAAAACAATCTGTTGATTGGGCAATTCTCTCGGAATTTTCTTTAGGTATATGCACTTCTACAGGAGTTTTCTTTTTCCAGAAAGATAGTTTAAATTTCATATTGAATTGTAGGCTCCTCACATTTCTTGCTTAGTTTTTAGAATAGACTTTAATAGGATGTTCTATACTTATTTCAATAATTTTCAATCATTCTTAAGTAGGGGGAGTACTTGGGATTAATTAGTATTGTGTGAATCCACATAACAAACATCAGAAAAATGCGATTTTAGATACTGCTTAGTCATTTTACAGACGTCTACTATATATGGATAATCCAGGGACTTATTTGAGTAACTGGTCTTTTTTTGTTTCCAAAAATTTAATCTTGCCAAGATACAAACATTTGTTCTATTATGTATACAAACAAGTGTTCTTACATAAGATAGGTAAAGGGGAAAATTATTGTGCCAATACTAATTAGGTAACCTGAAGCGAACAAAAATGGTTGCTATTGGATACAAAAATTTTTGAATGACTGGCACTGAGGAGGAAACTAAGATGAGAGAGCAACTGATTAAAGTTATGCAACGCAGTCAATTAGTGAACATGATGTATATAGCGAAAGATGGTTCCGTGACAAAAAGGCGTGTAAAAGTCATTAAAATTGTTGGCGATTCATTTCAAGCATTTTGTTTTACAAGACATGCAAGGCGTACTTTTTTAATCAGCAATGTTCTAGCCATTATTCCTATTGTTAGTAAGGGACGTGAAGTTGTATGAATTATGAAGGAATGCCAAATAGACCTATTATGTGTATCGATATGAAATGTTTTTATGCAAGCTGCGTAGCAATGTTACATGGGCTAGATATTCTTGAAACTCCAGTTGCAGTAGTAGCCAACTTTGACCAACCAGGCAGCGTAGTACTTGCCGCATCACCACTGATGAAAGAGAAATTTAAAATCAAAACTGGAAGTAGACGCTATGAGATACCAAAGCATCCTGACATTAGATTGTTTGAGCCTAAAATGAGTTTCTTTATTCAAATGTCGATGACGATTACCAAATTGCTTTCTAATTACGTACCGGTTGATGCTATACATGTATATAGTGTGGACGAAAGCTTTGTTGATTTAACTGGCACTGAAAAGCTATGGGGCTCGCCTGAGGAAACGGCTAAGGAAATACAAAAAGCTATTCTTGATCAATTTAATGTACCTAGTGCAGTAGGTATGGGTCCAAACATGTTAATAGCTAAATTAGCTTTAGACCTTGATGCCAAGAAAACGGGTTTTGCCAAATGGACGTATGAGGATATTCCAAAGAAATTATGGCCTGTACGACCTCTATCCGAAATGTGGGGCATAGGAAAACGAATGGAATCAAATCTAAATGCTATGGGAATACAAACTGTTGGTGGTTTAGCTCATACAGATTTAGAAGAATTAGAAAAGCGCTTTGGTGTAATGGGCAATCAGCTCTATTACCATGCATGGGGAATAGATTTGTCCAAATTAGGAGAGCCGTTAATAACAAACGGAGCTTTAAGTTTTGGGAAGGGTCAAATGCTAATGAGGGATTATCACACACGAAAAGAGATTTCGGTAGTGCTCCTAGAAATGTGCGAAGACGTAATGAAACGAACACGTGATGCAGGGTTTGTTGGCCGTACAATCAGCTTAGGTCTTTCGTATAGTCACAATGCTATGACCAAAGGGTTTCATCGTTCTAAAACAATTGCAGTGCCGACAAGTGAAACGCTTGTGATGTATAAAGCTTGTATTGAATTACTGGATGAACATTTTGCTGGAGAGCCAGCACGACAATTATCAGTCAGAATATCCAACCTAGAGAAAGAACATAGCATTCAATTGGATTTATTTGATGAACGTAAACCACAACGTCAAATCATTGGTCCTACAATGGATGCAATACGCAATAGGTTTGGAGCTACTTCAATATTAAGAGCAGTTTCTTATACAAAAGCTGGTACAGCTATTAAACGAGATCGCTTAGTTGGTGGTCATTTGGCATAGGAGTGAGTGGAATGATAAAGGATAGAGGGAATATTAAATGGGCATCGATGATGTTACCAGAACATTTGGAGCTGCTTAGAGCGTGTAAACAAATAGAATATGTAGAGCCACCAAGAGAGCTAACGGATTGGGAGTTAGAAGAATTACAACAAACAATAAATCAAGCCTATAATCAGCAAATAAATATTAAGTTAGAAGTATGGATGGACAGTAAAACTACGCAATGGATTGGATTAATAAAATCGATTAATTTCAATACCAATGAACTTATACTGGAGACACTTATAAAAACTAAACGCATTCCTTTACAGCATGTACAATCAGCACAATTGGAAGCTGATTATTATGATTAAAGCTGAGGAGAGACAGTTATTACACAAATATTTGTTGTTGGAGTTAGCTGTGAAGTCATTGCAAATCGATTATAAAAAAACAGAACAATTTAAAATGAAAATAGTCTTTCTACCTTTAATGGATTCATTGCTCAAGGAACTGCGTCAAGAATATTTTAACCTCAAACGTCAGCTTGCACAGCACCGCATACGAGTAGTAGGATGGCAGCCTGTAGATGAATACTTTAGTGACGTGCAAGTCGCGACGGCAGGTAATGATGTAGTGCTCCGCTACGCTAATCAGGCCCTTAAATCACAAGTGGAAAAGCTGTTGATTAATCATATAAGCAATAGCAAATGACAGGTACTCATTAGAGACCTGTTTTTTATAATAAAGAAGCCATTTAAGTAGTAGCATTCACAGAACTGTGCTATTTTTAATGTGTTTTTTACAGATTGGCTGGGTAGAAAAATGCTAAAGCACAATTGCTACAAAAAAATTATATTTTTTTAAAATTCATTGAAACTTTTTCAACTCTCTTATTCTCTTCTATTTTATAAAGATTAATTTTAGAAAAGAAAGGTGTATTGGAATGAAAGGAAGGAAAAGAATTAGATGGGCTAGAATTGTGGCGGTCATTGTGTTCTTTACTATAATGCTAGGAACTAGTTATTACTTATTAGGTGGAAAAATCGAGGAGCATGGACAAGCTGAAAATTTTGTAAGTAATGAGGCAAGCCTTGTAGAAACCGAAGTAATAGCAGAAGAAATTGAACCTAATGTGGAAGTAATAGAAGAAGTAGTAGAATCAATTGCATTAAATCCAGATGGAAAATACATAGCCCTTACATTTGATGATGGGCCGAGCTCAAAAGTAACACCACGGGTATTACAAACTTTAAAGCAGCATGATGCAAAAGCAACTTTCTTTATGTTGGGGAACAGAGTTGAAATGTATCCAAATATTGCGGCACAAGTAGCTGCTGAGGGTCATGAAATAGCAAATCACACTTTTAGTCATCCAAATTTAAAGAAATTGACGCATAAAGAAATGATAGAAGAAATAGATAAAACGAACAATATTATTGAAATGGCAACAGGTATAACATCAACTTTATTTCGTCCTCCATATGGGGTATACAATCAAGATATTTTAAACTATACAACGTCAAATAATTATACTACCATTCTTTGGTCTGTTGATTCACTAGATTGGAAAAGTCGTAATCCAATAACGATAAAAAAAGAAATTTTAAGTAATGTCACAAATAGATCTGTCGTATTAATGCATGATATTCATACAGCAACAGCAGAGGCTTTACCAGAGTTATTAATGTCACTAAAAAAAGAAGGATATGAATTTGTAACAGTATCGGAACTTTTAACGCTAAAAGAAGAAAAAGTCGATCCCTATTTTGGCAATTGATTGTGCCGGGAAACAAAACTAATCAATTAAAACATTCAAGATGTTTGTTCAATCATTCGTAGATTGCATTCCCTCGTATCATTAAAGGGAGGTGAGTCTTTGGATACGCAAGTAGTCGAAGAAAAATTTAACGAAATTTATGACAAAACTTATCATCAATGTTTAATATATGTCATTAGTAAATGCAATCATACGAGTGTTATTCCTGATATTATTCAAGAAATATATTTAGCGCTTTATCAAATACTAAAGGAAAAGGGACTCGATTACATTAAAAATCCAGAGGCCTATGTAATACGAATCGCTAAATCTAAAATCTACAACCATTATTCTTTAAAGGAAAAAGTAAAAAGTATCATACCGTTGTTTGATATAAATAAAGAAGATAAAGAATATAATCAGGCGGATATAAATAGTGAGCTATACGAAAATGAAATAGAGATTACATTAGAAAATAAAGAAGTGCTATCGGATATTTGGCGCTTTTTGCAAACAAAACCACAAAAAGTGCAAAAGGTATTTTACCTATTTTATTATGCTGAACTATCAATTCCTGAAATTGCTCAATTACTGCATTTAAATCAATCCACGATAAAAAATCATATTTACCGCACCACTCACGAAATACGAAAAAAGTTTGGGAAGGACGGTTGAAGCTAAATGAAGGAGCATGAACGAAAAGTATTAAAACGTGTTATTGAAGAAAACTTAGCGAATAAGGAATTGATACGAAAAAAAGTACTATCGATGGCTGAAAATGAAACAGTACCGAAGAAGAGAGTAACAATTATGAAAATGAAATCTATTGCAATTCCTTTAACGGCATGTCTTATATTTATGTTCTTTGTAAACTTAAGCCCTACATTTGCACTGGCGGTGTCAAAGGTTCCTGTACTAGGGGCTGTAGCCAAAGTAATTACAATTGATGAATATATAGAAAAGACCGATTTTATTGATGCGCATATTAAAATTCCACAATTCACTGATATAGCTAATCCGTCAATAGAAAATCAAATCAATACGATGATTAAGGAAAAAATTGAGAGCCTTGCGGAGAAGGCAAAGCAAGACTCAGCTGAGTTTAAGAAAAACTTCCTTGGGGAAGGAGAGGATGCCGAGGATATTGACTATACGCCTAGCACATACAAATTTGATTACGAAGTGAAAAGTTCAAATGAACAGACTTTGTCATTTATCATTAATGAAACAGAAACAACAAACGGACTAACGTTTGACACGAAATATTTTTATAATATTGACCTGAAAACAGGAAAAGAACTAACACTCGCTGATATACTTGGTCCAGATTACGAGAAAAAAGTAGATCCAGAGATTGAACGTCAAGTGAAAGAACGTGCGAAAGATGATGCAAATCTATTATGGTATTATGAGCAATACTATGCTTCAAAGGGAGTTGGCGGAATAGATGAGTATACATCTAAAAACTTCTATATCAATGAACAAGGGAACCCTGTCATCTTTTTCTACGAATATTACATTGCCCCACCATATGCAGGCCCACAGGAATTTGAGATAAAACGCTAAACAGTATTGAAACATATAGAGGAAGACTAGCTACTTATAAATAAAAAGTAGCTGGTCTTTTTGTATAACACGAAACAGTATGGAATGGAAAAATAGTAACTTTATATTATTGTTAATAAAATGTTAATTAAATATAGTGATTTTAACAAAAAATACTTTACGAAATAAACTGAATAATAGTAAAATTATAATAATTGAATGACCGAAAATAGTGAGAAACACATTACAATCCGAAGGAGAGCAAAATGAAGAAATCTAAACTTTTTGCTAGTATTGTAGCTGTTAGTTTGTTGACTATAGGGTTTGGTTCATTTGCAAATGCGTCCCCAACTTATCACGAATATTCAGGGAAAGTTCAAGTAATAAGTGATTTAGAAACTAATGATGCCGTTAAAGAAAATACGGGCAGTGCTTACAATTTAGTGTCGTATATACAGAGGGGCAAATTAGTGTCATGGGTAGAAAAGGGGACTAGAAATGTAACAACAAAAGAAATGTACTCAGAACGTAAGACTGTTCCAATGGATTATTTAGGGAATGCGAGTTCATTAGTAGGAGAAAAGGTTTATTTAAATATATCTACTTCAATAGGAACATTTGAATCAGTTGATACTGCAGGAACGTGGACACCTAATTAATCGATTTGATAAAAAACCTCAATTTTTGGTCATTCAATCAATTGATTAAAAATGATGAAAGTTGAGGTGTTATGAGTTGCTGATGTATATCAAACAAGAGTTTAAAAGAGCATTGTTATCCAAAATGGGACTTATCACAATGGTATCCTCTATTTTACTAGTGTTTATTGGTATGCTGGAAGCATTAATATGGATTAATAGCGGGGTGATTTCAATTGTATACGCCTTTTTACAAGGCTATAACGCTGGTACTGCATCATATATTGTCATTACATTTCCAATTATCGCATGCATGCCGTTCGCGAATTCCTATCGAACAGATATACAAACAGGATTCCATCATTATATACAATACCGTATGAAAAAAAGCCGCTATATGACAATTCGTTTAGCTGTCAATGCACTTGCCGGAGGGATAGCTGTTGCAATTGGTCCTATCATTGCTTTTACTTTTTTAATGGTTTTAAAGCTTCTATTAAATGTACCAATGTTAAGATCCGAGCAAAGTTTGGAACCGGTGCTTTTTTTTCAAAGTATCGGTATAAGTTCACCAATTCTCATGATGATGATAATGATTGGAATTATGTTTTGTTGTGGGATGATTTTTGCAACTCTTGGTTTAGGAATATCAGCGATAATTCAAAATAAATATATTGCGATATTTATACCGTTTATTTATTTAATTGTTTCAGTGACAGTATTGGCGAAAATTCACCCTGCTTTAAATGCGATGGCATTATTTGATGTGGATATCATCGACCAATATCAGATTGAACAAACTTTTCTATACGGCGTAGTGCTTGTTGTAGTGGGGATGACACTATTTTTTATAGGAGGGGCATCGAAGATTGAAGAGCGGTTTAAAGAGTAAAAAACAATTAAAGCTATATTCATCCAAAAAAAGTATCATTTTTGTTTATATTGTGTTGATGCTATATTTCTATAATTTGTTACTATCAACAAAATTACTCGAAGGAAATATCTTTGATTTATTACTTCATCTTACAGAGTTTCATCCTCTTTTTTATGTTATCATGCCTGCATTTACATTGATGCTAATTTCATACTTTTCAATAGGGAATGTGCAAAACTATTTGCTATTTCGTTTTTCTACAAAACGGCATTGGTATCATGCAAACCTATTACGAGTAGCAAAGTCAGCTACATATTTCTGTCTAATGCTTGTTGCCATAATGGTACTTGAAGCTATATTTGTCTTAGATTTTAAGAATCAATGGAGTAATTATAGTGTTCAATACTATAAACATCATACTGAGTTATTGAGAAATAGCACACCTACTTTCTTAACTACGTTGTCAGTCATTCTGTTATGGTTGTTTTTAATATTTTTTGGACTGCTTTTTTACATAAGCTATGTATTTACAGGAAGGATATTATTAGCTTGTTTAGTCGTTCTTTTAGTCAACATGTTGAATATAGGTGTGTTTTTATCAAAAATAACGGCGATATCTGCCTATTTATTTTATGACCATATCAATATTTTTCAATATACTAGCACAATGTCTGAAATAGGAGAAGTTCCCTATATAATTCTACAGTATTGGATTGTGTTAATTTTAATACTATATTTCATTGGATTTTACATTATCAAAAAAAAGGATATGTATATTGGAGAGAGAAAATAATGCTGAATAAATTGGTTTGCTACTATTTACGTTCTTTCTTTAACCTTACGTATGTTCTATGTATCGTTGGCGTTTTTGTACTGAATGGTATTCTTGTTCATGCCTCATATGACGATCTCATTCCAGATGGCTATGCAAATCAGATTGTATTTATGTTCTATATGCCTTTAAATATCCAATTCGACTTATTACGTTGGTTATTGATTTTTATACCTATCCTCCTATTTCTTAGTTCGTTTATTTTACGTGAGATGCGTGATCATCCAACATACCTCATTCTAAGAATGAAAAGTTACCGTCATTGCTTTCACAGTATGTTTATTGCCATTTGCATTAGTTTAGTTGGAACACTTGGAATAGGTTATGGGGTTACGGGAATAGTTGTTTTCTTATTAAATCATCAAATAGATCAAAGTGACATAGGCTTATCGTTGTTCCTAAACACGAATGGATGGCAACTACTGTTAAATCATTTTTCGCTATTTATCTTGACGTTATTGTTATTACTTATTGTCCACACTATTTTTTCGTTTATTATGCATAATGCTGTCTTCGCAATGTTCACCGTTATTATTAGTATGATTTCATCGGCTACTATCGGTTATTTGTTTCCATCCTTACTAAAGTTTTTACCGTTAACGTATTTCTTGCTCGGTTTGAGAGAAATGCAGGAGGTAACCTTTGCTTGGTCTAATAGTATAATCCTGCTATGTATCGTTTTGTCCTATTGTGTGCTTTATATGCTTTTTATTAATTTACGAGAAAAAATAGTTGGTGTTTAACGTAAAAGGGGGTTGTATAAATGACAATACTCGAAATACACAATTTATATAAAAAGATAAAGGGCCGTGAGCTGCTGAAAAATATAAACTTAGTCATTGATAAACCTGGAATATACGGGATTGTTGGAAGAAACGGTTCAGGCAAAAGTCTATTATTTAAGACGATTGCAGGGCTATTTGTTCCGAGTAGTGGCACTGTAAGTGTGTTTGGTGACATTATCGGGAAAGGGAATTTTCCGAAATCCTTTGGTGCACTGTTAGATACGCCGGGATTTCTGACACATTATTCAGGTTTCCAAAACTTAAAGATACTCGCCTCAATTCAAAACAAAATCAATGATAAGGATATTGAAAATGTTCTGACATTAGTTGGCCTCGATTTTAATGATAAAGGACCGGTTCGTAAATATTCTTTGGGCATGCGGCAAAGGTTAGGGATTGCACAAGCTGTTATGGAAAACCCACAATTACTATTATTGGATGAACCGATGAATGGACTGGATGAATCAGGTGTATCGGAAATGCGCGATATGATTCTTAACTTTAAAAAGCAGGAAATAACCATTCTTTTAGCGAGCCATAATCCTGAAGATATTTCTTTACTTTGCGATGAGGTTTACAAAATGGATGCAGGGGAGTTAGCTCGTCATACTATTAATAAGGGGACACAGCTTATTTAAAAATACAGCATCCTGGAAAAGGATGCTGTTTGGGGTAATCTAATCTATCAATTCAACAAATTCCTGGATGTTTTTCTCAATAAGGTCATTTATTTTTCTAACTGTTAATGGTGTTATTTGGTCAAACATAGTATGGAGCGGAATAATAGAAGCTTGAATTTCTTTGTTTTTGTCTAGGTCTTCACGTGTAACAGTAAAGTTTGCTAAAGTGTTCGGATAATTATTTTGTAGAAATACTCGTTCAATCTTTTCAAAAAGCGCTAGCAAGGGCTCATCCTCAAAATACTTAGTACTGGCTTTAAGTGCTAGCCAACTTTTAGGTTGGGCGTAATAATAGGCACTCCACCAATAAAATTCAATAAGCGATTTACTGGCATGGTTATAATACGTATAAAATACAAATAACGCCTTTTGACCTTGGGATAATTGCATGTAAAATTGTTCTTTAAATTGGGTAGTATCCGTTTCATTGGATATGCCCTTTTTATAAAGATGAATAAGTGGCTCAAAGCATTGGTCGCTTAAGTCAGAAGCAGTTAAATTAAAACCTTTTTTTTTCATTTTTACCAACAAAATATTATCACACTCCCTACTTAAATTATACTACATTTGGAAATTACATATGAAAATAAATTAAAAGCAACCATATTAGGTTGCTTTCTTCGTTAGGATTCAACTGAACTAGTTAAATCGAATTTGCTCTAGTATCAATATATTGTTTTGTAAGATAAATAACATATTTATATAAAACATAAAAAACAATAATAAACGCAATAATCGATTCCAAAATGGCAACCCAATGGAACAGTGCTGAAGTAAATCCTAGTTGGTTATAAAAATTGGTAGTTGCAGTAATGGCAGTTGCTGAAATGACTAAAGGAAACGTGAATCCAGCATAGCTTGGATAAAAGTCAATAGTTAGTAATTTTGGAAGCTGAGTCAAAATGAGAAAATATAGTCCTTGAGATAAGACAAATAGCAATGTGACAATTAGGACATTTTTATTATCAAAAGCATTTAAATAGCCTGTTAAACAAAGAGATCCTGGTGCCGCAATAATTGTAATAAGGGGAAGTGTAGAATCCTCCATATTTTTTATATTAAAGACACGGTGCAAAATTATTGGTAATAACACTAAATATAAAGATAATGCAATCCAGAAAATCCAACGGCCAAATGCAGGATAAAAATTACATGACGTTACAGTAATAACGCCTATACCTACATAAGTAATAAACCAACTAGGATAAACGTGATGGAGTTTTACTGATTTTGTTATTAAGAAATAGTGTGTGAAATAAGCCATTAACATAAAATGCACGATAACAATACCTAGCCATAAATAAGACAAATAAGGTGTTAGCCAATCGACTTCAAGAAAATAAGTGCAAATAATCATCAATCCCATTGTAAAAGTGGGAGCTACTGAAGCCACAATCGGATTTTTTAAAAGAGAAAATGTATGTTTAAATGTAAAGATGAGTTTAAATATTACCAAGCACATTAATACCATTCCAATAAGGCCGACTAAAATACCAAATCTCGGCATTCCATCAGTTTTTATAAGATTTCCTAAAGAAACTAGTGCTAAAATTAAGCCACAAATAGGTATAGGAATGTTTTTAAGAAAGTTTTTCATTATGTTCCCTCCGGTTAATTAATTCAATTTTACCTTGTATAATCATTGTAAATCGGATTATACTATTTGTGAAATTGATAATTTGGATACCAATTATTAATAAATCCAATAATTGAATCGGAGTGTTGAGTATGTTTCAAAGTTTAAAAACATTTGTGAAAGTATATGAAATGAAAAACTTTACAAAGGCAGCGGAAGAGTTATATCTATCACAACCAACAATATCCACTCAAATACTTAATTTGGAGAAAAAATTAAATGTGACCCTATTTACTAGAAAAGGGCGACATGAGATTATTCCAACTAGAGATGCTGATTTTCTATATAAACGAGCGCAAAGTATTTTAGATAACTGGGAAGATACAATAGAAACACTTAATAACAAAGAAATTGTCCGAACAAAATGCCGTATTGCCTGTTCTAATACATGTGGGATTTACTTTCTTCCAAATATAATGAAGTCTATTCTAGAGAACTTTCCGGATATGGATTTTTCCTTACAATTGATGAATTCAGAAGAAGTAGTAAAACGCTTAAAACAAAACGAAGCGGATTTAGGGTTTATTGAAAAAATAGTGGATACAGGCAGCTTGAAACGAAGTCTATTAAATGTAGATCAACTTGTATTAGCTGGTGATCCTGAATCTAGTTACTGGTTAAACCGTGAAGAAGATTCGGGGACACAATTTTACTCCGATATGTATGTAAAAGAGAATAATGTAAAACCGATACATATTTATCTAAATAACAATGAAATGATAGCGGCGTTGCTAAAGGCGGGAATAGGACAAACCGTAATTTCCCAAAAAATTGTACCTGAGGGTGTTAATTGGCAAGCATTGTCTCCGAAATATACTCGAAACTTTTATTTTTTGGCAAAAGAAAACCAATTAAAAACAAGAATCAACGAGTTAGAAAAGTTTATTATGGATAGAGGTGCCTGACACTCAGACAATTCAGAATTGTTTGAGTGTCAGGCACGTGGGCTCAGTATATATGTGAACGTTCACTACATCGGGAATTGAATATGCTAGAGAAGGTGCAGAAATTTAAACGAGAGAGAGGAGGATTTAATATGGAAATTTCAAATAATGCACTAACGCTCATTGCAAAATGGGAAGGGTTTCGCGCTGATGCTTATGTTGGTTCAGATAATGTTTGGACAATTGGCTATGGTACAACAAAATGGCCAAGTGGAAAATTAGTAGAAAAGGGGCAAACAATTTCAAGAGAAGAAGCGTGGGAACTACTGAGAAAGCAAGCTCAAGAGCATGCAAATACAATAGAATACTATGTTAATGTTCCTCTTAACCAAAATCAGTACGATGCTCTTGCCAGTTTCCAATATAATTTAGGACGCTACATTCTAAGAAACAGCACACTATTAGAATACTTGAATAATAGGCAATGGGAACAAGTAACCAAAGAGATGTTATTATACATCTATGCCGGAGGGAAAAAGCTCCAGGGACTTGTTAATCGTCGTTTGGACGAAATTGCACTTTTTTTAAAGCCAGTGGCGATAGTTGATGTAAGTAAAAAAATCGAATATATGGAGCTTGACAAGGAGCCAAAGAAATTTCGTATTCAAAGTGGGAGATACAGTAGTCAAGAAGCAATGATGGCCGCGATGAACGAAGCAATAAAACAGAAATATTTATCGTACGTAGAACCAGTAAAAGATAGTTCAAATGAGAATGGTTGGCGGTTTATTAGCGGTTGGTATAATACCCAAGAAGAAGCAAAAATAATTGCCGAAAGAGCTATCATAGCAGGGAAATTAAACTACGCAACGATTCGTGGTACAGCGCAATAGTAGTGTGACAGGCACTCAAACAATTTTAAATTGTTTGAGTGCCTGTCACCTTAATAACGAATCGAGGTTCGTAATCACTAATCACTTCAAAAATCCCATCATTGTAACAATAGATATGATGCTCTACGTTTGGTATCTCTTTACTTCCTAACCAAGGTAATTGATCAAACCACTCAATATAATCTGAATTGCTCATTTTGTAAAACCACTCAGCACAAGGATTGATTGGTGAGTTTTGTTCAATGGCTTCGTTGACAAGTGGCAATAAGTCCGACCTTGGGATTTCACCAACATATCTGAAAGACCAAACAAAATCTTGGATTGGAGAAATTTTATCATAAATAATATCAACTTCTGTTCCGTTAGTATCTGTCAATGTTAAATATAAACCAAGATCACTATAATTTAATCTAGCATTTACGATTTGAGCCCTTAGTAAACATGTTACTGGTTGCCAAATATGAAGTTTGCGTGTACTCATAATAACTCCCCCAGAAGTGCCTGTCTCCTAAAAGACCAAGATTGCGTAGTTTGCTATCTTGGTCTTTTTTTTATCTATCATATTCATAGTCGTAAGGAACATTTTTATTACCACATCCAACAAGTAAAAATGAAAATGATACTATTAAAATTGAGCAAAAAAATAATTTCTTCATATAAAATAATATTCCTCCGTTTCACACGAGCCAGTCCTATTGTTTACATTTTATTGGAACCATTCTATAAAGTATATAATAAAAATTTCTTTAAAACTGTAATTTTTCTGTTTGTAAGATAAGAATTTACAATTGAAGACATACAAGTAGGCAAGTGTGCACGTATTTCATTTAAAACTGAATCTTGATAGGGGTTAAATAGGTAAAAGATAATACCTTGAAGTTGGAAAATAAGCTAGCAGATATATAAATGGTCCATATTAATTATGTATATTTTTGAACAGCGTTGATATGACAACACTCAGTTGTTATATCCGTAGATAGTTAAGAATACCGCTAACTGGTCGGAAAATATAAACATGAACACATTTCAAATACAGGGATGATCCAACGCGTTTAGAAAAGATGCATTACATAAGGTAAAATAAATTAAGATTGTAATGAGAGCCGATATTACTAGGGAACGAAAAAGCAGCTCTCAGAAAGAAAAAGGCCACAAAGAAAATGTGACCTTTAAAAGAAAGAATGGTAGGTAAAGGATAAGTCTACGTTATCCAAAAAATTATGGGCTCGAAAGCGAGCGCAGAATCAGTGAGCATTTTAAATACTAATATGAGATGAAAGTAGCGCCAACAATAATTAGAAGGATAAATAGTACTACAATTAGCGCAAATGATGAACCTGATCCATAACCATTACCACTACCACCATAATATTCTTGAGACATAATTACTTCCCTCCATTCTATAATTTATTTCTTTCTAAAATTAATATATGAAAAGTTGTGAAAATGAATTGCGATAAATATCTAGAGTATATAAATTGAAAAATAAATGTTACTACTTGGAGGTTCAATTAAGAGAAGGGTAAGAGACTTTGATTAAAACTAAAAAAAAAGATTAATACACGATAGTAGCTCCCACAATGATTAATAGAATAAATAGAACAACGATTAAAACAAATGTAGAACCATAACCGCCGCCTTCATTGCCGCCTCCATAATAACAACTATTGTTGTAATTTCCAACATTTCCTTGGTATCCCATGACTATCCCTCCTTTCTAATTATATAATATGTATAGTTTTAAAAAGTGTAGAGGTTTTTATCCAACCCTTTAGAGCTAACATTTTGAAAATATTAATCGTGATACATTTTGTGAACAAACAAGTGGTACCTGTAGAAGTGAAATAGAAGGTTACGACGGTCAACAATACTAAAACTTATAAATGCGATAAAAAATTCTCAATCTTCTGTGACTACTTTTTTTAACTGACATTTGCCATAAACCATTGTTTATCTTATTTTGTGTTATAATGAATTGACTAAACCATTTAGAGCTGTAGCGTGTGACGACGCTGCAGCTTTTTTCAGTTTTAATGTGTATTCAAATACAAAAGGATTTCCGCCATCTAATCAATTTTTAAATATTTCAGAAATAATGACCAAAACCTAAGTGGATAGTAAAATATAGGAAATAAAAAATAAGTGAGGAATAGTCATATGGAAAAATTTAAACAGATTGAATTAAAGCATTTTTCAAGTAAATATCTGAAAGAACTAAATTCTTTTGTACTTACAGAAGAACAAAAACAATTTTCTGCACTACCAAGCAAATTTGAAGAAATTAATGAAGGACAGTATCGTGTTGTTATTTTAAGTGATAATACACCTGTTGGTTTCTTCCTCCTTAATTCAAATGAAAGAGTAAAGAAATATTCGAGTAATTTGAATGCTTTGTTATTGACTGCACTATCCATTAATCATACAGAGCAAGGAAAAGGGTATGCAAAACAAGGAATGACATTACTCGGTGAGTTTGTTAGAGCGGAATTCCCGAATTGCGATGAAATAGTTTTAGTTGTAGACAAAGATAATATACCTGCACAAAAACTATATTTAAAAGTGGGATTTGAAGATACAAATGAGAGGTTAACAGGTCGTATTGGCGAAGAAATTATCATGAGACAATTAATAAAATAAAAATAACTTACGTGTATCATGACCAGAGTCGATTTTACATTTTGTAGCTCAACTCTGGTTTTTATGTGGAAAGTTTTGTAAAACAATCAAATGAAGATAAAAAAAAACCGACAAAAAATTTGTCGGTTTAAAAAGCTTAATTTGAATTATTTTCATTTGCAAATCGACCAGATGCGAATTTTTTGTTCGCCTCAGCTTGTTGGATTTGTTGTTTAATTTGATTAACATCAGATTCCATCCCGAATTCTTGACTCATTGAGTTCGCAGATCCAGAAGCTTGTTGTTTGTTCGCTTCAGCTTGTTGAATTTGTTGTTTAATTTGATTAACGTCAGACTTATTCCCAAAGTTTTGGTTTGCCATTGTAAATCACCTCCTGAATATAGCTTGTGCAGAAGGTGTTTTTGTATCCTACAAATATTTTTAATCTCAGATCTTTTTAATGAAGCAATTTAACAGATCGATATAGCTTAAGCAAAAAAAGGGTCACAATGCAAAGAAGTGACCCTAAGTAAGAATTGAGGGAGGTAGTGACGGTCAACTAGCGCCACAACCTAATAAGTGCGTGCGATACACTCAATAATAATGTGTGCAAATTAAGGTTACTTATACATTAAAAAGCTGCAACGTCGTCACACGTTACAGCTTAATGATTAATTATTCATATCTTTAAGACCAGGACTGTGTTCATTTGGCATCTCTGGCATAAGTGGTACTGGGAATCCTTCAGGTGGTGGAGTCACTTCTAAATCTCCGCCATTCCTACTTGGAGTTTGGCCTTGAAAGATTTCACCGATACGTGTTGGATCTAATCTAAAGTTAAATTGAGCATTATGATAACCCATTTCAACGAACTTCCTACACTCAGGATATTTGTTAATATCGTAGTTCGGTACAGGGAATAGTTTTCCCCAATCAACACCTAAAGTTTCTAATGCTTTAGCAAATGCATTTTGATGAGCATTGTCACGAACAATTAGAAAAGCTAGTGTTTCCCTAAAGGTTTGATTAGAACTCATTTCATATATCCGTGTTTTTTGAAGAACTCCAGTTGACTCAAGTACTAAATTATCTAATAAATCTGCTATTAAGTTTCCGTGTGCATATACCCACGAACCATTCCAAGGATTACCTGCAGCATCAACAGGTAAAGATGATTGTGCTCCCACAATATAATGGTGTGGATTTGCATGTCTAACGGCATCATCTAAAGGAGCTTGGTCTATACCATGATTTCCAGGTGCAGAAGAATCGCCAGAATCATTTAGTAGTTGGTTAATTGTATTTTGTACTAGTTCTACGTGAGCAATTTCTTCTAAGAAAACACCGCGAAGCAAATCACGGTATTGTGTTTCTTTGCCTCTGAAATTTGAACTTTGAAAGAAGTATTGCATCATGGTTCTCATTTCACCATAATGCCCACCTAGTATTTCCTGCATTACACGTGCTGCTTGAGGATCGGGTTTGTCAGGTTTAATAATATTAATTAACTCTTCTTTGTAATAATACATTTTTTCACTCCTCGATTCGATTCAGTGGGGAAGTGATTTTATTTTTCTGGATAATCAACATGTAATGGCGGTGGTACAAGCCAGCCTTTATTTTTATTAAGACGTAGTAATTTAGAACCTAGTAGAGCTTTTGCTGTGTGGAATTGACCATACATTAAAGCTATATCTTCTCGAGTAGAAGTTCCCATTGCTTGGCTGCATGCAACTAATCCAGCAGCTAAATCAGCAGAAAGAGCAGCACTTATTTCTGGATCATTAAATTTTGCGCCTGGAGGAATATCTTCCATTCTTGCAACAGGTCGTTCAGGTGATGCAGGTGGTAAAGCGATACCATTCGTTTTAAGAATTTTTTCTAATTGCTTTACTTCTTCTCTACATGCTTCAATGGTATCTTCAAGTATCTTTTTAAGATCTTCATCACCAGCGTGATTATAAAACGTTTGATAGCCAGAAATCATACCATAGTCTGCAATTAGACTAGTCCAAACACTAAATACTTCACCATAATGCAATGGTTCATCCTTTGGGTTTCCACCTAATATTCCCATATTTACACTTCCTTTTAGTTTTTTTTCAAACAAGGATAGTATGAAGTAATGTTATGAGAATTATGTATATAAAAAGTAAGGTTTTTTAAAAGCAATATAAGAATAAAACATATCCTTTTTGCTCACGATAAGCTGAATATTTTAAAGGGGATGATTGGATGTTCAATCGTTTATCAGCACAAAATGGTGTATTTAGATTACCGCCAATACAGCGGAAAAATAATAAAGAGTTAGATGTTGCTATTGCTGATCTCGAAGCAAGAGGATTTCGGTTGGTAAGGCGTGGTATTCAAAATGAACGAGTTCAAACGATTAAAAATCCAACTTATAATAAAGTATGGGCTATAATGGAAAAACTTATGTTTTGAATTTAAACTACATGCTTTTATGAAAAATACAAAAAAGCTACAGTGCTTATTATCACTGCAGCCCTATAAGTAGTGAAACACTACGAAATATTATTTTGGCTGGATGTTGTTTATTTATACGTTATTTGTAGTATTCGTAAAGTAAAAAGTATAAATCCTGCTGATAAGGATAGATTAGTATCTATTGGAGGTGAGTCTCATGACTAAAGAAAAGAAAAAGAACGAATTAGAACAAGAAGAATTTGCAAATGAATTTTTACCTGAAGAGTTTGAAGAAGAAAAAGAAGAAGAAAAACAACAACAGAAAGAACAACAATTTAAGAAAGAAAAGAAGTAAGAAAATAGTGCCACAATCTTCGGGTTGTGGCTTTTCTTACATTAAAATACCAGTTCTAATGGGCGAAAGGGAAGGAAGGGGTTTAATATGGACAATGATTTGAATTATGGTGAAGATTATAAGTTTATACCTGCTACTTCGGTGGGAAATGGGGTCGGTATAGAAGTAATGCCTGATTTATATCAGTATACAATTCAAATTGTAAATATTGTGCTTTATGGTAATAAGAATACAAATGAATTTGTTCTTATTGATGCAGGTATGCCAAAAAGCGCGGAAGAGATTATTTCAGTAATAGAGGAACGATATGGTCCTAATTCTCGTCCTAAAGCAATAATTTTGACTCACGGCCATTTCGATCATGTCGGAGGAATTATAGAATTAATAAAGCGTTGGAATGTCCCTGTTTATGCCCATTCTTTAGAAATTCCTTATTTAACAGGAAAACAAAACTATCCAGAACCTGATCCTTCTGTAAGTGGTGGACTAATTGCCAAAATGTCACCTTTATTCCCTAATGAAGCAATTAACTTAGGTGACAATATTGAATCAATTCCTTCAGATGGAAGTATTCCTTTTATGCCAGGTTTTCGGTGGATACACACACCTGGTCATTCACCAGGACATATCTCATTGTTTCGTGAAAAGGATCGAGTTCTCATTGCTGGAGATGCATTTGTTACTGTCAAACAAGAATCTCTTTATAAAGTATTAACACAAACAAAAGAAATTAGTGGTCCACCTCAATATTTAACAATGGATTGGCAAGCTGCTCGAGAATCTGTTGAGAAGTTAGAAGCGCTAAAACCTCTCATTGCTATTACAGGTCATGGATTAACGATGAAAGGAGAAGAACTCAAAATCAACCTTAAGAAGCTTGTAGAAAATTTTGATCAAATCGCTCTACCAAAGCACGGGAAATATTCAAATTAATGCATACACTAATCAAGTGGAGTAACAACCATAATAAAGATAGTGCTCTAACGCGACAATTAGTGAATAATACGTAAAAGCCTTTACCTTGCATGGTAAGGTTTTTCAACTATTCCCTATGAATAATTAATGATCTTTAAAAGGCTATTATCCTAAATTAGAAACACAAGTTCTTGTTGTTTATTGAAAGATTTCGTCGGAGAAAACATTGTTGGCAAGAAAGAGTTACTTTATTCCAACTGCTGTCACTCAGTGATTGAACAAGGGCAAGATGAATTAATCATTGATCAGAAATTCTGCTGGTAATGTAAAACTTGTCGTTTCTTGCGCTTACCCGGGAAATTATTTTTTTATTTCCTAGCCTAAAAACATTTCCAAATAGGGAAATACATATAAGAGATTGATCTGTGTAATCTGAAATAGAAACTAACAGGTTAGTTCGCAAGGGAAAGACAGAGCGAGTGTCCATAGTGTAAATAATGATTAAGTGATAAAATTAAATTGTTATCGATAGGAGGTGTAATGAATGGCGTTTTTCATTGTAATGATATTTTTGGCTATATGTATTGGGATTGTAACTACATTGAAAAAGACAGGTTGTAATAATGTTAATTCTTCTAGTAGTTCTAGCTATTCAGGTAATAATGCGACTGACTTTAATACAACAGGTTCTGTAATTTCGTTAATTAACACGGATAATAATAATTGTTCGGACACCACTTCGAGTAGCAGTGATTCTTCAGGAAGCTCGTGCGATTAAGTATTTGAGTCATTTCTAAATCGGAGATGGCTTTTTTATTTTACTAATCAGCTAGCATTTGGGATGAATCATTAATTGAACCATATTGTAAAGAGCGGAAACAATAGAAAGTTAAGATTTCTTTACCTTGCCGAAATTCTATTGATTTCATATAGAAATAAAATTAAGATGTTGACGGGGAAATAAGTTGAAAACTATTGCTGACGGATCGCCGTATGCGATGAAAGTCGCTCGTACGGTGAAGGCTCGTTATAAACTGAGAAGATAAAACGAGAATAGCGGAAATGTAGTGCCAGTAAATCCAGCAATTAACTTAAAGGCAACACCTGGAGCGACAGGCTCTGGGGAAATAAATATATCTTGGAACGGCAATAGTGATCCAAATTGGTCACATTATACAATGTATATTTTAGTTTCCAATACTAATGAAGCTGACGAGAGCAGTCCAAAGTATGCGGATATTACTTATAAAGGTAACGATGGTTTCGGTGATTGGCACAGTCCAGGAACAAGGGTTTCATATGCGCTTTATTATATTATGAAAGATGGTTCTAAAACTGTTCAAAAAGTTACTGTTACTGCTCCATAATTGAAGCAAAAGAAAACCTCACTATTTCAGTGAGGTTTCTATTTATCCATAAATGGGGCGCTAACACAATAGTTTACTAGGTGGATTTAAAGGCATTGTTAGAGGACAAAGATTTACATGCCTACTTGGTCTCACTATTTGATATAGTGCAAGTCATATGGAAAAGAAGCAGTTGTTATTGGAACTATTTGATCTTTAAAATCACTTTCCCTTTAGCTCTTCCAGATTCTACGTATTCCATTGCCTTTTGTGCATCTTCGAATAAAAAAATTCGATCAATTAAAGGTGTAATTTTACCTGACTCAATGAAGTCTGCGATAATACGTAATTGATCGCCACTTGGCTTCATAAATAAAAACGAATATTGAGCCTTATGCTTCTTTTCAAGAGAAGTAAGTTTATGACTTGCTACAGAAAATAACAATGTTTTGAAAAGCCCTGAGCCATATTCTTTAGCAAAACGAGCATTCGGCGTACCCGAAACGGAAACAATTTTCCCTCCGTCTTTAATAATATTAAAAGATTTTTCAAGTGTTTGTCCTCCAAGGGTATCAAACACTGCATCATAATTTTTAAGTATATCTTCAAATTTTTCTGTTTTATAATTGATTACTTCATCTGCACCAAGAGATGTAACTAAATTTGCGCCAGCTTCACTAGCAGTTGTTGCCACTATGGCACCCATAACTTTTACCAGTTGAATAGCAAACGTACCGACACCACCGGAACCGGCATGAATTAAAATTTTTTGCTCTTTTTGTAATTGCATGATGTCATGTAAAGCTTGGTAAGAGGTTAGGCCAATAAGGGGAATAGATGCAGCTTCCTCAAAGCTCAAATTTTTAGGCTTTAGCGCTACATCATCTTCATGAACAGAGATATATTCCGCAAAAGTACCGATTTTATTCTTGCGTGGACGTGCATATATTTCATCTCCAACTTTAAAACGAGTCACTTTTTTGCCAACCTTAATTACAACGTCAGAAAAATCATTTCCGAGAATAAACGGCATTTCATACTTGAGTAACATTTTCACTTTTCCATCACGTATTTTAAAATCAATAGGATTAATACTAGCTGCATGAATTTCTGCAAGTACCTCGTAATCATTCATTTCAGGTGTAGGTATTTCCGTTAAACGCATCGGAGCTTTACCATATTTATCAATAACCAAAGCTTTCACTGTGTTCATTCCTCCATAATTGTATTAATAAGCTATTCAATCGTATTGCTTTAACAATGTTTCAATATCCACAATCAGCGTTTTTAATAGGCTTAATTTTGTTCGTATATCAATATAATAAAAGTTTTTTGTACCTTCTTTTCGCATTAAAATAATTCCAGCATCTCGTAAAATTTTTAGGTGATGTGACACTGCAGGTCTAGAAAGGTGTGTTTGTTCAGTAATTTCACCAACTCGTAATCCTGTTTGACAATCGGTTCCCATTAAAACTAACAAAATCGATTGGCGGGTTTCATCACCGATAGCCAATAGTACTTTTTGACAATTCATAAAATCTTCTTTAATAGTGTTTAGTTGGTCTTTTTTATTTATCAATTAAATACCTCCGATGGTTAGTTGAATAGTTTAAATTATTGAACCATGTTATTGAATACAACAATATATTAATGCGATAACCTCTGCAATATTGAGAAAGTAAATCGAGACGAATGCCATTTAGAAGAAAACGCTAAAAATAATTGTTCTTTCAAGAGATGATTTTTACATAAACACTCAGGAAAGTTGATTTTAACCACAAAAATAAAAATATCCCGAGGGAAGAACCCACGAGATATTTTGACAAACTGCCCATCCTCTTAAAAACACATATTATATAAGCAGATGAATGAGCTGATTTATTCTTTTTTAGCTTTAATCTGATAAGTAATGCCGAACACTATGTTAAAAATCAAACCAAAATTTAACGGATTTAAAAAAACCCAAAGCAGATTTGTTTCTAATGCTAAAAGTAATAAAATCCATAAAATCATGCAAACATAATAAGCAAATATCATCGGCCAACAAAAAACTTTATCTATATCAAACATATAATTCCTCCTATTCGCTAATCAAAACAAGAGGATGATGCACCAGACATAGCTCCACCCGCTGCACCTACAATAGCTCCTCCGACAGCACCAGCCGCATTTCCAATACCAGGTAATACAGTTCCAGCACCAATACCTACGCCTAAACCAGTTATTGCGCCAAGATAATAACCACTAAGAACTCCTAATGCACATTTCCATTTAGTCGGTTGTTCACCGTTATGTAATTCTATCATCAGTCCATTATCAACTGATTTATATATTAAAGTAACCTCATTCCCATTACTATCTATTGCTTGAGTTGGCAATACTTCTGTATAATCACCTTTTTTAATAATTATATTGCCAACTGCATCGTTTTCAAATGTTGTCTCTGCATTTAATAATTCTAAACGCATCGTACTTTCATTTAAAATGGTAATGGCAAAATCATCATGCTGTTCAGCTGCAAATACAGTTGAATTATTAAAAGCCATATTTCCCGTGAAAAAGAATAAAAGAACCAAACAAGTCAACATAAAAAATAATTTTCTCATTTGTAAAACGCCTCCTTTAATATTCTGATTCTTCTTTTATTTTAAAAAAAAATAATAAAATAAAAAATATAAAACACAAAATTGTAACAAAAAATATATTGTTTAGATTTCAACAAAAAAATATTTTGATAGCTGAAAAAGTAAATCGTGTACGATCGTTTATGTAACGAAAAATCCGTTATAAAATGTGAGGGAGGTCAGTGTTGGAAAGGTTTCCTCCCTTGGTGCTTATGAAATACTAAATATTAGGGGAAAGACAGACCGGCCTACTAGTGCTTGGCAGAATTGTTCGGAGCGTGCACTAGTAGCATAAATTGAAATCGCAGGTAGAAGAATTACTGATAATTAAGAAGTCACTCGATACTAGCAATTGAAAAGCACTCAAACAAAAAAGTTTCTATGTTTGTACAAAACCCATACAAACATAGAAACTCACTAATTCGTCTGCACTCGGCAGGAATCAAACCTACATCTTAAGAACCGAAATCTCACGTGCTTTCCATTTCAAGTGATTGAGCAACTTTCTAAAATAATTACGTGTTATTTATGCGAACAACGAGCATTTAATCCGCCCTCACTCTTTGGAGTGAAGAAATACTAAAAATTTACCATCCTGAGCGTCATTAGAATAACGTTCTGCTTCATCATCTGGGACTCCAATTTCCATAAGAGCATGCTTTAATCCACCAGCACCAGAGCTAGCACCTACGACTGCTCCTCCAATTGTTGCAATAATAGGACCTGCAGCCAACACAGCGCCAAATCCGGGAATCAATACAGTGGATAATCCTGCTATCATGCCTGCTATGCCAATGGCAGCTCCAGTTGCAGCTCCAGCAAGTGCCCCATCCATAGTAGAGGGTTTTACTTCCTGTGTGTTTTTAGATAGTTCTTTTGTTTCTTTAGTAATAACTGAAATCTCCTCTGTTGTATAGCCCTTCTCTTTTAAATCTTCGACAACTTCAGCCGCTCTTTGTTCATTATCGTATACGCCAATAACTTGATTCTTCATTAACAATTACCTCCTGTTTGCTTTAACTATGTATTCTTTACCCGTTTGTTAGTATTACTAGACACATTTCACCTTCAAGCTTCATTCTTTTTAGAATTCCACAGCTGTTTTGTTTTTTAGCTCCTTTTTTCAAACATAATGATCTTCAGTAATCTAGCTCAATTCCAAAGTATAGGAACTGTTTAAAGTTATTTATTTCCGCAAATTTACACTTAAGGCATAAAGGACGGCTGTAAAAAAATCATCTGGAATGATAATTCCTAGATAGTTGATATGAATGTGATGGTTATGTTCCACACCTGATACGATGAAAGTAATTTCGTAGTCTCCTGGTGTGGTAACAAAAATCAATTATGATTATCGGCTTAAAAAGCCAATGAAATTAAAAAGTAACCTAAATTTGAACCTAAAACAGAAAAGTACTCAAGGTGAAATTGAATGGAATAATTATAGTAAAATGTATAACGAAAGATCTAATATACCTAAGAAGTTAGTCGAAGCAACATTTGAGAGGGTCATAGGAGAACTTACACGGAAATTAGCGATGTAGTTACTGAACAATATGAGGAAAGAAACTATAAAAGGGTCACCGGATTGGGAGGCGACCCTTAGAATGGAAAATTAATATCTAGTATTTCAAGAAAGTAGCGCCGACAATAATTAGAAGAATAAATAGAACAACGATTAGGGCAAATTGAGAACCATTACCATAACCGCCGCCAGAATAGCCGCCGTTTTCAATGCCACCAACATTTCCACCATAGTATCCCATAAAACCACCTCCTTTCTACAATTTATAATATGTTCCCTGTAGAGAAGGAGTGGGGGTGTTAAACCATTTAGAAATACTAAAAAATATATTTTTATGAGATAAGAAAATAAAAAAAGAGCCACTTGGGATGGAGTGACCCTTAGTAAAAA
This sequence comes from Lysinibacillus sp. NPDC097868, assembly GCF_044761135.1. Classification (NCBI taxonomy): domain Bacteria; kingdom Bacillati; phylum Bacillota; class Bacilli; order Caryophanales; family Bacillaceae; genus Lysinibacillus; species Lysinibacillus sp. NPDC097868. The sequence continues at coordinate 1,675,761 of NZ_JBIWBS010000001.1, read as the reverse complement.
GAAAAGGAGACGTAAGGCTAAGTTTAGCGTTACCTTACTATTATTATGATGTGATAGTTATGTTTGTATAGTTCATAGCCTTTGAAAACAAAAAAAACTATAGCGTCATCACACGCTACAGCTCGAATTGTGCCCTTTGATGGCTTAGTAAACAAGGATTATATCATAGGGGGCAAAACTATGTTAAAAGAGAAAACAGAATTAAATCGCTACCAACTAGATAAGGCCATCAAGAAGTATCACGACAACATGTGTAAGTACATGAGAATGAAGGACGAACTTGTTTCAATAACAGCAGCCGCATCTTCTGTACAATACGGAATTGAGGCAACAATGCCAAAAACAGTTGGTGGCACAAGTGATCTAGTACATACGCATGTTCAAATCAGAGAAGTGCGAGAAGTGCGAATTAACAAGATTAAAGAAGAACTAATTTTGGTTCAAAATTTAACAAGCAAGGTAGCTGGAGATATAGAGCAAGAAGTACTTTATTGGTTGCTTGAGGGCATGCCTTTCCGTTGGATTGGTGCAAAGCTTAATAGGAGCCATATAAGCGTACAACGAGTACGAGTTATTGATTTGATGATGAAGAAACCTTGGACTACTTCTTTTTTTATGTTCAAAAATATAAGACTGATATTTTTAGAAGATTAATTAGGTAGAATTATGTATCATTTAAAACAGTGAAAATTTTGAGGTGTCAAATGGATATAAAATCAGTAAAAGTTGAAGTCTTACTACCAGAAGAATACATTGAACAACTAAGGAATGAGCTAAATAAATTAGGGGTTTTAACGGTAATTATGACCATGTTGTTTCTTATACTGTTACAGAGGGATATTGGAGACCACTTGACAAAGCGATACCCTATGATGGGGAAATTGGAGAAATTTCATTTGGAACTGAATGTAAGCTGGAATTTAGATGCCTATATTCATATTCAAAAATAGAAGAAGTGAAAAACGTAATAAATGTTATTCATCCTTATGAGAAACTTATAATAAATATAATTCCTTTATTAAACTAGATTGTTTTCGAAAAGATTGTTGCTATCCAACTAACGGAGCAGTTTAGTTGAATAACGATATGGGTTTTTGTGGTAAAATGTTAGACGGTAGGTGCATCTTCATCTTTACAGGAAAGTGGGATGGGCTATCGTTTAGTTAGGAGGTAGAGGCTTTGAGTTATTGGATGTTTTGGGGTAGTTGTCTTATTTTGATTTTGTTAGTTGCAGGAATTTTATTTTGGTCGGCTGGATTACTGAAGATTAAAAGTAAAAAATTGTCATTTATTATGTTTAGTTTGGGATTGATTGTAATCGCAACGCCATTTGCTTTTTTTATAGGTGGAATGGCAACAGACTCACCGACCAGTACTATGAAAGATTTTTGGACAGGTTTTTTTATCGCCCAGGCAATTCCACTTTTAATACTAATAATTGCAATCTTAAAATGGCTTATAATTGACTTAAGAAAAATAAAGAAGCGTGTGGACAGTGATAATTAATTTAGTTTAAAAACAAGTTTGTGAAGAAATCTACTTAAACTCTAGGGTGCTTTAGTTGAAGAAGATAGCTAAACCAGAAGCAACAATCTTTGAGAAAACAGCCTTAAACTAAGGTCCGATGTAGTTAAATTTATGAAATGTTACAAATGTTCCAGAAGTTCCAAACGTATCATTTTGGGTAAGCTGCGATGAGTTTTTAATTGATCGTAAACGATATGAGCACGGTGCTATGCAGAATCAGCTAGCAGATGAAGAATATACGCAATTATTAACAATAATGAAAGTACAGCAAACGGCATAATCGTCCCATATTGTTTAGTAACATAGTAAACGTAAGCAAAGGCTTAGCGTTATTTATATTGTTATTAACATTACTATTAACATTCGTCAGTATTGACATTATTTAAATTAATATATAATTATCTGAGGGAAATAAGTTTTAAATATCTATCGCTGACGGATCGCCGTATGCGATGAAAGTCGCTCGTACGGTGAAGGCTCGTTATAAAACTTAGAGACAGAGAAGGATAAGACGAGAATAGTACAGTTTTAAACTCTGCAAAAAACACAACTGGGGCAGCAATTGCTGTGGTATTGAGTGGAACAGATATCCCATTACCTAACGATCAACAGTTAAATAATGTAAATATAAATGGAGGAAATACTATTTTCACAGTTCAACAATCAGGAACTTATGAACTTGAGTATCATGTTTATCTCATTACACCAATATTGGTTTCTTCTAGAATACAGTTAAATGGAACTCAAATTCCAGATAGTGTGGTAAATCCAGTAGTACCTACGAATTATTTAACTAAAAAAGCTACAGTAAACTTAATTGCGGGTGATTCTTTAAGTTTGCAATTATCTAATCTTTTGGGTGTAGCTGTATAAACTCCTGGTGATCCGACTAAAGTTACTTCGTTAAGTATTACAAAGAAATAATGATAAAGAGCATCCACTTGGGTGCTCTTTTATTTTTCCTTCCGCAATTATCTGTGGAGGATATTTATTATCCGCTATGAGAACAATCGAGATTGGCGATGGTAAACGTTACTGAATCTCAATGCTTCTCAGGGCTTTTTATTTTGAATAGGGCAAAGGATTGGTGATGGAATGGATTCGGTAACAACAGTAACAGCTGCAAGCCAAGTAGCAAATTCAAGTCGTATGGTCGATTCTATGTATTTGCTTAGTTGATTTCGTTTTTTGGAGCGCTTATAAACGGGAGGTGAGACTACTAAAGAATTTAGAAATGATGACTGACTGTTTAATTGGGTTGTATAGTACAATTCAATAGCGGAGAGGCAAATAGTAAATAAATGAAGTAATACCAATTAGTATGGAGAATTTTCAAAAAATGCTAAGATTGAAAAATAGAATGGGAGGAAAATAAATTGATTACATTAAAACCTATGAACCAAGAAGAGTTCAAACATTATATCAGTTTTGCAATTGAAGATTATGCAAAAGACAAGATCGCTTCTGGAAATTGGAGTGAAGATGAAGCGATTGATTTGTCGAAGAAATCATTTAATCAACTGCTACCAAAAGATGAGCAGACAGAGAATAATCATTTATTTTCTATCTTTCACAATGATATTTTAGTTGGAATGATTTGGATTGCACAAAAAGACCCTACAAAACCTAATGAAGGTTTTATTTATGATTTTATGATTTTTGAACAATATCAAGGGCAGGGTTATGCTAAGAAAGCAATGAAAGAAATTGAAACTATTGCTAAAGGGTTAGGTGTAAATAAAATTGGTTTACACGTTTTTGGTCAAAACAAAATTGCACGTGGCTTATATGAAAAAATGGGTTATGAAATTACGAATATAACTATGGCTAAAACTATTTGATCATGTAACAGAAATGCCTAGGTACTCAATTAATTTTGAGCCTGGGCTTCTTTTATTTCTCAAAAATATACACTTGTCAAAAAAAGAGCAATCGTTCTGTTATAAATACAAACGAACGTTCTTGTAAAAGGAGAGATCAAAATGTCATACACAGCTGTGCCAAAACTAACAAAAGGCTCAAAGCCAAAGAAGTTAGATAAACGATGTAACCATAACTACAGTTGGTGAAGATGAAGTGATGAGATGTGCGCAACATGCGTTAAAATCAGGAGTAGAAGAAATATTGATAGGGCAATAAAAAATCACTCATTTTAAAAAATAATGAGTGACTTTTTTATTAAATTAGCTATGTAAAACCATAATGTTGATTTTCGACTTAAAGAAAACGTCCAACAAAAGGACGGTTGATTATGTTTAAGTTATCGTTCTCCATTTAACCTGTTCTGAGAGTCTCGTAAAAAGCATAATGTTACTCAATTTCGGAATCATCCACTTCAGAGAGAACGGCGGTACATTTATTTGTATTCAACTCTGCTACCATAGACATGTAAATGTCAATAAGATCCTCACTATCCACTTTAAAACCAAACCGTTCATATAGACGTTGAGCAGAGCTTCCTTGCAGGACGTTTAATGTCACTCGTTTTCCTATTACATAATCTTGTTTTAGAAGATATTTTAATACCTGACTACCAATACCTTTACCTTGGTAATTGGGATGAATATAAAAATGCTCCACCAGATACCCATCTAATATCGGTTTAAAAGCTACGCAACCAATAAAGGAGGAACCTACTTTAATGATCCATGTATGAACTGGGTCAAATGCATCACGAAAGCGTTGGCGTACCTTTTCTTCATCAAATCTTCCTAGTCTAGTTAAATCATCATGCAGTACAATTGCCCGTAAATTAGCAATTGTCTCAACATCCGAATTTTTGGATTGTTGAAGGGTAATCTGTTCCATCTAACATTACAACTCCTTTTTCTTGATTTTCACCATAGAGTTTACTTTGTTCTTCTATTGATAGTTTTTTATTGTATCACTAATGGTAGGGAATATCAGTATTATTTTTCTAATAATAGTCCCTTTTTCTACAATTATGACGAGGCAAATGTATGAATAATCACTCATTAAAAATAAGTGTTATTCGGATAATCCGAGGGCAGAGGTGACGATTGAGTGGATCGAAAAGTAAAAGGAAGATACATTTTATTCCAAAATTTATTGGTATGGGGGAAGCTGATTTCTCTATCAATTTAATTTATAGCAAGTTGAATATTCATATTGTTAGCGCTGCTCTAATTGCTATTGATTTGGAGTTGTTGGGAGTAATCAAACCAAGGAAACATGAGTTAATCGGCAAAAGGTAGATGGTGATTATGATGATTGGTTTGAGGAGTTTAAGAAGAATAAAGAACTAGTGCTGTGTAATAGTTGAAAAAAATTGTGCAGTAACTTTTGTATAAAAAGAGAACCCCACCGAATGGTGAGGTCATAAAGAAATTATTTACGGAAACGTTATTGTATTTGAATAAGGGCTCTCTACTCCGTTTACGACTTGTGTTACGCACCAAGATGAACCAGAAACAAATTGAGGATTTTGATGGTTTATTATTCCATTGTTAGTTGGAAAATGAACATAATAAGAAAATCATAAAGTATTTTTTCCAAACTTGCCATACTTTCAATATTAGTTAAGATTAAAACAATAATGTAAACTCGGAGGTAGGTTCTGTGCGGTAAAGGTTTCCTCCCCTGGTATTTATAAAATCCTAAATATTAGGGAAAGACAGACCGACGACCGACCAGCGCCTCATAAAGTCGTTCGAGGCAAGACATACATGGCCGGCCTAATTATTTAAAAAGATTAGGTATCTTAATAGAGAAAGGTGAAAAATAAAAAATTGGAGTGATTTAATTTGACTAAATTTACACCCTTGCAAGAAGCTCAAGCCTTCGCAGAAGCGTTTTTACTACCTATTGAGCAGTTATCTATAAAACATCCTTATAAGAGGGATAAAGGTCGATATCCACGAGTGAGAAAATTTATCCAAAACTATTTATTAAATGGTTCAAGTGAAACATTCAATTCTTCTCCAATTCAACAAGGTGTTGGACAATTAATGATGTTCTGTGCTCAGTTCGCCCAACAAAAGGCTCAAGCTGGAGAACATGATGCAGTTTACAAAGAAATTGTTAATACTGTTATTCCAAAACTTATCGATAAAGCTTTTAATTTTCCGACGAATCCAATTGATCAACTAGCAGGTTTAATTTATCTTGGGACAGCGATGCTTAAGAAATTAGATGAATCTCAGAGCGATGTTTCATTTTCTAATGTAGATACATTGTTAGATCAATACCGAGACCATTTTGCTAATGAAGTATTAAGTTCCAGAGAATACAATATTTTAAAGTATTATCGTACTCCGTCTGCTTGGACATACGATGATTCAGAAAAATCATATCGTTTTGCTGCTGGGCCATATGAGGGGCAAATCGGATATTGGATCACTACAGCGGATTTATCAACTGATCCTCAGAATGATTACTTAGATAATCCAACTGTTCTTGATGATTCGGGAAAGGTTACGTTCGCTGGTATTCAACCAGGTACAAGCGGTAAAGATTATATTAATCATCATGCATATTTTAGTACTAAAAACGAACGATTTATTCTTAATTCCTCACTAAATGCTGTTGCTTGTTGGATGGCAGCGCATGTATATGATGTAAAGGTTAATGAGACTGGAGCTTCATTAGATCCTGCACATAACCTGAAAAATGCAATCCGAGATGTTCTTAGTTATACTCAATGGGGTTCCAATACTTCAGTGGCTAATGCTTCAAAAGGTTGTTTCCTGCAAGAGCCCTATAACAATTCATTATCTGCAAAAAGAGTACTTCCTGTTCACGGGTTTTCTGATGTGAACCTGACAAATAATATGCTACGTGCTCGATTCGATTCTCCTGCATATAATGCTTTTTCAATAACATTCTTGCAAATTTATGCAAGCTTAATTGAAAACCCAACAGCCTCATTATGGCACAGTCTTGTTCCGAATATAGTTTCGGATTCTGGAGTTATGGTTACCCAATTAATTAATACCTACAAGGAGATTTTTGATAACTATTCAACTATTAAAAATAACTTAGTTAGTCATTCGTTTAGCCAAGCGAAATATTGGGGAATGTATATTCCTGAAAATGCCATGTTAGGTTCATCCGAGTTGATTAAAAATCCGTGGCAAATGCCTAATAAAGGTGAGGGAATCAATCAAGCTATGGTTGGATTATTTAATGTTTATCCTGGAATTACAGGACAAGGAATAGCAAGTATGGATAATAAAGTATCAAAAGCAATTAAACTTCAACTTGATGTTGGTCAAGCTTTACACGGTCAAAGTAAGTTTCCATCGCACGGTCGTTCTGGCCTTTGGGATTTGGCTCGCTTAGATATATTAGCCGATACTTCAAATACAAGTGGAACTGTTGATTCTGCTACAGACCTTACTACCACTGATAAAGAATCTCCGAACTGTGCTGGAGCTCGTCGAGCATTCTACGCTTTAGCTATGGCATTAGCAGTTGATGGTTCTAGAGGTTTTACATTAGCTTAATAGGAACTTAGGCTTCCTTCTTCCAAACTTCTATGACCTGAAGAGTGAGCCATCGACAATTATCATAATAACTAAATAGAAGAATGCAAGACCCCTTGAGCGGATTCGAGGGGTTTTTATTTTGCTTTGAAAACTACATCAAACAGCCGTATTACTGCTTTCACAAACTTCATAAGTGGCGTCAGAATTTGATACATTACCCAAATACGAAAAAGCATTCGTTATAGCTGCTGTGCAAATTAAACTTGCTGCTGATGAAAAGGCTGAAAAGGAGGCTAAACGAAGTGGTAATGGCAAGGGGAAGAGAAAGCGATAAATTACCCATTATGCAAAATTGATATAGTTAAATCCCTCTAAATTCTGTATATTTGTGTATGAGGAGGGATAATAGTGAAATTTTTTTTGCGTCTTGTATCACTATTTTTATGGTTTTGGGCATTTATTTTTACTATGGCTGGAGTTATAGCTGTCATTCAAACTAATTACTTCATAGGACCGATATTTATTTTACTAATATTTATTAGTATATTTATATACTTAGGAATTTACTTATGGAAAAAGCCTATGAAGTATAACAAAACTATTGATCAAGGAGAAACAGCAGCTGAGAGATTTGAAAGGGAAAGTGAAATTCCAGGTTCAAAGGCTCGTCAACAAAAACTAAATGATACTATTGAGTTGGATATTTTGAAAGGGAGCGATGTAGAGATGGTTAAAGCTTTAAATTGTCCAAATTGCGCTGCAGCATTAAACCCAAAAGAAAACCATTGTGAATACTGTGGTACATCATTATATCAGAAATAAAGCAAGTAACATATATGTGTTTATATGGCGTAGAGTATTTATTGATATTTTAAGTTAATTTCAAAATTTTTTAACCTTCATTTTACAACCTATCGAAATCTCCCAAGCCTAAACCCCGCCAAGTCAATATTTTTACGCTATAATGTAGGACGAGGTGAAGAAAATGTTTGTGAGTGAAAAACAGATTGAGATTCGATATGCGGAGACGGACCAAATGGGCGTCGTCTACCACGCAAACTACATCATTTGGATGGAGATTGGACGTACACAGTTAGTAAGTGATGTAGGATTTGAGTACGCAGCATTAGAAAAAGAAGGTTATGTATCGCCAGTAATGGATTTATCGATTTCTTATAAGGCAGCTATGCACTACGGCCAGGTGGCAACTGTACGCACTTGGGTAGAAAAACATGATCGACTACGTACAACTTATGGTTATGAAATTTTACATGAAGATGGCACGATTGCTGCTACAGCACAATCAGTACATATTCTAGCGCATAAAGAAACGTTACGCCCGGTTTCTTTAAGTAAAATTGACCCAGCTTGGGATGCGAAATATAAAGAAATTGCTATTGAAAGAAATTAGAACAAAGGCTGTTATCGCTCCGCGTTTAAAATACGAATAAGAGCATCAATTATGAAGGCAGTACCAGAACAAATCGCTGGTGCTGTCTTTTGTTTTGCTAGTTTCTTCCTTATAAAGTTGTTAAACAACTTGGTTAATATACCACAATAATACATTTTTATATTGAATATCAAACATAATATTGATACAATAAGAACAAATGTTCTAGGGGGAGAAACCATGCAATTATACATATTTGAAGACAGCTTTATGCCGTTAATTGAACAGTATCAATTAACTGAAGAACAACTTGAATTTACAGGAACACCTCAGGAATGTCTTGAACTTTCTAAAGTGGATGCCAATCGTCACTCAATTTTAGCTATCGATGAAGGAAAGCTTGTTGTTTTCTTTGTATTACATCGAAAAGAGGGGGTAAAGCCATATTCTAATAATGAAAATGCGATATTAATAAGAGCCTTTTCAACTGATTACCGTCATCAAGGGAAAGGATATGCCAAAAAGGCTCTAATGCTATTGCCTGAATTTGTAAAAAAACAGTATAGTGAGATAAATGAAATTGTATTGGCTGTAAATGTAAAGAATGAAGCCGCACAAGGACTATACAAGAAATGCGGATATACCGATAAAGGTGAAAGAGTAATGGGGATAAAAGGGGAATTAATCGTAATGAGTCATGATTTGTAAAGAATGATACTCACGAACTGCTCATTAAAAGGATACAAATTTTAAAAATCCACCTTGCACTAGTAGAAACAGTTTACACTGTGACCACTAATAGCAAGTGGATTTTATTATTTATTAATTCGAATAGTGCTTATCGGAAGCCCCTTGTACTAATGCTTAGATCGTTTAAACATGAGCTTCCAAGAAATGAAATTCGCGATTAGAAGTACTATCAAATAAATAATTGTGCCATAGGAAATGCGTGTCGCCATGTAATAGTGCAGACCTGCTAGAATACCTAAAGGAATAAATAAGATTAAGGACTGCCAGCTCTGTCCATCACCGATTTCGTCATAGGGCTTCGTAAAGGGAATCTTACTTCCAGAACCTACATAACAAATAATCTTGTACAAACAGCTTGCTACTAAAACAGTCAATAAATCTGGAATGATTCTTGGGCCATAAATAAAGCAAAATACGATGCTAAGGACAATGTACAAAGGAATATACAACTTTATTAGAAAAGCTTTTAGACTGCCTTTTTGTAAGTCTGTATATTCTTTAATTGGGAAGACTTTATATATCCAAGCTGCTTTAAACTTTGCTGAATGGCCAAGCATAATCACGGCTGACGGGATGATTAGCATACTAAAATAAATGTTTAAATAGCTCATACTGACAGAATAATCAACATCTTCTGCACGAATAATATTAAATATAAAAATAAAAGGAATGACGAATGAAAAGCCTAAAGATGGATAAACCTTCAATTTAAACTCTCGCTCTTGTTTCATCATAAGGGAGGCAAATCGGTAAAAGGCTCTTTCCTCTGATGTTCGGCAAATGAACGTTAATAAATAATCTTTTAAGCGACTTTTCTTTTCTTTTTTTGATTTACTTGTACCTAATAACTTTTGTAAATTACGTTCAAATGTAGGGATAAGCCTAATATAAAGCAATATTGATAAAAGTGGTACGATGACAGAGAAAATAGTACATAAAATAATGAAAAATGAGTTATTCCCATTAAGGATTAGCTCATATGGAGCAGCAAACCACATCGGGATGATGAAAATACTCCACCAATTAGACGTTACGACTATATTAAAATCAACAAATTCAAAGGATCTAATCAGTACTTGGTAACCAATCATCAAAACCAATGATAAACCGATTTGCACATAATTGATGATATCCTTTAGTTTTTCTCCATCAAAAAATCTCAAAATCACAATATATAAAATCGACGTTAAAACGACAATGAAAATATTAATGAAGATAAGTGCTAGTACAGTTAATAGAAAGAATAATACCCCTTGAGTAAATAAGCCGACTAAAAGCGGAATTGCTGTTAAGGCAATTGTTAAGTAAGTTAAGTAGATGAGTATATGCATACATTTGGCAGCGTTCACCGTTTTAGCAGTGATGGGCTTAGTTGAGAGGATGCTTCGATCACGTACATCCAAAAGTACTGAAGAAAAGTCAGAGATTAATGTTGTCATGATGATAAAAATTATCATACCAAAAGCAATGCTCATCTGAAAATGATAGTTTTGGCCAAAGACGATAAATGGAATTAGCACAAGGCCGTATAGTGCATAAATCCATAAAGACTTTATGTAACTATTTTTCTGATCTTTTTTGTTTTGGTTAAAGATGGTCGGTACTTTTCTTTCATCCATAGTTAGTTTAATATGAAGGATTTGTCTCATAATCTGATAATCAATGCCTAGTTTGCGAAAAATAAAATGCAATTTATCAAGCAGTTGCAGGATTTTGAAATCTTTCATTTCTACACCTCCTGGACTACCGATACGAATTGTTCACCAATTTCCTTATGATTATGGAAACCTGTAAGTTGATTGAAAATCCCTTCTAAAGTTCCTGCGGTATTAGCTGTTTGTAGTTGGGCAAATGTTCCGTCAGCAGCGATTTTTCCATCGTTCAATAAAATGATGCGACTACTGATTTTTTCGACAACATCCATGATATGAGAGGAATAAAAAATTGTTTTCCCTTGGGCTGCTAATTGCGTTAAAATCTCTTTGAAAATCATTACACTATTTGCATCCAAGCCATTAATAGGTTCATCCAAGAACAGTAAATCTGGATTATGTATAAGGCTAGCGATAATTAATAGCTTTTGCCTCATACCTTTTGAATACGAGGATATCCTTGCATGATATGCTTCTCCAACACCAAACAATTCCATTAATGATTTAGACTTAGTAGCGGCAAACTCAAAATTTAAACCGTAAAGCTGGCCGATGAAGGTCAAATACTCGTAACCAGTTAAATTATCATAAACATCGGCTATTTCGGGCACATAGCCAATTTTTCGTTTATATTCAATGTTATTTTGCCTAATATCTTCTCCAAATAGCTTTATTTCTCCACCGTATTCGGCCTCGATTCCTAAAATGATTTTAACAGTCGTACTTTTGCCAGCGCCGTTCGGACCGATATAACCAATAATTTCTCCTCTTGAAACATGTAAGTCGATTCCTTTTAATATTTCCTTACTGCCATAACTTTTTGTCAAATTCGTAATCGTTAAAATTTCATGATGCTCCATGTTATAGCTCCTTCCTGTTTGGAAAATTACCAACAAAAGTACTATCAAGTAAAATAGTTCCACATAGTTATTATACATGATTTTAACAATTTGTTATTATTTACAATTTTATTCTTTTCTGACAGGAACCTTTCCGTAAATGTCGAATGTTCAAGTATAGAAATTGCATAGCAAATTAGAGGTGGTAAAATGGATCATTTAAAAAGGGGCAATGCAATCGATGCAGCACAACGGTTTATTAATAAGCATTTCCCTAATTGCGATGGAGCGTTATTAGCTGGCAGTGTAGTTCGAGGTGAAGCAACAGATACATCTGACCTAGATATCGTTGTTTTTGATAATTATCGCATGACATCTTATAGAGAGTCTTTTAGAGCGTTTGGTTGGGCGATAGAGGTGTTTGTACATAATTTGACATCGTATAAGCAGTATTTTGACGAAGATTATAAAAGAGCGAGACCTTCCATGCCAAGAATGGTTTCAGAAGGTATCATTTTAAAAGATAACGGGATAATTGATGCTATTAAAGAAGAAGCGAATCAACTTTTAGAAATGGGGCCAGAGAAATGGTCACAACAAACGATTAAAAGAAAACAATATTTTATCACTGATGCATTGGATGATCTTGTAGGTTGCTCAAATAAAGCAGAAGAATTATTTATAGCGAATGCACTTGCTGAATTGGTAAGTGAATTTGTGTTAAGAACGAACCGTCAATGGATTGGTCATTCGAAATGGATAGTACGTGCATTAATGCAATATGACGAGACATTTACGCAACAGTTTATTAATGCTTTTGATATTTTTTATAAAACGGGCGCTAAAGAACAGATAATAAATTTAGTGGACAAAGTACTTGAGCCGTACGGTGGGAAATTTTTTGAAGGTTTTTCGATAGGGAAATAACGTCCGAGCAAAAATTTTGAAACAAATTGTGCTTTCCTGCGTAATACAATAGTGAGTTCAATATTTTTAATGATAAAATAGTGTTAAGTATTTATTTAAAGGTGGGAAATAAAATGGGTTTATTAAAAGCAGGTATTGGTGCATTAACAGGTGTATTAGAAGATCAGTGGCGAGAGTATTTCTACTGTGAGTCTTTATCAGCGGATGTGCTTGTCACTAAAGGTGTAAAACGCTCTTCAAAACGTGGCTCAAATAAAGGAAATAATAATATTATTAGTAATGGCTCTATCATTGCAATCAATGAAGGGCAATGTATGATGATTGTCGAGCAGGGTAAAGTGGTGGAGTTTTCTTCAGAATCCGGTGAATATGTCTATGACACATCTACTGAGCCATCTATTATGTATGGCGATGACCTTTCTTCAAACATTACGGAGACGTTTAAGCAAATTGGAAAGCGTTTCACCTTTGGTGGAGAGCCAGGAAAAGATCAGCGTGTGTATTATTTTAATAAGAAAGAAATTGTCGGCAATAAGTATGGGACACCTGCACCGATTCCTTTCCGTGTCATTGACCGCAATATTGGCTTAGATATTGATATTGCAATTCGTTGTCATGGTGAGTATTCTTATAAAATTGTAGACCCATTGTTATTTTATACAAATGTCTGTGGAAATGTAGAGAGCGAATATACTCGTGACGCAATTGATAGTCAATTGAAAACAGAGCTTATGACAGCGTTACAACCAGCCTTTGCTCATATTTCTGCAAGTGGTGTACGTTATAGTGAAATACCTGCCCATACAGTGGCGCTAGCTGATGCCCTTAACAAAGTATTATCAGAAAAATGGCTAGCAACACGCGGTTTAGCTGTTGTGTCTTTTGGAATTAGTTCATTAAAGGCATCTGAAGAAGATGAAGCGATGATTAAACAACTACAGCGTAATGCAGTAATGCGTGATCCAGGGATGGCTGCTGCTCACTTAACTGGTGCACAGGCTGAAGCGATGATTGCTGCTGCACACAACGATGGGGGTGCGATGGCAGGGTTCATGGGTATGAACATGGCAACACAAGCAGGTGGTGTCAATGCAAGTCAACTATTCCAAATGAGCGAGCAAAATAAACATGCGCAAGCAACTACGCAAACACAATCAAGCCCTTCTAATACTTGGACATGTACATGTGGGCATGAGAATACAGGTAAATTTTGTTCTAATTGTGGGACATCAAAGCCAGTAGAAAAGGGCTGGACATGTGTATGTGGCACAATCAATAAAGGTAAATTCTGTAGTGAATGTGGGGCTAAAAAACCGACAGGAGCATTGCAATATGCTTGTGATAAATGTGGGTGGGAACCAGAAAACCCTGCAAATCCTCCAAAGTTTTGCCCTGAATGTGGCGATATTTTTGATGATAATGATTTGAAGTAAGGAGATGACTGATGATGACGACGCAAGAAGCGGAAAACGTCAAAGAGGCAAAGCTAGAATTCGATGCCGAATGTCCATCATGCAGTGCATCAATTGAATTTAACCCAGCAACTGGCAGGCTGACTTGTCCTTACTGTGGCTTTGAAACAGAGATTGCTACACCAGAAATGGAACAAGAAAAAGTGGCGCAGGAAATGGATTTTACAAAAGCTGAGGAACGAGGAAACTTTAACTGGGGCGTAGAGAAAAAAACAGTTATTTGTAAAGCTTGTGCAGCTGAAACAATTTACGATGCATTACAAGTAGCGGATAGCTGTCCGTATTGTGGCTCAAATCAAGTAATGGAAGCCAGTGCTGAAAACACACTTGCTCCAAATGGCGTATGTGCTTTCGAAGTAACAGATAAACAAGCAGGGGAAAATTTTCAAAAGTGGATTAAAGGAAGATGGTTTACGCCGAAAGCAGCAAAAATTAGTGCAAGGCCAGATTCTTTTAAAGGTGTTTATTTACCGTATTGGACATTTGATACAAAAACAAGCTCACGCTACTCAGCAAGCTATGGCAAACACCGTACGGTAACTGACAAAGATGGCAATCAAAAGACTGTAACAGATTGGTATTCTACAAGTGGTTTTTACCAGGAGTTTATAGATGATCATTTAATAAGTGCAACGACCCGTTATGATCGTCAAATGATGCGTAAAATTGAGCCATTTAACTTACTGAATAATAAATCCTATAAGCCAGAATATGTGGCAGGTTTTCTGTCAGAGCGATATAGCATTGGGTTACAGGATGGATGGAGTCAAGCAAAGAGAGAAATTCATGACCACTTAAATGCACAAATTACTTCAAAAATTCGTATGGAGAAGTTTGCAGATGTTGTGTCCAATGTGCGCTTCTCTACAACACATGATGACATTACATATAAATATTTAATGTTACCAATTTGGCTTTCTTCTTTCCGATATAAAGATAAAATTTTTAGATTTATGGTGAATGGTCAAACGGGGCGTGTAGGAGGAGATGCTCCGATTTCACCACTACGTGTAACGATTGCAGTTCTTTTATCGTTGATGGTCCTAGCTGTAGTTTGGTATTTCTTTACGAATGAATAAGCGATAGCAGTATTCTAAAAGTGTGAACACTACATACTTTTTGGAATACTGTTTTTTTGCGAATATTGTCGGAATAATGTCGAACAATGTAAATAAATTTTCTGATTATGATAAATGTCACTATTCATCACGGTTCTGTCTATGTATAGTTGCATAAGCTATAAGGATAATAATATTTTACAATAGACAAGGAGCACAGCATTTAATGAAAAAGAAAATAGCATGGGTTACAGATACAGCAGCATTGTTAGATGCAAAATTCATACAGGACAATCAAATTCACGTTTTACCACTTAATATTGTTTTTGACGAAGGTGTATTACGCGAAACTGTTGATATGACACATGATGAATTTTATGACAAACTTCGTACTACTAAAACACATCCAAAGACATCTCAGCCTGCCATTGGTGATGTGGTAGAGTTATATAAATCGTTAAAGCAGCAGGGTTATGCCTGTGCTATTGCTATTCATACTTCGCAACATTTGTCGGGCACTTATTTAAGCGCTTTCACAGCAGCACAACAAGCGGAATTTGAGGTATATCCAATCGATTCAAAAATCGGCTCATTTCCAATGATGAAAATGATTGAACTGGGTCAGCAATTAGAGCGAGAAGGTTTCGAACCAAATCAAATCGTTGAAAAGATAAATGAACTTGCTGATCATAGTGAGCTATCCTTTATCCCGGCAAGCTTATCACAATTGCATAAAAGTGGTCGCGTTTCAGGAACACAGGCATTTTTGAGTCACCTATTAAATATAAAGGTCGTTATTTCTTTTGAAAATGGGAAAGTTGTTATGAAAGAAAAAGTACGCGCAGCAACAAAAGCAAAAGCATATGTGGAGAACCTTTTAAGCAACGATTTGGAATCAAGTATTATCCCAGAGGTGGCAGTTATTCACTGCAATAATGAAGAAGGCGCGATTATTTGGAAAGCAACTTTAGAAAAAGCTTATCCTCTTATTACTTTTCGTGTTCTGCCATTGAGTGCTTGTGTTGGCGTTCATGCAGGAGAGGGTACGCTTGGATTGAGCTGGGTGCGTCTGCCAGAACTTATAGCACCGAAACGGCAAGAAAAAGAATTAGTGACCATTTAAAGTGATTGGCTATTGGCCAAAAATTGTGCATGTGAAGTTGCGAAATTCCTATAAACACACTATTATACAGTCAGAGAGCTTTTTCATAAAATGAACTGTAGATGTAATGTTATTTTTGAATAATAATGATTATTCAAGTATGGAGGTTTCGACAATGGACGCAATTGAAGTGTTAACTAATTTAGATCAAATACATGGGTATTTTCAACCTATATTTAGCGCTGATGCGCATACGGTGATTGCCTACGAAATTTCCGGTCAGTTACAAATAGAAGGACAGCAAATTAACTTAAAAGACTTTGTTAATAATGAAGATATTCCAGAAGAATATCGTATTGATATGGAACATAAAATTTTGCACGCAGCACTAACCCAAATAGACACAATAGCATCTGACATTGATATTTATATTCCTAGTAATCCGAATTTGTTAATGCAAGATTTCGGTGAAAGTCACTTTAATATTATTCAACAATATATTGGCGAAGATGACTTACACCGCATCGTATTGGTGGTTTCCGAGCATCGGTTTTTAGGTGATATCAATAAACTACACCATGCACTTCGTTATTTTACAACATTTGGTGTAAAAATAGCTGTACAGGAAGTAGGAGCTGAAAGCCATTTAGAGCATATCGCATTATTATCACCTCAAATTTTAAAGGTAAATATTCGCGATTTGAATTATGATTCGTGGTCTGCTCAATCCGACATGATTTCTGCAATTGGAAGTTTGGCTTATAAAATAGGCGCAAACCTATTGTTTGAAGGGATTGGCACAGTTTATCAATTGCAATTTGCTTGGAAAAATGGAGGACGCTTCTATCAAGGCTCTTATTTAGCAAATGCTGCAAAGACATTTGTGGAGAAAGATATATTAAAGGAACGTTTTAAGGAAGAATGCCAGCAATTTATTACTTCTGAAAAGAAAATGCTTGAGGCCCAATATTTCGAGTTAAAGAAATTAAGAGAAGAACTAGAGGCAATTGTTCATCGTGTAAAACCTTCTAGCGATAATATTTCACAATTAGAGCATTTAGCAGAACTATTAGATCATTATTCATTCCGATTATACATTTGTAATGAGGATGGTTTCCAATTAACGCCCAACGTTATGCGTTTAGAAGGGAAATGGGAGTTACAGCCAAACGCTATTAATAAAAATTGGAGTTGGCGACCATATTTCCTGCAAACGATTATTAAAATGCGTAATGATCAAAATGGGGAAATATCAGAACTGTATCGAGATATCGAGACAGGGGAAATTACTCGGACGTTTTCCATTGCCATCAATGAACACGAATATTTATTCGTCGATCTTTCTTATGATTTTCTCTATGAACATAAAATATTTCGCTAGAGCGGTAAATGCTTATATATCAAGGGTTGAGGGGCGCAAATTTAGTTTGTACTCCAATAAGCATCTCATATGAAGTAGAAAAATATGATTCATTCAAATTGTTAGCTTAGCTACTAGTCATATTGAATATTTGTAAGAGAAGAAACAATATCCCTTTTTTCTATTTTTACCTTTTCAAGTTTCGTGATAGGTGAAAATAGGAAACAAAAAACACGCAAAAACCGTTGTTAGGAATTTTTTGCGTGTTTTTTAATTTTCGTTTTCTGTTATATGAAAAATAGAAATTAACTCCCATCGCTACTAAAAGTCTTTAGATAGTATATAATATCTATACTTTCCAATCCAAAGCTGAAGTAGGGTTTATTTTTATTCTTGACTTCAACTCTTTATCATAGTCTTTATATTTTTTAAATTCAAAATCTCTTTGTTCTAATTGCTCATCTAATTCAATCAATACTCCCCATTTTTCAGAAAATCCATTTTGATCTTCTTCCATTAACATAGGTATATCAATCCCGGCTACTGCATATCTAGGTGCTATATTTTTTTTTCCGATAATGGGTATTTCATAAATACCTATAATTAATTTATTTCCATTATATAATTTACCCAATGGAATTTTATGGTAATATTTTGTTGAATTTCATTTATTTTTCATTAACTGCTTCAAAGTTTTCATTCACAAATTCACATAAAATAATTTTTTTATATACAAAGTAGAATACCCCTTTATTTATTTTGTTAATCCAAAAAATTTAGCGGTATTCCCTATAGCATATTTTACAGAACCTGTAATAGCACCATTTATAGCTCCAATATGTGCTCCAACTACAGCACCACCAATGGTTCCAACTTTAGGTAATACCTTATTTTTTCCCCTAACTGTGCTTAAAACAGTAGCACCTGCATATCCAGTAGCACCGCCTATAGCAGCACCTAAAGCTGATTTTTTGCCAATTTCTTTTTCTACTATGTCTGAGTTACTCCAACTGTTTAAAGTTGATTTTACATTAGACACTATGGACATTGATGTTTCAACTTTTTTTTTTTGATTTTACCAAAAAATAAGATTTTGTAAATATTAATTTTTTGCGTAAATTTGTTGTTTTATAGTAATTTATATGATATTTATATAAGTAAAGTATTGGTTTAGCGAATATTCCGTTTTTTCTATTTTAATTAGATTGGAGGAAATAGATGATGAATCTTATAACTATAGGCATAATAGCAATTATTATTGGAATTATTTTGATTCCAGTAGGATATTATGAGTTTAAGGAACAATTGAAACTAGTGAAAGAGCAATCGAAGAAAAAGCGAATATTTATTTACTTAGTAACTTTCGTTAGTTTTTTAAGCTTGGATAATTACTTAGGTTGGATAATTAGCTTAGGAATATTATTAATTTTTACAGGAGCTACTTTTATTCTTTTTGCAGTCTTTTAGTATTTCATCGGAAGAAACTATGCAAGATAATTTTACTGGAAAAGTGATTTGATAACATGCAAGCTTAGAAATTGGACGTGCTACAGAGGCAATTACTTGCGTCAAGAGGTACAATACGATCTTTCGAATGAAAAACAGGCATTAGGCCTGTACAATTGATTGCAAACAAGGCGGAAAGGGGTTTGTTTCATGAGGATGAACACAGGTAAAGAGTAAGTTAAGGTGTAAAATCAGTAATGTTAGTGAGATCTAAAGAAAAGTCTCTCATATTTACAAAATAGTTAGTAACGTTGTGCGATTTACTTACATAGTTAAGGTTTTACTAGTTTTAAGTTACTTAAGTATTGTCAAGATTTTTTGGAGTATTACCATTATCGTACCTAAATTTAAAGATTCAGTTTGTAAGTAAAGGATGTGGCGTTTTTTCTTATGAAAAAAAGAAGAGATTTCGGTTCATTTATAACAGCGCATGGTTCATTTATAATTACCGCATATTTTGTTGTGTTTTTTATCATTTCAAAAATATTTTCTTTTTCTGCTTTAAATAATTGGATTGTCATTTTTATTGGTTTTATTATGACCTTAATCATGATGAAAATTAGAAAAGAGAAGCACAATCCTTAGCGAAATAAAATAATGGAGCACATATTAGTGAGAACTAATTTGTGCTCTTTATATTTTCGGTTCTATAAACAATATTTACCTATTATAAGGTATGATGATTTTAGTGAAAATCTACAAGGAGTGAATCGTATGGAATACAGTGGTGCAGCAGCTTACGACGATGCAACGTTTTTCAAGGATTACTTAACGAGAAGAAATCGTATAGAAAGTCCGAATAATAGTATTGAAAAACCGATTATATTAGAACTGATGAGTGATATTAATGGGAAAAAGGTGTTAGATTTAGGCTGTGGTGATGCTCAGTTTGGTGTGGAGCTTCTACAAAAAGGATGTATTCACTATGATGGTGTTGAGGGATCAGAAAATATGGTGAGAGAAGCTAGTAAAAATCTTCAAACAACAACCGGCCATGTCTATTATTCTGCAATGGAAGAATGGAATTTCCCAACAGAAACATATGATATCGTTATTTCACGATTAGCACTCCATTATTTAGCAGACTTACAAGGCATCTTTTCAGCTATTTATAACACTTTAGTATCAAACGGAAAATTTATCTTTAGTGTGCAGCATCCTATTTTAACTTCCTCATGTAAAAGTGCAGTGCCCTCAGCCGCTAAGACAGATTGGATTGTCGATGATTATTTTAATAGTGGTAAAAGAGTAGAACCTTGGATAAATAAAAATATTGTGAAGTATCATCGAACAGTTGAAGAGTATTTTCAGCTTTTAAAGCATGCTGGATTTACAATGAGGGATATGCGAGAAGGCATGCCGACAATCGAAAATTTTAGTAGTGAAAGTGAATTTCAACGTAGAATGAGAATTCCGCTTTTTTTAATGTTCTCATGTGAAAAAGAACAAAGGAGAAGATAATCATGGATATTAAAACGTTTGGAAAAAAGGAAGAAGGAATAGATTACATATGGAGACCAGCTGTCTATTGTTTAATGTTCAATCATCAGCAAGATAAAATTGCCCTTATTCAAACAAGTGATGGCAAGTTTTCTCCAGGTGGCGGGTTAGAAAATAATGATATCCATGAGCAATGCTTGAAAAGAGAGGCACTTGAAGGGATGGGAATGGTTATAACAGTGGGGCATTTTGTAGGACGGGCAAGGAGATATTTTTATTCTACAAATGAATTTAAATATTATCTTAGGGATGGCTATTTTTACTTATGGGCCGCTCCAATAGAAGAAGGTCATTTTCTAAAATGGGTAGAACCGAATGAAGCACAAGAAATACTATTCCATGAACATCAAAGCTGGGCAATCAATGAAGCATTAAGAAGCAAATAAGGGAGGTTACTAATGTTGCCCATAAAAAAAGCTTATGGCTATATATGCCGAGTTAATGAAGATATAATACAAGTGTTAGTTTTTCGACATTCCATTTTGGAAGCGGGCATACAAATTCCTAAAGGAACTGTAATGCCGAAAGAAAGTACTAATGATGCCACTATTAGGGAAATGCAAGAAGAAACCGGACTGAAAGATTTCAGAGTCGAAAAGCTACTTGCAGAAGACTTTTGGGAAAATGATGATGGTATTATACATAATCGATTTTTTTACAAAATACACGTATGTGAAACACCAGATGAATGGGATTATGCCCCAACAGGTGAAGGGGAAGAAGCTGGGCTAATGTTCCATTATTTTTGGATTTCATCAAAAGATGAGGTGGAACTAATTCGAGGCCACGGCGATTATTTACATTTAATTTTTAATTAATGACTATGAAACAAATGAGGAGAAAAACGAATGAAACTAAACTTCCACCATATGAATTTAAATGCGTTACCAAATATAGAAGTACCAATAGAAGCAGTTACACATTTAAGCTTATTTGATAATGCATTCACAACAATTCCTGCTGCGATTTACAACATGGAAAACTTAAAAACATTAAATATATCGGTTAATAAAATTAGTCATATGCCTGCTGCGATAGGGAATTTAACAGAACTGGTTATGCTAGACGCAGGACATAATAACTTGGATGTAGTCCCATCTGAAATTGGCCAGCTTCATAATATGGAGGATTATTTATATCTTCATAACAATAAGCTCCAATCCATCCCATCTGAAATTGCCAAACTAGTCAAAGTTAAATATTTAAATCTTAGTGATAATCAATTAAGACATTTGCCAAATGAGCTTGGGCAATTAACGAAACTAGTAGAGCTCAGGATTATGAATAATCAATTGACAGCATTGCCGACAACAATTGGTAATTTATGTAATTTAAAAGAATTGCATTTGAAAAATAATCAACTTACTGCACTTCCAGCAAATATAGGAGAATTAGCTTTACTAAGGGTGTTGGATTTGGAAGAAAATCAATTACAAGCAATCCCTTCATCGATACAGCACTGTCTAAAACTAAGACGATTAAATGTAAGGCACAATCAATTGACAACATTGCCAGAAGAGATTGGACAATTAAAAAATTTAATCGAGATTGATTTACGCAGCAATCTACTTACAGAATTACCGAAATCTTTGTTGGATATAGAAGGATTAGAACGTCTAGATCTACGTTGGAATCATGAATTACACATACCAACGTGGTTAGAGGAATTAGAGGAAAGAGGCTGTATCGTTTATTTATAAAGGGTAGGGTGACATACTAAGTTTATTCGAGCTGATGCAAAAAATCAGCTCGAATAGTATAACCTTTTGATTTAATCTGTTAATTACACAATAAAATTTGACGTAAAAACCGCTGCTTTTTAGCAATACATCTGTCTACTATAACCAATCCGGCATCTGCTAGTAAGTCATCAATTGTTTCAATTGTCACAATAACAACTTGTTCGGCAATTCGGCGAGCATGTTTTACAATTTCAAATTGATCTTCGCGGGATGAATGTGTAAATAAGTTATAAGGTAAATCAATGATAGCTACATCATAGTGTTCCGTTACTTCTGAAATAGGGCCTAATGTGATTTTGCCTTGTAATCCAAAATAAGCAATGTTTTCTCGTGATCCTTTGCACACAAGGGGATTTATATCTCGTCCCTCAATCGTCATTCCCATCGAAAGTGCTTCGATGATGACCGTCCCGATACCACAACATGGATCAATTGCCCGAATCTTTTGAGGGTGAGGAACCGCGATATTTGCAACAGCGCGAGCTACTCTTGTACTAAGTGCCGTTGAATAACTATGTGGCTTGTGTAAATGTTTACGCCAAATGGATTCACTTTTGCTATGTATACCAAAGTACCATTTGCCATCTATTAAAATAACTCCAAAGACCACTTCTGGATAATCAAGATCCGGTTCTCCCTCAATAAGTAATCCTAATTCACGTTCTAGCAATCGGCGTTCAGGCTGAGCAATTTTCTTCGTATTACCAATATCAAACGTATTTAAACAAACAACTTTATAGGTTTTCGCATCTATTATGAAATGTTTGACTAATTTCTTGATGTTGTCGATACTGTTTTCTTCATATAGCACTTCAAGTCGTTCTTCTATAAAAGGACTACGACTAGGGTCGACTTCAACGTTGCTTATAATAAAGTTTGCTTCGGAATCGAGGTTGAAAAATGCACGCATCTCCATTCTACATAGATCATATTCGTCTACGTGATGTACATATGTGTATATATATTTTCTCTCACTTTGTATGTTACGCAATTAATTCATCCTTTTCTATTTACTATTGCTTTAAATTCTCAATTCTTTTATTGTAAATTTACTAAAAAAGACAACCAAATATGTAGATGTCTATGTGCACTAAATTTTAAGTCTAACATAATTTCATACATAATTGAATTCTTAGGAAGAAAGTAGGCTTTGCTCTCTAAATTTTGACCGATTTTTAGCAGCATACTAACAGTCGAAAAATACATAGGCTAAAATCCAAAAAAGAGTCACTTCCATATAGAAAGTGACCCCAAAACAGGAGAGTTTTTGTAAGCCTATCTAAGCTTTACACTACTAATAATATGCTGATGAAGCTCTAAAGAAATAGCCATTTGTGCAATAGAATAAAAAATCTTTTGTAATAGTTAGAGTAAAGCTAGATAGTTGCTTAACTAATTTTAGTGCCATTTGGTACTGCTTGATCAGGTGTTAATAAAATAACATCTCCCTCAATCGGTACGCCGCCGATAACTAGAACCTCTGATTTAAAGCCTGCTACTCGACGAGGGGGGAAATTGACAATTGCTACTACTTGTTTACCAACGATTTCATTTGGTGTATATCGTTTAGTAATTTGTGCGGAGGATTGCTTAATTCCTAACGTTTCTCCAAAATCAATGCTCATTTTAATCGCTGGAACACGAGCTTTCGGTAGTTCTTCTGCTTGGGTAACCGTACCGATTCGAATATCAAGTGCTATAAAGTCTTCAATGGTCGCCATAATTGATCTCCTCTTATATGTGTTTTTGTAAATGTTAACATAAAATGGTTTGATATCCAAAGGGAGATATTTACGTGAAGTTGTTATGATTGAACTTAAAATCGCCGATAGCATAGGTTAAATCGTCGGAAGAACGTGAGAAATCGCTGATAAACTATGTGGAATCGCCAATAAATTTCGGAAAACGAGACTCGGACAATTCGTTAGATTCCTAACTAAAATGTTTGACTTCTATATATCGATATTTTATTATTAGTTAGAAATCTAACTAAAAAGAAAATCTAATTGAAAAAGGTGATACGATGAAAGAAGTCAATTATCAATTTCAAATTCGTATGATTGGTCATCAAATGAAGCAGCGGGGAGACAAAAAGCTCGAATCGTACGACATTACGATTGAACAGGGGCATGCTCTAGATTACTTAGTTTCACATATGGAAGATGGCATTACGCAAAAACATATGGAGAACGTCTTTCAACGTAGAGGCTCATCTATCTCAAGTATTGTGACGAATCTTGAGAAAAAAGGTTTAGTTGAACGTAAGACGGATTTAACGGACGAACGTCGTAAAATTATTCGACCGCTTCCTAAGGGCATAGCAATCGTTAAGGATTTTCAATTGTTTTTTAAAGAGCTAGATGACGAGATGACAAAGGGCTTCTCACAAGAGGAAAAAGAACAGCTTATATTATTGTTAAACCGCATAATTAAAAACTTAGATTAAGAAGGCTGATTGATTCAGTTCTTCTGCTTATTTAGTTAGATATCTAACGATTTATCAAAAAGGAGAATTTTATATGGAGAACACATATTATTTTGAGAAAGCGCCCATTGCAAAGGCTGTGGCTCATTTCTCATTACCAATGATGCTCG
This sequence comes from Lysinibacillus sp. NPDC097868, assembly GCF_044761135.1. Taxonomy (NCBI): domain Bacteria; kingdom Bacillati; phylum Bacillota; class Bacilli; order Caryophanales; family Bacillaceae; genus Lysinibacillus; species Lysinibacillus sp. NPDC097868. Next base: position 1,650,894 of record NZ_JBIWBS010000001.1, on the reverse strand, counting down.
GAATGTCTGTCAGTGTCATTTATACAATATTAAATGCCTATTTTATCGGTTTACTACACGACTCAGTTATGATGACAGCTATTACACTGACAATTCCTATCCTTGCAGTGTTAATGGCACTTGGGAATTTAATTGGAGTAGGGGGCGGTACATTTATTTCACGTCTGCTCGGAGAAAAAAAGCTTGAACAAATAAAAGAAGTATCATCTTTTTCATTTTACGCCTCTATTGCTTTAGGAATTATCGCCATGCTAGTAGGGATTGTAGCTACTAATAGCATTACAACAGGGCTAGGAGCCAGTGCAGCTGCTTTTGACTACACGAAGCAATACATTTTAGTAATGCTAATTGGTTCACCATTTATTATATTAAACTTTTCACTTGAGCAAATCGTACGTGCTGAAGGTTCTGCGATCGTATCAATGGTCGGTATGTTTATAAGTGTTGCCATTAATTTAATTTTAGATCCTATTTTTATTTTCGCTTGTCACTGGGGTGTCCCAGGTGTTGCATTAGCGACACTTATTGGTAACATCGGAGCGGTAATTTATTATAGCTGGCATATAATCCGTAAAAGTGAGTATTTAACTTTTTCAATTAAATATTTTAAAATCAAAAAATCAGTAGTTTTTGAAGTGTTGAAAATTGGTATTCCAATTGCGCTAATGAGTGCTTTAATGGGATTAACAGCATTGGTGTTCAACAATTTTGCGGCTAGTTATGGCGACGCAGCAGTTGCTTCTTATGGTATTTCACAACGCATTTTGCAATTTCCAGAGCTCATTATTATGGGACTTTGTGAAGGTGTTGTACCACTGATTGCCTACAACTTTACATCAAACAAAAAACGTATGAAATCAACGATAAAATTTACGAGTATGACCGTAGCGATTCTCGCAGCAATATTTGCGATACTTGTATTTTTAACGGGTAATCACTTAGTTGGTATATTTACGACAGACTCACAGTTAATTGAACTAGGAAGTTATGTTATTAAAGTAATTTTCCTTTCATTATTTGTCACTGGTTTTACATTCCTTATCATCGGAATTTTCCAAGCGACTGGGCAAGGAAAAGCAGCGATGATTATGTCCCTTACACAGGGTCTAATCATGATACCAATCCTATTTATAATGAGTAGTATTGCAGGGTTCCATGGGATTATTTGGTCAATTTTTATAGGGGATTTCCTTACTTTCTTAATTGGGATAACTGTTTTATATGTTCTGCGCAATAAATTAACAGTTAATATAGAAGAGCTGCAATTTGACTAAAATAAAGATTGAAAATGAAAGAGCACGTGTTGGCTAACATGCTCTTTCATGTGCAAGACATGAACGATTTATATAGCTCACCAATGATTCCTTTCATTTGATGAACACCTAAATCTGTATTTGTCATAATAATAAATCCTTTTTCTAAATACGGATAGGCAACGAGCATGCATTGAAATCCAACCCCCCACCCAAGAGAGGAAATTTCAACTTCATGTTCTGAGCCATCAAGAAATAAACCTAGGCCAGTCCATGCCTTGCCACCTTGTGGTTGAATAGCCTCCTTGGCAAGCTTTGCAGAGATACCAATTTTACTATACCCCTTTATAGCATTCATAAATTCTAGCAGTAATTTCGTTAAATCAGTGGGGGAGGTCCATAAGCCACAAGCAGCAGGATAAGGATATATTGGATAGTTACCTGCAACTAATTCTCCATTTGGATGATGACCACAAGCGAATGTTTTTTCTTGTGAATTTGTAATAGCTGTAGAAAAAGTGCTATTTTCCATGTTTAACGATTTAAAAATAAGTTCGTCCATAATAGCGTCAAATGATTGTTTCATAACGTCTTCGATTAATTGCTGAATTATACAAAAGCCCGCATCTGAATAATGAAATTCATGCCACGGCTCATATGACACTTCAATTCGACTTTGACAGTATTGAGTTTTGCCATTTAACAAGTCTACAATTGAAGGATTCGCTTGAAGAGCGTGTAATGGGGGAAAGCTATTAGCAGGGTCAATAATCCCTGATTGATGACATAGCAAGTTACGTAATGTTACTTTTTTGTGCTTCGTAAATGGATTTTCGGGTACCTTCCACGCTATTAGTTTTTCATTAACGTCCTCATCTAAATTTAAGTAACCTTGTTCTACTAATTTCATCACTAACATGCTAGTTAAAAATTTACTAATTGAGCATGCATTGAAAATAGAATGGTCATTTACTTGATGTTGCGTTCCTGCTTCAAGCGTCCCGTGGTGTTCTATTTTACTGATGTGGCCATGTTCAATAAACAATAAACTTAACCCTTGCACACGATAATGTTTCATTCGTTCTTCGATATTTATGTTGGTCATTTATACACTCCCTCCTTTCATTTTAGTGTATCACAAACGGCAAACGTACGTTTTCTTATTTATATTTTCACATAAGAAACATCATATTTTCTCCAACGGCATGAGCGCATAATAAAGGCATCGAGAATAATTTTCTCGATGCCTTTATTTTCGTTAGGCAGAGCGACCATTACGCATTTTTCTTCGTTTTGGTTGCTCTTTTTCTTGTTGCTGGTTTTTTGGTTTTATCTAATGAAGCTTGGAGTGCTGACATTAAATCGGTGACATTATCAGGTAGAGGACGTTTATCGCTTGCAGAAACTGAATTTGTCGTTTTCTTTTCCTCTATGAGTTCCATCAAGGCATTTCGATATTCATCCGTATATTTTTCAGGGTCAAATACAGTTGTTAATTGGTCGACAAGCATTAGCGCAGCGTCCAATTCCTTTTGAACAATCGTTGGCTCGCTCGGAATATTTGGAACATCTTGTACACTTCGTACTTCATCAGGAAAATGGATTGTTTCCATCACTAACGCATTTTGATAGACACGAACGATTGCAAGCTGTTCCTTTGAACGAATGATAATTTTAGCAACACCGATTTTACCTGATTCCTCTAATGTTTGTCTTAATAGCGCATACGCTTTACTGCCAGTAGTATCAGGTGATAAAAAATAAGTACGCTCAAAATAAATAGGATCAATTTCTCCTAATTTAACAAAATCTATAATTTCAACTGCCTTATCTTCATTTTCTTTACGTAAGTTTTCTATTTCTTCTTCATCAAGAACGACAAATTTATTTTTTGCATATTCATATGCTTTCACTATATTTTCATCTGTAACTTCTTGGTTGCAGCCCTCACAAACTTTTTTATAGCTAATAGGTGTATGGCATTCCTTATGAAGCTGTCGTAATTTGATGTCTTTATTTTCTGTAGCTGCATGTAATTTTACAGGAATGTTGACAAGTCCAAACGATATACTGCCTTTCCAAACTGTATGCATGTTGTCACCTCGTTTTTCTTACTATGTTATATTTTGATGATTTTTATGTATGCTAAATAGAAATAGTCACTACTGGACGAAAAAAGAAAGTAGGTGTGCATCATGAAACCAATGCTATTAACAGAAGCAATTGAACCACCAAAAGGAGAAGAGTGGTTTTACGAAGCAAAATACGATGGTTTTCGCTGTATTTTACAGTGGGCTGAAGAAGAACCTATATTAATAAGTAGAAATGGTAATGTTCTTAATCATTTATTTCCTGAGATTATAGCGTATTGTAAAACTATTTATGATCAAATAAAAGCATACTTACCATTAACATTTGATGGTGAACTAGTCTTTTTAATGAACGACTATAAAAGTGAATTTTCGATCGTACAACAAAGAGGTAGAATGCAAAATAAAGAAGTAATTGCTGCACACGTAAAATCTTTTCCATGCCATTATATTGTATTTGATTTACTATATTTTAAAGGGGAAAGTCAAGCAAATCGGTATTTAAAGACACGTAAACAGCAACTAGCGACCCTTTTTACTAATTTGAAGCTACCGAATACTATTAATTATGAAGAGAACCGACGTTTGCAAGCAATCGATGTTTTCGAGGCGAGTCAAACTTTATGGCATTTAATAACTATCAATAATGGCGAAGGTCTTATTGCGAAGAAAAAAACGAGTAAATGGCAGGAAGATGTACGCTCCACGCAATGGATGAAGGTAAAAAATTGGAGAATTGTTACGGTGATTGTCACCAAATTTGATAAAGGAAATGGTTATTTTCATGGTTGTGTAGAGCGACAGGGCGAATTAACGGAAGTTGTTGTTTTTAGACATGGTATGAAAAATGATGAGTTAGATACACTCATCGCGTTTTTCCAAGCAAATGGTCGCAAACAGAATGAAACATGGCAATTAGAACCATCCATCTGTGTTGATATTGCATGTATAGATTTTGATGGAAAAAAGTTAAGAGAGCCACGATTTCATGCCTTTCGATTAGAGATGGATCCTGAGGAATGTAATTGGCAACAAATGCAACGACAGCTAATGCCGATACCTGAAAGTGTACAAGTAACACATCCAAACAAGCCGATTTGGCCAGAAATCGGTATTACAAAGGATAGCTATTTGCACTACTTACACCTGATATCACCTTTTATACTGCCTTTTTTGCACCAACGACCTTTGACATTAATTCGTTTTCCTCACGGGGTACCTGGTGAGAGTTTTTATCAAAAAAGCAGTCCAGACAATCTACCGGAATTTGTCGCAACGGAGAAAGTTAGTGATCATCATGCGATTCTATGCAACAATCTTGAAACATTATTGTGGCTAGGAAATCAGCTTGCGTTAGAATTTCACATTCCTTTTCAAACAATAGACACTGAAAAGCCGACTGAAATCGTTTTCGATTTAGATCCGCCTTCGGTAGAGGCATTCCCACTTGCGGTAAGTGGAGCACGCCACTTAAAAGAAATATTTGATTATTTTAAGTTACAGTCATTCATTAAAACTTCCGGTGGCAAAGGCTTACAAGTTTACATTCCATTGCCGTATAATGCTTTTTCGTATGAGCAAGTTCGAGAATTTACAGAGTTTGTAAGTCGTTTTTTATGTGAGCAAAAACCCGAATTATATACAATTGAGCGGTTAAAGAAAAATAGAAATGACCGATTGTATTTGGACTATATTCAGCATGCGGAAGGAAAGACTATTATTTCACCATTTTCCACTCGTGGTAATCCAATGGGTTTAGTAGCTACACCGCTATATTGGGACGAAGTAAATGAACAGCTAAGACCGGAACACTTTACAATACCTGCAATCATTGAGCGAATCAAACAAGTAGGTAACCCATTTAGAAATTTTCGAGCAATAGGGGAGGAACAGGATTTTCATTCTGTGCTCCAGCATTTAAATAATCAATGACTATCGTAAAAAATCTGCAAAATTTCTCGAATTAGTATGGAGAAACATTGCAGATTTTTATTTTTTATTTTGTTAGACGTTTTTCTTTTTTTGAAAATAATCGAGAATACCCATAGCCGATACGATTGTATCATAAGGAATCGTTTGATAGACAGGATGGCTTTCTGCTATACCATTTTCTTGTAGAAAATGATGTAATAACGTTTGCAATCCACTATCTAACAATTTAACTTGTTCTGTAAATATATCAGATGTTGCTAGTGCCTTTTCACCTTCAGCTAAAAACAATGGTGTCCAGTAGCGTACTTGCCGATAAGCTTCAGTAGGATTTTGATAGGCACCGTAATGACCGAAATACAATTCATGTACATTTAGTTCCTCGTATAATTGAATAGATTTTTCCATTGTTTCAGGGTCGTACTGATTTGGGGAGGTAGAAGGGATGATTAAATCAATTGCTTCATCTGCCATCTCTGGATATCTGACCCCCGTAGTATCACCTACAAATAATCCGTTCGTAGCAGAATAATGCATCGATACGTGGTGCTTTGCATGACCTTCCGTATGATAAAACGTTAGCTGTTGGCTGCCTAATGACAATATATCCCCATGTCCGGCTTCAATAATACGTTCTGGAGCAATGGGCACTATGGGGTCGAAAAGGCGCTCAAATTCATTACCATATACAGCCTTTGCACTTGCAATTAGACGAGTTGGATCAACCATATGCGATACACCACGCGGGTGTACAACCAACTTTGCGTTTGGGCAGCTTTGAAGAAAAAGTCCCGCTCCACCCGCATGATCTAAATGAATATGTGTAACAATGACATAATCAATATCATCTAATGTAATTTGCAATTCATTTAAACCTTCTATTATATAGGGAACAGAAGGACTAGCTGATGTCTCGACTAAAGCAATTTTTTCATCAATCAGTAAATAGGCACTTGTACGTTCCTTTCTATTTAAATCATTTGTATCAATGCAAAAAAAGTTTGGCGCTATTTTTTGTGTTCGCTCCATTAAATAAATCTCCTCCTAATTTGAAAAAACCTATTTTTTCTCTAAAATACCTTTTTTATCTACAAAAAATAGTAGTTATACTATATAATAATGGAAAAACAAACTGAATGTCCATTCATTTTTAAAAAAGGAGAATGATATAATGGAGAAAAATATCCGCTATGACACACGTAAAGTTCATCAAGTTAATTTAGCAATCATTTCAATTTTGGCCATTCTTATATGTGGTCCAATGATTCTTTCGAAAGGTATTGTATTTTTATTCATTGGTCTAGCGGTAATTGCTTTAGCTATATGTAATTACTTTTTACCAATTAGTACATATGTTAAAGGTTTTATATTCGGCATGATTCCTACATGTATTGTCTTTACATTGTTTTTACTTGATAGCTTTTCTTTAAACAAACATTATATTTTGCTTTGTACAATTGCTATTATTGCGTTGTATTTTAAAAAGGAGCTAATAGTCGCTTATGGGGTTATACTAAACAGTTGTTTTGTTATTTTATATATCTTTAAATCAGAATCGTTATTAGGGCCATTTAACGATATTATTGTATTCGTTACACTTTTAGCTATTACAAATGGGGTAATCATCGTTTTCTTCCTACTTGCGAAATGGGGGAATGAGCTTATTACACATGCAGCTGCCCAGCAAAATGAAGTAAGGATTTCTCTTGAACAGCTACAGGCGACCTTCAATCAAATTGAGCAAAGCAGTTATCAACTAGATGAGCATGCAACATTATTTCAACAAAATATGAATAATATTTCAGGATCAAGTAAGCAAATACTTCAAGCAACCGAAGATATTGCAGCAAGTATTCAACAAGAGGCATCAAGCTTACAATTGATTCACGGCACTATGAAGCAATCAGTACACTTTGTAAATAAAACATTTACAATATCAAAGGATACTGTATCTAAATCAAGTGATCTACAACAGGAAGTGTTAGCTGGTTGGGAGAAAATGCAAGAAGCGATGGCTCAAATGGGTGTAATGAACAATGCGATGTGCTCAACTGCTGATACAGTACAAGCGCTACAGCATAGTTTGCAAACCGTTGATACGTTATTAAAGGGAATCCATCATATAGCGCAGCAGACCAATCTATTAGCGTTAAACGCTGCTATTGAGGCAGCTAGAGCTGGTGAGCAAGGAAAAGGTTTTGCTGTTGTGGCAGATGAGGTGCGAAAATTAGCTGAAGAAAGTGCTGCTATTACTGTTAGCATTACAAATGTAACAAAAACGTTATTTGAAAAATCTACGGAAGCACAACATCGATCAAGTGAAGGAGAAAAAGCTTTACAGTATGGAGAAAGCCTACTGCAGGAAGTCAGCCATTTTTTCAATGTTTTAAAGGAATCTTATGCAAAGACCAATACAGATTTAACAAATGGTATGAATGAATTAAGTAGTGCTATCCAGCAGTTTGAAAAAATTCAACAACAAATTGAAAAACTAAATGAGATGACCGAAGAGAATGCAGCTTCTACAGGTGAGATTTTACTTTCAGTAGAGGATGAACACCAAATGCTTGAAATGATGACGACTACAACGGATCAAATCCAAAAGCTAAGTATTAGGTTGAAATCACTTGTTACAAATGAACAGTTACCAACATAACATAATTGCAACACCAACTTTTTCTCTCAGAATTTGGTGCATTAAGGATATATTCCTTGTATTTTTATAGCAAACAAATAGTTTTACTATTGTTCAAAACTATATATGAATATTTTTTTAAGAAATGTTCACAATAAATTAGGCCGAAATATGTCATTTTCGTCACAAATTCGCTCTTTCATGTAAAATAAACGAAATAAATTCAATGTCATAAGAAATACTTATTGAAAAAGATAATATTAATGTAATTTACTTATGAATATAAATACGCTATCATGGGTGGTGGAGAAAAGATGCTTTACATTAGGCCTTTTCAAAAAGATATTTAGGGGGATCCGCAAATGGCACAAGGTAATTTACACAACAGCCGTGCATCATTCGAAGTTAATGGTAAAACTTACAATTACTACGACTTAGCTGCGATTGAAAAAGCTGGCGTTGCAAAAGTTTCAAACCTTCCTTACTCAATCAAAGTATTATTAGAATCTGTTTTACGTCAATATGATGCGTATGTAATCAAAGAAGAGCACGTTAACGAGTTAGCAAAATGGGGTAACGGTGCTGATCCAGAAGCTGAAGTACCATTCAAACCTTCTCGCGTAGTATTACAAGACTTTACTGGTGTACCAGTAGTAGTTGACCTTGCATCTCTTCGTTCAGCAATGAAAGAAATGGGCGGAGATCCAAACAAAATCAACCCTGCTATTCCAGTTGACCTTGTAATTGACCACTCAGTACAAGTTGACAAATATGGTAATGCATCTGCATTACAAGCAAACATGGACCTTGAATTCGAACGTAACGCTGAGCGTTATAACTTCTTAAAATGGGCTCAAACTGCTTACAATAATTTCCGTGCTGTACCACCAGCAACTGGTATCGTTCACCAAGTAAACTTAGAGTACTTAGCTCCAGTTGTACACGTAAACGAAAATACAGACGGTACATTCGAAACATTCCCAGACTCAGTAGTAGGTACTGACTCACATACAACAATGATCAACGGTATCGGCGTTCTTGGATGGGGTGTTGGTGGTATCGAAGCTGAAGCAGGTATGCTTGGTCAACCTTCATACTTCCCAATTCCTGAAGTTATCGGTGTTAAATTAGTTGGCGATCTTCCAAACGGAACGACTGCAACTGACTTAGCATTAAAAGTTACACAAGTATTACGTCAACGTGGCGTAGTTGGTAAATTCGTTGAGTTCTTCGGACCTGGCGTATCTAAATTACCACTAGCTGACCGTGCAACAATTTCTAACATGGCTCCTGAATACGGTGCTACATGTGGTTACTTCGCAATTGACGAAGAATCATTAAACTACATGCGTTTAACTGGTCGTGACGAAGAGCACATCGCGGTTGTAGAAGCTTACTTAAAAGCTAACCACATGTTCTTTGATCCATCATTAGAGCCAGTTTACACTGACGTATTAGAAGTAAACTTAGCTGATATCGAACCAAACCTTTCTGGTCCAAAACGTCCACAAGACTTAATTCCACTATCTGAAATGCGTTCTCGTTATAAAGAAGCAGTAGTGGCTCCACAAGGTACTCAAGGTTTCGGTTTAACTGAAGCTGAATTCGAAAAAACTTCTGTAGCTAAATTTGCTGAAGGTGATGTAGAAATCCCAACAGGTGCTGTAGCAATCGCTGCAATCACTTCTTGTACAAATACATCTAACCCATACGTATTAATCGCTGCTGGTTTAGTTGCGAAAAAAGCTGTAGAAAAAGGTTTAACTGTTCCTAAATGGGTAAAAACTTCTTTAGCACCAGGTTCTAAAGTTGTAACTGGTTACCTTGAAGATTCAGGTTTACAAACATACCTTGACCAAATCGGTTTCAACACTGTAGGTTACGGCTGTACAACATGTATCGGTAACTCAGGTCCATTACTTCCTGAAATCGAAGACGCTATCAAAGACAACGACTTATTCGTAACGTCTGTTCTTTCTGGTAACCGTAACTTCGAAGGTCGTGTACACCCACTTGTAAAAGCTAACTACTTAGCTTCACCACCACTTGTTGTTGCTTATGCACTTGCTGGTACTGTGGATATCGACCTACAAAAAGATTCTTTCGGTAAAGACAAAGATGGTAACGAAGTATTCTTCGCTGATATCTGGCCTTCAACTGAAGAAGTTAACGCAGTATTAGGTACTGTAGTTAACCGTGAATTATTCCAAAAAGAATACGAAACTGTATTCACAGCGAACGAAAAATGGAATGCAATTGAAACATCAACTGAGTCTCTATACACATTTGATGACAAATCAACTTACATTCAAAACCCACCATTCTTCCAAGGTCTTGCTAAAGAGCCAGAAGCTATTAAAGGCTTAGACGGCTTACGCATTATGGCGAAGTTCGGTGACTCAATTACAACTGACCATATTTCTCCAGCTGGTGCAATCGGTAAAGATACACCTGCAGGTAAATATTTAATCGAAAACGGTGTTGCAATCCGTGACTTCAACTCATACGGTTCTCGTCGTGGTAACCACGAAGTTATGATGCGTGGTACATTTGCAAACATCCGTATCCGTAACCAAGTAGCTCCTGGTACAGAAGGTGGATTCACTACTTACTGGCCAACAGGCGACGTAGAGTACATCTATGACGCATGTATGAAATACCAAGAGCAAGGTACTGGCTTAGTAGTACTTGCTGGTAATGACTACGGTATGGGTTCTTCTCGTGACTGGGCTGCGAAAGGTACATTCCTACTTGGCGTGAAAACTGTTATCGCACAATCTTACGAGCGTATCCACCGTTCAAACTTAGTAATGATGGGTGTTCTTCCTTTACAATACTTAAACGGTGAATCTGCTGATTCTCTAGGTTTAACAGGTAAAGAAGAAATCTCTGTAAACATTACTGACAACGTAAAACCACGTGATATCTTAACAGTTACTGCTAAATCTGAAGACGGTACAGTTAAAACTTTCCAAGCTTTAGCTCGTTTCGACTCAGAAGTAGAAGTAGACTACTACCGTCACGGTGGTATCTTACAAATGGTTCTTCGCGCGAAAGCTGCTGAATAATTATGTTATTAAAGCCGATCTCTTAGGAGGTCGGCTTTTTTGTTGTGTAAAGTAATCTGTACTAGTGTTTTAATACAAAAAAGGGTTTCAAAACATAAAACAAGTTCTGAAACCCTTTTACAAAGTATTATTTAAACCCCATTAAATCCTTTACTTTCTGTGTGTTTTCAGGAGTTGTTAGCATTTCAAGCAAACTAAAAGCTACATCGAATGCAGTACCTGGGTTCGAAGATGTAATAACGTGCTCTGTGTGCACAATACGTTCATTAACTATATCTACACCATAAGATTGAAGCTGTGCTAATCGTTTACTCGTTGGATGATTGTAGGTTGTCGCCTTCTTATGTTGTAAAATGCCGCTATGTCCTAAAGCAAGAGAAGCTACACATATCGTAGCTATCGGCTTTTTATAGTCGTTAAAGTGACGAATAACTTGCTGAAATTCTTCACTAAAAGCATCCTCATAAAAACCCGCTTCCTCAAAGCCTCCAGGAATAGCAAGTGCATCAAAATCCTCTAGTGCAATCTCATGCAGCAATTTTTCTGGTGTTACCTGAAAATTCCATGTACATTGTAGGTGTTTATGTAATCCAACAGTAACGACTTCCGTAGTGCCATCGCCCTCCCATTTATTCCAGCCTAGTACATCGGTAAAGACACTAGCTTCTACAGCCTCAAAACCATTTGCTAAAAGTAATAATATTTTTTTCATGTAGTTTATGCCTCCTTTATAGCTTTAATTGTAATAAATGAAGTGATTTAATTACATACGCTATATAATGTAAATAAGAGTGTTTTCCTAATATTCAAAGGATTTATTTGAAAACTCATTAATAAAAAAAGGTGGATTCTAATGGATAAAATTGATACGGAAATTTTGCGCCAATTACAGTTAAATGCAAAAATTTCAATGAAAGAATTAGCAACGAACGTTCATTTATCATCTCCAGCTGTAATAGAACGTGTTAAAAAGCTAGAAGAGCAAGGGAGTATCGAAGGGTATACAACGAAGGTAAACTTAAAGAAAATGGATCGATCTATTCAGGCTATTATCTTGTTTAAGTCCATCGATTGTAAAAGTCTTTCGAATTTTTGTAATGCCCATCCAGATGTCCTTGAGTGCTATCGGGTAGCTGGCGAAATTAGCTATATTGTCAAACTTGCTACGTACTCAGTTGAAACGTTAGAGCAGTTTATTGATGACGCAATGCCTTACGGTACGCCATCAACAAATATTGTGCTCTCTTCACATGAAAAAACAATGATTCTTCCATTTTTTGATGAAAATCTATAATAAATTCCCAAAAAACAAACCTTTGTATCTTGAGCACCGTTTATAGGGTAGAGAAGGGAGGCGAGACGTTGCTAGTAAAGGAACTAGAAGAAATAATGACGCAGCATACCGAACGACTTATTCGTCTTGCTTATTATTATGTGAAGGATTTACAAGAAGCAGAGGATATTGTGCAAGATGTATTTATTAAGTTTTACGACAATCAACAAAAATATGAAGAGCGCGGAGAGCTAAAGGCGTATTTATCGAGGCTTGCCATAAACAAAAGTAAAGATTATTTACGCAGTTGGAGCTATCGAAAAGTACAAGTGCAACAGAAAATTTTTGCTAAGCAAACGATTGAGAAAAGGGATATGCTCGTACAGCAAGATGAGCAAACGTTAATTGAAAATGCCATATTCGCACTACCATTAAAGCAACGGGAGGTACTGAGTTATTTTTACTTTGAAGAAATGACCATAGCGGAGATTGCCAAGCTTCTAAATATAACTGATAGTACAGTGAAAACAAGGCTTCGTAGGGGAAGAGAATTATTAAAGCCTAAGCTACAGCATATAGAATGGGAGGTGTTGCTACATGAGTAAAATGGATGTACGAGTAATAAGAGATTTAACAGAAAGTAAAAAACGTGTGATGACAAATGTAGTAAAGCAAATTGAACAACGTGCCATCTCAAAGCCATCGAGACGCTGGCAGTATAGTATGTATACTGTAATCCTGACAATATGTATAGGGTTATTTATATACACACAAGTCAACAATGGGGACCAGTTATCAGCAAATGCTGTACCGATATTAGATGAAACATACTATGATATGATTTTCCAAGATGCAATTGAGACAAATGAAAGCCAAGAATCTATTAATATGACTTTTCAATCATTATTCGAATTGGATGCTTATTATGTCTATGCAGAAAGTAAAAACATCAAATTTAGCGAAAAGGCAATTGCTAAGCAGATGCAAGCGGAAAGAGAAAAATTAGAAAAGTCATATAAAGAGAGTGCAGTATTTAAAGCAGGTTTAACAAGACTCAATCTAACATTAGATGAATTTTTCGATAAATATATGAAAGCAAATGCACTTAAATGGTTTGCCCAAGCAGAACTAATGAAGGATTATTACCGAAAATACGAAAATAGTTACCAAATGCATGCTTACTTTGCAGTGAAAAAAGAAGCGATGGATTATTTCACTGCTAAATATGGCCAACAAATTGCTTATTTAGAAAACAAATACAACGTGTCTAAACCTAACATGTCTACACAATACAAATATGGGACAGTTGTTGCTATGGAGGAAGACCGATTTTTAGTTGTGACAGGGGCATTACAAGAGGAAATCGGGCAATTATCGAATGAAGAAATCATTAATAAACACACGAATGGAGTCTGGTTTCCACTTCATGAAGTACAGGATAAAATTGCAATTGGACAAAGTGTAAATGTCACTTACAATTGGCAAAATTCATTAAATCAATATGATTTTGTTGCTAATTTGGAGAAGATTGAAATCTCAGACTAGCACCATTTAGAAACAGCTTATCATGATAAGCTGTTTTTTCTTATGGATTAAGGTACAATTAATGTAAGTAACTGTATAAAAATGACTAGAGGAGATTTATTATTGATTGATTATTTCGAACGGACATTAAGGTTAACAGATTTGGAAGTCTGGACAATACGTATTCAACGAGTCCTTTACAGCTTGATTATTGTGGATGAAAGAAGAAAGGCTACTGTGGAAGAATTGGATACAGCTGATTTTATCATTGATGAAGACGATCTACGAACTAATTATGTATCAGTAAGTATTTTTTCTGAGAACAATGTCCAAGACGGGCATATTGAGCCATTAGCGGATTTGGCAAAGCAATTAACAGAGCATTTAGCACTTGCGCATTGTGATGTAATAACAAAATTTTATACCGAGCAGCCAGAAATCGCTATTGATCGTTTGCTAGTTGAGAAGTATGGCTATAAATTAGCGGACATCTCATTGGAAAAATTATGGCATTTAAATCAAGATTAAAGAAGTTGAAAACAAAAGGGGAAATGATTACATATGATATTACATGAAAAATTATTAAGTGAAGCTGATTTAAAACGTGAACTTCAAGCATTCCTAAATGACAGTAATGTCTGGCAACAAGCAGATCAACAAATACTCATTCAGTCAATGCTTGCACATATTGGTTCAGTAGATAGCGAACTGCGAGACGGATTAATCTATGGTTCCTTTTATACAATGATTTTAGAGAAAAATTTATTAGATCATGCCATATTAAGCGACACGTTGGACTACTGTTTAACTGTTTTATTATGTGAAGGCATTGGAGAAGATAATTCAGATTCAGTTTTTACTAGAACGTTTACTTTGTTACTAATTGCACTAATATTAGCAAAAGATAATGAAGCTGATTTTATAGAAGTGCACAAAATCGAGGAACTTACAAATAGGTTCAGCACTTATTTATTGACTGAAAAAGATGTAAGAGGCTATATACCTGTAAAAGGGTGGGCTCATAGTGTGGCACATGTGTCAGACGCAGTAGATGAATTAGTGAAAAGCCCGAATTTCAAGAAAGCTTCTTATATGGATATTTTACGTCCTTTATGGAACATGATGTTGCAAACAAATTATGCATTCATTCATGATGAGGATGAAAGGCTATTAGTACCTATTTTCACAATGCTAGAACAAGGTTTGCAGCAGCAAGAAGTCATCACATTATTAAATGAAACAGTGGGGATGATGGCTGCTCAAAAGGCACAGCTTAATGTACAGCACTATCGAATATTACGATTTAACTGGAAAACATTATTAAAAAGTTTATATATTAAAACAGCACATAGTCCTCAATATGCGGCCCTTCATCAAAGTGTCGTAGATTGTCTGAATATTGACAAGTGACTGGCAGTTTGTTAAGATGGGTCACAATAAAAGCATACAAATTCGTTGATGAGAAAGAGTAGTGTTTCATTTTGTTCTACAGAGAGCCGACATTTGGTGGAAGTCGGTGTGCAAATGTTTCATGAAGATCCTCTCTGAGAAGATTAGCTGAACATAGTAGGCTAATTCGGGTGTCTACCGTTAAAAAGAACACGTATGATTGTACGTTGCTAAGTGCTATTGAGCGGTTTTCAATAGAATTAGGGTGGTATCGCGGTTAACCCCGTCCCTTACTTGGGACGGGGTTTTTTGTATGCCTTTTATACACTACTGTATAGGAGGAGATTGCATGCAAGTCGAAGAAAACAAAGAGACAACTGTAGATAGGGAACAAAGAGTTCGTAAAATATGGGAGGAAGAGAGTACATTTCAATTATCTATAAAAAATCGTGCCACTAGTAAGCCCTTTGTATTTTACGAAGGACCACCAACAGCAAATGGCTTACCTCACGTAGGTCACGCTTTTGGCAGAACGATTAAAGATGTGGTGGCACGTTATAAAACAATGCAAGGTTTTTACGTTGAACGAAAAGCTGGATGGGATACACATGGGTTACCTGTAGAATTAGGTGTGGAGAAAAAATTAGGGATATCTGGTAAACAAGAAATTGAAAACTATGGTGTAGAACAATTTATTAAAGAATGTAAAGGTAGCGTCTTTACGTACGAAAAGAAATGGCGAACGTTTACGGAACAATTGGGTTATTGGATTGACTTGGATGACCCTTATTTAACGTTAAGTAATGAGTATATTGAATCGGTTTGGCATATTTTAAGTCATGTGCATCAGGAAAAGCTTTTATATAAGGGTCATCGCGTATCCCCTTATTGCCCAAGTTGCCAAACATCATTAAGCTCGCACGAAGTAGCACAAGGCTATAAGGATGTAAAAGATTTGTCGGTAACGGCGATGTTTAAACGTAAAGATAAAGACGAATATTTTCTTGGTTGGACGACTACGCCATGGACATTGCCTGCCAATGTAGCGTTGGCCATGAATCCACATATCACATACGTTAAGGTAAAACATGACAATACAATTTATATCCTTGCAAAAACACTTGTTGAAAAAGTATTTTCTAAACCTGTTGAAGTGTTAAGTGAGCATGTAGGTCAAGACTTTGCCGGTGTTGCCTATCAACCGCCATTTTCATATGTAACAGTGGAAAAAGGGCATGTTGTCGTAATGGCAGACTATGTAACGGATCAAAGTGGAACGGGCATAGTGCATATCGCTCCAGCATATGGCGAAGATGACTATAAAACGGTGCAACAACACCAGCTTTCTTTTGTCAATGTGGTGGATGTCAAAGGTTGCTATACAGAAGAAGTGCTAGAGCTTGCAGGTAAGTTCGTTAAAGACTGCGATGTCGATATCATAAAAATGCTTGCGGAAAAAGGGCTGCTGTTTGCGAAAGAAAAATATGAACATAGCTATCCTTATTGTTGGCGCTGTGATTCACCGTTACTTTACTATGCAACAGATAGCTGGTTTATCAAAATGTCGGCATTGAAGGAGCAAATGCTACAAAATAATGAACAAGTCACATGGTATCCTGACCATATTAAACACGGACGTTTCGGCTATTTCTTAGAAAATATCGTAGACTGGAACATTAGCCGAAATCGCTACTGGGGTACACCGTTAAATGTATGGCTTTGTGAGACATGTGGTCATGAAGAAGCGCCTAATAGTGTTGCTGCGCTAAATAAACTAGCAAAAGATGCATTGGACGAAAACATGGAACTGCACAAACCCTATATCGATGACGTAATTTGTAGTTGTCCATCATGTCAAGGGGATATGCAACGTACACCTGAAGTGATTGATGTATGGTTCGATAGTGGTTCGATGCCGTTCGCTCAGCATCATTATCCTTTTGGTAATGTTGATGCATTTTCCAATCAGTTTCCTGCAGATGTTGTCATAGAAGGCATCGACCAGACACGCGGCTTTTTCTACAGTTTATTAGCAGTATCCACATTATTTACAGGGAAAGCGCCATACAAAAATGTGTTGTCCTTAGGCCATGTATTAGATGAGCACGGACAAAAAATGTCGAAAAGTAAAGGCAATGCATTAGAGCCAGTTGAATTAATCCAACAGTATGGTGCGGATGCTTTACGATGGGCATTTTTAGTGGATAGTTCACCTTGGAATTCGAAGCGGTTTTCTAAGAAAATTGTGATGGAGGCAAAGTCCAAACTCGTTGATACATTCGATAATACATTTAAATTTTATCAGTTGTATGCGGATATAGATGGTTTTCAATACGATGCTAAAAATACTGGTAAACGGACGAAGTTAGATGATTGGATAAAATCCCGGTTACATCATACGATTCAGCTTGTGACAAAATATATGGATGATTTTCAAATGACACAAGCTACAAGGGAAATTGGCAAACTTGTAGAAGAGCTAAGCAATTGGTATATACGTCGGTCACGCACTCGTTTTTGGGCAAACGGTTTATCAGACGATAAACGTGGTGCCTTCAGTACATTGTACGAAGTGCTGACAACTGTAAGTAAACTGCTTGCACCATTTACGCCTTTTCTTGCAGAAGATGTATACAGAAGTTTATGTGGCGAAAGTGTCCATTTACAAGACTATCCGACGTACGAAGCAACACTGCTAGACCAACAACTTGAACAACAGATGGCTAATGTCCTTACTGTAGTTGAACTCGGCCGAAGTATACGTAATAGTGAAGGGCTAAAAGTGAAGCAACCATTGAAGGAAATGTTGATGTCAGTAGTTGGAGAAGTGGAAGATTATGCTCAGTATAATGATATTATTCGTGATGAATTAAATGTCAAGGAATGTAAGTGGATTCATGACTTTTCTGCTTATGAAACCATTTACTATAAACTAAATTTCAAAACAGCTGGTGCTGCTTTTGGATCACATGTAAATAAAGTAAAAGATTATGTTATGCAATTGAGTGAATTAGAAAAAATGACATTACAGTTAAAAGGTGCGATTGAATTAGACGTTGATAATCAAAAACTTACTTTATTAAAAACGCACGTGTTAAAAGAATCGATTGTTAAAGAACATTATCTAGTAGCTGAAGAGAATGGTTGTCGTGTTTTACTTAATACACGTTTAACTAATGACTTACTTCAGGAAGGGCAAATAAGAGAGTTAATACGTACGATCCAAGATACTCGTAAAAAGTGGCAATTACCTGTTGAACAATATATTTCAATTTCAATCTCTGCAGATGCTGAAACGAAGAAAATCATCCAACACTATACTGCTTTATTAAAAGCGAATGTATTGTTAAATGACATTTTGTTCGGGGAAGTGCAATCAGGAGAAAATGTCATTCAGGCGAAATTGTTTGATAAGGAAATCGAGATTACTTTTAATTTCTAATATATAGTTTAGGAAAAGTTGATTAAAAGATGCGCTAAAACCTTTTAATCGGCTTTTCTTATTATTTTTATTTGAAATAATAACGCAGTTACCTAATAAGGTGGCTCTAAGCTATTTTCTATAAATAGTTAAGATAGCTTATTGTTTTCTTTAATGCCCAAAACAACAGAAAGCGCCCCTATTAGAAAGAAGATTAAACCTTGAGAAAAACCTAAGACTATAAATATTCCACCGATAAATAGATAACTTGCCACATTAGGATTTTAATAATTAATCGTTTTCAAGATGTCTCCTCCTACAAATAATATCATTTTAGTTCACGAAATATTCAAAAAATAAATACTTTTCATCTTGCAAAAGGCATTTTATACTAATTGTAAAAATTATATTCATTTTCAAAGAGGGTGAGTAGAATGTCTTTAAAATTAATAAAAGTAGAAAATATAAGTAAGGAAATAAATGCCGGCGAAATTTGTGCTGTTATTGGTAAAAATGGAGCAGGGAAATCAACTTTGTTTAAAATAATGACGGGACAAATAACAGTAACTAAAGGGCAATTATTATATAGCTATTCAGAAAAAAGGTCTCCTAGTATAGGTGCTTTGATTGAACGGCCTGCTTTTTTTAGAGAAATGAGAACCAATACGGAGAAAATTGCCGAAATACTTAAGTTAGTAGAACATACTAATAATAAAATACTTTTCTCTGAATTTTCTTTAGGAATGAAACAAAGATTGGGCCTAGCATTAGCTTTAATTTTAACCCAGATTTATTAATTTTAGATGAACCTGTAATGGACTTAATCCTGAAGGTAATAGGGATATAGGTGAGACTTCTAAAAAATTGAGAAGGAGAGATTAAAATGAAAAAATGCCATAAAGCTATTAAAGTAATGGTGGTGTTAATACTTTTTGTATTTGCATTATCTAGTTCAATCTTGGAGACAAATGCTCAAACTAATGACTTTGCTAATTTAAGTCAAACTGCACAAATGATAACGATTGTAAAAAATCCTATTAAAATTCAGGAAATTAAAGATATAACACTTGATGCTATAGCTAATAAAAGCGTCCTCAGTAATGTTCCAAATAATGACTTAAATTATGATGAAATTAAAATTGGTGAAGTTTTTGTTGATAATGATACTTATACAATTTCAACAATCCCCATTACTTCCAGTAACTATAATCCTATAAGCAATTTAACCCTAATTATTCAAGATAACACCACCTTACCCTAAATGTAGTTAACGAAAAAAAGAAAATAAAGGTTATAAAAATAATATCATCTTTTTTCTGAAAATTTTAATTAAGGGATATATTGAGATTGAGACGCAAAATCAGAACTTATTCTAGCAATATAAGATGAAATTTATAAAGCACAAAATGGGAGGCAATTTGAACAATAATTTCTATTTTAAAATATGATAAAGGTGATTTTTATGGATAACTTAGGTCATACTTTTCGCAAGTTACGGTTACATAAAGGTTATAGTCTTAATAATACAGCAAAAGATATAATGTCTGTTTCTCATTTATCTAAATTTGAAAGAGATGAAACGGGCATAACTGTTTCTAAGTTATTATTGTTACTTAATCGAATTAATGTAAGTTTTGAAGAATTTATCTATATCCATAATGAATTTAAAGTAGGGCATTTTGAAGAATTAATTATAAACATGAAGGAAGCTTATTTACGTGGAGATTTAAAGTTTTTAAATAAGTTAAGAAATGATGAAATTTTTAAATTCGAATTAACTAATGTATTGTCATATAAATTAAACAGTATCATGATCGAAGCAATTATTTCGGACCTTACTAACAACAAAGTTAAACAAGAAAATTTAGAAATACTCGTTGATTATTTATGGCAAGTAGAAGTCTGGGGAGAATATGAAATAATTCTTTATGGAAATACATTACATTTATTGGCTATAGATACTGTAATTATGCTATCCTCAGAAGTCATAAAAAAGAGTATGTATTTCAAAAACATGTTAAGTTACAAGCGTAATTTATTTGATGTCTATTTTAATACTATTAGAACATATCTTGAGCATAATAAGTTGAAAGAAACAGAAGCCTACTTATATGAATTAAAGAATCAAAATATACCTGAAATCTTTATTTTAGAAAAAACAATTCTAAATTTTTACTTCGGTTTATTCAAAATGCATACAAAATATAAACAAGGTCTTGAACTTGCTCAAGAATCAATAGATATATTACATAAGGTTGAATCCTTGAATCATGCTCTAAATTATGAAGAATACTTACATTCATATGTAAAAAAGCTTAATAACGAATAAAAATATAAATCCAGCTATCAATAAAAAACAGATAGCTGGATTTTTTAAGAATGTCTTTCTTCTAAGATTTCCTTTTTATCTCGTAAAGAGGGTAAGTAGAAAATCGTTACTAAAGCAATTAGTATTAAATAGGCTGCAATAATAAAACCTGTATTAATTATGCCGATACGATCAATAAAGTATCCGAAAAGTAGATATCCTGGCAAGCTTACTCCAGTGTAAACGAAATGGTATAAGCTGTATACTCGTGAAAGATATTTCTCTTCTACATTGCTTTGTAAATACGTATTTAAAAAAATTAAAAATAAACCTTGTGCAAATCCACCGATAAGTAATCCTATTAACAATACCGATAGTGGTAATTTCAATGAAAATAAAGCGATAATAATACCAAAGAATAGACTTGAAGCATAAAGCCCTATTTTAGGATTAATTCGTTTGTATAAGTAAGGTGATATTAAAGATCCTAAACCAATTCCAATCAAACTATATGTGGTAATTATATATAAATCTTCATGTGGTCGTTCCAATATTTCCACTAAATACGATATTAAATAAAGATCCACTGATGAACCAACTAACCATGCAGCACCAAATATTTGAAACAGCTTACTATATAATTTATTTACTTTAATATAAGCTAATCCAGCTTTTACGTCTTGTATGATAGTTTTCGGTTCGTTGTTTGATAAATTTTTGTGATATGGCTTTACTGCTAAAATCATAATCATCGAAATAATGTAAAATGAGCCTATGATAAGTAGCAAACTAGAATAACTCAATCCACTTTTAATCAACCAGGCCCCCACGCTATAAGAACCTATTTTTGCAAAGAGCATTGTGATTTGGATATAGCTATTTGCATTCGCTAAATATTCCGTCTTAACAATTTTGGGCAATAGAGACGAATTGGCCGGGATGTAAAATACATTACACAGGACAATGGCAAAGATAAATATATAAATTATAGTAGGTGTTAAATGAATCGCGTTAATTATTGCCAGACATCCAACTAAAACAAATCGTATTATATCAGTAAAACTCATGACTTTTTGAAGGTATTTTCTTTCAATAATTGCCCCTGCTGGCAAAGAAAATATAATTGCTGGGAGTGTAGAAAATATAAAGAAAATTGAAAGTCCGATAGCGCGAATACCGAAATTACCCAATATAGATAATAGAATTATAAATAACATAGCATCCGCAAATACACTAAAAAAACGAGAGAAAAACAGTAAAACAAAATTATGATTTTTAAACACAATAGCCCCCCTAGGCGAATGATTACTGGCTTGTCATCTTTACTTTGTAAACTACTCACCACTTAGCTAAACCTAAAAATTCTTAACGCTTGAAGTGGGCGCTTCTTGGGGATAGAGCATACTTGCAAATGTATGTCTTTACTTGCACGGGTGTCTCTTATTTCTAGCTAAGCGAATGCTATCATTCTTAGATCTACAGTCAGAATATTGATACTTGTATTTAAATCGCAGTCATAATGAGTATGACAAATAGGACAAGTCCATTATGGAATTTCGAGCAGTTTCTTGCTGTCTTTGTATCCAAGTGTTGAACAGATTTGGCTAGGTGAATTAAGTTAAAATAATCTGATGTTTATTAATCTAATTTGTATACATTTCCTGTAGTTAAATCTAATCCTAATCCATTATTACTTCGCCAATCAATCGATGGACTATTTGTCATTGAATTTTTTATTTCCATCCAACTATTCACATAAAGATGATGCCTATACCAAAATCTCCATAATTCAGGTTGATTGATTAGTGTGTTTCTAAAAATGGTGTAAATTTCATTTACAGATTGCTCAAAGTTCTCTTTCCTAAAGTATTTTAGATTCTCAGCTTTCAAACGAGGTTTTCCATCCGAATTTAAATCTGTCATTACAAGACACAGTGGCTTTTTAGTTAACTGCAGCAATCGGAAAATACCGCTTCTTAACCTTATTAATGATGTAATGTGTCGAACTTCAATTGGTTTTGAATCTTCACCAGCACCTGTATTTCCATCTAAATATAAAAGAAATGAGCCTCCTTGTTTCAGTAAGCGAAGCAACTTTAACCCACTTATATTTTCCTCTGCTATTATGTAACTTATATTATTCTCTTGCTTAATTTCATTCCACTTTGTTAATTCTAATTCATTATTATAAGATTCTCTGTCCACAACAATATCCAATGAAAATTTGTTACCTTTATTCAAAGATTTTGTTAACTCAAAAGGCACGTGACGGTAATAGCCAAAATGAAAAGTAGCAAAAACCCCACCTTTTTCGAAGCAAGAGATAATATTCTCCATACCTATTTTTTCCTTAAATCCCGAAAAAGCAAATGGTTCCTGTCTTAAGTAGTTTTGTACTTCATTATTAAAGCGATACTTTTCCCATACTTGTATTATTTTTAATTTATCATATTGTAATAAAGGTTGTAGTTCTTTTGATAAATTCACTAATGCTATAAAATTATCAAAATCTGATCCATACATCGATTCCTCACTTAATTTCAGCATACAATCGTGTTGAATTTGATTTTCACTTTTTATCATGACTACTTTCCATCTCCCTTATTAGTTAACCCTTCCAGTAGATATAATAAAATATGAAGAACCGAATCATATTGTTCAGGTTCACCTCCTGATTGTCCTTCGACTATATCTACTGCTTTTATGGATGGTACAATTTTGAAAATTTCCTGTATCATATTGATAACTTCTTGTAATTTTGGTCCTTCAATTTTTGGAAAATCTACTAAAGGGAAATCTCTAGGTTCTAATACATCAACATCGAATGAAACATACCCAATTATTTCACCTCCAGTATTTAATAATTCAGATACAATTGAATGAAGCTTATCTAAATCAGAAAAATTGAGTTGAAAAAGTTTAGGGTGATTATAATATTGTCCTAATGATCTCAGTCCTCTAACACCTATTTGAATGATTCCGGCAACCAATTCCTCTTGTAATAAAAAACGAACAAAATTGCTATGACAAATCTCTTGATCCATTTTTAAAATATCCGATCCGCAGTCATGATGAGCATCAAATTGAATAATAAGTATTCTTTTCGATAATAGTTTTGTTAGATTTCTTACAAGAGAATAGGTGATTGAATGATCTCCACCTATTACACAAAATTTTGTTTTTTGACGTACTATGTAGTTCAACACTTGGAATATTTGGTGATTAGCCTCTTCTAAACTATCGTTGACTATCGATAAATCACCATGATCGACTAACAAACAATTTTTCATCAAATATTTATCTCTTAAATAATCATAAATACCCGAAGTTTTTTCATCATATTCATCTAAATATATAGGAAGTCGTAGGCTCGATTCCCTTAAAGTAGCAGCAAAATTTTTTACTTTTGAATTACTTTGATTAGACCCTTTATTAAAAGGAATTCCAAATAAATGAACATTCCCTAATTTTTTTAATGGGTAGGAAAAGAAGGCTTTATCTACGGAGGTAAAGAAATCCATTTCTTCTTTATCTGTATTTTCTTTATGATAAATTTCTCCAAATTCCCAAAATGAGGAATTGTTCTCGTTTGTTAAAAGAATTTTGGAATTACCATATCTTACTTTATATTTTTTATCGGTTGTTTCCATATTCAACGCTCCTATACTTACTTATTTTTCTGAAAAGTTTATATAGTAATAGCGCGGGTAATATCATAATAATTAATGAATTACTGAATGAACTATCGAATAGTACAAATAAATATTTCCAGGTGAAGTATATTGATATAAGGATAGATAAAATAAATAGCAAATAAAAGAAAATAATAGAACCTTTTATATTTTTAAATAGTGGCAAAAGATAATACCCATCTAACGGTTTTAAAGGCAAAATATTAATTAAAATTGCCGGTATATGAATAACAGCAACTATTTTTATGAATAAGCTATAGTTTTGAAACAAAATCAGTATGGAAAGCGTTAGTTGCAATATGACCCCAGAGAGCGTTATGATGCAATTTTCTAAATTGCTCATTTTCCTTCCAAAACTGAAAGTGGTACTAGGATTAACATTTTTAATATTTAGTACAATTCTTGTTTGCGTTGCTCCAAGAAGTTTTGCAGCAATCAAATGTCCAAATTCATGAACATATAGACTTAAATACGTATATAAATTAAAAACTATAAAGAATAAAAATAGATAAAATAATATCATTTTCCCAACCTTCAAAGAAAATCATTTGTCATTTATTTCTCCTAATAAAAACTCAAACGTAAAGTAGAACACAAAGAGCGAATAAAATTCGTTCTTTGTGTCTTAAAACTAGCATCGAATAATAGTAATCTTGTCACCGTTACGAACTTCTTCAAACTTTACTAATTCTTCTGACGAAATAGGTTGTAATTTGCTCATTTCTATATCCTCCTCCCTTATGATAGTTTAAGTTTATAATAATAAGTCGGATTATTTAAAATATTATAATATTTTAAATTAGATATTTATATGAAAAGAGTGGATAGCATCCTCTAAATGTATACTAAGCTCTTATTTTAATGCTGTTGAAGAAGTAAAGTATAAGAAATATATTTTCATTTCGGGTTTCCGTTTTTTCATATATTAGAAATCGTTAGTATATACGCTCAGATATTTGTAAATAAAATAGAGATGATTTTCACAAAGTACAAAGGGGAAAATTTCATTAAGAAGGGAACTATCAGAATAGCTATTACAAAGTTGGAAACCCATTTAAAAAATATAGGACGATTACTATAAATTATAGATTTTTAAAACATTAAGACCACTCAAATAGCGAGTGGTCTTAATGAAAATTAAAGAAGTATATAAGGCTGCTTAGACCGATCATCATTGAAATGTACATAAAGCGTAAATCGTTGATATATTAATGCAATTACATCAATTATTATAAAATGTATCCCTAAACTATGTACCAGATTAAAGTAAACCACTAAGTAAATAAATAGCGGTTGCCCAAATAAAGATTGCAGAGCATTTATTGAAAATATTCATCAACTTGCCTGAGCTATCAAGCTTTTTGAATGATGCACCGGCCAATGTGAGACCAAAAAACCACAGCCAAGAAATAAGTACACATGCAGCAGTAAAGAGTACTTGTTCTGTACCATTATATTTTAAGGCGCTTGTGCCAATAACACCGATTGTGTCCAAGATGGCATGTGGGTTTAATAAGGATACAGACAGTGCGAAAAAAATTTGTTTTTTAACGGGCAGTGCTTCGTTCTTTTCGCTAGTTGTCGGATTCGAGCGCCAAATGCTATAGCCTATATACAACAAAAATATAATACCAACGCTCATTAATGCAATTCGTAACCACTCAAATTGCAAAACAATAACGGATAAACCAAAAACAGCAAGCAAAATCAATAAAGTATCACAAAGTGCCGCCGTAATGCTAGCGGGTAAAGCAAGTACTAATCGTTGTTGCGTCGCTCCTTGTGAAAAAACAAAGACGTTTTGCACACCTAGCGGTAAAATAAGTCCAAATGCTAATATAATCCCATGCAGAAATGCCTCCAATGACAATCCCTCCTTCCAATACACATTCTACCTATGTTATAACTAAAAGAAAACGACCAATTGGATGGTATTTTACCCACCCAATTTATGAGGTAAAAACATGAACTGGCAACCGACTCGACAAGGGGATAGGACATTACATCAACAAATTGTGACATGGATAACAGAGCGCATTGAGCGAGGTGATTGGGTTGCTGGAACGAAACTACCAACGCAAAGACAACTTGCGATGCAATTAGGGGTTAACAGAAGTACTGTTCAGCAGGCATTAGAGGAATTAAAAGCTATAGGCATACTTGAAACGACGGTAGGTTCAGGAGTTTATGTCGCAAATACTTCCTGGCATTCATTAATTAAACAAAGACAACCAAATTGGCAAACGTACATTGAAACAAGTTTGCACAAACCAAATTACCATACGATTCAATTGATCAATGAATACGAACAACGAGATGATATTATCCGCTTAGGTACAGGGGAGCTTGCGCCAAGTTTATTGCCAACCAATGAAATGGAGGCATCGTTGAAGGAGCTATCACTACAGCCAAAAGCTTTAGGCTATTCATCTCCGCAAGGCAATAAGCGACTGCGGGAAGCAATTTGCCAATATGTACAAAAAAGAGGCATACAGGCTGAAGCTGAAAATGTTTGTATTGTGTCGGGTGCACTACAAGCATTGCAGCTTATTGCGGTTGGTTTGCTTGAGCAGGGGTCTATCGTATTTCAGGAAAAAACGTCTTATTTAAATTCGGTTCATCCTTTTCAATCTGTTGGAATGCAAATGATGGCGATCCAACGTGATGAACAGCTCGCCCAAACATTAGCCCTTAAGAAAAGAAAAAGACAGGCTGTTTTTTATGCGGTACCTACGTTAAATAATCCAACTGGCACCGTGTGGACATTGCTTGAAAAAAAGCAACTCTACAACGCGTGTAAACAATCGCGTATTCCTATAATCGAGGATGATGTCTATCATGAATTGCTTTTCAATGAAGAATCACCATCTATAAAGTCACTGGATGATAGCGGACAAGTTATATACATTGGCAGTGTTTCCAAAACACTCAGTCCTGGACTTCGCATCGGTTGGTTAATCGGACCAACAACTGTGATTGAACGGTTAGCAGATATAAAAATGCAAACGGACTATGGCTCAAGTGCCATTTCGCAGGAAATTGTGTTGCACTGGCTGCAATCAGGTAAGTACGAACGCCATATTGAAGGCTTACGACATGAGCTTCAGCAACGGGCAAACTTTGTTGAAAACTTATTACATGAAAAATTGAAGGACATTGCGAGTTGGGAACAACCAAAAGGGGGTTTCTATATTTGGCTAAAATTTCACGCACCGATTGTAGATAAAGCATTTTTTATGAAGTTATTGCAGTTAAATATCCTCATCAATCCGGGTTATATTTATGGTGCTCAAGATAACCAGCATGTTCGTCTTTCATATGCCTATGCAACGAGAGAAGAATTGCAATACGGGATAGAGATGATGTATCGAGTAGCTAGAGAATCTTCGAGCAAAACTGCTGAGGGATAATCATTATTTAAACTGAACCTTTTAAGGGTAGTTTTTGTTTTTAATTAATAACAAAAAATAGTGCTTTGTATTCATAGTTCTCATCTTAAAATAAAAAAGCCTTATAAAGGCTTTTTTATTTACAGTTTAGTTTTCACAGCAACCAACCACCCATCTAATTGACCATTTACATGGGTAGGATACATTGTTGTAACGGAAGTTTCTGATATAAACTGTCCATGAAGCAAGTTTCGTATTTTACCTATTGATTTTCTTACTTTTGGATCAAATCGCCAATACCCTGAATAGCCAGGTTCTATTGTCATTGTGTGTGAAGAATTGATACTTCTAGAGTTTGAAAAAGTGTATGAAACTCCATTCTCTATTGATCGAAGTTGCAAATGAGTAAGGCTTGTACTAGTAGAAAAAGTTTCTGTATATTCATAGGAGAGAGTAAATGTATCAGAACCAGGTCCTGGATTTTCCTGAATTATGCTAGCGCGCTTCCCGAATATTCTTGTTTCGTAGTTGCTAAATTCATTGTAAATATGGCTCCAAGTAACAGCCAACGGGGAAATTGTCGGGAAAGAGTCTTGAGCATATTGAAATTCATTTTTTTCATTTTCCTCCATTAAAATAAACTCTTCAACAGAAATAGATTCAACTACTTTTCCGCCTTCAACCCTGTATATCTCGTCGATATAACCATTTTCTCTTATATCAAAGTATTTAAGGGTTTCCGTATCATAAAAAATATTTGGGTTTGTAGTTTTATGCATATTTTGTAATTGACTATCATTCCCTGAAGCTGCGACAGTAAATACAATAGAAAATATTGTAAAAGCTAATAAAAAGGTTAAAAAAGTAGATTTCACATATATTCCTCCCTTTAAATGATTGATATATAAATACTTTTAAGAAAAATGGGGGAAAAATCAACTTCATTTTTTTGAATATTTCGTGTATATTATTTTTTATAAAAATGATATACACTTTTTTTAAAATTGAAAGGGAGGATATTATGGAAGACAAAATTATAGGGACACTGTTTTTGGTTATTGCTGCTATTTTAATTTCATCTCAGTATATTGTTACGGCTGTCATCGTCTCGAATTTAACGTATGTAGGTCGGGAAGCATTCTATAATTCATTTTTTGATTCAGGCTATATATTGTTTCTGTTCAGTATAATATTTTTTATCTTGGGTGTTGTATTAATAGTGAGAGGGTTTACAATTCATAAAATTGATGAGTAAATTGCGGACAAGTTTCTTTGGCTAGTTGTTCGATCCAACAATAACGGATATTAAAATGCAAATACATAATTGAAGATGATGTCTATCAAGAATTGAATTTTTACGAAGAATACTTATCAATTAAGTCACTGGATGATAGCTGACAAATTTTATTCATTGGCAGTGTTTCAAAAATACTCAGCCCTGGGCTACGCATGACTGGTTAATTGGACCAACAACAGTGATTGAACGATTAGCAGATATTAAAATGCAAACAGACTATGGTTCAAGTGCCATTTCACAGGAAATTGTGTTGCACTGGCTGCAATCAGGAAAGTATGAACGCCATATTAAAGTGTTAGGACAAGAGCTCCAGCAGCGGGCAAACTTTGTTGAAAAATTATTAAATGAAAAAATAAAAGACTGTGCGAGCTGGGAACAACCAAAAGGAGGTTTCTATATTTGGCTAAAATTTCACCACCGATCGTAGATAAATCATTTTTTATGAAGCTATTGCAGTTAAATATCCTCATCAATCTGGGTTATATTTATGGTGCTCAAGATAACCAGCATGTTCGTCTTTCATATGCTTATGCATCACGTGAGAAATTGCAATACGGGATAGAGATGATAGTTCAAGTGGCAAAGTCGCATTTGAAAAAATTGTACTAAAAGATTCTCCTATGTATATTGAGGGATATAAAAAAGCATTTTGTATCGTGAAAAGACGAAGCAAAACGCTTTTTTTTAGATATATTAATTCTAGTATCAACAATTACTTATCCACTATCTGCAAAAACCCTAAGTAGGATAGAATGCCAGTTACTATAAAATATAATGTCGCTGGAATAGCTCTTTTTTGTGGAGTATTGTATTTACGACTCAAAAAATATTCAAAAAAAAATATTTTTAACACCATTAGAATATAAAGTATGACAGTAGGGTAGATGGTTCGTGTGATATGATATATGGTTAGACACGTAAATAGAAAGGTAGTTGAAAAATTAACAGAAATTTGGTATTTCTTCAAAAAAGATTTTAGTTTGGACATGTGAGTGTACCTAAATAGTAAGGCGTTGAAAGAGTTTAAAATAGATTTCATTTTAAATCCTCCTTTAAATTGAATAATATATAAATAATTTTATAAAAATTTGGGTTAAACTTGTGTTTGAGGCTGTGATAAAAAAGTGAATGGCGTGAATTGGCGTGATATACAAATATTAATTTATTTGCCGCCATTTTTTGGCGTTAACACCGTCAATTATTGGCGACAGCTCCACTTTAACCAGCTTAGGTGAAAGTGGGGCTATTTTAATGATGGCATTCATACAAGTGCGTGCGGAACCTTACATTAAAAGAATAAAACAAATGATACATCATACATTTTATATAACGATTACTTGATAAAGAGGTGAATAGTTGGATAACAAGCCAGAGGGCTATTATTATGTTCCGCAGCCTATTCGGAATGATGGTGCGGGAGGGGTGGATAAAGGGCCGCGAGATATTATGCGGGATTTAGAAAATCCAGATATGCTAATTCCACCCATAACAGATGCAGGCCTTTTACCGAACTTGAAATTTTCTTTTTCTGATACACATATGACATTAAATAATGGTGGTTGGTCTCGAGAAATTACTGTGCGAGATTTGCCGATCGCCACAACGTTGGCAGGCGTCAATATGAGTTTGACCCCTGGTGGCGTGCGTGAGCTTCATTGGCATCAACAGGCGGAATGGTCATACATGCTTCTTGGTCATGCTCGGATTACTGCCGTAGATCAAAATGGGCATAATTTTATTGCCGATGTTGGGCCAGGAGATTTATGGTATTTCCCGCCAGGAATAACTCATTCTATTCAAGGGCTTGAACATGGCTGTGAATTTCTACTAGTGTTTGATGACGGGCATTTTTCAGATCTTAATACATTATCTATATCTGACTGGTTTGCTCATACGCCGAAAGATGTGCTGTCATCTAATTTTGGTGTTCCAATTAGTGCATTTAACAATATTCCGAACGAGCAGGTCTATATTTATCAAGATAAAGTGCCAGGACCTATCGAAACACAGCAAGTACAATCTCCATACGGTAAAATTCCTCAAACATTTAAACATAGTCTGCTTGCCCAAACGCCAATTAAAACACCTGGTGGCAGTGTGAGAATTGTAGACTCCACGAATTTTCCAATTTCCAAAGCTATTGCCGCGGCACTCGTTGAGATTGAGCCTGGTGCGATGAGGGAGCTACATTGGCATCCGAATAACGATGAATGGCAATATTACCTTCAAGGAACAGGTCGTATGACCGTGTTTGCAGGAAACGGTACAGCTAGAACCTTTGATTATCGTGCGGGAGATGTAGGATACGTGCCGTTTGCAAACGGTCACTATATTGAGAATACGGGGACTGAAACATTATGGTTCCTTGAAATATTTAAAAGTGATCGATTCCGGGATGTTTCCTTAAATCAATGGATGGCGCTTACACCATCTGAATTAGTAAAGAGCAATTTACATGTAGGTTCTGAACTTCTCAATGCTTTACGAAAGGAAAAATGGCCAGTAGTCAAATATCCTGGATTTTCTTATTATCCAAGGTAGCATTTAGAAAGTAGCTGGGACAAAAAAGAAAAAGTGTTAGATTGATTACAAACAATCTAACACTTTTTTGCTATCCGCCTATGTTTTTAATAATGAAATCTATTTCTAGTAGCTAGTAATATCCCGATTGCCGGCACTGTACAAATAAGCATTGCCGCAAAGGCAAGACCAGGGGAAATTTCATATAAATAGCCACCTAAAAATGTAAGAATTGCTGTGCTTAATCCCATTGCAAGTGCCGAGTATAAGCCTTGTGCATTAGGAATTTGTTCTTTCGGTAGGTTTTTCGTTAAATAGCCAATGAATGCAAAATGTGCAAGTGCAAAGGATAGGGCATGTAATACTTGTGAGCCGATAAATACCCAAACGTTT
The DNA here is from genome assembly GCF_044761135.1 of Lysinibacillus sp. NPDC097868. Classification (NCBI taxonomy): domain Bacteria; kingdom Bacillati; phylum Bacillota; class Bacilli; order Caryophanales; family Bacillaceae; genus Lysinibacillus; species Lysinibacillus sp. NPDC097868. Next base: position 1,618,713 of record NZ_JBIWBS010000001.1, on the reverse strand, counting down.
GGAAATAAGAAGATGAGTAACCAACGTAATGACGATCCACTAGCAGCTAGCAGCAAAAGTGAAGATGAGCGCCATTTTTTAAACAGTGTATCAGCCTTCATGAAATATAAAATTTCACAAATAACCGCGATGTTAATAATCATACCCATATAAAATGGATCAACATGTAAATCCTCTAAATAAATATAGCCATAACTATAATAGGATGCATGTGCACCTTGTAATAAAATAACGATAAATAACACAATAGGAAAACCTTTAATATTCCATAATGTTTTCATCGATAGTGATTTTGCTCGTTGTTCTTTCGTTGGTACAATAAGTAATTCTTTTGGTGTTGCCATTTGTTGCATTAGTAACATACCGATGATGCCAAGGATCATACTCCAAAAAATAATTTGTTTACCGAAAACACCTGTTAACATACTAATAATGAGTACCGCTATTACAAAGCCAAATGATCCATAGGAGCGACTTTTACCGTAATGTACGTTGCCATGTTGTACTAGCGTTGCCGCGCTGCTTTCCACAGCAGGTAATAGAGCAGGGTAAAAAATACTGAATAAAATAGTTACAAAGAGAAGGGCGATAAAGCTAGTACTTGGAATGTAAAGTAAAGCCGTTAGCAGTGCTCCTATTGCTAAAATTGTAATAAGACGTTTATTGTGTACGTATTTTGCAAGGATTGGAAAGAAAAAAAGATTTGACGTTGCGCGAGCCAAAAGACCACAGCCCATTACGACACTCGCTTGAGATACGGTAAGGTGCTTCGCATCGACGAGCCAACCTGTCCAATAAGGTAAGAAAATACCCCATGTAATAAAAAATGCAAAGAAATTTTGAGAAAGCCATCGTTGATTGTTCATAAAATTTGGTACCTCCATTTAACTATGTTGAATAATAGCATGTTCCCCGCTACAATAATGTGAGATATCTCATATTTTGAATAGGAGGTAATAAAAAAATGCAAAAACTTACAGGTGAAGAACGTTCTTACTATATAGAAAATTTTCAAATTGATGATTTTTTTTCATTCGATATTCATCCATATATAGAAATATGTAAATTTGAAAAGGGAGAATGGATTTTTAAAGAAGGCTCTTTTCCAGATACGATGTACTATATGATGGAGGGGAAAGCCAAACTGTATATGACACATAAAAATGGGAAAGTTTCACTCATTGAATATATTGAAGCACCATGCTTTATGGGAGAAATTGAATTGTTAAATGAGGCGAGATATACAAAGGGAATTCAAACCGTGACAGAAACGATCTGTTTATCAATTGCCACACAGGCATGTAAAGAAATGTTACTCGCGGACGCGCCTTTTTTACGGAAATTATGTGTATTTCTAGGTGAAAAAGCGTCTAAGATGACATCAAAATACACACAAAATCAGGCATATCCATTGGAAAATCGATTAGCGGCTTTCATACAGCTTTCTTCCGACAAAGGTATTTATAAAGAAAAACATACGGAAATATGTGAGTATTTGGGGGTTTCATATCGTCATTTGTTATACGTACTTGCTCAGTTTTGTGAGGAAAATATTTTACAAAAACAGAAGAATGGCTATCACATTATAAATGAAAAGCGACTTTTTCAATTAGCACAAGAAATTCAATAAAGAAATTATGGGAAACGCACCTTTGCAAAGTGCTTTATTGTACTCACTTTTTTTTATGAACCAGCGAGCTATTTGTTTCTCACTATGGTAATAGTTATGTGTTTTGTTACTATCATGTTCAATTATTGGAACAGATAAAGGTATATTGGCAGGACAAGCTGTTTTTCTCTTCACTTGCTGTATACTGAAGTATTTGCTTGTAGAATATCTTAACTTTGCCTCAACTGGAATCCTTAAGGATGAAACAAAAATTACGTTTTCTTCGGGATTATAAAAAACCGGTGTTTTACATAGTGAATAACAATTACCTTTCATTCAACATGCCCCCTTTATCGTTATTTATATTGTACAAGACCCATGTTGCAAAAAGTCTTGATTTACAAGCCTTTTACGAAAACTTAATGGTTCTTTATATTTTTTAGTAATTTGTAACCGTATTCATGCCATTCATGTATAGAAATCATAGAAAACTTGTATGATTTCACGAGAAAAACACGTACTCAAACTATTGTGAATTTTTCTAACTCAAAGTATTATTGTAATTAGATTTAACGTGAAAGTTTTCACATTGTCACGTTAACGTGAGGAGGAATTTTAATGAGTGCAATTCGAGTAGGTATTGTCGGTTATGGAAATTTAGGGCGCGGTGTAGAATTTGCTATTTCACAAAATCCAGATATGGAATTAGTAGCAGTTTTCACACGTCGTGATCCTTCAACAGTAGGCGTTGCAAGTAACGCGAACGTATATTTAGTAGATGATGCTGAAAAATTTCAAGATGACATTGATGTAATGATTTTATGTGGTGGCTCTGCTACTGATTTGCCTGAACAAGGACCACATTTTGCGCAATGGTTTAACACAATTGACAGTTTTGATACTCATGCGAAAATTCCAGAGTTTTTCGAAGCGGTTGACGCCGCAGCTCAAAAATCTGGTAAAGTATCTGTTATTTCTGTAGGTTGGGATCCAGGTTTATTTTCATTAAATCGTGTCTTAGGAGAGGCAGTACTACCAGTAGGCACAACGTACACATTCTGGGGTGATGGTTTAAGTCAAGGTCACTCGGATGCAGTTCGTCGTATTGAAGGGGTAAAAAATGCTGTACAATATACATTGCCAATCAAAGATGCTGTGGAACGCGTTCGAAATGGCGAAAATCCAGAGCTTACTACACGTGAAAAACATGCACGCGAGTGTTGGGTAGTGCTTGAAGATGGTGCAGATTCGGCAAAAGTAGAGCAAGAAATTGTTACAATGCCAAATTATTTCGATGAATATAACACAACTGTAAACTTTATCTCTGAAGAAGAGTTTAATGCAAATCATACAGGTATGCCACATGGTGGTTTCGTTATTCGCAGTGGAGAAAGTGGCGCTGACGATAAACAAATTCTAGAATTCTCATTAAAACTTGAAAGTAATCCAAACTTCACATCAAGTGTCCTTGTAGCGTATGCTCGTGCAGCACACCGTTTAAGCCAAGCGGGCGACAAAGGGGCAAAAACAGTACTCGATATTCCATTTGGTCTGTTATCTCCAAAATCTGCTGCGCAATTACGTAAGGATTTATTATAATCAAAGCCCAAATCCCGATTATCTATAATGATAATCGGGATTTTTTTTATTTGTTAGAATACTAGTGATAACTAGTCGATGGTAGCAAATGCGGAGACTCCAGCGGTTGATGCACAAAACGTAAGCCACAACAAACTGCTCATACTGAGTGTTACGGCTTACGAAGTGTTCGTGGAAAGTATCCGCCGTCAACGACATAGCAAAAAAGTGTTAGATTGATGACAGTTAATCTAACACTTTTTCTCTTTTGTATCACATAAAGTACTAGGATGGAAGAAACAATTCATTGGAATAATGTAAAACTACATATAGTATATGGTAAACTGTCAATAATTTAACTATTCGAAAAGAATGGCATGTAGTTTATGTCACAACCCGTATTACTGTAATTATGGGGGAGGTAAGTGTAAGTAATGACAGCAGATATTATTATTCAATCGAAATGTATTCCACCTAATCCATCTAGTCATTGTATTCGTAGAGCGTCATTAATGAAAAAATTAAAAAAAGGTCATGGACATACTTGTACATTTATTCATAGTGGTGCTGGATACGGAAAGACCACTATTCTTGCACAATTTTTACATGCGGAATCAAGTAAATTCTCTTGGTATAGTGTTTCTGAAGAGGACGATAACATATTACCCTTCCTAAGACATTTATTTCATAGTATTAGACGAATTACACCACTTTTTGGTGAACAATTTGATAATTGGAATCAGCTATCACGCTTTCCGAAAATCGAAGAATTGAATCGGTGGTATAAGCTCTTTGTTAATAGTTTATGTGAGATACAAGAGAACTTTTTCGTTGTTATTGACGACTACCATTTAGTAGACCATGAATTTCATATTAACTATGTAATGGAGAAAATTATTGAATTTTCACCTCCCAATATTCACTTTATCTTTGCATCAAGAACATTACCGAATTGGGATATTATTAGAAAACTAAAAATGCACATGAAAGCACATTTTATTACAGAAGCGGATTTAGCATTTACAGATGAAGAAATTGCCGTTTTTTTTGAAGATTATGTAGCAATACATCTTTCGGAAGATGAAATATCGAAAGTATTAAATATTACAGAAGGTTGGGCAATCAGCATTGCATTGCTAGCTGAGCAATGGAACAATGAAGCATTAGATTACTGGTTAACAATTCATTCAAATGATCTGTTTACCTACTTATCAGAAGAAGTATTTTTAAAGATGCGTAAATTCGAGCAAGATGCACTACTCAATTTAGCTATTTTCCCTACTTTCTCAGTGGAATTAATTACGCAATTTTATAATAGAGAAACCGCCGACACGCTAAAACAGTTATTAAAGAAACATCTGTTTATTCAACCAGTTGCTGAGAATGGCTCCTATCGTTTTCATGCGTTATTTAGCCGATTTTTAGAGATGAAGTGGAAGCAATTTCCGACACACTATGTGAATTTGCATAAAAAGGCTGCTTTATATTACGTCAATAACAATAATGTTCATGCCATTTTACATCATGCATTTAAATCAAATGATGCAAATTTTAGTGGTGAACTACTGCAAGATCATGCTGAGAGTATAGTGAAAGCTGGTCAGTTTGAATGGCTGTTAGAGAAAATCCATCGTTTATCGACTGATGTAAAAATAAAGTTTTACCGTTTGTATTTTTTTGAAGGGGAGTGCCACCGGTATCGTGCCTATTATGAAAAGGCGAAACATGCTTACGAAATGAGTGAGCAGCTTGCTAAAAGGAACAACGATGCACTCTTTATGACGAAGGCACAGGCTGGATTAGCTCACATTTATCTTGATACAATTCAGCCTGCTTTAGCAGAGCCCTATTTAAAACAAGCATTACAATTAGCTCCTGTTGCGTCATTAAGCAAGGAAGAACATATAGAATTACAACGACAGTATACTGAAAATCTAGTGAATTTAGGAAAAGCGCAAAAGGCAAAACAATTTATAGAAAAAGTAAATTTAAGTGAAGCTGTTTTGTATAGAGCGAATGTTGATGTGCGGATATTGTTAAGAACGGGACAGCTGTTGGAGGCAAAAAATCTCTTGATTAAAAGATTGGAAATGCCCCCTCAATTGGTAGCCACACATAGGGAAAGTGAGCTCTTAGCATCCTTCGTTTTTGCCTTATTAGGTCAAGGAGAAGAAGCTTGGTATTCTGCACAGCATGGTATTCGGAGAGGAATACGTGAAAAGTCCATTTTTATCGAGGCAGTTGGCTATAATCGAAAAGCTCATGCGTTATTGTTATTAGATTATCCTAATTATGAAGAGGCTTGTGATGCTTATGAGAAAGCTATTGCGCTAATGAATACAATTAATATTTCACGTGTAAAGGCTGAACCATATATGGGACTTGCAATTGCTAAACATGCACTAGGGGATTACGTCGCTGCTCGGAAGTACTTAGCACTAGGTTTACAGGAAACGGAACAAGTACAAGATGCTTGGATGACAGCACTTATTTTACTAGCTGAAGTGAAAGTGATGATTTCTTGTAATGAATGGCAAGAGGCAAAACGAATTTTATCAAAGGCACAAAAGCTATTCCTTAATTGTGGTGATCAATATGGGGAAATGCATGTTTTTTTCTATCAATCTGTTATCGCCTTCAAAGAGAATAATGCAGTAGTATTTACAAATTGTTTTCAGCATTTTGCTAGTTATTGTATAGACAATGGCTACGATTATTTTTTTCAAAGAAAAACGATTCTCGGTCCAACGAATTTAACGATTTTTTATGAGCTATTACAGTATAGCGAGAGCTGTAGGGAAGACAATACAGCGATTCATGCGATGCGAAATTATTTTCAAATGGAAGGGAATATCGTTTATCCTGCTGATGAAATGCAAATAAATTTATTTGGTAGTTTAAATTTAATTAGAAATCATCGCAAATTAGGAGACAAAGAATGGCAGCGAGAAAAGTCGAAGGAGCTTTTTGTCTATTTATATTGCCATCGCCATAGGTATATGCCCAAAGAGGAAATTGCACAAGCATTATGGCCAGAGCGGTCAGTAGAAACATTAGATCGGGACTTTAAAGTAGTTTTAAACACTTTATTAAAAGTGCTTGAACCGAATCGAAATGCTCGTCAAGATAGCTTTTTTATTCATCGTAAAAATAATATGTATCAGCTACAGCATATTCAATTTTTGCATATCGATGCAGAACGTTTTCATTATTATTATGCGCTAGGTATGGAAGAATTTGATCCACTATTGTCAGATGAGTGGTTGCAAATCGCTGCTAATAGTTACACAGATGTATTATATGCTGAAAAAAAGCAAATCGATTGGCTGACGCAAGATCGTGACAAACTGCAAACTTTATATATTGAAGTACTTGAACGATTAGCTCAAAATGCAACACGACAACAACAGTTTAAACAAGCTATTTTTTATGCCGAAAAGATGATTCAAGAAGATGTACTTTGGGAGGAAGGATACCGTCTTTTAATGTATAGTTATTATCAATTAGGGAACCGATCTCTTGCATTAAAGTGGTATGGAAAATGTGTGCAACAATTACAAAAGGAACTTAATACATTACCGATGGAATCGACAATGGCTGTTTTTGATTTAATAATGAATTAGCACACTTATACATTGAAATATTGGAGGGGCACGCATGCCATTTTGTAAAGTAACGAATGCAAATATTTATTATGAAGTGATAGGTGAAGGAATACCGATCATTATGTTACATGGATTTTCCCCAGATCATCGCCTTATGAAAGGATGTATGGAACCGATTTTTAAAGAGAATGATGGCTGGAGGCGTATTTATATTGATCTTCCAGGCATGGGCAAGACAGAAGACTATGAAAATATCAGCAATTCAGATGAAATGTTAGCGACTGTGCTAGAGTTTATAAATACATTTGTGCCCAATCAACCTTATGTAATAGTGGGGGAATCATATGGTGGATACTTAACAAGAGGTATTATGCAAACTCATAGGAATCGTATTTTAGGTGCTGCTTTTATTTGTCCTTTGATTTTACCAGAAAAGCAAGATCGAATAGTGCCGGCACATTCGATCATAGCTGAAGATCAATCATTTTTAGCCACATTAACGAAACAAGAAGTAGAGGATTTTAGTTTGCACCAAGTTGTCCTTGATGAATATAACTGGAACCGATATACAAATGAGGTGTTAGCCGGTTGCCTTATAGCAGATGAGCAGTTTCTAGAAAAGATTCAACAAAGCTACGGCTTTTCATTTCACCTCGAGGATATTATTTTTCATCAACCAAGTCTCTTTTTATTAGGAAAACAAGATGCGGTAGTAGGCTATAAGGATGCTTTTGACGTGATAGAGTTATTCCCAAGAGCAACATTCTCGATTTTAGATCGGGCAGGACATAACCTACAAATTGAACAATCCAATATTTTTTATGCACTTGTGAGCGAGTGGTTAGATCGAGTAAACGAATCAAATCGCTCTTCTTTCTTGTAGGGTCAAAACTTTATTTAACTTGAGTTCGGTCTTGTACCGGACTCTTTTTTTATTTACTTATTTTAGCGAAAGAAATTTGTAACTGATTTGTAACTGGACTTTTATATAGTTAGTGTATAGCAACGAAAGCGCTTTCTTTACAACTCATTTTGAAAGGGGTTTTGGGATGAACAAGGTTTGGTTATGGTTACTGTTAGCCGTTTTATCACTGATGATGGTGGCTTGCAATGGAGAAGGGGCAAAAGAAAATTCAGCAGATGATCCTGCTTCAAATGATGAGGATAATGGGTCAGAAGTGAAAGCTGAGGGAGGCACAATTAAAATCGGAGTACTTGCTTCTTTGACAGGTGCCCTCGAATCGTATGGTAAGCAAACACAGCGTGGTTTTGATTTAGGCATTGAATATGCAACAAACGGCAGCATGGAGGTAAATGGTAAAAAAATCGAAATTGTGTATGAAGATACAGAAACGAAACCTGAGGTAGCAGTTCAGAAAGCAACAAAGCTATTAGAGGATGATAAGGTAGATTTTTTAGTTGGCTCATCTAGCTCAGGTGACACGCTCGCTGTATTACCGCTAGCAGAGGAATACGAGAAAATTATGGTCGTTGAACCAGCCGTAGCAGATAGTATTACAGGTGCTGAATTTAATGATTATATATTCCGCACAGGTCGTAACTCTTCACAGGATGCATACGCAGCAGCTGCTGCAATCGCAGGTAAAGGCGTGAAAATTGCAACGTTTGCACCAGATTATTCATTCGGTTGGGATGGTGTGAAGGCATTTAAAACAGCTGCAGAGAAACTAGGTGCTGAAATTGTGCTAGAGGAGTATGCAGATCCAGCTGCAACAGACTTTACCTCTAATTTACAAAAGGTAATTGATGCGAAGCCAGATTATTTATTTGTCGTATGGGCTGGGGCAAACTCGCCTTGGAATCAAATTGCCGATCTTAAAATTCAAGAAAAAGGTATAAAAATTTCTACAGGTGCGCCCGATATTATCGCCCTAAAATTTATGAATCCGCTAATAGGAATGGAAGGATTCTCGGTTTATTATCATACGTTACCGCAAAATGATGTGAATAAATGGTTAGTAGATGAGCACCAAAAACGCTTTAATGAAGTACCAGATTTATTTACCCCTGGTGGGATGTCTGCTGCTATTTCAATTGTAGAAGCATTGAAAAAATCACAAGGGGACGCAGATGCAAAGAAACTAATCGGCATTATGGAAGGTATGTCATTTGAAACACCAAAAGGCAAGATGACTTTCCGAGAAGAAGATCATCAAGCTTTACAGTCAATGTATTCTATTCGTTTAGAACAAAAAGAAGGTGTTGATTACCCAGTGCCAGTGCTCATTCGTGAACTAAGCCCTGAGGAAACTGCGCCACCTGTTATGAACTAGACTTTTCTTAGAGAGACAGAAATATACGTAGTTCTGTCTCTTTTCATCTCATTTCTGTTGAGAGTAGATGAAGAGTGATAGAAACGCTAGAAAGGAGATTGAAATGGAGCCCATTTTACGAACAGAAAATTTAACAATTCGTTTTGGTGGCCATACAGCAGTCGATCAAGTGAACTTTACGATGCCTGAAAAACATTTGAAATCAATTATTGGCCCCAATGGTGCAGGAAAAACGACCTTCTTTAATCTAATTAGTGGGGAGTTAAAGCCCACTACTGGTGATGTGATTTTCAAAGGGCAATCACTTGCACAAGTATCATCGGTTGAAAGGACGCGCATGGGACTAGGACGGTCATTTCAAATTACAAATGTTTTTCCGAATTTAACTGTTTTAGAGAACGTACGTCTAGCAGTGCAATCTAAAGAAAAAATACGCTATCAATTGTTTCGCCATCATAAAAGTTATAAGGCAATTACAGAAAAAGCGGAGGAACTATTGACGCTAGTTTTGCTTGATAATAAAAGAGATGCGCTGACGACGATGCTGTCCCATGGTGAAAAGAGAAAGTTAGAAATTGCCATGTTGCTAGCGCTAGATACAGAAATTTTACTGCTTGATGAACCGACTGCTGGCATGTCATTAGAAGAAGTACCTGCCATTTTAGAGGTTATTCGTACAATAAAAAATAATGGAGACAAAACAATTTTGCTTATTGAACACAAGATGGATATGATTTTAGATTTGTCAGACTCCATTATGGTGTTATTTAATGGTCAGCTTCTTGCAGATGGAACACCAGATGCCATTATGCAAAATGAAACTGTTCAAAATGCCTATTTAGGGGGGCTGTACGATGAACACCTTACTGAAATTAAATGATGTTCATACACATATTGGGCAATACCATATTTTGCAAGGCGTAAATTTTGAAGCGCTTGAAGGACAGGTCAGTGTCTTACTAGGGAGAAATGGCGCAGGAAAAACGACCACTTTAAAAACAATTATGGGGCTAACACCCGCTTCTAAAGGGGATGTTGAATTTCGAATGAAATCGATAAAAAAAAGCCCCACTCACAAAGTGGCTAAATTAGGCATTGGCTATGTACCTGAAAATCAAGGAATTTTTGCGGATTTAACGGTAGAGGAAAATATGAAAGTTGCAATGCGCAAGGAGGACAATGCGGCAATGGAGCGACAACAATATGTTCTCGAGCTTTTTCCGGATTTAAAGAAATTTTGGAAAAAGGCTGGCGGTCATCTTTCAGGTGGTCAAAAGCAAATGCTGTCAATGGCAAGAGCATTTATCAATGACAGTAAATTAATTTTAATAGATGAGCCGTCAAAAGGACTTGCACCGATTGTTGTTGAGAAAGTAATGGAGGCAATCGTTGAAATGAAAAAGCAAACGTCCATCGTCCTTGTAGAGCAAAACTTTATAATGGCGAGCCGAATTGGTGATACGTACACATTAATAGATGATGGTCGAACGGTACATTCAGGAAACATGAAAGATCTTATCCAAAATGAAGAGTTGAAACGTAAATATCTTGGAATCGGATAAAGGAGGTGTGTTTCGTTGGAGCTAATCGCAAATTTAGTAATCAACGGGCTGGCTACAGGCATGTTAATCTTTTTGCTTGCAGCAGGACTGACGTTAATTTTTGGGCTAATGGATGTATTAAATTTTGCTCACGGTGGATTATTTGTATGGGGCGCTTATGCCGGAATTTTTACGTATATGTACACGGAAAGCTTTTTAATTGGCATTATAGGAGCAATCGTCGCAGGTGCTATTTTAGGCTTACTGACAGAGAAGTTTATTATTACACCGGTATACGGCAATCATATCCAACAAATTTTAATTACGTTAGGGTTAATGCTTGTTTTACAAGAGATGATTAAAGTCGTTTTTGGACCAAATGGTGTGTCAGTGAAAACACCTAGCTATTTAGCAGGGAGCTGGGAAATAGGTGATGTCATTATTATTAAATATCGATTATTTATCATTATAGTAGGTTTTGTGATTTTTGGCATTTTCCAATACATGCTAAAACGAACAAAAATCGGGCTAATTGTACGAGCGGGTGTACAGGATAAAGAAATGGCACAGGCGCTTGGTATTCATATTAAACAAGTATTTTTATATGTCTTTATGGTAGGTGCGGCGTTAGCGGCATTGAGTGGCATGTTAATGGCGCCATATTCGGGTGTTATTTATGCCGAGATGGGGATGGAATATGCTATTTTAGGCTTTATCGTTGTCGTCATTGGTGGAATGGGGAGTTTTTCTGGCTCACTGCTCGCTGCCATTTTAGTAGGGCTCGCTGGTAGCTTTATGGCTTATTATGTGCCTGTGTTATCGCTTGCTGTCAATATGATTTTAATGGCTATCGTGTTAATTTTCCGACCTCAAGGCTTATTTACAATCGGAAAGGAGAGATCGACATGATAAAAAAGCTTTCGTGGAAACATCTAAGTTTTGTTATACTGCTCGCTATTCTCGGTCTTCTTCCATTCGTTAATGACTCGAGGACACTCATTATTTTATTAACGCAAATTTTTATCTTTGGTATTTTAGCAATGAGTTACGATATTTTGCTCGGGTATACGGGTATCGTGTCATTTGGGCATGCGATGTTCTTCGGAATCGGAGCTTATACAACAGCAGTTATGCTGAAACAAGTCGATACGACGCTTTCCATCTTTTTATTGTCTATTGTGATAGGAATGTTTGTAGCAGGTATTGTAAGCTTCCTAGTTGGATTACTAACATTGCGTTTAAAAAGTCATTTTTTTGCGATGCTTACACTCGCCTTCTCTGGACTGTTTCTAGTTGTTGCTGAAAAATGGCGTTCCATTACATATGGCAATGACGGATTTACGTTTAGAGCACCAGAAATTTTTAAAGATCGAATCACATTTTATTATTTTGTATTAGCATGCTTAGTTGTAATTTTTATTGCCCTCTATCGATTTGTTCAGTCGCCAACGGGACGTATATTAATTGCTGTGAGAGAAAATGAGCAAAGGACGAAATCATTAGGTTTTCACACATTACATTACAAAGTCATTGCATCAATTGTGGCAGGAACTGTAGCAAGCTTAGCAGGTTCTCTCTATGCGTTGTCACTACGTTTTGTGAATACAAGTGTTATGACGATGGACATCACACTTGATGCATTGTTAATGACGATTATAGGAGGTGTAGGCACATTAGTCGGACCACTGCTTGGTGCAGCGGTTATTGAATATGCACAGCATACACTTTCAGGATTAGCTAGGGATTATCCAATTTTCGAGCGATGGATTATTTTCTTCGGGATTCTCTATATTTTAGCAGTCATCTTTTTCCCAAAAGGAATCATCGGTACTATTCGGCTCATGGTATGGAAATGGAGAGTAAAACTTAAAGAAAGACGGAAAACACCATCGGCACTGTCGCATGAGAAGGAGCGATTTGAATGACTGTAGGCATTGTTAGTACAGGTATTTATATTCCACAAACGAAAATGACATCAAGCGAAATAGCCCATCTTTCGTCTATTCCCGAGCACATTATTCGCCAGAAGATGGGCATACACGAAAAGCCAATACCTGGTGAACAGGATCATACTGTGCAAATGGGCATTTGGGCTGCACAAGAAGCCTTACAAAAGGCGGGGATTGAGCCAAAAACAATTGATGTTGTAATTTATATAGGAGAGGAACATAAGGAATATCCACTTTGGACGGCATCAATTAAAATGCAAGACGAACTTGGAGCAGTCAATGCTTGGGCATTTGATGTGCAATTACGATGTGGTACGACGATTATGGCACTTAAATTAGCAAAAAGTTTAATGGAATCGGATGAAGCTATTCACACCGTCTTACTCGCAGGTGGCTATCGTAATGTTGATTTTATAGATTATCACAATCCGCGAACACGCTTTATGTATAATTTGGGTGCGGGTGGAGGTGCTATTGTTTTACAAAAGAATTATGACAGAAACCACCTGTTAGAGGCAGATATTATGACGGATGGTTCTTTTTCAGAGGATGTGGTAGTCCCTGTTGGAGGTACAAAAAAGCCACTAACTCCTGAGCATTTAGCACAAAATCTATATCAATTAGATGTTTTAGATCCAGTAGGCATGAAGGAGCGGCTTGAACAAAAATCATTAAATAATTTTTTGAAGGTCATTCGATCATCTTTAGCGAAAAGTGGATTAAGAGAAGAAAATATTAACTACCTAGCGATGCTTCATATGAAAAAGTCTGCACATGCTTATATATTGTCAGAACTTGGCTTACAAGGGGAACAATCCATTTACTTAGAAAACTACGGTCATATTGGACAAATCGATCAAATTTTATCATTACAGCTTGCTTTAGAAGAAAAACGTATTCACGATGGGGACATCGTAACACTTGTAAGTGCTGGTATAGGCTATGTCTGGGGAGCTATTACAATTCGTTGGGGATAGGGAGGAAGGGCAATGTTACAAACGGTTCAACTATTAAATGGGGAAACAATTGCTTATCGTAAACGTGACGGGGGTAGCCATACTTTATTATTAATTCATGGCAATATGACCTCCTCTAAGCACTGGGATGTGCTAGTGGAAGCTTTAGATGCAAAATACACGATTTATGCCATGGATTTACGCGGTTTTGGAGGTTCCTCTTATCATCAACCAATTACCGCAATTAAAGATTTTAGTGATGATGTCAAACTATTTGTAGATGCGCTTGCATTAAAACACTTTGATTTGATTGGCTGGTCTACAGGTGGAGCGGTGAGTATGCAGTTTGTCGCAAATTACCCTAGTTATTGTCAACGGCTGATTTTATTAGCTTCTGCTTCGACAAGAGGCTATCCATTTTACAGTGATTTAGGAACGGGTAATCAATCCTCATTCAAAAGAGCTTCCACCTATGAAGAAGTACTCGTAGATACGTCTAAAACTAAGACAGTACAAGGTTTCTATGATAGCAAAAATGCGCAAGGCTTAAAATCTATTTGGGATGCACTGATTTATACAGAGCAAAAGCCAGATTCCGTTCACTATGATGAATATGTAGAAGATATGCTGACGCAAAGAAATCTAGCTGAAGTATATCATGCATTAAATACATTTAATATGAGTGCAGTCGACAATGAAGTAGCAAAAGGGACGAACGAAGTACAACAAATTAACATTCCTATTTTAGTGTTAAGAGGAGACCGAGATTTAGTCATAACAGAGCAAATGAATGATGAAACAATGCTCGATTTACCTAAGCATACGCAGTTTGTCAGCTTAAAAAATTGTGGTCATTCTCCTCTAATTGATGATTTACAGCAACTTACATTAGAAATCGAAACATTTTTACAATTTGGAGGGGAACATAATGCGCTTACACAATAAAGTAGCAATTATTACTGGGGCTGCAAACGGCATCGGATTTGCAGCTGCAGAACGGTTTATTGAAGAAGGAGCCATTGTTTTTATTGCTGATTTTGATGACAATGCAGGGATTAACGCAGCCAATCAACTAGGTGAAAAAGCTATGTTTGTGCAGGTTGATGTTGCTGACAGAGACAGTGTAAAAAGGCTTGTGACAACAGTAATTGCGCATGCTGGACGTATTGATATTTTAGTCAATAACGCAGGTATAACGCGTGATGCAATGCTGACAAAAATGACGGAGGATCAATTTCAGCAAGTGCTTGATGTGAACCTATCAGGGGTCTTCCACTGCACACAAGAGGTTAGCCCTCATATGGTTGCTGCTGGATACGGTAAAATTATTAATACTTCCTCTGTAAGTGGGGTTTATGGAAATGTTGGTCAAACAAATTATGCTGCGACAAAGGCTGCGATTATAGGTATGACGAAAACATGGGCAAAAGAGCTTGGGCGTAAAGGGATTAACGTAAATGCTGTAGCTCCAGGCTTTACAGAGACAGATATGGTTAAAAAGATGCCTGAACCAGTGCTAGAAAAAATGCGTTCGATTGTGCCGCTTCAAAGATTAGGAACACCGAGGGATATCGCGAATGCTTATTTATTTTTAGCATCTGAAGAGGCTTCCTATGTCCATGGTCATACTCTCCATGTGGATGGCGCTATTATGATGTGATAAAGGAGGAGTTCAAGATGTTTGCAGAGCAAGCTTGGATTTTAAATCGTGCATCTTTAACACCGCATCGTTTAGCATTAGTTAACCTAGAAACAAAGGAACAATGGACATATCAAGAGTTAACACATGAAATTGCAAAATGGAGCTGTTTTTTCGAAGAACAAGGTTTACAGACGGGTAGTCGTGTAGCGGTTTTTGCTAGAAATAACATGCATCTATTTGCCATTTTATTTGCTTGTGGATTGCGAGGGCTTATTTATGTCCCTTTAAATTGGCGCCTGAATACGAAGGAACTAAACGAAATTATTGCAGATGCTACCCCTTCCTTGCTTCTTTATGATCAGGCCATTCGTTGTCCTTTACAACTAAAAAATATGTATCCAATCCAACAAGTTCCGCAATCAGCAACTGTTCCTAGCACGATAGAAATGGATTTAAATGAACCTTGGCTAATGATTTATACAGGTGGCACTACCGGTAAAGCAAAGGGGGTAGTTCTGTCCTTTAATTCTGTTAATTGGAATGCAATTAATACAATTATTAGTTGGGGGCTAAGTGAAGAAGACTGCACGCTAAACTATATGCCGATGTTCCATACAGGGGGGCTAAATGCTTTATCCATCCCGTTGCTTATGGCAGGCGGTACGGTTGTAATTGGAGATAAGTTCGAAGCGGAAACGGCTCTTATAGCAATAAATCATTATAAGACAACCATTTCTTTATTTGTGCCAACAATGTATCAGGCAATGATATCAACAAATTACTTCCAGATAAGTAGTTTTCCATCTGTGAAAGTGTTCTTATCTGGCGGGGCACCGTGTCCACTTCCAATATATGATGCATTTTTTAACAAGGGACTTTATTTTAAAGAAGGCTATGGATTAACGGAGGCTGGGCCGAATAATTTTTATATCTCTCGTGAAGATGCCTATTTAAAAAAAGGAGCAGTAGGGAAAAGCATGCAATTTAATGAAGCAAAAATTATGAATAAAGAGGGGAAAAATTGCACTGCTCATGAGGTAGGAGAGTTATTTGTCAGAGGCAAGCATATGTTTAGATTTTATTGGAATAATCAGCAGGAAACTGATAATACGATACGTGATGGGTGGTTAAGGACCGGTGATTTAGCCACAATGGATGAGGATGGTTATTTCTATATTGTTGGTCGTAGGAAAGAAATGATAATTAGCGGTGGTGAAAATGTTTATCCACAAGAGGTAGAGCAATGTTTATTACGTCATAACCTCGTAAAAGAAGCGGCAGTCATCGGGGTACCGGATAACTATTGGGGCGAAATTGTAACGGCATTTATTGTTTGCCAACATGAGACAGATACGCTAGTTGACGAAGTGGAGGCACTATGTCGAAACGAATTAGGTCACTACAAAATCCCTAAAAAAATTATTATTATTGATGAATTGCCAAAAACAATCGTTGGCAAAATCGACAAAAAAGCGCTTCAAATGCATTTGAAAAGTTCTTGATCATAGAAAGTAAATGAGGAAACGCCGAGGGTTGGGCGAAATCGGCAATAAGGCAAAAAAGCTGCAAAAGACTTACAAAATACTTCATTCAACAGGAATTGTTCGCTAACTTTCGTTTTTTTTATCTATTTTTTCGCAAAGCTTCCCATAATACCTACATACCAGTAAAATAGAGTAGGTTAGGGGGATTCTATATTGAAAGATCAACGCTTTAAAATTGCGCATCGTGAAGCGCTCATTGGCATTGGACTTGTAATTGTCAACTTTGCTATTTGGTACGGCTTTGCATATGGCCTAGGCTCGGGGGATCCAACAAAATATACGTATGTTTGGGGTTTCCCTGCTTGGTTTTTCTATAGTTGTATCGCTGGAACAGCTTTTATGATTGTCTTAATTTGGCTCGTCCTAAAACTCTTTTTCAAAGATGTTCCATTTGAAGATGGGGAGGTGGATGAATAATGCATTGGCAAGTTATTTTTCCACTCTTCATATTTTTAATTATCATTTTTGGAATAGGTATATGGGCGAATAAACATGTCCGTTCATCGAACTCGTTTTTACAGGAATATTTTCTTGGTGGTCGTGAAATGGGAGGCTTTATTCTAGCAATGACCATGATTGCCACTTACGGAAGCGCAAGTAGTTTTATTGGTGGACCAGGTGTCGCTTATAATAAGGGACTTGGATGGGTACTGTTAGCGATGGCGCAACTACCTGCGGGTTATTTTGTATTAATGATTTTAGGCAAGAAATTTGCGATAATCGCTCGCCGTTATCAAGCGATTACATTAATTGATTTTTTACGTGAACGCTATAACAGTCATGTCATCGTGATTTTATCTGCAATTAGTATTATTGTCTTTTTATTTTCTGCGATGATGGCACAGTGGGTAGGTGGAGCGCGCTTAATTGAATCATTAACTGGTTTAAATTATACTTCGGCACTCTTTATTTTTGCAGCGTCGGTATTAATTTATGTTATTATCGGGGGCTTCCGAGCTGTAGCTTTAACGGATACGGTACAAGGTTCGATAATGGTAATTGGTACTGTTATTTTACTAATTGGGACAATCGTTGCGGGCGGGGGAATTGATCAAATTATGACATCCCTTGTTGCAGAAAATCCAAAACTCGTGACCCCATTTGGTGCAGAAGGAGAACTTACTCCGTTGTATGTCTCTACATTTTGGATTTTAATAGGAATTGGTGTAGTTGGGCTACCTCAAATTGCAGTTCGTGCTATGAGCTATAAAGATTCAAAAAGTATGCATTTAGCGATTATTATTGGCACCATCGCCATTGGGACAATTATGTTCGGTATGCACCTAATTGGTGTGCTAGCGCGTCCAGTAATGCCAGGCATTGAAATTGGCGATAAGGTGATGCCACTACTAACGTTAAAAGTTTTACCGCCATTTTTAGCGGGTATTGTTTTAGCAGCACCAATGGCAGCAACGATGTCTACGGTTAATGCGTTGCTCATGTTAGTTAGTTCAACAGTCGTGAAGGATATTTATTTAAATTACGTGAAGCCAACTGCCAGCGATGGAGAGATTAAGCGCGCCAGCTTCATCGTAACTACAGTAATTGGTTTGGCGGTCGTTGTATTTGCGTTAAATCCTCCAGACTTACTTGTGTGGCTCAATTTATTTGCATTTGGGGGCCTAGAAGCGGTCTTTATTTGGTCAGTTGTCCTAGGCTTATATTGGAAAAAGGCTAATAAATACGGCGCTATTGCTTCCATGATTACGGGCATGACGTTATATATTGTAATCGATCGCTTTTATCCGTCAATCTTTGGCATGCATACAGTGACAATCCCAATAGTGGCTTCATTCATTATTTTTGTCATCGTAAGTTACCTAACAGCTAATAAATTTAAAGATGAAAAAATATTTATTTAAATATTAAAATACCTTGGGAGAACAAAGCTCTCAGGGTATTTTGCATTTTTGAAGTAGAAAAAGAAAAACCGTTAGCATGTTTCATGCTAACGGCATTTGTTAATAAAATACTTTTTCAAGATTATATTTTGCACGGAATGTGTTAATTGCGTAAGTTTCGTAAATTTCACGTTCCATTGGATCATCAATTTCATATACTTCAATTTTGAAAATTTCATCACGGTATTTTTTCATTGGTGATACATTATCTTCAAAATGCTTTTTAATGCGTTGACGAATTTTACGCGCTTTCCCTACAAACAATAGCTCGTTTTTTTCGTTGTAGAATAAGAAAATGCCACCTTTTTCGCGAGTGATTTTATGGAAATCAATAAAACCATGGAATGGCGGGATTTCTACATCCCCAGGTTTTAATACTTGCTCACGTTGACGAATTACTAAGTCTGGTTTTGGGAGTTCAATTTTAATCAAAATATTCACGTTCCTCTCTGTTACTAAAGGTATATGTTAACATAATACCTCTTTGATTACCATTACGATTTATTTGTATAAAAATCTATTTACTGCGCATAGCTGTAATCGGGGGTGATTTGTCATTTCTTTGTCATCTAATTAGGCTAATAGATGGTAAAAATGATTTTTAAGCCGTATTTACGTAACTTACAAAAGCTTTAGGTAGAATTGATTATAGTGTTTAACAAAAAATATGCTTCCATTCATTTAAATACTAAATATTCTATGTATTATTGAAATTCTTAATCGTTCATGATACAATTCTTTTTAATTAAATAATCTTATCAAGAGAAGCTGAGGGATTTGGCCCGATGACGCTTCAGCAACCTCTAACAATGTTAGAAAGGTGCTACTTCCACCAAAGGATTTTTCCTTTGAGAGATAAGAGTGAACGTGATAATTATCCTTCTCATTCTTGCTCTAAAGGAATGAGGGGGATTTTTTAATTTTAATTAGATAGAGAGAAAAAATTAACGAAAAGGGGAATTCAACATGCCTATTAATATTCCAAAAAACTTACCAGCTGGAGAACATTTACGTGGAGAAAAGATATTCGTAATGGAAGAAGACCGCGCCAAAACGCAACAAATTCGTCCTTTAAATATTTTAATTTTTAATTTAATGCCAGAAAAAGAAAAGACAGAGCTACAATTACTGCGATTGCTCGGTAATACACCATTACAAGTGAATATTACATTTTTAAATACAGCAACACACGAATCAAAAAATGTTAGTAAATCACATTTACAGCTATTTTATTCAACGTTTAAAGAGATTCGCCATCGTCGCTTTGACGGTATGATTATTACGGGGGCTCCTGTTGAAAAAATGGCATTTGAAGAAGTGAATTATTGGGAAGAAATCTCAGAAATAATGGATTGGTCCGTGAAAAATGTTACGTCCGTTATGCATATATGCTGGGGTGCACAAGCTGCGTTATATCACCATTATGGTATCGGTAAATTTGAACTGCCAGAAAAATGTTCTGGCGTATATTCACATGTCATTACCGATTTAACAGTCGATCTAGTGCGTGGCTTTAGTGATTTATTTACAGCGCCACATTCACGCTATACATCGGTTTCCATTGATGAAGTACGTAAGCACCCAGATTTACGCTTACTGTCCTATTCAGAAGATGCTGGCGTCTTTATCGTGCAGTCAAAGGATAATAAGAACATAATGATTACAGGTCACTTAGAATACGACGCGACAACATTAGCTGATGAATATTACCGTGATGTTGAAAAAGGAATTGATATTGCGATTCCTGTTAACTATTTCCCGAATAATAATCCTTCTAATGAGCCGATTAATACATGGCGAGCACATACGCATTTACTATTTTCAAATTGGCTTAACTATTATGTTTATCAAGAAACACCGTACGAATGGGACTTTGTTGATGAAATTGAATACCATATTTAATTTGGAACAATTAACATACCGTTTTACAGTTAGAAAAACCACATTTCTCATTAAAAGTGAGAAATGTGGTTTTTGTTGTTAACTTATTGAGATTCGGACGAGTTTGGTTTGGTAGCATCTTGCTGCACTTTTGATTCTTGTTGTTCTTCTTTTGGAGCTTGCTGCACTTTTGATTCTTGTTGTTCTTCTTTTGGAGCTTGCTGCACTTTCGATTCTTGTTGTTCTTTTGAATTTTGCTTGTCTTTTGATTGTTGTTCTTGAGATTCTTGCTGATTACTTGAAGAGCTTTGACTGTCTTCTTTCTTTTTTATTTTGCGAATTTTTGCGACTGTTAGTAACAACAATGGAAGTAAAACAGTTAATAATCCTGAATATAACGGCCAAATATTCTCATTATAATTATTAGAATGGACGATATTCGGGTGAGCAATTTGAGCCAGTGCAACCATACATAATCCAAGTGGTAAAATGAGTGGGCGAGGATCTTTTATTTTAAATATTTGTCCTATGCCAAGTACCGTTGCGTAAAAATAAATGAATGTCCGAATGTAAATGGATATAATCCACATAACAGCCATGATAATTTCCACTCTTTGGAAAAAATCTCCTATCGAAATTCTTTGAGCTAGCGCATAGCTTGGAAATGTCTTAATTGATGTATTAGTTGAGCCAAGAACGAGTGTTGAAAGGGTAATAATGAGAATTAAGACAATTCCGCCTAGTAGTGTGCCGATATAATATCCTTTTTGAGCTGCTTTATGTACATTGACTCCAGAAGGGAAAAACATAAGCAACACAGCAAGTGGGAAAGAAAAAACACTCGTAAAGTTTAGCGTACCTACGATTAATGATTTTGTGTCTGTTTCATAGACTGGCATAATATTTTCTATATTGATTTGAGGGGAAATACAAATAATAAAAATAATAAAAATTAACATAAATATTGGAAATAGTATTTCCACAGAACGTGCAAAAACTTCAATCCCTAAATACGACGCGAAAACGATAATAATTGTAAATAAAACAGCAAAGGTCAGAGTAGGCGTTTCGGGCATCACTTCCGTTTGCATAAAAATTCCGATGAAATATAATAATTCGCCTGCTGAAAAAAAGGTTAAAGACATAAAACAAAGCGATGTCAAAGTACCGATGAATTTGCCGAAAATTTTTCCATTTGCTTCAATAAACGTAAGGTTTGGAGTTTGATTTCCTAATGATACAAAGAGCTTTATTAATAAAAAGCTTAATAGTACACCAATAGCCGCTCCAATCCACGCATCCTGGCTGAGTTTTTCTGTAATACTTGCTGGCACAATTAATATAGCTGTTCCAATTGAATAGAGAAGGGTAATGACTGTAAATTGTCTTGCGCTAATGAGTTGTTTATCCATCGTACACTACCCTTTCTTTTCATTTTTTATTGAAAAAGTGTAAGTAACAATTTTCTAAGGGGCGTTAAAATAAATGTAATGAAATCTAAAGGGCTGGGAATGTTCTTTTTTAATCCAATGGCAATATTTAATGCCGCTCCTATGCTTAATATAATAGAAAAGACGATAATTGTTTTTTTTTCGCCTTTTTTCTTTAAATTAGGAATGACACTGTAAGCAATGGCCAAAGAAAATACTACGAAAACAATCGTTATAAACATCGCTAGCTACTCCTTTGAATTGTGCAATAATGAATTTTGGATTGTTCCTAATCCTCGTGTAGCCACATTGACTTCGATATTGACAGCTACCTCGGGATATATTGTAGACCATTCTTTTTTTGTTTCCTCCCATTTTTTAGGATCTTTCCGATGGAGTGCTTCCCCAAAGCCTAATATATCGAGTTTATAATTTTTTTGAATCGTATCTAGTGTTTTTTTCGTTTGTTCTTTTATCCGTTCTTCGGTCTTTTTATTAATATAATGAATGCTTTTGTCTTTAGTTAAATTAATGGGACAATTTACTTCGCCGATATTTTGTGTAATATCAATTTTTATTGTTATTTTTGGAATGCCATTTTTAAAAGTTCCCTTAATATTAGATGTCGATTTTGTAATTTCGGTCGACAACTCTCCACCATCAGGGCAAGAAAGAACTTCTATCGTACTTTCAATTTTGTTATTTAAAAAATTATAGTAAATACTTTCCTCTTCGGATAAAATCCCTATCAATTTATCTTCTTTAAAAACAGCTATACCAATATATTTTAAAATAACGGGCGTTGTAATTCTTTCTACATTTGTTTGATCTATTCCTAATTTTGTATCTCCTTCTATTTCAACAACCGATAAAACAGCACTTTTTTCTTTGCTACTAAGGGTATTTAGTAGTTCGTCTGTATTAACAGATAATGTGGAACCCCAAGATTTTTCGGATACCTTAATTGAATTTAACAATTTATTGGCAGGCATTTTTTCAATCGGGGTTAAGACGTTGAGCACTTCTTTTGCTGTTGAATCATGCGTTATGATAACATCAAAATCATTTCGAAATTCATGATCTCTTGCGATAAAGTCCAGTGGTTCGTTTATTCCTTCTTCAGCTAATTTTTCTCCGATAACTACCATTTGTAAATGAGCAAAATAAGGTCTCCGTGGTGTTAAGGTCGTCATTCTTCGAATTGCTTCAAACACACTTTTTCCCTTCGAATTATAAGTGACTACAGGTGATCGTCCGCTAGAAGGTTGCTTTGAAGAAATTTCACTAGTATCAACAACTTGGATAGAAATTTCATATTCATCATCTATTTTATCTACACCAAGTGCAACGACAATTGCTAATTCGTTTAACTCTCGCTTACTCCAGCAACCACTTAATAATAAAGTGAGGATGAACAATAACAAAATCATCTTCATTTTTGACATGACGTATTCCTCATTTACACATTATTGTTAATTTCTTTTTTTTCCTTCGTGATATCGTTGTTCTCTAACTTTATTTTTTTGACTGAACAGCCTCGGTCTTGTGAGTAAATCTCTACGTGGGAACAAGATCATTGCATCTTTTTGATCTTTCATAATAAGTGGCCCAAAAGGACTCATATATGGAACGCCAAATGAACGTAAACTACATAAGTGAAGAATAATTATCATAATGCCAAACATAACGCCGAATAAACCAAACATCGCGGCTAAAATCATCAATGGGAAACGTAGAACACGAATCGTGTTTGATAATCCATAGGAAGGAAACAGAAAGCTACAAATGGCTGTTAATGCAACAATAATGACCATTACAGCTGATACTATGCCCGCTTCCACGGCTGCTTGACCAATTACTAATGTCCCTACAATGGAAACTGCTGGACCAATCGTTCTAGGCATTCGAAGACCTGCTTCACGCAAAATTTCAAAGGCAATCTCCATAATTAGTGCTTCTACTACAGCGGGAAAGGGCACACCTTCTCGCTGTGAAGCGATACTAATAAGCATTGCCGTTGGAAGCATTTCTTGATGAAAGGTAGTAATGGCTACATATAGGGAAGGCATTACTAATGCAAGACAAATACCAAAAAAACGTAAAAGTCGAATTAATGAACTAATAATCCAATTTTGGTAATAATCTTCTGCAGCCTGTAAAAAAGATGTGAATATTACTGGAACGGTTAGTACAAGAGGGGTTCCATCCACTAATATTGCTATTTTACCTTCTAACAACTCTGCTGCAACGACATCTGGGCGCTCCGTATTATAAATCATTGGAAATAAAGAGAATTTAGAGTCTTGAATAAAATCCTCTAAATAGCCGGTTTCTAATACGCCATCAATGACAATATTATCTAAACGATCTAACACCTCTTGGACAATTTTGTCATTGGCAATGCCATTTATATACATAACAGCTACGTCTGTTTGCGTTACCTCTCCAATAATTCGAGATTTTATCCAAAGGTCAGGACTTTTAATCTTTCGACGGATGAGTGCTGTATTTGTACGCAATGTTTCAGTAAAAGACTCTCTTGGACCTCTAATTACGGACTCTGTTTGTGGCTCAGTGACAGCTCTATCTTTTGCGCTTTTGGTGTCTGTCGCAATCGCAACCGATTGGCCCTCTAATAGAATGACTGTTTCACCATTTAGGATGGAGGCAAAAAATGCGGTGAAATCTAAAATATCCTTTGCACCGCCTACCGCTAAGCATTGCTTTTTTATATAGTCGTTTATGTTGGTTACTTTATTGTCAGATCCATTGTCAATTTCAAGCATCAAATCTTCTAATATAAAGTCTGTAATCACATTTTTATCGGATATGCCATCAATGTTAATTAGCGCGATTGATTGGTTATTTAATTTGTCTAGTGTAATTTCACGAATAATTACATCGTTGCTATTACCAAGAGCTTCTTTAATCGTAAAAATATTTTCTGAAAGAGAAGTGTGCAGTAAAGTCGTTGAAGGATTTTGCTGTTGGGAGGTATTGTTGTTTTCTGAAACTGGCATTATGTTTCCTCCTCAAAATATAGATTGACTAGTTAGAGGATGGTCAATTTTACGAAGAGCTAAACCAAATAGTGCAAACTAAAAATTGTGATTGCACAAAATGAAAAAAGCGTTTCCTTTCATTTTGGTGAAAGGAAACACTGTGTTATTTTAAATAGTCATATTTTAATTCGTAAAGTTGTTTGTCAACGTCAATGTGTAAGTTATAATCGTTAAAAAACCATAAATCTTTCTCATCGATATAGTAGGTCACACCATCAATGACAGTTTGAACGCCTATTTCGAGAGGTTCTTCGCGAGTCATCCCAAGAGAAAATCCTTCATGGAAAGGGCTTGAACCACCATATCTTGCATAAAAGCGTATTGTATCACCTGTTTCGACTTCCATTTCGTTTTTAAACCATTGAAGCGCTTCATCTGTCAGTGCGATATTCATGTGTGAACTCCTTTCATGTTAAAGCCATTTCACTTTTGGTTCAGTACCATTTTTAATGCGCGTAATATTTGCTCGATGACGATAAACAATAAAAATAAATAAAAATGCTACTAATATAGCTAATGCGAAATCGCCTGTCACAAAAAAATAAATAATCGAATAGATTAATGCAACTAGTGCAGCAATTATCGATGTTAGGCTGACAATTTTCGTAAGCTTTAACGTTACGATAAATGCGATGAATAGTAAAATGAATAGTGGCCAAGAATAGCCAAGTAGGACGCCAGCTGATGTGGCAACAGCTTTTCCGCCACGGAAGCTTGCAAAAATAGGAAACATATGACCAATAACCGCAACAAGTCCTAAAATAAGTCCGTGAATTGTGGCATCAGAGAATACTGGGAGTGTCACTAATAACACTGCAGCTGTACCTTTTAAAATATCCATGATTGTAACAACTAAACCTGCTTTTTTTCCTAATATACGGAAGGTGTTGGTAGCACCTAAATTGCCACTACCATGCTCGCGAATATCTGTTTTGTAAAATATTTTGCCAATCCATAACCCAGAAGGTATAGAGCCGATAAGATAGGCACATAAAATAATAAGTCCGTTTAACATAGGTGGACTCCTTTCATCCAAATAATAACACTTGGTACTAATAGTTTGTAACAAGTATTTTACACTTTTTCTCTTTAATCTACAATGATATGAAGGAGATTTCATCATGGGCCTTGAATTCAATACAAGAGGAAAATATTTCACCATGATTTCAAAGTCAATGGCTTATGTTAGCTTATGTTAGGTTGTACGACACTATTATAGTATCAACACCTAAGCCCTTTCTTAAAAATATAGGTAAAATGGCAATTTTGTCAATCACACATTCCTTTGGTAGAATAGAAGTCTATCTTTAATTTCTATGTGAAGCTATAAAAAATCATCATTCAACAGAAAACGCCTACTCATCACGTTTTGGAAAGCTGAGTGTAAGCATGAAGTTAGCGTTTATTGCTGGCTGAATGAAGATAGAGCCTATGACGATAGTTGTGGATTTTGTATAGTGGTCATTGCAGTAAGCTCCAGGCAGTTGCTGTCATTTATGTCCGTTAACTGACTTTAGATTGGTCGTTTAACAAAATTCATAGAAGACATTACGCCATAGCGTAAACAAAAATTTATATATCTGTCACTAGCTATTGACAGGAAATGCTATTATTATTAGGATGAGAACGTAATCAGAACATGCGTTTGTTTTTTGGAGGGGAATCTTTTGGCGAATAAACAGTCACCAAGCGTCTATAATGATGACGCCATTCAAGTATTAGAAGGATTAGAAGCGGTACGAAAGCGACCCGGCATGTATATCGGTTCCACAGACGGCAGAGGACTTCATCACCTTGTATATGAAATCGTGGATAATGCGGTGGATGAAGCACTAGCTGGCTTTGGTTCTCATATCATAGTCACTATTCATAAAGATCAGAGCTTAAGTGTTCGAGACTTTGGACGAGGGATGCCAACAGGTATGCATAAAATGGGCAAGCCTACCCCTGAAATTATTTTCACTGTATTACATGCAGGCGGCAAATTTGGGCAAGGTGGCTATAAAACGAGTGGTGGCTTACATGGTGTTGGTTCTTCAGTTGTCAATGCTTTGTCGACATTTTTAGAAGTAACGATTCATCGTGATGGCAAAAAGTATAAGCAGCGTTTTGAAAACGGAGGACACCCTGCAACGACACTTGAAGAAATTGGTCAAACAAAACAAACAGGAACACTTGTCCATTTCCTACCAGATGACACAATCTTTTCAGTCACAAAATTCAATTATGATACGCTTGCAGAACGTTTACGTGAGTCTGCATTTTTATTAAAAGGATTAAAAATTGAGTTAATCGATCAACGCGAGGAAGGCAAAGGTGATGTTTTCTTTTATGAAAACGGCATTGAAGCTTTCGTTGCGTATTTGAATGAGGAAAAAGATGTTCTTCATCCTGTGAAATATGTGGAGGGTGAACAAGATGATATCGAGGTTGAATTTGCCTTCCAATTCAACGACGGCTATTCAGAAACCATTTTATCGTTTGTAAACAACGTTCGTACACGTGATGGTGGCACACATGAAACAGGTGCAAAATCTGCGTTGACGCGAGTTTTCAATGAATATGCACGTAAGATTGGTCTATTGAAAGATAAAGATAAAAATCTTGAAGGGACAGATATTCGTGAAGGTTTAGCGGCGATTATCTCTGTTCGTATTCCAGAGCATTTATTACAATTTGAAGGCCAAACGAAAGGTAAGCTTGGTACGAGTGAGGCGCGTTCTGCAGTAGATAGCGTTGTTTCAGAGCAGATTTTATATGTACTTGAAGAGAACGCGGAGCTTTCAGCTTCCCTTGTTCGAAAAGCGATTCGTGCACAACAAGTTCGTGAAGCGGCGCGTAAAGCGCGTGAGGATGCTCGTAACGGGAAGAAAAACAAAAAAGGTAGTACGATCCTTTCAGGAAAGCTAACACCTGCACAATCTCGTAATGCTGCGAAAAATGAATTATATCTAGTCGAAGGTGACTCTGCCGGCGGTTCAGCAAAACAAGGGCGAGACCGTACATTCCAGGCAATTTTACCGTTACGTGGTAAAGTCATCAATACAGAAAAAGCGAAGCTCCAAGATATTATGAAAAACGAGGAGATTTCAACGATTATTCATGCTATTGGTGCTGGGGTAGGAGCGGATTTTTCAGTAGAAGATTCTGCTTACGATAAAGTTGTCATTATGACCGATGCTGATACGGATGGCGCACATATTCAGGTGCTACTATTAACGTTCTTCTATCGTTACATGCGCCCGTTAATTGAGTCAGGTAAAGTATTTATCGCACTGCCACCACTTTATAAAGTATCTAGAGGTGTTGGTAAAAAAGAGGTCATAGAGTATGCTTGGACCGAAAACGATTTACAAAAAGCCATTAAAAAGGTCGGAAAAGGCTATATCCTGCAACGCTATAAAGGTCTTGGTGAGATGAATGCAGATCAGCTGTGGGATACAACGATGAACCCTGACACACGTACTTTAATTCGTGTCACGATTGAGGATGGAGCACGTGCAGAGCGTCGTGTGACGACGTTAATGGGCGATAAAGTAGAGCCGCGCCGTAAATGGATCGAAGCAAATGTAGACTTCGGCATGGAGGATGATTCAAATATTTTAGACAATGAATTCATCCAACAAGAGGAGGACCAAGCATGAGTAGTACGGAAAAGTTTCAAGATTTACCTTTAGAAGAAGTAATGGGTGACCGATTTGGTCGCTATAGTAAATATATAATTCAAGACCGAGCGTTGCCAGATGCGCGCGACGGTCTTAAACCTGTACAACGTCGTATTTTATTTGCGATGTATACAGAAGGAAATACGAATGAAAAACCGTTCCGTAAGTCTGCAAAAACAGTCGGGAATGTTATCGGTAACTACCATCCACATGGTGATAGTTCGGTATATGAAGCAATGGTGCGCATGAGTCAGGATTGGAAGGCTCGCCATATGTTGATTGAAATGCATGGTAATAATGGTTCGGTTGACGGTGACCCTCCAGCTGCGATGCGTTACACAGAAGCGAGATTATCAGCAATTGCTGCTGAGATGTTACGTGATATCGGTAAAAAAACAGTGGAATTTATACCGAACTTTGATGATCAGGATATGGAACCAACTGTATTACCTGCTCGCTTCCCGAATTTGCTTGTAAACGGCTCCACAGGGATTTCTGCTGGTTATGCGACGGATATTCCACCTCACGCACTTAATGAGGTGTTAGATGCGGTTTTAATGCGTTTAGATCAACCGAATGCTACTGTTGATGAGCTCATGACGGTTATTAAAGGTCCTGACTTCCCAACAGGTGGGATTATCCAAGGTGTAGATGGCATTAAAAAAGCTTATGAGACAGGGCGCGGCAAAATTATTGTGCGTGCTCAAGCAGCCATTGAACCATTAAAAGGCGGGAAAGAGCAAATCGTTATTACGGAATTACCGTATGATGTTAATAAGGCGAATCTTGTTAAGAAAATTGATGAACAACGTGTCGATAAACGACTTGAAGGCATTGCTGAAATCCGTGATGAATCCGATCGAACAGGATTACGCGTAGTAGTTGAGCTGAAAAAAGATGTGCCAGGACAAGGAATTTTAAATTATTTATTCAAAACTACTGATTTGCAAGTAGCCTACAATTTTAATATGATCGCTATCCATAACCGTCGTCCTACGATGATGACCTTGCCACTGCTACTTGATGCGTACATAGCCCATCAAAAGGAAGTGGTGACAAACCGCTCGATTTATGATTTGCAAAAGGCGAAAGACCGTTCGCATATCGTTGATGGTTTGATTAAAGCCCTTTCTATTTTAGATGAAGTAATTACGACGATTCGTTCATCGAATGATAAACGTGATGCGAAAACGAATTTACAGGTCAAGTATGACTTTACTGAAGTTCAATCTGAGGCCATTGTGAGCTTACAATTATACCGTTTAACAAATACGGATATTACAGAGCTACGTCATGAACAAGATGAATTAAATGCACTAATTACAAAGCTAGAAGGTATTTTGCATAGTGAGGCTAAGCTTATTCGTGTCATAAAACAAGAATTGCTCGACATTAAAAAACGTTTTTCTGAGCCACGTCGTTCGAAAATCGAACAAGAAATTGAGGAAATTAAAATTACGCTAGATGTCCTTGTGCCAAGTGAAGAAGTTGTGGTTACAGTGACAAAAGATGGCTATATTAAGCGTACATCTACTCGTTCTCACGCAGCGTCCAATGGGCAAGATTTTGCGATGAAAGATTCGGATTATTTATTGTATGAGGCAACGTTAAATACACAACATCATGTACTGCTGTTCACTAATCGTGGAAATTATATTTATCAGCCTGTGCATGAATTGCCGGATATTCGTTGGAAGGATCTTGGTCAGCATATTTCAAGTATTGTGCCAACGGGTGAAGATGAAACAATTATTGCTGTTTATGGTTTTGATTCATTTGAGCAGCCGAACACCTATATTTTAACGGCTACAAAAGAAGGGCAAATCAAACGTTCACCATTAGCTGATTATGCAGTTACACGTTATTCTAAACCGATTAAAACGATGAATGTGAAATCGGGTGATGAAATGATACTTGCGGACATTGTATCAGATGATGCCGAATTGTTATTAATCACAGATACTGCATATGCTATCCGCTTCCCGATTGAAGAGCTGCCTGTCACTGGCGTTAAAACTGGTGGTGTGAAAGGTATTACTTTAAAAGATGGGGAAGTATTGGTTGGTGTCACAATATTAAGACCTTCTGACACGGAGTATGTTGTAATTGTTACACAACGTGGTGCTGTGAAAAAGATGAATGTCGCCGAAGTCGATATAGCTAGCCGCGCAAAACGCGGGTTAAAAGTGTTAACCGAATTAAAAGCGAATCCACACCGAATTGTTGCGGTTGTGAGGGCTAGTGATGAGGAACAGGTTATTGTTGAAACGGATAAAGGCGTGCAAGAAATCATTGATGTCAAAGGGTTAACTCGCGCTGATCGTCATTCAAATGGCTCCTTTAAAGTCGATATCGCTACAGATGGTGCCATTTCTCATGTAGTTAAAAGGAAAAAAGAAGAATAACAAACTCCTGCCCATGTTCTATCAAAGAACATGGGCTTTTTTGATAAAGACTTTTTCCTATGTATATCCCAAAATGATACATGTGTTTGTTGTCATACCAATCCCTGAAGCCAAAGATGCTCAACAGAAAATTATTAATGTAATTAGTAACTATGCGTTGTTTTATTTTTAAATGTACTCAGGTTAGCAGGCAATAGGTAGAAATCATAAACTTGATATACAATAAACTGGCGTAACCTCAAGAATCAGCGAACGGTTTCGTTAAAGGATCATTTAGTTGAAAAACATTTTTTAGGGTTAGCGAGTGAAGAACAAAACCAGCGAGTGAAAACACCTTGCTGTATACACCTATAAAAATCTCATAAGGAAAGTCATGAATCGTTGATTTAAAAACATTTGTGACTTTTTAATGTGTGCACGAACTTTAGTCAGTCGATATTTCCATTCAAAAATTTATCAAAAGTTTATAAGAATTATATTTTTCTACTTTAATCTGTATTTATAATTGAAAGGGGCAAGTAGAAAATGAAAAAAATGATGAAGTGGTTTTCGATAAGTTTCTTCACTTTATTGATTGTGCTTATCGGTTCTGTATTTAGCTTCCATAAGTTCAAAGAGAATAAAGAGACATTGTTACTAGAGAATAATATGGGCAAGTTAATCGATTTTAATGGGAAGAAGATTAACATTTATTCTGAAGGTCAGAATGCAGATACATTTGTATTTATGGCTGGCTCAGCAGTAGCAGCACCTATGTATGAATTAAAAAGCTTGTATCGTCATTTTTCAAAAGAAAATAAAATTGCCGTTGTGGAAAGAGCAGGATATGGGTATAGTGATGAATTTAACGACGATCGAGATATAGATGTAATATTAGAACAAACGAGGGAGGCACTAATTAAAAGCGGCAATAAGCCCCCTTATATTTTAGTACCACACTCTATTTCAGGAATCGAAGCTATCTATTGGGCGCAGAAATATCCGAAAGAAGTTAAAGCGATTGTGGCGTTAGATATTGGTTTACCTTCTCAATATATAAAACATCCGGTAGGTTTCGTAGAAAAGGCTTTTATGAAGGCAGGAACTATATTAAGTGAATTAGGATTCCAAAGAGTGTTTCCGATTTTAGCATATAACGATGCCGTCTTAGAGAAAAATTTTCTGACTTCACAAGAAAAAGATATATTTAAAGCGATATCAAATAAACAGGGAATCAACAATGATATGGAACAAGAAATGCTACATTCCGTAAAAAATAGCAAAAAGTCTACCGCATTATCTATTCCAAAAACAACCCCTATTTTATTTATTGATGCTTACCTTGATAAAAATTCTGAAGCTGCTAAAGCATCACTAAAAGACTATCAAGATTTCGCAAAGAAGTTAGACGTTTCAAGTGTTATTCAAATAAAAAGCAAGCATAGTATTTACTTGTACCATCCAACTGAAATTTATGAAGAAACCCAAAAGTTCATGCAAGAAATGGCTGAAAAATAGTGAGGAAGAGACAAAAATGTTGTTTACAATTTTACTTGTAGAAGATGATAAAATGATTGGAAGTTTATTGGAGAATATACTTCAAAAAGAAGGTTATAAAGTAATCTGGTTAGAAAATGGAGCTTCTTTATATACAGTTATAAAGCAAGTGGACATTGTTATTATGGATATTATGCTACCTGGCGAGGACGGGTATCAGATTTCAATGCGAATTAATCAGTTAGGGCATAATATTCCTATAATTTTTTTAACTGCTAGAAGTGACATTGATAGTAAATTAAGAGGGCTTGAAATTGGAGAAGATTACATGGTGAAGCCATTTGATCCGAGGGAATTATTAATACGAATAAAAAATAAATTAGTTGCTTCTTACGGAATTCACAAACAAATACAGCATTTATCCATTGATGTTACTCATATGCGTGTCATTAATAATCAGAATAATAAAGAAGTCGAATTTACAGCCATTGAAAAGAAAATATTCTTTTACCTCTATGAAAACGCAGATTTTATTTTATCTAAAGAACAATTCATTGATTATCTTTGGCAGCTAGAAGATCGTAATCCTAATTTAATTAACGTGTATATTAAAAAGGTCCGCAACAAGATTGCCGATACAGATGGTGTGATTATTCAAAATGTATATGGAGAAGGTTATCGTATGAATACCCATGTTAAACAATGAAACTAAAAAAGAAATATCAACTATTGCTATTGTCGGTTATATTCAGTGTTCCTCTTTCGATTGTAGTGATTAATGTAATCGTAACGGTAATTTACAATCATTTTTCAAATAATACAGAAACACGTTTTTTTGAGTCAAAAGCCTATCCAATTATGCTAGGATTATTTATCGTCTGTTTTTTTACTTTGGCTATTTTATTCTCCAAATCCATTAATTCATTAATTAAACGAATTAATGAATTAAATCAAACCATTATGGAGTTGGCGAGTAACGATAAGAAGAGACTTCAAAAGATTCCTTACTCTCGAAATGATGAATTAGGGGATTTAACCAATGCAGTAAACCTTCTCATTGACCGGACGATATCGAAGGAAATTGAAATAATGCAACAAGAGCAAATGAAACTAGAACTTTTAACTCAGTTGCGCCACGATATTAATACACCTTTAACAGCTATGCGCTTACAACTTTACACAATCGAAAATGATTTTTCACAACATCAGGATATTTTCAATTCTTTAAACGAACAAATAAACTATATTTCAAAGTTATCCAATGAATATGACTTTGAGCGCTTATCTCGTGTTGATAATTCCTATATAATCATGGAAAAAGTAGATGTTCCAAAACTTATCAATACCATTATTTTAAAGTGGAATTTTTTATATAAAGTTAACCAAATCTCTATTGTGTTAAACGATTCCTCAACTAAATTCCATTGGAAGAGTAATGAAATTTGGTTGCACAGATTATTTGATAATATCTTCCAAAATATTTTGCGCCATGCAGCGTGCGATACATTGGAAATCACTTTGCAAAAAAACTCAATTATATTTAAGGATAATGGGGTTGGGTTTAATGTGGAGGAAAAGGGTACTGGCCTACGAATCATCGAAGATATTTGCCGAATGCTTGAACTACAGAGTACAATCCAATCTAACGAAAAAGGTACTCAAGTCACCATAAGTTATGCGCAACATTAAAACTTTAGTAATTGCAACAGCTCTAATTGAAAGCTTCTCAAAATCTTATTTGAGAACATCTTTTAACGTTGTAAATGCTTAAATTATATAACAATCGTGTGCTTTAGTTTAACTAGCAACAATAGAAAAATGATAGAAAAAAGGACTCGATTTCACTTAATAGGAATCGAGCCTGTTTTATTATACCCACTAACACGAATGTGGTGCTTAGCTGTATTGAAAATTTTTATGTGAATCTTTGTCTCTGTATTTTTAATTGAAATTTTCAAATGGCTAGTTTTATTTATTCAATTCCTTATATAAAACATATTTTAAAGCAGAAATTTCATCTTCAGACAGTTTACCTTCAATTTCGGATAATACTTCATCCTTACTAATTGAACCGTTTTGCACTTGTTCCTGAATATCAAGTAAACGATTAACGCCCACTTTTTTTATTAACACACGTGTCGCTTCTTCTTTAGTTTGGAAGGGAAGAGTATCCGGATTTGTAGTTGCTGCCTCGCTGGCAATTTCTTGAACCGTCGAATCGTTCTTGATATAGGATTTTACTTCTTCTCGTTTTTCGTCATCTAAAGTAAATTCCACTTTCTGTACCAAAATGCCATAAAGCATAGCCAGCTGCTCCGAGTAAAACAAGAAATACTACGGTAATTTTTAAAAGCTTTTTCATCAACTCACTCCTGACACTTTGAATAAAGCACAAACTCTCAAAAATCACGAAGAAAAAATGTTTTCTATAATTAGTTTAATTTCAAATATAACTAAATGACACATAGCAACTATCTTTTCAAAGGGTGATGGAAGTTATATCGTGTAGTATGGAGAATAACTCTTTTTTAACTTGTTGGTTTTGCAAAAGATTAACTGTTTCGTATTGAAGAATTTTTGATGTTCCAAATTCCATGCATAAAAACATTTCTATTTGCAAAAGTCATGTTGCAGAATACTTGTATAGTCCAATAGAAGCTCATTTTTATCAATTACGAAAATTACTAGCTTGTCATTTTACGATAGATATGGGTATAATAATCAACGAAAAGTTCATAAGTTAAGAATGTAGGGGGGCTGGAAGTTGCCAGCTGAGATTGCGTCCGTTTAGACGCTGACCCTTTGAACCTGATTTGGCTCGTACCAGCGTAGGGAACATCTATTCAAAAATATTCGTATACTATTTTTTGATACCGTTTGCAAACGTCTGGGATAATTCCTAGGCGTTTTTTGTTTAGGACTCATTATTCCGCCTAAAACTAGGTGTAATCTATTAGAAGCGATGCAAATGGCCTAAGAATACCTTTTCTGGTGAAAACATTCAATCTTGAACACTTTCAAACTACTAGACTTGGAGGACACAGCATGAAAAAGTGGTTTTTCGTTCTTGTTGCTGCATTATTAACATTAGTTGGTTGTAGCGAAAAAGAGGACAAAGAGGAAACAAGCACATTGAAAAAGGTATCCGTTGTACTGGACTGGACACCTAATACGAATCATACAGGACTTTATGTTGCGAAAAAGCTCGGCTACTTTGAGGAGCAAGGTTTAGACGTAGACATTATATTACCTGGTGATGCAGGGGCAGATCAACTTGTTGCATCAGGCAAAGCTCAGTTTGGCGTTAGCTACCAGGAAGGTATAACGCAAGCACGTGTTCAAGACGTGCCTCTTGTATCGATTGCAGCAATTATTCAGCATAATACATCTGGCTTTGCATCAGATGCTTCAAAAGGCATTACGTCACCAAAAGATTACGAAGACAAAACGTATGGTGGTTGGGGAAGCCCGATAGAACAAGCTGTTTTACAATCTCTAATGCAAAAAGAACATGCCGATATTAAGAAATTAGATATCGTTAATGCTGGAGATTTAGACTTTTTCACAATGATGCAGAAGGATATAGATTTTGCATGGATTTATTATGCTTGGACAGGTATTGAGGCGGAGCTTCGTGGAGAAAAATTAAATATGCAGTATTTAACAGACTATAGTGAGCAACTCGATTATTATACACCTGTACTTGCAACGAATGAAAAGATGATTAAGGATAATCCTGATGTGGTAAAGGCATTTGTTGCAGCTACTACAAAAGGTTATGAGTATGCAATTGAGCATCCTAATGAAGCGGCTGATATATTGCTTGAAGCGGTAACTGATTTAGATAAAGCACTTGTGCATAAAAGTCAGGAATGGTTAGTGAACAAATATCAAGATGATGCAGCACAATGGGGCGAACAAAAATTAGCAGTTTGGGAAAACTATGCGGACTGGATGACAAAGAACAACGTTTTAGAAGGCGAATTTCAAGCAGATCAAGCTTTTACAAATGATTTTTTACCAGAGAAAGGGGCAAAATAAATGGCTAATTCATTAATTAGTGTACAAATTATACCTAAAACAGAAAAATACGAGGATGTAATTCCATTCGTTGATGCAGCGATTGCGATTATCGATGCTTCAGGTGTGCGCTATGAAGTGCAGCCACTAGAAACGACTATGGAAGGTGAACTGTCTACCTTACTGCAAATTATTGAAGAGATGAATAAAAAAATGATTGAATTGGGTGCCATTAATGTTATTACGCAAGTGAAAATTTTATATCAGCCAACTGGCATTACAATGGGGACGTTGACGGAGAAGTATCGAGGATGAAACAGCTAGTAACGAAAGGAAGGTCGATTATTTTTATCGCCTTCCTGTTAGTTATCTGGGAAATCATTATCCGTTTGGCTGACATCCCACATTGGCTATTACCAGCGCCGAGTGCCATCGTTACTGAAGGTGTTCACTCTTATAAAACGTTCATGCCCCATGTGTTCGCCACTATACAGCTAGCGGTACTGGGCCTTGCTATTGGTATATTTTTCGGCTTGAGTGTTGCGATATTATTACACCGCTCAGCGACGGTAAGGGCATTTGTGTATCCGATTTTAATTGTGTCACAAAATGTGCCTGTACTTGTCCTTGCACCATTATTAATTATTTGGTTTGGTTTCGGGCTGTTACCGAAGCTGATTATTATTTGTCTCGTTTGCTTTTTTCCAATCGTTATTGCGGCCATGGATGGATTTCGTCAAACATCACCTGAGCTTAAGCATTATTTTGCAATGATAGGTGCTACAAAAGGTCAAACATTTTGGAAATTAGAATGGCCGTTTGCTTATCCTTCTATATTTTCTGGTATTAAAATTGCAGCGACTTATAGTGTGATGGGGGCTGTCATCGCAGAATGGCTTGGTGCGAAAAAGGGGATTGGTGTCTATATGACACTTGCTCAATCATCGTTTCGTACTGATCGTGTATTTGTGGCGATATTTGCGATAGTTTTGTTAAGTTTATTGCTATTTAGTGTTATTCGTTTTGTTGAAAAG
The DNA here is from genome assembly GCF_044761135.1 of Lysinibacillus sp. NPDC097868. Lineage (NCBI taxonomy): Bacteria > Bacillati > Bacillota > Bacilli > Caryophanales > Bacillaceae > Lysinibacillus > Lysinibacillus sp. NPDC097868. The sequence goes on along the minus strand of NZ_JBIWBS010000001.1, from coordinate 1,581,121 downwards.
CTTGTTGTAAAGGGGAGGGGATCACATGCTGAACATTCAAGACATTTCTAAATCCTTTGGCTCGCTTGAAGTAGTTAAAAACTTATCCTTTACGGTAAAGGAAGGCGAATTTGTGGCGATCATTGGTCCCTCTGGTAGTGGTAAAAGCACGCTCTTTCAATTAATAGGAGGAATAACGCCTTTGAATCATGGTGCTATTTTGTTAAATGGAGACGACATTCAGCAAAAAACAGGCACTATTGGCTACATGCCACAGCAACCTTGCTTATTACCGTGGCGGACAATTTTGGAAAATGTCACAATCGTAGAAGAATTGCAGCAGCGACCTAATATAGAGCTTGCAAGAAAATGGCTAGAAAAGGTTGGCCTATCTTCTTTTGAAAATGCTTATCCTCATGCTTTATCAGGAGGCATGCAACAACGTGTATCATTTCTGCGAGCTATCGTCAGTGAGAAACCAATCTTATGCCTAGATGAGCCGTTTTCAGCGCTGGATGAGTTTACAAGATTAGAAATGCAGGCATGGTTGTTATCCATTTGGGAGGAACATAAAAAATCAATCCTGTTTGTTACACATAGTATCGAAGAGGCATTATTTTTAGCAGATCGCATTATTGTATTAACGAAACGTCCAGCTACTATCAAGGAGGAACTAATTGTTCCATTTGCACGACCACGATCCGAGGAAATTCGCCATTGTGCACAGTTTACACAATTAAAACAACAACTTTTCCATTACTTAAAAGAAGAAAAGGACGATCCATATGTTGATTGATGCACATATCCATTTAGATCAGTATAAGGAAGAAGAAGTGCCTCTGCTACTTGAAGAAGCACAATATGTCATCGCGGTGAGTACGGACTTGCCATCTAGTAAGAAAACGCTGAAGTTAACAAAATCATACGATAAGGTAAAGGCAGCCTATGGTTTTCATCCTGAACAATCTTTACCAAGTGACGAGGACAGACAAGCTTTATTTGATTGGATACGGCTTCATGCTAGTGAGATGATTGCCATTGGAGAGGTCGGGTTACCTTATTATCGTAGACAAGCTCAGAAGATTGATGAGCGGCCTTATATACATTTATTAGAACAATTTATTAAATTGGCTAAAGAGCTTCGCAAACCGATTGTGTTACATGCTGTTTACGAAGACGCTTTAATCGCATGCGATTTACTTGAGCAACATGGTGTGACGAAAGCACATTTTCATTGGTTTAAGGGAAGTGAAGAGGCAATTGTGCGTATGATACATAATGGCTACTATATTTCAATTACACCTGATTGTGTTTATGAAGCGGAAATTCAAGCATTGATTAAAAGATATCCATTGGAACTCATGATGGTTGAAACGGATGGTCCGTGGCCATTTGAAGGACCTTTTGACAAAGCTCGTACTTCGCCGTATATGATGTCTAAAACCATTGAAGTTATTGCAACTATTAAAGGCTTAACAACACAAGAAGCGGCAAAAATTGTAACACGAAATACGAAGTTATTTTATAATTTATAAAGACACGACAAAAACAGCCACATCTAGTACGACGAATCGTCTACATGTGGCTGTTTCCTATGCTTTGTTCTATCTTGTTCTAATGTTGCACGCTTCGTTTTAGTAACGCGCTCATGTGTACTGAAAGGGGAAGTTTGACGCTTTTTCTCAACGTCTTTACCTTGTGTACGTTTTAAATGCAAACGCTTCTTTTTAGCCTTAGATTGTGCCATGATAATACCTCCATATAATATTACCAATATATTACCGAAAAAGGAGAGAAAAGTAAAACCTCGTAAGCTGAATGCCTACGAGGTTGTTAGTCATAATATTAGTGAGATACGTCTTGTACTGAAATACCAGTGTTTGCTTTAACATCAACTTCGCGGTATTTCGCATCATCAGATTCTTTAGAAAGTAAAGTTCCGATGAATCCACCTAGGAAACCAAGTGGAACAGAGATAAGTGCTGGATTCGTTAACATAATTAACGGTTCACCAACGAAGATTGCTTTTCCTTCAACTGGATTCCAAATGTTTGGTGATACAGCTACAAGTACTAAAGCAGAAATTAAACCTGTTAACATCGCTGTTACTGCACCAGTAGTATTAAAGCGTTTCCAATAAATTGTGTAAATAATTACTGGTAAGTTTGCAGAACCTGCAATACAGAATGCTAGTGATACTAAGAACGCAACGTTTAACGTTTGTGCACCAAGAGCAAGAAGAATTGATACTATAGAGATAGTAATAGAACCGATACGAGCAGCAAGTACTTGCTCTTTTTCTGTAATTTTACCTTTTTTAATGATTTGACCATAAATATCATGTGATAGGGCAGATGCACCAGAAAGTACAAGACCTGCTACTACCGCTAAGATTGTTGCGAATGCTACCGCACAAACGAATGAGAATAGAATGTCGCCACCAAGTGCTTCTGCAAGAAGTGGAGCAGCCATGTTACCAGCCGCGTTAGCAGCAATAATTTTATCTTTACCAACGAATGCAGCTGCACCGAATCCTAAGAAGATCGTTAATACATAGAAAATACCTACGATCCAAGTAGCCCAAATTACTGAAGAACGAGCTGTTTTTGCGTCTTTTACAGTGAAGAAACGCATTAAAATATGTGGAAGACCCGCAGTACCTAATACAAGTGCGATTAACATCGAGATTGTATCAATACCGTTAGTATACTTAAGACCAGGATTTAAGTATGCAGCACCGCTTTCAGTAGCAGTAGTCATTTCTGAGAACATATTTGTAATACTGAAGCCGAACTCTTTTAACACTAAAAACGAAATAATGACTGTACCTAACATTAATAGACAAGCTTTAATAATTTGTACCCAAGAAGTTGCAGTCATACCGCCGAATAAAACGTAAGTCGTCATCATAACACCTACGATTAATACTGCAACCCAATAGTCGATTCCTAGAAGTAATTGAATAAGTGCGCCTGCACCAACTAGTTGTGCAATCATGTAGAATAAAACAATTGTAATTGTACTTAATGCTGCTGTACCACGAACTTTTGAATTGTTAAAACGTGCTGTAATCATGTCAGCTAATGTGAATTTACCAAGGTTACGTAATGGCTCAGCTACGATATAAAGAACCACTAAGTAAGCTACTAAATAACCGATAGAGAAGAAGAATCCATCAAATCCGAATAATGCAACGGCACCAGCGATACCAAGGAAAGAAGCTGCTGATAAGTAGTCACCAGCGATAGCTAGTCCATTTTGCCAGCCAGTTAAACCACCACCTGCTGTGTAAAAGTCAGTCGCAGAAGAAGTACGTTTAGATGCCCACCATGTAATAATTAATGTAAGACCAACGATTGCTACGAAGAAGAATATTGCTATTGGGCTCATAGGCGGCCACCTCCGTTTTCATATTCAGCGATAATTGCTTTTGCTTCTTTGTCATAGCTATTTGCTTTCGCAACATATAGGTGACATAAGCACCAAGTCATGATGAATAATCCTGCTGCGTAAATCCATACCCAAGTAACTTCCCCAAAAGCTTTTTGGTGTAGGATTGTTGTGTAAGATGTAAGAATCGGAAGCAACAGGTAAGCTGCTAAGAAGAATACAGTGATTGACCAAAGAAATGCGTTCTTCTTTTTTACAAGTGCTTTAAACGATTCTTGTTTTGCAATTGCATCATAATCTATTACAATGCTTTTGCTTGCTTGATTGTTCGCCATAAACATTCCCCATTTTGTGTTTATTTTTACTGCTTAAATACTGAATTTTGCTACTTTAGTGAATTCACATCTTAATTTTATGAGACAGTTCACAAAATTGCAATACATTTCAGAAAAATTATGGAAAAAAAATTTCCGTAAAAATAGTCTTGAAAGAGAAAATACAAGACAAAGCCTAGAAATTAAAGGGTTTTGCAATATTCAGATAAATTAACGAGGTAAGGATATTACTAGCTTCTTGACAAAAATGAGGATGTAATAACCGAGAAAAAATGCGTTTTTTCCAGAAAAAATAAACACTATTTCTCTAGTGAAAAATGGATATTTTCTTAAATTTGGAAAATAAATAGTATTGTTCAATAAGTAAAATGTTTGAATTTTTATAGTAAAAAATAAAAAAACCCGACCGAAGTCGAGTCTTTTTATTAATAATTGATGTTAGATTACGATATAAATCTATTAATGAGAAATATCTGAAACTGATACACCTGTATTCGCTTTCACACGAATTTCTTTGTAAATACGATCTGCTTCGGCTTGAGACACTTTGCTTGCAGAAAGAACTGAACCTAAGTAACCAGCAATAAAGCCTAGTGGAATCGTAATAATTGCTGGTACTGCCAGTGGCACTAATGGCTTCCCAACAAAGAGTGCAGCACCTTCTATTGGACTCCAAACGTTCGGACCCATTGCGCCTAAAACTAAGCAGGAAACTAAACCTGTTACCATTGCAGTAACAGCACCAGTTGAATTGAATTTTTTCCAGTAAATTGTGTATAAAATGACTGGTAGGTTAGCAGATGCTCCGATACAGAATGCAAATGATACTAAGAATGAAACATTTAAGCTTTGAGCAAATAATGCAAGAATAATAGAAACAATGGCAATAGAAATAGAGCCTGTACGAGCAGCTACAACTTGTTGTTTCTCAGTTAATTGACCGTTTTTAATAATTTCTCCATAAATATCATGAGAAATAGCAGATGCACCTGTTAACACTAAGCCAGAGACTACCGCTAAAATTGTTGCAAAAGCGACTGCGCAGATGAATGACATTAATACATCACCACCAAGGAATTCAGCCAATAGTGGTGCCGCAGTATTACCAGCCTTGCTTTCTGCGATGATTTTATCAAGACCTACAAAGTGCATTGCACCAAAGCCTAAGAAAATTGTTAACGAGAAGAAAATGGCTGTAATCCAAGTTGTCCAAGAAATAGAAGCACGAGCTGTTTTCGCATCTTTAACAGTAAAGAAGCGCATTAATATATGTGGCAAACCTGACGTACCTAAGACAAGTGCCATCATCATCGATACAGAATCAATCGAGCTAGAGTACTTCATACCTGGTACTAAAAATTTATCGCCATGATCGGCAGAGATAGTATCAAACATCTTTACTAAAGAGAAATCAAATTTCATTAGTACAAGTGTTGCTAATAGACCTGTCCCAAATAGTAAAAGTCCAGCTTTAATAATTTGTACCCAAGAAGTCGCCGTCATACCACCAAACAATACATAAGTTGTCATCATAACTCCTACGATTAGCACCGCAACCCAGTACTCAATACCAAATAATAATTTAATAAGTGCTCCAGCACCGACTAATTGCGCAATCATATAGAGAATAACGATAATAATTGTTCCAGTAGCAGCTACACCACGAATACGCTTTTCATTAAAGCGAGCTGTTAACATATCTGCCAACGTATAGCGTCCTAGATTACGCATTGGTTCAGCTATTACATATAATAGAACTAAATTTGCAACGACATAACCAACAGAGAAGAAAAAGCCATCAAAACCAGTTAATGCAATAGCTCCGGAAACCCCTAGAAATGCTGCAGCTGATAAGTAATCACCAGCGATTGCAAAACCATTTTGCCAACCTTTTAGACCACCGCCAGCTGTATAGAAATCACTTGCAGAAGAAGTGCGCTTTGCTGCAATATACGTAACGATTAATGTTAAACCTACGATTCCTAAAAAGAAACCTACTGATACTAAATTCATTTATTTTCCACCTTTCGCTTGATACTCTGCAAGAACTGCAGCAGCAGCTTTATCGAATGAAGCAGCTTTTTTTACATATACTGTACAAAGAACAATTGTCATGATGAAAAGTCCTGCTGAGTAAATCCAAACGCCCGTTATACTGCCTATAATTTTTTGTTGTAGTACAGGCTGAAAAGCAAGGATTGGCAATAGAATATAAAGAAATAAAAACCCTGCTGTGATAGAGAAAAGGAAGGTATTTTTCTTTTTCACGAAAATGTTGAACGATTCCATAGCTTCAATTGCATTATAGTCAACTGATTGCACGTTTTTGTTCTCAGTAATGTTAGCCATTATTATTCCCCCTAAAGTTATATATTTCTGTTTTAAACGACATATTTCTTTGCTAATCGCCGTTATATTCACTTATTTTATGAGGTAGAATCCTATAATGCAATACTAAATTTTTAGTTTTTTAAATTTTTAGTTAAATTTAGATTGTCGAAATAATGTAGAAATAATAAGGATTTAATAGAAATTATCCGTAAGAAAGAGAACGCATTTTATTTTTAAAATAGTATTTTAGAAATAGTTAATTGATAATAATTTTGAATGTAGGAGAAAAAACGAACGCAAAAGAGAAATTTAGTGTTTTTCTTATTTTTGTATAAAATGTAAGTAATAAAAGAATAGCAAAAAAACATTGTTATATAACAATGTTGCGATGTATTGGGAAATAAGAAAATTAGTAAAAAAATGTTGTGAATTTTTTTTGAAAATTTTCTGAATTAAAGGAGTGGAATGAGTATTTAAATACCAAAAACATACAGATTAAGAGCGAAAGACATAATGGAGGAAATGATTCAAGTTCATTATCTTGTATTTGTATTCTATTATTTATACAATAAAATACGATGATAAATTGGAGGGAAGTGTACATTTTGATGAGAAAGAAAAGGATCATGCTAGTTGGGTTACTAGTATTAAGCACCATATTGGCAGCTTGTGGCAGTTATAAATTTGAACCTGAAATGAGCATTGATGTAGAAGATTTTTCATTTACGAATCAAAACAATGAGCAAGTAAGTCTTGATAGCTTAAAAGGACAGCCTTGGCTAGCAATGTTCATATTTACAAATTGCAACTCGATTTGTCCGCCGATGACATATAATATGACCGATGTGCAGAAGTCATTAAAGGATGAAGGTGTGAAAGATTATCAAATAGTGGCATTTAGTGTAGACCCTGAAGTAGATTCACCAGATGTTTTAAAAGATTATTTAAAAACATATTCAGTAATTGATGATAGCAAATGGCAGCTATTAACTGGCTATAAGCAACAGTATATTGAGCAATTTGCCCGAAAATCATTTAATTCATTAGTGAAGAATGATCCGAATTCTGATCAAGTTGTACATATGTCGAGCTTTTATTTAGTAAATGCTGACGGAGTTGTCGTGAAAGATTATGACGGCGCTACAAATGTACCTGTTGAAACAATCGTAGCAGATATGAAGGCATTAACTAAATAAGATGAATAACTCAGATGATTTAACGATTATCTGGGTTTATTTTAATTTTGTCTCACTATCATAAGTATACTTTTCAATGAAACGTAACTTCCTATAATTTATATTATGTAAACTAAAATTATTTTACGTGGAGGAGGGCCTGGATTCGTCTACTACTCTACATGGACATCTGTATATGGACAAGAACTTGCAGACATTCATATAAAATTAAATGTAGTCTTTTAATAAAAATTCATTAAAATGTTGTTTTAAAATAAAGTTTGTTCAAAAATTCTTCACAAGCCAGGTAAAAAGAATCCATTTTGAAAAAAGATTGATCAAAATGGATTCTTATCCCTCAAATTTAAGATTGGTTTTTATAAAAAAGATCGATTATTTTCTACCAACAGGCTTTGAATCTACAGGTTTTTCTGGTTGCTCTGGCCCTTCAGGTGTTGGCTCTATTGCTACTGGTAAGGATTTCCGCCTTTTAGAACAAAAGCAGTTTTACTTTCCACACCTGTAGCAGATATAGACTTTATACCATATGTGTATACTTTACTATTTTTTGCAATAGTATCTACATAAACAGTATTACCTTGTGTGTTATAAACCACGTCTACTATATTTTTAACGTCTTCATATGATCCTTCTTTTGTTCCATCAAAACGGTATATTACATATTTCCTTGGTTGAGTACTATTTTCATCTGTAATAGTAAGCTTCATGCCGAAAGACTCTTTACTCAATTTAACATCAGTTGGACATAAAGGTATTGCAGAGCCTTTCCAATAAATTGTAGGTGTTAAAGCTTTATAATTGTATAGTTGCTGATTTAGATAAGAAGCATATCCAAGAGCGTTATTGTTAATACTTTTTAGAGAAAAATGCATTTGCCCTTGAGCATTTTTATTTGCTCTGTTGGCGATTACTTGGCTGATAAGTTCCGTCTTATTATTCCATGCAGTATCAGAATCATTTCCAACTTTATAATTGGCCATGCCAATATATAAATTAACAGGATGGACTTTTGCGTATGTTTGAACTTCTCTTCCCCACCAATCTAATAAAACAGAGTAATTTGCTGCTTTATGATTTCTGGACCAATAGATTTGAGGCGCAATATAATCGATACTTCCATCTTTAATCCACTGTCTTGTATCAGCATAAAGATCATCGTAGTTACTCATTCCATTCGTGTTACTACCAGTAGAATCTTGCCCTTTGTTTCGCCAAATTCCAAACGGAGATATTCCATATTGAACATGAGGTTTAATTGCCTTAATGCTTGCATAAACCTTTTTTACTAATTGATTAACATTATTTCTGCGCCAGTCTTCAATATTATTGAAAGAGCCACCATACTTTTTAAAAGTTTGTTGATCTTTAAAAGTCTCTCCTTTTATTTTATAAGGATAGAAATAATCATCCATATGTACAGCGTCGATATCATAGTTGCTTACTAATTCTTCTATGGTTGATAATAAGTAATTTTGAACTTCAGGCAAACCAGGATCTAAATAGTATTGTTTACCGTATTTCACTACCCAATTAGAATTTTTACGGGCTACATTATCGGCAGCAAGATTAGTCAAAGATTGCGAAGGCATAGTGACCCTATATGGGTTTACCCAAGCATGAAGTTCTAATCCTCGCATATGTGCTTCGTCCAGCATTATTTGCAATGGATCAAAACCCGGATTGGTCCCTTGTGTATTGCCTGTTATATACGATGACCATGGAGCAAGCTTAGACGGGTACAGTGCATCATTTAATGGCTTAACTTGAAAAATAACTGTATTAAAGTTATCAGCTTTTAATTTGTCTAAGGTACTTTGAACCCATTGAGTATATTGGGTTTTACTCATTCCTGCTTTCATATCAATATTAGATACTGTTGCAATCCAGGCTGCACGCATTTCATTTTGAGGTAGTGAATTAGCTGTAGCCTTTTGATTTCTAAAAACAGGAATAAGTAAAAGTAAAATAAAAAAAGTTATTAAGCACTTTCCAAAAAAATTTTTAAACATAAATAATGAAATCTCTCCTTTTAATTCTCAGCTATTAAAACCTAGCTGTTACTATAACCTAAGTAAATACCATTTCAGTCTATTCTATAAAAGTAGGAACTGATTTATCCTTCTAAATTTTGTCGGCAGGACCCCCTATTGGTAATTTCAATTGTTTGCGAAGCTCGTTGGAAAATTTTATTCTGTTTCTTCGCTCACTATATAATACCACAAATCCCCAATTATTCTCCCTTCACCGGTAATCTCCATTTATTTAAATTCTTGACGCCAATTTTATGATAGCGTTGAATAGCAATCATTTGGTCAATTGTTAAGTTTGTTTGATAAAGTGGACCATACGGTGGAAGGATTGGAAGAAATTTTTCACAAGATAAACATCAGTTTTAACATAAATGTCCAATAAAAAAATCATCTCAAAGGATAACTGAAAAGATGATTTTTATAAAACTTTATTATTTGTTTATCTTAGGATAACGACATTCAAACATATGTAAATAAAGAGTTAAAACATATTATAAATATCAAATATGTTCGAACTCTTTTGTTGTTGCTTTGTAAAAAATATTGATTAAGAAGGTGCTAACATTGAATTAATGACAGAAGAAAAACCATCATTTTGAAAAAACATTGATCAAAATGAGAGCTTTTTTAGTACATTTGAATATTATTTTGTAAAAAAGATTGATTATTTCGGAAAGCGAATCTTTAACTAACGCACCCCGTTAGCCATCCATGAAGCGCAAAAATCTGCTCTTCACCACAGAAAATGTAAGATGATTAAGTTCTTTCAAGGGAGTTGAATAAGAAAAGAAACGCTTAAGCCACAATCGCACCCTTTAACGGAATAACACATGAGCTTCTATTAGCTAGTTTTTTAATAAGAGGCTCTACTACTTGGTAGAAGGTGACTGGCAGCCATAAGAGTATGCAAGACATAGAAAACCACTCTTTTCTAGGATAGGCCTACTCATTGAACTGGCGTCAACAGTAAGGAAAGGATGCCCATTTTCATATGCCTTTTTTGCACGAGTAGCTAAAAGTGCTGTATAATAACCTTTTCCCACACTCTCATCTGCTAGTACTACTATTTTTTATTACCAAATTAGCCGTTTCACTCGGATGGTTAAGAGGAAAATGATGACCATAAGGAACAAAATCAACCTTACCAAGATGCGAAGGAGCAGAATAGCCTCTGTCATAATCCCCCCAAATAATGCGAAGATTATACTTTGTTACTTCATTGAAATTACCTTGAACGTTTTTCAATAGTAAACTGTTAAGCTGAACCGTAGTATTTAAAATTCTAGGAGAAGTAAAACTGTTACTTATTTTTTCAATATAATGTTCAGGGATGCTCTCCGTACTTTCAAATAAACCATTACTTAATAAATAACGCTCTATCAAATTAGTAGTTGCCAATTTCAATGTCCATTTGTTCATAAATTGAGGAACATTTATCGATTTAGTATTTTTTTTAGCAACAGGTGGCTGAAGTAAAGTAATTGTATACTTCTTATCTATGTACTTTTGTACTAATGCTTCCAAAAGAATATACGCACCAAATGAATGGCCAATTAGATGGGCACCATTAGTAGCTTTCTCCAATAACTTTTTCAATACATTCAAATAGATATTTAAAAGATTTTTCTCTCGTTTAAAAGGAGAACGTCCCAAACCTGGAAGGTCCATGATCCATACAGGTCGACCCGTTTTTTCATGAAGCTCTTTCCCTAAAGGAAATAAATCCTCTCCATCACTTAATAAACCATGTAATAAAATAAACGGTTTACCCTCTCCTTGTGATTGGTAAATGGTAGTATTATTACATAATGTTCGTTTAAATAAATGACTGTGCTGGCCATTTTGATACATCATGCGATAATCCAGATCAGCTATTACGGCTGGGAGAAATTTCATTACATTTGTCTCCTTAAACCAATCTTCTCCCATAATCTTTTTCGCTGAACCATTGGGAAATGTTCGATTTGTAATAAAGTTCAGCCCATCAGCAGGAATTTGGGTTATTTTGCTTACGCCACTATTCATAAGTGCTTTCATAAATGGCAATGGGGCAGAAATTTTAGGTGCAGTCATATTCATACTTTCTGACATAGCATCTAATAATTCTGAAATATTCTGATCATGTTGTTTATCTTCAACAAGTGTATATGTTTGTATAGTTGGTTGCTCCAATCTGAAAACCTGCACAATAAACTTTGCTAGTTCATCGTTTGCAATAAGTGGTAATCTATATTCCTTACCTCCAGGAATCACTGGCATGAGCCCTTTTCGCATACTCATCACAAGCAAGCCTAAGCCTCCTGTTTGCTCCGTACTTCCTGTTTTACTACTACCAACTACAGTTGGTGGATTAATTACTGAAAGCGGATAACCTACTGTTGATGCCTGCTGACGAATATAAAGATCTGCTAAAAACTTTGTTCTCTCATATGGATTTTTTATTTTCAAAAAATTGTTTCCTTCTTTAAACACATCTATCGCAATCTTGCTATTTTTATCATCAAAGGGACTCATATAGCCTACAACATGAATAAATTGTTGCAATCCCTTCAATTGATGAATATTTTTAGCGAATTCACTAATATGTTGGGCACCATTCAAAAATACGGAAGCTGCCTCTTTGCTTGTCGCTTGAATATCCATGGGGCCTCCTGCGTGAATAATCACATCCGTTTTCAATACCCACTCCTTATCTTCAGCACTTAGACCTAAGTCTATTTTCGTCAAATCACCTTCAATAAAGTGCATAACTGCCTCTTTTAAGATGCCTCTTTCTTGATAAATGCGTGTTGCTTTACTTTTCGATCTCACTAATAGAAGAATTGTAACATGCTCTTTGGCTAATTCCCTCACTAATTGCTTTCCAATAAAACCTGTTCCACCAGTTAAAAATACGGTTTTCATATAAATCCTCCTTTTAGTACTATTCAGTACTAATTTGATGTAAAAAAAATGCTTCTTTTATCGAAGCAAGTTAAAAAAATGATCTGCTGTTTTCATGATTACAGTTGCATCCTTCAGTGTTTCTGAAATAAATAGCGCTCCTTCAAGATTTGTAATAAAAAGAGATGCAACCTCGTCATTATTAATTGTCTTTCTAAATTCACCATTCTCTACCCCTTGTTTAAGTAATAGAGAAACTTTCGTTTGTAATCCTGCAAAAAAAAGACCTATTTTTTCTTTTACTTTTGTGGCATTTGTAGGGCTTTGAATATAAAGAGTAATAAATGGACAGCTCCCCTTATATTCTCTCGCCTGAACTCCTTGTGATAATTGCTTTAAAAACAGTTGGATACGATCTTCAACTAATAATTGGTTTTGAGATAGTAAGCCATCAATTGCAGATTGATACATTTCAATCCAATAATCAACGACCCCTTCCAACAATTCTTCTTTATTAGAGAAGTGATAATACACATTAGACTTTGAAACTTTGCTTACACGAACTAATTCATCCATGCTTGTATAAGCAAACCCTTTTTCTAAAAATAATGTTGCAGCTACTTCAATCACACGTTTTTGATTCATTAATTTTACCCTTGTCATAATTAGTACTATACAGTCCTATAATAGGTGTTGCAAGTATTTTTGTTAGTTTAATAATAAAATTAATCAAAAAAGCTATACTTTAATTGATTTTACTGCTAATAATTAATCTCATTTTGAACAAAGTTGAACTGAACCCCAAAACTGTTTTGGATGGCTTGCAATTCAACAATCTGGCCCTTTAGATGAAGAAAGACGCATTCATTATAAAAGTAATGCGCCCGTTTATGTAATAGCAGTTTACTTCTTTTTGTTTGCATGCCTTTTTGCAAATGTAGAAGGGGAAAATGAAACTTTGTATTTCCCTTCAAGTTCCTTTCTTACTTTTTCCGTTAGCTTTAATCCTTGTTGATTATGTATTTCTTCAAGTTCAATCCCATTAGGAACTATTCCATCATTAGCCCAATCAATCCACTCAACATATTTTAATATCCATTTTGTTAATTCCGATTGTAGTTCGATGGAAATTGAAACATATGATATTTCAAAGTTACCGAGGCATTTATTACACCATATAGCGTCAGCCCCGATATCTGCTTCTACTCTTAAATCATATGTTTCATCACATTTACATTGTTCAATCATTGCTTTTTATCTCCTCTTATCTTTTCTCTACTATTTTTTGAGTAAAGAGATGATTTCTTTGTTTTGATGATCTGAACCCATCTTAATAGTAACGCTACTAACAATATAGGTATTAACTGAAACAACAATCCAACCATATCTACCGTATCTCCAGAAAAATTCATGCAACCCCTTCTCTATAACATAATTTTACCATATATAGAATTCAGTTTAACAAAAAAACAATATGGCCCTTTTCATGAAGAAAGATGTTTTCCTCATTACTGAAAAGCGCCCGATTGCGGAATACTTTTGATTTACACTTTTTATATAAAAATTACCTGATAATGTATTTTTTTAAAAGAATCAAATTGTTATTAGAATTTCTTATAGATAGGGAGAAGATTATAAATTAATTGGACCCGAAGTTCTTATCATTTTACACTTCGTTTGTTTAAGTAGAAAAGGCTTTTCCTCCATAGATGAAGTAAAGCCCCGGTTAGTTCAATTATTTTTTAAACAGAAGTTTTAAAATATTCTTTGTAAACTCTTCATATGAAGAATTCTTTCCCCACTGGTTATACCACTTTCGAATCGTTTCTACTAACCAAAACGGCACAGGATTTCCATCTATTAAATGATAGTATTGCTCATATCCTTTTTTTAAATGCTCCCATCGAAAATCATTACCTTGTAATGTGTATTCTGAGACATCAATTATTTTTGCTCTTCCATTTTGTAGTAAAATATTTTTCAAATGGATATCACGGGGGGTGAGGCCCTTATTCCGAACATACTCTCTTGCATCTTCCACTTCATTTACAACCTGTTCTGGAATGTGAATACCTTGTAGAATGCAGTCAAAGAGAGTCGTTCCTTCTTCATACCCTAAAACGAGATATTCGTCATATGAAGCAAAACATGTTGAAAAGAAAGGTGAATTCTCTAATAATTGATAAACATTTGCTTCAACTTTTACTTTGTGTAATTTGTCCTTGGCATATATTTTAAATGCATAGGCTGGGGCAGAAAGAGACTGAAAAACAGCCGCATCTGTCCCAACACCTATACACTTCAAATCATTAGCTTCACCACTTATGGTTACTGGATCGTTATTTGGATTTGAAAATACTTTAATTTTAGAAAGAGAACCAATAGCTTTGTCCCAGTCGTTTTCCAAATAATCACTCCCTTCATTAGCGTTGAAGAAAACTACATTATCCAATTTACTTTAAAAGGGATTCTCTATTCCTCTTAACAAAATTCAGATTATACATTGCAGTTCATTGATTTTCACCTAACACTCCCGTAAAAGCTTGGAGGGTACTATTTTCATCATTATTTTGAATACCTCATTAACATATTCTTAGATTTTAATTAAATTCCTGAACATCGAATTTTTACTTTGAATTTTTTAAATTGGTTTTTTGTAGAATGATTGGTTTTAATTATTTTGATCCTCAAAGAACATATATTGTGATTCTGAAAAACCCAGCTACGTTCATCACTCTTTGAATAATTTTTATGAATATTGGACAAATCTACATTGAACGATAATTAGCATTATTTAAACGAATAATCCCCTTTTGAACGTTAAATTATAGGAAAATTCGGATAACTAGAAAGTTGTGACCAAGATAATTATATTATGTAAACTAAAATTATTTGGCGAGGAGGAGGACTTTATTATGTCCTCTAACTCCCCATTTCATTTTCTGTATATGAGCTAATTATTTTCTACTACTATAACGCTGTTTTGAACTTCTTGTTATTCTTTTCCACTAAACTCTAAAATATTTAAACCCTCGGATGCTTCTGGTGCTTCAAAAAATTTAGTTACATGAATAAACGTCGCTTCCGTGTCAAAAGCTGCTCTTTCGGGTTGTTCGTTACGCCTCTGGGCAATTTGAAATAAGCATTGCTCGTTATTTAAATTAAGGAAAATTAGTTGATGGTTTGCATTGACCTCTGACGCTATATCAAAAAACCATTTTCGCTGTTTTTGAGTGTTACCTGGAAAATCCATCACTACATTGGTACCAACTGTTAATATATTTTGAACATGCTTTTTCACCATCGGCTTGAGCTACACTGAAAATTTTAGATACTCTTCAAATGATGTGATTGATAGGGGTAAAGGGATGAAAGCCATTCATCCTCAGATAACAGTACCGCATGTTTTTCTATAGCTAATTGTTTTGATTTAGATGATTTTCCAGCTCCCATTTTTCCACAGAAAAAGTATAGAGTCCCCAATTGTTTCATATTTTTATTCCTCCGGGCTTATTTTATTGGTTGTTGCCTCACCTTGTAAAACTAAAAATGACAACCTATTTTTGTTTTAGGAAAGCTATGCCGTTAGTTCAAAACTTCAACAAAAAAACCTTCAATCCTTTTTAAACAACAAAGAAAAAACGAATTCTAAAATCAAAATCCGTTCTTCTTGATTTGTTATATTAACTCTAACACAATGTTTGAAGTATATGTGGCAACACATTGGCGCTGATGTGTAATTATATTAGCTAAGTTCCTATTTAGTTGAAGCAGAAGGTCTTATGACGAATCAGAAGCGCTCCATCGTTAGATCGGTATTTACTGAAACCGCAGCTTTATTACCTTTAGCAGCTGAAATCATTAAGGAGGATGGTTTAGATCTTTCGGTTTCCCCTGCAATATATACATTTTTTTGGGATGTTCTACCAACACCATCTGTTATAACTTTCCCATTTTCATGAATTTCACAGCCTAGCTTCTCAGCAAATTGATTTGGGCGATAATAAGATGGGGCAACAAATCCACCTGATCTTATAATTGTTGCTCCTGATTCAAACTCTATTTTTTGTAAGTAACCGTCATTACCTATTATGTCTTTTATCTTTTCCGATATAATTTTGATATTGTGTATTTGTAACTTCATTTTACCTTCTTTAGATAATTGAACTCCATTCGTTAAGACAACCAAATCCTGCGACCAATTATAAATTAACTTAGTCAGATGCAGTACATGCTCTTCTTTTTCTGCAATAACCACTAATGGCTTATCTTTTTGCTCCCAGCCATCACAATACGGACAACTAAAAAGACTTTTACCATAAAACTTCTTTATACTTGGTATCGTAAATATTTCTTGAATACCGGTGGCGAGTATTATTTTTTCTGAAACAAATTCCTGACTAGTAGATGTTTTAACAGTAAATCGCTCATTACCTTTCTCCTTAATGATTTCAGTAACTGTTGCAGTAAAATAAGATACGGATGGGTAATTCTCCACCTCTTTTAACGCTATTTCTTTAAACGCTTGTGGTTTTATCCCATCTCGAGTAATAAATCCATGTGACGATTGTGTCACTTTATTCCTATTTGTTCCATCGTCAAATAATGCAATGTTTCTCCTGGCCCTTCCTAATGTTAAGCTAGCACTTAAGCCAGAAGGACCTCCACCTATAATGATACAATCAAGGACATTCATTTTTTACCTCCGTATTAATATCGTCTTCTTTTGAATTGTATTTGTAACAGAGAACTACAGTATTCCCCCATCATGAATTTCCATTCTTTCCACACTAAGTTTTGATACCTTATTACACTAACTAAATAACATCAACATAAAAACGTATCGAAATAAAAAATTCGATACGTTTATTGTTTGATTATTTATCATAGCTTTCAACAAATAAGGCTAGCCATTCTGTTTCTCCAGTTAAAAACCTACTGCACCATGCTAGTTCTTTACGTTTGGAGGGATATTTACTCTTTAGTCGTTGGGCTAGCTTACTTCTTGATACCAAACTTCCCCACCTATAATTGTGAGCTCCAATGAATCGAAATTACTCCATTAAATTTCCGTTTGAACCGATTGATGCTTTTTATCTGGGAAGTGATATAAAAACAAATAAATAACTAATGAAACTAATGAAATAACAGCCGCAAAGACATACATTATTCGATAACTGCTAATGGATGCAGTGAACCCCATGAAATAAGAGCCTAAACCATATCCAAGATCATTTAGTAAAAAGAATGTGGCAGTAGCAGCACCACTTCTAACTGCAGGCGATTGTTTGATCGCAAGTCCTTGGAAGCAAGGGAACAGAATACCGTAGCTAAGCCCCATAAGAATGCCTGCAATTAAAATGATCGTTACTGAATGAGCCTGGCTTAACAAAAACATACCTATCGTAAAAACGATGATTGATGGATAAAATATATAATGTTCCTTAAAGCGATCAAATAGTTTAGCAACTACTGGGCGAAAAACAACAATCATTAAGGCAAAGACAATAAAAAATAAACCAGTTATAGAAGATTGATGAATTTCCTTCGTATATGATGCTAAAAAGCCTGATAATGAACTATAGGAGAAAAATAAGAAAAAGGAAACGAGAGAAATTGGCAACGCTTTGATTTCTATAATATCATTCCATTTTAATTTTTTCTTTTTGGTTGTTTCTGGTTTTACTATTTCTGGTAGTTTGACACGGGCTACTAAAAGTAATGCAATTGCAGAGAGAATAGAAACTACAATTAAAAGCAAATTAATGTTTTCACTTTCCCATAAAAGTAGACCAATTGAGGGTCCAACAACCATGGCTAAACTAAGAAACATACTAAAGTATCCAATTCCCTCACCTTGACGAGAACGCGGTAAGACAGAAACTACTGCTGTGTTTGTTGCTGTTGAAGCAACGGCATAACTCATCCCGTGAATAAAACGGACAAATAAAAATAAAATAATCCCATTAATTACACCAAAATAGGATATCGTAGCAATAAAAAATATAGTAAATCCTATTATACTTATTTTCTTATTACCAAAACGGTCCACCCATACACCTGAAAAAATACGTGCTATTACACTACCAATTACATATATCGTAATAACTAAACCCATTTGTTGTTGGTTACCATTCATTCCTGATTGTACATATAGAGGAAAAACTGTCGCCAGCATATAAAACATCAAACCAATTAAAAAATTACTACCGCAAAGATACAAGAAATTTTTTGTCCAAATTTTTGGTCGACCCAATTCTGCCTCCCCACTTTCTATTAAAAATATAACGATATTTATTATAAAGTTAAATTAATTTAATGTATAATTAACTTTAATGATGTTTTGTATTAGTTTTACTAATGGGAGGACTCCGATGAATTTTGAACAGTTTGAGTATGTTAAAGCAATTGTCGAGAATAAATCGATGTCGATTGCATCACAACAATTGCATGTCACCCAATCTGCAATTAGCCAGTCCATTTCGATGCTTGAAAAGGAACTAGGTATTCAATTATTTCAACGTTCTCGAAATGGTACATTCCCAACTGAAGATGGTCTGTGGATTATTCCAAAGCTAATGGATATTTTGCAAAAATCTAATAAACTTAAAATGGAGATTCAATCCAAAAATGCAACCTTTTCAGGAAAAGTTGAAATCGCTACTATTCCGAGCATTTTTATGACCCTGTTACCAGATGCGTTGGTAAATTTCAAAAAAGATTTTCCACTTGTACATTACTCGATTTCAGAAATGGAAAATCATAATGTGATTAAAGCAATCATGCAAAAAAAAGCAGATGTTGGATTTATCACATTAACAAATGAATCACAATCGTTAGACAATCAGCTGATTTTCCATCCATTAAAACTACAAAGTAATTTTTATCTTCTTGTTTCAGCAAAATCAGTTCTTGCGATACACTCCGAGATTCAATTACAAGATGTACTAAGTGAATCCTTTATTTTATATGGAGAACATTATTATAGAAACTTAATGAAGGAATTTGAAGAGAAATATGGTCAAATATCCACTATATTTCATTCCTATAACCCGGAAGTAATAAAAAAATCCGTAGCCGCTGGTCTGGGTGTTAGTATTGTCTCAAAAATGATGATTGAAGACGATCCTTATATAGATAGTGGCAGAATTAAGGCTATACCGTTAATCGGATATCCTTTTAATTTTTCCTTATCTTTTGGTGCCATTTACGATCGAAATCAGACGAATGATAAATTGATCCAACGAATGCTTGCGTATTTTAATGCATAAAATACTTCCTTTTACCTCCTTCATCCTCTACCTCGAAATAAAGTTTGATTAAAAACTTCATGCAAAACCGCATTCTATTGCAATCAAAAAGAAGCCATTTTGGAAAAATTGATCAAAATGGCTTCTTTTTTTGATTGAAAAATCTTTAAGATATTTGTGATGGATAATAATATAACGTATGTTATTAAACATCGATTTTGCGACTTGCCATCCAGCGAATCATTTCAGGATCAGCATGAGTGAAGAATTGGCTTTCTCCTTCGTTTAATGTCGCGATATCTTTCTTGTCTTCCCTAGTAACTTTGCTCGATAGTTTGCAGACAATCCTGACACACTAAAAAAGTTGAAAAGGAGAAATACTCCTTTTCAACTTTTTAGCGATAATTAGCATTATTTAAGCGAATTATCCCCTCTTGAACGATAAATTATGTATTATATGTACCTAGACTATTTCTTTTTAAAAACAGAAAATGGATATATAAAATGATTCTATTTGATTAGAATCATACATATATTGATTTTAATATTTCATTAAAACAGAGGTCTATAATTATACTAATGATGCAAATATAATAAGCGAAAATTTTCTATAAAGATAGGATGATGACAATTATTGAAAAATCTCTTCTTGCTATGGTGATTTTACGCGTACTATCTGGAAGTATTGAAGTAAGTGCTGGATTTTTGATGCTAAAGTTTAATAGTTTAGAAAAAGCTTTCTATATTAATACCATGCTTGCATTGGTTGGTCCAACAGTTTTAATCGTCACGACTGCAATTGCATTATTTGGACTAGCTGATAAAATCCCTGTGGCGAGAATCATTTGTCTATTTACGGGAATTACACTTATTCTTATTAGCTCACATATTAAGTAATAATAAAGTCAAGTAAAAATTAATAAAATTCTTTAATACGTATGTTTTGTAACGATATTAATTACATTATTATACATTAAAACGGGACATATTTACTTAAAATTCACTGCTCAATTACAACATACATATCAGTATACCAATATACCAATGGTAGTAAAATGCGAAAACAATATGCACTTTAGGGCAATTAGCTTATTTAATTATAGTATTTATATTTGAATTTCAATTGAGACTAGGTCCTACCCAAGTAGAACCTAGTCTTTTTCATTTAACTTCAAACCCTTACTTAAAGAAAGAATTTTAAAATATTCTCATTGTCATTTTCTCTGCCGGGGGTTTTATTCCCATGAACGTATCATTATGCTTTCACTTTAGATTCAACGAATTGATTCAAAAATGAGAGGATTTTTTGATAAACAGCAATTTCATTTTCTTTTTTAGAGAACCCATGTCCTTCGTCTTCAAGAAGCATATACTCGACATCACGACCTTTATCTCTTAAAGCTTGCACGATTTGATCAGATTCTTCTTTCACAACACGTGGATCATTCGCTCCTTGGATAACTAACATTGGTTTCACCATAGTTTCTAGATAAGTAATTGGTGAGTATCCAATGAGTTTTTGCTTGTCTCTTTCAGGGTTTCCTACCCATTGATCCATAACTGGCTTCCAGTCTTCAGGAACCGAGTTGATAAATGAGAACAGATCAGATGGACCAAATATATCTACTACGGCTTTGAAATAATCAGCATGTCTACCGTGAAGCAATAAGGCCATGTAACCTCCATAACTTCCCCCCATCAATAAAATATTGCCTTTTTCCGCGTAGTCGTTATCTATGAGCCAGTCGAGCCCAGCAACATTATCAAGGCGTGGACCGTGTCCCCAATCTCCTTCTACCATTTTCGTGAAAGCCAATCCATAGCCTGTTGAACCACGGAAATTTGGAGCAAAGATGCTATACCCATGATTTAAAAAGAATTGGAAGGAAGCTCTAAAAAATTTACGCTCTGCAGCTTGCGGACCACCATGCGGCCAAAAGATGATTTCACCATTATCATTTTCCTTTTTAGCTTTGAAAAATAAGGACTCTATTTCAAGTCCATCAAAGGATGAATAAGTAATCACATCTGGCTCAACTAATTCTCTTTGATCTACACCTGGAACTGTGTATTCCGTTAAAGATGTCCATCCGTTTTCCTTAAGTTGATAAATATTATGCGGCTTTGTAGCGCTTCTTCCTAATAAATATAAATTACCGGATTTTGTAACTATAAGTTTTTCGATGACACTGCATGGTGAATCTAGTTCTTTCCAATTATTCGATAGCAAATCATACATGTATAAATGATCTTCTACTCCTTTTTCACTGATTACATAAAGGCGCTGCTTTTCTTTGTCATATTTCAACGTAGTAAAGCTTTCATTCTCCAAATCTTTTAATTTTACAAACTCATTTGTCTCTAAATTATACGAAGCCAAATACGTAAAGTCAGCATCGTAATTCGTTAGTAAATAGATGAGCTCATCGGAGACAAAAACTGCGTCACTGACCGTATGTTGCTGATCTGTTGGCGGTGTCAGAAGAATATGTTCCTCTCCTCGTTTGGCGTATAGGAGTGTATACGTATTAGCAAAATGTTTATAGTAGAGGGCTACCTCTTCATTCGGGCTAAAATCGAGTAAAAAAGTGGGTGCATCTTTTCCCTCAAGAACTGTTTCTTCCTCGCCAGTCACCAAGTCATAGACATAAGCATTTAAATACGTTGGGTTTCCTTTCGAAGATGTATAATAAAGCTTGGTCCCATCTTCTGATAAAATTGGTCCCATATTGCGAGTTCCTTCTTCATAAATAATTTTCTTCATTGTCCCACCTTGAAGCGGAAGTCCATAAAATTGCGTATTTTCGTTCCCATTTTGGTCAAAACCGGCAATGATGAACCGTCCTTGTTTATCATAGAGAAGGCCATGACAGCTTTGGTCAATAAAAGTAAGCGGCGTCGGGAACGTGTTCGGTAAATTCAGGGCCCATAAATTATATTTGCCACTTAAATTGGTACTAAAAACTAGTTGTTTTTCATCTGGACTAACCGCAAAATCACCAATTGAAAATGTTCGTAAAAACTGTTCTACATCTGGTTTAGAAAAAGATATCATAATGAAACCTCCTACTTTTTTAAATTGAGCGAAAAGTCTATCTATTTATAAAATACCATTATTACACTTCAATGTATAATAAGATATCAATACTGTTTCTACATTTTCATATATGTATGTATCTTTAAAGTTATGAACCTAAAAGATACACTTTGTTGTTTTATTCTTATGAATTTCTAATCTTTTGCACCTTATTCTTTAATTTTTGGTTGTTAAGTTAATTAGATTAGGGAATACTAAAAGTTCAATAAAAAAAGATGAAAGGAGTTTGTCATTATGCTACAAAATTTTGAGGTAATTTCGCCGCTGTTTGAAGGTCACGTTCACGAACGTTTTCAATTTAAAATAAACATTGAGGGGAATGACTATAGAGGAATCTTTCATGATAATGAAGTTCAATGGTTTCAACCACAACCTCATAGTAAAATTAACAAAGATCAACTTAAATCCATTGAAGCTCATGTTCACAATTTGATGAGTTAACGTTTATTACACTATCAAGCGTGGCTATCTATTAGCTGCGTTTTTTATGCAAATTTATTGCTATGCGGAGAGGATAAAAGAAATCAATAAATAGCAAAAAGCATAAGCATTTTACGCCTACGCTTTTCAAAAATTAATGTTCAGCCATCGAGATTCTTTTACATGCTATTTTTGCTGCGGTAGTTCCAACCCCAGCCTCAAGTGCTGCATCTACCGATTCTCCCCAAGAACCACTGCTAGCCTTTATTTCGTTCCCTGCTGTCAAAACTCCCTCTGCTACACTTTCAACACATTCATAATAGTCTGGATTAGGTTTATTATCAAGGTACTGTGCAGCTAGGTCGTCTGCTTTCTTTTGTATTGAAATTCGTGCTTGTTCAGCTAATGAACTAAAAACACTCTCAGCTTGCCCACCAAAATGTACAATTCCGTCGTTAATGTCTCGACCAGTACGAGGTGTTTCTCCCATTTCAGATGACATATTTAGTCCTCCCAATCCTTGAAATTTGAACCTTATAAGTTCACAAATATTTTATCCCACTGAGATTGTTCTTATCCATCAACATGTCCAGACATCTTCTAAAAAATTGCTTATTTAATGCATTTTCGGGTTGCAGTAAATTCATGTCCGCGTTCATTTGCACATAAGATTAACGCTATAGAACGTATCGAGATTCAGTAAAACGTACCGTAGCCCATCTCAATCGCTCTCACAATGCAAAAAATACCTTCTATGTTTTACTGAATTTTACATAAAGTAATAAAACGTTAAAAGGAATTGAATAAGTCTCTTGTGTTCAAAAATCAAAAGTATTTTTAATTAAGAATAATTTATATTATTATCGTTCCAATACTATGCAATATTGTTCTTTATATTTTTTATGGTTCCAATTGTACATTTGTACCAGATGATTTAGAGATAACTCTTCATAGTAACATCCGATTGTAGACATCAACTTCAAAACGCAATATTGCATGATGTCCTTCATCCCCTACCATCCCATTTCCCTCTTATTGTTCTAAAAAGGACTGTTAGCTTTCGCTAACAGTCGATAAATTAACAACATGTATTTGATTGATTGACAAGATTAATACTACATACGCCTGTTTCTGGAAGATCCAATTCCACACGTTTTGATGCTTCCTCATCGCCAGATAAGTAAGATGTTATTGAACGGACTTGTTCATAGCCTGTTGCCATTAAAAATGTTGGTGCGCGGCCATAACTTTTTGCACCGGCAATATAGAAGTCTTTTTCTGGTTGTCTTAGTATTTCTTCTCCATGTGCTCGTACTGTTCCGCAACTATGCTCATTAGGGTCAATTAGTGGTGCTAATGCTTGCACACTTTCAGTTGCTGAATCAATAGATAGGCGCAGTTCACTGTTCAATGAAAAATCAGGACGATTACCTGCATTAACGATAAGCTCATCGAATCCTGTTAATACGTTCTGTTTACCTTTTAAAGCACCAATAATGTTAATTTTTTCTTCTTTTTTAACCTGAGTAATATAGAAAGGTGTTACTACCTCAACTTTACCTGTATCTACTAATTCACGAATACGTACACCGAGTGCCCCTCGTGCTACTAATGCATCTTTTTCTTCGCCACCATAGGCTTCTTCTACAGAATTTTTTCGCATAATCCATACTAACTTTGTTGAGGGATTTTCTTTTTGTAATTCTGCAAGTGACAGTAACGTATTGATTGCTGAATGACCACCACCAATAACAGCAATCTTCTTATCGGCATATCTCTTAAAATTCGAACTTATATCTGGAATACCATACTCAATGTGATTTGCTAATGCTTTTTCATTTTGTAGCCATATTCCTGTAGAATTCGCTGGGTTTGGATTGGCCCAAGTACCTGTCGCATCTATGACAGCTCTCGCCTCTACGACCTTGATGTCATCCTCTTTTTCTACATAAACGTTAAAAGATTGATTTAATCGATTTTTTGACTTCATCTTATCATTATATTGTCGTGAAATCCCTACTACTTTTGCCTTTAATTGAATGTTAGGCTTTATTTGTCCTAACTCTGCCAAAGGTTTTAAATAGAAATCAATTAATTCATGTCCCGTAGGTAACGTATCTAAATTAGGTTCTACCCAATCGGAACTCTCTAATAAAGCTTTGGCAGCTTTATTGATGTTATATCGCCATGGAGAAAATAACGTAACATGGCCCCAACTACGAATATTATGTGCTATTTCCTGCCCTGCTTCTAGTAAAATAAAAGCTTGCTTTTGTTCTACTAAATGAGCTGCTGTAGCTAATCCAATTGGGCCTGCGCCAATTATTACAATGGGTAAATTATTTTTCGAATTATTCATGCCCTTTTGTACCTCAATATCGGTAGCAGGCGTACAACAAGATCCATTTTGATTGATTACTTTTAGTGATTTCATAATTAACTTCTCCTCTTTTATTCTTACATAAGCATTTGCTTATATAAAAAGCATTTAGCTATCCTTTATTTTAAAAAGTTTATATGGATTGCTCCTTATAATTTACTGGTTTTAAAATATTTTTTTTGCCAACGTAAGGAAACCCAAACAAGACCTATGAGAACAGGTACTTCTACAAGTGGACCAATAACAGCGGCGAATGCCACTCCACTATGAAGACCAAACACGCCAACAGCCACAGCAATCGCTAACTCAAAGTTGTTACTTGCCGCTGTGAATGAAAGAGCTGCTGTGACAGGATAGGATGCCCCAGCTTTACGGGAAGAGAAAAATGACACAGCAAACATGATCACAAAGTAAATAAATAATGGAATAGCAATTCGCACTACATCAAGTGGCAGTTCTACTAATTGCTCACCCTTTAAAGCAAACATCATCACAATCGTGAACAGCAGTGCAATTAAAGTAAGTGGTGAAATTTTCGGTAAGAACTTTTCTTCATACCACTGTTTTCCTTTTGCTTTTATCCCTATCCATCGTGTGAGGAACCCTGCAGCAAATGGAATACCTAAGTATATAAGTACGCTTTTTGTAATTTCCCACATAGAAATAGATACATGGAAATTTTCTAAACCAAACCAACCAGGTAATACATTTAAGAAAAAGTAAGCAAAAATTGAATACGTCACGATTTGAAAAATGGAGTTAAAAGCAACTAAACCAGCTACGTATTCACGGTCGCCACGCGCTAAATCATTCCATACAATGACCATGGCAATACAGCGAGCTAGACCAATCATAATGAGTCCAGCCATGTATTCAGGATAATCATGCAGGAAGATGATGGCTAAAAAGAACATTAAGAACGGTCCGAGTAACCAATTTTGAAAAAGGGATAGTAAAAGCACTTTCCAATCCTTAAACACTCGCCACATTTCTTCATACTTTACTTTCGCTAAAGGGGGATACATCATCACAATTAACCCTATAGCAATCGGTATAGATGTAGTACCAATAGACATGGACTCTAGTGCTTCACCAATATTGGGCATCGTAATACTCAATAAAACGCCTATACCCATCGCAACAAATATCCAAAGGGTAAGGTAACGATCTAGAAAAGAAAGCTGTTTGGTTAAAGACGTATTACTCACGATCTGTACCCCCCACATGGCTACAATCTGTTCCACAATTGCACCCGTTTAAAGGCTGAATTTGTTCTAAAATACCTTTCATTAGTGGCGTTTGTACCTCTACTAAACGGTAATGTTTCCAAGTCCCTACTTTACGTTCCGTAATAATACCTGCCTCCTTTAATTTTCGTAGATGCTGACTAACTGCTGGTTGTGATATGCCTAGAACATCCACAAAATCACATACACATACCTCCCCATTTTTCATGCATGCAAGTAATTTAATGCGATTCAAATCTGCAGCTGCTTTTAATTGTTTCTCAATTAGTGTGTTTTCCATTTATCTGCACCCCTTATATAAACATTTGCTTATATATTATTTTAAATAAAATCACCTCGTTAAAGAAAGGTGACTTATCAGTGTATAACTATATACTTATATTATGATTTAATGTTTGAATTTGCAATAGATATTTACTCAATTTGAAATTTCTTTTTACAACGCCGTTAGTTTAATAAGTTAAAAAAGTAGTGGCAATTTTATTTTAAGTTATTAGTTTTCTATTCTGATGAAGCATTTTTCTAAAATCTCTATTGCTTCTATTTGTAGATTGTTTAAATCAATTTTTAAATAATTCTCACGCTCTGCACCTTCTTCGCCCAACCAACAAATAAAGATTTCACAATAATCACCTTGTGGAAGCAACTCTTTTAGTAAAAGACATAATTGTTGAAAAGTCTTTTTTGATTTTTCATAGTTATGAGTTGAATGAATCTTTTGATATTTATTTATTTGCCACAGAGGTTCACCTTTTTCAAAAACTTCATAAATATAGGGCGTAGAAAAATGCTTCTGCTTAACTACATAACGATGTTCTTCGTCTGAGAAAACATAATTAATTTCAACTTCCTCTGTATAATACTCATTAAGTTTTACTGGAAAATTTAAGCCAATATAAGTTACCATACTCATTTTCAAAACTCCTTTAATAGAGTCAATGTTAGCGAGGAAAGGGAATTATCCCCCTTTCATTATGACCGTTATGATTATACTGCGATAGAAGCATTACCGAAAGTTTTGCCCATATGAAAATGAAGGCATCAGTCCGGCAAAATCACCTGCCAAACTAGCAAGCGGCTTCCACTTATCGATAGCTATTTTATAGTTACCTGCATAGATTGCTTCGTCTATTTGGACACATTCAACTTTTCCAAGCACTAAATAATCTCCACCGACAGGAATAATTTGGTCTAACTGTAGTTCTATCGAGATTGGCGCTTCTAGCACTGCTGGTACATTCAAAACTTTACCATTCTGGACAGTCACTCCAGCAAGCTTTTCTCTGGCTCTACACTAGCCGATGAACGATACATCGCTTCCCCAAGCTGCTCAGGTACCATATTAATTATATATTCCTTTACATCACGAATGTTCGTTAACGTATCCTTTATGCTTCCCATTCGTTCATTAACGCCTGGTCCTATTGAGATCAAAAGTGTTGGTGGATTTCGAGAAGCAACTGTAAAAAAGCTGAATGGTGCTAAATTTAAAATACCGTCCTTACTTTTGGATGAAACCCATGCAATCGGTCTTGGTATTACAGAGCCAATTAACAATTTATACATCTCATCCTCGCTTAAATCATTTGTATTAAATATAAGTTTCTGTTCTTTAGACATCTATTCATCCTCCTTCAACTATATTTGATTAAGTAATATGGCGATTCTATAATAGAATTATTATAGACTTCTGAAATACTCATAATTCCATCCTAAATTATATACTCGAATACAAATAAAACTAGTATGCACTTGTTTGTTAGGTACTTACTTAAAGGAGAGTAATATTATTGCCAGAATTAAGTAATAATTTCACGCGAGACAACAAACAAAGACCCTTTGACTTCACATTATCGTTAATTGGTGGCAAATGGAAAATGAAAATTATGTATGAATTATCCTCTGATACGATTTTACGTTATGGAGAGTTAAAGCGGAAAATTCCAGCTATCACTCACAAGATGTTGAGTTCTCAGTTAAGAGAACTAGAGGACTCCGGAATTGTTCACAGAGAAGAATACCCTCAAATTCCTCCGAAAGTGGAATACTCCTTAACGCCAAAAGGAAAGAGTTTAATGCCAATATTAGAGGAAATGTGCAAATGGGGCGTGGTAAATCAAATATGAAAAGTGCTATGTAGCTCTAAGTCAAGATTCCGGACAAATAAAAAGTGCTGAGTTGGGCTATTCTTATTTGATTTTGCCAAGCTAGAGGCTCTCTATACTGAGGTAGCACTAACCCAAGCGAATGTGTGTGAAAAGGCTTAGGAATATCTACTAAGCCTTTTTGAAGGGACCAATTTGTTTGATGTTACTTCAGTACCGCATTTAAATTTTTCTTATGTTAGAGATGTTTTTTTGACCTGATTCATCTAAAAAAGAGTTTGAATCAGTCCACTACAAATCGAATAATTTTTATTCTGATATTAATTGAATCTTCACTATTATGTTTTCTATTATTGAATTTATTTCTGCATATCCATTGTAACGAACATATATAACGGCTTTACCCTTAGAAGCAAATACTTCTTTTGAAGACCCCTCCTCATGAACAATCAAAAGATCTAATTGTGGATGATTTATTTCAACAAAATCTTCATGATTATCCCCATACCTATATCTTTTTATTAAATCAGCAATCAGATTATCCGCTAGAGCCGATATGCTCAACTGATATACCTTAGTACGAATACTTGGTGAATATTCACCACTCCAGTCTTCCCACATTTCTCCGGGAACGATTCCACTTTCATCTGTATCATATTGCACCGGTGCCAATGGACCCCAATTATATGTATACCGGTTTTCCCAATCAACATTATCCCTCATATATGAAGTTTCTCCTCGAACTAAAGCAGGATTCTTCTCGACATCTGCTAATCTGACAATGGGTAAATCCACATTTTCTTTGGGCAATGTTTTCGTCTCACCTTTTACAAGCTGTAACAATGGAAATATTGCACTCAATCCAATAACTACTGTAATTAAGAAAGCTAAAGTTGAATTTAATCGGTAGTGCTTTTTCCAAGGGGCATGATGATCAATCGGTTTTCCTTCGATAAGGTTTTTTCGCAAAGTACGAATGGAAAAAGCTGCTTGTAGCGCATTATAGGTCGTATATCCGATAAAGGCGGTTACAATAGATTGTTGAATAGCGAATCCTTGAACCAAAATGAGGGTAGGTGTTCCATCAAGAAACCAAAGAGCAGACAACATACCGATCATTAAAATCATGGCACCAGTAGCTATACATGCATTCATCACTAATTTCTTATCCAGTTCCTTTAATGTATAAGATTGCTCAGCGGGGTCTGTATGTAGTTCTGGTGCATTGAGTTCAACGGGTGAAGAATATACGTGAAAAAAATTATAGCTTGTCACATAATCCCATCCATTTTCCTCATACATCTGTATTTGTTCTGGCGTAATCTTCTTATTAATGGATACATCTATTCTAAACCTCATTTTTTTCGGTTCACCTTTAACAAAATGGGCGAAATGTAACCCCATCTTTTTTAGATGGAATCCCATTGCAGCCATGTCTGAAAACCAAGATTCATGTTCACCGATGCGCCATAAATCACTAGGTCGAAGTTTACGGACGATTGTTTTCATGCTCATCACCTTCCTCTAAAATGGTGCTATCTTTTATCAACGCTTTTAATCGACTATACTCGCAACGCAGCGCTTGCTCTCCTTCTGTAGTAATTTGATAGGTCTTCCTTCTGCCATCATCTTCCGCTAATGAAATAAGACCGTCTTTTTGCATTCGGGAGAGTACACCGTAAAGTGTCCCCGGTCCCATTTTTAATCGGCCATTCGAAACTTCTGTAATGGAATGCATAAGCTGATACCCGTGGTTAGGACGCATTAACGCTAGTAATACATAATACATTGCTTCTGTCATCGGTCCACCATTATATGCCATCGGTTACAAACCTTCTTTCATTCTACAAACTATTATGTTATACGATATATCGTATAACATAATAGTACTTAATGGTATATCTAATGTAAATAAATATAAATAGTTTTGTACGTGGTAAATTGTTGTGAAAAAAATTATATGTTAGATGATTTGATAAAGAACTAACAGCCTAATGTATTTTTCTCAATTTCAACTAAATTTCTCAATTTCAACTAAACATAAGGAGGAACAACACTAAATTTTATCACGATTTTTATATGACAAAGGTGTATATTTTTAAGTAAACAAAATTATGTGGCATATAGTGTAATCTGCTTACAAGCTTACTTAGCTTACATAAAATATCCATAACAATAAAAAGACAAGTGTAAATTAAATTTACACTTGTCTTGCAATGAACATTTCAATTATTTTGTAAAGTCAATAACCATACGGCCAGTAATTTTACCTTGTTCCATTTCTTCCATAATTTCATTTATTTCTTCTATTTTACGTAATGTTACTTTCGGTACTACTTTACCTTCTGCTGCAAATTGGAATGCTTCTTGTAAGTCTTGGCGTGTACCAACTAATGTGCCAATTACTTGAATACCGTCTAGAACTAAACGTGGGATATTCAAATCCATAGTATCTACAGGTAAACCAACAGCGACAACGCGTGCGCCAGCTTTTACAACATCGATAGCTTGGTTGAATGGCGTTTTAGCTACCGCTGTAATTACTGAAGCATCTAAACCTCTACCATTTGTCAGTTCTTTCGCTTTTGCAATTGGGTCTTCATTTAATAAGTTTACGACAACGTCTGCACCTACTTCTTTAGCAAACGCTAACTTATCATCATTTATATCGAATGCAACTACTTTTGCACCGTAAACATTTTTAGCGTATTGGACAGCTAAGTTACCTAGACCGCCAATACCAAATACCCCGATCCATTGCCCAGGACGGATATTTGATACTTTCACAGCTTTGTAAGTTGTAACGCCTGCACAAGTTACAGAAGAAGCGGCTGCTGGATCTAAATTATCAGGGACTTTTACAGCATAATCAGCTGATACGATAACCTGCTCAGCCATAGCACCATCTACTGTGTAACCTGCATTTTTCACGTCACGACATAGTGTTTCGCGACCTGTCGTGCAATATTCACAGTGTCCACAGCTTTCATACATCCAAGCGATTGATACACGGTCACCAACTTTTAGAGAAGTAACGCCTTCAGCCACTTCGATAACTTTACCAATACCTTCATGTCCTAGAACGATTCCTGTTACATCACCAAAATCAGCATTTTTTACGTGTAAATCTGTATGACATACGCCACAAAATTCTGTTTGCACTAATGCTTCACCATGTTTTAATGATCTAAGTTTTTTCTCTTCCACACTTACACTTTTGTCTTTTGTTACGACTGCTGCTTTCATAATTAATATGCCTCCTTAAAAGTAAGAAATTCATGTTAATTAATAATCGTGCATGCACTTAAATGTGAATTCGCTTCCATTTTAAAAAAGATTTAAAATGAATACAATATATTTAGATAAATTCATAAAAAATAAGTCAAGGTTCCTAAAAAATTGCTATATTTTTATATAAAGTGAAATATCTTATATCTAGATGGTCGTTGTTTAGTTATCAAAGTTACTTTTCCTCAATGAAATTTGTTAACCTTTTCTAAAATAAATTAAGGATACTAAATCATCTTCTGTACAGACTAGTTGCAGGAGGTGATTTTCAATGGCTAACAATAATCAATATAAGACAGATGTAAATCATGTGAAACAGCAAAATCAACAAGCAGAAGCGAAGAAAAAATATGCTTCTGGTTCCACGAACTCGATGAAATCAATGGATGTGGAATTTGGGACAGAAACCGATGTAAATCATGTGAAACAACAAAATCAACAAGCAGAAGCGAAGAAAAAATATGCTTCTGGTCGTTATGCAAACGAAAATAATTCAAAATAAGTTTAAGCTCCTAAACCGGCAATTATTT
This sequence comes from Lysinibacillus sp. NPDC097868, assembly GCF_044761135.1. Classification (NCBI taxonomy): domain Bacteria; kingdom Bacillati; phylum Bacillota; class Bacilli; order Caryophanales; family Bacillaceae; genus Lysinibacillus; species Lysinibacillus sp. NPDC097868. The sequence continues at coordinate 1,548,660 of NZ_JBIWBS010000001.1, read as the reverse complement.
TGCCGGTTTTTTTGAATTATTTCTTCAGTTGTTCAAAGCTTTTGAGTTAAAAGGACTGTTAGCATGCACTAACAGTCCTTTTTTACAACATATATTTAATTGATTTGACAATGACAAGATTAATACTACATAAGCCTGTTTCTAGTAAATCCAATTTTACACGTTTTTTTTAATGTTTCCTCATAGCTGATTCAAATCGGCTACTGCTTTTATTTGTTTTTCAATTAGTGTGTTTTCCATTTATCTGCCCTCTCTACATAACCATTTACTTATATATAATTTAAAAGGAAATCACCTCTTTAAAGTAAGGTGACTTATCAGAATATAACTTTATTCTGATATTAAGATTTTGTGTTTTGTATTGCAACAGATATTTACTCAATTTGAAAATTCTTTTATCAATCCGGTTAGTTAATTCTTATTATTGAACTAACTCAACTCATCAGTTCAATAAGGAATGACCTCTTCACAAATATTATCAACTATCAAAATCTACTCAGTAATAAAAGATCCAAAAAATCACCTCATCTATAAAGTAACTATAGGAATAAGGTGATTTAAATCAAGCTAATAAAAATAACGCCAATTATTTTAAAATAAAAATCGGCACTACGTTTAGCGTGATTCTTTTATAGGTTGGCATACTTCACATTTTGTTTGGTTTTTATTTTTAAATTTCGCAAATGTTTTTTCAAAGTTATTACCACATGCACATTTGAATAGTAACTTTTGAGAAAAACCGTGATACTCCGTCGATAGCAACTTACTTTCCGAATTGTTTTCAACAAATTTTTTAATTTCACCAATCGTCCAACGTTTATTCATTCTCATACACCTCTATACTTTATCGTTCTGCGGAGGCTTCTTTTAGCATCCGTTCAAATAAAAAAGTCTTAATTATCTTAAGCTCCTCATTATAACATGAGCTGACACACAATAAAACAGATGAAAGGTATCTAATTAAACTAAAAACATTAGGTAGCGTTATTATGATTAGGGCCGAAACACAACCCCCTTACTACATAAGTAAGGGGGTTGTGTTTATTTTTATTTATGACTACCTTTACCTTTTATTGAATAGCTATTCTACAAGTTCATTTGGCTTCCTCGTCTGCTGAAGGACCGTAGAAACCTGGCACTGGAATATCGAGTAGGCGTAAGTATACCCCAAGCTGCGCACGGTGGTGGACCATGTGGCTTATACCAAAGGTCCGGAAAGCAATCGCTCGTGGCTCACGGCGGATGATATGATCACCATGGCGTAGTGTCCATTCTTCGCCAAGCGTTTTTTCGTCGCATTCGGACAGTAACTTTCCAAGCTTGCCGACGTTAATATCAAACTCATCCAGAATGTCAGCGCGTTTTTTTAAAGCCTCTCGCCGTAGCGGCACTGTAAGAAGATCAAAGTCCTGGTACTGAAATATTGCGATTTGCCAATTTAATAGGTTGATCAGGTGTGTGGCTAGTCCGCCAAGCGTCATCGATTTTTCGTGTGGCCGCCATGACATATGCTCCTCGGGCAAGCGTTCCAAAATGCGACGTGTAGAAGATAATTCTTGTGTTACGTCGCCGATAATTAATTGTTTAACCATTTATTCCTCTCCTCCTTTATCGTTAGCTATAACAATCTGCCTGATTTATTTCTTTTGATAACTTCAACAAAAAAAGCGTTAATCCTTCATCGATTAAAGCTTCTATTTCTAATCCATTAATAATAGCATTTTAAATTTTTCTATAATCCTTAGTATATCAATGGTTAGAAGCTTTTTGTAATAAAACATATTTACTCTCAATAAGGCTAAAGGGGGAAAATCAACAAAGAAAATTTAAGAAAGCTAATTTGATGGAAAATGGCTAGATTAACAATTATAATCAGCTGGTATTAACACTGTAGATGTATTTTATGCAGAAGTCCAAAAGGATGGGACCTTGTATATCGATATAAAGAATGATACTATCTTTTAAATTCTAAAAATTATTTATAATCCTCAGAACAAAGCGTTGCATTTATTGCAACGCTTTGTTTTGTATCGTTTCTCTTTTTCGAATTGTTCAATAATCGATCACCTTTCCATTAAGTGTTTATATTATAGGTTTTACGTGCTTCCTAGCTATTAAGAAGTCGTGATGCTGATTTAAATGAAGATATTGCTGCCGAAGAAAAGGCGCGTGCAACTTATCAATGGATTATCGTTTTATCAGATGATACGGATTTAAATGATAGCTTGAAGTTTCTACGTGAGCGAGAGGTTATCCATTCCCAGCGTTTTAGAGAGGCTGTAGAAATTTTAAAAGATGACAGAAATCAAAAAAAATTTATAGAAGTCATGTATCTGTAACAGTCCCTCATATAACGGTTAATTTTAAGATAATGATCGTTCATCCCATACCCATGCATATACTTAAAACAAAGAAAATGACCTAGGGCAGTCCCTTTTGTCATCAATACCCTTATTTATAAAAGTCCATATGCGGTATGTTCGAATTGTTCATATGGATGCGACACATAGTAACAAAAACCTCCAAAACAGAGAATACAAAACCAAAAACCCTATTAGAATTGCCCTTTTAAATTGTCCTAAAAGTCATTGCCTTCGAATAAAATGCAAGTACATTTTGATAATTGGAGGCTATTTTATGAATTCTATATTTGCCCATATCTTTTTAGGTATATCAATGGCTGCAACCATTGGACCTGTTAAGACTGTCCTATTAAATACAGGTTTAAAAAACGGCTTTTTTCATGCATGGTTTTTTAGTCTGGGTGCCATAGCCACTGATATTATATATATGTTTATCGTCTATTTTGGAATTGGACAATTTATCAATTCCATCTGGCTAAAAACAATACTTTGGTCTTTCGGCTGTTTTGTCCTTTTGTACACCGGTATTGAAAGTTTACTGTCGCTACATAAAATTGAGATGGATTCGAAAACCAGTAAAAGAACAAGACTGAGACAATCCCTCATAGCCGGTTTTTTCATGTCTTTTTTGAATCCCCTAACCATCCTTTTCTGGCTGGGAATATACGGCTCCATACTTGCAAAAACAGCTGATATCTCTGCAGGATATGAAATCATTTTGGTCAGTATCGCCATTTTAATTGGCATTATTTTAGTAGATTTTATTTATTCCTTTTTATCTAGTGTCGCTCGTAAATTATTATCCACAAAACTTCTGAAAACGGTCTCTTTTATCTCAGCCTTATTAATGATTGGTTTCGGGCTCTACTTTGGCAAGCAGGCTTATCAAGTGTTATTCCAATAAACTTAACAACAGCGCATAAAATGAACACGAAAGGAAACCATACCTTTAAAAGAATATTAGTCGAGGTGTGGTAATGGACAAAGAGAAGGTTAATATAAGTATCTGGTGTATTGTAAGTTTGACTTCCATACCCCTCATCATGACACTGGGAAATTCGATGCTTATTCCCGTGCTACCGAAACTGGAAGATAAGGTCGGAATCACATCATTTCAGTCGAGCATGATTATAACAAGCTATTCAGTCGCAGCTATTTTTCTTATCCCCGTAGCTGGCTATTTATCGGATCGTTTCGGCAGAAAAATAGTAATATTACCGAGCTTAATTTTAGCTTTAATCGGTGGTTTGGTTGCTGGATTTGCTTCATGGAAAATGGATGACCCGTACGCAATGATTATTGCTGGCAGAATTATTCAGGGAATTGGGGCGGCTGGTGCCATGCCGATCGTATTGCCTCTTGTAGGTGATCTTTATCAGGATGATGACGAAAAAATAAGCTCCACATTAGGGATTATTGAAACGTCTAACACGTTTGGGAAAGTGTTGAGTCCCATTTTAGGTTCAATATTTGCTGCTTTTTTATGGTTCCTGCCATTCTTTTCCATTTCAGCGCTTAGTTTGATTTCGATTGTACTTATTTTTTTCTTCGTTAAAGCTCCTAAAGATGATGATGAACCATTGAAGTTCAAAAAATTTTTACGTAATACAAAAAAGGTTTTCAAGGAGGAAGGAAAATGGTTGTATACCGTATTCCTTAATGGGGTCCTCGTAATGCTTATATTGTTTAGTATGCTATTTTTCTTGTCCGAAAACCTCGAAAAAGTTCATGATATTAAAGGGATTAAAAAAGGCTTTGTCCTGGCCATCCCGCTTTTATTACTTTGTATAGCTTCTTTTATATCTGGTCGAAAAATTAAAGGAAATCTGGGGAGAATTAAAAAAATAATCATTGTCTCCTTGATTGTAATGTCTGTCAGTATTGTCTTCGTTGGGTTTACAAGCAAAAAACTGATTCTTTTATTAATCGTAACGAGTATAGCGGGGATTGCTATCGGTGCACTATTGCCTGCACTTGACACAATTATTACGGACAATATTAGAAAAGAGTTAAGAGGAACAGTATCATCTTTTTACAGCTCGGCACGATTTATAGGCGTTGCAGCCGGTCCTCCTATTATGTCACTAGTCATGAAAAACTATCTCAATGCCAGCTATATTACGGCAGGTGTATTGGGATTCATTCTCCTGTTTGTTGTCTTGAAGTTTATCAAAGTAGAAGATATTGAAAAAACCAATGAAATGGCATAAAAAATAAGGACCTGACAGTTATTGAGGTTGAAGGTCCTTTTTTGAAAGCACTTAGTTTTATCGAGATTTCATACTAAAAATAAAAAGGAAAATCCCTTTTCTAAACATGGAAATTGTCCATTAATGCGGTAGCTGTTAACTCTATGCTCCTGAGATCAGTCTTATCCTCTGTTCCCTATTGCAGCCCGTCAAAAAATTGGTCTAATGTCAGCCTTACAACATTAAGGAATAACTAAAACCAAAAAAAATTTTACTTTACTTGTTTCCGAGTACTGTTCATCATTTACTTGCTCAAAGCATTTTTTGATTGCTTGCGTTACTTGTATCTGCTAAATACTGGATTTTCAGTTAGGTTATTTAGAAGATGTATAGAGTGAAAATAATGAGGGATATTCAATTTTAATCCAGAGTTCTCTTTACTTACTACAGTTATTTCATCAAACCGTCCTTTAATACAAGATTTTCTAGCCATCAATAAAGTTTTAGAAATACAGTTTAATCCCTAAGGCGAATTTGTATAAATATACTTTCTATAGGGTAGACTTTTTAAAGAAAATTTGGAGGTGCGAATTACGTGTTTGAGAAAAAATTAGCACTTCATGAAACAATGGAATTTCATGAAGTCATTAACTTTATGACAACTAGTTTACTTAAATCAAAGCTGAGTCAAGGTGTGGTATTTGATGATGATTTAAGAGCACTATTGGACAAAAATGTAAAATTATCTACCCCAGCACTTACTGCTATGGTTAAGCTCTACTCTAAATCGGAATTAGAATATTAGGAGGACAATTGTATGGAAGACTATTTAGATCCTATAAATTCAATTGGAATGCCTGAACTAACTGATTCGGGGATTGCTCTTGAGTTTTTACTTACAACAAAGACGGGTATTAGAAATCTTTCAATAGCCTTAACAGAAACTGCTTCCCCTGTTCTTCAGAAACTCATGAGAACTCAGCTGGATGTCATGATGGATTTATATTTTGAAATTTCTGAGCTGATGTTAAAAAAAGAATGGTTAAAACCTTATGATCTAGAAGGTCAAAAAGAACTGGATATTAAAGCTGCCGAAAATGCGATTAGTATTGCACAGTTGGATTTATTCCCTAAAAGCATGAATCGAAAAGGAATGTTCCCTACCCCACCGAAAAAATAAACGAAAATGAGGGATTTTTTTAATGAAAGCTGTCACTTTTCAAGATATAAAAAATGTTGAGGTTAAAGAAGTAAAAGACCCTAAAATAAAAAAAGCCGATGATATTATTGTTCGTGTAACCACTACTGCCATTTGCGGATCAGACTTGCATTTAATCCACGGAATGATTCCAAATATTGGACAGGACTATGTCATTGGCCATGAACCGATGGGCATTGTAGAAGAAATTGGCAAGGGTGTGACGAAGGTTAAAAAGGGTGACCGAGTTGTCATTCCTTTTAATATTGCATGCGGGGAATGCTGGTATTGCAATCATGATTTAGAAAGTCAGTGTGATAATGCAAACGATAATGGCGAAATGGGTGCCTACTTTGGCTATTCAGACACAACAGGCGGTTTTCCGGGAGGACAGGCAGAGTATTTGCGAGTTCCATATGGCAATTTTATCCCATTTAAAATTCCAGAGAAATCTGAAGTTCCTGATGAAAGTCTAGTTCTCCTTGCCGATGCTGCCTCTACTGCTTTTTGGAGTGTAGATAATGCTGGTGTAAAGAAAGGAGATACTGTTGTTATTCTTGGCTGCGGACCTGTTGGACTATTAGCACAAAAATTTGCCTGGTTGAAGGGAGCAGAAAGAGTAATCGCAGTTGACTACATCGGGTATCGTCTTAAACATGCAAAGAAGACAAATAACGTCGAAATCGTAAATTTTGAAGACCATGAAAATTGTGGTGAATATCTGAAAGAGATTACCAAGGGCGGTGCAGACGTTGTCATTGATTGTGTCGGGATGAGCGGAAAAATGACACCTCTCGAATTTCTTGCAAGTGGCGTAAAACTTCAAAGTGGTGCTATGGGAGCTATTGTCACAGCCAGTCAAGCTGTACGTAAAGGAGGAACTATCCAAATTACCGGTGTATATGGTGGTCGATACAACGCCTTCCCACTCGGAGATATCTTCCAGCGAAATGTAGCGATTTGTACTGGACAAGCCCCAGTTGTTCATATCATGCCTCATGTCTATAACTTAATCGCTGATGGTAAAGTGAATGCAGGTGATATCATTACACACGTCCTCCCTCTTGAAAAAGCTAAACACGGTTATGAAATATTCGATACAAAACAGGAAGACTGTATTAAAGTGGTTTTAAAACCCTAAATAAAGTTTAGGTACTTTTGTCTCTCTATTGCAAAAGTACCTTTTTCTATTGTCCTAGGGGTACATTTATATTTGGAACTACTAACTTTTTAAACTATATTTCAGTTCAATATTATTAAATACGCACTGAGCATTAGGTTAAATTGATAAATTGTTTGATCAGAATGAGCACTTCATTTGTGAAACACTTTATAACATTTATAAAAAAGTTTAATTATTTTCTCTAATTCTATTTTCAAAAAAATGTTCTTAAACGCCTTAATGAGGTTACTAAAATATGGACGACTCAGTATCCTTCTACTATGAATCGTTGGCACGACAACTGGGGTGTAATTACCTCAATTTTTACAATCTCCCCCACATATTAGCATTCTAATTCAAAATATATTCAAATGAAAATGTCTGCTTGAACTAAAGTGCATTATTAGCTTGTTCCACAAAAAACTAGCCTCCATTTTTTAGGGGACTAGTTTTTTTAACCTATTTATGATTGCATTCTTTTTTTCTTGCCTGCCCTGTATTGTACAAAAATTGACTGTATATAGTATCTTTGATTAACCTACTCCAATTACCCTAATTTTTTTGCATTTTAAAGGCTATTATAGAAATGACTATTGCGATGCAAGTAATTGTACCACCGATTATTGCATTTAATTCGACATAATATGAGTCTATAATATTTCCACCTATTGTGGAGCCTATTGCCATCCCAATATGAGAACCAGAATTATTTAAGCTTTGATGGATATCTGATGTAGTCGATGAAGAAGAAACAATATAGCTTTGAATAGCAGGTTGAAGTGACCAACTTAGCAAACTCCATAATAATATGGCTCCAATGAATAAAACAACGGAAAATTTCAGTAGTGGTATCGCAATAATAGTTATCGTAAATAAGGACAATACTGAAATAATAGTATGTTTTGCACTAATACGATCTGTAAAATAACCACCTAATAAACTTCCAAATATCGAGAATACACCAATGATTAAATACATAAGGCTAAGAGATTTCTCTGACAGATGCAGTGTTGACTGAAGAAATGGTGTTAAATAAGCATATAGAGTCATGTGACCTGTAAAAAACACTATAGAGATCGAATGAATAAGTAAAATTTTTCTATCCTTTATAGCTTTTACTTGTGCTTTCAAAGGCAATTTCTTATTTGGCTCAATTTTTCCCAATGCAAGAAATACTAATATCATAAGCAACAATGTCAAAATAGCAATAAATAAAAACGGTGCTCTCCACCCTAATTCGCTTCCTAACCATAAACTAAACGGAACTCCAAAAACTAAAGAAGCACTAACCCCCATTAATACAAGGCCAATTGCTCTTGCCGTATGCGAATCATCGCTTATTTGAGAAGCGATTGTGATACACAACGAAACAAGTAGCGACGCACACATGGCAGATAAAATTCTTGCTGCCATAAGGAAAACATACAAATCACTCAACACAATTATCATATTAGACACAAAGAAAATGAACAAGACAATTAGAAATAACCTTTTGCGCTCCATCTTTGAGGTTAAAGATAACAAAATGGGACCTGATATTGCAAAACTTAACGAAAACATTGAGATTAACAATCCTACTTGGCCATATGAAATATTCAAATCTTCAGCTATAAGTGGAAGCAATCCTCCAATAACTAATTCAACTAGACCTACTATAAAAGTAATAATCGCAAGTAGGTAAATTCTTTTATCCATCTTTCCACTCCTAAATAAAATAAAAATGCAGCGCTCCTAAGATGCTAGGAGGCGCTGCATTTAAACATTTTCTTTGTTAATTCGCTAACATGACGTCCATAGTCATGTCGCCTTATTCAATTATTTAATATAAATAATATAATCAATCATTTCACTTTACAAGCAAAAATTTTCATTACAAAATGTTTTTGATTTTAATAATGACGGGTGTTGTAAATTGAATATAACTATTTATTCCGAAGAAAAATGAACCTATGCATTCACGTTCTACTCCTCTTCTTCGAGTAAAATAACACTTTCTAAATTAATGACAAATCTTCTTAATTCTTTTGCCAATTCATTATTTATATTACCAGCTTGATACCATTCATTTATAAGGCTTCGTTGTGCTTCAATTGCTATTAAAGCTAAGTATTCTTTTAGTTCCTCCTGTTTGGAAGAATCCATTTTATTCGTAGCATATTGTGGATGACGATAGTACATCGCCACTTTTTGCGCAATATCTAAAGAATGTTCATTCGTTTCTTGAACATGCTTTACAATTGATGATGATACATAATCCGTTAAATCTTTTTTTACATTATTTATTTGTTCTACAATATCGATAGGTAGTTTGCTCAACTTGCGTTCACGTGAAAAATTACGCAAACGACGTTTTAATAAAGTAAATGAACGGTTATTCAACATATCTTTTCTTTCTTTAAGAAAATAGTTTATTTCATGTTGAATTGTTTGATTAAATCCGTGCTCAGTCATATATTGATGTGTATAAAATATTTCTAATTCCATCCCAACTTTCCTAGCTTCCAGTATTTTTTGCTTGTAAGTTTGAAGTACTGCCTCTGACTGTTCTAGCTCAATATTTAATAACATGGCGTTATATTGATTTATTAAACTTAAAGCAACTGGAGCATTTTCCTCATCCGTTTCAAGTTGAATACTTTGAATGGCATGTTCAATCATCTTTCGTTTTTCATTCATTAAATTGGATTGTTGTGTTGCTTCCTGTTTGTTTAAAAAAGGTAAAAATAAAGTAGCCATTACCAAGGTAAATAAAATTACACCTGCTGCTAAGAAGAGGAGTAATTGTCGCTCAGGAAATAGATCCCCTTGGTTGGTTAGTAACGGTATCGATAAAATCCCTACCATCGTAATCGTTCCTCGAACCCCTACAAGTGTTGTCACGATATGATCTTTAAAAGTTAAAGTATCTTCACTTTTAAATAATTTTTTATCCAGTAGATCGAAAAACATCGTCCAAATAAAGCGGATTCCTAACACCAGAAAACCTATAACCAATACATATAAAATAAGTACACTATTGTTTATTTCTTCACTTACGAGTATAAGTTTCGTTGCAGTAGGTAGCATCAATCCAAGTAAAATAAAAATTATTCCATTTAATGTAAATGTTAGCATTGACCAAAAATGCTGTGTTACTAAATGTTCCTGTGCAATAATACTTACTGCTTTTTCTTTAATAATGGTTGCAATAATTCCTCCCGCAACGACAGATATAACACCAGATGCATGAAATACTTCTTCGGATAGGAAAAATAAAATAAAGGGTGCTAGTACTTGTAGCAATACGTAAAATGTTACATCTACAATTCCTATGCGCCGTAATTGAAGGCGTATCCAAAACAGAAATAATGCACCGAATATCCCAATAAGTGCGCCTATAAAGAACATGTATAGAAAGTCAATTGTTGCTGATTTCATCGAAAAATAACCTGTTACAATTGCTGCAACAGCATATTTAAACGCGATTAACCCCGATGCATCGTTGATTAAAGATTCACCGCGAACCAAATTCATTATATGGTCTGGAATGTGGACTCTTTTGGCGATACCATTTACCGCGACTGGGTCAGTTGGCGATAAAATAGCCATTAAAGCAAATGCAGCAGCTAATGGTATTGAAGGAATCATCCAGTGCACAAATAGACCACCGACAATAGTAGTTAATAATACTAAGACAATTGCGTTACCTAAAATAGGTAACCTCATTTTCCATAATTGTTCACGGGGAAAATGTGCCCCATCATAATAAAGTAACGGAGCAATAAACAATAGTAAAAACCATTCTGATTCAATCTCAAAGGTGAAATCTTTTGTTACTAAAGCAACGACAATGCCAACTGCTATTTGTATAAGAGCAATTGGAATGAAAGGAATATAATGTGCGAGCACATTTGTAACTAATAATAAAACGAGTAAAAATAATATTGATATTAAAATTTCCATGTACGGTCCCCTTTTTGTAAAGCATTCTGTATAATAATTTTTCAAATCCAAGCAAATTAGAATGGATTAATTTCCCCTTGACTTATACACTACCCAAATTTGTTCTTCTCTACTGCAGTAAATGCTTTTTTACCAGTTAGCTTTTGTTAAATGACTGTATTTTACACTCATTTTCCCCACCACAAAGCGTTTATAAGCAAAGATCAAGCCGTTTCCTTCAAGGAAACGGCTTTTCTGTTACAATATTTTGAACTACAAACTTCTATTTGTTATTTAAATATAGTCTTAATGATAATTCTATTATTGCAATCACAAAATCCAGCCAATTTTATAGAAATATTATTGTATCAAAACATGCACTCATTTGCTGCAAATGAATTTATTTATAAAGATAATTGCATTACACAAGAATAGTTATGGATTGTTATCCATGAAGAAAATGATGACGTTTTGCGATATTCTTCTTTTGATAGATTTCAAATGCAATAAAAATAATTAGCGCTAATACAAGCGTAAGTAACCCGGACGAAACATTTGAACTTGGAATATACACTTCCCAAAATGAATTAATTAAAGCATGAAATATAATACAGAGAAAAATACTTTTCGTATATTGATAAATGACTGTCATAAGAAATGATAATGCTAAAGCAATAAGTGTAAACCAAAGAAAATTCATGCTCGTTTGATTTGAACCAACCACAAACCATAATGGCAGATGCCATATTGCCCATATCCCTCCCACCATGAGAGTGCTAGTAAAAGGTGACCATCTTTTTTGCAATGCAGGTTGTAAATAGCCCCGCCAGCCGATTTCTTCCAAACCCCCTCCAATAATCATAATTGGCAAGTAAATAAATGTTAGATAAAGAGGTTTCTGCATAGTTGCTCCACCCCAAAGAGTTGGCAAAAAACAAGCTATAAACGCTAGTCCGACCGTAAAAAGATACCAGGCTAAAGGATGTCTAGGATTTTTTATATTACTAATAAACAGCTTAAACTCATCTGTAGAACTATACTTCTTTTTTAGCCAAATCTCACTAATACCAGGTGCTATACCACCAAGAATAAACAATATTATTGAGAAAGCAGTTCCAAACTTAAGCAAATTGATTTGTGTTAAAAATGCTAAACCACCCCAAGGAATCCATGACAAAGAAAATGTATAGAATAGAAACCTTCCTACCTCTTTACCCATGTATACTTCCCCCTCATTTACAACCCAATAATGATTGTACAGACTTGCATAAAGTGTTCATTAGTCGAATCTCATCAAAAGATGCTTTTTCTTCATTTTGGAACATACCGTAACATTTTTGTAAAACAACATCTCTGACAATTCCATCAATAGAAGTCATTATAAATGTAAATAAATCTTCTAGTGGTACAGCAAGATGAAAATTCCCTAAAGAAATACCCTTATGAATTGTATTAAAGATTTGCTCGACTAAGTATTGTCCGCTTTCATTTTCGGTAATGTTAGGTAAAATTTTTATTTGTCTCTCAGGATTGTTGGTAAACAAGATTGTAAGTTCAAAATGGATTTTGCCTACCGTTGATAAGTTTTCTTTAATGTACTTACCGAGAAAAGTAAACAGCTTTTCTAACGTCTCTTTAGGTGTACAGCTGTTTTCAATTATGACATCTACATCCTTCTTATAGTCGGCATTTGCATTAGCTTGATTAATTATTTCAACAAGTATTTCATCTAAATCTGAATAATAGCGATAAATCCCCCCTTGGCTTACGCCGGATGCTTTAATAATATCCCTCATCGTAACTTCATAGATTGGCTTAACTTTACACACCGATAAAGCTGCTTCTAATATGGCCTTTTTCTTTCTTTTAACATAATCATGACTTACCTTTGGCATAGCTATCTCCCCCCCATACAATAAAAATGACACCAGTGTCATTTTTATTGTATGTTTCGAATCACTTATCGTCAACACTTATATTACAATGTTGTATATTTTTAACAACAACTGCTCTCAGAATGATAGATATGAAGAAAGTCTCTTTGCTTAATCGCTAAGAGAACAGAAAAAAACATATCAAAGGTAAGAACGTTGCCCAGATGGGTTTTATAGTGCAATTTTAAACACAAGAACATACTTTGAATAAAGAATAAGCTAAGCTTTCCGCTCCTACAGTTCAACATCCATGTTAAGTGTACATTCAATATATTGTTCGGGTTTTAATCATTTAGTAAAGTATCCAGCCGATGAGCAAACAGCATTTTTTCATTTTTTACACGAACGTTTATACAATATGTACTTAAAATAGTTCGTTAAAAATCTCTTGATTTGATTTTGTGCAAACAATCTTTTTTATAATAGATTCCTTCAAACCTCTTTTTTTCTAACAATGTTTCAAAAGTATCTTCCCTTTTAAAAATTGAATTCATTAAGTTAATTTAACCTAAATAATGCAGGTGTTTTTTGAAGTATGAAGAAGTAATAATTATGGAGATGTATGTAATTCAGCTAATATATAAAGAGGTGAAGCATGGTGAAAATAAAAATATTTTTTATTTTAGTTATTTGTTCTCTATGGCTAATAGCCTGTAACGATAATAAGGAAACAACGACAACTATAGAAATTCAAGAATTGATGAATTTCGAGGAAGTAAAACCTGATACATTACAAACAGTATCTGATGCGAAGGATATTAAAATTATTGAGAAGACATTTAAAAAAGCGAGAGAATTTGGAGAGGTTGACAATAAAATTGTTCCACAATATAAGATCAAACTTAACGATAGTGAATACTATTTATGGATAGACCAAACAAAAACAGGTACAATAGCGAACGTAAATAGTAGAAATATGTTTTACAATATACTAGCTACCGATGAATTTAAAGAAGCCATTAATTATCCAAATTAATATTGAAACCTTTACTATATCTACTTTCTAGAAAAGCAACAATCTATGCGAAACGAGCATTTTGCAACGCATTAAGAATTTTCTTGAGCTCCTTCTTTGTATCTTCTGACTTTGAACGTATGTCCTTTGCAAAGATACCTTTAATTGATCTTCCGCTTCTATCGCTACATGCTTTACTTTTTATCTCTAAATTAAAAGCCTTTCTACAGTGAAAATTAGAAAGGCCCTTTAAATTATTTATAGTTTTGATTGTTCATGTTCTTAAGCAAGCACTAGTGAACAACCTATGAAAAAATTAATCAATTGTTCCTGTAGTTTTTAAATTGACGTCTACAGTTACATCAATTGGTAATTTAGGATAAGCATTTTCCCACTTTTTAATGATACCCTTTTGATGTAATTGCATTGTTCGGTACCTCAAGCCAAATCCATAAGGATCAAGGTCTTTTTCTTGAAGGGAAGTAAACATTTCTTCCAATTCCTGTTTTATTTCTCTCGCAGCTAATTGATTATAGTCTTCCAACTTATCCATTAATAACGTCTTATTTGACTGACTTATTGTACCAGACATCTCTACATTAACCTTTATAGATTTCGGTTTTCCATTTTCTTGTATGATGGTGTATTTCATTTTAGTTGTCGTCATATTTATTAATAATTTAAAACCTTCGCTTTCAAGCCTAAAACTATATCCAGGAACGCTATTTTTAAGAGCATTAAAAGCTTGCGTATATTTAGAGGTCAGTTCAAGTGGTTTCCCCTTATCCCCCACTACTAACAATTTATTTACAATTAATTGTGTACCTGATTTGTTGGTCTCAACGATAGGTAGTATTGCATCTATCCCTTTACTGTGAAAATCCCTTCGAATTTCATATAAATAGACAGAGACTACATAAGTACTATCATTCCCTGTTTCACCAAAAAACTTTGTTAACGGAGAAGCCACTACGGATTCCCCTCTTGGTAAGGTTCGTAATACCTCTTCAGCTGAACTTCTAGCAGCACCTATATATGCAATAGATTGGATGTCACCTCTTCTAAATAAATAATCCATAAAATCCTTTAAATTTTCTTCTAAAAGTGTTTCATTAATTAAAATAACTTTGGCATGACCAAACTCTAAAACTTTATCCGTATGGGTCTCTAATATTTGGATAATCTCTCCGATATTATCTCCCTCATGCACTAAAAATTGATAACTTGAACTTGTATTACTCTTTTCTTTGATGGAAACAGGGATCGCTAATTTCAGTGTGACTCTATACTTCCCCTCCTCGTTCTCGGAAGGGTCAATTCCAATCCCTGTAACAAACACTCGGTTATCAATATCTTTAAATCCACAGCCCGTAAGAAAGCTCATAACGACAATGAACATAATTAAATATTTTAAATGTGCCATTATAATTTGAGCCTCCGTTTAGCAGTTAGTAAACTAACGATTAAAACACCGTAAAATAACGGTAATAAATCATAAAAAAGCATTGATAATTTCACTAATTCAAATTCATTAATGACACGTGTCGTAGCTAATGCAATTAATCCGAATAGAAGAATAACTAAATATGGTGTGAGGTTTGTATCTTTCCATTTCAATTTTTTAAAATGGACTATGCTTTCAAATAATTTTAACGAGACATACCAGTGTATCAATAAACTAATAAAGGCAACCCCTATAAATACGATGACAAAAAGGAACGTGACGCGTTCAATTAACGAATATTTCATGCGTACAGAATCACTCGTAGTAATCCAAGGAAACGTAAGATTTTCAATTTGTTCAAAGCCATTAAATCCAATTGGTATAAAATAGGTTGTAAATAAAGTAAAGGCACCTAATATACCTAATATGGCAAAATGCTTTAATCCGGCTTTTTTCTTTATTTTTATATATTTATTAAAAATAATGATGTTCACTGCACCAATAAAAATATACGTAGATGCTGAAAAAGAATTATAACTAGGATAATCATTGATGTACGTAAAAGCTATTTTTACAAAGTCCCATTCTAATTTTGGTTCAGTATATATTTTTATGATTAAAAAGATAATGATAGGTAAAAAAATGATTAAAATAAGCTCAGTTATATAAAGAACACTATTCTCTTTTATAAACATGCCAAAAGAAATAACCAATAAAAATGCCAGTGTCGTAATGGTAATAGAGGTTTCATAGGACAAAAATGTATTAAACATAAAGACATACGTTGAAAGTGTAATAAGACCCGCTGCAAACCATGAACAGGCGAAATATAATAAAATGGGATAATAAAACCATTTAGGCGTACTCTTCTTCAATATTTCGGGTAAGGTCATATTTGGAAAGTAACTAAATAAATTTATGACAATGATAGTAAGAATAACTCCAGAAATGACTGCAATCATCATAGATAGTATGACGCCATCTTTACTATCTCTCATTAAAATTCTAGGCACCGATGCTATAAGATTTGTAACCATTGTGACAAGTATAAAGTAATATAGATAACGGCTCATCCTTTTGTTCGCACCTCTAATTCCTTCCTATCTGACCGCCAATACACTTTTAAATAGGGCTCACCAAAACTTCGTTTATTTACCAAGAACATTAACAGCCATATAGATCCTAAAATTAACCCCATCATACCGAATAGCGTAGTATAGATGACTAATAAATACCTGCAAATTCGAATAGAAAAACTCATTTCACTAATCGGAATGACAAAGCTTGTAATGGCAACAGCTGAAACAATAATAATCATTATATTCGAGGCTAATGTAGCTTCAGTAACCGCAGTTCCTAAAATTAGCCCACCAACTGTCGTAGCTGTTGCACTAATAGCCTTTGGCAATCGTATACTTGCCTCCGTAAGAAACTCCATAAAAATAAGCATAAATATTACCTCGATAAAGGACGGATATGGAACGCCTACTCGACTCCCAGCAACAGTAAGTGCCAATTCCGTTCTTGGTATGTCTGGCGTATAGGATGTGATTGCAACATACATAGCAGGTAATACAAAACAGACAAATAAACCAATATACCGGAGAATCAATGTAAACGAAGTGATCCAATAAGTATGATAGTTATCTTCCATCGATGTCATAAAGTCAAAAAATACAACGGGAGCGATCAAAGCCTGAGGACTCCCGTTTAACATAATTACCACTTTCCCTGCAGCAAGATTGTAGGAAATACGGTCAGGTCGCTCCGTCAATATGGTAATGGGGAAAAGGGAAAATTTAGAACCATTTAGATGTAGCTGTAATTCTCCAGTAGATTGAATAAGCGGGACGTCTAAATTTTTTATTTTTTCTTGGATATTTTGAAGAACAGATTGCTTTACTGTCCTTTCATCATACATAATGACCAAAGTCTTGTGACTTTTCCCTTTTAAGGCATGCGTGTCAAACTTTAATGATGGTTCATGATAACGCTGACGAATGATGTTTAAATTCGTCTCAATATCCTCGCTTAATGCTGTTTGAGGTCCGTATACAGTAGGCTCAATGAGTGTTTGTTGTAAAGCCATTGAATTGACTAATTTAATATCAATCAAATAAAATGCATCATTAATCGCTAATAGGACATATCCCTTCGTTATTTCGATTAGTAGTTCTTCCCCAAATTGCATTTTTGTTAAGTTAGGTAATGATTCAATATAGAATGTAAAACTCTTATTTGATTTCATCTCGAAAAAAGGTTTTATAAGCATTTCATGCAATTTAGTACCATCTATTGCTGATTTTAAGTAAAAGATATAAACTGTATTATCTTCTATTTGTAAAGGCTTTAAGCTTATGTCATCCGAAGGTGGAAACTTTTCTAATAGCTCAATCATTAACGGAGGAAAATTCAAATTAGCCATATTATCCAAGCATTATACACCTCCATATAAGTATTTTTGAATACAACTAGGTTAACCGATAGCACTTTATACTAAACGTTCTATTCGCTCGTTTAATTTGGAATTTTAGGCACGCAGGATGGTTGAAGATGCGTGATTCGTAGGCTTTCGAAGCTGATAATTATTATTACAATCCATCCACTACAAGTTTTTTGACGTTATTAAAACCAAGTTGTAATTCGCTAGATTTTAAGATTCTCTATTTGAAGCATGTTATAATATAAGAAAAAAATAAAGAAGGTACGTCTATGGAGATTCGCCAGCTTGAATACTTTAAAGTACTATGTGATGAACTTCATTTTACAAAGGCTGCAGAAAAATTAAATATTTCTCAACCAACGCTAAGCCATCAAATTAAAGTATTGGAAATGGAGCTTGGCATTCCACTCTTTGATCGTATAGGGAAAAAAATCGCGATTACAGAAGCCGGTAAAATATTGCAAGAGCAATGTATTCATATATTCCGTGCAATCGATAATACAAGTAATCAAATTAGTGACTTGAAACAATTAAAAGCAGGTAAATTAGTAATTGGTACGTTACCTGGTGAATTAACAAATTTGGTGTCCAATTATTTATTAGACTACCATCGTGACTATCCAGTTTTAGAAGTATGTATTAATAGCTCGGATGATTTATTAAAGCAGTTTAAAGACAATAAAATTGATTTTGCTATTTCCTATAAACAAGCGTATTTTGATTATGCAGAAGAGCAGCTTATCATGATTCCACTGTTTACAGAAGAACTGCTATTCGTAGCACATCGTGATTATCCTATAGAATCTGAAGAAATCGCATTTCAAGATGTATTAACGACACCACTTATCTTGTTTCCGGCAATCAATCAATGCAGGAAATTGATTGATCGTGCAGCTCGTAAAGAAAAGCTTCATGTCCACCCAAAGATAGAGACTGCAAGTGTTCAAGCCATTTTTAATTTAGTTGAACAAAATGTTGGCGCAACAATCATTTCAGAAACGCTTTATGACCAATATTTTTCCAATACGATTTGCAAGCGCACTATATTTAATCCTCCCTTAGAACGTGAAATCGTACTATTATATAGAAAAGATAAATTCATTAATTTTGCAGCGAAAGCTTATATTCAATTAATGATTGATGGACTTAAAAAAGCAGGTTTTTCTATTTCTAAAGAGAGTCTAAATCTTATTCATCTATTAATAAAATCTTCTTAACAAAACAAATCCACCAAACTACGCTGTTCATATGCCAAGTTTGGTGGATTTTCTATTTTGGGCTAATGAAAAAAATGACTAAGTACTATACTTAGTCATCTTTCGCTTTATTTTTTCATTGTCTTTGTTTTCGCAAGTTGCACATGCCATGAAAGTGCTTCTTCAAGTAAATGAGGTGTATGATGATTGCCTGTTTTCTCTACTGCAGCATGGAAATATGCCCATAATTGCGGACGATAATCTGGATGTGCACAATTATTGATGATTAATGGTACACGTTCTTTTGGTGCTAAGCCACGTAAATCAGCTACACCAAACTCTGTCACAATAACGTCTACGTCATGCTCGGTATGATCCACATGAGAGACCATCGGGACAATACTTGAAATATTACCGCCCTTGGCATAGGACTTCGTTACAAATATACCCAAACGTGCATTGCGAGCGAAATCGCCAGAACCTCCTATACCATTCATCATCTTCGTTCCAGAAACATGTGTAGAATTTACATTTCCATAAATATCAACTTCAAGTGCTGTATTGACAGAAATCAAACCTAAACGACGGATAATTTCAGGATGATTCGATATTTCCTGAGGTCGTAAAATCAAACTGTCTATATAGTTTTCTAGTTGACTATATACTTGCTCACCACGTTCTTTTGATAATGTAATGGATGTCCCAGAAGCAGTTTTCACTTTGCCTGCATCGATTAACTCAAATACCGCATCCTGCAATACTTCCGAATAGATTTCTAAATCCTCGAATTCGGATTCTAAAAATCCATTTAAAACGGCATTTGCTACCGATCCTACACCAGATTGTAGCGGTGCTAACGTTTTTGTTAAACGGCCAGCCTTCACTTCATCACGTAGAAAATTAAGTAAATGCTCTGCCATATTAGCAGTTTCTTCATCTGGCTGTACAATTGTAGATGGCGCATCTGTTTGTTCAGATAGCACGATTCCTCGTACCTTTGTAACATCGATGGGAATACCAATCGTTCCAATTCGCTCCCCTGCATTCGTTAATGGAATCGGCACTCTTTTCCCTTGTACATCAGGTATATAGATATCATGAATACCTTCTAGTGCATCAGGATGCGAAACATTTAGTTCAATAATAATTTCTTTAGCCATTTGTAAAATAATTGGAGAATTACCTACAGAGGTAGTCGGTATAAGCAAGCCATCCTCAGTAATCGCAGTTGCCTCAATAATGGCAAAGTCAATCGGCCCGACAATGCCTTGGCGAATTAATTCCGCATTATGCGATACATGGGCATCTGTATACAATACTTCTCCACTATTTATCAGTTGTCGAATAGCTGGATCACCTTGATAAGGTGCACGTTTACGAATAATACCTGCTTCCGCCATCAGTTGATCCACCTCTGGACCAAGTGAAGCTCCTGTATAAACATCCACTTGGAATTTTTCCGTTTTTGCTTTTTCTACAAGTGCTAGTGGTACTATTTTTGCATCACCCGCCCGTGTAAAGCCACTCATTCCTAATAACATGCTATCTTTTATCCAAGATGCCGCCTCTTGAGCAGAGACAATTTTATGTTGTAATGCTTCGTGTCGAATTTTCTTTTGTGCAAGTTTTAACATCTATATATCCCCCTTATCTACGCTTAATTTATTCAGACCAAGGTGAGTGCAATACGCAATCACAAAAGTTTTTAGGCTTATAGTCTGGAATATATAGGGCACAAACATCCGATTTTATATTGCCAAATGTTGTTTCAGGCTTATGTCTAAATCCTTCAAAAAAGGCTGGCAAAATTTCTTTTTTAAATTGATTACGTGGAAAAGCTTTTATAATGGCATTTCGTTCTTCATCAGTCAAATCATAATAGCCCTCTCCCATCACATCGAGCCCTACCCCTGCATAGAGTAATGCCACTTCATTTTCTTTATGCTCAGCTACGCCGATTGTCGTATGGAGTGCGATGGCATCCCAGACTAACTGAATTGAATCTTCATCAATTTGATAATGTGCTAAAAATTGACGTGCTGCATTGGCACCATCTACCTCGAAGCGCTTGTCTTGACTACTATAATGCTTTGTTAAGCCTAAATCATGAAACAAGGCACTTACGTATAGAAGCTCTCCATCATATTTTTTCTTTGCTTTTTCTCCTTGTAGTGCACCAAACAAATACACACGATTTGAATGATTCCACAGCAATTCTGAACCATGCTCCTTTAAAATATCCTGTGCGTCTAATGCCAAACGACTGTCAGGTATATGAATACCAGCAATATTTGTCATCTGTAGTTCCTCCTTCATTTGCAATAATTAGTGCTTATATAAAATTATAAAAAAATACCATCTATCAATCAATTCTATAATTTCTATAATAACCATAGATTTTTTCTATGATAACTCTTCACCGAATTGTTCTTAAGCGAAAGGCAAAATGCGGATTGATTAATATTTCTCCCTAAATGCAGTAGGCAAATGACTCTCTTGACGTTACTGACCTACTTGTAATTGAAGTCATAACAAAAAAGAGAGCTTCCTCTAGGAGGAAACTCTCTTACTAAAAATATGAGCGATGTTAAATAACTTCAATACTTTCTTCCATGTCAATCTCCTCAACATTTAAGCGCTTTTTCTTTGTCATACCATTAGCAATTAATATACAAAGCATACTGAGTATAAATAGTCCTAAAAAAATGATCCATGCCACTTTGTAGCTTTCTGTAAGATCATAGATAAGACCAGAAACGATAACGCCTAGTGAGCTCGTTGCAACGAAGAATACCTGCACGAAGCCAAAAATGGCACCGAAATCTTTTTTGCCAAACAAATCATCTGTCATAAACGGAGGGCCGATTGTCGTGATGACAATGCTAAATCCGTAGGCAATAGCGAAAATGAATGCAAAGCTCTTAGCGTTTGCCAATAGCAATGACACCATCGCTATTGTCATACAAACACCTACAAATAGGATTCCGCCTGTTGTTCTAAATTTATCGAAAATGGCTCCAAGAATTAGCTTTCCAACAGTGTTTGATAAAGATAACAGACCGAAAATTGTACCAGCAAATAACGCAGGATGGCCAATATCAATTAAATAAGCCGGTATATGCATTTGTACCCCGCCAGCAACAAGTGCGAAGCATACGACACCTAAAATAAATAGCCAAAATACACCTGATTTCTTTGCCTCATTCAGCGTTAAACCCGATTGAGTGGTATTCGCTTGCTCCTCTTGGACACGATCAGCACCAAGTGCCATCGTCCCTTTTTCAGCAGGGTTTTTCTTAGTGAAAAATAAAATTAATGGCAATGAAATTACGATAATTAGTACGCCTGCAATGACATATGTTGTTCTCCAACCATAATTTGAAATTAACGTTGTTAAAATAGGGCTAAGTGCTGCAGTCCCGACACCTGAACCAGCGAATGCCAATCCCATAGCTAGCCCCTTTTTTTCATAAAACCAATTCGTCAGCATAATGGATATAGGAATATTGGAAAATCCAGCAACACATACTCCTATAAAAAAGGCGATGATGGCAAAATAGATTGCCGACTGCGCAAAGGAATACAACATAAAGCCACAGCCTGCAAATATAACACATATTGACATTATTAACTTCATATTACCTTTAGCAAGGAGCTTTCCCATAAAAGGTGAAGCTATCGCAACACCTAGACCTCCTACGGAAAGTACAATCGAAAAAGTTGTTCTTGTCATGCCCAATTCGCTTGTTACCGGCACAAGAAATAAACTGTGTAGAGAATTTACTATGGAGAATGCCGAAAACATAATCAAGAAGCTTGTTAAAACAATATACCATCCATAAAATAGTCCGTTTTTTGTTTGTGGCATACTATTCCCCGTTTCATTTTTACTTGTCCTACGATTATATTTTCATACCTATCTATCCGTCGTTACACGTTAGCCAATTTGAATATAGCATGTTTTTTCACGCGTGAATTCGAGTACAGAGTCTGTACCAAAGCCACTCGCTTTTTGGCCACCGAATGGAAGTTCAGTTCCAACGATACGATACGTATTTACCCATACATTTCCAGATTCGATAGAGCGAATCATTCGATGGGCACGATTTAAATCAGATGTCCAAACACCGGCACCTAATCCGTATTCTGTATCATTGGCAATGGCAAGTGCCTCTTCTTCTGTATCAAATGGTATCACGACAGCAACTGGCCCAAAAATTTCTTCTTGGCAAACTTGCAAGTTATTACTTTCAACTTTTAGTAAGGTTGGTTCGATCCAATAGCCATCCGCTAAATCATCTTGACCTGGTAACAAGTTGGCACCACCAGAGCGTCCGCCAACGATGATTTCACCGCCTTCTTGTTGTCCTAGCTCAATATAGGAGCAAACCTTTTTGTATTGCATTTCATTGGCAACTGGTCCCATGGGCGTTTGCATGTCTAATGTGTTGCCCAATTGAATATGTGTTGCCATTTCTTCTTTCATTAGAGCAATCATTCTTTCTAAGACAGAGCGCTGAATTAGGATACGTGAGCCTCCGACACAAAGTTGTCCTGCATTGCCTGTAAAAATACCATTTACTGTGACGCCATTTGCTGCTTTCGCTAAATCAGCATCTTCAAAAATAATATTCGGTGATTTGCCACCTAGTTCTAATACCATTGATTTAGGATGTTGCGCAGTAGACTCGGCGATTGCCTGCGCCGTTTTTCCTGAACCTGTTAAGCTTACTTTATTAACGTTTGGATGACGGACAAGCGCATCGCCCACTTCAGCCCCTGTACCAGAAATAACATTTAATACGCCTGGTGGTAAGATACTTTGAATAATTTCACCATAGCGGAGCGGTGCAGCTGCTGCTAGCTCTGATGGTTTAATGATAACTGTGTTACCACCTGCAAGTGCTGCAGCTGCTTTAACTGTAAAAGTCCATAATGCTGAATTCCAAGGAATAATGCCTACCACAACCCCGAAAGGTTCACGAATTGTAAATCCTACAGTGTTTGGCCCAAGCTGTACGGTTTCGCCCTTGCTCCCAACATTTGTCGCTGCAGCTGCTGCATCGTACCAAATACTTGATAATATAGGAATAAGTCCGAATTTTGTTTCACGAATAACCCAACCATTATCTTTCGTTTCTAGTTCTGCCAATTCATCGCCATATTGTGAAATCATATCGCCAATACGTCGTAAATAATTTGCTCTTTCACTAGCAGGAAGAGCTGACCAACTTGGAAGGGCAGTACGAGCAGCTGTCACTGTTGCTTCAACATCTTCAACAGTGCTACAAGGAATGGTTGCCCATACCTTACCAGTTGCAGGATCATAGCTATCAATTTTATTACCTGAAGATGATGGAATTGCCTTACCGTTAATGACATTTTGATAGTCTTTCAAATTATTCAATGTTTTCAATGTCTTTCCCACCCTTTCAAATATGAGATTGCTTAAACATTGCAACATACTGCCTTTGCAATGTTTAAGACGTAAGATAATCTACTACCAACCTAAGGCAACTGCTGCCTGCTCATAATATTGCTGTGTGCTACCTAGATAATTTTCATAGAAACGAGCTCTTTTCAAATATAGATGGCAATCAATTTCTTCTGTAAAACCGATACCACCATGAATTTGAATACTTTGAGATGCGACTTTAATAAATGCCTCGGTAGCAAATAATCTAGCACTTGAAACCGCTTCTACTTTATCATCTGCATTACTTTCAATCGCCCAGTTTGCATAATAGGCTAACGAACGAGCTGTTTCTAAATCCATTTTCATATCGACTAATCGGTGTTTAATCGCTTGGAATCTTCCAATCGGTTGATTAAACTGTTCACGAATATTCGCATATTCAACGGCAGTTTCAACGATTTTTTCCATACTTCCAACAATCGATGAGCAGAGGGCTGCATTAAATGATAATAGACCCTCTTGCAGTACGTCCCACCCAAAATCAATGGTGCCAAGAATTTGCTGACTTGAAACTTTGACATCATTAAAAGTCACTTCTGCAAGTAAACGAGTTTCATCCATGTTTTTTTGAGGTTGCACTTGTAGCGCCACATCATCACAATCCACAATTACTAATGATATTCCTTCCGCACCTTGCCCTTCAGAAGTACGCACTAGAACGAGTAAGCTATTTGCAAGCTCAACGTCCGGTACTAATGATTTCACACCATTCAACGTTAGAATGTCATCCTGCAGTGTGCCATTTAATTTCACATTTGAAGGCTTGTAGTTTCCACCAGGCTCTAACCATGCGACAGTAAACGTATGCTCACCACTAGCAATAGCTGATAAATATTTAGCTTTTTGTTCTTCAGTGCCAAATCTCTCCAATAGCGGTACAGCTAAAGCATTTGTTTCTAAATATAAGCCTGGCAGCAAAGCGCGACCAGTCTCTTCTAAAATAGGTACTAAATCTAACTGACCTAGCCCCATACCACCATTTTCTTCTGACACATTCACACTTGCACAGCCAAGTTCAGCTAAACCAGCATACAGCGCTTGAAATGAGCTTGTATTACCTTCAGTAAACTCGCGGGCTACTTTTGTTTGTCCGACATCATCTAAATATTTGCGTACATAGTTTCGAAACATTTCTTGTTCTTGATTTAAAGAAAAATCCATATCTTACACCCCCGCTTTTTATCGACCCATATCTTTTGGTAAACCTAGAATTCGTTCAGCAATGGTATTCTTTTGTATTTCGCTTGTTCCTCCGCCAATTGTCTGACCAAAAGAGTACAAATAATTGTCCTGCCAATAGGACCGATCCATCAATGCGTTTTCTTTCCATAGAACCCCATGATGACCTTGCATCGAAATCGCTTGAGCAAACAGTTCTTTTGTTAATTCACTAACAAGTAGCTTATCCATAGAGCTTTCTGCACCAGGATGACCATTTTTCAATTGCTTTGTTAAATTTCGATAATAGTTTAATAGTGACCCACGCGAACGAGTGTATAGGTCTACCATTGTTTTACGAATGAATGGATTTTTAATGAGCGGCTCATCTTCATCATTCAATTCCTTAGCTAACGCAACTAAATCATTGAATTGTTGCTCTAGCGTAAATACTTGGCCACCAATTCCAGTTCGTTCATGCATTAGAAGGGCAATGATAACCTTCCAGCCCTCATCTACTTGACCGATAATTTCTGCATCATACGCAATCGCATCATTTAAATACACCTCATTAAAATCTTTTTGACCATCCATTGAGACGATTGGTCGAGTTTCAACCCCTGGCTGATGCATATCGAGAAGGAATACCGTAATGCCTTTATGTTTTTTCTCTAAACGATTCGTTCTAGTAATTAAAAAGCAGCGATCTGCTACATGACCGAAACTCGTCCAAACTTTTTGCCCATTGATAATCCAACGGTCACCATCTTTTACAGCAGTCGTTTGAATAGCGGCTACATCTGAACCGGCATTCGGCTCTGAATAACCTTGGCACCAAACTTCTTCACCTGTAATGATTTTTTCAATATATTTTTCCTTTTGTTCATCCGTACCGATTTGCATCAATGTCGGTGCAACCATATGCAGACCTACATAATTTATTAATGGTGGTGCTTTGACACGTACCATCTCTTGTTGATAGACAATCTCCTCCATCAGCGTTGCATTGCGTCCACCATATTGTTTAGGCCACGCAATCGCTGCCCAACCGCCTTCATATAGTTTCTTTTGCCAATCTCGTAAAAATAGCTCATATTCTTTTGATTCCTTATCTAATTGCACTTCGCCTTGTAACCATCCATCTGGTAAATTCGCTTGCAGCCAAGTTCTTAACTCTTGACGAAATTGCTCTTCCTTTTTCGTAAATGAAAAATCCATTTAATCATTCCTTTCTATTAAAACGATATTAATCAGTTAAGCTTGTATCCATTGTGGAAGAGCTCGATCTTCCGTAATATCCTGCCAAGTCATTTTTACAGGCATGCCGATTTTTACATCCTCTGGTGGACATGCTAGCACATTGCCAATTATTTTTACTTCTTTCAAATTGTCTAGTTGTACGACAACAATAATCGTTGGTAAATCATCTTGGAAACCCGGTAGGAACGGGCGATACGACACAACATACGAATAGATAGTTCCCGTAATATCCGAACCTTGACTTTCCCAGCTAAGTTCTGTGGAACCACATTTTGCACAAGCTGGTCCAGGTGGGTGATTATAAGAATTACATGTTTCACATTTTTGTATAACTAGCTCATGCCGATCAGCTGCATCCCAATATGGTTGATTGTCTTGTGTTTTAAGTGGAATTGGTTTTTGATAACTCATGATTTTCCCTCCTAGTTTCTTAAAATCATTGCACCCGCAATATCTGGGCCAGACCAGCCAGTACAAATGCCAATTTCGCAATTTTCAACTTGACGATCTGTACCTTTGTACTCGTGACGAATTTGACGAACAATTTCAAGGACATTGTTCATGCCATGCGTATAGCCTTCCGATAGCATGCCCCCTGCTGTATTTGTTGGAAGCTTGCCACCCATTTTCAGATTGCCACTTGCAACGAAATCACCTACTTCGCCACGTGCAGCAAAACCATATGCTTCTAATTGGCGCAATACTACCCAACTAAAGCAATCGTAAATCGAAGCAACTTGAATATCCTGTGGTGTAACCCCTGCTTTTTTATAAAGGGAAGGTGCGACGAAGTCTGATGCCACTTCATCTAAATTCGTCCAGTAATGCGCATGTGATACAGTTCGTCTTGCTTCAATGCCCATAATATAGACAGGTCTTGACTTGCAATCTTTTGCTTTCTCAGCGGATGTGACGATAATGGCATTTGCCTCGTCTGATTCTAAGCAAAAATCATGTTTATTGAATGGATAGCTTAAAGGTGGTGTCTTTAAATACTCTTCCATTGATAGTGGCTTACCATAAAAGAACGCTTTTGGGTTTCGTTGTGCATGCTCATAAAAGCTAACACAGACGTGCCCTAAATGTTCGTGTGTAAGTCCTGATTGCTGCATGTGACGCGTTGCGAATAAGCCGAACCATTGCCCTGGTCCACCTGCTCCATATGGAATAAAAAAACTTCCGCCATCCATTGCCCCTTGAAGCATATTTACATCCCAGCCACCACCGCCCATACGAACGCCCGAGCGGCCATTCATTGCACGATAAATTAGCACAGTATTGACTTGACCTGTTTCAATTAATCCGATGGCATCCGCAATTAACATTTCTGTACTGCTTCCGCCTCCCATAATATCTTTGACATATTTCGGTCGCGCGCCTAAATAGGTTGCTAACTGATGGGATGTACATGAATCATTTTCAGAGTAGCTCATAAAGCCATCGATTTCTCTCGCTTCTAAACCAGCATCTTTTAACGCAGCACGGGCCGCGTCTAATGCTAAATGTAAAGGTGTTGTACCTGAATTTTTTGAACGTTCACTTTCTCCTACGCCTACAATGGCATAGCGATCTTTAATAGTAGCCATATTGCCAACCTCCTTATTTCCATTTGTTAAATCACTTGTAATGTCGCTTCTCCAAATCCAACTACTTTTCCTGGAGCTTTTTCCGCATATAGTTCTAAATCAACGAATTGTTTAGCTTCGTTTTCATAAATTTTTTTGACAATGGCAGAGCATGTAATTTCGTCACCAGGTCTTGTCATCGCACCAAAGCGCATTTTAAAATTCGTCGGTGCAGCAGAAGTCCCTGCTAGGTCCATCATGTATTGACCAAGAAAGCCCATTACAAGCATGCCATGTGCAATAACACCCGGCATCCCAATACTTTGCGCAAATGCATCATCTGTATGTAACGGATTAAAATCCCCTGATGCACCGGCATATTTCACAAGCTGTACCTTTGTAACAGCAGGCTTCAAAAGTGGTTCGAGCTTTTGTCCTTCATGTAAATTTTTTAATTGAAGCATGATTTTTCCCCCTTTTGTGATGGATTAAAAGTTGAACGAAGACGTCAGTATCTTCGTTCAACAGTTTATTTATGCTTTACTATTCGCTACAGCACGATAAATGATATTTGTACGACTAATCACGACTAGCTCGCCTTCTTCATCCTTCATTTCTGTATCCATTACTAAAAACTGCATTGGCCCATTTTTTCCTTCTTTTTCATATACATCAGTCACTTTCATTTGGCAGTGCAAACGATCACCTGGGCGAATTGGACGATGATAAATGAACTCTTGCTCTCCATGCAGCATGCGACTAAAATCCAAAGGCAAATTAATTCCTTGCCCACTGTCCGCTCCTATCGCGACTGGAAAGCTTGGTGGTGCAATTATGCTGCCATAAATCGTTGATTTTGCATATTTTTCATCCACGTATAATGGATTAGGATCACCAATTGCTTCGGCAAATTGGCGAATGTGTCTTTTTTCTACTTCAAAAACATATTGTGGTCCTGTTAAACCAATTAAGCTTTGATCTAGCTCCATACCATTACCCCCTGACTACTGACTTTTCTAACACATCTTTCTGCACGACGATCATTGCATCTGCTGCTTTTACGCCGTCTTCATAGACGATTAATGGATTAATATCTAATTCTTCTATTATCTCTTCATTTTCAGTGACAAGCTTCGATACCTTCAATAACACGTCAATGATGGCTTCAATATCGCCATGCGCTTTTCCACGTGCCCCTGTCAGAAGTGCTTTACCTTTTACTTCTTCAATCATTTCAACTGCATCGGCTCTTGTTAGTGGCGCCACTCTAAATGAAATATCTTTAAATACTTCAACAAAAATACCGCCTAAGCCAAACATAACTACTGGACCGAAATTCGGATCCTTTGTTGCGCCGATAATGACCTCTGTACCTTCAGGAAGCATTTCCTGAACAGAGATACCGTTGATGTGTGCATCTGCTTTGTATTTTCTTGCATTGTGATAAATTTCAGTAAACGCTTTCATTACATCGTTCGCTGATTGAACATTTAGTCGAATTGCATCTGCCTCGGTTTTATGTGGAATATCCGCTGAATCAACTTTTAACACGACTGGGTAACCAATCGTATTCGCAAACAAAACAGCTTCCTCAGCCGTTGTAGCGACAGTTCGTTTTGTTGTTGGAATCCCGTAAAGATCTAAAATGTCAGTTGCCTGGGCTTCACTTAAAGTCGAGCCGGTTACATGTGCCATTTCTATACGTTTCTTAGGTGAATCCTCTTCTTGGACCGTTGCTTGTTGATGTTTTCTATAACTTTCGCTATATTCTACAAGCTTTGCTAAGCCTTTGATTGGATTTAAATTACCTGGAATGACCGGAATGCCATTTTTCTCAAGTTCATCTTTTCCTTTAGGGACAGACATGCCTTCTAATGGGAATGTCGTAATAAAGACGAATTTATCTGAGTTTTTACATATATCAATAAACTCCTGTAAGTATGGATTATCTGCTTCCCAGTACAACGGAAATTCAGTTAAGATAATATTATGAACTTCTGGATCGGCTACAAGCGCTCGAAGTGGCGCTATATATAATTCTGGATTCGTTACTGAAGCGGCTGCTGTTAAGTCAATTGGATTGATTGCACTTGCGTAAGATGGAACATGCTTTTTGATTTCTGCCTTTGTCTTTTCACTTAGCGCAATAATATTTAACCCTAGCCCTTCGCAACGATCTGCTTCGTTAATACCTCGTCCACCCGAGCTTGTAATTAATACTGTATTTTTCCCTTGTGGAAGTCTATTAGATAAAAATAATTTTGAAAACGTAATAATATCTTCATAGTCATCGACTCTAACGATACCGCTTTGTCTGAAAAACGCATCATAAACTAAATCTGATCCCGCAAGAGAGCCTGTATGTGAAGCCGCTGCTCTGCTGCCGGCTGAACTTTTTCCTGTTTTCATCAACGCAATTGGCTTGTTAAGATTAAGTGCTTCCTTTGCTAAACGTCGAAGCTTCTTAGTATCTTTAGCCCCTTCTAAATAACCGGTAATGACTTTTGTTTTTGGATCATGAATCATGTATTCTACTACATCTGAAAATTCTGTTTCCATTTCGTTTCCGACACTTGCAAAATAATTAAAGCTTAAACCATTTTGTGCTGCAGCCATATACGTTAATACACCAAATGCGCCACTTTGTGAAACGTAGCCCACAGCTTTTTCTTCATGTAATGGTACTGCCAAAATGGCTGGTGAAAATGTGCCGATCATTCCATTCGTTGTATTCACTAATCCAACACAGTTTGGACCTATGATTCGGATGCCATTTTCCTTTGCAATGTTAGCTAACTCCTGCTGTAACAGTACACCCTCTTCCCCAGTTTCAGAGAATCCAGATGCGAAAATAATTGCTGTTTTTATATTCTTCTTCGCACAAGCCTTGAGATTGTCCAGAATTTGTTCTGCACCTACACAAAATATTGCTAAATCTACTTCCCCCGGGACAGCTGTGATAGAAGGATAGCAAGTTAAACCCTCTATTTCATTAGCTTTCGGATTAATAGGATAAATGTCTCCAGCAAAACCGCCGTCTATAAGCGCTTTCAATTGAATGTATCCAATTTTATATGGATTCGTGGAAGCACCAAGTACTGCAACAGTCTTTGGATTAAACAATGGTTCTAGCGATTCATAAGCTTTCAATTCTTTATTCATTATTTCACCTCGGTTTCGAATAATAGAAAAACAATTGATTATGTTGACTATTGTAACGAACTTGTTTTAAATATTCTGAAAATAAATGCATGTAAAATGATTTAATTATTAGGGAGTAAAAAAAAGAAAAACATGTGGAAAACGTACATATAGCAAGGGTTCAAATATTTGTATTTTATTTCTTGTACACTCTACTCACGACATCTACGCTCGATAACCTCGACTTATGGGAAGGATAAAAGCTAAAAAACGAAATATACGCCATTTAAATGATTATTAATGTACAAGATAACAGCCTAGAAATGGTGAAAGGAGCAAAAAATAAAAATAGAAGCTATATGTCGACAAATAAAAAAACTGCCTTTTTATATCGTATTTGCGCGATATATGAAGGCAGTTGTAACATTCCAATATTCTTTTAAATAAACTTTTGCATCCAGCGACTTATATTATTTTGAATTTTGACCGAGGGTGTTTTAAGCCCTCTTTCTATATTACTAATATAAGAAGGTGAAATTTCAAGTTCTTCTGAAACTTGTAAAAGAGACAAATTAAATTGCTTGCGTATCGCTCTTAATTGATTGCCAATAGTGGCTCCTTTCGCTTTATGTTGAGCACTGTCTTGGAAATCTAGTGCATAATGAGTTGTACTTTTTGTTTTTTCGATAGAACGGTATTGATTTTTTATAATTTCAGGTGGTTCTACAAGAATGGTTGAATCTAACCATAACCGAACCCAACCTTTATTATTAGCTATTGTCTCATCCCATTTATGATAATGCCATGCAGACAGTACGCCATCTTCAAGCAATTGATCCAATGCTTTTTCAAAGCGGTCTCTCGTACGGGATGGTGTGCGTTCATTTACATTTTCTCCAATTGCTTCTAGTAAAGTGCGAATTTTATTTGGTTGCAAGAAATCGCCCTTTCTTGCTTGTGTTCGCCATCGCCAACTAAAATACCTCGCCAATCTTTTTTCCCATTTTTGACTGTACGGATTGTAATGTAGCGTTTGAATAGGTAAAAGGGCAATTTGTCGTCCTGATCCATACAAATACTTTGTAAAAACTTTATCAACTGTAAATGTAAATGTTTTTTGTTTATCTAATTGTGCGATATCATATTCATTTCGATTATGATCGACAAAAAGGAATGTTCTTCCTTGAAGCTGCGTTTGAACAGCTTTTCCTTTTTCATAGACCGTTGCTTTATTTAATTCAAGCCATAAGCTCTGAATTTTTGTAAGCGATTGCAAAACCTTGTCCTTTTGTTGTTGCTCATAACCACCTCTTCTCCCTTCACCTCCTAACTTTGGCTTTAGACCGCGAATCACCAATAAATCAGTAAAGTGTATTTCTATGATATCTTCTGTATACCGTGCTTTTGATAAAAAGATACTACATAATGCATCAAACATATCTACGTCTAAATCTGTTAAGTTTTGCGCTTGATTATATGCTTTTTCAATCGACAATTGTGTAGCGAAAGGGTTCTCAGTAGTGTGATATGGACGTATTTGAATAATCCCTTCCAAATTGCCTTTATATAAAGGTGTCGTGGGCCATGGTGTAGTTTCTATGTTTTGAAAACTGTTTTTATAAAGTGCTTCCCTCACATATTGATAAGGGGCATTATTCATGACATGCAGTTGATGTTCCACGCCTAATGAAAAAGCGATAGTTTTACTAAGAGGCAGGGCATCCTGATTCTTAGGTGTAGTTATTTGCAACATAGATTCAATTTCTTCCACTGTTAAAATCGCTAGCTTCATTGATTCAATAATATTATGAAACCATTCTGTCATATAGTTGTTCACTATGTTTGTATATTTTGAAATAAACGTATCATTTGACGACAGATTTTTCGTCATTTGTTGATAGAATACTTCATTTAATTCCTGATTGCTCATCTGGTCCATCATTTCATAGCCAATTAAACTTTCTAGCTCCTCAAGAACCCATTCTGTTAGATAAACTTGAAACCAAGAGCAAAACTCTTCCCATGCAGTATCTTCCCCAAGAAAAGTGTTTGCTTTGATAATATGCTCCATACGATGAACATATTTTTCAAATTGAAGGGCATTACGATGTGTTGATTTTCGCTTCTGTGATTCGTTTAACTGGTCCTCGTATTTTTGCAGTAAAAACGAAACAATGTTTTTGGCTATTTCAGTAATTACGCGATTTCTAGAAGAAATCCGTAAATTCATGAATAATTGTTCACTCTCTTTATAGGTACGATCCCAAATAACAAAGGAATTAGAGATTACATTTTTAGTCAATGTAATCGCTTTAGTCGTATTATTATTACTCGCAATTTTCTGTTGTTCATAAATACAAAGTACATAATAGTTATCAATTTTATTGAATAAATTTCTATTCATTTTCGTTCTATTAATTTCATTTCGAAGCATTTCCAATTGGTTAAAGGCAACATTCTCGTAATCATTTTTATTTATCATGAATACCTCCTTGAAAAAAATACGAACAGTATGACTTTTAACTTGTACTATATGTTTGTAATTGTAATTTTATCACCAGTTAACAGAATATTCTATATTTATCTTTTTGATAGTGTTTATTTATATGGAATCTACTTTATAAAAAGAAGACTACTGCAGTTGATTTCCGCTACGGGCTAGCGCTTTCCGCGGGCATATACGTAAGCCGACTAGTAGCGTAGTCTAATTGTGTGAGTGCCTGGCACATTGTAATCGCCGTTGATTTCCACTACGAGCGGTCGCTATCCAGCAGGAGTCGCCAACCCTTCATTTCACTCAACCAAGGAAATACTTCGTTTCTTATATTGTCTAAATTATCGAGAATTGACTATCGAATTAACATCAAAAGGTACGTTCGTTTATGAATATCATTAATGAAGGACACGATTAGTGCTTAATGAAGGAGATGAATGCTATGAAGCGTATTGTATTATTTCAGGCTAAAATGTGCGTTTTTTTGACCTTTTCATAACAAAAAGAGCCATCATAAATACGATGGCTCTTTAGTTTTTCAGTTTAACTAATGTTGAAATACATTTTCAACTGCTTGTGATAAATTAATTGCAATCTCGCACCATAGAGCTATTATAAAAGCAGAATATCGCTTTTTTCATTGTTTTTAGGGTCAGCAAGTAATTCTTTTAATCATTGTAAGCCTTAGAATGGAACAAATTAGTCCGCCCATCTTCTTCCCCTACATTATCACTTTAATTACACACTAATTTTTATAAACATCCAAGTTAAAGTAAAAACGATAAACGTTGAAGCGATACACATCCAAATAATATTACCTTTTGTACTTACATTCTTAGTGACAATCAGTTTTTTCAAATAGCTTGTTAAATTTAAACACAAAACAATTGCGAAAATTGGATTAAGCATGAAAGATAAGACCAATATTTAATCTATCAAATGCATCACTTTTCCTTTTTTAAAAACTATAAAGAGTCCCCATAATAATAGGAAGACTCTTTACTTAGAAATTATTTTCAGCTAAATCTCCAATACAATAATTCCGCAGTTTCTTTATAAAGTACTGCACCTGATTTTTCTAATACTCTATGAGATGCGATATTATCTTTTTCAGTATCAGCCACAACAAACTTCACATTAGGCTGGCTTAGCAACCAGTTTTTTATTGAATAAATTGTTTCTGTCATATAGCCATTTCCTTGATATTCAGGCAAAGTGTAATACCCTATTACTACCTCACCATTGTCGTTTGGAAGCCCTTTTAACATGATTCCTCCAACACTACAGTTTTGACTTTTCGACACAATTAACCAATTGGTATACCAAATATAGTTTTCCTTATCACACAACAACTTAGCATATCGAATTTCCATCGCTTGTTGAAGTTCCGCATCTAAAAAGCTATCTGATTCCGTTAATGATAATTGAAGCTCCAACTTCTTAGGGTTATCAATAAGTAATCTTAGGTTTTCTGCATTTAGCGCAAGTATTCTTAATCTTTCTGTGTTCAATTTAATCATACGTATTCTCCTATTATCATTTTTGACATCATTTTATAGACAAAAATATTAAAATAGGTATATGTTATTGGCAGCTACTCCCATTATTTTTCATCCAAATTAATTGTGGCATTACATATTGTATTGCTATATTAAATGGTAAATAAATTTTAGCATTAATCATAATTATTGTAAATTAGGCGTCTGATTAGCTCTAATTAGGGGTGACTACTTTGATTAATGACACGGACAAAAATGTTAGATATAACTACTGAACTTTTCTATTTTTCCAATCCTCTATATGCAAAGTGTAATGTCGATATATTAGAGCATCTATTTCAATATTTTCTTTGAAAACAAAGCCACATTTTTCAATCACCTTCACAGAACTTATATTTCGAGGTTGAACGATAGCATTCAGTTGTTCGATATTTGTCTGTTCAAATAAGAAATGTAGTAAACCTTTTACTGCTTTAGTTGTGTAGCCACGATTTCTGAAATGTTTTGACATAGCATAGGCAATTTCTTGATTTGGTTCGGTTAGCTCTTCTTTCGTCCCTGTATTGCAAAAACCAATGAATTCCCCAGTTTCCTTTAATATGATTGCTAGTTTCAAGTAATTTTGACCATTGATATTAGGAACAGCAGATAAAAATGCTTTATTGGAAGGTATTTCATCATTTATTATCCAGTTTAATCGTTGTTCTCTCGTAGAACGCCAATCTGGCAAAAACTCATATACTTCTTGTTGTGAAGTAAGTTTATAAATTCCATCGACATCTTCACTACTAAACTCTCTCAATAAAATTTCACCGCAGTCGATTGTAAATAAATTATGCATTGTTAAACCTCCATTTATTTCGAAGTTAAATCTTTTTTCAAATAGTAATGCTTAAAGTCTCTACCTACATTATTTAAAGTCCCAAATACTTGATAACCGTGCTTTTCATAAAATGCTAACGCTTGAAAACTTAATGTATCTACCTTTATAAAATCGCACTGCTTTGCTATAGCCATATGCTCAAGTTCTAGTAATAATTTTTTGCCAAATCCCAATTTTCGTATGTCCTCATCTATCATTAAAGTGTGAATCTCCAGCCAATTCCAACATACTTCAGCAAGAATACCACCACGAACATTGTCGTTTTCATCTTTAAGGAATACATTAATTTCTTCGTAATTGCCTCTTAAATCTACTGGAAAATGCTTTAAATTAAATTTGTAAAGCTCATTATTCACTATTTGTTTAGCTTGATCGTTTAATTCTTTCGTTATATACAAAGACATTATTTATTTCTCCTATCAGCTTATATTGTTAGTTCGATTATAAATGACTGACATTCAATAAAAAAACCTCATATTTGTTTCATAAAAGAAAATAAGCCATGTGGTAAAAACCACACAGCTTCTTTTTATATGTTTGTTCTTTTTCTTTTTTCCTTTAAGATAATTCGTTGAATGCTCTTTAAAGACAAATAATATGTTGCACTTAAAGTCTCCATATCGGTGCCTGAAAGATATTCCTGATAAATATTATTATTCCTTACATCTAATTCAGTCCTTGTAGTAGTGCCCGCCCCCCAACTCTTTTTACTATCTTTTCTTCTGGGGATATAAATATATTCACCATCTACATAGTTTTGAATTAACGCGATTAACTCTGCTGGTAACAGATTATTTACTTTCTTATAGCTCATGTTTGCACTCCTAAATGTATTATCGTTCGTTTAGGAAGAGCAAAGGCTATTTAATTTTAAATTTAATTTTATGCAATAGCCTTTGCTATGCAAAAATAGTATGCTTTCTCATACGACCAATCCTCCTTTTCTAGAGTTTTTACATGCAAATTGTACCATGTATTTTTTAGAAAATGTAAATATATTTTTGTTTTATAATTTTATTATGTAAACTAAAAGGGATTAAAAAAACTAGCCCCTCTTAGGAGCTAGTTGTAATGGTTAGCGATTGATTTAATATGTTAGTTGTAAAGTCTTGCACTGATAGCGGCTTGCTAAAATAATAGCCTTGGACGAACTCACAGCCATGTTCACGAAGAACGTTTAATTCAGCTTCTTCTTCGACTCCTTCAGCTACTACTTTGAGGTTTAAAGCATGTGCCAATGAAATCATTGCTGAAATCATCGCTATGCCTGTTTTCTCAGGCAGAATATCACGCACAAATGCCCGATCTATTTTTAATACGTCAACAGGGAATTTTTTTAAATAATTTAATGATGAATAGCCTGTTCCGAAATCATCTAAAGCAATGGTAATACCTAATGCTCGTAGCTGCTCAATCGTATTTATCAACTCTTCTGTATAATCAAGCATACTCATTTCAGTAATTTCAATTTCTAATGAATGCGGGTCAATTTTTGTTTTTTCAATTACATCGCGTACCATTTCAACAAAGCCTGGTGTGCTAATATGGATAGGTGAAATATTGACAGCTACGCGTAAATTTGATTGAAACGTTTCGTTCCATGCACATACTTGCGCACAAGCTTTATGTAATACCCATATACCAATATCATTAATAAGACCACATTCTTCCGCAAATGGGATGAAACGATCTGGTGGCATCTGTCCTAATTCAGAATCATACCAACGAAGCAATGCTTCCATACCTACCACTTGATCTGTTTTTAAATCAATTTTTGGCTGATAATGTAGCTCTAATAAATCCTTTTTTAATGCTTGATGAAGTTTGGTTTCAAGTAATAACCATTTATCATTTGCCTCATCCATATTATGTCGATAAAGCTTATATTGATTACCACGTGTTGATTTTGCAGCATACATGGCGATGTCGGCATTTTTTAATAAATCTTCAATTGAATTAGCATGATCAGGGAAAATGCTAATACCAATACTAATACTCGCATAAAATTCATATGCATC
Organism: Lysinibacillus sp. NPDC097868; assembly: GCF_044761135.1. NCBI lineage: Bacteria > Bacillati > Bacillota > Bacilli > Caryophanales > Bacillaceae > Lysinibacillus > Lysinibacillus sp. NPDC097868. Next base: position 1,510,361 of record NZ_JBIWBS010000001.1, on the reverse strand, counting down.
TACGATGAAACTGTCATCGAAAACAGCAATGATTTCTTTCGCCATTTCCTCGATACGTGAAACATCATTTAAAATCATGACGAATTCATCACTGTTATGACGATAAAATGAATTGGATGTGAAGTCTACATTGCGTAAACGGTTTGCCATTTCCACTAGGAACATATCGCCTATGATGTGGCCAAGTCCATCGTTAATGTTTTTAAAACGATTCACATCAATGAAAAATAACGCAAACTTCTCTCCTGTACGTCGAGATTGATGGAATTCATTTTCTAAACGTTGTTCTAATTTACGACGGTTTGGTAACCCTGTTAATTCATCATGATACGCAATATGTGTAATTTTTTTTATGTCCTTTTGTGCGGTAATGTCAACTCTAATGGCAATATATTGATAAGGCTTGTCATTATCATCGAGAAAAGGAATGATTGTTGTTTTTACCCAGTATAGACTACCATCTTTTGCACGGTTGCACACCTCACCATTCCACATGTCACCTTTTCCGATTGTTTTCCACATTTCTCTGAAAAATGATTTGGGATGGAAACCCGAGTTTAGTAAACGATGATCTTGTCCAATTAATTCTTCACGCTTATATTTAGAAATTTTACAAAAATGATCATTAACAAAGGTAATTTTTCCTGTCCGATCTGTAATAGCAACTATGATCGAACTGTTCATTGCTGAAAAAATATCTTGTAATTCTTTCAGGCTGTAGTTAACTTGATTAATACTACTAGGCGTGATATTCATCATCTTCATTCTCCGTTCGTTAAAATAAGAGGGTTTAGTACTTATTCTTTATATTACAGTGAGGTATAAAGTTGTGGTAGATGGCCCTTTTTTATGTAATTATATTATAGTCTTAGAAAAGCAGTTAATTCAACCCAAATATACAATATGCATAGATCAAATTTGATAGATTTCTATAAATTAGACAAAAAAGAATGACTTTAAACGCACGTGTTTCACCATTTTTCCATTTTTAATAATTACATTTGTACTACTGTTAAAACTATAGAAATACTATTTACCTTGTTAACTACTAAAGTCTAAATTGATTTATAAGTGAAAATGCCTTACTGTCGCAGCTGGGCAGTAAGGCATTTTACATGTTAAGAGATATCATATTCAATATGACCTCCTATAATTTTCGCTTGTTCATTATAAGCATCAAGTTGTTCTTGTGATAAATTTAAAATATAGTAGTGAAAATTAATTGGCTCTAACTCGTGTTTGTTACATATTTGTAGGTAAAACTCATAGCCTTGTCGATAGTCTATCATACGACTAACTTCCTTTCGTGTGCTGCATCATTGAAATCTTTTAATTGCTCTTGCGATAACTTATTAATATAGTAATAAATATTAATTGGCTCTAAATTAAATTGCTCGCATTTTTTACAATATAACTCATATCCTTCTCTATACTGTGCCATTCCAATACCTCATTTCTTTGTACTATAACAGTTATTTATTTGTATAAATAATATATAACAGATATGTTATCAAGTCAATAATAATTCTGAAATTTCTTTCATATCAATAAAAGCCCAGTCTACTAATTTAGTATGGCTGGGCTTTTCATAAACTATTCACTTTGGCGTCCGTCATAAACACATCCTTTGTAGCTAATGTTTTAAATTCCTAGTTGTTTCGCTTGCATATTATAAGCGGAAAGCTGTTCTTGTGATAATTGGATAACATAATAACGGAATGAAATTGGCTCTAACCCATAACGATCACACATTTCACAATAAAACTCATAACCATCACGATATTTCGACATCATAATTCCTCCAGTTCAAACTGTTTTATAACAGTTTATTTTATTTTTATTTAATATATAACAGATTATGCCGTTCGTCAAGAGGATATTCATGTAGGAAGATGAAAAAAAGCCCGATTTCTCAGTAAAATTCAAGTGTGAGAAGTCGGGCTTATAGTTGTTTGGATTACCATAGATGTTTCAATAACAGAATGACCAGTCTTGGAATCCATAAAATGATATTCCAGATTACTTCAAATAAAATAGTGTTTCTAAGTTCTGTTAAGATTTTTTTCGTTTACAACTTTATCTTTCTTCTTTTCATGTTCACTCCTATTATACTTTAACTTACAATACCTTTCCTTTCATGGATTTGTTCAATATGTCTTTGTTCATGCAAATACACCTGCTCTATCCATTGGTCGAGCGGTAATTTACCAAAAGCAGGGTGGTTCACGGCTTTTTTAGCTAGCAAAGATGGCTCTTCTAATGCATGCAGAAAAGTAGTGAATTGTTCTCGTGTATCCTTTAGTAGCGTCAAAATTTCTTGTATCTCGAAAGGCTCGGATGCAGGTTCAACGATTTTTGGCGCTATCAACTTTCTCGATCTGTCTTTTATTTGCTGAACATTTATACGTTCTGGATTAGTATTTTCTTGTGAGGATAACCCCCAAGCAATTGCCTTGATAGTCGATGCTTCTACTAGCACTAGGTGATGACATATTTGTGCAATGCTCCAACTGTTTACGTCTGGTTTTAGATTAAATTGTGTATCGTTAAATATTGCTATTTCTTTGAGTAATTGCTCTCTTGTCGAACTTAATTGTTCAAGTAATGAAGATATCATACACTATCCCCTTTCTATTTTAAGGTCCTACTCTGAATATATGCTCTGTACTAGTTCGTATTCTCTTTCTCTAGCTGTTATCGACGATATTAAATGGGTTATTTTCCAGAACGTGCTGTAACTGTTCATCCTCAATATGAGTATAGATTTGTGTTGTAGCGACACTAGAGTGACCAAGTATATGCTGCAAACTTCGAATATCTGCCCCAGCTTTATACATCATAGTGGCAGATGTATGACGTAGTTTATGAGGTGTTAGCCGATCTTTTTGTAGCCCCGATTGTTTATTTATTTGTTTGACGATTTTGGCTACTGTTTGCCGTGTAAAACGTGTTCCTTTTTGCGAAATAAAAAGTGGTTCTTCTCCTTCGCCTTTGTATGTCGTTTTTCCACTTTGTTCGTATTTTTTAAGTGCCAAAATGCAGCTATCGTTCAAATAAACGGTCCGTTCTTTATTGCCTTTTCCGATAACAGTCAAATAGCGTCCTTGTATTGACGATGTATTTAGTTGGCAAAGCTCGGATACCCGTATGCCTAGATTTAAGAAAAACATCATCATGCAATAATTGCGTGGAGAAGCGCGATGTATTTGAATGCCCTCGATAAACTGTGTTGCCTCATCCATATTCATATAAATTGGTTTTCTACGTCCAATCTTCGGTGTTTCTAACTCTTCGGCTGGATTCTCTTCAATGAGACGGCGTTTTCCTTTAATGTATTTGAAAAACGATTTTAATGTAGCTACTTTCCGTGCTCTAGCAGAAGCGGAATTTTGACGTTGTACTTCGCAGTATTCCATAAATAAGTAGAGATCCTCCAAAGTAATAGCACGGATTTCTTCTATTGTAATAGTAGCAATATTAATTTTTTCTATTTGCGCTATCTCAATATCGTTTTGCATAGCTAAGTGGAAACGAAAGAATAATGTAAGATCGTATTCATATTCTTTTCTAGTGCGCTGAGATTTGCCTTTTATCGTCGTTAAGTAGACAAGGAAATCTTTCATTATTTTAGGTAGTTGAGCTTTTTGCATAAAATCACCTCTATTATCTCTATTTTACCACGAAAAAACGTTCCCAAATATAAATTTGGGAACTTTATTGTAAAAAAAGTGCCCTTTTATAATAAATGGAACAAATGTTCTTTTTACAAGATAAAAAAAGATGACTTCTAAGTAATAGAAATCATCTCTCGGTTAGTCGACAACAGTTTTTTAATTATCACCATCAAAGCTAAACATCAAAGCTTCTCTCGAATTTCTCACATTGCAGCTAAGGGTCTCTCCCCTTCATTTCTTTATTAATGAATCTATTAATTTTCACGGTATATTAAGCCTAACCCGATGGAATTTATTAACCTTATATAAGAAATATTTTTCGTAATAAAAAATCAGCTTTTTCACTATTTTTTTATTAGGTTTCTCTTTTTATGCATAAACCGTTCTTCGAATGAATATTAAACTCTAGTATACTAGTATGCGCTGAGACGAATCGAAAAATCAAACGTCGGGTAACGATACGAGTCGATTCGTCTCATAACGCGCGTGGTAATTTTTGGATATTTGTAATTATTTAGCGAAAATACTATATGTACCATCATTTTGCTTTGTTAGCTTCCAGTTAGTAGATAACATATTTCGAATTTTCGAAATAGTATCCTCGTCGCAAGCTAATTTTTTAATTCCTGTATCTTCTACTTGGAAATCCTTTGTTTCTTCTAATTGGAAACGAAGATGTAGTAAACGCTGAATACCCGGTAATGTTACATATTTAATTCGATAATTACCGTGATAGGCATCAAGAAATGTTTGTTCCCCTTCTTGATAAAGAGCCAACGTTTCATTAAATTCATACTTTGGTTCCAGATTACGCCATGATGACACATCCCCTGTTTGCAAAGTCTGTAAAATTTTCTCGTCAGATAAATCTAGTTTTGATAGCTTGTCTAACTCATAAGCTTGCATTAAGTTAATATTTGTCATTTATACTAGCTCCTTTTATGTATTTCTTATTAGTGTAACACGTTTTTTCTACTACTTAAATTCGGAGGCGGTTCACATGATGAAATTGTATGATTCAGGTTCTTTTTTTGATGAAATGTTAGATGGTGATCAGCCGAAACCACATTATCGCTCTTTCCATCGTAAGCTTAGTGCTTTTTCACAAGATCAGCTAGAAGAAAAATACCAACAAGCTCAATCAAGCTTCCTTAGACAAGGTATAACATTTACTGTATATGGTGCACAGGGTGGGACGGAGCGGACAATGCCGTTTGATTTTGTCCCAATTATTATCCCACATGCGCAATGGAATATAATTGAAACAGGTATGAAGCAGCGTGTTAAAGCGTTAAACTGTTTTTTACATGATGTTTATAATAGACAGCTAATTGTTAAAGATGGGATTATTCCAAGTAGCCTTATCGAACAAAATCCATTTTATTATCCAGAAATGCTTGGTGTACAAGTACCTATTAATAATCATATTTTTTTAGCAGGAATTGATTTAATTCGCGATGAAAATGGTGTTTATCGTGTACTGGAAGATAATTTACGAAATCCTTCAGGCATTTCATACGTTTTTCAAAACCGTTATGTAATGAAGGAAGTGTATCCTGAGTTCTTTTCTAAACATACAATCCAATCTCTTGAGAAACAAATGACAATTATGAAAAATGCCCTACTTTCACATCGGCCAACAGCTTTAAAAGCTAATGTAGAACCAAAAGCAGTACTTTTAACAGCGGGGATGTATAATTCTGCCTATTACGATCATGTATTTTTAGCGCAACAACTAAATATTCAGCTTGTGGAAGGACGGGATTTAATCGTTCAGGATCTTAAAGTTTATATGAAGACAATATATGGGCTTGAGCAAATAGATATTATCTATCGCCGCATTGATGATGATTTTTTAGATCCTACTGTCTTTCGAGAAGATTCTTTACTAGGAGTGCCTTATTTAATAGCGGCCTATAAGGCGGGAAATATAGCAATTTTGAATGCTGTTGGCAATGGTGTTGCGGATGATAAAGCGATGTATGCATATGTACCCGACATGATTCGTTATTATTTAAACGAGGAGCCGATTTTAGAAAATGTGACGACCTATCATCTTGAGGATGAGAGTCAACGAGCATGGGTTCTTGACCATTTAAAAGAACTAGTAATTAAAAATGTAAGTGCTTCAGGTGGTTACGATATGCTGATTGGACCACATGCAAGTGAGGAGGAAATCGCAAGTTTTTACGAAAAAATAGTAAAACATCCAAATCAATACATTGCGCAACCGACCATTCAACTATCGCGTGCACCCGCATATCAGCATGGTAAGTTTTACCCTTGTCATGTCGATTTACGTGTTTATGTTATGAACGGTGGTGATATTTTTGTGCTTCCTGGAGGTTTATCGCGTGTTGCACTAAAAGAAGGCTCGTTAATCGTTAATTCATCTCAAGGTGGTGGAGCAAAAGATACGTGGATATTAAAGGAGGAATTGCAACATGCTAAGTCGAGTAGCAGACGCACTATATTGGATGGCAAGATATAGTGAACGAACAGAAACTAATGCACATATATTACAAGTACAGCTGTTGAATATGTTGGAGCAATCTGGTAAGGAAAATGAATATCTTGATCACTGGGAAGCAATATTGGACATTTGTGCATCGAGAGAAGAGTTTATATCAAGCTATGAAGTCATTCGTGTTAATCCTCTTATTGAATACCTTTTATTTTCGGAGAACAATAGCAATGCTATACATGCAACATTAAGAGCCATTCGAGAAAATGCACGTATTACACGTGATAGTATTCCTATTGAACTATGGGAATTACACAATGCCTTTTATTTATACATGCAGCAAGAGATAACAGTGAGAGAACGCCCTTTTCCGTTAATATCTTTAAACTATTTTTTACACAATGTTCGTAAGACATCTTTGACGGTTACTGGATTAATTGAGGGTTCTATGGAACGGGATTTGCCTTTTTATTTTATGCAGGTTGGCAAATGGCTTGAACGTGCTGAAAAAATGATTCGAATGATTTTAATTATGCTAGAGCAACAAAAACTAATGGCTAGCGATTTACAAGAGGCAGACGGCACATTTTTGCTCGATTTATCAAAAGCAACAGAGCCTTACCTACGTAAGCATCATCAAACACATTTACTAAATGTTATACATTATTTATTGCATGATGATCATTTTCCTCGCTCAGTGATTGTTTGTCTTAAAAAACTTGAAGAGGCATTTACGCATATCGAAGAAGACCATCTAACAGAACGATTTTTAGCACTTAACACGCCGTTAAGAGCATTGTTAATTGCTATTAACAATATCAATTTATCGACATCTTCCTTAGAGGAAGTAATATTTTCAATGGAGGAAAGATTGTGTCAATGTATTGATTTTGGTCATACATTTTCGACAATTTATCATTTATATGAACCCAGCCTACAATCTTGAAAGGAACAATTCAGAGCTCCTTTTCAACACGCAAGTCAGTAATCAAAAGGAAGCGGACACGATGAAATTTGAAATTCAACATACAAATATTTTTCAATATGAATCTGAAGTCGATCAAAGCTTGAATACCATCCGCTTAAAGCCTCGAAGTGATGAGCGGCAGCGCTTGCTATCCTATCGTATTGCTATTTCGCCTTCTTCATTGACGCGCGAGCATGCGGATATTTGGGGCAACACAGTCGGTACATTTTATATTCCTGAGCAACATCAAGAACTAGAAATAGAAACAACGTCTATCGTCAGTATTCAACGAGCACCATTTATTCATCGGATACAATATTCACCCGAAATGCAGACAATTTTCCATTCGCAGCTATTTTATGAGCATTATTTGCCCTATTTAAAATCAACGAACTTTACGTATATGACTGATGCACAAATAGAAGAAGTTTTTCATGCTATAGGTCACGCAGAAAATCCAGTACTGTTTTCGCTTAATTTAATGCAGTATTTATATTCGTCTTTTGAATATGATCCAACAGCAACAAATGTCACGACAACTGCAAGCCAGGCATTTGATTTAAAACGAGGTGTTTGTCAAGATTTCACACATGTAATGCTAGCGATTTTACGTGCTAAAGGAATACCTGCTCGTTATGTTAGTGGCTATTTATATGTTGATGAAAATTCAGCACTCATCGGTGATATTGCTACACATGCATGGGTTGAAGTTATGATTCCCGGCATCGGTTGGATAGGTTTAGATCCAACAAATAATGTAGAAGTATTAGAAAATCACATTATTTTATGCATTGGCCGTGACTACACAGATATTAGTCCCGTTGAAGGTGTCTATACAGGCGGCAAGCATGATTTGACGGTCAAAGTAAATGTTAAAGCATTAACACATTTTTAATAGAGCGTGCAGTGAAATTTGTGAAAACATCTTTTACTGCACGTCTATTTAAATCTTTCGCCTCGTTCCGTTAACACCCATTTTCGAACATATCCCATGTTTTGCTGAATCGTTTCAATTGTTTTTTCACTTTGTAGTGCCTTCTGAAGTACAGTGTAACGTACATCCGTTGCCCGCACACTTGTGCCGATATCTTTAGATATCGTTTGGAAAATCCGCTCTATTGTTTTTGTCGTGATCGGTTTCGTTTGGCTTGCATCACTTACCCAAAGCCATTCCCCCACATTTTTCTGATGTAATTCCTCCGTTGCATCTTTATAATGCATCAACATTTCCACTAAAACATTTGAAAGCTTAATGTCTCTCTTACCGTTATGATTTGCAATAGAAATATGTAAATTATCCATGCCAAGATGGGCCCATTTCATGCGAACAATTTCTGCTGGCTTACAACCTGTTTCAATAAACATTTGAACAATACAGCCATTTCTTCTTGCTAGCCAAGCATGCTCTTGCGTTTTTGCGTATTGAAAATAAGTTGGCCATACTTCTGTAATGCTCATTAATTGTTCTTTATTAAGCAATTTTAAGGAATCCTTACCTCTCTTCTTGGGCTGTAAAATGCTTTCATAATCGAAAGGTTCTGCCCACTCTCTCAAAAAAATAAAGTCTACAAAACTCCGAAGTGAGGCGATTTTGTGATTGAATGTATTAACATTTGGATAGTTCTCTTTTAAATAATTACTATATATAAATATTAATTCTTTCAATTGGTTGTCTACATGTGCAAAGTTTTGCTCACTAGCAAAAGCTAAAAATTGCTGTCCATCAATATTGTATTGTTTTTTGGTAGCAGCACTTTTCTTTAATGATTCTAAAAGCAATAAATAGCTTTGCCATGCTTCCTTCAGTGTCACCATTTTGCATCCTCCTTATTAGATAGGGCGTAAGATAGTTTAATTTTATAATATTTTTAGGGCGTGTAGTGTATTATTTTCTATAATCATAATGTCGGATAATCTGTTATAAAAATAGATTACCGCTCCTTGTATGGAAATGTCTCTTTTCAATAAAGAAACAAACGTTCCTATAGTAGCTTCTCATATCTTTTGCTTTATTACAATAGCAATATTCTGTTGTAGTACAATCGCTTGGATTTGCTTGTAATTTTGTATAACAGGCTGAAAATACATGAAAATTCGTATTATTTAGTGTTTCCCCTCTTTTGTGTTATATAATATAAGTACTATCTGAATGTAGGGGGCTTTTCAATTATGCAAGTAAGAACGACTCGTCTTGAGGCTGAAGATGCCAAAATTATTTATCAGGAAACAGCTGGACTTGCGATCATTACCATTCACCGACCGCAGGCGAAAAATGCGCTAACAGCAAATATGTGGGATCAATTAGCTAACATTGCCCTAAAAGTGTTGGATAATCCGAAAAATAAAGTACTTCTTTTACGTGGATCCGGTGAAAACTTTACTGCTGGCTCTGATATTAAAGAATTTAACGCCATCTCACTTGAAAAAGCAGAGGAAGCATTTTTACATATGGAAAAAACGATTTCAACAATTGAACGTTTACCAATTCCAACTATTGGTGTTATTAATGGCCCGGCGATGGGTGCTGGCTTAGAGCTAGCTTTAGCTTGTGATATTCGTATCGGCTCTGAAAAAGCGAAATTAGGCATTCCCGTAGGCAAATTAGGCATTACATTAAACAACAAATTCGCTCAGCGCCTTGTCCAACTTGTCGGCCCTTCTACAACGAAGGATTTAGTATTTACGGGTCGGATGTTTAAAGCGGAAGAAGCATTTAAGCTTGGCATGCTCAACTACTTAGTTGCTGAAAAAGACTTAAATAAATTTATGATTCGAATAGGTAAGCTTGTTGCTGGTATGTCACCAGAATCATTACTAGCTGTAAAGCAATCTGTACAAGAATGTGTCGATAGTGTACCAGCACTTTGGCAAGGTTCTACACCTTTTGTAGGTAGCGATTTTGCAGAAGGCTGTCGCGCCTTTGTCGAAAAACGTCAACCGCAATTTACACGCCCGACAAAATAAAAATACAGGTACTCTTCTCGCCTTTTCGCAGATGGAGTACCTGTATTTTATTTTCGTTTATGCAAAGCTGCATGAACAAAAAGATTGATAACATCTAGTTCATAGCCAAAATGTTGAAAGAAGGAACGTTGTATTTCTTCTTGTAATTGATATAAGCGGTGTGGTAATAAATAATCAATCGGCATTTTTAATTGCAATGAAATGGTCGCCTTTGCCTGTTCTCCAAGACTAAACTGTATTTGCTCAACCTTTTGCACAATATCTTGCTGATTACAACAATACGTAAGTAACTGTACATACACTTGCTTTTCAATTTCAATATATTCTTGTTGGAAATCAGGTCGAACGATTGTTGTTTCACCGATTTTTTCACGCTTAGGAGTGAAAATCTCTTTCCCTTTTTGAATGAGTCGTTTAAAAAAATTTTGCTCGACTTGGCGATACGGTATCGGCATAACATGCTTTCCTTGTGTCTGGCGAATAAATTTCGCTTTTTGTATTTCCTTTTGCGAGCGAATATCCTCGACATAATAATATGTTTCAATTGGTCCCAGCTCTAAACGCTGGGCAATATTTTTCGTCATTTTATCAGACGTGCCAATGAGTAAAATAGATTGAACACTGTATGTATCGAGCGCTTTAATGACTTCCTCACGATGCGTTTCCTCTGTGAAAATCGCTCGTCGAACAGCTGTTATTGTATTCTTTTCAAATTTCGCAGATATGCCCGCTACTTTCACTCCATTAACAATTAGTAAACCATCATCAATTATCGCCTCTACCCCTATTTTGTGTGCAAAAACGAGAGCACTAGTACTTTTCCCTGTTCCACTCGGTCCACTTAACGAATATACCTTCATCAAAACATCCACCTTCTTCGCTTAATAATAGCAGAATTAACACTCTTTTTTTGCTGATATGGGCAAGACGCTATTATATGCTCAAGTTTTTCTCATATTAGCTTAAATTTTTCCGCTAGTCTATGCAAGCATCTTCTCCATTAATAGAATATATTCTTTTTTCAGAATAACTTCCCCTTTCTGTGCTTTAGTATGTTAAAATGTGAACTACTATTATTCTGTTATACAACTATAAGGAGTGTACTAGTTTTGAAAATCGTACCATCAAAAAAAATGTCTTTATTTACACCAGCAATTTTCGGAGATTTAAAGAGTTTCGCAAAGCAACAACAAGAAAAAGGAATGACTTTAATAGATTTAAGCTTAGGTAGCCCTGATCTTCCACCTCATGCGAAAATTCGTGAGCATTTATCATATCGAGCTAGCTTAGAAGAATCATATGGCTATACGCTATCAGGGACACAACGCTTTTACGATGCGGTAAGCCGTTACTATAAACGTCGTAGTAACGTCGATTTAGATCCTACTAATGAAATCATTCAAACGATTGGTTCACAAGAAGGTTTAGTACATTTACCTATCGCCTTTTGTGATCCAGGAGACATCGTACTATCAACGAATCCAGCGTACGTCGCATACGATGCTGGCATTCATCTAGCTGGTGCAACACCTTACTATATGCCTCAAACGGCTGAAAACGATTATTTACCGGATTTAGACGCAGTGCCGGAAGAAATTGCACAAAAGGCAAAATTACTTATTTTAAATTTACCAGGAAATCCTGTACCTGCCATGCCTTCTCTTGCATATTTCGAAAAGGTAATTGCTTTTGCTAAAAAATATAACGTTATTGTGCTTCATGATGCAGCATACTCAGAGTTTTATTTTACTGGTGATGGTCCTATTAGTTTTTTAGCAACACCTGGCGCAAAAGAAGTTGGCATGGAAATTAATTCGCTTTCAAAAAGCTTCAGCTTAGCTGGAACACGAATTGCTTATATTGCTGGTAATGCAGAAATGATTGCTGTCTTAAAGCAACTTAAATCAAATTTAGACTTTGGTATTTTTGAACCGATTCAAGATGCTGCTGTAGTAGCATTAGATAATGCAGAAGAAATTACAACGAATTTGCGTGCAACTTTCTCAGAGCGTCATAAAACACTAATGAGCGGCTTGCATGAACTAGGTTGGGATGCAGCGCCTTCTGATGGTGGTATGTTCGTTTGGGCAAAATATCCGTACGATATTGACTGTACCGAATTAGCATTTAAGCTGATTGAGCAAATCGGTGTTGTCACAGTACCGGGAACTGTTTTTGGAACAGCAGGACAAGGTTACTTGCGCCTAGCACTTGTGCAACCAAAGGACGTATTGCAAGAAGCAGTAAACCGTCTGAAAAACGTTTCACTTTAATACCTATACAAAGCTTATTTACTAATAAAACAGCTACCGCGAGCTCGCGGTAGCTGTTTTTTTATACATCATATTTTTGTACTTCTTCATCCTCATAGCGATTGTATCGTTTCTTAAATAATTTAAATAAATGTGTTACAAGGACTTTAAAGATCGCATAGCCCGGAATCCCTAAAATAACGCCTGGTACACCAAATAGCGAACCTGCTGTTAATAATACGAAAATAATGGAAACTGGATGGATACTTAATGATTTCCCCATAATTTGTGGAGAAATAAACTTGCCTTCAATCAACTGCACTACTGTCCAAACGATTGCAAGTTTCACTAGCATGAATGGAGAATTAACAAGCGCGATAATGGCTGCTGGCGTAATGGCTATAACCGGCCCTAAGTATGGTACTACACTTGTAATCATCGCTAGGAAGCCAAGTAGTAATGCGTATTTCATGCCGATAATTAAGAAGCCAATCGTTACCATTGCTCCGATACACATTGAAACTAAAATTTGCCCTTGTATGTAAGAACTAATTTGCTTGTCCATATCGTGTAAAACATCATGTAAACCTGTACGCATGCGAGGCGGGCAAATTTTCATGACGAATCTCGGTAGTTTTTCTCCATCTTTCAGTAAATAAAATAAAATAAAAGGTACTGTAACGAGCGACAAAATAATGCCAGTTAAGGTTGAAAGAAATCCTGTTATACCAGTAGCAACACCTTGTGCTAAATTTGCCGCTGTATCTTTTACTGTTTCGATAATGTCTGTAGTGAAATTCATTACTACTTTTTCATAGTTAAAATCCATATTGGCTAAATACTCATTTACGCGTGAGTTATTTAAGTACTCCACAATATTTTGGGTTAGTGCCATAAAATACACAGGGAATTCTTGTGCTAAATTTGTAAATTGATCACGTAAAAAAGGATAAACTAGCACGACAAGTAACGTAATGACGCCAATGACACCGATATACAAAATTAAGATGCCCCATGCTCTTGGAATACGCCACTTTTCAAGTATTCCTAATAATGGTCGTAATAAATAATATCCTATTACGGCAAGCACCCCTGGTAAAATAACAACTTCGAATAATACTTGTAGCGGGGTAAATATGAAGGAAACTTTTCCAAACATAAAAATCACACATGCGAGTAATAATAAAATAATCAACGTAAATAATAAATTTTTACCACCTAAAAAGCGGATAAACTTCGTTGAAAAAAAGTTTGAATGCTCTCTTGGTCTTTGTTCTCTCATATTCACACCCCAATCTAAATCCAAATGCTCACCTATATTTTACAGGATAATGTTGGCTTTTGCGAAACATCACTCTAAAGAAATACCTAAAAATTTACTTAAAAACTCTTTATTTTTCTGTTCATCAATAACAATCGCAGACCCTGCATGGCTAAAGTTTTGGAAATCATAGCTGCCTTCAATCGGTACTGTCGCTTTCTCTATTGATATTTTCCCTTTAGACACCATTTTTAAAACTTGTTGTATTTCGCCTGTAGACGAATAATCAGTTGTCACATAGCCTTGGGCTGCACCAATAAATTTTGGTAAGTTGAATACATTTTGGGGTGCTAATATTTCATTTTTTAATGCTTCAATTACTTTTTGCTGGCGGGCAACTCGACCAAAATCTCCTTCCTCATCATGACGGAACCTTGCATAGCCTAGTAATTCCTGCCCATTGAGGTTATGCGTACCTTTAGTAAGCGTAACGCCAATTTTTTCAGACATATCTTTTTCTACATCTATTTCCACACCATTTGGTGCTAAAATATCAACAAGTGATTCAAAATTTTTAAAATCTACAAGTGCGTAGTGATGAATTGGTAATCCAAACATATTAGTTAATGTATCTTTTAATAGCTGAACACCACCTAAATAGTATGCGGTATTTAGTTTATAGGATTGGTAGCCAGGAATGTCTGCATAAATATCACGCATAAATGAAACAAGCTTGACATCATTGGTTTTCTTATTCCAAGATAATACCATCATTGTATCAGTTCGTGATTTTTCTTCACCACGTGTATCAATTCCTAATAATAAATAGTTTTCAATATCACTATTGATTTTGTCCCCACTAAAATCTTCTTGTGCTACCTTTGTGTCAGTTGCTAATTGTAAACCACTACGATATTGCATAATGCTATATCCCGCAATTACAATGACACAGAGTAATAAGAACGTAAACAATGCTCTCCCTTTACGCAATCGACGTTTTTTTGGACGTTGCGAGCGTCTTGTATAGTCTTGCTCTTCCATATCAAAATAACTCCTCTATTTTTTTATAGTAATGTAACGATTGCTAGTAAGGAAAGTTTCATTTTCTTTCTAACCTCATCAACATCTCTCTATTCGTTATTTTACACCCTATTTGCCAGTTATGAGCAAAATAATGCTATAATATTTTCACGATAGAAAGGATGATGAACATGATTGAAAAAGCGACGTTTGCAGGTGGCTGTTTTTGGTGTATGGTTAAGCCATTTGTTGAGTGGGACGGCATACATAAGGTCACATCTGGCTATATGGGTGGCCATTTAGAAAATCCAACATACGAAGATGTTAAAAAGGGCAACTCCGGTCATTTAGAAGTAGTAGAAATCGAATTTGATTCGTCGATATTTAGCTATGAACAATTACTTGATATTTATTGGATGCAAATTGATCCAACAGATGCCTTTGGTCAATTTCACGACAGAGGCGAGTCATACTCAACTGCAATTTTTACTTATTCAGAAGAACAAAAAAGGATTGCAGAGGCATCGAAAGAAAAACTTGCGAATAGTGGTCGCTTTGATAAACCTATTGTAACCATTATTCGTGATGCTCAACACTTTTATCCAGCAGAAGATTACCATCAAGATTATTATAAAAAAGAATCAGATCATTATAAACAGGATCGCGCTATATCTGGGCGTGACGAATTTATTGCAGACCATTGGAAGAAATAAGCGGAATAGTCGGTAGCGAGGCCCTCCTATTTCATTTCAACAAGAAAAGAATCCATTGTGTTTTCACAATGGATTCTTTTCTTTTACTCGTTAATTTTTGAGGTAAGGTTAAATGACTGCATTGCCTCAAAGAAACGCTTACCATATTTCTCAAATTTCACTTCACCTATACCACTAATTTGTCTTAGTCCCTCGAGTTCTATAGGCTTTTTATCACATAACTCACGCAACGTTTTGTCAGAGAACACAACGAATGGTGGCACCTTTTCTTCATCCGCAATCTCTTTCCGTAATAATCGTAAGTGTTCAAATAACGGGTCATTGTCTGCAAGTACTCGAACAGTAACCGCTTCTTTTCGCATAACTATTCGACTGCCTAACAGTACGGATTTCCCTTCCTCTGAGACATAAATCGTTGGAAATGTCCCATGCTTCACTGCTAGTAACCCTTCCGCAATTAAAAACTCAATAAAATTTGAAACTTCCTTTGAAGATTGACCTTTTAAAATGCCGTATGTTGAAAGTCTAGAAAACCCAAATTCAAGAACCTTTTGATTTTTAGAGCCGATTAATACTTGCGCAACCATCGTTTTACCGAATTTTTGGCCCATCCGTACGACGCAAGCCAAAACTTTTTGCGCGTCTACAGTGACATCTTTCACTTCACGGCTGTCATTACAGTTACTGCAACGATTACAAGGTTCGCCTGCTTCTTCACCAAAATACGTTAAAATCGCATTCTGAAGGCAACCTTCTGTATGACAATAATCAACCATTGTTTGTAATTTTTCTAATTCCTGTGCAATTCGTGTTTCATCACGTGTTTGCTCTATTAAAAATCGTTGTGTTTGCACATCTCCCGAAGCATAAAGCAATATACAGGCACTTGGCAGTCCATCGCGTCCTGCACGACCCGCTTCTTGATAGTAGCTCTCCATATTTCGCGGCATTTGATAATGAATAACAAAGCGAACATTACTTTTATCTATTCCCATACCGAAAGCATTCGTTGCGATCATAATACGAGCCTCATCCTTTAAAAAACGTTCCTGTTCAGACATGCGCATATCCTCTGATAGCCCAGCATGATACTTTGCGACCGATACACCGGCACGAACTAGTATTTCATACAAACTATCAACCGATTTACGTGTCGCCGCGTAAATAATACCTACTTCTGTTTTATTTTTTTCAATATAATTTTTAATATATCGTTCTTTATTTTCACCGATTAATACTGTAAAAGCTAAGTTTTCACGTTCAAAACCAGTAATAAGCGTTGCCTCTTCATCAATCGTTAATAATTGACGGATATCCTCGCAAACGGCCGGTGTCGCAGTAGCAGTTAATGCGAGAACAGTTGGTTTTTGTGGCCACAGTGTAAACAATTTTTGAATCGCACGATAACTTGGTCTAAAATCATGTCCCCATTGTGAAATACAGTGAGCCTCATCTACCGCTAGCAATGGAACGTATAATTGTGATAACGCCTGTAAAAAGGAGACGCTTTCTAATCTTTCAGGGGCAATATATAGAAGCTTTAAATAGCCTGCACTCGCTAGCTGCATTGTTTCATCTACTTCTTGTGTAGATAACGTACTGTTAATATAAGCAGCTGGTATATTTGCTGCTCGCAACGACTCTACTTGATCCTGCATGAGTGATATTAACGGTGAGATAACAATCGTTAAGCCATCAAGCATCAGTGCAGGAATTTGATAGCAAATCGATTTCCCCCCACCTGTAGGCATAACACATAGGCTCGACTGTCCACTTAACGTTTGCTCAATAATTTGGGCTTGTCCGGTGCGAAACGAATCGTACCCAAAGTGGTGCTGTAGCATTTGTTTTGCTTGCTCCATATTATTTCTCACTCCTCTGCTGTAAGACGAATTAACTTATACTCGCCCTGATCGTTTTTAAAAATTTCATATGTCATAATGGAATTGGCCAGTGCCTCCTGCCCCGCAGAATTGGTCAGCACATATTCCGTTTTTGCGCGCACAACAATATTTTGCCCAACTTTCTCTATACGTTTAATTGTCGTATTAGAAAAATGAATTTTTGCTTGCTTAGATGCATAATAGGCAACCATGTCATTAAGCGTGCTTTGTAAATCCTCTGCTCCAGTGACAGTATTCATTACGCTTGCATCATTAATCGCAACAGCTGCTTTTAGATGCTCATGGAATGTGTCAATAAATATTTTTACCTCGTCCTCATTATAAGCAAAAACATCCTTACCATATTTCTCGATAGCTTGTTGCACTGCTTCTTTGTCACCATTTTCACTATACGTGTATAGGTTTTTTGATTGAGACAAACGATCTTTTGCCTTCATGCCGTCTGTAATCCATTCATCAAGTAATTTTACTATATCCTGCAGTGGCAATATGTATGGTTGTGAAACACCTTGTTGCTGCCGATTAAAATAAATGCCCACGATTTGACCTTTCTCCGCCTCCATCACCGGGCTACCTGGTGGTAAGGCTTCCTCTCCATCTATATAATAAGCAGCTACCTTGTCATTATATTTTTTGATTGTGTGTGGTAAGCCATCGACATACACAGCTAGGTTATCCAATTTCCCATTATAAACTGTTGGAACGTTGACCGAAGCGTTATATTTCACTTGTAGCACGGCTATATTATAGGCTGTCGACATATAGCGTACTTCAGCTTCTACAAGTTTATCGTTACTAAATTGCACAAGCGCTGTAGGCTTTGATGATACGAGTGCTCCATTCGTTACAATATAGAGCATCTTTCGCTCTTTTTTCACTATAATGCCTGCACCAATTCCGTTCTCTCCTACAACCTTCACCTCTGGAACAAGCTTTTCCTCCTGCTTTTTCACAGGCTTTTCCGATTTCACCTCAGCCTTATCCTTATTAAACATTTCTGCAACGGACTGATCACCACAGCCAGTTAATAGGAAGGTTGCCGCTCCAACGATTAGCATTTTGTTTCGCATACATTCACCAATACTTTCTATCTCAACTTCTTTCCTATTCTATCATAAACAAGGATTTCGTTCGTTTCAAGTTTACATAATATTATTATTGATTTGTTTTCTTCAGAACAAACGCTTTATATCAAAAAAAGAGAATAAACCTATAATTTATTAATAGTAATAACTAACTGACTTTTTCACGCCTTATCTCTATACGACATAAAAAAAGAAAAACAGAAATTAATTCTGTTTTTCGACTGGAATACCAAAAACTCGGAATATGTAGTCTTGCTCTTGTTCTTTTGAAGCAGGATTTCAACACAAAACAGAATTCTTCCTCCTTCATTTAACTGCAATTGATTTCCATTACGGGCGGACGCTTTCCGCGGGCATAACGTAAGCCGCAACCCTCGCTAACGCGCGGTCTTTTGCGTCTTACATTTTGTGCTGTTCCCGCAGGAGTCGCCTCCCTCCACTCCAATCAACTGAATAATTTAGGCATCAAGAGAGTACTACTGGATGCATTTTGTAATATGATTTATGAAAAAAGACATGCCCTATTATTCAAGCATGCCCGTCATGTATTTATTTTTTCTTTAATACGAGAGTGGTGCCAATAATACCGAGCATTAATGCCAAAAAGATCGCATAGGTGAACGAATGGTTGCCCGTTAAATCATAGCAATAACCAATCAATGTCGGAATAACGGCGCTCATCATAAAACCGCCAGATAATACCATTGATGACCAGCTATTGGCTTCTTCATTGTTACGTGCTTCATCCAATGGTAATAATAATCCGATTGGAAACAATCCACTGAGCACTATCCCAATAATTAAAACAGCCACCCATAATATGAATCCTGTTCCTATCCACAATAGTACAAAACCGATGACCCCCATAATGCCTAATGATAGAAGCCAATGAATGCGACTTGACCATTTTTCCATTAGCAGCGGTACGACAATATTCCCGATCATTTGTACGATAGATAAAAAAGTTAGCATGGAACTAGCAGCAACAAGTGAAAAGCCTTTATCTTGTAGCATTGGCGTTAGCCAAGACATCATTGAGAAAAATAACGATGTTTGCAGACCAAAATAAAGTAAAATCATCCACGCTCGACCGTTTTTCCACGGATTACGTGCTGCTACCTTTGTAGGATTTTCCACTTGTACAGACAGGTGACCTTGCTTGTTTTGGATAACGAGCAACCAAATTATAAGAGCGAATACTGCAAGCACGGCCCAACTCCCAAGTGCAACTGTCCAGTTGTTATGAAAGCCATTATAAAATGAAACCGTTAATGCCGCACTTAATGTTGCACCTGTCCCGATGCCAAAAGAATACACCCCAACAACTGTGGTAAAGCGACTAGGGAATTTTTCTTTAATAAATGCATTTAACATCGGACCGATAATAGCTATTGCAAATCCTGCTACAAAACTTGTCACGACTAGCAATGCATAGCTTTCTTTTATCAATCGTAATCCATTAGCTAAGAAAAGCAGTGCTAATAGCAGTGCAATAGCAGACTTCGTACCAAGACGTTTTTGTAACGGCACGGCCAGTGGTGCAAACAGTCCCATACAGAATACTGGAATAGATGTCAGTAAACTCATTTGTGTATTGGATACTTGTAGCGACTCCATTAACACATTAAACAAGGGGCCAATCCCTGTCACAGCGGGTCGCATATTGAGGGCCACGAAAAAAATACTGACAACAGCGAATACGATGGCAGTCGTCCATTGTTTATTATTCATAACGATTAATACCTTTCTTCACGCCAAATTCATTCGTTCTCTTTCAATCTGCACTTAATGAATTTCTGTCGTTGTCAGACATCTGATTTCTTATATTCTTTTTACCATTTTTTATGCATATCGTCAATATTTCGGTAAATTATTTATAAAATTGCTTAGTTCAAGAAAATAATGTTGTGCATTATATAGATATATACAAACAACATTACATATTTTTGGGTGCACTAATGCCTAAAAGTGCTAACGATTCTTCTAGCATGATTGCTACACATTGACATAAAGTTAAACGAGAACTTTGAAGATCATCATTCGATAAAATCTTATTATTAGCATAATATTTATTAAAAGCGCGTGCTAATTGTAGTGCATATTTAGCAACTAATGAAGGATCAGCTTGGTCATAAGCATTTGTAACAACTCGAGGAAATTGTTCAAGTAATAGAATGACTGGCCATGCCTGCACGCCTAATGGTTGATAAGTCATTTCTCCCAGTTGAACATCCGCTTTTTCTAAAATTGAGAAAATACGAGCATACGTGTATTGAATATATGGACCTGTCTCTCCTTCAAAGTGCAGCATTTGCTCAATAGAATAATCAATATCATGTAAGCGATAATTTTTTAAATCATTGAAAATAACTGCACCGACACCTACTTGCTTAGCAACCTGTTCCTTATTTTGTAAATTCGGATTTTTCGATTGGATATTTTGTTTTGCCGCCTCTATAGCTTCAGTCAACACGTCATTGAGTAAGACAACCTTTCCTTTACGTGTTGACATTTTTTTGCCCTCTTTTAAGATCATGCCAAAAGCTACATGACTTAAATCTTTTGCCCATTCATAACCCATTTTCTCCACCACATTAAATAACTGTTTGAAATGCAGCGATTGTTCATGTCCTACAATATAGAATATTTTTTCAGGATGATACTGTTGTATACGATAAAAGACAGCTGCTAAATCACGTGTTGCATATAGTGTCGCGCCATCTGTTTTTGTAATGATACAAGGAGGCATTTCCTCTAATTCAACAACATATGCCCCTTCTGATAGTGTCAGCAACCCTTTTGCTTGTAATTCATTTACCACATTTTGCATTTTATCATTATAAAAAGCTTCGCCATCGTAAGCATCAAATTCAATACCAAGAAGCTGATAAAGTGTCGTGAATTCTTCCAATGAAACATCTCTAAACCATTGCCAAAGCTTAAGTGCCTCGTCATCCTTATCCTCTAACGATTTAAATGCAGCTCGCGCTTGCTCAATTAGAGTAGAATCTTTTTCAGCTTCTTCATGAAACTTCACATAAATTTTCAATAATTCTTTAATAGGTGCAGCTTTAATTGTCTGTTGATTTCCCCAATATCTATAAGCAACAATTAGTTTTCCAAACTGCGTTCCCCAGTCCCCTAAATGATTAATGCGAATAGCATTATAGCCATTTTTCTCAGCGATATTGGCGAGTGCATTACCAATGACAGTTGAGCGAAGATGCCCCATTGAAAAAGGCTTCGCAATATTAGGAGAAGAAAAATCGAAAACAACGTTGCCTTTATTTATTGGGCTTCCTCCATATAATTTTTGTTCTTTCATTATTTTGCTTAGTATTTGTTGTGTAATGACATGTTGATTTAAAAATAAATTAACATATCCACCGACTATTTCAATCGACTGAATCAAATCACACGTTAAATTTTTTTGAATTTCAGATGCAATTAGTTGAGGAGATTTTCCAAGCTTTTTAGCCAGTTTAAAACATGGTAATGAAAAATCACCAAGGTCTACATGTTTAGGTTTTTCAAGTAATTTTTCAATCTCTTCTACTTTCACTTGATGATTGCACGCTATAGCAATACTCTTCGCAATTTGTGAATTCATTTGTCCCTTTCCCCCTTTTACAAAATAAAAAAAGCCCTCGTCTCAATAAGAGACGAGAGCATAGATTCCCGTGGTACCACTCTAGTTGCCATTATTATGACCACTTTCTATTGATAACGAGGTGACTCCCCGATATTCTCTACTGACATTTCGAGAAACTTCTCCAAAGTGCGTTTCATTCATACGGTCTGCATTAGGCTTCCACCATCCCTAATTCGCTGAGCAGCACAAAATGAATTACTTTCTTTTTCACAGAATTTAGCAACTATTGATTTTGGAATATTCTATATGATCCAATCTTGAAAGTCAACTTCAACATTATTTTTTCTTCTAAAATGAATATTTGTATCTTTATTCATTGATAAGCAACGACTTGTACTAGTGATTGCACTATTAGATGCATTACTATTATCGGTAAACGTTGATGTCATAATGTTTATAGACTATGGAACATATTTCATGATATACTAAAGCCATTGTGAAAAAAGGAGGAACTTGCATGATTCAAGTAAGTAATGTAGGTCTTCGCTATGGCGATCGTAAACTATTTGAAGACGTAAATATAAAATTCAACCCAGGAAATTGCTACGGTTTAATCGGGGCAAATGGGGCAGGAAAATCAACATTCCTAAAAATTCTTTCTGGTGAAATTGAAGCACAAGAAGGAAATGTATCAATGGGTAAGGACGAACGCTTATCTGTCCTTAAACAAAATCACTTTGAATACGATGAGCATACAGTGCTTGATACTGTTATTATGGGTAACAAACGCCTGTATGATGTGAAAAATGAAAAAGATGCTATTTATGCAAAAGAAGATTTCTCTGATGAAGATGGCATGCGTGCTGCTGAATTAGAAGGTGAATTTGCGGAGCTAAACGGTTGGGAAGCTGAATCAGAAGCAGCAACATTATTAAACGGTTTAGGCATCTCAGATGATCTTCACTATATGTTAATGGGTGATCTTGAAGGTTCTGACAAAGTCAAAGTATTATTAGCACAAGCATTATTCGGTCAACCAGATGTATTATTACTGGATGAGCCTACCAACCACCTTGACTTAAAAGCGATTCAATGGTTAGAAGAATTCCTAATTAACTTTGAAAATACAGTTATCGTTGTATCCCATGACCGTCACTTCTTAAACAAAGTATGTACACATATCGCGGATCTTGATTTCTCAAAAATCCAATTATATGTTGGTAACTATGATTTCTGGTATGAATCTTCTCAATTAGCACAAAAAATGGCGCAAGACCAAAATTCTAAAAAAGAAGAAAAAATTAAAGAATTACAAGCGTTTATCGCTCGTTTCTCTGCCAATGCGTCAAAGTCAAAACAAGCAACATCACGTAAAAAAATGTTGGATAAAATCGAGCTTGATGACATTAGACCTTCTAGCCGTAAATATCCATTCATCAACTTCCAAATCGGCCGTGAAATCGGTAATGATGTATTAACAGTTGATGGTCTTACAGCAAGTCAAGACGGTCAAACGTTATTTAAAGATATTCGTTTCTCAATGAATAAAGACGATAAAATCGTTTTACTTGGTAGCCCTATGGCTAAAACAGCTCTTCTTGATATCTTAATGGAAGATAAAGAAGCTGATGCTGGTACATTTAAATGGGGTGTTACAACATCTCAAAGCTATTTCGAAAACGATCATGATAAATACTTTGAAGGTTCAGAAAAGTCATTAGTAGAATGGCTTCGTCAATATTCACCTGATGATGAAACAGAAAGCTTCCTACGCGGCTTCTTAGGTCGTATGTTATTCTCTGGTGAAGAAGTGAAAAAATCCCCTTCTGTATTATCAGGAGGAGAAAAAGTACGTTGTATGCTTTCAAAAATGATGCTAGCAACAGCCAATGTTATTTTACTAGATGAACCAACAAACCACCTTGACCTTGAATCAATCCAAGCTCTAAATGAAGGCTTAATCCGCTTCAAAGGTGCCATGATTTTCACATCTCATGACCATCAGTTTATTCAAACGATTGCAAACCGTGTCATAGAAATCCGTGAAGATGGTTCAATTTTAGACAAACAATTAACATATGATGAGTTTTTAGAGTGGAAAGATAGCCAAGGCTTAAACTAATCCATTCTAAAATAAAACCTCCCCCACTCGCTTGGGTGAGGTTTTTTAATTTATAAAAATGAAAAAACGGCAAATACGCAATGTATTTGCCGCCTGTTGCTATTTTTGCATTTCTTTTGTTGGTCCAAGTACACCTGGTACTGGTAAGCCAGCTTGACGTAATAGTACTGTCATTTGTCCACGATGATGTGTTTGGTGGTCAATTAGTGCACGTAATAATGCGCCTCGAGTGATCGGTCCTTTAAAACCATTCACTTCCTCCAGTAAGTCTTCATTTGAAAGCTTGGCAGCTTCTTCTTTAATACTGTTAGCTGTCGTTTCATATGTCGCTACAATTTCAGTTGCTGTCGCTGGAACAGGATCTTCCTTACGAATCATCGGCACCTTTAAACCTACTAAATAACTAAAATAGCCTGCCGCTCCTACTAAATGCCAGCCTAACCAGCCAAGTGAATTATGACCTTCAACAATGCTTTGATTTAATGTTTCATCAGTCATTGCTTTTAATACTTTAGCAGTTCCTTCTGCTGCAATCGACCATTCACTTAGAAAATCCTCTACTTGTCGATACATATAATCGCCCCCCCAATTTTAACTCTTTACTATCATAGTAAAATCCTTATGGTATCGCAAGTTTCTATTATTAAGTTTACATAAAAATATTATTTGTTTTTCTCTTTACTACGAATGTTCTAAATTTCCGTTGATTTTAACCTCTCTTTCCTCAAGTTAAAGACTTTGCGCATATTTTTGTTAAATCATGTATAATGGGCTACAACTTAAACGAATAGAAAGAGGTATTTTATGTTTTCCCCATTAAAAAAGGGCGATACTATTGGTATTTACTCGCCTTCAAAACCAGCTTCAGTTATTGCCCGCACCCGATACGAGCGAGGAAAGGCGCGGTTACAGGCACTTGGCTTTACGATTAAAGAAGGTTCATTAACTGGCAAGAATGATATTTATCGTTCTGGCACACCTAAGGAGCGCGCCCAGGAGCTCAATGACCTATTACACGACCCTACTGTGAAAATGATTTTACCTACAATGGGCGGTACAAATGCAAATAGTATGTTGCCTTATATAGATTATAAAGCGATTCAACAATCCCCCAAAATACTAGTTGGCTTATCAGATGTGACAGCAATTCTCCTTGCCATCTATGCTAAAACTGGCGTACCAGTATTTTATGGACCCTCTGTTGCATCTACATTTGGTGAATTCCCACCATTTGTGAATTACACAGAACAATTTTTCATCGATCTCTTTATGCAAAGAGTACCCATTCCTTATGAAATATCGATTCCCCCTATTTGGACAGATGACCGAGTCAATTGGCTTGAAAAAACTGTAGAAAAAACGCAGCATGACAATTCTTGGATAACAGTTCAACAAGGTAGTGCCGAAGGTCGATTAATCGGTGGTAATATCAATACGATGTATGGCTTTATTGGCACCCCCTACTTCCCTCAAATTAAAGAAGGCGATATTTTATTATTAGAAGATACATCCAAAACAATTGCCGTAGTGGAAAAAAACTTTGCAATGCTAAAGTTACATGGCTACTTCGACAAAATTGCAGCGATTATTTTAGGTAAGCATGAGCAGTATGATGATGAAGGAACAGGTCGAAAACCTTATGATGTTTTATTAGAACAGCTGGACGGGAATCCTATACCAATCTTGGCTGAGGTGGATTGTTGCCACACACATCCACTGCATCCATTGCCAATCGGCTTACGTGTTAAAGTAGATGCAACGAATAAACGCATTTTGTTGTTAGAAAGCTGGTTCTCTTAATATTCGTATATAATAGTCCCTTCACGTATACTTAAAGAAAATTGCTAAAGGAGTTTGATAGTATTCGAATCTTATTCTACTTTTCTCTAGCAATAATTCTTGTCGGTTGTACAGCCAATCCGAATACAAATCCACAGCCTAGCCATTCGACTAAAGCTGATGAGCAAGATGGTAAAGAACAAGCAACTAATCGACCATTCAGTAGTCTTCTCGCTTCCTACTTCCCACCGGATGGAACAACTGCTTATTTTCAAGGTGAAGGGAACGAGTTTGCTAGTTACACACTTCAAACGACCTACATCGATGAAACGGCAATCGCACAAGTAGAAAATAATGGCGGCGTCACATTGTTAAAAGTCTATCGAATTACGAATTCTGCTATAGAACTTGTCTATATGGAAGCAGTCGATGAAGCGCCAACATTGCCAACAGCACACGAAATAGCAACTTTTCCGGTTATTGAAACCATTTTACAACAGCCTTTGGAAGTTGGAAGCCGTTTTAATGGGTGGGAAATTCTTTCAACTACAGCTTCTATGCCCACGGGCTTAACCACTTTCCACGATGTAATTGAACTTATTAAAACGACGGACAACATGACGACTTCTAAATATTTTGCCAAAGGTATAGGTCTTATCCGAACAAAAGACGAAATGGTAACAAATAACGGAGAATCATTTATCATTACGTCAACTCTGCAAAAAATTGAATGAAATGTCTGAACAGGCGTCTCGCTTGGCGCCTTTTTCTTACGTAAGGAGGTAACATTCATGAGCGACATACATAAGCACACTGCTGAGGAAGAATTAACGGAAGAGGAGTTTATAGAACTTGTACTGGCAGAGCAACAAAAAGCGCTAGCTGAGGAAAGAGAACGACTTCTCCATGGTAAAAAGAATAAGAAACAAAAGCCGATTATGAAATGGATTATGTGGGTTATGGCGTTCGTACTTTTTTTTAATACTTTTGCGCTTATTTTTCAAATTTACTCCATTCCTGCTATCGAATTTATAAAGGTCTCAAGTCAATTATCGCAACAAGAAGATATTCAAACGTATAAAAAAGCGATTGTAGAGGTTTCTACGGGCTCAAGTAAAGGTACAGGCTTTGTTATTTCTCCAGAAGGTCTAATTGTAACCAATGCCCATGTAATAGAAAACGCCCTTACATTGTCCGTTGTATTTCCTGAAAAAGGGCTTATGGAAGCTCAGTTACTACAAAGCTTTCCTGAAGTTGATTTAGCACTTTTGCAAGTTACTAGTACCAATCTACCCTCGCTAACTCTTGCAAACAACCCTAGTTACCAAGAGAATGAGTCTGTTTATTTCATAGGTAATCCACTATCCTTCACTGGTATTGCTAATAAAGGTACATTACTTAAAGAAACTTACCTTGACGATTGGCAGGAGCCCGTCATGATGATGCAAGCACCTGTGAACAAAGGCAATAGTGGGAGCCCTGTTCTAAATAGCGATGGCGAAGTAATCGGTATTATTTTCGCCACGATGAAAAAAGAGCCTTATGGACGTGTAGGATTATTTATCCCTGTACATGTGTTAGAAGAGTACATCCTACAATATGAGAATACACAAAGTGAAAATTTGAAATAGCCCGCTCCTTCTAAGGAAGTGTTGTTCTCCTATTTATCGTCGAAATGATAAACTAACTGTAGCTTTTCTTTTATTAGATCATCTAATTTGTTATTATTACTAGCTTTTAAATGATTTATTTTCATCGTCATATCCTCTCTATTTTTCAATTCAGCAAATACAACTTGATGTTAGTGAAGGTAATAGTCAGCACAAAGAAAAATTAAAAAAGCAAACGGCTTTATTCCATATTTAGCCGTTTGCTTTTTTTATACACTAACTTTATACAATAAACAGGATTTGAGGTTAGTTTTTATATTTCCTCTAACACTTTTTCAAAACCGTTAAACCAATTTAACCAACCATATCTTGCACCTTCTACTGCTTGAGCACTTGAAATACCTGTTTGCTCAAGATGAAGATTTACCTTCCCATCTTCTAATTCTTTTAATGTCCATGTTACAGTATGCTCTTCACCGCTTGCGAAAGTATAAGATAATTTGTATGGTTCATCAACTATTAGCACTTCCCCATCAATAATCCCATTCCACCATTCTGTCGGTTGTGTACGAAACTGGAAACGGTGTCCTACAACTGGTTTAAAATCATTTTCCATTATCCATTTTGCAAGTGTTTCTGATTCTGTTAATGCATTCCATACTTTCTCGATTGGACTTGTGAACTGAAAATCTAATGACAATTCTGCCATTTTCATTCCTCCTCTAATAAATTTTTTAAAAGTAACGCTTTTTCTTTCCAAAACTTCTCGTAATGGCTTACCCAATCCTTAATTTCACTTAAAGGAGCTGCATTTAATCGATATCTTGTTTCCCTACCAACTTTACGATCTGTAACTAAACCAGCTTCTTTTAATATAGCCAAATGTTTAGAAACGGCAGTCCGACCCATTTGAAATTGTACTGTTAATTCGTGAAGAGGTAATTCTTCTACTTCTGATAGCAGACGTAGCAATTTCCTTCTTGTTGGGTCAGCGACTGCTACATAAACATCACGTTCTTGACCTTTATCGTTCAAACTCATCCTCTCCTAAAATAGGACACCAATTGGTGCCTTAATTATAGGACACTGTTTGGTGTCCAGTCAAATTTATTTTCATCTCTCAGGTCACATATAAAAGTTCACCCCATTTTTTAAGTAATAACTACACGATTTTTAAAGGTATAATTAATTAACTTAAACTTTAAATTAAAATTATTAATAATTAAATTAAATTAATTAAATTTTATTGTTTATTTCCTTAACTTCTTGTTGTATAATCGAATTAAATTAAAGAAAGGAATTTCAATATGGCTTATAAAGTAATAACGAATTGTCCTGTCTGTAATAAAACATTAAAAATTACCAAGCTCCATTGCTCTCATTGTCACACGACGATTGAAAATGAATTTGAATTATCAAAGCTCGCCTCTCTATCAAAAGATCAGCTTCATTTTGTGGAAGTGTTTTTAACATGTAGAGGGAATATTAAAGAAGTTGAAAAAGAATTAGGGATTTCGTACCCGACTGTTCGAGGAAAGTTAACAGAAATCATCTCATCGCTTGGCTATGTACAAAAGAAGAAAAATGAAGTGGACGAGAAAAAAATTGTCACTATGTTGGAAAATGGCGAAATCACACCAGAAGAAGCCATAAAGCTCTTAAAAGAGGAATAAGGAGGAAATCATTATGAAAGAGGAAATTTCAAGAGTGTTAACAATGATACAAGAAGGAAAGCTTGATGCAGAGAAGGGATCCGAACTTATTCAAGCATTAAAAGACAAGGAGGATACAGGAAATAATCTTTTAGAAAAAACAACGAAATATTTAGATAAAACATTAAAAGTTCGTGTTGTATCATCTGAAAATGATAACGTGATGGTCAATTTACCTATAAAACTTGTTAAAGTAGTATTAATGGCTGGCCACAGCATCGCAGCTAGTATCCCCCAATCGGAAAAATACGTTAAAGATATAGATATCAACCTTATAATTGAAGCAATCGAAAATGAATTAGATGGCCAAATTGTTGATATAAAATCTGCAAACGGGGATACCGTTTCAGTCATTATTGAGTAGTGATTTGCTTATGATGCATGTAAAAGTGAAAACAAAAGGCTTAAATTTTACTATCCCTATTCCATATGCAATTTTAAACATCCTTATTTCTATCTTATTTTCAAAGTTCGTTCAGCAAATTGCAAACAAATGGACAAAAGAGCATTTCGATAGAAAAAAAATAGACTTTACTATCCCACTTATAGATAAAGAAATACTTACACCTATTGTCAATGAACTGAAAAATTATAAAGGTATTATACTTGTAGATGTTAAAGCGCAAGACGGGACCGAGGTTAAGGTCAAATTATAATTTTTTACACAACACACCGACCAGCGAATGGAACATTGAAAATGAAATTCACAATACTAGTTAGAAATTAATTTTTAATAGCACAAATAACGATAACCCTGTTCTAAATTTAGGACGGGGTTAAATTTTTGTTGTAAGATTAAAGAAGAAAGTTAAAATTACAAATAATGTGCTCTTGAATGGCACGTAACAAAAAAGTAAAAACCATACTCCTGTTCCTCCCCTCCACTAAGGATGCAATAGCTATTACATTAATCGGTGTTATTGGTCAAACTGTATGTTGTTATACATATACAAACTAAGGGTATTACGGCTAAACATAAACACATCATGATTTCTAAATACTCGTCTTATTTTTTTAGTAGCTCTAAATGATTCTCCGCCCTATCTTATTCTAAAATGACTTAAAAGTTAAGGAAGAAAGAGGAATTTTATTAGTAAGGCAATAGTTATTTTTATTTGACCGAAGGAGAGATCATTTTGAGTAAAATTATGTTTATTACGATTTTATTTTTAGGATTTATATTTTTATCTGGATGTTCTGAAGAAGATAAGAGTAGCATAATACGTCCAAAATCTTCTTTAGACCCACATCCAACAATAGATGAGACAAATACATCTGAGGATGCTATAGCAACCTTTAAATCAGATAAAGATTTCAGTAACTATGAAATCTATGATTACGTCTTAGTGAAAGATGATAAAATACCATTGTTAAAAGCCGTTATTTCTTTTTACGATAAAGAGACAAATAATAGTAGTAATCTTGCTTTTATTTACGATGATTTGAGTAGAAAAATATGCTTTGCGGTGAATGAAGTAGAGGGTGTAAAAACTTACGAAATAGATGAAAACAGCCAGTTAACCTATGTTGGTAATGGTGCTGTAACTACATCCATTCGTCAAATAGAAAATAATGTAGTATTAGATTATAAAATCACTTTTTCATATGAAGAATCAACCTCAACTACAACTATTAAAATCGATTCAGAAAAACCATCGAATTAAGATAAATATCAATTTTGAATATCATGAAGTCTGTACACCAAATTCCCTACTTACTTAAATTACTTAGAGTAAGTAGGGATTTTTCTTATTTTATTTATTAAATTTTAAGTTATTCTCAATAGTCATTCATTTAAATTAGGTTTACATAATAATATTATTCAGATTTATTTTTAATATATTTAGTAAATATTGATTTTACAGGCATTTTACTTAAGAATTGATTGCTCTTATCCGTGATTTTCTGTAAAAGCTCAAGTAATTTTTCATCCCCTGTCCAATGTTTTTCGATTACTTCTGGACCTAATTTATTGATTGTCATATTGAGGACAAAAGTGGCCAGCATAATATCATCGAGAAAGCCCCCAAAGCCAAATATACCTTCTGGTAGAAAATCCATTGGGAAAATAAAATACGCGATTGTAGCGCCAATTAATGACTTACTTTTCGAATCGATAGCAGGATCTGCTACTATCTTAATTAATAAATGAAAAATATCAGGAACGAACAATAAATAATCAGCATATTTGTGCTTCATCCCCGCCTTTGACACAAGAAATTGTTCCAATTTTTTTCGCAATTTTTGATAAAAATCTTTTTGCTCCTGCTCATTAGGAATGTTTCGGTAGTCGTCCATTGATCTTCCTCCTCCTGCTCTCTTTACCTATTACCCAAAAATCAAAAAATTAATCGTAACTGTAGGTAAAAAGGGGTTGTTATAGTGTAAGTCAATAGTAAAATACCAGCATTTTCTATGTGACATTTGCCGAAAAGTATAGAAAAAAGCACCCTATTAATATAGGGTGCTTTTTTTAACGAAAGTAATTTTAATTACTGAGAATTAAAGTTTATTTACGTTAGCAGCTTGTGGTCCGCGGTTGCCATCTACAACTTCGAATTCCACTTTTTGACCTTCGTCAAGTGTTTTGAAACCTTCGCCTTGGATAGCTGAGAAGTGTACGAATACGTCGTTTTCGCCTTCAACTTCGATGAATCCAAAACCTTTTTCTGAGTTAAACCATTTTACTGTACCTTGTTTCATGTAAAAAAACCTCCAAAAAAATAAAAGTGAACAATATGTAATTTCTTCAACGAATTAAAAAAATTCACATATTACAAAGAGTACCGAACTAACGCGATCACTTTTTGTAATATGTGAATCCATGTTTCCGGTGAAGCAATTAAATTGTTAAGTTAAGTATACCACCATTCATAATTTTGTCAAATAAAGAAAATTGTTTTTTTAATTAATTTGAAAATTATTTTAATTATGCTCTTCAAATACCATTATGCCATGATATACTTGTGCATCATCATCACAGGCCTCGCAGTAAAAGCTTTCATCTTCAGACCAAAATGCCCAATATCCACCCTCCTTACTCGCCTCATGTTCGTATGCTGATCGGAAATGATTTAATTTCCGTTGTAATGCTTGCTCAAATTGTTCTTTTGTTTCAAACGTTTCTTTCGTTTGAATAAAAGCTTCCCAGCCTTCAAATTTCCACCAAGGCTCATAATCAGCTTTCATGTAAAGTATTATATACATATTTGCCACATTCCTTGCTGTAATAAGATATTCTAATTTTAGCAAACGCTCCTGAAATGTCTATTAAAACACCCTGCAATATGCTATTATTACCTTATTATTCATTATTTATTTTGGAGGTTTTTTTATGTTTTCAAGTATTCGACCTAAGGCCGAACTAGATGAATTATTAAAACGTGGAACAAATTTAAGTGCAACAGGCCGATTCAATAAGACATTAGCTTTTAATCACTTTAATTCACAAGATGAAGAAAATTTAAGAGCACTCTTTTATAAATTGAAAGATATTACCCCTTCTATGAATGCAATATTTAAAAATTATTTAAGTGAGATCTCTCCCTCCTCCCAACAAACGATTAGCGAAGAAAATATAAATCAATATTTAACTCAATTTTTTTTAGCAACTCGTGATGATGAATATGTAAATGAAACAGTAAAGTTTTTTAATTTGTTTCGAAAAAACCAATATGAACCTGGTAAATTAATCGTTGTTTTCAATCAATTTGCCTTTTATATTACAACATATATTTTACATAACTTTGGTTTAAAACCAAACAAAGCTTTTGAGTATATGAAATCTTTCCAATCAGCCGTCAATGTAGACCAAGAATTGCTTGTAGAAGTATTAACAGAGCGAATTGTTGAAAACGTTGTCTCTGAAATTTCTTCACTAATGGATGTCAATGCGAAAATTATGTACATGAAAGATTTAGTATATAGCTTAGACAAGCAAAATGAAGAAATCCAATCATCTACAGCTGCAACTGAGGAAATTGCCGCTTCGATTAATGAAGTAGCCCGAATGTCTTCTCATATATCAGAGAAAACAACGGAATCAGTTGACCATGCCGTTAAAGGAAAAAATGCGATAGAACATGCTTTATCTGAAATTTTCAAAACAGAAGAAACGTTTACAACGATCGTTGACTCGTTTACTGAATTACAAAAACGTGTAAATGATATTGAACACGTTGTAACTTTGATAAACCAAATTGCAGATCAAACAAATTTACTAGCACTGAATGCTTCGATTGAAGCTGCTCGTGCTGGTGAACATGGTAAAGGGTTCGCAGTTGTTGCACAAGAAGTACGTAAGCTGGCTGAAGGCACCGTTACTGCTCTGAGTGAAGTTTCTACAAATGTTCACCATCTAAAAAGTTATTCCAATGATGTGTCGCACTCTATTACAGAAACAACATCTATTATTAAAGAAGCAACAATTGAGGCAAAGGAATCGTTACCTTTGTTAAATGCCATTGTTGCCGCAATTGAAGGCATTAATCTTGATGTGACGAATACCGCTGCGATTTCGCAGGAGCAAGCTGCCGCAATTGATGAAGTATCTGCCAGAATGATTGAAATTTCTAACCTTCAAGATGATATTCGCAACTATAGTTCTAATACATCAAGCGATATTCACTTATTAGGAAAAGAGATTAACCGTTTCCGTAATGACATTATTTCAAATAATAATGTCCAGCTTTCTTCAATTGCCCTATTACAACTTTCTAAAGCTGATCATATTTTATGGAAATGGCGTATTTACAATATGTTCCTTGGTTTAGAAGAAGTACAGCCAAGTGATGTATCTACACATACGGAATGTCGTCTAGGTAAATGGTATACTGCTTCCCGTACTGTGGAACGCTTAGGTCATTTACAGGATTATCGTGATTTAGATGAATATCACTCACGAGTTCACCAATCTGCCAAACTGGCTGCAGAAGCCTTTAAAGCTGGTAATATTAAAAAAGCGGAAGACCATTTGAAAGAGGTGGATGAAGCTTCTGAGCGAGTTCTATTCTTTATTAATAACTTAATTACTTATTTGGAAAAAGAACGTGTTATGCAGTAAGTTAGAGGGATTATCCCTCTACTACTTTTGGGAGGTTTTAGCGTGAACAAGAGAGCGCTGATTAAATTTTTTGGAGATGTTTACGGGACAGGCTATCGCTTTTTTATTAAACA
The DNA here is from genome assembly GCF_044761135.1 of Lysinibacillus sp. NPDC097868. Taxonomy (NCBI): domain Bacteria; kingdom Bacillati; phylum Bacillota; class Bacilli; order Caryophanales; family Bacillaceae; genus Lysinibacillus; species Lysinibacillus sp. NPDC097868. The sequence continues at coordinate 1,476,067 of NZ_JBIWBS010000001.1, read as the reverse complement.
AAAAGCAATTGAGCTTGGTTTAAAAGGTTATTGCAAGTTAAATGCACAAGACCAAATTGAAGTAGAAGTAGAAGGCTCAAAAAAAGCAATTGACGAATTTCTACTATTTGTTCAAAAGGGTGTTAGCCCTCAGGCAGACTCTAACTCATTTACTTTAGAACTTTACGACGATTTAAAAGGTTATGTACGTATGGAGTCGGACATTGTATAAGTCTGGCTTCTTTTTTTCTACTTCCCTTTAAACGCAACAAAAACTTAAGATTAACGGACTATTGGTAATGGTCTTTTTATAAATCGAACATACTATAAAGGTTAGAAGTACACCATTAGGCAAGTTTAAAGCTTTTGCGCAGGTGTATTCATTGAGAAACTTAGCAAACAGCAGTAAAATTAAAGAAAGCACTATTATTATTATTGAAACTTTATGTCGATTATTACGTATTAGAAGATAGACATACTGAAAAGCAAGGAGGAAGAAACTATGCTCAGTATAGGACAGTTTTTCTCTAGACATACCGCTAGCCTTTTAATTTCTCTATCAACTGTTTCTATCACAGCGTTTGCAGCAAATCCAGGATACTTCCTTGGTGGTTTATTGTTCGCTGGAACATATGCAACGAGTACAACGTTGCTAAAACATAATCAAAAAAGAAAAGTTATGCACATAGCTGGTATTTCGAAGGATGAGTACAAACATATAGAATTACAGCTATCAACGGCAAACAAGCATATTCAAACATTAAGTCAAAACTATTTACGCGTACGTTCAGTTTCTGCTTTTAAACAATTACTTGAAATGACTCGTATTTCAAAAAATATCGTTAAAATTGTAAAAACTGATCCGCAAAAGTTTTACAATGTGGAGCCGTTTTTTTATGCGCACCTCCCTTCTGCAGTTGAATTGACTGATAAGTATACAATGCTATCAAAGCAACCTGTCAAAGATAAAGAAATCCAAGTAACTTTATCAAAAACGCGCGAAACGTTATCGGATTTAAATTCTACATTTCAAATTGACCTGAAAGATGCACTTTCAAATGATATTGATCATCTTCAAATGGAAATTGAATTCGCGAACCGTTCCAATTTAAGAAGAAAAGAACAACTGGACTGGCGAGGCGATGAAAAATGACAGCTAACAGAGATTCTATCTTTCCATTAGAATCGTTGCCAGGAATCTCACCTCTTGTACAAACCTATTTAGAATCGTCAAATCAAGAGGCAATGACTACCTATGAAACGCTATCACCTCTTGCTCAAAGTCGAGCACTTTTATATGCAAGTCAAATTGACCTAACTAATTTTGAATCAGTGTTAACTTTAGGCCAAGACTCTCAACGCGCCGTCTCTCAATTTGCAGATCGCATGCTTGCACAAGTAAAGGATAAGGATGTCACAAAAATCGGACAGATGCTTGATTCATTAATGCAAACGTTAGACCGTGTAGACCCTGCTGCATTAGAGCCTAAAAAACCTTCCTTCTTAAAAAAAATGTTCGGTAAAACAGAGCCAACTGTTAAACAAACCCTTACGGAGTTTGAACGAATTAGTATTCAAGTAGAACGAATAGGCGTCCAACTCGAACGTGCACAGCTACAGCTAATAAGAGACGTTGAATTGCTAGAGCAATTGTACACACATAATCGAGGTTTTTTTGAAGAGTTAGCAACTGCCATTGCGGCTGGACAGATGAAAAAACACCAGGCTATTGAATTTGAGCTACCTTCAAAAGTCAGCATCGTGCAAGCGACTAAACAACCGCTCGCTATTCAACAGCTCAATGATTTCACGGCGCAACTTGAACGTCTTGATCAGCGTATATATGATTTACAAGTATCCCAACAGGTAGCATTACAAACAGCACCTCAAATACGCATGATTCAACAAGCAAATCAAACACTTGCTGAGAAAATCGAGTTTTCAATCGTCACACTTATTCCTCTTTGGAAAAATCAATTAGCTATGATGCTTTCGATGAATATGGATTCTCATTATGCACAGCTAGAAGAACGACTAGCACGCACAAATGAACGATTTACAAGCCCATCTTTTGAACAACAGGTATCGAAATTTAAAGAAACACAACAAGAGCTTAAAATAGCCATTCAAGATGTTTTTGCTTTACATACAGCTACCGAAAAGGAAAAACAACATCTGCAACAAGATGTAGCTGGCATGAAACAATCAAAAACGATGGAATAATATTATGGGGCGCTAAATTATATAAAGGGGTGTCTCAGCAATTATGTGAGACACCCCTTTATATTATTATGCAAAATACTCTTTATAGTAACCACCAATATTACCAGTGTTGTCAATAATGAAAACGAACTCTTCTGTTTCATTTTTCACTTCATATTCTTTCCCAACTGTTAATACGTTTGATACTAAATATTTAGATGCGTTCGTGTGTTTGCAAGTAACTGTACGAAGTGTTGGTGCATCTTTCCATTTTAAATGTAACATAAATTCTCTACCTCTCTTTACTAGCCATTAGCTAACATCTATTGTTTATTTTATACGATTTTGGCTCTTTTGTGGAGAAAAAACTATAGAAGTCTATATTTTGTCCTTAATAACGAATTGTTTGCTTATTTGATACTATAAAATTTATACTCGAGGTGTTGTTATGAGTTTCGGTGGAGTTCCACAATGGTTTTTTATCATCGCTGCCGCATTTGCCATTTGCTTCATTTTATATGCAGAATGGAATTCTAGAAAATAAGTATAGTTGTCTATTGCCGTTGATTTCCGCTGCGTGCGGATACGATAAGCAAAAGTGAGTCCTTCGCTCTGGACTCACTTTTTTAGGCATTATTTTATACAAACATATGAAAACAATTGAAATACTATAAAACTTACTTCAGCGTTCGTTTTAAAAATTCTTTTGTACGTTCGTGTTCCGGGTCTACTAGCACCTTTGAAGGAGGACCCTCCTCAACAATTACACCTTTATCCATAAACACAACACGGTCTGCAACTTCCTTCGCAAACTCCATTTCATGTGTAACAATCAGCATCGTATTTCCAGCATCTGCTAACTCACGCATTACTTTCAACACTTCCCCAACCATTTCTGGATCTAGAGCGGATGTTGGCTCATCAAAAAGCATTACATCTGGGTTCATAGATAATGCACGTGCAATGGCCACACGTTGCTTTTGACCACCAGAAAGTTGACGAGGTTTTGCATTCACATATTGATCCATCCCGACGATTTTAAGATACTTTAAAGCTGTTTTTTCAGCTTCTTCTTTTGAACGTTTTAACACTTTTACCTGTCCAACTGTACAATTTTTAAGCACATTGTGATTGTTAAACAAATTAAACTGTTGGAAAACCATTCCTAAATGCGTACGATAAGCTTGAATGTTATGCTTTGCGTGTAAAATATTTTCCCCTTTATAAATAATTTCCCCACCATTTGGCGTTTCAAGTAAATTAATGCAACGAAGGAGTGTTGACTTGCCGGATCCGGATGAACCGATTAGACATACAACCTCTCCCTTTTCTACTTTAAAATTCACATCTTTTAATACTTGGTTACGACCAAATGATTTACTTAAATGTTCTATTTGAATGATTGCCATTTGTTCGTTCCCCCTAGTCAATTTCTTTCAGTTCTTTGTGATAAGCATCCGGACCGTCAAGACGTTTTTCTACATATAGTAAAATTCTTGAAGCCGTAAATGTCATAATGAAATAAAGCACACATGCGACAAAGAAAGATTCGAAATAACGGAAGTTGTTACCCGAAATCGATTTTGTTTGAAAGAATAATTCCGTTACACCAATTACACTTAAAACGGCCGTATCCTTAATATTCATAATTAATTGGTTTCCTGTTGCTGGTAAGATGTTGCGTGCAACTTGCGGTAATACAACATGCATCATAATTTGCACATGCCCCATGCCAATCGCAGAAGCAGCCTCATATTGACCTTTATCGATAGAGACAATCCCACCACGTACGATTTCAGCCATATAAGCACCAGTATTCAGTGAAACGACTAAAATACCGGCAGTAATGAAGTGCATATCGATACCAAAAGCAATATCTAATCCGTAAAATACTACCATTGCCTGTACAATCATTGGTGTACCACGGAAAAATTCAACATAGCATGTCAGTATAAAATTAATTAATTTTAATAAAAAATGTTTTATACTTTTTTTACGAACTGGAATGGTATGCATAATCCCAATAAAAAATCCGATGAATGCACCAATAATTGTACTGATTGTTGAAATGAGTAACGTATAATACGCACCTCGTAAAAACATTTGCCAGTTGTTTTCTATAATAGAAATGATCCATTCTAAACTCATGATGTTCCTCCTAACAACGTGTTGTTGCTTTATATCAATTATGCCTTTAGTGAAATCATCTCTTCATTTGAATTAATTTGCTTTATTCAAAATATGTGACACACTTCTTAGACATGACTTTATTCAGAATGACTTCCTCTCTGAACAAACTAAATATGATAAAGGTTGTCCTAGTCGCTCTTAGTAAAATGTCACGACTTTCAATTAGTAAAAATCAACTTCTCTTTTCATATGTTGTAGGTGAATTTTCTCTTGGAGAAAACAGCATACTCGGAACTGCCAGTATGCTGTTTTTTTGTTAAGGACAACCCTATCACTTTTTGCATTACTGAGCTGCAGGTTGTTGAAGAATAGCTTCTTCCATAATTTTTTGGCGATCATCTTCTGAAATACCTTTTAAAATTTCATTGATTTTATCTAGACTAGCATCACCTTTACGTAAACCAACTGCAATTGAAGTATTTGAAATATCTGTATCAAATCCCTCTTCAAAAGATACAAATGTGAATTTGTCATTAGCTGCTGCTGCCGAAATACCTTCTGGACGTTCAGCTACATAGCCATCAATTTTGCCAGCTTCTAGCGCTACACGCATTGCAGAGAAGTTTTCCATCGCTGTTTGCTTTTCTACACCTTTAATTTGATCGATAACATTATAGTTAGATGTATTTAGCTGAGATGTAACTTTTGCGCCTGAGAAATCTTGAATTGATTTTGCATTTTCATACTTGCTACCTTTTTTAATAACCATTACAAAATCAGAAGTATAGTAGTTTTCAGTAAAATCAATTGTTTGTTTACGTTCTTCTGTTGGAGACATCCCTGCTACAATCGCATCGATTTTTTTTGACTGAAGCGCAGGTACTAAACCATCCCACTCCATTTTTACAACTACTAATTTTTTACCTAAACCTTCAGCGATTTTTTTCGCCATTTGTACATCATAACCGCCTGCATACTCTGCATTATCAGCAATTTTTACTGCTCCATTTGCATCATCTTGCTGAGTCCAGTTAAATGGTGGATAACCTGCTTCCATTCCAATGCGGAATTCTCCACCAGTTTCTTCCTTTGAACCATCACCTGTTGTCTTTTCATCCTTGTCACCAGTACCGCAAGCCGCTAACAAGATTGCTGTCATTGCTGTTAACATAAATAACAACCATTTTCTTTTCATCTAAAACTCCCCTTTTCTGTAAAAAAAATAAAGCAACTGTACAAAAAAAGACCTAAGTTTTGAACTTAGGTCTTACCTTTTATTGACAGTTGCCCAAATCCTCACTATAATTTCCATGTATCCGAGATAGCACAACCTAGTAAACTGGAATTAAATTTACTAGGACAGTCCTGCACTTATTCACTGCAGACCCAGCATAAAAGTACGAGCTCCTTTTATACTTCGGCGATATTTCCTTCTCCATTACGTCTTCGCTTGCTTATACTCAGCAATGGACTAATAAATACCGCGCCTCTACCTCACAAAAAACAAAAACAAAAGTGAGGTTTGTTTATTTAATTGTTATATAGATATTACTATAAAGCTAGCATAGTCGTCAAGATAGTTTTATCATTTTTCTGACTAATTACAAAATTAGTCTATAATCCTTTTAAAATCCATAAATAAAGTAGAATAACATTAACTATGTTTGCCATCATTTCACAAATTTTTATTATAAACAACAAGATTTATAAACCATAAGAATCGATTTCCCAGTCCAATAAAGGCCATTTATACCATCAAGTAAATTTCATTAAAGGGGAAATCAATCTAAAATGAAAAACCCTGCTAAACAGTTAAGTTTGCAGGGTTTGAACACATAATTTATTGAATTAAGAATTTAATAATAAATCTTCTGGATTTTCAAGTAACTCTTTAACCGTTTTAAGGAAGCCTACAGAATCTTTACCATCGATAATACGGTGGTCGTAAGATAATGCTAAGTACATCATAGGACGAATTTCAACTTCGCCATTTACTTCTACTGGGCGTTTTTTAATTGAGTGCATTCCTAAAATAGCAGCTTGTGTACCATTCATAATAGGTGTTGACATTAATGAACCGAATACACCGCCATTTGTAATTGTGAATGAACCACCTTGAAGATCAGCTAAACCTAATTTTTTATCGCGTGCTTTTTTAGCTAAGTCTGCAATTGAATCTTCAATTTCAGCAAAGTTTTTGCGGTCAGCATCACGTACAACTGGTACTACTAAACCTTCTTCAGTTGATACAGCTACACCAATATCAAAGAAGTTATTTAAGTGAATTTCATCGCCAACGATTTGAGCATTCACATAAGGGTATTTTTTAAGTGCTGCAACAACAGCTTTTGTGAAGAATGACATGAAACCAAGCTTAGAGCCAGTAGACTCAAAGAATTGATCTTTTTTACGAGAACGTAATGCCATAACATTTGTCATATCTACTTCATTGAATGTTGTAAGCATAGCAGTCGATTGCTTAACTTCTAATAAACGTTTAGCAATTGTTTGACGACGACGGCTCATTTTTTCAACTGTAACACGTGACTCGTCAACAGCTACTACTGCTTTTGGTGCTGCTGGTGTTGCTTGAGGTGCTGCTACAGGTGCTGTACCGTGAGCTGCAACGTCTTGTACACGTACGCGACCTTGTGGATCAACTGGAGATACAGCTGCAAGATCAATACCTTTTTCACGAGCAAGTTTACGTGCAGCAGGAGATGCAATTACACGCTCGCCAGAAGTTTCTTCTACAACAGGTGCTGCTGGTGTTGGTGCTGCTACCGCTTGAGGTGCTGCTGGTGTTGGTGTTGGTGCTTCCGCAACTGGTGCTGCTGCTGCTGCTGGTGCTGGTGCTGCCCCTTCGCCCGCTTCTACAACTGCGATTACTTGACCTACTAGAACAGTATCGCCTTCTTCAGCTAAAATTTGTGTTAACACCCCAGCTTCTTCAGAAATGATTTCAGCATTTACTTTATCTGTTTCAAGCTCAACGATGAATTCACCTTTTTCCACGCGGTCTCCCACTTTTTTAACCCATTGTGCAATACTACCTTCTGTAATCGATTCTGCTAATTCAGGGACTTTAATTTCAGCCACTTTCATTTCCTCCTTTGATTAACGTGCATGCGTATCATGCACATAAAAGGGCTACCGCCTTAGGCATGTAGCCCAGCTTCCAGTAATAATGATATATTTAGTTTACTTTTACCGTTTCAGCAACTGCTTCTTCAATTAGAGCTGATTGAGCTGCTTTATGAGAATCTGCATCACCTTCTGAAGTTGAACTCATTGCAGGACGACCTACATAACGAAGCTTTTTGCCTTCAGATAGTTCATATAATGTTTCCAATGCGTAATTCCAAGTACCTTGGTTTTTAGGTTCTTCTTGTACCCATACGATTTCTTTAGCGTTAGGATACTTAGCAATAATATCAGCAACTTGCGCTGTTGGGAATGGGTAAAGTTGCTCTACACGAACAATGTGTAAATGATCGAAGCCTTCTCCATCTTTCACGCGGTCTGCTAAGTCAATCATTACTTTACCCGTACCTAATACAATTCGTTCAACAGATTTAGTTTTTGAACCTAAACCTGGTTGCTCGATTACTTCTTGGAATGAGCCATTTGCTAATTGTTCAGCATTTGCTGCAGCTAATGGATGACGAAGTAACGATTTTGGTGATACAACAACTAATGGACGCACACCTTCTGTTTCCAACAATGCTGCTTGACGACGTAATAAGTGGTAGTAGTTCCCTGCATTCGAGCAGTTTGCAACAAACCAGTTATTTTCAGCAGACATTTGTAAATAGCGCTCCATACGGCTTGAAGAGTGTTCAGGACCTTGCCCTTCATAACCGTGAGGTAAAAGAATGACGAAGCCAGATTTTTGCCCCCACTTAGAACGTGCCCCTGAAATGAAGTTATCAAACATCACTTGAGCCATGTTCGCAAAGTCACCAAATTGCGCTTCCCATACTGAAAGTACGTTACCTTTTTCTAAATTGTAACCGTATTCAAAGCCAACCACCCCAGCTTCTGTCAATGGTGAGTTGTGTACTGTAAATGAAGCGCTTGCACCAGAAATATGGTGAAGTGGTGTAAATACGTTACCGTTATTTTTGTCATGTAACACTAAATGACGTTGTGAGAATGTACCACGTTGAGCATCTTGACCAGTAAATCGTACTGGCGTACCATCTTGAATAATTGTTGCGTATGCTAATGTTTCAGCATGACCCCAATCAATTTTTGCAGATGCAAATGCATCACGACGTTTTTCTAAAATTTTGCCTAATTTCTTTTGTGGCTCGAAGTTTTGTTCAAACACAAGTAGTTCTTCGTTAATCGTTTCTAAACGCTCAGCACCTACCGCTGTATCAACTTGTGGGAAATTAATTTTTAATTCTTCTGGCATTTCTAAATGTTTATGTTCATCTTTTTCTGCCATTTCTTTTACGTGATCGTAAGCAACCTGCATCTCAGCATAAATAGCTGAATCAAGTGCCGCAACTTCATCAGCAGTAACTAAACCTTCTGCTACTAATTGCGCTCCGTATAATGCACGAATTGTCTCATGTTTCGCAACAAGTTTGTATGTTTCTGGATTTGTTACAGTTGGGTCATCTGTTTCATTATGACCATGTCGACGGTAACCAATTAAGTCAACAACAATATCTTTACCGAATTTTTGGCGGTAGCTTGCTGCAAAACGACCTACTTGAGAAACAGCTTCTGGGCTGTCTGCGTTCACATGAACAACTGGTACTTCATAACCTTTTGCTGGATCTGAAGAATAGACAGATGAACGTGAGTCTTGAAGCTCTGTAGTGAAACCAATCATGTTATTGGCAATGATATGAATTGTCCCACCTGTTGAGAAACCTTCTGTTTTCGAATAGTTTAACACTTCTGTAACAATACCTTGACCAGGGAATGCAGCATCACCATGTACAAGAATACCTAAGCCTTTAGCTGGATTATGCACAGCTTGCCCTGGTTTTGATGTATCATCTTGCGTTGCACGAGTAGAACCTAATACAACTGGGTTTCCAACTTCTAAGTGAGAAGGGTTATATGCTAGTTTTACGTTCATGCCTGATTCACGAGTATATGAAGCACCCATGTGGTATTTCACATCGCCAGTCCAACCTTTTGTAATTTCAAGTCGACCATGTTCTGGCATAAATAAATCGTTTGAAACATGTGCAAAATCTGAGAACATCATGTCATATGGTTTATTTAAAATATGTGTTAGTACATTTAGACGACCACGGTGCGCCATCCCTATACGAACATTTTCAACATTGTTTGCTTCTACTGTTTTTAAAATTTCATCAAAAAGGACGATTTGAGTATCTAAACCTTCTCCAGAGAAACGTTTTTGACCAACAAATGTTTTGTGAATGAATTTTTCAAAGTTTTCAACACGTGTTAAACGATCTAATAACGCTTTTTTCTCATCTGAAGTTAGTGCTTGTTTTAAAGAACCAGATTCGATTTGTGCTTGAATCCATTCACGTTCTTCAGTTGCTACAACATGCTCATATTCAAAAGCTACTTTATCTGTATAGACAGATTTCAAATAGTCAATAGCATCCTTACCATTTTTCACGCCCGCTGGCACATCTTTGAAGAAGATAGCAGCAGGTATTTCTGCTAAATCCGCAGGACTTAAGTTGAACGCACTTTCTTCAATTTGTGCTGTTTGAAGTGCACGATTTTTTAAAGGATAAATATCTGCAGCTAAATGCCCTTTAGAACGAATTGCATCAGCTAATTTAACAGCTGCCAATACCTTTTTATAATCGCCAGCAGGAGCTGCTGAACCACTTACTACAGCTACTTCACCTTCTACTTCTACTGGTGCACCAAATTGTTGGAATAATGATACTAACTCCGGTTCTACTTCTTCAGGAGACTGTAAGAATAAGTCGTATTGCTCCATCACATATCCTAAGTTAGGACCAGAGAAAGCTGACCATGGAGAACTTACAGTTGTAACGTTGTTCGACATGAAAAATGACCTCCAAATTTTGCCTATCGGCAGTTCCATTAATTAAATTACAATTAATTATATAATATTATCCCGTTCTTTTAAAGGATGTTTGACACAAGTTATCCATATTTTAAAGAACGTTTTTTCCATCTCAATCTTACTACTCTTCACAAAAAATACAACACTTTTTAGCAAATTAAGCAATTTTTTTCCCGAAGGCTAAAAATCTTAAATAAACCGCGCATTTTCTTTAATATTTTAGCGGTAGCCTCAACAAGAAAACGGTTCCAACATTTTCTTCACTCTTGACTTCTACCGAAGCATTGTATTTTTCAAGTAGCATTTTAGAGATACTGAGACCTAAGCCTGTACCGCCAATTTGGCGATTTCTTGCCTCATCAACACGATAAAAACGATCAAAAATATATGGTAAATTATTTTCAGCTATACCAATACCGTTATCAGCGATTTGAATTTGCATTTCATCTTCCTGTTTCGAAAGGGAAATATTCACTTCCGGAACTTTTTCACAATAACGAATCGCATTTTCTACTATGTTGCGAACTATTTGACTAAGCGCATTAGATGTTATAAACACTGCCCCAATTTCACCATTTTTCGACAGCGTTATTTTTGCTGTCGGGTTTAGAAGCACCATTTCTTCTATCACACTTTCAATTACTTCTATTGGATTTGCTTCACTCATCTCATCTTTTTCTTCCCGTCGTGCAAGCTCCAGTAACTCTTCAATCATTTTACGCATTCGAGTAATTTCCGTCAGCGATGTGTCTATAGACTCTTCAAGAATAGCTGGATCGTCCTTGCCCCAGCGTTTCAATAATGAAAGATGTCCCTCTATCGCCTGAATCGGAGTCCGTAATTCATGTGAAGCATCTGCGACAAATTGTTGCTGTTGAGCAAAAGAAATTTGTAGTTCATTCATCATTGCATTGTACATTTTCAACAAATCGCCAATTTCATCATGTGATGTATAGGATAGCTGAATTGGTTCATTAAAACCTTGATCCATTACTGTTTTCATTGATGCATGTAATGCATGAAGAGGCTTCGTTAAATAATTTGCTAAATAATATCCAATGGAACCTGAAAGTAATAATGCACCTACACCAGCAATGAGCATAGCAGTCAACAAATAACGCATTAATGATTCAAAACGTGTTAACGGATGTATCACTTGTATATATACTTGAAAAAAACCAAGCTGTAACGGTTCATTAACAACATACGCATCTTTTTTGTCAATGGTCGTCTGTACAATTGACCCCATTGGAGAAAGCGGGGCAGCTTGTGAGGCATTATTAATACGTAAAATTTCAATACCATCATTATTATATAGTCTAACAGTTTGATCACGATCGACAATTGATTTTAATAATCCCGTATTTTGCTGAATTTGTTGTATCGAGATATTTGGTCCTTGTGACTCTAAGAATGAAACAACATCATCTCTTGTTCGTTTCACTTTGCTTTCTTCATCATTTAAAAGCCAAGTATGCAGTGATACATATACGACTATACAAATAATCGCATAGCTTATAAAAATAACTGCACTAGATGTCAACATCCATTTTCTTTGTAATGATAGATTACTTACGTATTCCTTTATTTTTTTCATTCGCGCATCACGTATCCTACTCCACGAACGGTCTCAATATAGGCATTTGAATCACCGGGTAGTTTTGTCCGTAAATGGCGAATATATACATCAACGACATTTGTCTCGATATCAGCATCATACCCCCAAACAGAAGTTAGAATTAGCTCACGTGTACAAACTCGATTTTTTTGTTCCATTAATAGCTTTAACAAATCATATTCGGTTTTAGTCAGATCAAGTTTTTTACCTTGAACCAATACCTCATATGCATCAATGTCAATTTCAATATCTCGAAATTGAAGTATGTCCCCTCCCATTTTTTCGTTAGGCTCTACACGGCGCAAAATAGTTCGTATGCGGGCAAGCAATTCTTCGATTGCGAATGGCTTCACTATGTAATCATCAGCCCCAGCATCTAAACCAGCAACTCTATCCATTACTGCGTCTCTAGCGGTAAGTAAAATGATCGGTACCTGGGATTGAGTACGTACCCTACGGCAAATTTCAATTCCATTAATACCAGGTAGCATCACATCGAGTAATAGCACATCATAATTTTCAGTTGTGGCAAATGCTAGCCCTTCTCGCCCATCAAAGGCAACGTTTACATTATAGCCCTCATGTTGTAACTCTAGCTCTACAAATCGGGCAATATGCTTCTCATCTTCTACTAAAAGTATTTTCTTAGGCATTTGATCACCTTCTAATTTCAAAATATAAACATCATCTCTATTATAGTACTAGCATAACATCAATTAAAAAGCCTGTACCACAAGTAAATACTCGTTTGTACAGACTTTTTTTAAAGTGGTCCAGTAATAAATAAATTATTTTTTCCGCATTCCTTCGCTTTATATAAAGCTTGGTCTGCTAAATCCATTAACGACTCAAGAGTTGTTGCGTGGTCAGGATAATAAGCTATCCCAATAGATGCAGTAGGTGCAAAAAAGTACTTTTCTATAGTCCATCCATTTTTCAATTCATTGCGAATACGGTTAATAATATGCATTATCTGAACTTGTCTCTCTTCAGAATTCCGCGTTAAACCCGTTAATATAATGATAAATTCATCTCCACCCATTCGGATGACTAAATCATGACTACGTACAGATGTTATAAGCACATTACCGAAATTGCGGATAAAATCATCTCCCATATCATGCCCATATTGATCATTTACATCCTTAAAGTCATCTCCATCAATATAAAGCATTGCGATACAAGTGTCTTTTGCATGTGCGTCCGAAAGAAGTTTGGGGAATTCTTTCAATAAAAACCTTCGATTTGGTAACTGCGTAAGGCTATCGTGATAGGCTAGATATAGTAAATCATTTTCTCGTTCTTTTCGATGAGTAATTTCACGTGAAACCATTATTATTTGGGAAATTGTTTCGCGTTCTGTATCATGCACGACCGTTACATTTCCTTCAGTCCAAACAGGCGTACCATCCTTTGACTTAAGCAAAAGCTCAAACTGTGTGTCCGGCTTAGCTGTAAAATCATTTAGAAATGCTTGCCACGCTGGCTTACTTTGCTCGTCGATTATACTATTGTAAAACTGTCCCTGTAATTCAACAATCTCATAGCCTAAATACATCCTATAGGACGGTGAGGCATAAATAATAATGCCATCCTCATTTATGATGACAATTAAATCATTTGTATTTTCAGTAATTAATCGGAAAGTACGCTCAATATTTTTCAATTCCGTTAACATTCTTTTCTTGTCCGTAATATCATAGTTAATGGATAAATATTGTTCCACTTTGCCAAATTCATTTTTCAATGGCACAATGGCTGCCTCTACCCAATAGTCTGCATGATATTTGGTGCGATAGCACAGCTCCCCTCGCCAAACCTCCCCCAATACAAGGGATTCGTTGATTGTTTGAAAAACTCCTTTTTTATTATTACGTGGCTCGATAAGATTATACGGTTGACCAATTAGCTCTTCAGCAGTAAATCCCGAAGCATTTAAAAATAAATCATTAACTTCCATAATTGTGCCTTCGTTATCTAAAATAGCAATAGAAGTCGCGAAATTTAAAGCCGCCTTAAACACTTCGAGACCATGGGTTTTTGAACGCAGCTCTGCCTTTTGCTCTGTAAATTGTGTAAAATCTTGCATGATAAGAAAAATAGCAAAGGAGTTATCACCTTGCATTACTGGTGACAACGAAACTAAATACATGCGCTCCTGTTTATCCAATGTATGAAGCTTAATCAGCTTTTCACCAATATTTTCGCCCATTGCAGCCCTTTGTAAATAGTTTTGTATTTTCTCTATTTCATCATAAGGGATAATAGGTAAGTCAATGAACGGCTGATGTTTCACCATATCATTATCTAAATTAAAATCTTCTATGAAACTTGTATTTACTTCATATATACTACCTTCTGCAGATAAAATGACTGTTGAAAAATAAGCATGATCAAACATTGATCGCATAAATAAAAATTTATCTTCAATACTTCTGTCATATAAGATTTCTTTTGTAATAGCTAAAATATAGTAATCATCCCCGTCTTTTATCGGCCGGACAGAGGTCTCATATTTTCTAACTTCTGATTTAACATAAGCATAATCCACATAATCGATTTGTTGATGCTGTTCAATAGCTCGGTGATAATTTTCTTGAATAATGACAAAATTCCGACGAGAAGTAACAGCTGACAGCATTTTCCCAAGGGCATTTGTAGATACCAGAACTTGGGCAGCCTGATTTAAGCGAACATATTGATAATCGTCTCCTACTTTTTTCATTAAATAGACGAAATCTTCTCCAATAAATAGTTGATTGAAAAGTTTTTCGCTTAAAAGATATTCCATAATGTCACTCTCCATTATAAAGTCACATATATATAAATTCGTTATAAATGGTATTTATTTATAACATAAAAATTACACTAATATTATACCATATTTACATTCGTTTAACTTTCTTGAATTAAGAAAGATTCTATCCTTTTTGGAGAATAATTTGATGATATTTTATTAAAAAATAAAGAAAACGATACAAAGGTAATACCATTTTCGCCATTTTGATGTAATATAATACTATAATAGACTTTTTATCCATATATAACATAAGAAAGCAAATGGTGTTTTTTCTCTATTATTCTGAATTAACTGACAATTAAACTTATTTTTTGTTTAAAAGAGCAAATTGATTGCACCAAGCAGTAGACTTGTTATATTATATCAATAAAACTAGCCATTTTTCGGTATGGTCGCAAAATCAGTAAGACAGCGGGAGATTATGGATATCATAGTTATAACGTCTAGTTCTTTGGGTTTTTAATTCCAGTACGAATTTTAGTTTTATTCTTTATGCTTTAACGGAATTGTTTTGACTACCCTTGTAAAGGAGGCGTTTCGTATGCTTAAACATCGAGACCTACATGAATGTACAGAGCTTTATGAGCTATTATCGCATCCATCTGTTTTTCCCTTCGTCCGTCAAAAAGCCAAATCGGCGGATGAATACTGGTTTATGACCAAGCAACTAATCGAAGAAGAAGCGAGAGGGCTCGCTATCTCAAGGACAATTACCGATGATTGGGGGCAACCAATCGGCACCATTAGCATTCATGATGTTGAGGACGGTGCGGGCTTCCTCGGAACGTGGATAGGACTCCCCTATCAAGGGCAAGGTTACAATCAAAAGGCAAAAATGCTTTTTTTGAATGAATTATTTTTTGATTATAATTTCAATACAGTTTTCCTTCGTATTCGAGTAGAAAATATTAAATCACAACGTGCCGCATTAAAGTTACCTTACGTTGTAAGTGCAAACGATAGTCATCCTACATTATTAACACAAGTTAATAGTGGCGAGGCACAATTCAATTTATATAAAATTCCACGTGACTTGTTCTATCTGACAACCGCCAATCAAACACAAGAAGGCGAAGAACAAGCAATGTAATAGAAACAATCAAAAAAAGGCAATGTGTACTGTTTATCATAACAGCACACATTGCTTTTTATTTTTTATATTGTAATATTAACTTCGCCATTTCATCTGGCGTTTTCGGTCTTTGGGTTTTTGCCATCGTAGCTGTCATTTCAGATTTTCGCTCTGTTAATGTATATACCGATTTTATGAAAGATTCCTTCGTTAGCTCCTCTTCTTGCAATACTTCGGCATATCCTTGTTTTTTGAATAAGTTTGCATTCAAAATTTGATCTCCACGACTTTTTTGTGCAGAAAGAGGAATTAATAACATTGGTTTATGAAGTGCTAAAAATTCAAAAATAGAATTAGATCCTGCACGTGAAACAACAAAATCGGCTGCATGCAGCAAATCAGGTAATTCAGTTGTCACATAGTCAAATTGTTTGTAGCCAGGCATTGACTCCAAGCTTTCATCTTTATTCCCTTTTCCACATAAATGAATTACTTGGAATGTTTGAAGTAACTCAGGTAGATTATGGCGTAATGCATCATTTAACACTATAGAGCCAAGGCTTCCACCCATAACTAAAAGAACGGGTTTAGCTGCTGTAAATCCACAGAAAGAAAGACCTTTTGCTTTGTCACCAGTAAATAATTCTTCTCGAATAATGGAACCAGTACATGTTGCCTTTTCATTTGGTAAATGCTGGAGCGTTTCTTCAAAAATAGTGAAGATATGAGAAGCAAAAGGTAGGGCAATTTTATTTGCCAAGCCAGGCGTTACATCTGATTCATGTATAACGACTGGTACACCTGCCAATTTAGCTGCCATTACAACAGGCACAGAGACAAAACCACCTTTTGAAAAGATGACCTCTGGCTTCACTTTTTTAATAATACTAAACGCTTGCATAATCCCAGCAAGCACTTTAAAAGGATCTGTAAAGTTTTTCATAGAGAAATAACGACGCAATTTCCCACTTGCTATCCCATAGAAAGGGACTTTAGGAAATGCCTCGCCTATTAATTCTTTTTCAATACCTTGCTCCGAACCAATATAGTGGACATCATAACCTAGTTCAAGTAAAGAAGGTAATATCGCTTGGTTAAGTGATACATGGCCTGCAGTCCCACCACCGGTTAAAATGATTGTTAGTTGTTTCACGTAAATTCTCCTATTCCTTAAAAGCCATTGTAGCCATTCGCTACTTTTTGTTTACAGTCTTTTATTTTACTATATGCGAAAGAAAAGATATAGATGAAGCTTTTAATTTTTCAGTCATATTATGTCTACTCTATGCTATACTAATTCATTATGCTTATAAAGGAAGTTACTCACTATGGATAAAACGAAAACGTTAAAACAAAAGTATGCTTTAATATTAAAAATCATTGTACCGATTTTAGTCACCCAAGTAGCCATTTATCTTATCTCGTTTTTCGATATTTTAATGTCTAGCCGCTACGGAACAGCCGATTTAGCTGGGGTTTCAATAGGCTCTTCCATTTGGATGCCTATTTATACGGGACTTTCTGGTATTCTATTAGCGATAACGCCGATTGTATCCCAACTCGTGGGAGCAAAAAAAGAACAAGCTGCAAAAAAGGCTGTTCAGCAAGGCTTATATGTTGCACTAGTTCTTTCTGCCATAATATTTATTTTATTATTTGTCGGACTCGATTGGATACTGGGAAATATGCAATTAGAAGAAGCCGTACATAACATTGCCAAATCCTATATTCATGCAATGTGTGTTGGACTTATACCACTTTTTTTATTTTTTGTCCTACGTTGCTTTATCGATGCGTTAGGTCAAACACGTGTAACAATGATTATAACGCTACTTGCAACACCTATTAATATATTACTAAATTACATTTTCATTTTCGGCAAATTTGGTGCGCCAGAGCTTGGCGGTGTTGGTGCTGGTGTCGCCACCGCCATTACTTATTGGTTAATTTTCTTTATCACCGTTTGGATAGTAGCCAAGCGGGTGCCTTTTGAACACTTTCATATATTCCGAGAATGGCCTAAGCTGGAATGGCTAAGCTGTAAAGAGATTTTAGTTATTGGTGTGCCAATCGGCATCTCCTTATTTGCGGAAACAAGTATATTTTCTGCCGTAACGATGATGATGAGTAGCTTTAGTACTGAAATTATTGCTGCACATCAAATCGCAATTAACTTTACATCGTTGTTATATATGGTTCCTCTTAGTATTTCAATGGGTGTTACGATTTTAGTAGGTTTCGAAATTGGCGCTGGTCGACTACGTGATGCAAAAATTTATAGTTATTTATGCGTTGGGACTGCCATTGTATTTAGCTTTTTTTCAGCTTGTATTCTTTACTTATTACGCGAACAAATCGCGACAATGTATTCAACGGATCAGTTAGTTTTAAAATATGCACAACAATTTTTAGTGTTTGCTGCCATTTTCCAGCTATCTGATTCTATTCAGGCTCCAGTACAAGGAGCTTTAAGAGGATACAAAGATGTCACGATAACATTTATTATGGCGATTATTTCCTATTGGATTATCGGATTACCTACAGGTTATTTACTAGCTAACTATACTAACTTCGGGCCAGTTGGATATTGGCTAGGGCTTGTAGCTGGTCTATCTGCTGGAGCTATTACATTATTAATACGCTTACTGCTCGTACAAAAAAAATTCGTTTTACGATAAATACAACGCAAAAATGTTGCATATAGACATTTTTGCGTTGTTTTCTGTATCAAACGACTAAAAGCCCTTACTATCGGAGAATTCCTGTACGAATAATCGAAACTTTCACTTTCGGCTCTAATGTAAGTGAAGCAAATTGCTCGTGCCAGTCATCCTTAAACATTTTTGGATGATAGGCACGAATATATCGCCCTATCCCTAAAGTATCTGACTTTTGTTCTTGTAGAATTTGAAGCACTTCCTCAAAGTCAGCTTGAATTCTTTGTTGGAAATTATCCTCTAGCGTTTTTAAAGTTTCTTTTTTATACAAATGATTCTTTGAAAACTCATCAATTTCTAAATCAATTTTATAGTCCATCGTTATTTTTTTCATGTCTTCGTAGATTGTCCACTTTCTTTTTAAATGAATGACCTCTGAAGTGACTGGTATTTCCTGATCATTTAAATTCATCATATATTCAATACGTGCGTGTTGACTTGCTTCATCCCTTAATAAAAGCATACTTAACGATTGTTTAGGATTTAAGATTTTCCCTGTAAATATCTGACCAGAAAACAAAGCAACCCCTGCTGCTTCTGCTATATTTTTTTCTTCATTCATTTTTATATAGGGAATTGATATATCTATTGCATCATCAAACAGCGTCGAGCCAATTATTTGTAAATCAAGTTTGGGGTAAATTGTATTTTTCTCAGCACTTTCAATAAAGCGCTGATAGTACCCTCCTGCATTGTCTGTTACTTCCTTAGTTAACTCAATAAAAGGCTTTACATCCCCTTCAGTCAACGCAACTTTAATAGATATCGGATTTTGGGGATCACGAAAATAAATATCTAAAATGTCATAAAGAGGTTCCTTTGCAGTATCACTTGAAATAAGAAGTGTCGCTAATTCAGACAAATCTAATGTTTGTTCCACTTTCATGTCAGCTCTATTACGGATATCGCGGGGAGAAATACCTTCCGCTTCTATTACCATTATTTTACTTTTATTATCAATTAACTTAGGGTAAGCGTAATATCCTTTATATTCGCCTACTTTCCCTTCAACTCCAACGAGTGACACAACTGACGAGTTTTTATATAAACGTTCATCCCAACAACCAGCAAGGAATACAATCAACAGTAATATTATCCCTTTTCGATACACTCTTTCCCCCTCCATTTATTCCAAAAAATAATGAGTATAGGCAATAGAAAGGTAAAAATTAAAAATATATAATGGAAGGAACTTTTCATAAATTCAATCACTCTAAATTTAACAAAAAAAAGTGGGACAATCGCTAGCAAAACATGATAAACAATAATTTGCAACTTAGGACGTTTTCTTTCTTTTTTAAAATGGATGACTCTAAAGGTAAAATTCACAATCATTACAGTGACAATTGACCAAGATAACCAAATATACACAAAGAAAATATCCAGTCGCTTCACAAATGTCACTTCTTGTGATTTAAGAATATAAATAATTGGCTCTGGTACTAATTTAATTTCCTCAATAGTGAAAAACATTTGAGAAAAAAGCACTGAGATTAAATAAAATATAAAAATTACAAGCTGATATATTAATATCGGCTTGCCCTTTAAAGTTAATTCCTTTTGTAAAAAGGGGCGAAATATTAAAAACAATTCTGCGCCCATAAAAGCAAATGCACCATGAATAAAGCCCTGTATGATTTCTTTTTTATTAGTAAAATCAAGCGGAAATAAGTTTGTCCAAGTAAGATCTGGTACCGCTAGCATTAAAAAAATGATAAAAATAAATACGAGTGGAATAAGCATCACACCAATATTGATTACTGTTTCTGGTCGACTTAAATTGGCATATAACGATAGTGCCACAATAAAAAAGATGACAATCCATTCCGGTGTTTGAGGTAAAACCCATGATGCTAATACAAATTCCATATAGGCTATAAATGACGCGATCATTAAAAACCAATAAATTTTATATACCCATTGAAAAAATGTATTTAAATAGAAATAACGATAATAACGTTCAAAAAATATTAATAAAAAATAATGCCATATTGCTGCTACGATAAATAGCACCCAAGCCATATTTCTACTTTCACTAATTAATGGCGTTTGAAAGGATATATAAATAAATCCTGTTTCAATAAAAAATAATAGTAAAAAAAATTGTCCTTTAGATAGGGAAAAATTCAAGGTGTATCACCATTCTTTACACTGTTATCCTTCGGTGGACTAAACGTTGTGACTTGGACAGTTGGTTTGAAATACGGTCCTCGTACAAACACTTTGTATATTTCCTTTGGCTGAAAAGGCACAATTGGTGCAAAGTATGGTTGTTTTAAAGAACTTAAATTAATCAAGTGAATCAATAACACAACAACTCCAATGACAATACCGAAAAAACCAAATAATGAGGCGAGCAACATAAATGGAAATCGAAGCATACGAATTGATGTATTTAGCTCTACGGAAGGCACTACATAGCTTGAAATTGCGGTTAAAGCGACTACTATCACCATTAAATTTGATACTAAGCCAGCACTTACGATAGCATCTCCTATTACTAAACCACCCACGATGCCTATCGTCTGTCCTACTGATTGTGGCAATCGTATACTGGATTCTCGAATAAGCTCCATAATAATTTCTAAAATAAGTGCTTCTATTAACGGTCGATAAGGTATTTCATTTAC
Source organism: Lysinibacillus sp. NPDC097868 (assembly GCF_044761135.1). Classification (NCBI taxonomy): domain Bacteria; kingdom Bacillati; phylum Bacillota; class Bacilli; order Caryophanales; family Bacillaceae; genus Lysinibacillus; species Lysinibacillus sp. NPDC097868. The sequence continues at coordinate 1,454,879 of NZ_JBIWBS010000001.1, read as the reverse complement.
GTCATGCTTTACTTGATTACTCAACTCTAAAGGAAGTACTTCAAAGTGAAAACTGATAATAGCAATATAAAATGCAGGTAAGAAAACAGCTGCAAGAAATGACATTAACCGAACTATCCGATAAAAGGTACCGACCAACACACGACCATTATAATCATCAGGCGATTGATAAAAGGAAAAAAACGTTACAGGTGCTATTAAGGCTGTCGGGGAAATATTTGTTAACAATACGACTTTACCTTCTACTAAATTAGCTACAACGCGATCAGGTCTCTCCGTATTTAGCAATTGTGGAAAAGGCGACCAAACAGAATCCTCTAACTCATCACTTAATTGGCCAACACTATAAAAATATTCAATGTTAATGGCGTCAATACGTTTTTCAATCTCATCCAAAGTTTCAGGTTTTATGACCCCATCAATATATAAGTAATACGCTTTCGTATTTGTCTCTTTACCGATTGAAAAAGATTTAACTACAAGCGCTGGATTTTGAATTCGTTTCCGTAATAATGCTAGATTTGTTTCGAGGCCCTCAACAAGCCCCTCATGTGATCCTCGGAGAACATGCTCATTATTTGGCTCGTCAGGACTTCGTTGTACTTGGTTCACAACAGTAAGAGAAAGCATGTCACCAGTTTCGGGTATAACGATCAGTGTTTCGCCATTACAAATATGCTCAATAGCTAGTGGTAGAGAAAATAGCTCAAGTGTGGTTATTAACGTTTCACTCCAAAAGGGCTTGTTTGTATCTAAACGTGCATAAATAGTATCGAGTACTCTCTGCACTTCTTTTGCATCTACGAGCGAGGAATAAAAGCATAAAATAGCAGACGTTCCTTCTCGCCAGTCTACTTGTCTCACTGTAAAATCAGACGAATGATTAAATGCTTTTTGTAGGCTTTTCATCATTAATTCCACTTTATCCATAAAACGCCTCCTATACATGGAAGTATAGGCAAAAAAGGCTTTTTCCAAACTGCAATGTCTTCTTTTTAATTGTTCAGTTTTCTGTTCTTGTCAAAATAAAAAGACGCCCAAATAAGTCTTAAAGACTTATTGGACATCCTATTTTTGCATTGTTTTGTTTCTCGTAAACATTCACATTATTATTTTTGAATAAATTGTTGTGTCCAGTAGTTTCCAGACTTCACATAACCAACACCAATATGTGTGTAAGTAGCATTTAAAATATTAGCGCGGTGACCTGGTGAATCCATCCAAGCTTGCACTACCTCTTGAGGTGTACGTTGACCTTGAGCGATATTTTCGCCGGCACTCTTATAAGTAATACCTAAAGCTTTCATACGATCAAATGGTGAACCAAAAGTTGGGCTAGTATGTGAGAAATACTTTTTCGATTGCATATCTTGAGATTTTTCTCGAGCAGCTGCCATTAATTTATCATCTGTTTGTAATGCTTTTAAACCAGCTTTTGTACGCTCAGCATTCGTTAATTTGACTACCTCTTGTTCAAAAGCATTCACATCCGAAGTTGTTGTCGTCGGTTTAGAAGTAGTCGGTGGTGTCGTTGTTGTATTATTTTGTTGATTTGTTTGTTGATTTGTTTGAGTATCTTTAGATGGTGCTGTCGTATGTGGTTTCGTTACAACCCACTTGTGATTTGACCAATTATTATAATAGTAAACTTTGCAGTTAGTTGTCTGATTTGCTGTGTTCCCCTCTGTAGTATTAGAAGCAGCAGAAGCCAACTGAATTGGAGCTGCTAAAAGAAATGTTGCACAAATTGCAGTAAGTGTTTTTTTCATTTTGCAATCTCTCCTCTCTGCAAACTATCGTAAAGTACGATTCTATTAAAAATCTTCCCAACATTTGCTAGCTTCTCCAACAGAAAAGTAGTTTACGTTAAACAGGGGTTTTTTTGTTATAATTTTTAGCAAGTTTCACCAAGCAATGAAATACTTACGTTTTATATAGGGTTGACAATACTCAAAATGAAGCTATTAATAGACTATGTTTTTTTAAAAAGAACAGTTTATTACTGTAGCAATCCATTAAATAAAGTAATAAAATTTTATAGAATCTGAGATAAAATAAAAAAATTCTGCTCGACCCTACTGGATAGCTTGACGCTATCTAGTAAGTGCACGCGCAGAAATACTCTTAAAACCTATTTTTAGCTCAATTTAATCAATACCAATTACATTAACACGCCCAATATTTTCACCTATTAAAACAAGCTTTGCTGGCATTTTAATGTATTCTGGAAGCCATTGCACCATTCCATAGGCATATTGAAACAGCATTGGATTTTTAACACCTTCGATTGGAACGTACCCTTTCATCCGATATACCGAATCTGGCAATGTCCGTACCCAATCCTCAAATTGCGCCTGTGTAAAGTGCACACCGTCGAACTCCACTAATCGAGAGCCTAAATGCATTGATGATATGGGAGCTTTAATAATATTTTGTTTATCGATTTGTACTGTAGCTGTTAAACTTTCAAGTAAATGTAATGGTACACGTCCATTTGTAGTTTGCAAAATAAAAGCATGTGGATTAAAACCTTGTAGCTCATAGACAACTTTAGCTTGCTCCGCTTCGCTTAGTAAATCCGTTTTGTTGGCCAGTAATAAATGCGCATGGCGAATTTGTTCCATAAATAATGTACGAACTTGTGGCGTTAATGTTTCACGATTTAACCATAGCTTTGAGTCTGCAACTGTAACAATGCCCTTTACATTTAACTGCTCGGCAAAAATGGGTGAATAGACAGCATCCAATGCTTCTACAGGATGAGCAGCTCCAGTAGTTTCGATAATTAGCACATCAAATTCACTATCTAATAGTAGAGATTGAATTTGAGCTTCTGTTTTTTCAGCACCTGAACAACAAATACAGCCTTCTAGCATCTCTTTAAGAGGAACATCCTCCTCCACTGCTTGTGAGTCAAATGGCAGCTTACCAAGCTCATTCATTATAACAGCTGGCTTTAATCCCCTTTCTTTTAGTTGACGAATTACGTCTGTCAGCATAGAAGTCTTACCGCTTCCTAGAAACCCACTAAATAAATATACGTCCTTCACAATCATTCCTCCTATAAAAAAAGCCATCGCATGGGCCGTACGAGACGACTTCTGCGACAGCTACTGTGTTAGTTTGTTTTTTTCTCAGTTTGATCTTTTGCATCAGAAATAAGTTCTTTTGCTTTTAAAAGTTGAGGATCTTCTGATTTCATTTTTGCACGTAATGCATCCATTAATGCGTAAGTTGTTTCGTTCGATAAAATACCTGTTTCTTCAAGCTTATTGTCAGCTTGCAGTTTTTTCACCGCACGCTCTGTAAATTGGTCAAAGATACCGTCAGCTTTACCAGGCTCATAACCTAGCACCTCTAGCATTTCTTCAGCCACTTTTATTGAGTCTGATTGCAAGCCGTCTTTCATTTCGATCGTTGGATCTATAATTGGTAAAGAAGCATATGCAGGATAAGCTACTGTTACATCTGGTTCAATACCTTTTTCATTGATCCAGTTACCGTTTGGTGTTAACCATTTACCAGTAGTGAATTTTAAATTAGAACCATCTTTTAATGGCGTAACATTCTGTACTGTCCCTTTACCGAAAGAAGTTTCACCAACAATTTTTGCACCAACTGACTCTTTTAAAGCGGCAGCTAAAATTTCGGATGCAGAAGCACTCCCATTATCAACTAATACAGTTACAGGTAAATTATATTTTTTCCCTGCTGCAGCATTCGTAATTTCAGGCTCTTCGTCTTTTTGTTGCACTTGCACAATCGGTTTACCTTCGGGCACAAATAAATTAGAAATTTCAACTGCTGCATTTAAATACCCACCAGGATTTTGGCGTAAATCAAGGACAATCCCTTTCATGCCTTTTCCTTCGTATTCAACAAGTATTTTTTCTAGCTCTTTTGCTGTTTCTTCACTAAACGATGTAATTTGAATATGTGCAATATCTCCATCTAGCATTTCACCATAAACCGTTTCAACAGGAATATCATCCCGAACAATCGTCATTTGAATTGGCTCAGCATTTTCTCCGCGTTTCACTGTTAGCTTAACAGGAGTACCCTTTTCACCACGAATTAGTGCAACTGCTTCAGAAGCGCTAAACCCTTGTATACTTTTGCCGTCAACAGTTAAAATTATGTCTTTTGGTAATAATCCCGCTTTTTCAGCAGGTGAATTTTTAATAGGTGACACAACAGTAATGAAACCATTACGTTCTTGAATTTCAGCGCCGATTCCCTGGAAGCTCGAAGATAATCCAGAATTAAACTGTTCTGCCTCATCTTTCACCATGAAGTCAGAATATGGATCTTCTAATGCATCGAACATGCCGTTAATAGCACCATCCACTACTTTTTCATCTTCAATATCTTTGTAGTATTTGTCTTTTAGCATATCAAATGCTTCGTATAATTTTGTAAATTCCGCACGTTCTATCGGAACTTTTACTTCTACTACTTTCTTTTCACCGAATGTTAACGCAAAAATTGTTAAGCCTGCGGTAATTAAGATTGTAAAGAACATCAGCATAATAAATTTAAACGGTTTCATCTGAATAAATTGTCCCGCTGGTTTTACCTCTACTTGCTGTGTTTGCTCTTGCTGTTGTTCTAAACCATCTTTTTTCTGTTCATCCATCTTGATTGTCACCACTCTCATATACACTAACTTGTTGTCACACTATTACCATCTTAACAGGTTATAGAGGAGACGAAAAGAAAAAGCGTGTCAAAATTTCATGACAGCTCTTGTCCCTCTATTAACTTCATAAAATTGCACATTAAAAAGGCTGTTTTTCCTAGACAATTTTCTATGAATAGAACAATATCTCTACATAAGCTTTCTATTTACAATTTATAAATAAAAAGCGCCTCAGATACCTTCCTGAGGCACATCAATGCTCTTAGCTGCTAAGTTTAAAGTATATAATAGTACTGCTTTTCTATTTTACTCATTTCCTATATGCAGTCAACTAAAATACTCATAGATTTTGATTTATAGTAATTAAGCTTCTACAATATATGTTACTTGTGCTAATTTTGCCGTTTTTATTTTTATTTCTGCACTTTTGGCAGCAGATAGCCCTGTAAATGTTCCTGTTTTCACACGATATTGCGCGCCATCCTGTTCAATATAAGCAACCCAGCCAAAACGTTTCTGCATTACATCTACTACGCTGACAGCTGCATTTCGATTGCTATATGTTCCAGTGATGATACGGTACTTCATTGACTCGGTTGGTGGTTTTTCGGGCTGTGGCGTATCAATATTTGTTATCATTTTCAAAAAATTAGCCCAGGAGACTTTCCCCGCACGTATATTTCTCGGACAGTTTTTGCCACTGAAATAATGATGTTGAACGACATTTTGGATTGATATATTTTCATCTTTCATTATTTTTGCTATTAAAGCTGCTGCATTTTCTACAGCTTTATTAAAATTGCCATCACTATTAACACATATTTCAACCTGAATTCCTTGGGTATTTCCTGTATAAGTTCCAGCTCCCCAGCATTCCCAATAGTGCTCAAAAGATTGTACTGCTTCATGATCATCTACTTGCCAATGCCAGCTTGCCGCTCTGCTATTACCATTAATTTGTAGTCGAGCATGGGCATCTGCATCTGCGCCTACGCTCGTATTGTCTGTTTCATGGACAACGATGTATTTTTTTGCATTGTTTTTTCCATTTGTAATCTTGGCAGCTTGATTTGCAGATACTAATTTTTGTCTTATTGATACCACGCGATTCCCCCCCCTCCTATTAAATTACGTTTCATATCTTTATAGTGACTCATTAGAAAACCGACTACTAAAACTGTAATCGGTCCAAATAACGAGCATTATTGTTTAACTTACTTGCTCCAGTCTCGTCACTTGCTAGAAGTAACATCCATATGAATAGATGCTTAATTCTATAGTATGCGCTATCGCCAAGTTCAGTTGTGTTTTTATATCCACTCTATTACATGAAACGCCTAACGCTATTGCATCTCAACTTTTGATTTATTTTTGCGTAATTTATGAAAGCATGATATCCATTCCCCTTTTTTGTCTCGGGCGCATAAGATAGTCATAAGAAGACCGAGAATTAAAAGGAATTAGGGAGGGCTTTACAATGAACAACAATCAAAATAATTCAAACCAATCTACGGATTCACTCGATATTTACGCAGCAAAGCTTGCCTATATAGGGACGTCCATTTCAACATTAGGAGATGGCATTCAAACAATTGCTGCGGGGCTCACTTTAGAATCTTTAAAAAAAGCGAGCAACCAAAGTTCTCAAGACTTACCGAACCAAACAAAACAGACGGAAAACATGCAAAAACAAATCGATTATTTAATAGCTGAATTAAAACACATAAAAAAATATTTGAAATAAAATACAAGCATAGATCTTCCAATATCTTTAGCCAGGCATCTAGCCCATTTACATAATTAAAGCTCCCATAGTGAATTGTAAAAATCCGTAATGAAGCATCCGTCCAAACCTCTATCGCTAGAGGTTTGGATTTTTGTTGAATTTAACAATAACTTGGTGCAACCTCATTAAATTCTCGAATCTATCATTATATACAGTTATATATTGCAGAAGAGGACAATGTAGAAATTTGGTCAATTAAATATTGAGAAAAGGTGGAATTTAATCAAATCTTACAATCAGACTGATGACACCTATTTCAATCACTTACATTTTTCCAATTAGCTTCCATACACGACATTATTATGTTACAATTTTTGTAAATATTTATTAGTAACAAAGTGAGGTGAACTTAGCATGTCCTATGTAAACGATTTACAATACTACCTAGACAGTAGTTCAATCGGTGTTATAGTAGAACTTTTATTGGTTACTTCTTGTATTGCAACAATCGTTTTTATTGCAACTAAAAATCAATATATCTCCTATTTATCATCGGCGCCTATATTTTATTTCTTTTCAAAATGGTTCTATCAAAATACACATTTAATTTTTATCGTACTTGCGATGACTGTACAAGCACTCATTATTTTATGTATCCAAAAGAAACAAAATAGAAATGAAGAAGCCTTAAAGAGCGAAATGGTAAAACAATGATTCTACTTTTTTTACTGGACTTGCGATTGAGAAATGATTTTTCTAGACGTAAGTTCAGTGTTATACATAACCTTTTACAACATACATAATGGAGGATAATCAAAATGAGCCGAACAGTCACTTTTGCAGTAGATACTAAATATAAAGAAAGAATACAAGAGACATTTACTTTTGCACAATTAGGAATTGACGAAAGGATGAATAACGAAGAAACGAAAATGGTCATAGATAAAATCTTTGAGTCGTGGGTTTGTACAAAACTCAATATTTCTTACAGTATTGTTTTCCATACGGCTAGTGAATAGCGTTTAGTATACATATGTATTATTCGTCCAACGACAAGATGTGATGAATCATTGACTGCCTTTCAATGCTGCTCTTTCCCAGCTAGAACTCTTACGCAATCTGTTTACTCCCCTTGTTAATAGCTCAATGTGCTGTAAATTATTTTTCCGTAATATCCCATTTCACATGGTACAATTAAATAAAAAGCGTACTAGCTCGACTAGGTAGGTGAAGTTGTATGAACAAATTTATTATTTTCACGTTACTCTTCATTGTGCTATGTCCATATTGCCTTGTGCAATTTAAGAAGCAATTTTATGAACATAAAGTTTACGACCATTTATATAGAAGCAATCAAGTATACAGAGGAAGATATTCAATCCATTGAGTGCCAATGGTATTTAGGAGGATTACCAAACTGTTCGGTGAATGTTATGTTTGCTGATGAGCCAAATGTTGTCCATATTTATTTTGTTCATGATAAAGAACACATAGCACAGTTTGAACACTATACAATTTACGGCAAAATTCTGCCTCCACAACACTTAAAGCATTGTACGCCTTATGATTTTTAGATAACACCAAATATATGACATAACTGGACCTATTTTTTCGAAGTATTATTAAGCCATTGGAGGTTTATAGATGATTCTGAAAATAGTGAACGCCATTATAGGTTTCGTGATTATTTTTATTGGATCACTTTTTATGAATATAACTGTCTTTAATGAAACATTTAAAACGATTACTTATAAAGGTATTGGATGTTTAATTATAGTTGCTGGCTTTTTTTACCTTAATAAAGTCGGGAAGTTTTGGAAGCAATAATTTTTTGGGGAAATGGTGATTGCATGGAGAGGTTTGAAGTTTCGTTTAAAAATAAAGCTGTGAGGGTTTGGTTTTACACGGTTTTCCCCGCATTAATCATTGCCATAGTTCTTTTTATGATTTTGCCTTATGAACAAAATCGATATGTTTCATTAGGTCTATCAGCTGTTACCACTTTGTATTTTATTTGGTTCGTGATTTATTCGAAAAGAAAGCGCAATTAACGGGCTATCTCTATCACTCGCCCAAAATCGCCATGTTTGAAATGGAAACTTTCGGGGTAATATAACTCCCCTTTCAACTCTCTGATTCATTTGCAAAAAAGAGGCGCGTTCCCTATATGGTACGCGCTTTTTGATAAACTGAATAAAGCACCCTTCGTTACATAATGAATCGATTATTTTTTTTGGTTCTCTAACTTTTTAATTAAATCATTAAAGTCTTGGACTGCTTCTTGCACAGCAGACTTTTTAGCTAATTCAATTCCCTTTTGGTAAGAACGATAAGCTTCTTCTAATTTATTTGCTTTCATTTGGGCATCTGCGAGGATTTAACATCTAATCATACCCTTTCGCACTTCTGGTTAGCATTTTGCAATCTTTTAAGAAATACAATTAACATGAAAATATTTAAAATGACAGTTACGCAAAGAAGAACTGTTGCAGCGAAAATGACACCTCCTGTAGTGTCCATAAGCGCACTCCAATCCTCAATAATAACGAGATGGTATTGATAGTACAGTTGAAAAATAAGTGAAATGCTACAAGCACTCAAACTCAAACTTGAAAGCAACCCCCATTTTTTAAAATCATTGTTTTTAGATTGTAAAAGACCAATGAGCGGAAGTAGCCATGCAATAAGACCAATCACTAAACTGCCAACATTAAGTAAACCAATCACTTCTAAACCCCCCTATTAAACCTTTGCAATTTCCATTTTTTTAGCATTTAGACGTTCAGGGTATACAAATAGTTCCAATTTTCATTTATCCTCTACATCAATTAAATAAATAGCCTTTTCAAACCCACCTCGTTTAGCCTTCTTCTGCTCACGAATCACTTCTAGATCTTCATAACTTACACCTAGCGCATTTAAAGCTGTATGTATTAGTTCTAAAATATCGGCTAATTCTTCAACGCCCTCCTGAACCCTATCTGCCTCATGAAACTCTTTAGCCTCTTCCATCATTTTTGCTTTTACTTCTACTAGAAGCTCCTGTGGTTCTAAAATTCTTGCATTAAACTTTAAACCATCTGCTTCAATAATTTCTAAAATCTGATCTCGTACTAACTTATTATAAACAGGCATTGTCATTCTCCTTTATAGTGGCACATCACACTTTTATTGTAATATATTTCTAGTTAATTTTTAGCTCTATTCAATAGTTTATAAATAGGCACAACAACTTTCTCTAATGTTAAAGAAAATTTCATATGTAATCGACACTTCGATACAACTCGAAATATTAATATTTTACAATGAAATTTGAAAATAAGAATAATTAGTGGGAGGAATTAAAATGAAAATAATAAAGCAAAAACCCATCCAACATACAAAAATTATTAATCCTAAAATTTTATATTATGGATTCCCTGTAATTTTACTAAGTACTTTAAATGAGGATGGAACAGTAAATATTAGCCCTTTATCATCTTCTTGGGCATTAGGAGACTATATTGTATTAGGTATTGGCATTGGTGGGAAGGCAATTGAAAATTTAGAACGTCATCCTGAATGTGTCATTAATATACCAGACCCCTCACTTTGGGAGAATGTTGAACAATTAGCCCCGTTTACAGGGAAAAATCCAGTTCCTGAATATAAAAAGCAAAATGGCTATACTTATAAAAAAGAGAAATATGATATTAGTGGATTAACGCCTATTAAGGCTATTTTAGTAAAACCTACTCGAATTATGGAATGTCCTATTCAAATCGAGGCAAAGGTTCAACACATTCGTATCCCAGACTATGCTCCTCATTTTGCCATTGTCGAAACACAAGCAATACACGTACATGCACATACGGAAATTATTATTGAAGAAAATCATATTGATCCAAATAAATGGAGCCCACTTATTTATAATTTCCGTCATTACTTTGCCCTTGGTAACAACTTAGGAAACAATTTTAGAGCCTAGATAATTCCGAAGTTAAGATAGTAGCTCTAATTAGCTATTTTACCCTTAACAAAAATTTTCACTAACCGAAAGCTAACTATAACGAAAAAGCAACCTACTTCTTCAAATTCATTAAAAAAATGATTGATTATGCTCGGTTGCTTTTTTCTTATTGTTTTATATAACCCTTGCCATATCAACTTCACTTGAAAAGCACCATCGATTTTTAATCCACAATTGCCATTAATCTTGAAAAACACTCCGATAATTATTCCCGCTATAACTTTCCTTCGTCCAAACGCTCTTCAATACGATCTTCAATTTCTTTCCTTTCTTCGTGCCACCATAATGCTTCTTCTGGTTCTTCTAAAATCTCCTTAATTTCAGCTTTCTCTTCGACAGCTGGCGGGGAACCTCGAAGTGCTTTGCCTGAAGTATCTTTTAGAAAGATACTTACTACGATAATACCGACAACAGATGCAAATATGACATAGTAGGCAGGTATCATTTCATTCATCGTTTTGCTAATTAACCAAGATACAAGTAAAGGTGTTGTACCACCGAACAATGACGCAGAAATATTAAATGTAATCGCCAATGCCCCATTCCTTACATTTGTAAAAAATAGGGAGGGCAATAGTGCTGGCATTGTTCCCTGAAAAGAAGCCGAAAATACTGCTAGAATCAATAACCCCCAAAATACATGTAATGTGTTTCCGCTACCAATCAAATTAAAGGAAGGTATACTTAAAAGGATTAGTCCAATTAACCCCCCTTGAATAATCTTTTTCGCTCCTATGCGGTCACTAAAATACCCCATTAATAGAACAATTGGAATCATAATAACCATTACAATGACAATTAATAAAAGACCTTCTGCTTCTCCATATCCAAGAACAGCAGTTAAATGAGATGGCATATAAGATAAAACGATATAGTTTACAACAATGTAAAAGAAAACAACAAACATTCCGACAACTATTGCTCTCCAATGAAATTGTAAAATATTTTTTACAGATATATGATTATCATCTTCTGATTTTTTTTCTTTCATTGCTTCAAAAGCAGGTGTTTCTTCTAAATTATTTCGCAAATAAAAGCCAATTAAACCAATTGGAGCGGATAAGAAAAATGGAATTCGCCAACCCCAATCTAACATTGTTTCCTCCCCTAAAATATAAGTAAGTAAAGTAACAAGACTAGCTCCTGCGATATAGCCAACTAAGGTCCCAACCTCAAGACCACTTGACATAAACCCTCTTTTCTTATCTGGAGTGGACTCAGCAATAAACGTCATAGCACCCGAATATTCTCCACCCGATGAAAATCCTTGAACTAAACGTGCAATGAGTAAAAGTACTGTGGCAGTATACCCTATAGATGAATGAGCTGGAATCAAGCCAATACTCAATGTCGCCAGAGCCATCATGACTAAAGTAATAGCTAAGACTTTTTTACGGCCTAAACGGTCCCCAAGCATCCCAAAGAAAATTCCTCCAATAGGTCGAGCAATAAAGGCAACAGCAAACGTCGCAAAAGAAAATACTAATTGCATAGGACCACTTACTTCAGGAAAAAATACTTGTCCAATTGTAGCAGCTAAATAAGAGTAAATTCCAAAATCAAACCATTCCATTCCATTACCAACAGCAGTTGCTATAACAGCCTTTCGGGCGGAACTCGTGTCAACAACAGTAATTTCTTCTTTTTTCAACTTTGGTTTCGATTTTCTTTTAAATTTTGGGCTATTAAGGTTATTGTAATCAGCCAATCGAAATCCTCCTCGTTGTTAAAATTAATTGATACTATTGTTAAGCTATCCAATATGTAATTTATTATTAATTTCTTTAAAGTAAAAAAACAAAATTTCATCGAAAATGCCTTTTAAATCAATGTTATTGGAAAAAAGAAAAAATTTATATAAATGAATTCTTATAGGAGTATCAGGAAAACAAAATAATGGTCAAACCAGCCAACAAAATAAGCGATAATGTGTCTGTTTCCCTTTCCCACCTTCCTATTTATATAAAAAAAGCCCTCCACAGTTTATGTGGAAGGCTTTTAAAACATTTGTAAATTAAATTCAACACCTGTAAGTTCACTATAAACATCATTGCACATTATTCTTTTTAGAAAAAAATCCTTCGAAAATCATATACAAAGCGAGTACGATCCAAAAGCTAAATAACCATGTGGTATTTTCTTTTAAGTCTGTAATAATTACAATCGCACCAAATAGCGTAATAAGTATTTTAATGATTAATTTGACCAAAATACATACTCCTTTCTATCGATAGAAAAATAATGATATACCCGAGTCAATTAAACTATTATTTTCAAATGTAAAATCATTGTTCTTTTTTATAATTTAACTGCAATAATTTCACAGCTAATTCCAACACCAAACATTAGTGTCAGGATTACTACTTCAACATAGTATGATGTTGATCTATATCATTTGTAACATATCCTTCTTTACCTGCTCCAATACCAACAATTAACAGAACGAACGAAATAAAAATGAGTAAAATAAGAGGGATTGACCATCCGCCAGTTATATCATGAAGTGTGCCAACCAACACTGGTCCAACGGCCGCTAAAAGGTAACCGAAAGACTGAGCCATTCCTGACATTTCTGCGGCTTCTTTTCCATCATTTGTTCTTAGTGTGAAGAACATCATGGATAGGCTGAAGGCACTCCCTCCTGCAATTCCAAGAATGATAGCGCATAAAGGAACTAGCACAGAATTTCCTTGCAGTAGCCCTGCTAATCCAATAATAAACAGAATGGCCGTTGTAATACTTAGACCAACTTGATTTTTCATTTTTTCCGCTAGTACTGGAACAATGAACGTTATAGGAATAAGTGAGAACTGCATTAGAAAAACAATCCAACCAGCAGCATTTGAGTTATACCCTTTCATATTTAAAATATCTGGTAACCATGTGATTAAAGTATAAAACATGAGTGATTGTCCACCCATAAATATTGTTATCTTCCAAGCGAGTGGAGAACGCCACAAACTACCTTTTTTCTTTATATTTACTTTAACTTGTACTTTCTCACCTTTTTGTCGTTTACTAAGTTGTGGTAGCCACAGCAATAAAGATATGAGTGTCAACACTCCCCATATGCCAAGCGCACCTTGCCATCCAAAATTACCAATAGAAGCAATAGGGACACTTACCCCAGAACCAAGCGCCCCGAATAGATTCATAAATATAGCGTATATTCCAGTCATCAAACCTATTTTTAGTGGAAAATTCATTTTTACAATTCCTGGAATAAGCACATTACCCATTGCAATTGCCACCCCAATTAAAATAGTACCTGTAAATAAAGAGAAAATTCCTGAAAATGAACGAACTGCAATACCAATTATAAGTAATATAAGGGATAAAGTAATCGTTAATTCCATGCCAATCCGATTTGCTATTTTTGGAGCAAACGGAGAAAGCAGTGCAAAGGCAAGTAAAGGCACTGTTGTAATCGTTCCTATAAGAGCATTACTGATACCAAGATCATCTCGTATCAAAGGTATAAGTGACCCAGCAGAAGTTAAAGGCACTCTTAAATTAGACCCCACTAAGATTATACCAATAAGTAATAACCAACTATTTCTTGTATTTTTATTTAATGTGGATGATATGGCTTCCTTATTCATGTTGTTATTCCTCCATCAATTTAACAATTACTTTTCTTAATGCCTCCATATAGTTTTCAACATAGGTTGCAGCAGCTACTTTATCCTGACTACGAATGGCTGTATATAACTCAATGTGAAGTTCTTCTTCAAATTTAAAAGGCGCATTCATTGTCATTAAATCTTCCACAAACGAATAGATGATTTCTAACAGTGGCTCGTATAAATCAATTAAGAGCTGATTGTTAGAAGCCACTACAACGGCTTTATGAAAGCTAATATCTAATTCTATAAAGTGTTCACGATCACTATTTTCAGCAGCTTGAAGGGAATCTTGAATATAGGATTCAAGTTTTGCTAAATCCGCTTCTGTCCTATGTTCAGCAGCCAACTGGGCAGCCTGTTTTTCTAAAGCTAAGCGCACATCAAGGATTTCAAGCAACGCTGATTTTTTTACATAACGTTTAAGTGCTGCTCCAAGAGAATTGGCAGAACATACGGTTGTTCCACTGCCTTGTTTCGTTTCAAGTAATCCTGCATGTACTAAGGCACGAATTGCTTCGCGAAGTGTATTACGGCTGACATCGAACTTTTCCATCAATTCCATTTCAGGTGGAATCCTTTCCCCAACTTGCCAGCTTCCAGATTCAATTAACTGCTCTATTTGAGAAGCAACCTGTTCTACTAGGTTCATTCGGTTTGTTTTTTGAATCATAATTATGCCTCCTTAAATTTGTAGGATGATTGGTATGTTGGTAAAGTTAACATAAAGAAAAAGGATTGTCAATCCGATGTACATTCTTATGAACATTGCTGAGATATATCGGTAAAATGCGCATGTGGATTTCTAACTTGTCGGTAGGAATAAAATTTCTGATTGTAAATTAAAGGAGAATTAAATTCATGAGGGAATTATTTAAAAACAGATATAAAATAATATTCTCAAACTTTTAAGAGAATAAATGCGTGTAAAAATGTGTTTCCCTGTCAAAGTATGCTTTATTTTAGTACTCAACCGAACAAATGGTTATGTAAATTGATTTTGTTAAATACTATTGGCGAGAATATTCAATTACCGGATACGGGAAACTTTAAAATCAAACCTTTCAGTTGTTTAAAAAAATCCTTACTATTTTTTCTATTAATTTAATATTTTCACTATCTAGCCAATCGCCATGCACGTCACAACAAAAGAGCAATCCCGAATATAGTTGTGGATTGCTCTTTTTTGTATATATCAATTTAATTTCCTACGTCTACCATATGTGATGTGAAGTTATCGTTATGGATTCCTTCATGAACTGGTATGAAGATGCTTATCTGTTCAGTAGGTTCGACATCGTCATTAGCAACAGAGTGAACAACCCCTTTTGGAACTAGGAATGTGTCACCTTCATTATAGGATTTCCATTCGCCGTTTTGTAGGAGTTTTACTTTTCCTTTTGTAATATGAATCACTTCAGCCACGTCGTGATAATGGGGCAATACGGCTCCGCCCACCTCAATGCGTTCTCTTAAGACCGAGCTGACACTTACACCTAGTTCATCCGCCTCTTTGGCACTTAGGAGCTCTTGGTGATGGACTTTGCGGTGCTCTGTAAATACATTCCACTTTAATTCATCACCAAATTTCACCTTCGTCTTTTTTTCGGTCATTCCAATCACTCCTTATATGATATTTTCATGTCCTTGCGTTACTCGTTTAGTCGAAAATAACGGTACCTGTCCTTCCAAGGATTGCATCCTTTGCTTTATCTAGCGAGGTAATTATCGACTTTCTTCCTTGCTTGCCTCTGACGAATGAAATAGCTGCCTGGACTTTAGGAAGCATACTTCCTGGTGCAAAATGCCCTTCTCTAATTAATTTTTCTGCCTCGTCAACGGATAATTGATCAAGGTTTTGCTGATTCGGTTTACCAAAGTTGATCGCGATTTTTTCGACGGCTGTCAAAATGAACAAAAAGTCTGCATTCAACTCATCGGCTAAGCATCTGCTTGCCAAATCTTTATCAATGACCGCTTCCACGCCGATTAAGGAATGGTTGTTTTCCTCGACTACTGGAATACCTCCGCCACCAACAGCAATCACAATTCGTCCTGCATTCACCAAGTCTTGAATAATATCTTTTTCAACGATTTTAATAGGAACAGGCGATGGAATAACCCGGCGATAGCCGCGGCCGGAATCCTCAATATAAATGTCATTTGTGTCAGCCATTAATCTTTGTGCCTCTTCTTTTGAATAAAAGGAACCAATCTGTTTTGTAGGATTTTGAAAGGCGTGATCGTTCTTATCAACCACCACCTGACTGACAATCGTTGCGACTGATTTATTGATGGAGCGCTTAAACAGTTCTTCTTGGATTGCATTTTGCAAATGATAGCCTATATACCCTTGGCTCATTGCCACGCACTCAGCAAATGGCATGCTGGAAATGCTTGCATGTTCCTTCGAGCTTTTTTCAAATGCAAGATTAATAGAACCGACTTGAGGCCCGTTTCCATGGGCAATAACTACGTCATGGCCTTGTTCAATTAAATCGACAATCGGTTTTGCCGCACCGTGTACTAATTGCTGCTGCTCCTGAGGCGTAGACCCAAGAGCATTTCCCCCAAGAGCTATTAATATTCTACTCATTTGCAGCGCCCTCTCCATAAACTTTATAGAAACGAAGGAAGCCTTTTTCGAAGCATTCCATAGGAGGGTGGACGATACCTGCACCAATTTGCCCGATTCCAGCAACTTTATGTGCTATACCTGTATTAATGACTGGAAGAATGTTTGTTTCAATTACTTTTCTAACATCAATTCCAAAGGCAGCTCCACGAAAGTTTAAAGTTGGAATGGAATAATTGCTATTTTCACTTACCGTAATTTCATACATTTGCTCGCTATATTGAATGGCGTCTTTTACCTCGCCTCCAACAAATTGAACAATCGCAGGGGAGCCGCCCATCGCAAATCCGCCAATTCCCATCGTCTCGGTAATGGCACTATCTCCTAGATCCCGAGTTGCCTCCTCCTCAGAATACCCTGGGAAAAATAAACCTTTGATAAAGTTTGCAGGTGCTGTAAACCATTCCTTTTCACCTAGCCCACTAATGCAAATGCCAAATTCTACACCATTTCTGGCCATTGTCGTGACAACAGTGGAATATGGAACACCATGCCCTGCATCAAGTGCAGCTTTACATGCTGGCATGGACAGGTTTAAGAAATAGTGTTCATTGTTTTGGATGTAACACAAGACCTCCCGCAGAGTGTCAGTCTCGATATCGATTTGCATGAAATAATCAGCAATCTCCCGGTAAAAAAGGCTTGTTGCCGCCTTATTACGGTTATGGCATTCATCCCCCATATGAAGAGCTTGAGCAGTGATGGATTTCAAATCAATTCCACCTGCTAGCACAAGAGCCTTTTTCAATGCAGGGGCAAACACATCGCGCAGCCACTTTAGCCGATCAATTACTTCACTGGAAAAAGCACCAAAACGCAATACCTTGCCTAGACCTTCATTAATCGAACAATATGCTCTGTTTCCATGTGTTCTGTTTTCAATGACATGCACTGGCATGGATGGCGAGACAATGCCCGCCATTGGCCCAACTGTTGAATGCTCATTGCATGAGCCAAATTCAATTTCTCCAGCATTAATCAATGCTCTCGCATCTTCCTCGTTCGCTGCCATTCCTTCGAAAATGAGCGCTCCGATAATTGCACCCTGCATTGGGCCAGCCATGTTTTCCCAGGCGATTGGAGGCCCAGAGTGCAGTATTTTTTTGCTGTGCATACTTGGAATAACATCGATAGCCCGCTCAATATCTATTAAGAAAGGATGGGCATCCTTAATGCGTTGAATGGCTTCCTGGTTTGCCTTTTCCACCTTTTCATTGTCCTGAAAGAAATCTAATGCTTTGAGTAGTTGAATATTGCCTCCTGCGGGCGGCTGCCAGTCAACTTGGATTGTTTCGATGCCTTGCAGTTCCAAATCTTCTTTAAATTTGGACGTTCCGATGTTCATCACTCGTAATGGCTGATTAAAAAGCTCATTTAGCGTACTCAATTTTATTGACCTCCTTTTCCACAAGCTTTGCTGCAGTTCTCGTTGCCATTTCATTGCTGTCAGCCACATAAACGCCTACAGATTGAAGTTTTTTTTGCTGCTGCTGATAATCTTGCTTATCTTTAGAAGTTCCGCAAATATAGGCAACGACCGGCAAGTACCTTCCTGCCTGTGCGGCCTCATCCCTTGCTAATTTAATCGTATCTAGCGTCACACCTACTGGATCTTCATGGGCACCAAATCCCAATTCAAAGTCCAATAATAGGACAGCGGTTTTTGGGTCTTTTGCTTCTTGAAGAATCCGCTCATTTCTAAGTGAGGGCTCTATCATCGGATGAGGTTTACCCTTTGTAAATTCGTCATCCCCCATATCCAGCAACGTATGGCCTACACTATAGGTAATATCGCTAAGTTTCTCTTCCACTTTTTTCGCTACATTGCTTTTGACAGTTTTTCCTGTAGTTCGAATTATTGACAATGCTTCAGCCGTCAGCGTACCGCCGCAAAATAATCCGCGAATATCCTGTTGGGAATCAACTAATTTCGCTTTTTCTGCAGTGATCCATCTTTGAACACCATCCGTAATTTCAGTTTCAATTACTGCTTGTGGATCAAGCAATTTAACAGACTTGCGGGCAGCATCAATTAATGTTGGTGAAAAAGTTGCTCCTGCTGCCTCTACTGCTTGTGCATCTCCATCCAGGAAGCAGACCACAACTGGTTTTCGGCATTTTTTTACTTCTGCAAGAATTTTATCTTGAACAATTGGGGCAGGCGGCTTAGAAATTAGTGTGATGACCTTTGTCTTCTTATCATTTTCTAATGCTTTAAGCCCTTGAAGCATCATAATTCCACCAATTGATTCATGAAGATCTCGACCTCCCGTGCCAATCGCTTGTGTAATGCCGTATCCAAGACGATCGATTTGCACTGTCACTTCTTGTAGCCCAGTACCAGAAGCTGCGACTAGTCCAATGCCTCCTTCGCTGACTTTATTGGCAAAGCAAAGTCCGCTGCGATTGATAATGGCTGTCCCGCAGTCTGGTCCCATGACGAATAATCCTTTGTCTCTACCTGTTTCCTTCAATACTTTCTCATCTTCGATACTGACATTGTCACTGAACAGCATGACATGCATGCCCTTTTTTAAGGCTAGACTAGCTTCTCGCACTGCATATGTTCCAGGAACAGAGATAATTGCCAAGTTAGCACCTGGCATAAGATTCAGCGCAGAATTTAAAGTTTTTGCTGTTTGATCTTTGTCTTTTTCTTTTTTCGCCATCTTGGATGTTAATTCTGACTTGATGAGCTCCATCACTTCCTCTGCACGCTCATCTGTATCGGTAATCAACGCAATAATCAAATCATTTCCTGTGGATTCTTTTGCCTCATCCGTTAACAATCCGATATTTTCTAACAATTCTTTATTCATTTGGGTGGCCATCGTGACAACTGCCTGTTCGACACCCTCAATACTATTCATTTTGCTAGATAATGACATTAACGTTACCGAGTCATGATAGGTGTTTCTTTCTATCAATACTTTTGATGCCATTATGTTTTCCCTCCTTATAATTTATAAGCTGTTGGTATGCCACACTGACACCAATCAGCATATCTGTCCCAGAGGTTGATCCAATTTCTACAAGTCGCTGTAAATGGGAAATTGGATTATTGTCCAAGTTCTCCAATACATCCAGCAAAGCTTCATTGACCTGCCCCTCCAAGCATTGCTTTAGCATAAAATAGCTTACCGTGGTTGTTCTTCCTTTCAATTTTTGCAGCCATTCGGCGATGTGACTTTCGACTTTCTTGTATAGATGGGCTTCATCATAATACTGCCAAGTGGCCAGCAGCCCTGTTAGAAAGTCGTCACCTGATGGAGTCAGCCCGATTCCAAGACCAGCAAACTTAAAAATAGACTTATCAAGCTTATCCACCTTGATTTCCCGCTCTAATTGGTTAAACCCCTCCATAAAATTGTAAAAGTAAATATTTCTCCTTGTGGCAGTAGAAACTTCCCAATCTGGATAAGTGAAGCTTTTCCATGCTGGGAAAACCCCTCCTGTTGCTCCGTTATGTAGTATGAAATGATTCAACAACTGCAAACTGGAAAAGGTTGTTTCTTTCTTAGCTTTGCTAGGTGGATTAATTGCTCTGTTCCAAACTACCGCTTTAGAAAAGTCCCATTGCCAATCACTAATTTTCAAAAGACAATAATCAACTAAACAAACTTGTTTAGTCGACTTTAAAGTTGAGGACATCTCTGAAAAATAGACATTTTCAAAGGTTTTCATCATTCCTGGTGATTGGACTACCTCATTTTTTGCCAAAGAAAAGAGCAGGGTACCATCATCGGTTATAAAATTCACCACCTTATCGAAAACACTGTGGACCGCTCCGATTTGTTCACCGATCGGTTGGTGATGGAACCATTCAAGCAGACGCCCGTCCATTTGATTGATTTTACAAGGATATATTCCAACCATTCGTCTCACCAAATTCTTAAGATTTATTTCTGTAAAATTTATATTTTAGTGAAGCACCTCGAACTCGCTACCTATACCGCTTTAAGTAAAGCCATTCTATCTTACCTATCGTACTAGAGCAGCATGAGATATAAATGAAATACGGGCATGCATTGGACGCGTGAATAAAGCATGCCCTCGAGGTCTTCTTTAACTATAACGAAAATCTATTTTAGGCTTTACTTTCAAAATGCCAAGTGGAAAGATATCTTCCCTTAATCATCGAAAGAAGCAAGCAGATTGCGCGAAGGTGCTGTCCATCCAAAGATGCCACCTTGTTGGTTAATCATGTGAATGGAATCTTCATGGTCTCTTGGATCAAATGCCGCTGAGCAATCTTCGAGTAACAAGCATTCGAATCCACGGTCATTCGCTTCACGAATTGTTGTTTGCACACAGACATGCGTCGTTACGCCAGCGACAAGCAAATGTGTAATGCCTTTATTTTTTAAAATCACTTCAAGGTCTGTTTGATAGAAAGCGCCTTTCCCAGGTTTGTCAATAACAATCTCGCCTTCAACCGGCTTTAGCTCATCCACAATATCATGACCATATTCACCTCGGATAAGAATTCTTCCCATTGGGCCTTCATCACCGATGCCTGCACCTTGCTTGCTGCCGCGTTTCAGTTTGCTTGGCGGGCAATCCGACAAGTCTAGTCGATGCCCTTCACGGGTATAAATCACCATCAAGCCTTTTTCACGTGCAACTTCCAGTACTGTCTGAGTGGTAGGAATGATGGCGCGTGTTAGCGTAATATCATTCCCCAGTTTCTCGCCAAAGCCGCCAGGTGCACAAAAGTCACGCTGCATATCAATGATAATTAGGGCAGTTTTTTCTAACTCAAATTCAAAACTATAAGGTTTCGCATCTATTGCATATACTTTACTCATGTAAATCTCCCTCTCAAATGTTATTTAAAATAGATGAATATTGGCTACTACCCGCAATCCGTTTTTACAAGGATTCTATTTGTTATACTGAATAAAATACCGAAAAAACTATTGTCCATTTTTTTAAGATATACACAAACTTCCATATGTTAATCTTTTAACCGGTTAGACAATAAAGGATGGAGGATTAAATGTCTTTTTTAGAAAAGATGAAGGACAGCGTTTACTAACTCTGCGCCAAGAAAGATTCCTATTACCCCGACAATTCCGATGAGAGGAGGAGCCGGAACTGGCAGCTTAATGAATTTGAATAATATGCCTACAAGTAAACCTCCAATTAAAGACAAGACGATCTGCAACATCTTACATGCTCCTTTTTTGTGGATTGTATTTATCAAAAACTTAGCAACCAATCGAACACTCTTAATTTTTTATGTACTCACCTTTCTCTTTTCTTTAAGGGAATTGAAAAGAGAATCCATTAGTACACCTCCTAAAAATATACCTACCATTCCGAATATTCCAACTAACGGAGGGGCAGGTAACGGTAGCTTAACTAACGAAAATAAAATGCCAACAATCAAACCACCTGCTAAAGACAATAGATAGTCACGCATTTTAAACACTCCTTGTATCCCAAAGTGTAAACAGAAACCTATTACTTGAATCTTGTTTCTATGACGGCTGTATATTGATTACCTCCATCCTTTAATACCTAAATAATAGCACTTGAAAGCGGTTTAATCATTGTAAGAAGTTGATATTTATTTCTCTTTTAATTGGCAACTTCCTACAAAGTGGAACGTCTTTTTTACAAAAAAAAGACATTGCCATGTAGACAATGTCTTAAGTAAAGTCAGTTGGGAGTTCCCCCATCCTTACCCTTTTTTCAATTGCAAGTATTGATGCAATTGGTAGGCCAATGCAATTTCTGTTAATTCAAATCCGTCCTCACCGTCGATTCCAAGTTCTTTCAGCTTATTTATTCGATAGCGCATCGTATTATAATGAACAAACATATCCTCTGATGTTTTTTGCACATTTGTATTGTTTTTAATATAGTACCTAAGGGTTTCTAAAAGATTAGTATTCTTCCTTTTGTCATATTCGAACACTTTACCTAATTTCTCCGTTACGAAATCTTCTAGGATGAAAAGATTCTCAACGTAATGGAAAAGGCGGAACAAGCCGATATCACCATAAAAATGAACATAGGATTGTTTTTGTAAGTTCTCTTTATACACTTGAAATACTAATGTTGAATTGTCGTAATACTCTTTAATCTGGTTAAAACGATGCACTGTATCGGAAATGCTGACTCCAAGATTACCGTACTTCTCAAACAGTGAAAGAATTACATCCCCTAGATTTTGGAGTTTTTGCCGAACATTATTTTCTGAAACAAGACTGATAAAACATACTAAAGAATCATTAATATAAAGAACCTTGCAATTTTCTATAGGAACATCGACAATTTTTGAAGCAGACCTTTCAATCAAACCTGAATCGAGCATTTTGTTGAAAATTGCTAATTTCTTTTCGCTTTCTTTCTCATTTGTTTTGATGCTCACCAAGACAAATGGGAATTGCAAGTTCCATTTAAACACTTTCGCTTTTTCAATCATTTCGGTTTGGGAGGAATATTGATTATGAAAAATGTCCCTGACAAAACTGCTTAAATGATTCCTTTCTTTTTGAAGCAATGTTTGCTCTGTTTGAAATAAAAAAGCAATGATAAAGGATGCCTGTTCGATGGCAATAATTATGTCCTCTGTCAGATTTTTTTCTTTATCCAGCAAAACGACTAAAAAGCCATACTCGTTGCCTCCAGCGTAAATGCACTGAATAAAAATGTCATTTTTTTCATAAAGGGTATTACCTACTTGAACGGAAAACGTGCTCTTGCTCGAGCCCGAATTATATGGCTTGCGATGAATTGATATTTCGTGTTCTTTTTGTATAGATGACCGAACATATTCAAAATCATTGTTTAGAAGCAGGATAGGGGCATTAACAAGATTCGCAATAGAAAGAACGAACTTGTTTACATCAGTGCCTTCCAATAATAGCTCTAGCAATTGCTGGTGCATCTTATTTCGGAATTCCAACAGAGATGTCTTTACGTCTAAAAACTTTGTCAGTACCTGATTGGCAAGTGTTGATAAGTTTGCACCATCTGGGAGCTGCATTAACGGAATCCCAAGCTCGTTAGCTTGCTCCACCATAATTTCGGGAATTTCAGCGACATATCTTCCTGGCTTGATTGCAATTCCTGCAACATTCATTTCTGCCAATTTTGGAATCAATGTTTCAATATGCTCCGGTTTATCCGCAATAGGATACAATGTGGTAAGCAGTAAGCCATTTTGTTCGATATATGCGTAAATGTCGGGAACTTCCATAAAATACACGTTTTCAACTCTGCGGCTTAAACCGGAATCGCTAGCAATCACTTGTACGTCTTCAAACCCTTCCATTTTTAATACATCACATATAGTAATAAACATAACATCACTCCAAACGAGGGAAGAATGTTCCCATAATTTCGTTTTTTAGGTCAAATGCTTTGCGTGACAGTTTTATTATGAATGGTTGCGGTGATTGACAGGAAAATGAATTCACCGCCCGAAACTTTTATTAAAATACATCTTGAGAGAAACAAGATTTTTTTAATTATAACACGACTACGAGGACGGACCCCGGCTTATCACTGAAGGCTGTAGTCCTTAATTTTTTACAATATATCGATAAAAAAAAGACCAAGACGCCTATCAAATATGCCCTCTTAGTCACTGATGATTCTATTTATTAAATTTTGTTTCAAATGCAGGAACTTCAATCATCTATTAAAGGGCGAATGGTATAGTTTATTCGTCCTCAACTATTGAAAAATCTTTTTCTTTCCAACGGTTTAATATGTCTAAATATGTTTCACTATGAAAAAAGACGACTTTCTCTTCTTTGGCTATCTGCTTTCACCACAGAAAATGAAAGATGATTATGTTCTTTCGTGGGAGTTCAATTAATAATGCCCTTCATTTGAGAGCGAGCAAAGTCTGCAGCCGCGGCGATGTCGATCTTTAATCAGGGAGCAAAGACCTCTGGATTATCGTCTCGCCATGCGCCAATGCAGCCAATTAGACAGACCATGTAGCTTCTCATCACGCTATCCATTTCACCGTCCGCATATTCAATTACAATATTTACACCTGGCTTGCGCCATGCCAAAATTCGACCGGAAAATCCAGACCAACTACATTCTTCATCGATTTCAGGTTGACCATATGCCTTTATCGACTGATCTGGTGTTGAGCTCATCGTGATTCCCTTGGGAAGTTTTCCGGCAAACGGAGCTTTAATTCTGTCATCCGACCCGGGCGCAAGAAAATGTAGGGCGCCAATAATCCATTCATCCTGATTTGTATATTTGAGTCCAGTCAGATCATTTATTTTTGGTGCGCGATAAATATCGATGCGTATCGATGTTTTCACAGACCAAATAATATCGTCTTTGAAATAACTGTTCGGGTGTGGCATTCTCTTGACACCGAATGTTTGCAGCAATGCTTGAACATTCCTGGGATTATACGGATGGCCAAGCATTTCAATGAGCAGTTCAGATGGTTCTTTCATGCGTATATCCACTCCTTTCGCTTCTTTCTATGGACACAACTTGATGAAATTGTAGTGTCACTTGAAAGAACATTTTTCTGATAATACCGTCTTCCGTCTAGATGTGCCGGGATAAAACCATGAGCTCTGTATTAATCCTTATATTCTATATTGCTTCCAATTTCCCCTTCTTCTACTAGACTGCCCCGTTAGCTACCCATGTCATAGAAAATCAACACTATACAACAGAAAATAAAAGTTTATTACGATTTTTCATGGAAGTGAAAGAAGGATTTTTAAACAACTTTATTTTCACCGTACAATTTGAGTTCATAAAATTCTTTAACTCTCCCGCCTATATTGTATAGCACTTTCTTTTTCCAAAACGATATGTCTTTTTTTATTATTTTTGGACACATGATAAAATCTGAATAAGTTTCGTCTAGATAGGAAAAATATCTGGTTTATAAAGTTTCTTCAAGAAACTCATCTTTTGGCACCCTAGGTTAAATAGAACTTATATTTAAAAAATCACAAATAAAAGAGTAGGGATTCCCGACTCTTTTACTCGTTTAGTAAAATATTCTCTAATGCCTGTGCATTTTCTTTATCTAAATTTCCATAGCCTTCTTTTTCATTATTGCTAATAATTGTAGCTGTATCATTCTTTTGATTGAACCAAATCTGATATTCAAATAATCGTTCAGGCATATTTTCATCATACTTATAAAATAGTGTTGCCTTTATATCTTTTTCTCTAGCCATTTTAGATTCTACATTTGGTTCCCATTTAATTTGTTTAAATATTTTCCTTATGATCTCCAATGTTTTTTCTTCAGTAATCATTACAGATTCTCCATAGCTTCCATCTGCCTTAACCTCTTCAATATCTATCCTAGTGAGTTGTTTTAAATCAAACTTATTTGGAACTTTATTTATACAGCCCATTAAAAACATTACAAAAATAAAACAGATGACAAACCGAACATTTATTTTTTTAGACAACAAACCAACTCCTATTTTCTAATTACGCATCTCATTATACAATATTTTACATACAACTCACTTTAACTATCATAAATAGTAATACAACAAAGACAATATTTTTTCCCATGTTATTTATCTATCTTTCTTCGATTTTATGAAGATTTCAAACTCAAAACTGGATTAAAAAATAAAAAAATTGCTAATTGCTCGATCGTAAAGAAAAGATATATAACAAACCCTTAATAAAATAAAGGCAAGATTACATCTTGTAAATGGTCTCCTTTTTGTCGCCTATAGCACCTACCCCTTTAAAGAAAAAAAGCAACCGACTTTTTCGATTCCATTTTTAAAAATGGTCACTTTTTAGTCGGTTGCTCTTATTGTTTTATGCTTGCTTTAAACGTTGATTTATCAACTACTCTTGAATAGCAGCCTCTATAGCTACAACGATCATGTGATTTGAATTATGCGTACTTTTTATATTAACCGCATACTTTAATTGCCTTGATTTAACTACGTTTTGCATTTCCTTTAATTGATAACTAATTTTACAATGTTGGTTGCTTTTGGGTCGCCCAAAGTCGCCTTTTATTTCTAGACCGCCCTTCATGGAGTGGTCTCTTAACGAAGTAACAAATCTTATAGTTCTCTTCCCTATGGCGCTATTCTATCATTTAATTAATTCTTGTTAATTCTATTTCTTATTTCCTTTTGTTTGCCACGAAACAACTTATTGTAATGAGAATGATGCCAACGGTTAGTAATAACAGTTTGGAATGAAAATCTTCATTAACCAAAGTGAAGAAATAAAATGTTTTAAGATATTTGTCGCCAGTGAAAAGACAAATAATATAATAAGCTATAGGTGCAATTAAGCCTGTCACAGGTTGCATCGTTAGCGAAAATATTAGGCACATCAACCCTGCTAGGAAACATACATCTGCCACTCCGCCAAATAAAAATTGGCCAAATTTTATCTCTGAATTTTTCAATTGAAAGATGATAAGGCAGATAATGGTGAAGAATAGTAACGTAATAAAGATTTGCACTAAACGAATACTCAATATTTTCAAATATGAAGTTTTCTTGGTCTGAATTACCTCTAAAGTATTTCGATCACAATCAGGCAAAAATAGCGGTATGAACAAAACCAAACCGATAATTGGAAAAATTCGTTCATAAACATTCGCACTTTCAACAAATGCCAAATTTTCTATTCCGAAAAACAACGGAAAAAGTAGGATTAATATAAATGATATTACGAAAAAAGGAAGGAAATGAAACCTTAAGAAAACCTTAGATATTTTATCTACTCTTTCCAAGGATTTTACCCCCTTTACGTTTATAGTCATAAACTATGACACTAACTAAGAAACACAGAATACCTATACATGCCCAAAGTATTCGGTTTACTACTAATTCTTGATAAATCCCTTCAAAAATTACCGTCGAACCAACGTTATTAAAACGTGGAATTAAGTTAAAGCCCACTTTCCCAACAATATTTGTAGATCCTACTGAGATAGAAATAAACCAGATAGCTACTTGCACCATCACACTAGTTATACCACCAAAAAGTGTGGTGATTAAGAAGCTGATTCCAACTACCGCAATAATGGAAGGTAACGTCCAGCCCAAAACATATTGATAAAACAGCCAAATATCTCCAGATTGATTAAACTTCTGAGCGATTAGGTTGGCTTGTAATGCCGGCATAATACTAAATAATAAAACTGGAATAAAAATAAGAACTACTGTCGAGAGAAATCGCATAGTCTGTAATTTTACTGATGATATTGCTTTTGTATAAATGACTAACTGACTTTGGGCACGTTTGTCTCTTAAAATAACTGTTGCTGCTAGAAAAACAGGAACCAAAGCCAAAATGATGCCTAAATAATCACAAACTAACCTAGCATAAGCACCTGAGACTTTATCTCTTTTCAAAATCATTTCGAAATTTTCGTGTACTTCTTCATATGAGAGTGATTTGATAGCAGAAGCTTTATACTTAGCTTCTTCAAAATCAGAACCATGCCCAATTATTTTCACAACCTTCTTCATATCCTCTTGAAATTGTTGAAAGGAGTAATCCTGTGCAATAGGAAAATAATCAAAATCTTGGTGAGCGTACATTTGAAATTCGTTCGCAGACTTATTTTCTTTTTCCGAAATTTCACTTATTTCCTCAAGGGATATCCCTGTTGCCTTCTCGATAATTTTGCCGATTTCTTTTTGATCAGGGTTTGATGGAGTAACTACTTTTAGAAAGCCTAAAGGATACGTATTATATTGTCCAACGTCATATTGATAGAATAAATTACCCATCGTTTGTTTTTGAATAGATATTTTATCATTTGTCACACCAACACCATAATTATCCTCATTAGGTTGCGGTTCTTTAAACGAAGTTAAATCCGTTCCCAATTGACTAAAGATAAAAACCCCTATAAACACAACTACTAACCAATAGGTGAGGCTTTTTAGACTAATAAAGAACTCTTTTTTAAATAGCCCCACTTTCTTTCACACCTTTCTCTGAAAGAAGGTATAAGTAAGCATCTTCAAGTGTTGGCTTTTCTTGAAGGACTAGGGGATGATTCATAATGCTTGAATGCTGATTGCCAATAAAACGAATCTTACTTAGTGTACCTTCTTGCTGTAAACTAATTACTTGAACGTGTTCCTTCATAGATTTTAGTTCTGTTCGTGGAACTTCCACTGTAAAAATCCTTCCTTCTGCTTGTGAAATTAATTTTTCAATTGATTCAGAAAAGATGATGTGCCCATTGTCCAAAATAGCGATATTCTCTGCTGTTGCCTCAATATCACTGGCAATGTGAGTAGAAAGGATAACTACTTTTTCCTCACTAATTTCTGAAAGCAGATTACGGAATCTTAATCTTTCTTCAGGATCAAGACCGGCTGTGGGTTCATCGACTATTAAAACCTTTGGGTCATTTAACAATGCTTGGGCAATCCCTAATCTTCTTTTCATACCACCAGACATCGCTTTTACTTTGACATGTTTATGAATAGATAAATTCACTTGTTCCAAAAGTTCCTCGATCCTTTTTTTGCGAGTAGTAGAATCAATTTCACTAAGAACACCTAGATAGTCCATTGCTTGATAGGCAGTCATATTTCCGTACATTGAAAAGTCTTGAGGTAAAAAGCCAACCATCGAACGGATTGCTTTTTTCTTTTGAATGGATATGCCATCCATACTAATTTCGCCAACTGTGACAGGTAAGAGCGTTACTAGCGTTTCCATTAAAGTTGTTTTACCAGCCCCATTTCTCCCCAACAAGCCAAACATTCCTGTTGAAATAGTCAAGTTAATATCATGAAGAACTTGTTTCTTACCGTAATATTGATTTAAATGTTTAATTTCAATTTTCATAGCTCATTCCTCCTTGTACTCATCATAAACAATAAATATCTACAAACTATCTACAAAAAAATCTGAAAGCAATGTTGCTCTCAGATACATGTGATTATTCAAGTGAAAAAATAGAAGTGACAATGGCACCGCCATCTACGCTGTTTGAAAGTTTTAAGGCTCCACCATGCTTTTTTGCCAGTATTTCAGAGATGGTTAAACCTAAGCCAAAATGACTTTCTTTATTGTGAGAGTAATAGGGATCAGTAGCGATTTCCAATTCTTTTTTCGAAAAGCCTTTGCCATCATCTTTTACAAAAATACATAAGAATTTTTCATCTACCTGCATTGTTATTTCTATTTCCTTAACTGCAAAGCGAGACGCATTACTTAACAGATTTTCCATAACCTCATCAATTAAATGAATATCATAATTAAATTTCAATTCAGGATGATAATCTGTTTGAAGGAAGAGCTTTTTCTCAGATAACGTTTTTCCCAATTCACGAAGATGGGCTTCTATATGAGTAAGTGACTGTTGTGTTTTTTTTAATGGCATCTCGTCAATCTTTTGAATTTCTTGCATGGTCTGAGAAAAATCAACCAGTCGGTTCACGCTACTTTGGATTTTAGTGACCGACTTATTAAAAAAAGCCTCTGTCATACGCCCCTGATGATACAGTTCTTCCATTAGTTCAATATTATTTTGGATGATTGCTAAAGGAGTACGTAAATCATGGGAAAAAGCGGCATTGATTTTTTTCTGCTCTTGGTGAAGCTCAGATAAATCTACTTCTTTTGATCTTAAAGTTTGACTAAGACTGTCTAGGCCCCGAACGGTACCTTCGAATTCATCGTAAGTATTGAAAAAAAATGGTTGATTGTAATTTCCCTTTTTAATTTGCTGAATACTGTGTTCAACGATTTTCAAAGGCTGTAAAATTCTTTGTTTATAAAAGAGTTTTGTAATCAAAAAAACAGCTAAAACACCATAGATTATAGGACTGAAACCTTTGATTATTTCCAGTATCATGATGTGAAATTCGATATTTTTCGGAATAACAGAAGGAACCTGCCAAGAAAAAATATTAAAGTAGCCTTCTAAAGGCTGAGTATCATCCAAAATAAGCCGTTCCCAACCAACACAAATAGAATAAGTTAGACTTGTTGCAATAACCGTAATAATAATCCCAATGAACAAGTACAAAAACAAGGTTCGATTAAGGTTTCGATTTTTGCTAAAAAGACGTGTAATAATCTCATCTAACCAATCCATTTATATCCTTGCCCCCAAACTGTATTGATTATCTCTCGATCAGTTTTATCCATAAACTTTCTCCTAATACGACGAATATGTTCAGTAATAATGTTTGAATCGCCATCTTTATCGTAACTCCACAAATAATCATAAATATCATTCTTTGAAAAAGTCGTGGGGGAATTTTTTGATAATAATTCAATTATTAAAAATTCAGTTTTAGTGAAAGGAATGTCCTGATTGTTCACTGATATTCTCTTCTCGTCATAATGGATGGCGATATTCCCAGAAAAAGCAACTTTAGATGGAAAAGTTTTACGCTGTTCTCTGCGAAGATGCGCTTCTACTCGATACGAAAGCTCTTTTAGGCTTACTGGTTTAATTAAATAATCGTCACCACCTACCTTAAGTCCTTCAACTTTACTTTCTTCATCCGTTTTGGCTGAAAGAAACACAATTGGCACGTTTATGTGGTTACGAATTTCTTTGCAGAAGGAAAAACCATCCATCTCTGGCATAGAAACATCTAAGATGATTAGATTAGGCTCATATTTGAGTTTTTTTAAGCCTTCACTTCCATTTTGTGCGGTATAAACAAGATAACCAAGTAGCTGAAAATAGTCTTTCAAGGTATCCAATAGATCTTTTTCATCGTCAATAATCAGAATTTTTTTCATTGTTATACTCCCAAATATAGTAGGTTCTTAAGTATATTAACAATAACACAATAAAAAATGAAATTCTTAAATGGTCTCCTTTTTATCGCCTATAGCACCCATTCATTTTAAAAAAAAGCAACCGACATTTTCGATTCCATTTTAAAAAATGGTCACTTTTTAGTCGGTTGCTCTTATGCTTATTGTTTTATGCTTGCTTTAAACACTTGCTATATCAACTACTCTTGAATAGCAGCTTCTAAAGCTACAACAATCATGTCGTTGAATTAGGGTTACTTTTTAATATAGCAAGGTACTTT
Organism: Lysinibacillus sp. NPDC097868; assembly: GCF_044761135.1. Lineage (NCBI taxonomy): Bacteria > Bacillati > Bacillota > Bacilli > Caryophanales > Bacillaceae > Lysinibacillus > Lysinibacillus sp. NPDC097868. The sequence goes on along the minus strand of NZ_JBIWBS010000001.1, from coordinate 1,423,224 downwards.
AACTGCCTTGATTTAACTACGTTTTGCGCTTTATGAATTTCATCTTATAGTGTTTAACTTTTTATAAAGTTATCAAAAATTACAATGTTGGTCGCTTTTTGGTCGCCCAAAGTCGCTTTATATTCTTTCATAAATAACATTGAGACCACCCTATATGGAGTGGTCTTTCTGTTTTTATAAAACATGAATTTGAAGTATTTTATTACAAATTTACTTGTTCCAGTCCAAGTAACAGCTATCCTGTAAGTTCCAGGTCAGCTTCTTTATACAAAAATATCACTTGGTGCTCATTACTTTAATAAAAGGGCAAAAATACAATATGATATCCACCTATCGCATAATTTGATAGGTGGTTTTAATTTGTTAATATAAGTTAATGCACTAATTTAAAATTACCAAAATGAATTTATTTTATTTAGATAACTAAGTATCTCTAAATTCTTATCAACAAATTCATGTATTAGTTTGACCTCTCCTTACTTTAAATGTTTCTATACGATTCAGATATAAAACATTCCATATGTTCATCAAAATTAATTTATTATCTTTTTGGAAATCTTTGCATGTTTCCAAAATTAAACCTATATACTTGCTAACTCAGATAAGATCCAGTCTAAATTATTGATCATTTTTGAGATATTATAACACTTTGTTAAATCCAAATTTTAGGACTAAATAATATTTATTCTTTAAATTTAATGATTAAATTTAGCCATTTAAGTTGACTATTTAATTTCCTTGAAATTTGAATTTTTTAATAATATATAATTAATAAACATAGCTATTGCAGATAAGATGAAAATATAATGGACAGGCCATATTTCAACCCAAATCCCTCCTAGTAATAGACCTGCTGGTATAGTTAACTTCATGAGCATAGACGAAGTTCCAGCAACACGTCCAAGTAAATTATTTGGGGTAGATTCTTGGCGGATTGCTAAGAAGATGATATTTGTTATTACGGATATACATGTTCTAATAGCAAGTAATATTCCAATTAACCACCAACTTTTTGTAAAGAAAAATAAAATTAAAACAATCATATCAATAATGGGTAATGTAGCGAAAATGGCCCCACGATTGAAATGTTTTCGTAAAGGTGATAGAACTTTGGCTCCAACAATCCCACCCAAAGCAGAAATAGAATACAGTAGTCCTAGCTGCTCCTTAGTAGCTCCAAGTATATCAATTACGTAAAAAGTCAAAATTCCAATAATTAAACTTGTAGCAAAGTTAGAAATCAATATTGTAAGAGTTGGAATAAACACCTGTTTATTACCAATTAATTCATGGATACCATCCTTCATATCCTTCCAAATTGATTGTTTGATTGGACGGATAGGTGATTCTGTTCGATCAATAAAACAAGAAATTAGCCAACTTAGAGCCATACACACTACATAGATTCCCAAAAAGTGCTTATAGGAAAGCCAAAATAGTAGTGCTCCTACAATAGACGGTCCAATAATTGAACTAATTGTTAAAATTAGAGAGAATTTAGATTGAATTTCCGTCATCCATGATTTCTCAAATAGCTGTGGAGGTAATGCATTCAAAGCGTTTCCCACCGTATAACCAATCGTTGCAATAAGGAACCCTAAAACATATAAATGCCAGATTGCTGTTCCCTCAGTTGTAATGGAAAAATACAATAAAAATGATAGTAGAAACTTTAAAAATCCACCATATATTATCATTATATTTCTATTAACACGGTCTACAATGACTCCAATAATCATACCCAGCAATATATTAGGTAAGAACTCCATCACTCTCATCGTACTCATAGCAAATGCAGATTTTGTTAAATCATATAAAATAAGTGGTATTATAAATGTATAAATTGTCGCGCTAATAGAAGATAAAATTGTAATACTATATAAATATCTGAAATTTTTATTGGAAAAAAAATTCACTTTCTCACCTCTAACTTATTTACTAGATATTCTTTTAAAAAAACACTTAAATCTTCATTTAAATGAACATCTGAATATTCTATTAGTTTAGGATGAGAATTTTTTACTGCAACTCCTACAGAACTATTTTTTATTAGAGATATATCATTATTTCCGTTCCCAAAAGAAATTAAATCCTTAACTAATAAATTATTTTTTTTGAGCACACTATTTAATCCATTATATTTATCAGTGTATTTAGGTGAAATTTTTATAAACTTTTCAAATAAAGTTTGTTTTTCAAATGGATAATATATTTTATAAAAGCTATTTTTCCATTCATCAAGAGTAAGTATTTCTTTAGGAAATGCATATATATTCAATATACCTTTTATCTCATTTATTATAGATTTTATGTCAGTAGTATACATAAAATAACTCTGATCTATAAATGAAAAATTCGATAATATTAATGTGCTAGATAGTTCAGTGTAAAATAAATTATTATTTGTTTCAATAATCCAATCATAATTATCATTATGTACCGATATGAATCGATTTAAATATAAAGGGTCTATTTGATTTATTAACTCATCTTTTTCGTGTATAATATGCAAATTACCATCATTACTTAGTATATTTTCATTAAATATTTCTCTAATGTCATTGAATATAGGTAATGAAAATAAACTAAACTTTATTCTTCCAGTTACTAAAAACAATTCGAAATTATTTGTCTTTAACTCTAACAGCACCTCCTTTATACCTTTGTAAAATTCGCCATCGTTATCTATTAGAGTATTATCTAAATCAAATGCTAATATTTTTTTTCCACTCAATTTATCTCTTCCCTTTATTTATCAAAATAATTTGTATTCCTACTTACTTATATAGTCTGAAATTCTAATGGAAGCACCATTTGTACTTCCATCAGCTTTTAGCTCTTTTATTCAGTTAGATTATTTAAAATTTTTTCTATCTTCACTTAAAAGATGCTAGGAAACAAATCTGAAGAATATGGACAACCCCTGTTAACTACTTATAACACTCAAATCTTTTTCTAGAATTTCAATAGCTTGAGCTAAAATCTCTTCTTCAGATAAATTGGCATTTATAAAATTAACAGGTATTTTTTCTTTTAAGATATAGTACTCGTATAACTCAACAGCTTTACTTAGTTGGTCTGGATACTCTTTAGGTGTTAAAGGCTCACCCCTTTTAAGTATTCTTTCCCAGGCTATCTTTGTATCAATTTTTAAATATAAGTATATATCTGGTTTAACAAGAGAAGCATGTACTTTTTTCAATAAGCTAATATCTACCCCGTTTAATTGTGAAAATACTAAATTACAAATATTATATCTATCTAATATAACTGTTTTACCTTCAGTCAAATTTGGTTCAATGATTTCATTTGCCTTATAAAGCAAATCTAACCCCCAGGCAGTTCCTCTAATCAACGGAGAGAAACATTGTCTTCTAGTTTGAGACATTTTACTAGCTACTACTTCTAATTCATTTGTGAAAATAGATATCTTGGATGAAGGAACACTAATAACATCCTGTTTTTTAGATAAGTATGTCTCTAGATTTTTTACTAATGTTGTTTTACCTGAACCATCTATTCCAAACACATATATTAATCTACTAAGATTATTCATGTAGTTACCCCTTCTTGCTTATTCAGTTTGTTGTAATAATCAATTAGATAATTGAATAATGATTTAAAATAATCATTTAATTTTTCTATATCAACTATTTCTCCAAATCTTAACATTTCTTCAGCAAATATCAGATATTTTAATTGATTATTGATTAATTCTTTTGGCATTATTTCCATTTCCTTGACTTCTTTTTCGTTATATAAACAAATTTTTCTAATTTTTTCATATTGATTTTCATAAACATGTAAACTATTTACCATATGTGTATAAATCCCTAACTCAATATTTAATATCTTTGCAACGTATTCTTGAATCATTGTAAAAGTAAAGACATCATACGGTAATCCTAAATAAACGTCATTTGATCTCATATGAACAAATAAATCTAATTTATTTTCCCTTATAAAAAATTGAAGACTCGAAGTACAAGGGATATCTTTACTATTCATCCCTACATCATTTTTTGAATAAATAGGAATTAAAGCTCTTCTACTATTAGGATCTTCTTGTAACAATCTAATCACTTTTTGTATTGCATCACCTATTCGAGGACCATAAGCACCATGTAAAGTTTCTCCATTATCAGAGTATTTATGATAACTTGGAGCATAAAATTGAATCATATCCAACTTATTAGTTTTTTTCATAATCCATAACCACTCAGCAAAAGCATAAGAAAGTGAGAACTTTCTGGTAGGATTATTTAATATCCTTGATCTTGGTCTTTTTAACTTTAATATAACTCCTAATATTTCTTTAGTTTCTAAACCTCTTGGAGATATATTTTTACCCTGATTCATTATTTCATTACAAATTTCCACATATAATTGATCAAATGATTCTCCTTCAAAATACACAATATTATCCTCCCTTCAACCATTTTTCGCAAATTTCAATCAATTTAAATCGTTCTTCTACAATTTCTTGAATATATTTTTCATCTAATATTTCCTTTTTGCTTATAGGGAAATTACTTTGCAAAAGATAGTACAGCAAATTTTCAAGTGATTCTTCATATGTTAACTTATAGTCCGGAGCATTTTCTTTATATGTGTTAAAAAAATCTATTGTATTATCTTTATTAAAATTTGAAAAAAGTATTGAACTTCTCATTAATTCAATGCTCGGATCATCTATAGCTGCAAAGTCAAAATCTATAAAATATAGATTATGATTATTATTAATTATTACATTGGACGGCCGTAAATCACCATGTACTATACAGTAATTATTATCGTTATAAATAATTTTATTGTTTAGAATAATATGTTTACGTTTTTCTAATAGTTTTAATAATAATTTATCTTTATTATTATTACCTGCAATTTTATCTTCATAAAAAGTTATTTTATCTATTGTTTCTTCCATTGAATAATATTTTTTCTTTAAACTTAATATAGAGATTTCATTAATTACGAAATGTAGTTGAGCAATATCTTTTGCTAATACTTTTAGAATACCTGGCTTAACACTGTACTCTTCTCCAACTAAATACTCTTGTAATATAAAATACCCTCCTTGGAAATCACTTACAAATTGTCCGTTTTTATTTTTATAAATATAAGGTGTCTTTTTACATTGTATATAAACTTCCATTTGTATCTTTAATGTATTTTCTAGCTCTTCATATAAATCATTATAAATCTTCAATATAAATGTTTTTTTAGATGTTTGTAGTTTAAATAATTGGTTCAAACTAGTAGAATTAATTTTTTCAAAATTAACTATGTTATCAATTTCATAAAAGTCTTTAACTGCCCATTCAACAAGTTCCTTTATGCTTCCTTCTTTTTTTTTCATATTTTATACTGACCATTCTACCCCTTCATTTTTTGTTATTACTTTCCCATTTATAAATCTATTATTAATTAACATTTCTTTAAGAAAAGCCTTGTGGTAAATAGGCACTGATTTGTTTGTAAACACCTCAGTTAAGTTTATCCAATGTGAAGTTTGCTTATCAATTTCATTTGAAATAAGTTTTCCAGTCACATCATTAGTTAAAAAGAAAAAACAAACTGAATGTGTGTTTTTTATATAATTCTTAAAAGTGACGACTCCCTTTAGTTCTAGGTTACTTACACTTAACCCCGTTTCCTCTTGAACCTCTCTTGAACATGCATCTTCAAGATTTTCAAAATTCTCAACATGTCCCCCCGGTGGTATATATTGATTAAAAGTAGAATAATTCTTATTTACTTTTTTAACCATAGCTATTTTATTATCTTTTATAGCAATACAAGATACCTGAACTTTTATTATATTTTGCATGTAATTATCATTCATTTTTATTTCTCCCCATTAATAATTCTTTTATATTCTCTTCTTCTTTTTCTTCAAGTAGACAAAAATTCGTAGCCAAAAATGTACCTATAGGAGTTGTAACTACATGATACTTTTTATATTTCCGCCACATAAGATTTCCGCATTCTCCCATATCAAGTGGATAAAAATTACAAATAACACCACTTTCAAAGCGATACTTTGGAGACATAATTAAATCAAACTTTCTCACTAGCGATAATAGAATATTTTTATTTACTAATAAATCTCCAAAAATTTTAATGTATTTACAATAAAATTTAGATATATTTCCATTAACAATAGTTTTAGGTATCTCGTATTTAAATTCTCTATCAAATTTATTTATCTTAAAATTCACATTTGAATCTTCTAATTTTAATGACGTATTATTTTTTTGTAGCTTATTTAATACTTTTAATAAGAATTTGTCTCTCAGTTTTTCTGTAACAAAATCAAAATCTATTTCACCAGCGTTCTCAATAAAATAAAAATCTACAATATCTCGAATAAAAAGATTTTCCCTACCACTTGCTTCAATAACTAGAAGAACTAAATTCATATTATCATTTGGAATTTTGAATTCTATTCCTTGATAATTTATTAATTGTGTATCAAGCCACAAATCTTTATCTTGAAACCAAGTTGTTTCAGAAATAACATAATTAGCTATATTTATTTCAATCCATATAAATGTTTTTTCATCTAATTTTTTTTGGTACTTAACAATTCCTGAAATTTCATTTAATTTTGTAAACATTGGAATATAAAAGAAATTATATCCCATTGAAGTTAAAACATTATGAGTTTTCCAAAAATTTTCTATATTCCTAATTAAAAAGTCAAAATCATTACTTTGCCTTACTACATCCTCATTATAGTATTTCAACATTGCTAACCCTTTTAAATTTAAGAATTCAATATTTTCCCTATTCAATTCTTTAATTACATTTCCTAATTCTTCGAACCTCATTTTTCTTTTATGTCCTTTTAAAACCCAATCCCCTTCTTTAATTTCTAATGATTGTTTCGAATTTAATAAAGGATCTATCAAACGGTTTTCACGAGCCCTCTCAATAAGTAAATCTTGGTTTTGATTAGATAACTCGATATGTTTATATTCACCAGTTGCTATATTAAATAACAAATTATTAACATCCATATTAAATCTCCCTATATATTTATATTAAATAAGCATACTTTCTAACTCCTTAATTGTTTTCTAAATACAGAACTAAACCATCAACCACCCAATTTTCCGAAATTAGGGAATTATAAATTTTTAATGTTCTATGTACATCACCAGCAAAGCTAACGTTTCCACACAACCTTTCAAACCCCATTTTATTACATATATATTCACTTTCTTTAATTAAATAAGAACTTACTCCTAATTCTTTAAACTTTTCAATAATATAGACATCTATTAAAAAAGCAGTAGGTTTGTCTCCCATCGGATATACACTATATGTAATATGACCACAAAACTCATTGTCTATCTCAGCAACTAATGATATTCGACTATCATTTAAGAATGGATAATAATACGTTTTTATATTCTCTTTAAATTTTTCTTTTCCAATAGATTTATATTGATTTTTTAATGTACCATTAAAGTATGCTTTTATAATACATTCAAGAATTGCATTCTCATCTGCCTTAGTAGCTTTACGAATCCTTAAATTGTTATCAAACTGCTTTTTATATAAATCTAATTTTTCTTTTTTTACGTTTATCGAAGAAAAATGGTATTTGCTTTCTAAAATATATTCCAAACTAAGCATTTCCGAATATAGTTTTGCATTTTCAAAAAATAATTGAATATAAATCCAGTCCATCAATTCTTTGTGCATAATATAATTAAGAATTTCATTTATTATTTCATTTATATACATTACCTTAAAATTAAAGTCCCTTATAAAAATGTTAATATAACATTCGTGATTTTCTGTAATTTCGTTTAGTCCTCCATAGTATATTACAGCTATTTCTTCTACATTTTCGTTTGATATATAAAAGGAGGCCCCTCCCATTTCATCTTTAATATTTTGATAATAATTAATATTCTCCTTAAGATTTTTAAAATCATTTAAGAAAGTTTCCTTTTTTTTATTGAAAGTTAGCATATTTGTAACCTCCTATCTAGTAATTTATATGAATATCTTTTATGTATTAGATAATTTAAAGAGACGCAGGGTAATCTTTACCCTGAGTCTCTTTTAAAAACTATTTTTTAACTTTTTTATTACCGTTAACTCGTTTGATAGTACCATACGGAGCAATTTGTGGCATTTTTTTCAACTCCTTCCAATTCTCTTACAAACATTGTATTTTTAATGTATTATTTTGTCAATGGTATTTCCTGAAAAAATTACATTTTTTAAAATTTTTAAAATTATCTAAAAATAAGTTTAACCAAGTTCTTACAAGGCTTACTCCATGACTAATAGAAAAAAATAATCTTAAAAGGGGTACGAAATACTCATTCGTGGATATAACTTTTAGGGAGGGAAATTGTGGATCAATATATAATTCAAGGCTTCGTTTTAGAAAATTGCATTTTCAATAACACTTAGGATATTATAAATTGTTTCAAGTAATTTACCTCTTTTGTTGAAAATAATATCTTACTAAAATATAAATATTTTTCCTACATCTTAAATTTCAAGAATAAAAAATATCTGTAGAAAACAACTTATTTTTTATTGGCCAACTACAGTTACAATATTGCATTTTGCTATTTTATTGGATTTAAGAGTGACTGTTTAATGAATGATATGCATCATTAAATATTCTCTTTTCAATAATTCAAAAAGGAACATTTGTTTGTAATGTGTATAAGAAAAAATTTGAGTTTAGTAATACGAAAATTATGTAAACAAAAAAGACTAAGAAAGCATACCAAATTAGCACCACGGTCTGTTTTGTATTCACTATAACTACTTTTATTTTACAAAATCGATTGAATAATGAAGTTTATATTACATCCTGGAACATTAGCAGCTATTAAGATTCGAAATATGTATAAATTTTATGATAAATAATGTTGCAAGGTACATCTTAGCTGAAACAGCAACATTGTTCTTCCAATTTATGAATTAGCTTTTTCAATTTCAGCTGATTTTTGTTGTTGCTGTTGATGTGACTAAACTGTGACAAGTTAAGATCAGGTATATGATCAAGGTATGTTTCTTTAGCTATTTTTATTTGTTCACTTGTTATACCGATAGCCAGTAGTCTTTCTTCTCTATATTTTCTATAATTTCCGCGCCCTTTCTATTAAGTACTTCATAGTTCTTTGATATTTTTCTGTTCAACTACAAAAAATTACTTTTTTTCTAATTATACATATATTTTCTCAAATCCCCTCCAATCTTACCTTATAACTTACTTACTCTTCTTAATTTTCAACGATAATTAAATATAGCGTAAAATATTTTTATAGAAATTCAAAGAATCAAAAAGGGATTATTTAATAAATATAAAAAAAAAACCAGTAGCAGGTTCAATACCGACAGCTGGTTGTTTTTATTTTCAATACTAAAAATTCATTATTGATTCTGAATCTCTATTATTTCCTCTCCGTATGTTTTTAAAATAGTTTCTTTAATTTCTTGATTTTGTAATAAGTCTTCAGGTCGCTTGTGCAATAATTATAAGTTCTGAATTTTGCTCTAACGTATCAAAATTTTCATAACTTACAAAGTTTCCGTTTGAATTAACAACAGGAAGCTCATCTATTTTCTCTTTTTTAGGAATTTCATCTAATTTACTATCTTGTTGCTTAATTGGTAGATTAGTAATAACTATCATTAATCCCATTAATGCTACGATTACTGTCAAAAATATTAGTTTCTTATTCTTCATTGTTTACCTCCTGTAGTCCTAACCTAATTTATAGTGTATCTCTAAATATGTAAATTCTATAAATTATAAAATTATTATGTTATTTACTTAGTAATTCTTCCATTTTGTATATGCATTGTTTTTATCATATGTTGTAATTGTAATATTCCCACTACCACCAGGAATAGGTTTCCAACCTATACACATTACAGTACATGATCCATTTAAATCGAATGTCCAATTTCATGAGCTGCATTAGTAGGATTAATCAGCACCCACATTCTTCCGCCAAACGAAAATTCATCACCATTTCTCAAATCCTTCATACTTCTAAATTTCAATAAACCTTGCTTTGATTTTTCTTCTTTCTTAATTTCCTTTACTTCATTCAATGTTTCAGCTATAGAAATATCATTATCAGGAATTATTATAGGTTCACTTGATGTCTGAACTTCGGCTTCATTGGTATCAATTACTTTTAATTCAATAGAACTCTCTGCTGCTCCCCCTTCAGCTGTTAGAAATACACCGGAACGTGTTTCAGACATAATGACCCAATCGGGGTTGTTACGTAATGTCGCCTTGACTAAGTCTTACATTGTGATTTTTTAGTTCGCTCTTCCGAAAGTAACGTTTGCCAGCCGTATATGAATTTTCTCTGGATATTACGCCTTAATATGACTATCACTAGTATCTTCAATTAATTCAATTATTTTAGTATCATCAATCGGTCTCATAAACAATTTTGAAGTTCCGTTTTTTTCGAACCTGTTCGTACAGCATTTAACTTACCACTTCTTACTTTTCATGGATTACGTCACACTTACGCTTCGTATATGATTAGTAAGAATGTAAATTTCAAAAACATTCAAAAACACCTCGGGCATACGTATATAAAACAAACCCACATTACCTACAGTCATTGAACAAAGCAGAACAATATAAAGGCAAGTAACTTGTTCGTCGACATCTTGTAAATGTCTCCTTATTGTCGCCCATAGCCACCCATTCATTTAAAGAAAAAAAGCAACCGACATTTTCGATTCCATTTTAAAAAATGGTCACTTTTTAGTCGGTTGCTCTTATGCTTATTGTTTTATGCTTGCTTTAAACACTTGCTATATCAACTACTCTTGAATAGCAGCTTCTAAAGCTACAACAATCATGTCGTTGAATGTTGTTTGACGTTCTTCAGACGTCGTTACTTCGCCTGTAATGATGTGGTCACTTACTGTTAAGACAGAAAGAGCTTGGTATGAAAGGGTTTGTGGTACTTTTACGAATCAAGTTTTCAACATAAAATACTTATGCACAGTGATTCTTCTCTTACAATAAAGCTACTTTTATGTCCCTTTTTGTCCCCTGTTTTTAAGGGGACATTTTCGTTTCTGATAATGATTCATTTAGTATTGTTGCTATAGGACGCTTTTATATTAGTATAACCCCCGCCACTCCCTCAATAATTGGAAGCCATAAAAAAAGATAACCAATCAGCTATCTCGTAAAAGTCCACATCTAGCAAGTAGAAGGTAATCTACTACCTCAAATAACATAGCTTAAATATGGTAAATAGGAGCATACCAAGCATTTTTTCAATCATCTCAAAATCACCTATAAGATTTTTCGACCTTAAATGAACATAAATGTTCCTAGTATCAATGACAAGCTGTGGAAGCTTTCTGTGACTTCTCTAATCATGATACCCCTCGTTCATGTATGTTAGATGTAAAACTAATAATCTTTTGGTACAATTAGGAAAAGGAGTTGGAACTATGAATGACATTATTGACGAACTAATTGAAATGACTAGTAGCGAGCAAATAAGAAAGTTCAGAAGTCACCCAAAAAAACTATACAAATATTACCTCGCAGGCATTTTAAATGATATTTTTTTTGAAAATTACATTCACGAAAGTTTCTTTTATCATCAGGCTAAATTTTTGTTCCATGCAGCAGAACAGCTTCCAAATCAAGACGGTGAAGGGTATCGAAAAAACAAAGCATTAACTATCAAGACATTACAAGATAATTATTTCATCAATCCTCAACAAGATAGCCAAGTAGATTTACTCATTGCCTTTCTTAGAATGTACCTAAATGATTTAAAGCTTAATAAGAAAACCTTATATTTAGTTTCAGATTTAGAAAAAATAATACGAATTAAAGATTATTTTAGAGTTAAAAAGCAACACACCATTAAAAACCATCATTGGATAGATGTAACTCTCAATGAACCGTTAGTACTTACTTTCCCTGAGTTCTTCAACTATCAGGATTTAATTAACCTTTGGAATGACTATATCGAAAAATATACTAAAATTTTTGAATTAAAGAAAAGTGGCGTAGCTTTAAAAACTAATCCTGAGTATAGACGACTTGACTATTCTATTAAGGGAAGTGAAAGAACATTAGTTATTTTGGCTACAAACTTTGTTGAATCCTATTTATATTATTATTTCTATAACATCAAATCTTCAAAAATATATCCACAGAACAAGCTACATAAAATGAAAGGTTATATTCAAGATACTCAAATTTTTGAAGATTTAATCTTTGTAGAACACCCAAATATTAAAGATAATGTTGCTATATCACTACAATATAAGAAGTTTAATGATTCTATTAAAATAAGGGATAGATTTGTACATACTTCTGCTTTTGTAGAACAAACAAATAAAATAGCTCAACTTCAACCATTACTAAATATAAGTACAGAAGAAACAATATCAATACTGCAAAATGCAATTGATTTTGTCTACTCGATTGATAACAATCTTCCTGAAAATGAAAAAATTCTATTTTGGTGGGAACAATTTGAAACACCCGATTTTAGTAAACATCAATTTATCAATCCACTAAATATTCTAAGAGTTTAATTTGAACGAGAAGGAGAAAATACATCTTCTTCTCGTTTTCCATTTCCACAATAATAGCTATGTCGTTTCGATTACCTTATCGGGGTGTTGATATGCTAGTGGTGTATATAATTTTAGTACATACAGTACTAGAATATCGGTAAACACCGCTCCTTGTTCTCTCAAATTCATAGAAATTCTTACAGTTTATTATTTAGATAATCTAAACTAAATAAAAAAAGAGACAACCATTTGGCTATCCCTCATTATCAATTACTCAATTACTACAATTGATTCAATATAAGATTCATACATACCATACCCTCTAAACATAATTCGTGACGAACCTTCACTAAGAACATTTAATAATAGCGAAAACTCTCTTCTTTGTTCATCAAACCGCATTGATACATTAGCATTAAATTCTGACTCCCCAAACATCTCAAGATGCTTCGATTTAATTCTTACAGTTTTGCCTTGACAATCAAAAAATCTATTATTAGTAATATCCTTTGTCTTAAGATGTATCATTTTTAGTTGAACTAACTTTTCGTGATAAACTTTCTTTACAGAAGTATCATCTATTAAGTCGGTAGGTACTTTACTAAAATAACCTTCTTTTATACTCTCTTTTCTTAAGTTAGGTTTCAGGGCATTTATTATAAACCTATAATCCACATAATCTTCTTCCGTTTCTTGTGTAAAAGTTGACCTAATCCAAAATTCAAATCTTTAAATCTTGCCATTGTATTATCCTGTTATTCCTTAGTAAATTCCCTTTTATAAAATCAAGGTTCTACTACAGAATACAGATATAGAAAATAATTAAAATAATGCTTATTGATTGTTTCAAGGTTCTTATTATCACTTTGTTTATTAATAGATCTAGGTCTGCTCCTGATTTGTGGTAGAACGAGAATTATTTTATGAATACTATATACACCATTTCTAATTCCATTGCTTTATCGTATTCAAAAAGTTTAACTTTTTCCTTATACTCATTTGGTAAATTATTCAAAAAATGCTCTATTGCTTTTAAAGTATATTCTCCAAAATCATATATCACTAAGAACTTATAATAGTTTTTAACATCAATTGACTTTACTTTCGGTTTCCCTTCTAATAAACACTTAATATCCTTGATAATGCCATTGCGTTGTGCTGAACCAAACTTAAATCCATTGTTAATTGGTTTATTACATTTCACTTCTGCTAGAATTTTCATTTCTCCACTAACTACCACATCAAACCCATTATCGCTAGGCTTAGTAGCTAATATTTGTTCTAATGAACTCTCGTAATATGGTGATAGTATTGAAGATGTGTCATTCAACCATTTCATAAAATTAACGGTTGTTTTGTATGTGATAATATTATTTATATCTTGCAAAGTAGTTTTTAGTTCAAAAAAATCCTCTATACTTAGATTTGAGTAGTAGTCTTTACTCTCATTTGTGATTTTTATACTAATAAAATCGTTAAACTTTTCTTGCAATTCTTGTTCTTTGTTATATAAATAGTTCATTTTTTCTCCTTTAAATTTTTCATATTAATAACTCTCTTCGTTGTCACAAACAGTTATACAAATTATACCTTTTAATTAAACTACCTTGATATAATAAAAAAAACGAAATAAACACAAAGTTTATATCGCTTGTTATCGAAAATTTAGCTCTTTATAAAAAGATGACGTTACTTAAAGATTTCCCTTTTGGTGTGCGTGTAGCAGGTAGCCCCAATTCTTCATTCAATAACAGCAAAATATCGGAAATTACCCCCTACCTGAGCCTTGCCATGTGACACTTGTAATGGCTCTGTGACAAGCTTCTGAACTCCACTAAGCAATATTCAACTCAAGCTATAAGAACAAGCTATGAATCTACTATGCACTTATCACAAGCCATCTGAAAGCTTCATGAACGCTCCTAAAAACTACATCAACTGTTTACTCACCTGTCTACCAAAATCGTCGTTTTGACAAAAAGTGCAAGCTATGCCAGCACTTGATTGTTTTAGCTATCATATCGTTTCGTTCGGTAGGTCAATTCGTGTTTGTGGAGCAGGACTTGGTGTGTTGTAATTAATGGTATGCTGAATATCCCTAATTAGGGGGGCTACCTACCGCTGTGACAAAATTTTTAAAACTCTACTCTTTCACCTTTTTTGGTTTTTATTTCATATAAAAATTTTCTAACCTGTTGCTCCCAAAATTGATACATAGTAGAAATCAACATTAATCGAATATTGTATTGCATTAACAAATACTCATTGTGAGCGTCCATACCTTGTTTTACTATGAATTTCTGAAGGGAGGAAGGAAGTGATACCATTTCTTCTTCCCTCATAAAATCGTCAGCAAGGAAATCTATATAATCTTGACTTTCTTCTGATAAATTTTCAAATATTGGAATAATGCTAAATTGATACATACTCTCGAAATTATCATAAGGCTTTTGCAATCCTTTAGTTAAATGTTGAAACTGTGCTTTTTCCATTACTCACACCCACTTTCAAGAAATAAAAAAGAGCCGTTCTTAGCCCTCATAAGTGCATATTAAAATGTAACCCAACACCTGCTCTGAACTGCACCTCCAATTGATAGATGTGTCTAACAATTGGGGTGCAGTTCACTATGGATTAGAAGGTTAAATAAGCGGCATTCAAATTGTTGATAATTCATCAAAAAAAAGAACGTTTAGCAAAAGGGTTAATAACCCTACTTTTTAAACGATGATTTAACTCTATTTCTGACATTATATCGACGTATGGAGACTGCGAGAGTTATAGGATCTTCTATAAAAATTGTTGCAATAGCAGTATTTATAAAGTTTTTCAGCTGCTATTAAAAAGCAGTGACCAAGGTTTTTTTTACCTTACGGAGGCAAGATGTTTTTTATAGTGACACTATTATTATTCTCATATTCACTCTAGATAAGAAACTACTTCACAATGTCTATAGTGTTAGGTGTGATACAAAAAAATTATGTAGAAATATTGATATTTACCCATCTTTTAACCAAAATATTTTCGTTTAATATCTGACATTTCTGGTTCAACTAATATTTGTTCTTCTTATTTCGAATATAGCCTTTAATACCATTTAGTCATCCGATAGTCATACTCACTTTCGATTCAAATACTTCTATGAAATCCTTTACCATTTTACTATACTCTTCAGAAATCATAGCTTTTTCTCTTAAATCCTCAAGCAACGCATTTCTCAAATCTGGAAAAGTAGTATTTTGAATTTGCATGATAAACCCATCTAAATTTTTCAAATGCTTAGTTCTATTTTCTACAAGTTCTGTTCTATTCAAATCTATTTTTAACTTTGTTAAATTTCCTCTTTCTGAGATACTACATAAGAGCGGTCCTCCAAAAAACAAATGCTCGGATGGTTCATCTTCATATGGGTCTATTAGGATGTTATTTGTATCATAGAAATCTCTTTTTCTATTATTGCAAACTGTACAAGCTAGAGTTAGATTGCTCCATTCAAAACATTTCTCAGGTACTTCACTTTTAGGAAGAATATGCTCTATATCACCAAATGTAATATGTAATATTTTTGATTCACAATAGGCGCATTTCCCATGTGTTTCCTTAACTAAAGTTTTTTTAACTTCTTTATGTGAATATTTTGTACCAACTAACTTGGATACACTCTTATCCCCCGCTTTATATGCTAAGTATAAATCCTTCCAATCTTCAGCGTTTTCTTCTAGAATGCTCGGTTTGATTAATTTAGTAATTTGAATCATCTTACTTACACCCCAAACCTTTGTAACATTTCTGATAGATAATCTTCTAATCCTTTATTCTTTAGATAAGATTTCAGACGATTATAAGAGTTCAAATCTAAATTTTTAGTATCAAAATCTTTAATAGCTTCTTCAAGCTCTTTTTCTAACCAGACTGGCATAGTGACACGTACTCCTAAGACTTCCTTCAGTATGTCAAAAGCATCTTTACTAGCATTTTCAAAGTCCAATTTTAGTGAAACAACTCTATTTTTTTCATTGTATTTTAAGGCATAAACGTATGCTTCTTTTATAGAGTTAACAACGAATGGGCTATGTGTACTTATAATAAATTGTGCTTTAGGGAAAGCATTTATTAGATTGGGGAGAATTTCTCTTTGCATAGAAGGATGAAGATGATTTTCAATTTCATCAATTACAACCGTAAATTCTGTATTATCTTCATTGAATGTAAACACTTGCCAAGCTAAATCTATAAGTGCACCAAGTCCCCCGGATACAGCATCTATTAAAAAATCCCCACTATCTGTTTTTAAAACAACCTCTCCAGATTCTATTCTTATTTCATTAAAACCTATATGTTTAGGTAAAAGATTTCTTAGAACTTTTGCAAATGCATCAAACTTTTTTTTAAATTCCCGATTCGGTTCTACTAATGAATTTCCTTCACCGAATACAGCTAATGACATTAGGGATTTTTTCATATAATGCACTGGGGAATTTCTATGATGATAAAATTCTTTATTTAATGTCCTTGATTGAAGAGATTCTAAATACTCATTGTATAACTGTTTTGTGTCATCGATTCTTAATGGAATTTCTTCGACTCTAACATAAGAGTATGGTTGCCTATGTGATGATATATTTACACCTTTGATTATTTCTTCATCAGGATAAATTTCTTCATCTGAGTCAAAATACGTAAACCTTGCTGCAACTTGGTAAGAGGCACTGTTTACTTCTTCCGGAACATAGAATTTAAAAACTCCTTTATCAGTATAAAGTGTACCCATTACAATATTATCTAAACTAAATGAATCAACCCACGGCTCATCAAAATTAAAATCTTCCCAAGCAATCTTTTTTAGTTCTCTATTATGTTCTGCGAATTCCAACACTTTTTGTAACTTTAACCCTGCTAAAAAAAGACTTTTATCTTTGTTAAAGGCTAGTTTTGCAACTTCTTCGTAATCCCAACCGATTTGTTTAGCTATTAATCTAAGAATAGAGCTTTTTCCAGCACCATTGGCTCCTGTTAAAATTGTTACTCTGGGATGAAATTCAATCTTCACCTCATCAAATTGATTCCAATCTGATAATTCTAGTTTAACTAACACCTCATTAGCCCCTTTATAATACTTTTTTAATAATTATACCATATATAAATCATTGTTTGTTTTTTTAAAAGTAATAAAATAGTAGATCTGCCAATCCCATATTCTTTTACGATAGCAGTAGCACTCTCACCAACCTCAAATAATGTTATACCAAGCTTCTTTATCCTATCATCATTAGATGATCAGCATCCAACTCGATTACGTTTGCGAACAGCTTCTAATCCCGCTTTAATCCGCTACTGAATAATATTTCTTTCAAATTCAGCAAATACAGCTAACATTCCGAACTGAATGAAAAACCCTAATTTCCCCTATAACATCCAAAACTTAAAAAAGTGTTTTGGATTCACTTCACCTCAATTATGAAATTAGTATTTCAAAAATTTAGTTATAAATATCCCCCTACATACTATATATTGAATAATGTGAACTAATATCGAGTGCTTGTTAGGAGGAAATTAATTATGAAAAACGACATAAAACTTCTGTTAGCTATGGGTGCGCTACTGTCATTGTTTATTGTATTGACTGCATGTACGGAAACTGAATTGACTGTTGATGTGGATGAAAATGCAGATATGTAAAGTGTTAATGCGGAAAGCACGGTTGATCTTTCAAAGTACCAGAAAGGTGTAAAGGATTTAAACATTAGCATAAAATACTTTAAAGTTATGATGGACTATTTTAATGAGTCTGGGGATTATGGTAAGGAAATGTCTACTATGAAAAAATGGCGAAAAAATTATCTGATACATAGAAACAAAAATTAATTGTTTTAGTCGAGGGTTATTTAGTTTATTTAAACGGTATACGTCATGATGTTAAAAGTGAAATTGACAATCACTTTATGCCATTAATTATTCATCAAGAAAACATGGCGACTTACTCAATCAAAGTTTTAAAAGGTGATTCGTCATATTAATCGTTATTATATTCCGAGGTTGAATCAAATAAGGAAACTGTATATGCATTGTTAAAAATCATGGATAAATACGAATTATTTCTTGAAGAATGAGAAATGATTTAAAGCAAGCCCTATCATGGTGGTTGCTTTTATTATGTCTACAAAAGGAGGATTAAAGATGTCTGGTGGTGCATAATATTGGCTTGAACATAAGCAAATTCTGATACATGAAGCACAACCGAAAACTTGGTTAGATATCATCAATAGAAAATTAAATACAAATTATAAATTTGAATAATAATAGATAAGTCGTATTTCTTTAAGTTTTGTTACGGTAACTATTCTCCTTGTAAAGTCGATTATTTTATTCAAGTTGTGCGAGTCTAGCAGGTCAGTCATATATCGATTCCTCAAACTAGAAACTTGATATTTATTTACCCCCCTCCGTGAAATATCTTTTAATAAAAACAGCATTAAATGACTAACAATACAAATGAGTATTTTTGTGTTGATATATTCTCCCTATCAAATAATTACTTACAGATTGTTCTTGATAAACTTTCTGTTTATCGACCCTTTAGATGTACACAAATAACTTAGTCTTTATCCTTTCTTTTTCCCGTCTTTTTTTCCTTTTCAATACCTAACTTTTTTTCACTTTGACCTTGCTTTCTCCAGTCCTCAGGCAATTCATCGAGTAGCGAATCTTTCAGTTCCGTAATTGTATATCGCATTTCTTTTAAGCATTCTGCCTTTACAACTGTATTTGTAATACTGTGAACACTTCCTGGTAATCTAAATATCTGTAATCCACTTCTCGCAGCATTATCAGCATGCAAACATTGTAAACGCTCATAAATAACTTTCTGCATCCTACTCCATAATTTAATATATTTCTCAGTATAAACCATACGATCTATTAGCCATACCAATCGCAATCCTCTGCCACTATATATAATTACATTAGGTATTGGTATTTCTTCTGCTCCTATTAAGTCATCTTTTTTACTACGTGCTCCATGTATATCTATACTTATTTTGTAAAAATCCAACTCTGTATACAAGGCATTTAATCTAACAGTATTTTCAACTTTTCGACTAGAATTTTTAAATGTGTTTAAAGAAATGTATCAATCCGCTTCAATCCAATCATTAGCCTGCTCAAGTGCCTTTTTTATCGGAAATGCTCGATAACGATTCATTAATTTATTTTCAAGTTGTATAAAATGTATCAACGCTTTACTATCTCCATGTAAAAATTCAATAAAATTATAAGCTGACTCCATACGGACATCATTATGTTGGCTTTGACTTTTCAACAATCATTCCTCTTCTCTAAATAGTACATATTAAATCGCTAGTAACTCATAGGAGCAATAATCCATACTTTGAATAAGAATGTTAATTATGTATAGGAATTTTGCTGTCGACAAAATACAATAAGTTACTTAATAATAGTCTGATTTATCAAGGTGTTTTAACTCCCAAAATGCTCGACCATTTCAAATTTCAGACTCTCTAATTCAAAATACTGACGAGAATGCTACTTTAATTTCTTTGGATTGAACACTATTCCATAGTATTTCTTTCGCTGTAGCGAATTAGCTTAGAAATGCACTATCTCTTTTCCTTTAAAGCATTGAGTACATTAGATTATTGGTTTATTATTGCTCTTCTTCATATAAATTCTCCTCCTCTTCCAACAAACTTCTATCTGTTACAGCTATTATCCGACCTCATATCACCATTCTAAAAAACTCTTAGAGACTCTATTGACACCTCCCAAATTATATTTTATAATCTTAATACAATTGGTTAATTATTTTTATATATATTTTTCAGATAATTAAGTTTAATATATAGTATTGATAGGAAACTATCAATACTTATTTATGCTCATTTTTAATAGATATGGTTCTAAAATAAAAAGGCCTTGCTACATTAGCTTGGCTTTTTTATTTGTTTAAAACTATTCATTTTTGATCTTTTTAGTAAATGTATAATACTTTATAATTTATAATTATTTTTCGCCGCTTTACACTACATTCAAAACTTCCAAATTATACAATTTCATTGTTACCGCTAAATCACTGGATCTAAGAGGTTTTAATACCTCACATTTTTTACACAAATCCTTTTAAATGTATTTTCAGGGACATTAAAAGTACATTTACAAGCCTCCTAGCAGTATAATTAACTTGAAGAGATGAATTGGATAAGTTTCAAAAAACTCTACTGAGGATTTGCTATACATCTCTAAGGAGCATTAAAATGACACATTACAAAATCCTAGCCCTAATAAGTCAGGACAGCCAAGAATCAAAATTATTGTGGACTTTGGATATGACGAGAATGGAAAAAGACTAAGAAAGATGAAAACCGCTATTTTACCTAAGCTATCAGAAACTAACATCATTAATGCTATTACTCAGTTTGAAAAATCACTTGGTTCAGCGCAGCAATACTTCTCAAAGACCAAAAAACTAACATTCAAATCCTTTTCAGAACATTTCATGAATGATTACGTGAATGTAAATTTAAAAGTGAAATCGCGTAATACTGACGAAAACTATTTAAAACAAGGGGTACTAGAGTTTTTCGGTATTATTTTGCTCCATAAGATTACTCCAACACAAATCAACCTATTCTTTGTACAACAGAAAAAGGTGGAGGCGGGTTCAATTGAGGAGAAATTCATGCTATTGAATACAATTTTCAATAAAGCGATTGAATGGGGGCATATTGAGGTCAACCCTTGTGCGAAGGCTACTAAGCCCAAACGATCTAAATTGAAACGTATTAATTACTATACAGAGCAACAAATGCAACAACTGCTCTCAATCCTTCCAAAGCTTTATATCAAACATCAGCTACAAATCAAAATTGCTATGTATTGCGGGTTACGCATGAGTAAGATTACAGGACTGCGCTTCCATTCTTTTGATTTTGATAACAATACTATCTATGTTGATAGAATATTACAGTATGATAAGGAGCAACAGCGATTCTTCTTAGACTCCACAAAAACAGGCGAGAATCGCCTTGTATACGCTCCTGAAAGCCTTATGAACGAGTTACAAACTTACATAGAGATAAAGCAAAAGAAGTTATCTAAACTTGGAGATAGGTTCAATCCTATTTTAGATAAAGACGGAAATCCTATTTATTTAATGTTCTCAAAGGATAATGGTTTTCCAAATCACCCTGATCGCATGAGTAAACAATGGCAAGATATTGTACGTCAATTTCCGCTACCTTCAATTACGTTTCATGGCTTGCGACATACATTTGCTTCTTACATGCTTTCTAAAGGCGTTAACATCAAAGTCATCCAAGAGCAATTAGGACATGCTACAATACATGAAACACTTAATACGTACTCTCATGTTGCTCAAGACCAAAAAGAAAGGAGCTACGGAGCTTTTTAACTCTTTATAAACAAAAAAACCTCAACAGGCTCTCATTTATCGAGTCACCCATTGAGGATTAAAAATCTATTTAATTTTTAGTTTAGTCCCTTTTAGACCCTTTGAAATTTATTCCAAACTTCAAACCCTTGATAATACTACTCTTGAATAGCAGCTTCTAAAGCAACAACGATCATGTCGTTGAATGTTGTTTGACGTTCTTCAGACGTCGTTACTTCGCCTGTAATGATGTGGTCACTTACTGTTAAGACAGAAAGAGCTTGACGGCCAAATTTCGCTGCTAATGTGTAAAGTGCTGCAGATTCCATTTCAACTGCTAATACGCCGTATTTAGCTAGCTTTTCGTTTTGGTGCTCATCTGAGTAGAACAGGTCTGCTGTGAAGATGTTACCAACTTGAAGGCTTAAACCGGCTTCTTTCCCAGCATTATACGCTTTTAATAATAAGTCAAAGTTTGCGATCGGTGCAAAATCAATGTTGTTGCCCCAAATGATTTGATTCATACGAGAATCAGTTGTAGCACCTTGAGCTAAAATAACGTCACGTACTTTTACATCTTTTTGAATTGCACCACAAGTACCTACACGAATTAATTTTTGTACATCATATTCTTGCATTAACTCTGTTGCGTAAATAGAAATGGAAGGCACACCCATACCAGTACCTTGTACAGAAATACGTTTACCTTTATACGTACCTGTATAACCAAACATATTGCGGACTTCGTTATAGCAAGTAACATCTTCTAAAAATGTTTCGGCAATGTATTTTGCACGTAGTGGATCTCCCGGAAGTAAAATAGTGTCAGCGATTTCGCCTTTTTTTGCATTAATATGAATACTCATACTGCAATCCCTCTTTTCTGTCAGTTATCATTATAAATAATACTTTGTTTCACGTATTTACGCAATGCTAGACGTCTAGCAACTCTAAAAGAAAGAATAATTAAAGTATTTAGATATTAACTACCTTGTTCACTATATAAATCCCATAATTCATCAAATACCTCTGTCGTTAAGTTATCTGTTGCATATGTTTCGATATATGTAGATAGCTCATCAAAATCTATGCTTTGTTTAGGAAAGTTATGTTCATTAAATACTTCTTCGGCAAAGCGAACTTTAGCATCCGACCAATCCCCTCCACGAAATGTTAGTACATATAAATAAAAGCTCTTTTTCATAACTGAAAAGTGCCCTCCTCTTGTCATTTTTACTTTCCGCTAGTTTATCAAAAAAAATACATTTCGTCATAAAATGGACCACATTTTTATTTAAGTAATTTTTCCTAGTAAGTAAAATGCAAAAAGTCTTTTTCACCTTATTAGACTTTTGTCATGCAAAAATATTACGCTTTTTTATCTGAAAAATGAAAATTTTGTGAATTTAAGATAGAATTTTTTAGTATTATACGATAGAATTGTAGACAATACTGCAAAAAATTAGGAAGGTGATGGCGATGAAAAACAAGAAAAAATCAAGTAAACCAACGAGAAAACGCCCGTCTCTCTTAGATTCTAGCTTTTTCAAAAGAAAGAAAGCTATTGATTCTAACGTTAGTAGGCATAATCTCCCTCCTACTACAGAAAAACGACAACGTTTTTATCATTTAATTCGCGGCAAAGTACTTATTATTTTCTCTCTTCTTATTTTTATTACCGCCGCAATGGGTATATTGTCGTACAACAATATAACGAATCTTCAACAGCAAATGAAAGATTTTACTGAGAAGAATGTACAGGAGCAACTTACCGTTAATCAGCTAGCCTATGAAATTGCTAGATTAACCAACTTAGAACAAGCCTACATTATAACAGGAAATGGTAGTTATTCCACTTCTTATAAAATGAAGATCGATTCTATCAATAAAAAAATAGCTGCTTTACAAGAAAAATTCGCAGACCGCGAAGTTGAGCTTGGACATATACAAGCAATCGGTCAATATTATAAAAATTACCTTGAGTACTCGAAAAAGGTCATGACGATGCGTGATGAGCTTGGTCTTGAACAAGCTCGAAAGCTAATGATCGAAGGTACCGGCGAAACGATGAAATTGCATATTGATCAAAATATTGAATCCATCAACAACGTAATGGATAAATCCAATAAAGCTAAACTTAATATGTTGAACAAGCAGGTAACTTTGTCAAACAGTACTTTTTTAATTATTTCAATTATCGGTCTTATAGCAATCGTTATTTTTGGCATTATGCTATTTAAATCATTGAAAAACAATACGCGCGCTATTAATCACTCTATACTTGATATTGCCCAAGCTGGTGGTGATTTAACAAGACGTGTTCATGTACGTAATAACGATGAATTTTCTATAATTGCTAACTCTACGAATACCCTTATCATTTCAATTTCAAACCTTATTAAACGTGTTAGCGAACTCGCTGATCACGTCTCAAGCAGTAGCCAGGAGTTGATGACGTTAGCAGATGATAATGCCCGTACAATCCAAAATATAGCGGATGCAAGTGCTGATATAGCAAGTGATAGTGAAAATACAATCAATAGTATGAATAGTGCCCAACAAAAAATGAGTGATTTAGATCATTCTATGCATCAATTAAATGAGCAGGCGAATGCTGTTCAACGGGCATCATTGGCCATGCAACAAGCCGCTGATGAAGGTAGTCGATCAGTTCATCAATCTACATTAGTTATGCAATCTATTGAAGAAACGATTGCTTCTACCTCTACAACAGTTGAGGCACTTGGTCGAAAATCAGCAGATATAACATCTATAATCGGCACCATTACAGCCATCTCAGAGCAAACAAATTTACTTGCATTGAATGCCGCCATTGAAGCTGCACGTGCTGGGGAGCATGGTCGTGGTTTTGCTGTTGTAGCAGATGAAGTGCGCAAGCTCGCTGAGCAATCACAAACTGCGGCTAAAGAAGTAACAACGATTGTAACATCCATCCAAGATGAAGTCGCATCAATTATTACACAAAACCATGAAGGTGTAACATCAGTTATTCGAGGAGTCGAAGTGACGAATGAAACAAACCAGTCATTGTCCAACATTCTAATGCAAACGAAAGAAACGACTACAATTATTGCTACAATGGTTGATAAAATAGCGCAAACACTTGATTATAGTAATGCTGTAGCAAATGATTTTGTGCATATTAACGCTTATGCTGAACAAACCGCTTCCAATACGGTGATGTCTGCAGCTGCTGCTACACAAGGTTCTGCATCCATGCAAGAAATTAATGCAGCCGCTACGGAACTAGCCCATCAAGCAGATAGTTTACGCAATGTCGTGGGTGCGTTTAAAATTTAACAAAAAAGAATGTCTCCGCAGAGGCATTCTTTTTGTTTGCAAAATATTTCTTTAAAACGAGGTTGGGACAAATAAGAAAAAGTGTTAGATTGACTACAATCAATCTAACACTTTTTTGCAGTGAGCGTTGTCCGCTACGGTAAGCCATTCCGATAGTTTACCGACGATTCACAAACTTTTATCGGCGATTTCCTCTGTCTTTCCGGCGATTCGCGGGCTTCTATCGGCGATTTACCTAGGTTTACTGCAACTCGCTTACGTACTCTTTTTATTATTTAAATAATGATAAATATTCAGCGTAGCCTTCTTTTTCTAAATCAGCTTTCGGGATAAAACGAAGTGATGCAGAGTTGATACAATAACGTAAGCCACCTAACTCTGCAGGACCATCTGGGAAGACATGTCCTAAATGAGAATCCGCGTCCTTGCTTCGTACTTCAACACGGCGCATGCCATGGGATGTATCAAAATGCTCTATAACTTGTTCTTGTGCAATCGGCTTTGAGAAAGCTGGCCAGCCACAGCCTGAGTTGAATTTATCGTGCGAGCTAAATAATGGCTTGCCTGAAACGATATCAACATAAATGCCTTCTTCAAAATGTTGATCATATTCATTGCGAAACGGTGCCTCAGTACCATTTTCCTGAGTTACATAGTACTGGATATCCGTTAGTTCTTTTAATCGTTGTTCTTTATTCATTTTCTATGCCCCCAGTGTAGTTCTTGAAATGCTTTTCGCCCAGATCCCACTGCATAGCGTTCATAATGCATCGGGTTCTTTTTATAATAAAATTGATGGTAATCCTCAGCAGCATAAAATGTACTTGCAGGTAAAATTTTCACAGCAATTGGCTTATCAAATTTACCTGATGCCTGTAAATCTGCCTTTGAACGTTCAGCTAATTCATGTTGTTCTTCATCATGATAGAAAATGGCAGTAGTGTAGGATTGTCCACGATCATAAAATTGTCCACCTGCATCTGTCGGATCAATTAACGTCCAAAATGTCGCTAATAATTGCTCGTATGAATAGATATCATCATCAAACGTAATTTGAACCGCTTCTACGTGGCCTGTCGTTTCCGAACAGACTTGTTCATAAGTTGGGTTTTCAACATGTCCACCAGTGTAACCAGAAACTATAGCTTCAATGCCAGGTGTTTCATCGAATGGCTTGACCATACACCAAAAACAGCCACCTGCAAATGTTGCCTTTTTCATTGCCATTTTTATTCACTCCTTATTCTCCAGGGACGATGATTTCAAGTAAGATTTTATCGTTTGGTAAGTCTAATTCCTTCGCACGTACACGAGATCCTGATGCAATATTTACTCGCGATAAGTCAATATAAATTTCAGCCTTATTCGGATTAACAGTAATCCACGAAGGGAAATCCACCGAATCTCTCATAATTTTCATTGTCGTCTCCGGTGGAATATTTAATAACCCCACATTCATCCCTGTTTGCTTTAAAATAATATTCCCCTTATCATCGACAATAGGCTCAAAATTCATTGAAATCGGGATTTCTGTATAAAAAACAGTTAATTTACTTCGTAATTCAATATCATCCCCAATGGAAAAATCTAATGGGAGTGGCGAGCCTTTTGCACTGTCTTTTAAATATTTCTTCGTAATTGACTCTAACTCTTTCGTAGTCGTTTGGACAACTAGTACATTTCCTGTTATTTCAGTATCACTGTCTGAGCTCTTTGCTAAATCATATCCATCTACTGGTTTCGTTGCTAAATAAACGACGAGGAGGATTGAAAGAAGAACCATACCTGCTAACGCAAAAAATGCGAATTTCCATTTATTCATTTAGTCACTCCTCGAAGCCTATTTCCTTATTAATTTTTTGTTCCATTTTACATTGCTCCATTGCCGCTAATATTCGCTCAGTCATTTTATCATAGCCTTTTGCATTAGGATGAAAAAAATCTGTATGATAGACCAGTTCTTGATTCGAATCGAACAAGTCTTCAACTGAGACATAACAAGCATTCGAATCTTTACTTGCTATTTTTTTAATGACATTATTCCATTCTGTAATAATTGTATCAAATTCATTTGCCTCATTTGTGACAATGGAAAAAGGATTATAAAATCCGATGAGTAATAAAGGCACGGTTGGATTTTTTGCCCTTATATTATCAATAATTTTACCGTAACGATCCTCATAGGTTAATAATTCCTTATCAAACGCATCTCGTTTTAGATTAAACAGATCCTGTTTGACTACTTTCATTACATCATTTCCACCCATAGTTAATGAAATAAGCTGTGCTTGTTGCAACTCTTCATCATAATGCCCTTTTTTGATTAATTTTAATAGCTGATCACTCCGCCTTCCCCTTTTTCCTCGATTATCAACATCCACTTCTGAAATCGAAGTCCAAGCTAGCATCGAATCTGCTAATCTTCCAACATAACCGTCTTGACCATACTCATCCCCGACACCATCTGTTAATGAATCACCAAGTGCCAAGTAATGTAGTTGTTTTGCGTTATCATCATCAATTTGCCGTAAATCCTCTTCTGAAGGTTCAAAAAAATGTTCAAAAATTTGCGTCAATACATTACTAGAAGGTTTTGCCTCCTCTTCTGCTTGTTGCTCATCCTGTCTCATATCTTGCTCCGTCTCTACCTGCTCACTTTCTTTATCTGCAGGTGCATTCGGTTCATCTATTGATATTGCACAACCACTTAGTACTAAGACGATCAAACATGACAAAATAATTCGCCAGATGCCCATTTGACCACCTTCCATCATTTACTGTTAATTCTATTATAATTAGTTGTCGCTACAATGAAAAGTGACGATGCTTCAGTTTAGCAAGAAAATCCAAGCATAATCATCAAATTACCTGTATACGATTTTTACAACTAGCCACGTAAAGCGTTAAAAAGCTACTACAATTACTTATGTAGCAGCTCTTGTCAATTATTCTGAAAAATAGATAAAACCTATTGCACCTGGTCCAGTATGTGTAGAAATAATCGGTGACGTAAAAGCGATTTCAACATCATTGAAGCCTGTTCCTTCTACTAGCTCTTTTAATGGAGCGCCCATTGTTGTCAAACCGTCAGCATGTGAAATACCTACAGCCTTAACTGTTTTACCAGCAGTATCCGCTTGGAATTGTTTGAATAAGTAGTTCACGACCTGTTTATGACTACGAACTTTGGATACAGGGTTATATGCTCCCCCCTCTAGGTTCGCAATGACTTTAATGTTTAGTAAAGAACCAATAAATCCTGTCCCTTTACCAATTCGACCGCCTTTAATTAAATTTTCTAGTGTGTCAACGATTACATATAAATGTGTATTGTCACGCACCTTGTCTAAACGTGTGACGATTTCTTCAACAGTCGCTCCTGCATCGCGCATTTTAATAGCCTCTCTTAATTGAATAGCAAGCCCAATTGCGATAAAACGAGAATCAATGACCGTTACATCTGCATCCGTCATTTGTGCAGCTTGTCGAGCCGATTCCACTGTTCCACTCATTCCACCAGTCATATGAATAGAAAGTATTTGGTCTCCATCTTTGCCAAGCTCGTCATATAGTTCTTTGAACTTCCCTGGTGCAGGTTGCGAACTTTTCGGCAATTCTTTAGCGTTTTTCATCAAGCCTAAAAAAGGTTGTGGATCTAAATCTACACCATCTATATATGTTTTCCCATCAATTTGAATTGTTAACGGTACTATATGTATACCGTGTTGCTCTACTTCTTCTTTTGTTAAATCACAAGTTGAGTCCGTTACAATATGAATTCGTCCCACTTCGACACATCCTTTAACATCATTGAAATTATTATATAGACTAATGTTTCCATATGTAAACATGACATTTGTCATCTCAAGTGTCTATTTCAAGTCTTTTTCATTTCCACTTCCTTCGCTACTATAGCCTTTTTTCTATAAATTTGTCTAACAATTTCCTCTAAAATTCGACATGACATTTTAGATAAGTAAATATGTGACAAATGTAAATAGTAAGACACACATTATTGGGCTATAGTAAATAGACAACGAAGGGAGTGTTTATTATGGTGGATTCATTTGACTATAAAACATGGAAGGAAGAATTGTGGAATGCCATTACGCACGGTATAGGCTTACTTGCAAGTATTCCAGCACTTGTTATTTTAATATTAACTGCCGTCCAAAACGGGAGTGCATTGTATATTACAACTTTTAGTATTTTTGGTGCTTCTGTCATCATCTTGTTTCTTATGTCAACATTACTCCACAGCATGCCTGAAAAATACAAATATTTTTTCGCTATTCTTGACCATTCTTCTATATACATTTTAATTGCCGGTACCTATACACCGTTTTTATTGATTGCTATCGGCGGCACATTAGGGATTACTTTATTATGTATCATTTGGGCACTTGCCTTACTTGGCGTTGTTTTTAAATGCTTTTTTATTAACCGTTTTGAAATACTATCCCTTATTTTCTATATTGGTATGGGCTGGCTTATTATCTTTGCCATTAAGCCTATTTATTTTTTCTTAGGAAGTAACGGCTTTGCTTTTTTATTAGCTGGTGGTCTTTTCTATACATTTGGCGCTATTTTTTATGCTTGGCGCAGCCTCCCTTATAATCATACAATTTGGCATCTTTTTGTGTTAGCTGGATGTGGTTCAATGTATGCCTGTGTGTATCTTTATTTATAATAATGAAGTTTTTCAACTAAAAATATGTATCTTAAACAAGAAAAGCACTACGGAATAAGTCCGTGTGCTTTTTCTCATAATTTAGACTACACCTTCAAACAACGTCTACTAAGTGGCAAACGCCTCAAAATACATTTATTTTCTGCGTTCAAAAATTTGATATTGAAATGTGTAACTTTCTGGTGCTGTTACTGGTTCTTGTGACGAGACTAGCACAAAGTCATCTTCATATTCTGGGAAAAATGTATCCCCTTTAAAGGAATGATTAATTTTTGTAGCATATATTCGATCTGTTATGTCCATTGATAGTCTAAAAATTTGTTCGCCACCGATGATCATGATTTCAGGTACATCACCCGCTAATGACAGTGCTTCGTCGAGACTCGTCACAATTTCAGCCCCATCAGCACGATAGTTGGCATCACGTGTAATGACAATGTTGCGTCGCCCTGGTAGCGGTCTACCAATCGATTCAAATGTTTTACGTCCCATTATCATTGGTTTGCCCATCGTTTTTTCCTTAAAATATTGTAAATCACCAGGTAAATGCCATGGCATACCGTTTTCATATCCAATGACATTATTATTATCATGCGCTACTATTAATGAAATCATAATTACCCTCCAAGTTATATCATTCATCCTATTATAAACATAATTTTACTTTACTATCGGAATATTTCTGCTCATTATTAAAATAAATTTCTTCTTCAACGTTAAATCATAGTAAATTTATAAGAATAGTTTATAATAAGAGATAACAATAAAAATTACTAAAGGATGATGTTATGACACATTTAACAAAAGAGGCCGTTTGCTATATTCAAGCTACGGATTTAAAACCACATTATTATGAAATGACACCACAAGAAGCAAGAGTTATGCGCGCAGTTCCAACTTGGCAATCTGTCCATATGCCTCACCTTGCATCGATTGAGAATCGAAAAATACCTATGCGCGATGGACAAGAGATTAATATTCGCCTTTACATTCCTGAAGATGCAAAAAAATTACCTGTTATTATTTATTATCACGGTGGTGGATGGGTATTTGGCAATTTGGAGTCATCAGATGCCGGTTGTCAGTTATTAGCTGATAAAGCGAAAGCCATCGTCGTATCTGTAGATTACCGCTTGGCACCTGAATACCCCTTCCCTATCCCACTAAACGACGCATATGATGGGTTACTGTGGGTATTTGAAAATATTGCGTCTTTCGGTGGTGATAACACGCGAATAACGGTCGCTGGTGATAGTGCTGGTGGTAACCTCGCAACGGTAGTTTCTTACTTAGCAGCGTTATTTGATGGTCCAACTATTACTTCACAAGCACTTATTTACCCTGTAGTAAACCTTGATTTTACGACCGCTTCTTATAGTGCTTACGGAGAACATTTTGGTTTAGATAAGCAAGGTATGCAATGGTTTGCTGAGCATTATACAAAGCCAAATCACTTTAACAATCCTCTCATTTCACCTTTGCAAATTGAAAATTTTGGCGTACTTCCAAAAACAATAATTATCGCTGCTGAAGCAGATGTACTTTATGACGAAGGACTTGCTTACGCTCAAAAATTAGCGGAAGCAGGCGTGTATGTGGAATATGTCAAAATGGCGGGTTTGATTCATAGTTATTTCAGTAAAATGGAGTTTTTCGAAGCTGCTACAATTGAAACAGTTGAAAAAATTGCGACATTCGTGAAATAAGTTTGTGTAATGCTACTAAACAATGCGATAATAGAGCAAAATGTTTTATAAAGGATGACAACATGACACAAAGTAAGGCATTGGTCGCTAACAGCCAATGCCTTTGAAAAAATAATATATTAGACATTTTTTGCTAAAATAATAAGCAAAATACTGTTACAATGGCGTTTCGCGTTTCGTTGTATATTAAACAATCGTTAGTTTGTTCCTTTTCTTATATTTTCACTGGTTTCTAAAGCAAACTCATATAGTTCACATGATTTTTTATACAACTTAATGTTTTTATAAAAGTCTGCGAATAATTTTGTATAAAAAATTAATAAATTATATAATTTATTTTTTTTAAAATATTTCAAGCATGTTTCTTCTAAATCACTAAAACTATTAGCCACTTTACTATTTAATTGCCCTAATAAAATAAACGAAAAAATATCCCGTTGATATTGTAATTTAAGTGGAAGTTCTTCATGAATATTATTTACATGGTTTAAATACTCTATAGCTTCCCCTAGATCCCCCTTCTTATATGTACAACGTATAATATTAATATAATCACCTCCTTCTTTTTTATAACTTAACGCAAGTTTATAGTTATAAATTGCTTTTTCTAAATTACCCTCCCTCTCAAAACAACACCCCAAATTTGAATAAACCATATTATAATTCTCAGGGTGATTCATTTTTTCAGAATTTTCCAATATATTGAAACATATATTAAAATGAGTTCGTGCTAAATTATATTGAGCTAGATTATTTTTAGCTATCGCTAATAAGATGTGACATTTAAAAGAAAAGTTCGGGAGATATACCGTTTTGAAATATTCTAGTGCATTTTGACAATAATCAATTGACTCTAAATGCCTGTATTCTTTACATAAAATTAATGCAACGTTAAAGCGGAAACACGCTACTTCGAAATCACTCCCTTGAATATTAAAATTATTTTTATTATTTATTATTAAGTTTAAGGCTTTGTTTGTTTGGTTTGTAAGATAATAAAGTGATATTGCAACATTTAAATAAATAAACTTATTTCTATTAGAAAATGAGTTATATATTACACTTAGTTGATTAATAATATCCTCTGCTTCTAAATATTTTTGTAAAGAAAGTAAATATTTGCAATTTATAAGCCTTGATTTTATATATAAATCATTATTACCTAAATACAAATATGAATTTTCGAAAATTCTCAAATCATAATCCTTAATATCTTCTTTTTTTGAAAGAAGTTTTGAATAAATAGTTTCTAAATTGTCGTCTAAATTATTTAGATCTTCAATAAACTTATCGTAATCCAGATTTAACCGCTCTAATATTAATTTATACGTTTCTTCACTCGGAATTACATGACAATTTTCAATTCTACTTAAATAAGATGGAGTACATATACCATCACAAATTTCCTCTTGTGTATATCCAAATCTCCGTCTAGTAATTTTAATCAGAGGGCCAAAATTATAATCCCTTTTTTTCATATAAAATCTCCCCTTTTTATTTTTTTATGTAATTTTTATAAAAATACACTCTTTAATGCCCATTTACTTTCTTAATTGTTAAATGGTATTTTAATTTGCTAATTAATATAATAATTACAAAGATAGGAGGTGATATTATGAACAAAGTATTAGAATTACTACGATTACCGGCTGAGAAGACAGAAAAAAATGTACGAATGGCTAAATCTACAAAATGCATAGAAAAATCAACTAAAACAACATTATAATTACTGAGAACCAGAAAATTCTCATATACGAATTTTCACCAAACTAAAATATCAGTATGATTAATGTAAACAATCATACTGATATTTTTTGATTTATTCCAGAATTTAAATAATTTTTTTGACTGAAGGAGTATTAAATGATGGATAAATTACAAGTAGAAGATTTTCTATACGGTAGTAAGATGCACCAGTTAAAATTAAAAGAAAATATAATTCCCACATTAATGATTAAAAATGTTGCAAATTTTGAAGAAAACTTTTTTTCAATATTTCATTTATATATTTACAAAAAATCTATCTTACCAAGACAGGGGTGGAAAGTTCATATTTCATGTACAAAATTAAATTATCAACAAGTCTTAGATATTGTTTACAAATTTTGTATAGATAATAACATTAGCTTCAAGTTTATTTATAATAAATCTGAATTCTTTTACTGTATATCTGGCGAAAATTCTCCATTACAGATAGGCAAATTTATTACTATCTATCCCATCGATAAAAGTCAATTTAAATACATTATACATTCATTATACAAACTATTAGAAAACTTCAAAGGTCCATATGTATTATCTGATAAACGCTATAAAAATTCGAATATTTATTATAGATATGGAGTAATCGGATCTGATAGCGATTACTTAATTGCCCCTAATGGAGATAAAATTTTAGATGAACGTCGTTTTTATTCTGTTCCTTCATTTGAAGAAGAACCATTTATAAATGAAAACTCCATTGAACAAGAAAATAAATACATTGATAAAATCATTTTTCCAAAAAGAATAATTCATCAATCAGCATCAGGGAATGTATACTTTTCAATCTATAATGAAAAAAAAGCAATCCTAAAAGAAGCTAGGCCATATGTTACAGGTATATGGGGAACAGCAATTGATGACTTGAAAAATGAAATTAGAATATTAGATATACTAAAAGGAATTCCAGGTATACCAAGAATATATAGTAAATTTATTGAATGGGAAAACTTTTTTGTTATACAAGAATTTATTGATGGGGTTACCTTTACTGAAATAAGAGCTGATGTCACACTTAATAAAGATATAACCATTCATAAAATTATTAAGGAGTCTATTATATTATTAAAAAAAATACACCAAAAGAATGTTATTTTAAACGATATAAGTCCAAATAATTTTATGTTATGTAGAAAAACAAAACCTTATGTTTGGATTTGTGATTTTGGTTCATCTTATATTTATAATGACTATTCTCCTCCTCATTTTAAATTGGGAGCTACAGAAGGTTATTATAATAATAATCTCGCTAATTTAACCGCATTCGAATCTGATTATCAAAAATTAGGTTATTTACTAATGAACTTTATATTCCCATCTAATAGATTAAACTATATTGATTTAAGTGGAGCATCCTCATTGAAACAATTTAATTTATATTGTAAAGATAATAAAGTTCCAATATCTGTATCTAAAATAATAAATCTATTAATTAACCAAAATGAAGGTTGGAAAGAAGAGCTGTTTACATTACTTAATAATGTTAATTATATGGAAAGTTTAAGTAAAGAACCTACTCCAAGAAGAGAAATTTTACTAGAAAAAATAAAAAATTCATACTTAAAGAATTTAAACACTATTCAATTTGTATATGATAAATATTTCAATGAGTATCACCTTTCACCTCCTAATACCTCTTTTTTTAATATTTTATCCGGTTTCTACATTCCAACGTTGGTTGCTGGAATTAACAAACATGACCTAATATTACCAAATGATATAGCTTTAGGGGGTGTAAATAATAGTAACCTAGGATTCTTATTAAATCCTCATTTTAAAAAAGAGTTTTTTGCAAAAAAAACACTTGATTTAGACATCATAAATTGGTTAAGAAATTCTACTGATTTAAGCATTTCAAACGGGATAACAGGATTTGGGATAATTTTAATGCTTTGTGATCCTAAAAAGGAAATCTTTGAAATAGAAATTTATTTAAGCCTAATAGATAAAAAAATAAATGATAAACTTTTACTCTTTAATAAGGGAGAAAATTTAGGTCTAATTGATGGCTATCTTGGACTAGCTTATTTTAAGTTATTACTTTATAACAGGAATAAAAATAAAAAGAATTTAAATAGCTCCTTGTCCATTATTAATAAAATAAAAGACTGTATTATTAAATTGGAACCCAATGAAACACTATATTTTCCAATTACTATTGGAAGCAATACATCCTCACCATATCTAATGGACGGGCTGTCTGGATTTCTTTATGTAACATTAGAATTATATTTAATGGATGACTTAGATGATACTATCAAAACTGAACTTAAAGACAAATATATATTCCCCTGTGTTAAAAGCTTATTAAAAGAGAAGTGGGCTCAATACCCTGGTTTTATTGATGGGTTAACAGGAATTGCCTATACGATTTTCAAAGTGGGTAAAGCTTTCTCTTTAAATACTTTGTTAGATGAAGCTATGTCTATTTTATTAAATGTCGATACCTTTAATATTGATAAACACTTCTGCGCATATATCCCAAATAGAACATATAATAATTTTACTTTCGACTTTAAATCTGGTAATGCTGGGATCGCCTATGTACAATATAGGATTTTGGAATCTTTCAAAAAGGATATGTAACAATGAATATATTCATAAAAAACAGAAATTTCAGGTATCTTTTAACATCAAATATATTAAGTGTCATTGGAATAACTCTATTTGATATTGTCTTTATCATATATGCAAAATCTTTTCCTAATCCCGAATTAGCAATCAGTGCTGTTACATTTATTTCTACATTACCTTATTTATCAGATTTTTTATTAGGATATGTTGCAGATAAAACTAGAGACAGAATCAAGATGTTTATTAAGATAAGAGCTTTTCAAGCTTCACTTTATTTTATTTTTGCGCTAATAGTAGGTTTTTCTCAAAGTTGGCTAGTTTTCGGGATTGTGCTTTTAATTAATTTGCTTAGTGACTTATCAGGTACTTATACTACCTACCTAACCTTACCTATTACTAAAAATATTGTTGAGCAAAAGTATTTGACGTCTGCTAGATCCTTTCAAACTGGTGTTATGAATATAATAGATTTGACTGGAAAATTATTTGGTGCAACTTTAATCATTCTATTAAATTATAACTACACATTGTTTGGGTTATTAAACGCGTTTTTC
The DNA here is from genome assembly GCF_044761135.1 of Lysinibacillus sp. NPDC097868. NCBI lineage: Bacteria > Bacillati > Bacillota > Bacilli > Caryophanales > Bacillaceae > Lysinibacillus > Lysinibacillus sp. NPDC097868. The sequence continues at coordinate 1,386,648 of NZ_JBIWBS010000001.1, read as the reverse complement.
TTCTCACTATCTTGTATTTTATTTTGGGTAAATCGAAAAAATTTTTATGAGGTTGTTGAGGTTGTAAAGAAAGAAAAATGTGAAAATAAAATCTATATAAAAATGATTAAACAGTTTTATATAGACTCCTTAAATAATTTAAAAATTTTGAATTCCATTCGTCAAATATTCCATTTTACTATTGTATTTTCTATAATGAATCTAATTAGTTCTGCACAGTTTTCTTTAATTCCCCTGACATTCAACAAATATGAACATCTACAATTCAGTTCATTTGGATTGACAATTGCTTTATTTGGAACTATAGAAAGTTTGGGATTAATCATAGGTGCTCTAATACCCTTGGGCTATTTTAGAAATAAATCTATAGAGTCTAATCTAATAATGGAAATCTTTTTAACATGCGGGATAATTCTTAATATAATATATATTCAAGATAAGTATATATTATTTCTACTTACCTTTTTATCTGGTTACTTTTTAGGTTTATCAAATCCTAGGATTGATTCTTTTATAATGATAATTACTCCTGAAAACTCTTTAAGTTCAGTAACTAGTATTTTTTATTCCATTATACAGATCACAGTACCTATAGGAAGTGCAATTTTTTTATTAATGGCAAATACTGTATCAGTTGAATTTTCATGGTTCATTTTATTAATAATTTCTTTTATATTATTATTTTTTTCTATTATACTAAGTAAAAAATATTTTACAATTCCTGAAAAACTATAAATTAAATATCAACTTTATCAATCTTATCTGGACTCCCCTTTATTTGTATCCAAAATAGAGAAAGAGATCAAAACTAGGATTAGTCAACTTATTCATGTTTATATCTTATAGGCTTATTCGATTAAGATTTCTAATCCTTCTGTATTTTTTCAGTAGGATTTTTATTTTTAAATACGTATACATTCATACCAAATAATTGGAATGATTATATACAATATGTTAATAATCACTTCATCTCTATATTATAAAGTTGGAGGTCATACTAATATGAAAATAGAAATTAGAAATCTGAACTTCTCATTTGGTGCGCTTGAACAACCTATATTTCATAATGTCAATTTGAATCTAGATACGAGATGGCGTCTTGGTTTAATAGGAAGAAATGGTCGGGGAAAAACTACGTTATTAAACATACTTATGCAAAAATACTCTTACGAAGGTGAAATTATTTGTGATGTAGATTTTGTATACTTTCCTCAATCTATTCCGAGTAAAGAAAACTTAACTTACTTTGCGATTGAAGAAATTATGCCCGTAGAATTGTGGAAGCTAGAACGAGAATGTCAATTACTATCGTTAGATAAAGAAATTTTGTGGCGACCATTTGAAGAATTATCTGGTGGTGAACAAACAAAAGTTCTGTTAGCAGCTCTTTTTTGTGAAAAGTCAAGATATCCTCTTTTAGATGAGCCTACTAATCATTTAGATATTAATGCAAGAAAGACTGTCTCAGAGTATTTGAAGAAAAAGAAAGGCTACATTGTGGTAAGTCATGATCGGCATTTTATAGATGAAGTGATTGATCACATATTAGTTATTGAAAAATCCCAATTAACTATTTATAAGGGGAATTTTTCGACCTATGAACGACAAAAAGAATTAAAAGATCAATTTGAAATTGAACAAAATAGTCGGATAAAAGTTGAAATTGAGCGTTTGAAGAAAACTTCGAAGGAAAAAGCTGATTGGGCACTTAAGAGAGAAAAAAATTCAGGAAATGATGCATTTGAGAATGCACGGGCGGCTCGCATGATGAAAAAGTCAAAAGTAATCGAAAAACGTATGCTTTCAAAAATTGAAGAAAAAACAAAACTACTAAAAAATATTGAAAATGTTAGTTCTCTTACGATAAATTGTGTTTTCAATCACCGAAATCCAGTGCTTCGTGTGAAAAATTTTTCATTAGCTTTTGAAGAAAAGTCAATTTTTCAGCCAATTACATTTGAAATTTTTCAAGGAGAGCAAGTAGCATTAGTCGGACCAAATGGAAGTGGAAAAACAACAATCTTGAATTATTTAATCAATCATAATTTTCCAGGAAATGTTAGTGGTGAGCTTATTATTCCCCAAGGTATTACGAAAAGTATTATTCGCCAACATTACAATGACAATGATGGATTATTAAAAGATTTTGCTAATGCACATCATCTTGACTATACACTTTTCTTACATAACCTTCGTATTTTAGGGATTGAACGTGACGTATTTAATATCCCGATTGAACAAATGAGCGATGGACAGATGAAGAAGGTGGAATTTTCAAAGTCACTTGGAACACCTGCAGAGCTATTTATTTGGGATGAGCCTCTAAATTATTTAGATGTCTTCAATCAAAAGCAAATTGAAACTATGATAGTAAAATATAGACCTACACTTTTATTTGTTGAACATAATCAAACGTTTATTTCGAATATTGCTTCAAAAATTATAGAGATAAATCCTTATTAATTTACCTAATAATCAATTATATAGAAACGCCCTCACTTAATTTTCCACTTATTTTCTCGTTAAAATAGAAGGGTTTTCTCGTTTTCCCTCTTATTTTATCTGTTTCATACACTATCTCTATTTACCGTGAGCTAAGCATAAAAAGAAAAATTGCGACATTCGTGAAATAAGTTTGTGCAATGCTACTAAACAATGCGATAATAGAGCAAAATGTTTTTTAAAGGATGACAACATGACACAAACGATTGCATTACAAATTAATAATCAATATGCAGGCCCATTGAAAAAAGGCTATCCACTAATCTCAAAGGAAGCAGTCGATACTCGAAAACTGCCTACTGAGGAAGGTGCAGTACTTCGTCTATTAGATATTCATAATCGCTTTATCGGCACTGGCTATTACGGTATCCAAAATAAAGGCATCGGTTGGCTATTAACTACGGATGCTAATGAAGAAATTGACAAGGCGTTTTTTGCGAAAAAAATAAGCAAGGCGCTACAAAATCGTGAAGCATTTTTCAATAACGCTAATACGACGGCATTTCGTGCTTTTAACGGCGAAGGTGATGGAATTGGTGGCATGACCATCGATTTCTTTGATGGCTACTATATGGTGAGCTGGTATAGTGCAGGTATTTATTCATTTAAAGAAGCCATTTATGAGGCACTTTCAGAAACAGTCAACTTTAAAGCAATTTATGAGAAAAAACGTTTTGATAGTAAAGGGCAATATATTGAACAGGACGATTTTGTTATGGGTACACCTGGTGAATTCCCACTTATCGTGAAGGAAAATGGCATGAACTATGCTGTTCATTTAAATGATGGTGCAATGACAGGCATTTTCCTGGATCAACGTGAAGTGAGACTTGCCATTCGAGAACGCTATTCTCAACATAAAAGCGTGTTAAATACATTTTCTTATACAGGTGCTTTTTCTGTAGCAGCAGCACTTGGTGGCGCTATGAAAACAACAAGTGTGGATGTAGCCAAACGTAGTTTAGCGAAAACTATTGAGCAATTTAGTGTCAATAATATTGACTATGAAGCACAGGACATTAAAGTAATGGATGTATTTCATTATTTCAAATATGCGCAGCGTCATCAGTTGAAGTTCGACCTTGTCGTATTAGATCCGCCTAGCTTTGCGCGCACAAAGCAAATGACGTTTTCAACAGCAAAGGACTATCCTAAATTATTAATGGATACAATCGCTATTACTGAAAAGAATGGTATCATTGTGGCCTCTACGAACAATGCAAGCTTTGGCATGAAAAAGCTTAAAGGCTTTATTGACCAAGCATTTAAAGAAACAAATACGCGTTATAAAATCGTTGAAGAATACGGTTTACCAAAGGATTTCCGCGTGCCGCGTGAGCATCCTGAATTCAATTACTTAAAAGTTGTTTTTATTGAAAAATTAAGCTAAAAAAGAGCGACTCTCAGAAAGTCACTCTCAGACTGTAGACAAAGTCGAATTTTTCAACTTTGTCTACTATTTTTTTTGAAACAAGTTTCCATTACTTTGTTAAAAAAACAAAAATATACCCTAAAAACATTAGGATAAAAAAACTAAAGAATGTGATGATATTCCCTATAATTAAAATTTTAGATTTAACGCATACGGCTAAGACAATACCTATGCCTGATAATACAAACGTGAAAATCCATAAAGTTGATGCTTTTTGAAACACAATATTCGGTACCCAAAGTAATAAAGAAATAATGATCGTACTTACAGCTAAAGCTTTCACCATTTTAACCATTCCTTATTTCAACGGATTACATAAATTGTTATTAAAATATATTTTTATCGCAGAAGCAAATAGTTTTTCTTTGAGTCCCATTCTATGAAAATTTCTATCTATATAAGCAACAAGCTCCCAATCACATGAACAGCTAAAATACCCTTTATCTTCATAGCACATATCATGTATTTGACAACCCCTATCTAATACATCTTGTGGAGGGCCAGAACCATGTCCAGGACCACTCCAATTCCCCCAAACAGGTAGCCCTTTTCTAGTACTCATTGTATTGTTTGCTTGATAGTTAACGTAACTATTACTAATGTGATTCACCATCAAACTAATTTCAATATATTCCTCTGCTAAGCCATCTAAATTTACTTTTTCAATATTAACAAACGGTTTTCCGTCCTCATAATAAATATAAGATTCTAACTGTTCACCAGCATTTAAAAGTTCTTTATCTGTCAAAGTTGACTCTTCTCCTGTCGTTGCGAAAACTTTTGTAACTCCCCCAAAAAAGAGTGAAGAAACTAAAACTGACATTGCAACAAAGAACGAACCTATTTTTTTCCTCTAATCTTAGCTCCTTTCGATATTTTATTAGGTAAAATACCATTATTATGGCTCCTCAAAAGGCTAGAATAACATTTTATAAAAAAAGAAAATGGATTTTAGAATGTTAGCTGTTGGAGTGAAGTCTGGATGCTCATGAAAACGCCCAGCGGAAATGGAGGACAACCCTAGTTATGGTAATGAACCATTATGATAGTATTTGACCAGTCGTTTATATTTTTATTTTATTAAACGAACTGAAAATTCGCAATATAATAAGCGATTTTTTATGTGAGGTTATTAGTCAGTTAATATAAACTAATATAAAGAAAGGAATACGTTTTACCAAAGGATTTCTGCGTACCCCGTGAGCATCCTGAATTCAATTGTTTTTATTGAAAAGCTAAGCTAAAAAGAGTGACTCTACACTACTAATTCATAAAAAAAAGAAATCAACATACTTATTAATATCTCTTATCAAATGTTCCTATTGAACTATATTAGCTTCTTTTCTCCGTTTTACCAAGAAAAAGACAAAGTATCAAATAATCAGATACTTTGTCTACAGACTGAGGTTGAGAAATTATTTTCTCAATCTTTTTATTCATTATTTTTTTACTCAATATTTTATACATTTAAACACTTAGTTTCACAGTAATAGCCTTTGCCACCAACATAAACTTTTTCTATTTCATTCTTGCTATTAGTTGCTAATTTAACTAATATTTCGGAAGGCGAGTGTAAAGAATAACCTTGTTCAAATACATAGACTTCTTTTTGCAAGTAGTGATGTTCATAAAGGTAGCAAGCTAATGCACCGTTGGAAGTTCCAGTCGCTGCTTCTTCATTGATGTCGTATAGTGGAGCAAAATTTCTGCATATCATTCGATTGTCATTAAAAGTATATAGATGCATCCCGACAACATTATAATACTTGCTTATTTCTTTAATTTTTTCAAAATTAGGTTGCAGTGCATATAATTGAGTTTCGCTTTTTATAGGAATTAAAATATCTTTTAAGCCCGTGGAAACAATTTGAATTGGGTATTTATTGTCTATAGCTTGAATGTCAAAACAGTTGATGAACTCGTTTGGAGACACAACATCATAGAATATTGGTTTGTTTTGTTCCATAAATATGATGTCATCTTTTATAGTAATAGTAAGAACACCGCTGTTCGTTTCAATCGTATAGCGATTCCTGAAAAGTTTATGTAAATGCATCAGTATCGCGAAAGAGCCAATTGTGGCATGACCACATAAATCAACTTCTTCTTTTGGTGTAAAATACTCAAATTTATAATCAGCAATCTCAGATTCTGATATAAATGCGGTTTCCGCATAGCCCAGTTGTTTGGCTATTGCCATTTTTTGAGTAGTGGTCAATGTATTCTCAATAAATACCACTCCTGCTTTATTTCCACCTTTTTGATCCTTGCTAAATGCACTTGCAACATAAACGGATATTTTCATAAGACACCTTCCTCCCTCACTTCTAGGAAATTGTAGCATAGAAAGCACTACATATAAATGTCGCTAGATAAATTTGCTATAAAGCAAGAGACAAACTATTTTTAGCATCTGAACTCACCAAAAATAGTTTGTCTACAGTCTGAGAGTGACTCTACATGAGTCACTCTTTCTTTAATTAACTTTTAATGTTCCTTTACTGTTTTGCAGTTCACGGTCTCGTGGTCTTGCTGCCTTATACCATTGCAAGCAAAGTATAAATATTATCATGGCATCAATTACATCTCCACCATAGTACATAAACATACTTCCGATTTCTGCTTGTTCTATTGGAACACCTTTAGGAGGATGAGCATAAATATACTTTGATAAAATTCCATGTCCTGCTAATGCGATAATTAAAACTATTGCTCTGTAAATAAAGGATTTTCTATGATATACAGGATCAAAATAAATGATAGAAACGGTAAATAAATATCCTGCAATGAATACATGTAAATGGACAATTACATGTATTAGACTATTGTCGTGCATTAATGAATAAAGGTTAGTAGTGTACAATATCCAAAGTCCGCCTATATTTAGAAAGCTAGTGACTAGTGGATGAATAAGTATACGTGCTAGCCAACTTCTTAGAATTCTTGAAAGTCCCCGAGCTAATGGGGTGCTTAAAGTTCTAAGTATTAAGGTCATCGGAGCAGCAAGTACAATTAATAACGGTGCTAGCATACCCAAAAGTAAATGGCTAAACATGTGTGCGGTAAAATCTATAGAAGCACGATTTGCTAAAGGACCAACAACAGCAATAATCGCCAACAAAATGCCAACAACAAAACTCACTATACGATAAAATGGCCATTTTTTATAATTACGATTCGTAATTACAGTAGCACTACTATACAAAATTAATATAGTAATAAACAAAATTAAAAAAATTAGTTGAGGATGAATGATCCCAAAAACTTCATGACTAGGTCCACCCTCTACTATTTGGTGATGGTCAGCGTTCATTCGTGGTAGCCTCTGCTTTAAGATTTTTATTGCGAGTGCGAACGGCAAGATAAAGTCCTATTATGAGGATAATTGCAGCAAATACATTCCAAATCACATCGTATACGATTACATTTTCTACATATCTAATCTGGTGTATTCGCATTAGCTTATGTTGAATGATACCATCATATAATTGGAAACCGCCTGCGCCTAGTAACATGCCACCAACCCATCGCTTCAACCAAAACTCACTTTTACGACGAATATCTGCAAGTAAAAATAATCCTGCAATTGTAGCAAACCAACTAAAAGCATGGAATATACCATCAGAAATTAAGCCAATATCCGTTGTCGACTTATCATAAAAATGATGCCAGCGAAATAGTTGATGAAAGATAGTCTCATCTATAAAAGCAACTAGCCCCATCCCAAATAGAAACCCTGACAATAAATTACGGCTTACATAAACTTGTTTATTTTTATGATTGTTAATTATGGTCATACCTTCCCCCCTACATTTAGATTTTCGTCCTTATCATTCCCTATTTTTTAATATTTTAATCTAACGTTACGCTAAAACTCCCCCTTTAAAGACATTATTTTTAACAACTAAATCCTTACCTAGTCATCTATTGTTTCCATTAAAAAAGAGCTAGCTAGAGCTACCTCTTTGCTTTCATTCAGTTGTTTATAAGGACATCGCTCCAAAGGCAGAAATCATCAATGGCGGAAAATCACTCTTTCTATAATGCTTGCCAATATTCAGCGCTATTTGTTCTACGATAAAATTTATGGAAAGGTTCATTTGGTCGGGCGTGTTTCTGATAAAGCCTGATAATTTGTTGTAGAAAGCTTTCTATTTTTTGTACTGAAACCCTTTTAGCGAATAGTGTACCTGCCTTTGCATTGGCCCCCATCGGCACGGCGCCTAAGTAAACATCGAAGCTATCCTTTTGATAAACAAGCCCAATATCATCATATACAGCATTATAGCAAGCCGATGCACAGCCATTAATATTTAAGCGTAGTCTAGAAGGTACCGTTTCTTCCTGCAAAGCTTCGTATAGTTGTTCTGTTATTTCGGCAGCCTCCATTTTACCTCCATCACAAAAATCACATGCTTTTATCGCTACGATAGGACCTTGCTTTGCAATATATAAGCCTTCTTCTTGAAGCTCGCTTATAATTTCATTCAATTTTATAGTTGGGACTGTCAAAAGAATACTATAGGAGGCCGAGTATTTAATTGCGCCACTTTCACCTACAACCTCAGCAATTTTTTGAAATTGAGCTGGTGTATAATGCTTATTGATAATACCTGGACTTACTGCAAGGCGTGTAAAATTCCCATTTGTATTTAGTTTTTCAAATGTTCGATCTGGTGTATTGGAACGAAAGGCATTCATTGTTTGTTCTCCTTATGAAAAAAAGCTAGCAAGTTGCTAGCTCTTTCGATTATTATTTAAAAGTTTTCAGGATAAAATCCTTTTGCTAAAATTTCAATAGCCTCTGCAGCACGAACCCCTTCTGAAGCTGCTGAAAGTGGTAAAATGACAAAGCGTTCATTTTTCACAGCATCTGTTTCTTTTAATGCTGGATCACTTTTTAGGAATTTCATTTTGTCTTCTGCAGTTTGGGAACCATAATCAATTACGACAATGACTTCAGGGTTGCGTTCAACTGTTTCTTCTTTAGATACCGTTGTCCAACCCGATTCAACATCGCCAAAAATGTTTTTACCGCCAGCAACTGTGACAAGTTCATCCATAAAGTTTTGTGCAGCTGTAAAGACTTCCTTGTCCCCACTATCGTAAACTAGAACACGTAATTCTTTTTCACCTTGTGGCAACTTTGCGCGAACAGCATCAACATCCTTTGTCATCTGCTCAATTAATGCCTCTCCACGGTCTTCAAAGCGGAAGATTTTTGCAATATTCCGGATATCGGTAAATATATCCTCCAACGTTGGTTTTGTAATACTTGAAGAAGTATGTAAATATGTGTGAATACCAAGTGCTTCTAACTCTTCTGGTGTACCAACACCCTTTTCGCTAAAGCCACTTTTCCACCCAGCGTATAAAAAATCCGCTTCACTATCAATTACTTGTTCTTTTGTCGGGTACTGCTCCGCTATCACTGGTACTTTATCGTAAGCTGCTTGTAAAGGCTCATAAATTTTATCATCTAAATAGGCAGTACCAACCATTGAATCTTCTAAACCTAATGCTAGCATTATTTCTGTGACGTGCTGATTTAAGCTAATCGCCTTTTTAGGAGCTTCTGTATAAACTTGTGTCGTATCGTTATTATCAATTGTTACTTCTTTTGCCTCTGCTTGTGCTGGTTCAATGTTTTCACTTTGTGAAGCTGATTCTGAATCATCCTTTGCACTACAAGCACCTAAAATGCTCAATAGTGCAATTGTAAGAACTAGCCACATGCCTTTCCATTTGTTCATGTTTGTTTCTCCTTTAGTTTGTAATTTTTCATCTTTATAGTAAGAAATCAATGACTTCTTTGCTACTGATCACGAGCATTTCTTGACGTTTCATTTCCTAGTAAAAACATGAATTGCTGTTTAATGCTACGGTTCCTGCTTAATCTACGGTCTTTCAAAATGGACACAAAAAACCCTCTTGTTTCCAAGAGGGCGACATAGTGAAAAAATGGTTATTCAACCAATCACTATCCCCATCCTCGTGGTGTTAAGTAAAATAATATATATTGGCAGGTATCCTGGCTTAGGTTCAACGTTTATACGTCTTCCCATAGTTAAACTACAGTGACTGTGTTGTATAAACTCCCCATTTACAGTTGCGGGACAGCATCGGATTTACACCGATTTCCCTTTTAAGCAAATGATATAAACCATTTGCACCAATATATAGAAGTATTAAGTTATAAAAATAGCCTAGCAGAAGTAATTTTTGTTTTCAATCACACAAAAAAATCCATAACTAATAATTATGAATAATCGACCACTATTCAAACATAAACGAGAACTATTCTACTTGAAATGTTTTTTAGCACTATCTGTTACAATAAGAATATAGGAAAAATAGAAATGAGGATTTTTTATGTATAAAACGATTGGTGTGCTCGCACATGTCGATGCAGGAAAGACAACCTTTTGTGAACAACTACTATTCCATACGAACAGTATTCAAACGCGCGGAAGAGTCGATCACCAAGATACTTTTTTAGATAATCATACTATCGAACAAGCTCGTGGTATTACCATTTTCGCGGAACAAGGACGGATGCAAATTGGTGATGATACATACACACTAATCGACACACCTGGGCATGTCGACTTTTCACCAGAGATGGAACGCGCCATTCGTGTAATGGATTACGCCATTATTATCGTAAGCGCTGCTGAGGGTGTACAAGGTCATACTGAAACCGTGTGGCAATTGCTACGCCAATACAACGTACCAACCTTCTTCTTTATTAATAAGATAGATCGTGAAGGCGCTAATGTAGATGGAGTTATGATGCAGCTTCGAAATGAATGTTCAAACGACGTACTTTTAATAGACGATCCATTGCGTGCAGATAAAGTCCAGAGCCACATTGCTGAGTGGCTAGCTGAACGTGATGAACAACTACTCGATGCCTATTTGACAGAAACTCTCGATGCACAAACATGCCTATTACAGTTGCAAAAGTTGATTAAACAAGAGCAAGTATTTCCTTGCTTTACTGGTGCGGCATTAAAGGATATTGGAATAAAAGAATTTTTATCACAGCTTCCCCTACTGACGGAGACTCAATTCGACCTTCAAGCATCATTTCAAGGTGAGGTATTTAAAATTCGCCATGATGGTTCTCAACGGTTAACTTTTATCAAAGCATTGCACGGAACTTTACATACACGCCAAGACTTTACATTTGGTGATGTAACTGAAAAAATAACTGAAATTCGTTTATATAATGGAAGCCGTTTTGACACAACACAAGAAGTGCAAGCAGGAGAAATTTTCGCGGTAAAGGGGCTTAGTCTTGCAAAAGTCGGTGATATTTTAGGTAGTACAATACCTCCTCAGCCATATGAGCTCGTGCCTACGTTACAAGCTAAAGTACAGTATGATGGACAACAACACATAAAGGAGGTTTTACAAGTATTCCGTTTACTTGAAGCCGAGGAACCATCGTTGCGAGTCGTTTGGCATGAGAAGTTCCAAGAAATCCATGTACATATTATGGGTGTTATTCAACTTGAAGTACTTGCTGAAGTGTTAAAAAATCGCTTTTCACTTTCTGTTACTTTTGGTGAGCCAAAAATTTTATATATGGAATCAATCGTAACGACTGTAACAGGATACGGTCATTTCGAGCCTTTAAAACATTATGCTGAAGTACACCTGTTAATGGAACCTAATATTCGTGGAACTGGTAACACTTTTGTTAATGCTTGTCATGCTGATGATTTATCAGTTGGAAACCAACGACTAATTGAAAAACATCTATTTGAACGAGACCATCACGGTGTTTTAACTGGCTCCCCCGTTACGGATGTATGCTTCACCCTTTTGACAGGACGTGCTCATATCAAGCATACAGAGGGAGGCGATTTTCGCGAAGCAACGTTCCGTGCACTTCGACAAGGCCTAGAGCAAGCCGAAAATATATTGCTTGAACCATATTATCGCTTTAAATTGAAAGCATCGAATGATTTTATCGGTCGTATGATGAACGATATCCAGCAAGCAGATGGTACTTTTGATGCCCCCGTATTAACAGAGGAACAAGTAACATTAACAGGACGTGTACCCGTTGCAACATTTATGCATTATAGTACTACATTCGCTGCTTATACGAACGGCAAAGGGTCAATATCGTTACAATTTGATGGCTACGATAAATGCCATAATAGTGAAGAAATAATAGCGCAAATCAATTACAATAAACAGGCAGATCCCGACTATACATCCTCCAGTATTTTTTGTGCGAAAGGAAAGGGCTATTCAGTTCCTTGGTATGAGGCAAAAGAAGCCATGCATTGCTTGTAATCATCCGAGAAACAGCATTTTCCAATAGCATAATAGCGATTAGGGATGGTTTTATCGGTTATTTAGTCATTTTTATTGGCGATTTCAAAAGTTAACGGCAAAATTCATCAATATTATTTACCATAATAAATGACTGAAGGCATCGAGAATATCTCGATGCCTTTTATATAAATCCTATAAAGCCTTTTTTGCTTTCGCAACAAAAGTATTAGCTGATTCCACAATTACGTAACCATTACTATTCGAAAAATCAACAAGAACCGAACCAGGTTTACTCTTTAAAATTTGTAATTGCTCAATTAATTGGAGCAATAATTGATGACCATTGCCTCGTGGATGCCAATTTAAATGATAATCATTTAAATCTTTAACCCTTTGAAGAAATTGAGCATATTCGGACTCTACATACTTTATTAAATGTACTATTTTATTACTATCTTGATTTGTATGAACTACTAACGACAACTCTTCTAAATAGGTGTGATAGAACCGCATAACCATCGAGCAAAGTAAATCATTGACTCTTGCAGCACTTAAAATGGGCTTCGGCTCTAAATCAAGCCTATCTAAATTTGGTTTAGCTCGAATCGAATCAATACGTGTTATTAAATGATACGGCTCACCATTTACTTCATAAACAATTGGATTTGTTGGCATGTACATCATAAAGCCATTCTTTTTTGTTTTCAGCTCATCCGCCACACTTGCCTTAGCAAATAGGCAGCCCTCATACACCTCATTTTGAATCCAAATGATGTCTTTATTATAGAAAATTTGATTAAATAAACGTTCTTTTTGAATAAGTCCTGTTGCTAAAAACTGATCAACAAGTGCTTCAATGACCATTCTAGTTTTTGGCTGCTTGGCAACTTCAATGCGCGGCAGTTTACAAATCTTCATATCTTCATATTGCTTTTCCTGTGTTGTACAAACATGAATCTTCGTCATACGTGCACCTCGTTTCGTACATATTTTCAAAACAAATGTTTAGATCACATAAAAACGGATTTCCTGTTTTGAGAGGAAATCCGTCATCCGGCTAATCATTATCATTCATCCAGCAACATCAAACACTGCACCAATTGGAGAGATTTGGCTCGATGCCGTATCCCTATATTTGCTTTGGTTTTGGTCGTTTGACGTACTGGGACGAATAGAACATTCTGTTTTGTCAACATGCCACCTCCTATTCCTCGTAGGTTACTGGTGTGTACTTGTAACAGGCAGGTCTCCTGACTTATGATCATTGCTTCTTTTCACCTTCCCATCATTTGACAGTGGTCTTCGAAAAGTCGCTCACATTTACAGTTGCGGGACAGTGTCGGACTTACACCGACTTCCCTTTTCAGTAAATTGCACGCAATTTACACCTATTACTACACGCTATTCAGTTGTAATAAAATTTATAGTATCGCTAGTATACTATTAAATCATATTGTAAAGTAATGGAATTTCAATGTCAATGAACAGTACAACGTATCTATTTGGACTTACAGATTAGTATAGTGTTGAGTACATTCGTAAAAATGATACTTTTCCATCCAAATCAAAGCTAATTATTTTCAAATATCATTCACTTTCCATCGCTTGAAATAGCTTTTGAGCATAGCTATCGGTGAAATTAAATCCATCTTGTTCCTTGTACTGTTCATCGACAATTTCGCCAGCTTTCATTACATAAATCCGTTCACTTAAATATGAAACTGCTTTTAAGTCATGGGAAATAAATAAAATAGCCATGTTTCTTTCTTTATTTAACGTAATTAATAAATCGATAATTTCCCGCTGAATTAAGCGATCTAAGCTAGAAACAATTTCATCACATACTATCAATTTTGGTTCAACTAGAAGTGAGCGTAATAAATTTACTCTTTGCTTCTCTCCACCACTAAGTTCAGAGGGCAGAGATTGTAATATATCGTTTGATAACTTGACCTTCTCAAGCATCGTTTGTAAATAGGTGTCCGTCAAGAATTTTTGGTGCTGCAATGGCTCCTTTAATAGTTCCTTAACCGTCCACATAGGGTTTAAAGCATTACTAGCATTTTGGAATATAATTTGGCACTTTTCATAAAAGGACTTCCGATTGTTCTTTGTGATTTGTTGATTTTGAAAATTTAAGGTCCCTTTATCAGGTGATTCTAGCTGCATAATGACTTTGGCTAAAGTACTTTTACCGCTTCCACTTTCTCCTACAAGTCCGACGATTTCGCCTTCTCCTACAGTAAGGTTTATATTTGCTAACACTTGCTGTCCTGTTCGATAGCTTTTATTTACGTTTTCTACCCGAAGCAACTAAAACGCCTCCTAAAAATGATTTGTGACAAGCCGTTTTGTATACGGATGTTTTGGTTGCTCAAAAATTTCTGTCGCTTGCCCCTTCTCGACAATCTCTCCATTTTTCATCACAACAATCGTATCCGCTAGTGAAACTGCAACTCCTAAATCATGGGTAATCAGTATAATAGTTGTTCCCAGTTGAGCATGAAGATTTTTTAGTAATGTAATAAAATGTTGTTGATGTAACATATCTAAGGCAGAAGTTGGTTCATCAGCTATCAATATGTCTGGCTCATTATACAATGCACAGGCTAGCATGCAACGTTGCAGCATACCACCTGACAACTCAAATGGATAGCAATTTAATACATCATCGGTCAAGTTTAATTCCTTTAATATAGCGGTCATTTTAGGCACAAACATTTCTTTCTCCTCGCCCATTCGTAAGGCAGTAAACATATACAATTGTTGTTTCATTTTTTGGGTAGGAGAAAAGCTATTTGTAGCATCTTGAAAAATAGTAAAGATATGCTTTGTTCGTAACAGTAACCTATCTTTTTTTGACATCGCCATTATATTTTTCCCATTAAAGTACACTGCCCCTGTTGCCTCAGCTTGTGGCGGGAGCATTCCTAAAATAGCTGATACGGTTGTGCTTTTCCCACTCCCACTTTCACCAATAACTGCTGTAATTTGGCCTTTCGGCACAGTTAACGAGATATTGTGGATGAGATTTTTATCGTTCACTCGAACTGTTAAATTGTCGATTTTAAACATGTGATCGTTCTCCTCCTTGTTTGAAAGTGTTCCCGATCGCTTGCACACATAATATCGTCGCAAAAATCATAAACCCAGGAAAAAGGCCGATCCACCAAGCACCAACGAGTAAATCATTTTGCGCTGTATACAGCATCGTTCCCCATGATGGGATGGCTGGCGGCACACCGATACCTAAAAAGCTTAAAGACACTTCGGTAAAAATCGCACCAGCAAAATTAAATATCGTCACGACAAAGATGGCTGGCAAACTATTACGTAATAAATGACTAAATAATATTTTCCACAATGGGGTACGGAACATTTTAGCCATTTGGACATATTCCATTTCCTTCAAACGAATAAACTCCGAGCGCACGATTCGAGCTGTGACAAACCAGCCTGTGAATCCGATAATCATTGCCATTCGCCAAACACTTCCTTGCATAATTGCTTGCAGGGCAAGCACAATTACCAAGGATGGGATCGTTAAAAAAGCCTCTAAGATGCGCATCATAATTACATCGACGGCACCACCAACAAAACCGCTAATACCACCGTAGATAATGCCTATAATGCTAGAAATGACGACTGACACAATGGCGATGAAAAGTGTCACTTTCCCCCCAACAAGTATTCGTGATAAAACATCTCTGCCTAGCTGATCTGTACCGAGTAAATGTGTAAGATTAGGTGCTTCATAAATATGATTCATATCCATTGCATTTGGCTCAAAAGGTGCCAACATTGAGGAGAAGATGGTTGTTCCTAATATTATACAAAGAAGTGCAAGCCAAAATAGTGGCATCTTCTGTCGTTTTCTCATACTATTTTCCCTCTTCTCAATCTAGGGTTAATGCAAATCATTAAAACGTCGATTACAAATAAGCAAATGACCACCACAACACCAATAATCAGAATGGCTCCCATAAGTACAGGAAAATCCTTGACCATAACTGATTTCACTAGCAGTGATCCTAAACCGGACCAGCCAAAAAGTGTTTCAACTACTATGGAACCACCAAAGAATGAAGGAATCGTCACACCAATATAATTGATATACGGAATAACAGAATTCCGAAGTATGAGGTTTCTTATTTGTCGGTCTGGTACTCCATTTGCACGCGCAACTTGGACATAATAGCTACGATTCTCTGCCTTAACACTGTCCTGTAAAAAACGTGCGAATATACCAACATGAGAAATCACTAAAACGATTAGAGGGAGTACGATATGATTTAAACGATCAAGCCAACCTCCATTCTCACGCACATCATTCATACCTGAAGAAGGAAACCAACCAAGCTTTAGCGAAAAAATTATAATACAGACAATACCTAGCCAAAATGGGGGAATCGCAGAGCTCGCAAGACTAAAGATGGATAATCCTCGATCCAATAAAGAACCTTCTTTCATTCCTGCCCGTAAACCTAGCCAAGTAGAGACAATTGTAACGATAAATAATGTGAGTGCCACCAGCTGTAATGTGTTCGGTAAACGCTCTAATAAAATCGTTATTACTGGTCTACCTTCTTTTGCAGAATAGCCTAAATTCCCTTTTACCGCTTCACCTAGCCAAGTGCCATATTGAAGAAGGACTGGTCTATCTAAGCCAAACGCTTTTTCAATTCGTTCTTGCTCAGCTGTTGTTAATGTTTGAGCATTACCTCCATAATAAGCCGCCGCCTGATTGCCAGGTGCAACATGCATAATGAAAAAAGAGAGGAAGCTCACGATAATGAGGACAATTGTCCCCATTATCACTCGCTTCCCAATCCACTTAGCGATCATTCCATTCCCACTCCTCGACATTCCATAAGAAGCCGGCACCGTGATGACCTAAAATACGCTCTTTAACACCACTAATATTTTTATTAATGCCATAAACAGCATCAACATAGGCAAAATAAGCGAACGGTGGATCTTCTGCTAGCTCCTCTTGTAATGCCATATAGACTTCCTTACGTTTTTCAGGATCGACAGTTGTTCTTCCTTCCTCTAGCAAAGTATCTACTTTCGCATTTGCATAGCTACCATAATTGTAGCCGGCACTTGTTACGCTAGATTCGTCAGAATAGAATAAACTGTACGTATGGTGGTCGGCATCATACGGACTTCCCCAGCCCACCATAAACGCTTGTGATTCTTCAATAACGATATTGCTCCAATCAAGTGCAGCTACTTCTACATCTGCCCCTATTTCTTTATAGCCTTGCGCGACATAATTGGCCATATTGACGCGAACTGTATCTGTAATCGGTGCAGTAATAGTAAAGGCAAGCTTGTTACCGTCTTTATAGCGGAATCCATCATCTGCTAATAACCAGCCTGATTTTTCTAATAATGCTTTTGCTTTTTCAACATCAAAAGTATAATGTTCAATATTTTCGTTTACATAGGCATGCTTTTGTAGCGGCGAATACGCTTCTGTACCATAACCATGTAAAATACCTTTGACAATGCCAGCTCGATCTGTACCGTAGCTTATCGCCTTTCGAACATTGACATCCTTCCAAAGTGGATACTTCATATTAAATAACACGCCACGATAATCTGCTGATTCAACTTCATACATTTTTAACTGCTCTACTTTTGAAAGTTCTTCAACCTGATTCGGATCAAGTAAGGCAATATCTACCTCACCCGATTTTAGTTGTAATGCACGAACATTACTATCAGGAATAAATTTAAAAATGACTTTTTCAATGGATGCTTTTGTTCCGAAGAAAGATGGATATGCTTTAAGCGTTAAGCTAGTTCCTTTATCCCATTTCTCAACCATATAAGGTCCAGCACCAATAGGTTCTTGGTTAAACGTAGCCGTTCTCATCTCTTGTCCTTCAAAGACATACTTCGGCAAAATTGGCACTGTTAATTTATCTAACATTGGCGTAAATGGTTCATCCAATTGGATTATCATCGTTGTGTCATTTACTTTTTGCATCGCAGTAACATGGATAAAATCTGACTTTAAATAAGACCCATTTGTATCATCAAGAATACTGTTAATAGTAAACATTACATCATCTACTGTTAACACTTGCCCATCATGAAATGTCACATCATCACGAATCATGATTGTATACGTTAACAGGTCATCCGATATTTCAACGCTTTTGGCAATATCATATACTGGTACATTATGTTCATCAAAGCGCATAAGACCTCTAAAAAGTAATGCATCTAAATTCGTTTCCTCTAAAATTGGATTTAACCCTGCAAATTCGGATTCAGATGCATAAATAAGCTCATTTGCTTTTGAAGAGGAAGCAGCGGATGGCTGTTTTTCCTCGCCCTGACTAGACTCATTACTACAGCCAGCAAGACTAAGTATGAATAATAAAATAAATACTGAAAACTTTTTCAATTCTCTATCTCCTTCATCACCACAGAAATTTAAAGTATTGTTGCCACATGTTCAAACATGCGATTGATTTCTTTGTGAAGTGTTCGCTGCTCTTTTGAAAGCCATCTACAATGGATTGCATGATCTGTTAATTTTGTAACACTTGCCTGAATTGAACTCTCCTGTTGGATCATTTCCTGTAATTCTCGTATATTGAGATTCTCAACTTGTGGAGACACAATCCATAACGAACCGATATAATATGCCATCTCTAACAGACCAATCGTAGAAAGGTTCATTTCCGTAGGTTTAAAATGGAATGAATCAAATGCAATTAGAGCTTCCTCAACAAAGATTTTGTATTTGGATCGGAAGGATTGATAATCAAAGATTTCTCCTCGCATTTCTCGACCTGGTGCAATAATTTCACCCCATATTAATGTAGAGTTTTCTGCCATGCGAATCGTTGTATTCACTTGAAATTTCGCTCGTTCAAAAGGAATGGTCACCTCAGGTAGCCATTCTAATCTTGCCCCTTCTGCTATTTCCACCGTAATTTCTTGCGTGCATCGTTCACCATTGTGAGAAGGATAAATTTTTAGAGCGGATTGTTGTTTTAATTTCACTTGACTATCTGGTGCAAGTTTTACAGAGATTTCATTTCGGTCACCCGCTACCATTCCACCAGATGATTCCATTATAAAAACTGTGGCAGTTGGCTTATTGTCAGCATACAATTCTCTGCTTGCCTTCAACGGCGGCTGCTGGTATACATGAACAAGTCGTGTATAGCCCCTTCTTGGCTCAAATGCCATCTCTAATTTGCCATAATGATTCACTTTTCCTTGATTAAGCATTCACGTCAGCTGCTTCGGCGCCTTCAAGTAACATGTGATGCTGAATCCATTCAACAACCTTGTCGACATTTGTTTGAGAACGAACGTCTGCAAAAATATATGGACGTCCAGCACGCATTTTTTTCACATCCTGGTCCATGACCTCTAGGTCTACACCAACATGAGGTGCCAGTGATGTTTTATTGATTAGCAGTAAATCTGAACGTGTTAATGCTGGGCCACCTTTACGAGGTATATCCTGTCCTTCAGCCACATCAATTACGTAAATATAGCCATGAACAAGTTCTGGGCTAAATGTAGCAGATAAATTATCTCCACCACTTTCAATGAAAATAATATCTAAATCTTCAAAGCGTTTGTTCAAGTCATCAATTGCAGAAAAGTTCATCGAGGCATCTTCACGAATAGCTGTATGCGGGCATCCGCCTGTTTCTACTCCGATAATACGGTCCTCTTCTAGAACACCATTTGTAATTAAATACTGGGCATCCTCTCTTGTATAAATATCATTTGTGATTACTGCCACATTGTATTTTTCATGCATTGCACGTGTTAATTGATCTACTAAAGATGTTTTCCCAGAGCCAACTGGGCCTCCTATACCAATTCGAATTGGAGTCATTTATATCCACTCTCTTTCTATGAAATAAATAATCTTGAAAATAAAAATTCATGTTTCATCGATGCTAGTTCAATACCTAAAGCATTATTAGAGAGGTCATCTATCGTTAAGGTCATGACCTTTTCCGCAGCTTCCTCTATACAAACAAGAAGTTTATTTAATGCTTGTACACCTGTATTTTGTCCGAACGGCACAGCACGAACAGCATTTTGTACTAATCCACTAATGGATGCATACATATAAGTCATCACTGCATGATAGACATCTACACCAAGTGCTTCACTATAAATCGCATAAA
Organism: Lysinibacillus sp. NPDC097868; assembly: GCF_044761135.1. NCBI lineage: Bacteria > Bacillati > Bacillota > Bacilli > Caryophanales > Bacillaceae > Lysinibacillus > Lysinibacillus sp. NPDC097868. The sequence goes on along the minus strand of NZ_JBIWBS010000001.1, from coordinate 1,366,245 downwards.
GAACTGCGTAATGGCCTTGCACTTCTTCTTTGGCTATCTTTTCTTGCCATTGCAATAATAAAGGGCTGTCCATAAGAGGTGCCACTGTTCGTATGAATTGCTTGCCAACATTGACACTAGCATCTCTTGATTCTTTTGCTAGTTTGATAGCGCCGCAAAGTTCGTCTAACTCTGTGAGACGACCACCATCTCTTACTTTTGCTGCATGGAACGCATTCTGAATAATTAAGGCGTCACCATTCACTAAATTATGAAATAAATACGATTTACAATAATCTATTAATTGTTCCTTTGTGCGAATAACATCTTCCTGAATATACGTTTCCATCCCATATGAATGAGTATAAGAGCCTATCGGAAATGCAGAATCATGAATTTGTAATAGGCGCAATAACGAAAAATCAGTGAGCGTGTCCGCGGTATTTGAATGGTTGTTTAAATCGTCGTTCTGTCGTTTCATAGTTCACTCCTATTTCATCTAATAATGGATTAATCGTATGATCAGCTCGTACGATGATTTCATTATGTTCAATTAAGCAAGGTGTATGGCGATTGCCTAATTCAAATGCAGATTTCCCCATCTCATACATATCCTTCGGTGATATGACAATAACTGGTTCGAGTTTTGTACGAATCGCAATGCGACGGCTATCATCCTCAAATAATAAGTCACCATATTGTAATGGCTCGTCACCTGCTAAACGTAAAGCAATATCCGTGCCTTTATCTGTTTCAGTTCGTAGGATACGTTTGCTTAATTCCTCCCACTCAAGCTCTATCCACTCTGTTGTTTTATGTGAATGTTCTTCTTCATTAGCAATATTGCCGATAATTTTTTCAATTAACATCTATGTTGCACCTCTTCATCGATTTATTTGACTGTTCCTCTGTTACTGTTACACACTCTCTATTTTTTTCTTAAAATAAGAAATATCGTTGGGCCATTGGCAAAACATCAACTGGTTCACATGTAGCTAATTCACCATCAATTTTCACTTCATATGTTTCCGGATTCACATCAATTTTCGGTGTAGCATTATTAAGCTTCATATCTGCCTTACTAATATTTCGGCAATTCTTCACTGTCCCTATCATACGTTTTAAACCTAATTTTTCCGGTAATCCTTCCTCTACTGCAATGTTTGGTAAAAATGTCATACCACAATTTTGAGGGCCTTGTCCATAGAAGCCAAACGTCCGACGACCTTTCATAGGCTGCGGTGTAGGAATTGACGCATTCGGATCACCTGTAATACCGTAAACTGCAATACCACTTTTTATAACAACTTCTGCTTTGACGCCAAAGAACGCTGGATCCCAAAGTACGATGTCCGCTAGCTTGCCTTCTTCTAATGAGCCTACTTCATGGCTAATTCCATGTGCAATCGCTGGGTTAATATTGAGCTTAGCCATATAGCGCTTAACGCGGTAATTATCGTGATCTTTCCCTTCATCTTGCGGTAAAGCACCACGCTGTTTCTTCATTTTGTCTGCCGTTTGGAACGTTCGTATTGTCACTTCTCCAACACGCCCCATCGCTTGTGAATCGGAAGACATAATACTTAAAATCCCTAAATCTTGCATAATATCTTCTGCAGCAATCGTTTCTGGTCGAATACGAGAATCGGCAAACGCCACGTCTTCTGGTACATCATGCTTCAAATGATGACAGACCATTAACATATCTAAATGCTCATCAATCGTATTCGTTGTAAACGGTTTTGTTGGATTAGTAGATGCTGGCAATATATTAGGTAATGATGCCATTACTAATTGGTCGGGCGCATGTCCACCACCTGCACCTTCCGTATGGAAAATGTGAATCACACGACCATCAATAGCATTAATCGTATCTTCTACGAATCCGGCTTCATTTAATGTATCTGAATGTAATGCCACCTGAATATCATACTCATCAGCAACTGTTAAACTTTGATCAAGTGCTGCAGGTGTTGCACCCCAGTCCTCATGTATTTTCATACCAATCGCCCCAGCACGAACTTGCTCAATAATTGGCTCCGGATCAGATGCACTACCTTTGCCAAGTAATCCAACGTTTATCGGAAAACCTTCTACAGCTTGTAGCATGCGATGTAGATGCCATTCACCAGCAGTTAAGCTTGTCGCCTTAGAACCAGCTGCAGGACCTGTACCACCACCAATAAAGGTTGTTGTCCCCGCTAATAACGCTGTTTCCACTTGATCTGGACTAATGAAATGAATATGCGTGTCGATAGCGCCAGCCGTTGCGATAAGACCTTCACCTGCATACACCTCTGTGCCAACGCCAATAATCATATCCTGATCGACGCCGTCCATACTGTTCGGATTGCCTGCTTTGCCAATGCCAATAATACGCCCATCTTTTATACCAATATCAGCTTTCACAATCCCAGTATAATCAATGATAATGACGTTCGTTATTACTGTGTCAAGCACTCCTTCATTTCGCGTATTTTTTCCGTTTTGTCCCATAGAGACACGCAATGATTTACCACCACCAAATACGCCTTCATCCCCGTACGTTGTATAGTCCTTCTCGATTTCAATCCATAAATCTGTATCGGCCAGCCGAACCTTATCTCCTACTGTTGGACCAAACATTTTCGCGTAAGCTTCATGTGTTACCTTCATTTTTCTTCCGCTCCTTTAAAGCCACCTTCAATTGCCTTATCTAATATTTCATCCTTATGATGAGTAGAGCCTTCCGTTAGCATGTTCAATCCAAAAACATGCTGTTTGCCTCCAAACTCGACAAGCTCCACTTCTTTTTCTTCCCCAGGTTCAAATCGAACTGCTGTGCCTGATGGAATATGAAGATGCATTCCGATCGCATCTTCTCGGTTAAACTCTAGAAATCTATTGACTTCAATAAAATGAAAGTGGGAGCCTACTTGTATCGGACGGTCTCCCGTATTCGAAACAAGTACTTTTTTTGTTGCTCTTCCTACATTTATTTCGATAACATCATTTTTTGGTCTGATTTCTCCAGGAATCATATTCAATTCCTCCTTTACTGAATTGGACGGTGTACAGTAACAAGCTTTGTTCCGTCTGGGAATGTACACTCTACTTGCACATCGGAAATCATGTCACCCACACCTTCCATAACATCCTCTGCAGTTAGAACATGTTTCGCTTCACTCATTAATTGTGCAACTGTTTTTCCATCTCTAGCGCCTTCCATAATAAAACTACTAATAAGCGCTACCGCCTCTGGATAATTCAGTTTTAACCCACGTGCTTTTCTTTTCAGCGCAAGTTCTCCTGCCACATGGAGGAGTAGTTTTTCTTGTTCTACTTGTGATAGCTTCAATCCAATCTCTCTCTTTCCAAAATTCAGAATTATCTTTCTATAATGATTCAATATAATTCAGTCTTCCAATTTTCTTACAATTTAGTTTTTTGTTTTTTCATATAAGTTATGATTTCGCTGGGATTTGCGAAGGTTATAGAAATGACTTGTTGACCCGGCGAGAGCGGGTTGCAATAGTTGAAGTGTGTTAAGAAGAGGTAACAGTTAGTCCATTATAAGAAACAATATTAAAAAATTCAACATTTTTATTTGTCTGTGAACTTACAAGTTTTCTGAATGAAAAATAAAAAAGAGACTATTTCGCAAAAATAAATTACATTTGCAAAATAGCCTGCTATATTCAAACATAGAAACGTTAAAAAAGGTATATTAAAAAACTTATTATTTTATTTTAAAGAAGCATTTATTGACCCTATATATATCCCTCTTGTTAGGGTTAAATTACTTGAAACCGATTTGTAACCTTTTGCAAGTCATCAGCCTGAATCGTTAATTCCTGTGAAACTTGATTGACTGCTTGCATAGAAGCCGTTTGCTCATCCATAGATTGTAACACAGCTTCCGTATAGTTAGATAATCTATCCATGCCACCTGCAATGTTGGTTACTAATGTGGCTACCTCATTTGCACTTCCTGACAAATGTTTTGCAGTAGTCGAAATATCTTCGAGTTGATTAGTCATTTGGCTCACATGATTTGAAATATTACCAAAAGATTTTGTCGCCTCATCGATAACATAAACACCCTGTTGAACATTTTTTAAATCTTCCTCAACAGCTACAGCAACTTGCTTTGTATCACTTTCAATGCCTACTACTAGGTCAACAATTTGAGTAGCCGAATGTTTGGATTGCTCTGCTAAATGACGAACTTCCTCTGCAACTACAGCAAAGCCTTTGCCATGCTCGCCAGCACGTGCAGCCTCTATCGCAGCATTCAATGCAAGTAAATTCGTTTGATCGGTAATCGTTGTTATCATTTCTGTCATGGCTTTAATATCTGTCATTTTATTTGTTAATTGTTGCATTAATCCACTCGTTTTATCAGTAGAAGATGAAATAAATTCCATTTGTTTTTTCGCTACATGCAATATTTCTGCTCCGTTTCCTGCTATATCATTCGCTTCTTTAGCATGGTCGTAAACACCTTGTGTTGCAGTTGTAATATGTTCAATTCCATCTACTGTTTGCTGCATGGCAATAGCACTTTCATTAGCAGATTGTGCAGCTTGTTTTAAACCAGTTGACGTTTTCTCCATTTGATGGTCAACCTCTTTTACAGCTATCGTAATTTCATTAGTACTTGCTGAAAGCTCCTCTATGCTTGCAGATAAATCGGTCGAGCTGTTCGCAATTGTTTGCGTCATAGTATGTAGTTGTTCTTTCATTTCAAGAAAGGCTTTAGCTAACTCTGATATCTCACTATTGTCATGTGTGGCAATTGTAATAGAATCAAATTCACCTAATGTAATTGCTTTCGCAGCATTTGATAATTGGTTAATCGGTAAAATTACTTTATATTTGACATAGAACATATAAGACAAAGTAATCGAGATACCAACGATTGTTAAAATTGTAGAAAGCCAAGCTAATGATGTTAAATTTGCCAAATCAATAATTAATACAATAATCATAATTAAATTTAAAACAGAAAAACCGATAATGCTTTTTCTTCGTAAACTCATACTAAATTCCCCCAACTATAATATTACTATAATACCATTATTATAGTTGATTTAGCCTAATATTCACAGAAAAACGCCTACTTTATATTTAGGGGAAAAGAATAAAAAGACAAAGACATTTAATTTCTACTAACTCGTTTGTAAAAGACACTCTTTATTAAGTCCTTTAAAGAAATAAAAATACAAAAGGCATCAAGAGTTCACTCCTGATGCCTTCTGTCGACACGATCAGTACTAAACACATAGCAAAGTACTCTTAAAAAATTATTTTAATTTCATCATACTAGAACCAGCGATACCTGGGTGTGTCATTTCATATGGATCTAAAATTAAATCTAATTGTTCTTTCGTTAAAACACCCGCTTCAATACAAAGCTCACGAATCGAACGTCCAGAAAGTATCGCTTCACGCGCAAGACGTGCTGCTACTTCATAGCCAATATGTGGGTTCACTGCAGTTAGGACACCAACACTTTTCTCTACATACTCTTTCATGCGCTCTTCATTTGCTTCAATATCTTTTAAACAGTTTTCAGTAAATGCACGGAAAACATTATTCATAATGCTAATAGATTGAATCAAGTTAAAGACAAGTACAGGCTCCATAACGTTTAACTCTAATTGACCAGCTTCAGATGCTAAAGAAATCGTATGGTCATTACCAATTACTTGGAATGCTACTTGATTTAGCACCTCTGGCATAACAGGGTTAACTTTACCAGGCATAATTGATGACCCAGGTTGGCGTGCTGGTAAAATGATTTCACCTAAACCTGCACGTGGACCAGATGCCATTAAACGTAAGTCATTCGCAATTTTAGACATATTAATCATACAAATTTTAAGTGCACCGGACACTTCAGTATATGCATCTGTATTTTGCGTAGCATCTACTAAATGTGTAGCACCTTTTAATGGCAAGCCAGAAATGTCAGCAAGATGCTCATCTACAGATTTAATGTAATCTGGGAATGCATTTAACCCTGTACCAACAGCAGTTGCACCCATGTTTACATCATATAAGTTTGGACGTGTTTGTCGAATACGGACAATATCACGGTTAATTACACGGCAATATGCTTCAAACTCTTGTCCTAAGCGAATCGGTACCGCATCTTGTAAATGCGTACGTCCCATTTTAATGACATGGGCAAATTGCTCTGCTTTTTGATGGAATACAGCTTGCATATTTTCCATTGTAACAAGAAGTTCATCTATTAAATTTAAAACAGCGATATGAATAGCTGTTGGGAAGGCATCATTTGTTGATTGTGACATATTAACATGACTATTTGGGCTAATCGTTTGGTATTCACCTTTTGCTTTACCCAAAATTTCAAGTGCACGGTTCGCAATAACTTCGTTAGCATTCATATTAATAGAAGTGCCTGCACCACCTTGGATTGGGTCTACAAGAAACTCTGCATCCCATTTACCATCGATGACTTCTTGTGCAGCCTCGACAATTGCCTCTCCAATCTCTTTTGATAATAGGTGTACTTCCATATTACCTAGTGCAGCAGCTTTCTTAACTATTCCCATTGCTTTTATAAGGGCTGGATGAATTGTGTAACCTGTAATCGGGAAGTTTTCTGTTGCGCGAAGCGTTTGAATCCCATAATAAGCTTCTGCTGGTAATACTCGTTCACCTAAAAAATCTTTTTCTATACGTTGTGTGGACATTATTGTCGTCTCCTTTGAAGTAATACTCACACTGATAGTAGCTAATAAATGCCGTCTTGTAAACAGTCAGTTCAACATAATACGAAAGTTTTTTTCAATTTTGACGATAATCAACAAAAACCGAGCGCATTTCGCACGCTCGGTAGCATTATTATTTCGTTGAAGAAACTGTAAAACGTTTATTAATATTTTGTGGATTTTCAATTTCATCTAAAACGGCAATGGCAAAATCACTGTAGCTGACGTAACTTTCACCCGACGCATTTACGAGTAGATGATCATTTCCTGTAGTATAGTGCCCTGTTCGTGGACCTTCTGGATCAAACATTGCAGAAGGACTTAAAAATGTCCACGTAATACTTGATGCTTGTAAATCCGTTAAGTTTTCACCTTGATTTTTTGCAGTAGCAAAGAACATTTCCGGAAAATCTGGTGTATCCATAACACGAACTGTTTTCTCTGGATCCACAAATAAACTTCCTGCGCCACCGACAACAAATAATTTTGTTGCAATGCCTTTGAAAATAGCAATCAAATGACGTCCTACTCTCACATGTAACTCCTCTTGTCCGAAAGGCGCTCCAAATGCATTAACAACAACATCAAAATCCTTCATGTCCTCTTGAGTTAATTCCAATACATCCTTCTCAATCACTTTAATGTCTTCTTTTACTTTAGAAGCTGAACGAACGATGGCAGTAACTTCATGGCCACGTTGCAATGCTTCCTCAACTATTTTTTGTCCCGCTTTCCCTGTTGCTCCAATAATGCCTATTTTCATTTTAAATTCCTCCTCTATTGAATTGTAACCATTTTAGTTACAGGTTAATCGCAGAAAGACCGACCTCGTTTTACATTAACGAAGTTGATCTAGCACATCTTGTAAAGTTTGTGCTTGTAACTGTTTTTCCATTGCATGCCAAACATCTATATAAACGGCTTCTAACGTGTGCTGAATTTTTCGACCAACCGCACACGCTGGATTTGGCTCATCATGAATTGCAAAAAGTTGCTCAGGACCTTCAATCGCACGATATATGGTCAATAAAGACAAATCCTTTGGTTCAATAACGAGCCCGTAGCCTGCAATTCCTGATTGCGATGTTAACAAACCAGCTCTTTTTAATACACCAATCATACGTCGCACGACTACTGGATTTGTATTCACACTACCAGCAATATAATCCGATGTTAGCTGACTTTTATCAGATGTTGTTGCAATGAGCGAAAGTATATGGATTGCGACCGAAAATCGACTGTTCACCATATGAATCACCACCTGTTGTAACTATTATAGTTACAGGTTCAGATAATCACAAGTTTTTTGCTTTTATCTTAGCCTGTTCATTTTGCTTGTACACAATACATGTTGGAAATGCATCATGAAAACTCTCAACTTTAATCTTATATTTTTGACACATAAATAACGAGCTCTTGTTGGATTTGCCCATTTTCTTCATAAAAATCTAGGTTATGAAATTCATATTTAAAATGGCCAACAGGAAACGTTACGCTCTCCCCTTGCGCAGCTGCAAGTATGCCAGCGACATCATGTGACACTATATGTAAAAGTTCCATCCCTGAAATCGTTTCAATAAAAAACACGTTCATATAAAAACACCTCCTTAGCTATTATAGCTTAGAAGGTGCTTGGATTTATAGCGTTTATTTCTTGCTAATTAAGTTGAATCCCTATACTAAAAAAAGTGAAAGTTTTAATTAAAATATTACTTTTGCATGTGTCGTAGCTTCTGTAAATTTACTGGACTGACTAACTGATAAAAAAGACTAATATAATGGTTTCCTCCCTGTTTTTTTTCTTAATTTAATGATAAATTTTTAAAAAAATCAGTAAAAGTATTTTCTATAAAAAAGGAGGATATTTAGTATGAAAATCAAAATATTACCATTAGTAATATGCTTATTTTCACCATTCCTATTATTAGGAGTGTTCATTTACGGAAATGCTTATTATAAAGACTATCATCTAAAATCATCCGAAACGACAGTGAAAGATTTTATAGAGGAATTTATCGACAGTAGCATACAAATAATGCATTTTGAACGAATAGAAGAAACAAATATGTGGTTAGTACAATTGAAAATTAACGATAGTAAATATGGTCATGCACGTTTTAATAAAGGTTGGAATGGTAAACTTAAATTTATTTATTTAGCCACAGATCCCTCAGAAACCTATCGACAATATAAAACCAATAAAGGCAACTATGGCACACTATATGTACACGAATTAGACAGCAATGTTGCCAAAATCAACTTAACAACAAACTGGAAGAATTTCGAAAAAGAAATTGAAGTTGATACATCCGCACCATTTATGAAAACTTTTAAACTACCTCCTAATGCAGAAGATACGTTTCCTGCAATTTTTACTTTTTATGATAAAACCGGAGAAGTCATTTCTTATTAATTTAATACACTTTCTATCTATTACTAAATAGTTTTAGAAAAACAAGTTTTTTCATACTTGTCTACTTGAAATTTTATGTATATAACCTAGCGCATATAGAAGACGCTTACATTTTACTGTTTATTTATAACCATAAAGCCGAATTTCCTCAACAATTTGCATCATTTTCACTATTTGTTCTTGCGATAATGTTGTTGATATATGTGGACTATCGTGTTGAACCTGTTGATTTCTAAGCAACGAAGCTTCTCCTTGTGTATTTTTCTTCAACCGAAGAAATTTCGCATTTCTTGGTGTTTGAAGCAACAATCTTTCTTTCAACACAGCCACCCCTAAACATTTTATTAGAAAATATTCCTATTAATACCATTAACACTATAATAGACGTGCCAATACTTAACCATCCGACTTCTTTCCTATTTATTAAAACAGATTATTCGATATTTTTAATCAAAAGAGCAGCAACCATTTTGGTTGCTGCTCTCTTCTTTTATACCGCAATTGGTGCTTTAATTGCTGGATGTGGGTTGTAGCCCTCGATAGAAAGATCTTCAAGTTCTATTTCGAATATTGACGTTTTATCTGAGTTTATTTTCAAGGTTGGTAGTTCCCGTGGCTCACGAGAGAGCTGTTCTTTCACTTGCTCTATGTGATTTGCATAAATATGCGCATCGCCAATACTGTGAATAAATTCGCCAACTTCAAGTCCACATTCATGGGCAATTAAATGTGTTAGTAATGCATAGGATGCAATATTGAATGGACAACCGAGCAACGTATCAAGGCTTCTTTGCATTAATTGACAGCTTAACTTACCTTCTGCTACATAAAATTGGAACATTACATGACAAGGTGGCAAAGCAGCTTTACTGCCCTTTGCACCTGCGTCAATCACATCCTCTGGGTTCCAAGCATTTACAATAATGCGGCGTGAATCTGGATTATGCTTAATTTGGTGGATCACATCTTGCAGTTGGTCTAGACTTTCCCCATTTGACGTTGTCCAATTACGCCATTGCTTGCCATAGACATTACCAAGATCCCCGTATTTCTTCGCAAAATCATCCTCATTTAAAATGCGTTCACAAAACGATGACAGCTCTGCTTGATATACCGTATTAAACGCTTCATCCGTTAGACAACGACGACCAAAATCAGTCATATCAGGTCCACGATATTCATCAGATTCAACCCATTTTTTAAATGCCCACTCATCCCATATATGATTATTATTTTGCAATAAGTAGCGGATATTAGTATCGCCTTTAATAAACCAAAGAAGCTCGCTTGCTACAAGTTTAAATGGTACTCGCTTTGTCGTTAAAAGTGGAAAACCCTTACTTAAATCAAAGCGCATTTGATAGCCAAAAACGCTGTATGTGCCTGTACCAGTACGGTCTTCCTTTTTAACACCATTTTCTAATATATGTTGTAGTAAATTTAAATACGCAGTTTCTGGATGCGTCAATTTGTCACCAGCTCCTTCAAATATGCTGTTGAACATTATACCATTTAATGTTGGTAAATGGACGCCCAAATAGAAAACAAACTACAATTCAACATCTACCTTAGAATCTGTTGTTATTTGTTTTTCATCTTCTTTTAAAGGTCAATTACATGTCTGAACCCAACATTTTATCGTGTAATTCTTTAGAAATTTCATTTTCCGTTGCAACGAAAAACATCGGTAACATTATAATTGATACAAGAATAGGCCCAACAATAAATAATAAATCGATGCCAGGGCTAAAAAAGAGTCCAAATGCTGTTAGTAATCCAGACATCACTAAAAAAGCAATTTGTGCAATGACAATTAATAACGGAATGAGCTGATATAAATAGTTTAGTTTTCTAAATTGATGCATATTTTCTGGATGCTGAATAATTCGTTTTTTTAAACGTTTAGATAAAATCAAGCATGTAAAAATTTGAACGATCATAAAGCTAAAATACATAATACTACGTAAAATCATTTGTTGTTTTGCAATTGCCCCATCGAAATGCGCAACTCGCTGCTGTAACAGTTCGTTAACTGCACCATTATAGACGTATTCTCGCTCACTCAAAAATGTTAGTGGCTGGTCAAATCCAAATGTTGACCATTCTTTAGCATTTACTTGCCAATTTGCTAATTTACTTGCCATAATACGCAATTGTATTGCCTCATCTTCACTAAACATCCCTACTAATGTGCGATAGGGGATTGATAGTTTCAATTGACCATCTTGTTTCTCTTGAAACAAATCCCCGATAAAAAATGTATAGGCTACATCAGATTGATTTGTTTCAAAATGAGCACTTTCCACTTTCCAATGACTAGCTAAGGAGGCTTCAATATCATTTTTCATTTCATTATAATGCGTACTGTTATGTAACTGTTTAGGAATCTTGTAAACAAAATGATTGTCACTTCCTATGATGCAGATATCCACTTCAACAGGATTTTTAACAATAGTTTTAGCGATTGATGTCATCGGATACATAGAGATGGCGACTAGGAAAAATAGGATTAGTGTTAGCACACTTCTTTTCATGCAGGCTCCCCTTTCCTTCTCATAAGCTAGATTCACATTATCACAGCTTTTACCGAAAAGACTATTTCGTTATTCCGAAAAAATGATAGTGGTTTTCCGAAACGCATTTTTTCGGTATTCCAAAAAAACCTAAAATTATGGATAATGATAGTAGATACTTATTGATGAAACGAGGCATTTTCATAATGATTATGAAAAATAAAGAGGATATATTATGCACAAATTGACTTCTAGTATTTTTATCACCTACTTACTTATTGGCATTTATGTACTTGTTATTGCAATTCGTGCCCCTTTTATTAACATTTTAGTCGATACGTCTAATGAGCTCCCAGTCGTAATTCATCCTTATTATATAGGTTGGGCACAACAACAGAATATTGATCAAGGAGACACTATTCTGACCATTGATCAACAATCCACGAAAGGTTTTGTATCGTCCCAACGAGATAGTTACGTCGCCAGTGCAAATGAGCTGTCGATTTTAAAAGCTGATAGTACAGTACATACAATTGAAGTAAAGCACCGTGATCTTCCTGAAGAATTTTATACACATATTGTTTTTCCGATGTTTTATTTTATTCTTTGTTTTTGTGTTGCTTTCTACTTATGGAAACATAATAAAGATAATTTCATAACAAAATTATTAATACTATTTCTTTTAACGTGTTCGTTAGCTTACACAAGCACTGGTGCTTCAAGTCGAGGGAATGTAGTTGGCATGATTGTCAATGGAGTTTGTATCGTTTTATGCTTAGTATTAATTATTCACTTTTTACAACAGTATTTCCGTTATTTACTTATAAAATGGTCTTACTTGGATACGAGGTGGCTCTATTTTATTCCTTTAGTCATCATACCATCTTGTTATGTCGTTGAATTATTTGTGCCACAATTTAGGAACATCACGCCTAATGTTACGCTAGGTTTATTTGCATTACTCATTTTATACGCTATTTTTATATTACTAACTAGCTATTTACGAACACGGTTAGCGAAAATACGATTAATCGCCATTTCATGTATTATTCCTTTTTTGCCGTTTTTATTATTATTTGTTGTACCTGAAATTTTAGCTAACAAAGCAATCATTCAGCCTGAAATAAGTGTTTTATTTATTTTGTTTATTCCTTTTTCCTTTATTTTCATTCAGTTAAATGAACGTTTGTTTGATATTGAGTACCAATTATCTCGTTTTCGCTATTATTCATCACTTGCCTTTTTTATCGCACTCATTATAACGACGTTTTTAGCATTATTGTTATTTGAACAGCTTACAATTGCAATGCTAATTGTTGTTTTTATCGTTCTTTTCATAGGTTTTATTACAAGCTTTTATGTAAAAGAGCAACTTGATTTTAAACATCGAAAAATTATATTCTCGTCATCGGGTGATTATGTACATAATTTATATGCGGCTGTTAATCGCATTGGAAATGCAAAAAATCAACAGGAGTTACTTCATAAACTAAAAAATGAAATTACCGAAAAACTTGGTACTACAGCATTTACCCTTGAAACAATAACCGAGGATGTTCAGTTTCCACAAGGTGGCATCCAAATTGAGAACCAAATGACACAACTACTTATCCATGATACAGTGGATGAAAAGATTCTTATCCGGATACGGCACACTTTACAAAAAGAAGAGCTACTTTGGTTGGAGTTACTTGCTTTATATGTCTCTATGTTTATCGACAATTTAAAGCATATTGAAGATTTAGTACGCGATATACAGCACATGAAAGACACGAATAACACTCAACTTCCCTGGCTCGATAAATTATTATGGAATATTATTGAGAAAGAAAAAAGTATTCTTGCACAGGAGTTACATGACACTATTTTACAGGAGCAGCTCCATTTGGCGAGGGAATTAGATGTTATAGCAAGCTCCCCTATTATTGAAGAGAAAAAAGTTTTAGACATTCGAGAGCAGCTTATTAATGCCACTAAAGATTTACGGGAGTATTGTGAAAATCTAAGTCCCCCGTTACTCGATACTTTTGGTTTAGAAATGGCTTTAAAAAAATTTGTACAAAAAGTAAAAATTCGAGCTAACTTTCTATTGAATACTCAAATTGACCGAGTTCAGTTTCAAGATGCAACGTTACATTTAGTCGTCTATCGTCTAGTTCAAGAACTGCTCAATAATGCGATTAAACACGCTGATGCATCGAAGGTTTCGCTAAAACTACTTGCGATTAACAATGGTTTTGTTCTCCAATACGACGATAATGGTATCGGCTGCAATATTGAGGATTTAATGCAATCATCCGCTTCGATGGGCATTAATGGAATTCGAGAACGTGTTCGAGCGTTTAACGGAGAAATGACTATTACCTCCAAACCAAATGATGGCATGCATGTTTTTATTCAAATTCAAGAGGAATGTGAGGAACCATACAAATGATTGATATATTGATTGTAGATGATCATCCTGTCGTTTTAGACGGAACGAAAACATTATTACAAGACTTAGAAAATGTCCATATTGAAACAGAGCAAGAAAGTGCTAATGTCGCTTCCAGAATGGAGACTCAAACTTTCCAGCTCTTTTTAATTGATATTAATATGAAACCGATAAATGGCATTCAGCTTGCTGAAATGATTAAGAAAATACAACCTGAAGCATTGATTATACTTTATACAGGCTATGAGTTGTCCGATTATTACGAGCTACTCGTTGAGAAAAAAGTGGATGGACTTTTATCAAAGCTTGCTACGAAAGAACAAGTTATTCAAACAATCCAAGCTACTTTGCGCGGGGAAATTTTATTATCGGCTGATTTTTTGGACTTTGTCAAACAGCACTCGAATCGTTCCAATGCAAAGCAGGAAGTATTACTAAGTCATAAAGAACAGGAAATTTTGCAGCTCGTAGCACAAGGTTGTACAAATAAAGCCATAGCCTCTGCAATTGGGGTTACCCAACGTACAGTGGAAAATTATTTATCTAAACTCTTTGTAAGATTGCAAGTGGAATCACGTGCTGAGGCAGTAATTGTTGCAAAAGAAAAAGCATGGATTGACTAAAGTCATACAGGCTACCTAAAAATTTTGTATAAGATTACATAGTCTCAACAAATGTGAAAAAAATATAAAATCCATTCAATTTATCGCTTTTTATTAACAAAATAGGTTGTTTATACCTCTTTTCTTTCAGTAAATGGGTCAATCATTATACTTAGAAACAATATTATGTAATTTTTTCTTACTAAAAAACGGCATTTGCTGGATAAATGTATGAATCTGTTATATAATGAGAGTAATAATTAAATTACTTCATCGTAAACAATGAATCCACGTATTCAATAGTAACGTGTTCGTGCGATCTTCTGATTATGTGTTTATTTTATACAGAATGAAGGAATATGATTGTTGAATTTATTTTTGGAGGTTTTTTAAATGACTCAAGGTACAGTAAAATGGTTTAACGCAGAAAAAGGTTTTGGCTTCATCGAAGTAGAAGGTGGAAACGATGTATTCGTACACTTCTCTGCAATCCAATCTGAAGGTTTCAAAACACTTGAAGAAGGACAAAAAGTAGAATTCGGCGTTGAAGAAGGTAACCGTGGCCCTCAAGCTACAAACGTTGTAAAACTTTAATTCTTTTTCAAGAATTAACAGTTCAAACTCCAAGAGACATCCATTATGGATGTCTCTTTTCATTTATAATTATTTCTCTACGCGTAAGAATGGAGACCCGCAATCACTAAATTAACGAATACTTGATTAAAAACAATAATGCCAAAGCCGGTTATAGATAACCATGCAGTTTTCTCCCCTTCCCATCCTTTGGAAAGCCGTAGATGTAAAAAAGCAGCATAAAATAAAAATGTAATAAGTGCCCAGACTTCTTTCGGATCCCACCCCCAATATCTTCCCCAAGCAATTTGAGCCCATATCATTGCAAATAATAAACCACCTAAAGCAAACAATGGGTAGCCTATCACAACTGCTCTATAAGAAATTTCGTCCATTAATGCAGGCTGTACACGTTTTGTCAGTGGCTTTAATAAAACAATAATCGACTTTCTAAAGAGAAGCCGAATGATACAATATAAAATGGTCCCCACAATAAATGCCCAGACGATAGAATTCAACTTTTTTGCGTCTATAGTTTGAGGTACTTTCAATAATCCTGAAGAATCACCATTTTCCTTTAACGCTCCGGCATTGACAATAAGGGGTGTCATCGTATAGACTACCTGTTCTTCCTTGCCCTGTGTATTTTCAAATTGAAGATGTACGTCATCCTTCATTATATTAAAAACAGTCGATACGCCGCTAAAGCCAATGACAACAAGCAAACAGTACATGACAAATTCTAACATAATCGTACTAACTGATCGTTTTTGAACATCCAACGTTTTTAGCAAATAAATTATCCCCGTTGCAAATGAGATAGATAAAATAGCACTAGAAAAAGCAACTGTCATAACATGAATTGTTAACCAATTACTTTGTAATGAAGGTACAAGTGGTGTAACTTCATTTGTAAAAACGCTTCCATAGCCGAGAATCATTAATACTACGGGTATTACAAACAACCCTACAACAATTTGCTTATACAAATAATGAATAATGAGAAAGCTAGCCGTTAGCATAATGCCAAAAAACGTCATAAACTCGTACATATTACTAACTGGTGCGTGTTTTACTGCAAACCACCTTAAAATAAAATAGCATAATTGTAAGACAAAGGCGGAATATGTAAGTATAAGACCAAGTCTCTTAAACGTACGTCCTGATGATTTTACTGCGAGTCCAAACGGTAAAATGGCAATTAACAGTAAAATAAAAGCTGCAAATAATGAATACCCACTCATACTTAATATTTTTTCAGTTTCCAACATAACGACCTCCAACATCCTTTTTTGGTAGAAGCTGTGAATGCCTCTCCTTAAAAAGAACGTAACACGTTACATTAAGTGCCTTCTTTCCATTGTAAATTATTCCTCTTAATGGTATTTGTTACAAAAATGTGACAACACAAGAAGAAGCAAACGAATACAAACAGGATAATACCACCTTTTATGCCTTCTTGGGTTTCTAATGATACGGACATTTACTTAAATAAAAACATTCATCACCCATGTAATATACAATCTCAAAAAAAACCAACTTTTCACATACGCAAAAAGTTGGTCTTTATGAAAGTAGATATGCCTCTATCTACATATTACCAAAAATTATATTATAAGTCTATTTCTTTCTTTGGCTATATGGGAAAATAAAAATGCGCAAATGAAACATAACGTTATGTAAAATAATTCGGAGGTTTTACATGCAGCAGAATATTTATGATAATCCAAATTTTTTTAAGCAATACCGACAATTACGAACATCACCAATCAATTATAATCAATTACTTGAGCAGCCAGCATTGAAAGCATTACTGCCCGATCTACATGATTTACAGTTACTTGATATAGGCTGTGGTATGGGGGAATTTGCATCGTTTTGTATTGAGAACAAAGCAAGGCATGTAACAGCGATAGATGTGTCGAAAAATATGCTTGCAGTTGCTAAAACATTACATGCGCATCCAAACATTTATTATTGTTTACAATCATTTGAGAAATTTAATGCACCTGCAAATAGCTTTGATTGTATTACAAGCTCTCTCGCTCTACATTATATAGAAGATTTTGATGCAGTAATTGCTAAAGTATCATCCATGCTTCGCAAAGATGGTGCAGTCATTTTTTCAATAGAACACCCGATTGTTACAGCACGCAAAAATATGGATAATTGGATTTGCGACGAGGATGGTGATTTATGTCATTATGCAATTGATGATTATCAAGCGGAAGGTGTACGGGAGCAAGTCTGGTTAGTTGAAGGTGTTATAAAGTATCATCGGACGCTATCAACAATACTCAATACATTAATTGCACATGGACTCACTATCGAGCAAATTGAAGAACCTATCCCTTCTATCGAAGCAATACAAGCTCTTCCAAAACTAAAAAAAGAATTACGGAAACCTTCCTTTTTATTAGTACGAGCAAAGAAGCAGTAAATCTTCCGTTGAATAAGTGACAGGCACTCAAACAATTCTGAATACTTCAAGCAAAAATCCACTTAGACTCCTGCGGCATACACTGTACCCGCTGAAAGCTAAGTGGATTTATATATAGTAATCATATTATGCTAGGTGTGTATGCTAAGTGACAGGCACTTAAACAATTACTTCCCAATTTCAATCAACTTTTGATTTAAAGTAAATGATTTCGGGATCACCATCATCCAAGTTTTCAATATAGCCACTTCTATTAAATCCAGCCAATTCAAATACTTTTTGCATTTGCAAATTTGAATGATTTGTAGAGGAGAAAATTTTGGGTGTTGGTGCCATATTGACAAAACTAGCTAGTAGTAATGAAGCCACCCCTTTTCTTCGTTCAGATGGTTTAACAATGACCAATGAAATAAAACTACATTCAAAAAAATTAGTCGTGAAAATTAAAAATCCTGCTATACCGCTGTCCGTTCTTTGAATAAGGCATCGCTTTTCTTCAATTGCTTTTATGATCATATCCTTTCTTGAATAATCTCCTATTACTTCTTTATCCATTGTACATAAATCATCAATATGCTTTATACTAGCCTCTATTACTGTCATCTTTTCATTCACCCTTATTTCATTTGATAGATTATAAATAATAACTCATTACTTTCAGCTCATCGTTAATTCCTACTGCATTGATGCCTTCATCTACAAAGCCACATTTTTTATATAGTGCCTGTGCCGCAATATTAGGGAAATTCACACCTAAAACTAGTTCGTTAATGGTAGGAAAATATTGTTGCACAAACGAGGGCAATAATTGTAATGCTTCAGTTGCATACCCCTTACCTTGTTCATTAACATCCGTTGAAAATGCTCGTATTAATAAAGCTTGATTATTTCCAGTGTAAGGTTTTACCCCTTCCTTCTCATGAAGAACAAAAAAAGTAACGAGCTTCCCTTCTTTCATTGCTAACACTGCATGTCGACTTTCATCAGTTTTAACTAATTCCATACTTGCCTGAGGGGACATCGTATAGCGAAGCTGCTCTTTAGTTAACGTGTATTGCTCAATCAATGGGTGATCGGATACTTCATAAAATTTTAGTCGCATTTTATCCCTTCTTCCATTCTCTCAAATAACCCTAACATATTTTAGCAATTAATAGCAGGTGACCAAAGTTTAAAATTTACTAATTAATCACACACTTTTGTGTTATTTTTTCATTTTATTACTTTAAATTCCAAACTATGCTATTATTATACTATTCAATTTAAAGGAGATGCGACTATGATTGCGCTAAAAGCAGTAGAAATGTTTGGAACAAACTAATTTCAAAGGGATGTTAAACTTACACTGCAGCCCTTGAACAAGGGAGAATTTACATGGAACAATATTTTAAAGATTTTCTTAATGGACAATCGATTATTTTAAAGCAAATGGCATCTTCTGATTTAGAAGAGTTTATAAAGGTAGAGAGTGAAAAACATACTTTATTACTTGCTAATGATGAAATTCCATTCCCACATACAGTAGAAGACCATTCTTCATTCTTTCAAAGTATTAGTGGAAAAAAGGAAGAATTTTTCTTTGGTATTTTTGAAAAGACGACGCAACAGCTTATTGGTTCATGTGGTGTATATTCTATTAACTGGATTAATAGCACATGTTTAGTAGGAATATCTTTGAGTGAAAAATGGCAAGGCAAAGGATTAGGAACTGATGCTATGCAGACTCTCATCACGTTTATCTTCGACTACATTGCAATAAACAAAATTAAACTACAAGTGTTCAGCTTTAATGTAGGAGCGATACGTTCCTATGAAAAATGTGGATTTACAAAAGAAGGTACCCTTCGTAATGAAATATTCCGCTTCGGTAAATTTCACGATATTATCTTATTCGGCCTATTACGTGAAGAGTGGCCCCCACTTAGTTAAAAAAGCGCACACATTCAAAATAATGAATGTGTGCGTTGCTCGTTTATAGTGTACCTGATATTGATTTTGCTTTCTGATCATTTTAAAAAAGTCTATATATGTCAAGTAATTTTAAGAAAAAGAATTATTCCTAATAATTAAACAGCAAATAATAGAATTTGATAAATTGCGACAAGAAATGAAATATTGTAACGTGTCTCATCAACTATTCTAGTTAGATTGATTATACTCTATAGTAAAAAAGACACATATACAAAAAGTTTAATTCTAAACATTTTTCAAAGAAAAAACACTGGCAATTCGCTATTTACATAACTTATTAATCTAACAAAAGGGTAAAAAATTTTCACTAGAATTCACATTATTTTTATAGTTACTTAGACTAATTTGTGACTAAATTACGAATTTCAATTTCAATACACAATGTGACAATTTTTTTGTTTTAACTGATATACAATGAAAAAGCTGAATCAAAGTCATTGGAATTTTAAATCAAGAATATGCGGAAAAAAATTAGGAGGAGAATAAGTTGGTACATTTATTGCTTAAACAATTCTTGAAGTTTGAAATTGAGATTAAAAGAAGAATTATGTATAAAAAGGCAAAAGATTTAGGATTTACACACCCCGCCGTAGTAGATTATAGCCAAGAACTTGATGTTTTACTAAACAAATATTTAAAACAAGCGTCCTAATAAAAAGGAGGAATATTTATAAATAAATTTTATAATGTAATCCCGTTTTCGATAAAACCAGTCAGAAATAATGTTTACTTGGCTGGTTTTTCGTTCAGTCTAATTACTTGTTAAAGAGCCATTTCGATATTCCTTAGTTTTCAATATGTTACTGTAATGAAACGTATACATAACAAAAAATTGGGAAATCTACCTATAACACTAATTATAGGAGGCCAAATTATGCAAGTGCTGTTTTTAACCTTGGTCGTTATTTCTAATTTATTTTCACACACAGAGACTTTACCAAAAGAGTCGACAACTACTATTTGTGAACCTATCACAACATCTGACACTACGCTTCAATACCCTAGTAATCACTTTCAATCATTTCTTGTTGAAGACGCATTTTATAAGCAATTAGATAAATCCATCTATGAAGAGTATAAAGATGCATCGTTAAACGTTCGCCAAAAAATTCTATTTAAAGATGTGCCTGACACTCATAAAATTTTTAATATGCAAACAAATTACAACAGTAGAAAATTAGATCTCTCAAATCACATTATGATTCATCCAAACAGACAAGTATATTTTTTAGCTTCATATCGCCAAAACGCACAAGAAGAATTTCATAAATATATAGTGATCGATGCAGAAACGAATAATATACTATTAGGTAGTAGTACGTATTCACCAATACTAAAAGCTGATAAACCACTTTGATACTTTATAATGTACATTTACTATATACTATGCTTGAATAACCATTACTAGAAGCATATTCTTTGCTATTTTTAATAAATAGGTTATTTTTATTTAAAATGAGAAAAGCCTGATTGAAATATCCAACCAGGCTTTTCTCTATTATTAACTAGTAGGTAAAGCTTTTTGCAAAATTTCTTGTTTGACTTCATTAACAAACTGCTGCAATGTTTTTTCATTTAACTCTTGATTACCAAATTTGCGTACAGTTACACTTTGATTGTCGCGCTCTTTATCGCCCAATACGAGAATATATGGTATTTTCTTCATCTGTGCTTCTCTTATTTTTTTTCCGAGCTTCTCCTGACGGTTATCTGCACGGACACGTATTTGTTCTTTTTCCAGTGCGTGTACAACCTGTTGAACATATTTTTGATGGATATTAGCAACCCCTATCACAATTACTTGTTGTGGTGCTAACCAAGTCGGAAATGCACCGCCAAAATGTTCAATTAAAATGCCTAAAAAGCGATCAATTGAGCCAAAAACAGCACGATGGATAACGACAGGTCTTACTTTTTCATTTTGTTCATTTAAATATGTTAAATCGAATTTCTCAGGCAGTTGGAAATCAAGTTGAATTGTTGCACATTGGTGACTGCGTTTAATAGCATCTTTTATGTGAATGTCAATTTTAGGTCCGTAAAATGCGCCGTCCCCTTCGTTTATTCTATAAGCATACCCTGCATTATTTAAAACATTTTCCAATGCTCTTTCTGCTTTATCCCAAAGCTGAATATCCCCCATAAAATCAGCAGGACGAGTCGATAATTCAATTTCATATTGGAAGCCAAATACTTGATACGTATGATCAATGATCTTCAGCGCTAAATTAATTTCATCCTCTATTTGCTCAGGTGTGACAAAAATATGGGCATCGTCTTGGCAGAACGTTCGTACACGTAATAGACCATTTAATGCACCGCTAAATTCATGTCGATGCACTTGCCCAAATTCCGCCATACGAATCGGCAAATCACGGTATGAATGTCTTGCATTTTTGAAAATCAACATATGTCCAGGACAATTCATAGGCTTTAATGCGAAACTTTGAGCATCTACTTGTGTAAAGTACATATTGTCTTTATAGTGGTCCCAATGTCCCGATTGTTCCCATAAACGCTGGTTCATCATAAATGGTGTACGAACCTCTTGATAGTCATACTTCGTTTGAAGATTTCGTAAAAAGGATTCTAATTCATTTCGAATGATTTGACCATTTGCTAAATAAAACGGCATGCCTGGTGCTTCTTCGGAAAACATAAATAATTCAAGTTCTTTCCCTAATTTACGATGATTGCGTTTTTCTGCTTCTTCTAGAAATATAAAGTAATCCTGTAATTCTTCTTTTGTAGCAAATGAAACACCATAAATGCGCTGAAGCATTTTATTTTGGCTATCGCCGCGCCAATAGGCTCCAGAAACTTGCATTAATTGAAAGTGTTGCAATTTACCTGTTGACGATACATGCGGCCCGCGACATAAATCATAAAAATCACCTTGCTCATAAACTGTAATTATTTCTTCTTCGGGAATATCAGCTAGTAATTCCAACTTTAATTTATCATGCTGGAACAACTGTTTAGCTTCTTCTCGCGATACTTCCTTTCGATGTATTTCAATATTTTCCTGAACAATTCGTTTCATCATTTTTTCTATTTTTTGTAAGTCTGTTGGTACAAGGGATTGTGCTAAATCGATATCATAATAAAACCCATTTTCGATGACTGGCCCTACCCCAAACTGCGCATCTGGATAGATTCGTTTAATAGCTTGTGCTAATAAATGAGCAGTGGAATGGCGAATAACCTCGACTCCCTTGCGTGAGCTAGCATCAAATAGATTGATTTGGGCATCTGCCAATATAGGGCGCGTCAAATCAGTGATGGTTCCGTTCACACTTCCTACAATTGCTTTTTTGCGCAGTGCAGGGCTAATCGCCTGTGCAATGTCGGTTAGTGTAACACCTTTTGTAAATACTTGTTGTTTTCCATCCGGAAACTGAATGTTTAATACTTGATTTGACATGTTCTTTTCTCCTTTACTAGAAAATAAAAAAAACACATATCCGTCCCAAAATAGGGACGAGTATGTGTAATTTACCCGTGGTTCCACCCAAATTCCCACTAGATGCACTAGCGGCTCATTGACTTTGCTGTAACGTCGCAATTACGGTGCATGTTTCCAAGCACTGCTCCAAGGTAGTAAAAAATGATGCGGCAATAGGAAGTTTTCAGCTAGGCTTCCCTCTCTGTAAATCGTTCATCAAATCTCTTGTCCTTGTCATGGCTATTTTCATTGTTTCATGAAATTGGTATTTACTATATCGGACATCTAAATACTTGTCAATATTTGAAAATTATTTTTCACATTAACAAATATAACCTGTTTATTGATATCACTGCATTTAAAACGCATACATTTTTACTAAAAATTTTTTGTTTTGGGCTTGCGCATTTGTTGTTAAGTTCAATCCTTATGAGTTAATAATGGTTGACTACTACTTCATTATGCCAGCTTATAGATTCTGACAATTGATAGGACACTAAGTTAGCAGTTACAACCAGCATAACACCTGCTCTAGACAGCATTGTATGCGTCGGTTTTTCTAATACAAGAACAATATAGCCCTCACCACTACCATGACTATCAATTGCATTCGTCGCATCTATATCAAAAGTAGTGTATTTATCTTCTATCAATGTAGGGATTCGGTCTTCCCTATAACTTCCATGTTCTTTCAAATTGTAGCTGACTGGCATCCATCCTTCTGACCAATCAATACTACCGATAATTTCTTTACTACGACTGGCAAGTTTTCCGATAGAAAATGTAAAGTATATCTTCATAATGGCCTGGTCCAATTCATTCTTTCCTTCACATATTGCTTCAACCTTGAGCATTATATCACCTTTAGACTGCTTCTTAACAACAACTAAAATGGTACCTAAAATACTAAGTACAAGCACGACACCAACTATTACTAATCCCATTAGACCCCTCCTATCATCGCAATAACTATTACCATTAGATTACCATGATTTAGGAATAAAGGGATTTTTTCATCAAACAATCTTATGAAATGACATCGGCATAAACGATATGACAAATAATTTAGGTAAGCGTAAATGATGACTGCTTCGTTTTTTATCTATTTTGATTTGGTATCATTTTCTTGCTCGTTATTTGGTTGAAGCTCCGCTGTTAATGTAAATGGTATCTTTAAATAGTTATATTGAATGGTTACCTTTTGAATCGTTGTAGCATTTACTTGTATTGCATAATGTTGCGGTTGTTTACCAATCGCCTGTCTATCTATGTATTGACTTGGGAAAATCCTTACTTGCGTTAATTTATGAAGTGTCATGTTTGGGTTGTTTTCAATTTTTGTACCAATTTCAAATGGTTCTGATTTGCTGACAATAAGCTTAGCACTTTCAGGGTACTTTTCATCGACAAGAATCGTTTGTAACTGTAGCTCTCTTATACCTTTATTTTCAATTTCGATTAAACGGATAGTAGGGTTACCATCAGCGCTTGTATACCCATTAATAACAAGTGGCGGATTACTTTTCAAATAAATCACAAATGCCGCTCCCACTACTAGCACACTAAAGAATAGGATAAATAATATTTTTTTCATTGGATTCCTCACTTTCAATCTTCAACATAATTATAGCGAGAAATGATAGGCAGCGGAATATATTTCACCATAGTGGCAATCGTTTCAAATGCAAAAAACCATCTGTCTCAAAACGAGAAAGATGGTTTTTGCAAACGTATTTCATCACGAATAGGAATTCCGTCATTGCCGATTAGTGGAATCTCAGGTTTCACTGCTCTTGCACGTTCTACTGCATTTTGTAAAATTTCTACGAGGTAATAGCCACGCTTTTGGTAAAATTTTAATGCATGTAAATTATCATTCGTAGTAATGAGTGAAACAACTGTACAATGATGTTGGCGGGCTTGATCCTCTACTGCTTGAACAAGTAATGTACCGATACCTTTTCCCTCTTCTGCACTATCGAGAGATATAATTTCGCATTCATTGTCTCGGATTATGTAAGTTACTAGACCTACAATTTTTTGGCTTTCATCAAGAAAAGCAAAGCCTTCTAACTTACTACAATCATAAATCCCACTGGAAATGACCATTTCTGTAGTTCCCCAATGTGCTTGAAAAAACTCGATGACATCCTTTTTATTCACTTGTGAAATCTTTATAACTGACACTTTACTTCACCTACTTTAAATTGAAATATGAAATACTCCAGCAATGGCTTTCTGAATGCCTAAACATATTGCCCATGAGGCGACTCCAAGCGCTATAGCAAATACAATATGGATAGATGATTTCATCGCCATATACATAACAAAAAGCATGACCATCGTTGCTGGAAGTCCAACGATAACCCCTACCATAAAGCGCTGAATATGCTCATTGGGTTCGCTTTGAACTGTTAGCCAAATAATACTTAAAATACTGACAAGCGGTAGCGCGGCAATCACACCCCCGTATGTAGGAAATCTTCTCGCAACTTCTGTCACAATAGCGATAATTGCGGCGGAACTAATAATTTTCACGAGTGTATACATCATTTCGACACCTCACTTAATAGCCGAAATGCTTCCATAATACTTTGTTGTTCTTTTTCGGTTAATAGGTTCAATGCTTGCTTAAGCTTATTATCGTCTAATTCCGTATTTTTCTTTAAAACAATTCGCCCTGCATCCGTAAGATAGAGCTTAACTTTTCGTTGATCATCGGTTGCTCGAATCTTCTCAACCCAGCCATGACGTTCAAGCTTTTTTATATGCTCTGAAGCTGTATTTTGTGAAATATTCAGTAACGTTGCAATATCTCGAACTGTCACTTCATCTTCCTTTTGAATCATCTGTAAAATACGCACACTTTGATGGGAAATCACATCTTCATGTGTTGTATGGAGATGATAAAAAATATTTGTGAAATAATGGTTAATATCGTGTATCATATCTTTTATGCTCCTTTAATATATCGTTAATAGCGATTATATCGTATATAACGATATATTAAAAGAGATTACTTTTAATATAATAGAATTTTATAATGCGACAAGCTATCGTTCTACTGTCGGTTTCTAGTTTTTAACGAAAATGGAATCGATCAACAATAATCATTGAGAACCTTAAACGTAAGTAGTCGTAAAATCTTTTTCACCTCAGTGCTGAAAATCGCTAGTTATTTCAAATGGATTCCTTTATTTGATAACCTTTTTCTTCTTACTTTAAATAGGCTCTTGTAAGCTTGTACTATGTGCAGTATCATTACACTACAAAATCTAGAAGAGAATACGAAATTGAGGGTTACGCGTGTTATATTTGGTGTACTTTTTTGTCGGTGGAGCCATTATGGTATTAGCTTTGCTTTTAAGTCAGTCAAAATATTTATTTTTATCGGGCATTATTACTGCCTTGCCAATTCTGACGCTCATTAATATGGGTATGCAAATGAAGAATATGAAAGCAGACACCTTTCATAGCGTTTTACAAAATACAGTTTTTGGTGCAGTAGGCATGTTACTTTTCACTGTCCTCGCCTTCCTATTAACATACTGGTATAAGCCTGGCATTGCTGTTATAGGTGCATTACTCGTCTATGCAATTTTCATGCTTTCAGGGAAATTTATTATGTCTATGGTGTCATAAATCCAATAATTCACGGTTTTAGGGCTGCTTAGCACAGTCCTTTTTTATTTTAGAAAAACGCCACCTCTTTCTTTATTTCATTGCCTTAAAATGTTAAAATAATAATAGTTCTCTTTACAAGGAGGAATCGAAATGGTCGCATTCTATTGTAATGCCTGCTCTAGACCCGCCTATCTACAGGTCGAAGAGGTCTAGGTTAACTCCACAAATGGATGATCTCTTTAGGCCACAAATACAAAAGCCTAATTTACAGGAGTGATTTCACATGGAAAAACAAGCAATTCAACCGTTTTTAACGGTTGCAAACTATAATTTACTTGGTCAACAAATGAATAAAATTTTACAAACATTAGCTACTTCAAAAGATACAAATGTCATTCAAACTGTGCGTGGCCTTGTCGAAAAAGTGATTTCTGAAAATGTTGTCATGACAACTTCAGAAGCCCAACTGATTGAGCCCATTTATTCAGTAACAGAGCGTGCAGCAGGTGAATCGTATTTACAAGACCTGAAGTCATATGTCATCCCATTTAAGCCAATTACAGCAAGCACTATAAAAAGCTTGTTTAAAAAAGAAAAAAAGCTAAAGTTGCCAAATCTAGAACGATTAGATTTTCAGCAAATTTGTTACTTCGCCTGGGATGATCCTGGTACACATCGTAAATATGTCATTCTTGAGCAAGACGATAAGCTAAAAGCAATCAAAGGCACTTTTGCAAATAATACGGTGCGTGGAATATGTGCAATTTGTAATCGTCACGCTGATGTTGGACTATTTACAACTTCCATCAAAGGGAATGTCGTTGGCACTTATACGAACCATAGTAATTACATTTGTGCTGACAGCGATACGTGTAATCAACATGTAACAGATATGAATAAAACAATTACGTTTTTTGAGCGTATTACTTGATCATAAACAGCCTTCCCTACTTTAGGGAAGGCTGTATTTTGTATGTTGTTAATGCAATCTGGAAATTTTTCCCCACAAAAAAACCATCCTTAAAAGCAGTTGCCATTAACTTTAAAGGATAGTTTGCCTATATTTTATAAATCAAGCATGCGCTTATCGGTTGTTATAATGGAAGATGCGATAATAACGAAGCCAAGCATAAGAACAAAGATTAAATCGAGTAAACCTGTATGCATTGAAACGGTAAACACGGTAA
This sequence comes from Lysinibacillus sp. NPDC097868, assembly GCF_044761135.1. Classification (NCBI taxonomy): domain Bacteria; kingdom Bacillati; phylum Bacillota; class Bacilli; order Caryophanales; family Bacillaceae; genus Lysinibacillus; species Lysinibacillus sp. NPDC097868. The sequence continues at coordinate 1,338,342 of NZ_JBIWBS010000001.1, read as the reverse complement.
TTGTAAATGCGTAAGCGACAGTGTGGAAACTGCGAATACCATTTTGTTTTACTTTATTATAAATTAATGAAATTAAGACACCATATAATAAGAAACCGATCGCAACTAACAAATAGCCTCCATCTAAAAATAATTGACCTATAAATGTTGGGGTTGTTGTGCGCATTTTCCGTGTAACTTCTATACCTCGTTCGACCGTAATCGAGTTGACGACCTCGGTAACCTTCATGCGTGGTGAAATTTGCTCGCCAGGTAATATCGTACTAAATATACCTTTATGGATTTCACCTTTTAAATAACCTTCTTCTTCTGTGTATTCGATTATCGTACTTAAAACGATATGACTTGTGACAGCTTCAGCATTTAATGCACGAACCCATTTTGGAACTAAATTTACTTTTTGTTCAGCCGTTAGTAGTCTATCTCTTTCCTCAGTCGTTAATTCTACATCGGGTTTATCCCGATAATTGAATTCTTTTGACGTATCTTCTGTAAGGACACGTATAAATCCAAACAACGAGAATGCTACACCAATTACGACCAATGCGGTTAAAAACCATGTTAATTTCACTCTTTTTACAACATAGTGAAAAATAATGATGCCAGTAAATAACATAATGATAAGTGGCGTACGGTAGCCCATTAATAGAAATAAAAACATGACAACCGCAAAAATTGAACCATATACGATTGCTTTATTCCATGTCATCGTCTTCTCCAAAATCATTTTATAGGACAAGAGCAATAGCACACCAAACCATAGTAATTGGCTAAAGAAGTTTAACTTGGGGTCTAAATTACGACGGTTTGCTTCGTCCGTTATCCCTAAGTTACCACTAAAAATCATCATTAAATAGGAGCCTAACCCAAGCACTGTCAAGACAACTATAAAATGAATCACATATTTCCCTAAAAACGACAGTCCGAACGATGGAATTGTCCACTCAAGTTTATCAATTATCAATACACCTATGTAATAACAAATAACAGCTAATATTACTGCTGGCCATATAGATACATGTATACCGAAATGCTCAAATTTATGCCAATCAAATAAACTGATAAAAAAATATAACAGTAAAATAAATGGCAAAAAGAAATACGGAGAAAACATATCAATTTTATTTAATTTTCCAAAACTTTGTTTCAATTTGCTCATACATATCACACCTTATAGATGTTACTTCCCCTCCTCTTTGATTTTTGTAAAACAAAATCAGTATATCATATTTTTTGTAAATTTTATATATGGTTTCCAATTTATACGAGGGATTTAAACAATTTTACAGTTTAGTGCCTATTCATTACATACAAGGATTTAATAGCACTGTTGCATTAGTGGTAAAAACAATCTCTATAAGAGTAAAAAGATGTAAATGTATAAACAAAAAATTATTGTTTTAAAAAATAATTAACAAGCGATCCGATAATCAATATAATGATAAAAATTAGGAATCCTTTGAAAGTAAATCCTTTCACTATATTTCTTTCTGGAATCCAATTATTATCATCATTGCGTACATTGCGTTTTTTGTTTTCCATTACTACACCTCTCTTAAATAATATGTTTTCCTCTTATAAAAATAATACAATAGGATTAGAGGAAACATAAAATTAAATGTCTAATTATAAATAATATTAAAATAAGGAGAGAATTTGTTTTTATTAAAGGAGGAACTATCATATGAAATTACTTTTATCATTCATTTCAAGTTTAATTTTAGTAGTGTTTCTAGCTTTTAGTTCAAGTGCCTTTGCAGTTTCTCAAATTGACTCTTAATCTAGTGTACTAAAAGTTGAGTAATTTTCTAGATATCAAATATCCGATGATTTATTGATAGAACAGGCATTAGAAGGTCATTTAGTGAATAAATATATGGTTTCCAATTTAACAGAAAACGAAAAAGACAGCATAAGCCGTCTATTTCTCTTCTATCACTCTTAATAGTTTATAGAAATTAACATTTATATACTTTCTTTTGAGAACCCATCAAAATTCAAGAACCTATTAATTTTTCAGTTTATATCCATCCCCTTATAAATACATTATACTTAAGTGTTTATTAAATGGTATTATTGTATTAATATAGCAGGATTTTCAATAGGCATATTTAGACACCTAATAGGTAAGTGGCTATTTTAATACATACAAATAATTTTTTTAAAAAAGGATGGTTAAACATGGGCTTTTTTAGTTTAAAACAAGTATGTGGTGTATGTGAACAAGAAGTGGGTTTAAATCGGTTTCGAATAGCTAATAAAGAATGGGTGTGTGCTTCTTGTTATAAGGAAGCTAACCTAAAAAAATTAGGTCTTAGTAAAAAGTATATTTTTCATATGACCGTCGAAGATATAAGGAATGCAATCCATACACAAAAAGAAAATAAACAAGAATTAAAAGCATTTAATCCTACAAAAAGAGTTGGAAATTTTGTAGAGTTTGATGATAACAATAAAAAATGGCTTATTTTATCCACGATTTTAGGGAAACGTGATAAATCTATTGTGTATGACTATAGTGATATCATCAATTTTGAATTACTGGAAGATGGCGAGACTATAATTTCTGGAGGCTTAGGTCGTGCTCTTGTTGGAGGAGCTTTATTTGGAGATACTGGTGCAATCGTAGGTGCTGTAACCGGCAAAAAGAAAACAAAAGGTATTTGTAGCAGTTTAAAATTAAAAATTACTTTAAATAATATTTACAACCCAGTCGTTTATGTTCACTTCATTGAGACAGATATGAAAAAAAGTGGAGTGCTATATCAAAATGCATATAATGCAGCTCATGAATGTCTATCTATTTTAGAATTAATTTGTAGTCAACAACAACCTACCGTTGAAGCAATTAGGCATCAAGGGCAATCAACTTCTGCAGCAGATGAGATATTGAAGTATAAACAACTATTGGATATGGGGGCAATAACACAAGCAGAATTTGAAGAAAAGAAAATCGAACTTTTAAAAATTTAAAAAAAGCATCCAAATGAACACTTTTTCTTAACCATTAATTCAGAATATACATTCCTAATCAAAAGAAACGATATAGGTTTATACTAATTTTAGTAAAAAACAACTGCCCCTATTTAAAGAAGGATGGACATCTCTCGAAAAAAAAGGAAAAATTCAAAATTGAAAGTATTCTATGAGTACCGACATGGCGAAATGATAATAGAAACAAGGTTTTGCTGATGTAAATTTAACAGTACCTCTATTAATTGAAACCATCATCTGCATTTCATTAATAAGTTGTCCTTTATAGATATATCTCAAACATTGATATATCAACGTTTCCACACAAAAAAACACTCGTATTCAATACGAGTGTTTCGAGCATGCTATGACAACCATTTCGGTGGTGTGTTTTTTTCCCAGTATATATCACCAAGATTGTTATGAGCCATAAAGTTGTCTTCAGCGCTGTGGTAATGGAAGTTATAGTAATAGCCTTCTTGTGGACGCTTTTCAGTGCGTACGTGGAAGCGGATTAAATCATCTCCTGTTTCGTTATTAACGATATTGAAGATTTTCTCTCCGTAGTTACCACTTGGTTTTTCTGTAATTGTGAGATTTGCCAGTGATCTGTCTTCTACATTTGCAACGGTCATCGCAATTGCCTCTTCCATTTTTGGAAAGATAATGGAGTCAAATTCATTGCTAATTTTAGGACCAATTTTTGTCCCAAACTTCACATATGACTGCTCTTTCGCTGCATCGACAAGTAACGCACCATAGTCAATCGCATCTTGCTGTATTTCGGTCGCTTCTTCTGCTATTGCTTCTGGTTCAGCTGCTAGTGCAGTGCTTGTCCCAGGTGATGGACCAATGGAAGCACGATTTGATGGATTATGATCGAATGCATCCCAAATTTCATGTGTTGGCGTAATTAATCCAAATGTTAAAAACGCAACCATAATTACGATACTTTTTTGAACCCACTTTTTCATTAATTAACACCTTCTTTTTTATGTACAAATTGGTAATTCTACTTATAATATAATACGTTCCAACCAATAAAAGGTTTCATATTTCTATATTTCATTGTACAATAATTTATGTATAAATGTGTCGTTTTTTAAAAGGAGGTACAAAGTATGTCAATCGTAATGGGTATTGGACTTTTATTAATGTTAGGTTACTTAACTTCTTTATGCTTCACGGACTAATTCATATTTTTTTAAAAATCCGCGAACTTTATTAGGGCTCGCGGATTTTTCATTTTCTTATCGCCAATCTCCTTGCTTGTAATCCCAATTTTCAAAAAATTCATTCTCTACTATTACTTCCTCATAAATTGGCATTAACAATTGATGAACAAGTTTTTGAACTTTATCAAATGGTAACGTCTGTTGATTAACTAATTGTTGCCATCTCATGTTGTTAGTAGCGTCTAAATAAAGTTGTTTAGAGAACATTGATGGATATTTTTCTAGTGTTGTTTTATGTCGGTCAAATGTATCTGAAATAGCTTCTTGTAGAACACGACCTTCAAAATCCTGTGTACTTGCTAATAAATATACATCATAATATTCTTTCATTGCTTGTTCGAATGCTGGGTGTTGATATATTAAGTTAAATTTATGTGCAATCATAAGCTCTATTGGATAAGCTAATAACTCAATTGGTGAATAATCTAATATTGTCTGAACCGCTATCGTTTTTGGAGCCATTGCAATTCTATTAATAAGGTTAATCGTTATTTCTATGTATGTTGTTATGTGTCCTAATTGTGCAGGAATTCTAATATGAATTTGATCTTCATCACTAGTTGTAATTTCTAATTCATCGCTAACAAACTCAATACCATCCTCTGGTACATTTACTGAACAAACTTCTTTGAAAGCATGCTTGATGATGCTATCTTTGTTGGCCATTTTTTTGGCACACAATGTAATTCCTGTAGAAGATTTTTCATAATCATTTGTTAATGTACCGATTAAACGATCTCCATACAGCCAATACTGATCCTCGAAGGAAGAAGCCGCTAATCGAACTAATAATCTTTCCTGGGAATAGAGCGTTACAAATACCTCAAGGCTTTTCTGTTGTTGCTGAGCTACATCTGTTAATTGGTCCAATACAGGTATTGATACCTCATTTACTTGTTTCATATGCCACCCTCACTTCAATCATTTTTCAGAATTTTTCAATCAAAATAGCATATATTTGATTTTTTAAAAAACTCTGTACTTCATTATTACTTATTTTCCCACAATAGTAAACGGTAATATAATCCAGAGATTGTTTGTCGTTTTTTGTCGTTATTTAGGAAAATAAAACGAAAAATGCACCTAACTTTTCTAAAAAAGCAGGCGCCAAATGACAGATGTTTATTATTTTTGTTAATATTATCTAAAAAATTGGACAAGGGGTAGCTCCGCGTTTGCGAAGCTACCCCTTTAGTATTTAATAGGTAACATTTCTGTAAATTGTAAAGTCTCAACCCAATCATCTGGGGAATATTATTTCGAAACGTTTCGTTTCATCACCGCGGTAAAATTCCACTGTGTGCCCTCTAACTTAAGCAACGCAAACCCAACCTTCTTTTGCGTCCTTGCAGCCCCAAAGCATGCGCCAGTGTGAATAAGTATCCTAAAAAACAAAAAGCAGAATGCCAGATTACTGAATGTTGCTACCCAAAATAGCACGATTCTTATTATAGCATATAGTATTTAAAAAGTAAAACACTGTATCGCTTCTCAAACTTAGTCTACCCAACTTACATTTCAAAATAAATAGGATAATGATTTGCACAACGAGCATTAAAAGCCTTCTTGCATTGCGGACATGATGATGACTGCATATAGTCATGAATCGTCAATTCATGTTTACAATGTCCACAAAGTATTGCCCTTGTATGAAATTGTGCTTGCTGCCAGCGTTTTATGGCATGCTGGGCATGTTCCTCATGGCACTTATAGCACGGATAATAGCGCTCGCAACATGCAAACTTTATCGCGATAATATCTTTTTCTGTATGATAATGTATACATCTCGTTTCATCATCAATTACTGGACCGAAAATCTCCATTTTAAATTCCTCTCCATTTAATAATAATTAATACAAATACGAACAACACTGTTACAAGCATTGCTACCATATCTTTTATCTCATAATGTAATTCCATATAACTCGTACGATTTTTACCATCGCCATATCCTCTAGCATCTATGGCATCACTTAATTGATCTGCCCGTTGTATAGTTGTAAACAGCAGCGGTATAACAATTGGAATATACGCAAAAACACGCTTCATAAAAGGTAATGATTTAATGTCAAACCCTCTAGATTTTTGCGCTAATACAATTCGATTCAACTCCTCTAAAATAGTCGGAATGAATCGAATGGCAATAACAATCATTAATGAAAATTGTTCAATCGGAACACGGAGCTTCGATAACGGTTTTAGCAATCTTTCTAAACCTTTAGCTAAAATAAGTGGCTTCGTTGTAAGGGTTAATAATGAAGCTAATAAAACAAGGAGCAAAATACGCCAGACAAACCGTATGCCCGCTTCAATACCTTCAATTGTAAATGTAATGAATCCCATGGACAATATTACATGTCCTTTAGTAAAAAGCAGATGGTAAAGAAACGTAAAGGATAAGATAAAGAATAATGGCTTCATGCCTTTTAAAATCACAACAAAAGGAACTTTAGAAACAATTATTAGAGTAAACACAAATAAAGTGGCGACAACATAGCTCATCGCTGTATCTAATAATATGAAGCTTAACATCAGCATAAAAATACTGATAATTTTAATTCGAGGGTCTAATCGATGAAAAATGGACTGCTTGTCGACATACTGTCCAATGATAATAGAACTACGCATCGAGCTTCCCCCTAAACTGTAAATACGGCTTAACAGCGTTGAAGATGGTTTGCTCCTTACAGTTTGCTACTGCAATTTTCTCCCCAAGTAATTGTTCCACAACTTTTAATAGTTGAAGTTGTTCCGGCATTGTTTGTCCCGCTCTTGTTACTAGATGAGCCTGCTGTAAAAACAACTGATTGGTACTTAAGTGTGCTTGTATTTCTCCTTCTTGTAGAACAATGACTTCATCAGCGTACTCAGCAACATCTTGCATTTGATGGGTAACAAACAGAACGGTATGATTCGTTTCTAATTGCCATTTCTTCAAAAGGTCTAGTAACGTTGACTTACTAAGTGGGTCAAGTCCAGCCGTAGGTTCATCCAAAATAAGTAACTTTGGCTGCATTAATAATATAGAGGCAATCGCTATACGTCGCTTTTGTCCTCCACTCAATTGAAAAGGAGCAAGCGTCAAAATGGTTTCATCTAAACCTACTTGCGTAAGAATTGCTGAAATACTAGCTCGTATTTCTTTTTCAGATTGTCCCATTTGTTTTAATCCAAATGCTAGCTCTTTATAAACTGTCGTTTCAAAAAACTGGTGCTCTGGATATTGGAAGACATAGCCAATTTCATGTAATTTTTTTTTTTGCCCTTTTCTACTTAGCGTAATAAGGTTATTATGTAGTCTATATTCCCCTTTAAAATCTACTAATCCCTTAAGTAATTGAACAAAGGTTGACTTACCTGCTCCAGTTTTTCCAATGACCGCAATCCATTTACCATCTGATAAGGAACACGAAATATTTTTTAAAGCTTTTCGATTCTCATATTCAACTGTTACGTTTTTGAGCTCGTATCCCATAGTAAACGAATCGCTCCTTCCCAGTCCGCTGTTAATGACCATGCTTCATTTGCCAATTGATGAATTCTAACAGCAAAAGGCTCCACTAAGGAAAAATCTCTTACATTGATTGTTTTAAATAGAGTTTTCGGACGTCCATCGAAGCAAATTTGACCGTTATCAAGTAAAAGTACTCGATCTGTTTGCATTACTTCATCCATATGGTGTGTGATGTAGATAACCGTTAAACCCGATTGATGCAGTGATTGCATGAGGGCTAATACTTGTTCCCTCCCTATCGGATCTAACATCGACGTTGCCTCATCAAAAATAATGCATTGTGGACGCATTGCTAAAATTGCCGCAATCGCAACCCGTTGCTTTTGCCCACCGGATAATTCATGTGGCATGCAATCTAAATAGGTTCCCATGTCAACTGCTTTGCTAGCCCAGTGAACACGCTGATCCATTTCTTCCTTTGGTAAGCGAATATTTTCAAGCCCAAAAATGATTTCATCTCGAACGCTCGTTGTAATAAATTGATCTTCAGGATTTTGGAAAATAAATCCTATTCGTTGTCGAATTTCTTTTAAATCTAAAGCATTACTTGTCTCCAAATGATGAAAACGTACAATCCCGTTTTTCGGAAGCAATAAGCCATTCATTAATTTTGCAAGTGTTGATTTGCCACATCCATTTTTGCCGACAATTGATACAAATTCACCATCTTGAATGGTAAAATGAATATCTTTTAAAATCGGTGCATTCTTTTTATGATAAAAATCGACATGCTCAAATACTAGCATTTAACCACTTCCCTTTTGCTCAGCATACATCGCGAAAAAACGCTCTGGACTACTGGCAGAAATACTTTGCTGTGGGCTCGTCCATTTCGTAACCGTTGTACCATTTACCCCAAATATTTCTCCCGTTAGATCTGTATCTTGCTGTGCTAGTAATGTACCGATAAAGTGGGCAATATCCTCAGGAGTACCCACCTTCCAATAATCAGGAAACGGTTCATTGCGTTGGGCATATTTTTTCGATATAAAATCAATCACAGGCTTCGTCATATCCGTTAATGCAGCAGGCGAAATGGCATTTACACGAATATTAAATGGCTTCAACTCTTCCGCTAATGTCCAAGTCATCCCAAGAATGCCCGCTTTCGCCGCACTATAATTGAGTTGTCCTTTGGAGCCTAATAGTCCCGCAGTTGACGTCATCAATAAAATATCGCCTCCTCTTTCGAGTAAATGAGGCAGTACGCACGAAATACTGTAAAAAGCTCCATTTAAATGGACATTGATGACATCTTGCCATTGCTCCTTTGTCATTTGCATACATTTTTCATCTCGTAAATTGCCGGCATTATGAATGAAAACATCTATTTGGCCAAACTCTACCATCACAGCTTCAATCATCCTAGACACCGCTTCAACATCAGCAATATCTGCACAGTATCCAACTGCCCTATTTCCATCAGCACGGATTTGTTGGACGACTTCATTAATTAAATGCTGTTTCGTGCCATTTACAACGACACTGTATTGATTATTAGCCAGATGAATAGCCGTACTGCGACCAATCCCTCTTGTTGCCCCTGTAATAAGTGCGACCTTCTTCATTATCTCAACTCCTTCACATCAAAAAATCCTAAAGCGATTAAGTCGTTGTTGTTGGTCAATAAGGATACTTCTATCGTATTGTGCTTTTCAATAAATCGAAACGTAACTTCTTCATCTATTAGTAGTGGTTTCTGGAACCGCATATCATAGCGAACAACCCATTTTAACGGATGTTCTTTAATATACAAAGATTGAGCAAGCCCCATTAAATACATTCCGTGCACAATCGGGCGTTCGAAGCCCGCTTGCTTCGCTGCCTCAGCATGAATATGGATTGCTGCATCATCTTTCGATACTTGTGCATAATATTGGACCTGTTTTGCAGTAACTGTTTTTTTCATATGTCAGCACCTACGTGGATCAATACTGTTTTTAATTGCACAATTTCTGTCCCTTGTTCGAAACAGTTTAAAGTATAAGTATAAAAAGTCATTGGTCCTTGTTTTCCTTGTTTATGCTCTTTATGACTTAACGCTAATTCACAATGTAGTACCATTCCTTCTTGAATTGGCAAATGATAAAAAAATTGCTGCGACCCATGGAGAACTGGCTTTTGGTTAAGAATCGCTCGATCAAATAGTTGCCAAAATACAATTGGCATGGTCGCAGGGGCAATGAGCTTGCCATGAAGATATTGCAATGGTGATTCTATACTTTTAGCATAACGCTGTATCCACTCAGCAGTTACAGTTATTTTCTTAGTTAATCTCATCGAACTGCCTCCACAAGCGTTGCAAGCCCCATTCCACCACCAATCCCTAATGTTGCAAGCCCTCTTTTATAAGGTTGATATTTCATTTCGTAAAATAATCGCGTGATTAAAATAGCCCCTGATGCTCCATACGGATGACCAATGGCAATTGCGCCACCAGCTCGATTTACCTTATCCTCAGGAATTTGTAATGTTTGTATTGAAGCGAGTACCTGTGAAGCAAAGGCTTCATTAAATTCAACAATATCAATATCTTGTACGTTCAGTTGTTGCCTGTTCAATAGTTTTTGTACAGCTGGAACTGGACCGATCCCTAAATAATTTGGATCGACACCTGCAGCCTGTGTATCGACAATGCGAAGTATCGGCTGTAATTGTAATTGACGGCATTTTTCTAAAGACATGACTAATACCAGTGCTGCACCATCATTTAACGGGCATGCATTTCCTGCAGTGACAGTACCATTTTCTAAAAATACAGGTCTTAATGATTGAAGCTTGTCGAAACTTGTATTTTCTCTTGGACATTCATCTGTAGTTACCCATCCATCATTTATACGTAGAGGCACTATTTCATCGGCAAAACGATTCGATTTCCTTGCTTGAATCGCTTTTTGATGGCTTTTGTATGCATAATGATCTTGTGCTTGTCTTGAAATCAAAAATTTCATCGCTACATTTTCAGCTGCAATACCCATGTCAGGATCGCCATAACGCTGTGGGGTAAACGGCGCACGTGAATAAACTTGGGGCATAGCCATTAATGTACGCGGCTTTTTCATTTTCCAAGGCGCTCGACTTGTACTTTCTACCCCACCAGCTAAATAAACTTCTCCTGCTCCACTTTGAACAAATCTGGCAGCCATATTAATTGCTTCTAGCCCTGAGCCACATTGACGATCAATGGTAACCCCTGGAATTGAAAAAGGTAAATCTGCTTCTAAAGCAGCCAGTCTAGCCAAATTCCCTCCTGGCCCAACAACATTTCCTAAAATAACATCATCAATACAATCGCATGGCAATGCCGTTTCTTTTAATATTTCTCTTATTAATGGGGCTACAAGATGCTCTGGTTCTAATGTGGCAAGCTGACCACCCATTTTGCCAATCGCTGTTCGTTTTGCCATCACGATTACTGCGTCTCTCATGACAATTCCTCCATTAACCAATCTTTCATGGCTTTACGTGCTATTTTTCCGCTACTTGTAAAGATGAACTTCTGCACAGTCATTAATTGTTTCGGTAGCTTATAACTTGCTAAAAACTGAGCGCCAAATTGCTGAATTTCCCCTAGTGAAAGCGTTCGATCATCTTGCCATTTAATACAGGCAACAAGCCGTTCCCCCCAGTAATCATCTGGCACACCTACTATTATCATGTCATCAATTGCACCATGTCGTTTTAGCACCGTTTCCACTTCCTCTGGATACACATTTAAGCCACCCGTAATCAGCATGTTTTTGGCACGACCAATTAAATGCAATGCACCCGAGTCATCTTGCATCATATAGTCTCCTGTTTTTAACCAGCCTTCATGAAATACTGCATTGGTTTCTTCAGGTAATTGAAAATAACGAGTAAACATCATTTCACTACGAACATAGAGTAATCCAACTTCGCCATTTGCCACTTCACGTTGTGCGTTATCTCGAATGGAAATCTCTACACCACGAAAAGGTTTTCCAACTATATGTTCTTGCATCGTTTGGTGCACATCTAAATAACTAATATAACTCGCTTCAGACGAGCCATAAAATTCAAATAATTTTGTTGTGCCAAAGAGCTTTTTCGCACTTGCTTTCGATTGTTCTGACCATTTAGCTCCGGAAGAAATGATTGCTTGTGCATTCATTTCTTCCAAAGTTTCTAACCTAAGTAATTTTTCGATCATTGTTGGCACAAGAAATAAAATCATATTAGGCACTTCCCAGCAATACTTAACTACCTTTTTCTCCTCAAAAGCGGTCATAATATAAAACGTCCCACCAAAATATAAGCTTTGCATTAGCGCAAATAATGACAGTGACTGCACGAATGGACCTGGTGCTAGGAAATGTTCTAAAGTATTTAACTGGAATGCTTCTTTTGTCGCAATAAAACTTTTCAGCCAAGAATTGTGTGTTCGTTCGTAACCCTTTGGCATGCCAGTTGTACCTGAGGTAAAGCCGATAAATAACGGGTCTTTCGCTTTATTAACTGTAGCTTCTTCTGTTAAAGTAGAAAACCATTCATCGTAAGAAGCTAATTGCTTGTCCGAAAATACATACGTGTCCATTTGTTCGAAAATATGCAAACTTTCTACATGTATGCACTCAAGAAAAATCATCCTCGGCTGGGCTTGGTTCAGAACCAATTCAATTTCATGTAAACTCCACTTTGGATCAAGTAAAATCGGCACACAACCTGCATACATAATCCCTAAAAAAACTTCCACAAATTCAATTCGATTGCTAGATAATATCGCAATTTTTTCTTGCTCAAGTCCACTACATTGAATGCCCTTCGCAATTTTTTTCATAGCACTTACTAATTGTTCGTATGTATAAGACCGTTCCTCATGAATTAGCGCAATTCCCGTTGGCTGACGAACTGCATGTTCGATAATGGGTTCGATGATGTTCATTTCTTCACACACCTTTAAAAATATCTTATTCTACTTCACTATTTAGCTTTTGTTCTATTGGACTAACTGACCTTACTTGCAAGACAATAATTGCCGCGATAATTGCCTTTATACAATCACCTGGTAAAAACACTAACGCTCCTACTAAACCAGCCCAAATAGACGTTTGTGTAATCAATGCCATCACTGGTGCTCCAATTAAACTAACTAGTAATACACCAAATACAAAATTAATAATCAATAATTTCCAAGTTTTAATAGAAGACCATATTTTTTCAGTTACATAGCCAATTAGAAATGCTGCAATCGGCCAGCTAAGAATATATCCTGCTGATGGACCAACTAATACCGAAAAGCCACCTCGTCCACCAGATAATAAAGGTAAACCTAAAGCCACTAAAACAATAAACAGTACGAGACTAATTGCCCCAGTTTTCTTTCCTAAAAAACCTCCTGCTAACATTACACCTAGAGTTTGAGCTGTTATCGGTACAGGAATAAAGCCCACTGAAATTGGAGGAATCAATCCTAGTGCCGCTATTAATGCTGCAAAAAGTGCCGCATATACCATTTCTTTAGTTGTCATATAAAAAACCTCACCTTATGAAAAAATTTATGCAAAAAACCGGTTTCTTTGTATGTGAATTATAATAGCGCTAAAATCCATTTGTGTAAACTTATTTTTCGTATATAGTTAACTCAAATATTATTATAATATTTTCAAGTGATTGTTTTTCTATTGTAAAGTTGTGATTTTTGACAAAAAAAAGAACAGACATTAAGATCAGTCTGTTCCTGAAAGTATAACTTAAGTGGATTATGGACTTATTGCTTCAAAATAACGCCATAATGAAATTTTGAAGTTAAACGTGTCAATCTTGAAAAATGATATTTTTCAAACCATGAAGACCGAAAGTGAGCCTTTAAAACGACTCGCTTTTTTGCAACTCGTACCGCTTCTGTTACCCATTCATCGGTTAATGTTATATGTGCTCCAGCAGTTCGAAGTGCTTGAAAATTATTCGATTCCTCTATAATTTCATCGAACATCGGATCCATATAGACGACGTCAAATGCATTGTCGGGCTGTAATTTTAAATATGCTATAGCTTCTGCCTGCACAACTTCAATTTGTCGCATACATGCAGTTAAAGGAAGCTCCGATGTATCATATGTGTCCATTCCGTGTGCCACAATAAACGCCACATTAGGATCTGCCTCTAGCCCAACCACTCGCCCAGATTCCCCAACAATGAAAGCAGCTAACATCGCATCTGCACCTAAGCCTAGCGTGCAATCCAATACCTTATCATTTTTTTTCAACTGTACGGCCTCTAAAAATGGTTCAATTTCTCCGCGCGCCACTCGCTTTAAACGAAATGACGCTGAATTTGGATGAAAGAAAAACGGGTCTTCTGCGCCAATTGCATAATATTCATAACGATTTTTTCCTGCAACTATAACATTTGCCTGCATTTCCTCCGAAATTTTACGAATGGAACGCTTATTACGAGCCACAAACGGGACATGTAACGTGTCACACACAAAATCAGCGAGCACCATCGACAAGTCGTCTGGTCTGCCCGCTGTAGTCACAATCGTTTTTATTTCTCGCATGTTTGCTCTAAAACGCCTGTTAAATGCGCTGTAATTTGCTCCACTGGAAAACCTTCAATTTGTTCACGTGGAATAAAATAAGCCAATTCCCCATCTTTTAAAATAGCCATTGATGGTGAGCTTGCTGGCACATCCTCAAAGAAACCACGCATAGCAGCAGTAGCTTCAGGATCTTGCCCTGCAAATACTGTTACAAGATTATCAGGTTTTACCGTAGCTACCGCTTCACGTGCTGCTGGACGAGCCAACCCAGCCGCACATCCACATACTGAGTTGATAACAACTAAAGAAGTTCCCTTTGCCTCCGCCATAAATTCATTTACAGCATCAGCCGTTGTCAATTCACTAAATCCAGCCTCCACCAACTCTTCACGCATTGGCTTCACTACTTGTTTCATATATTCGTCGTAAGCATTCATGCTTTTACCCTCTTTCATATGTAATCACAAAGCCCATTATAGCAAGGTTTCTTACACTTGTATAATGTTTCGATTTCACCGATATTCACCTGCATTCAGATTTTTGGTTGCTTTTTTGTTGCTTTGGTTGCTTTTTTTAGGTGTGAAAATATGACTGTATCGAGTAATATTCATGCTTATGTATTTATATTTATTCAAATCAAAACATATTAGAAGTGTAGACGTTTAATAATAATATATATTTGATTTAGTAAAAAATAGTGGTATCTGTTTTAACCCTATACCTCCACTTTTCGTGTACACTGGGGAACAAAAAAATATAAAATTAAATAACACTGATCAGCTGCAAAATATAAAAAATCACTCATGATATTTGAATGAGTTACTTTTTTTTCGCCCTAAAATTAATTCTTCTAGTTGCTATTTCAATGGTTGCTGCGAGTACATCAAAATCTACCAACGATTTGCAATAGACGTCCCAGGAGGAATTTAATTTATGCTTTGAAACCGTATATTATCATGGTTTATATCTTGTGAATATTTGTGTAACGAAATTAAAAAGTGTAATTGTCTAAATTAACTTATCTATTAGACAACCTATAATGAAGTGGTCGTATTTGTTTAATACTTGCAGTCACTTAACTTTCTTCATTCAAACAAACTTCTATAAATTCATATAAATTTTTTGCTTCAATTGAACGATTGCCATAATCATGGTAAAAATATAGCACTTGTCCAAATATTCCAGCCTCAGTTGGATCGGTGTCAAGACAAAGATAATCTCCTCCTCCATTTTCAGCAATTGGAATCCACTTTTTATTCCAAAGAAATGGTTTAACCTCAGCACCATAATAAATATCCGGCATTTTGTCATCAGGATCAAATTCTTCCTGCAGAAACTCCCAATTTTTAATAATTTCCGAAATTGGAGAGAGTGTTAAATTTCTAACAAAAGGCTCTACTCCTAAATCCCAAACTTGTCCATTATAAACACTATAAAAACTTTTCATTTCTTCTGGGAGATAAACTCCTATAGTGCTTTCAATTAGTTGGAACTCTTCAACTGTTGCACTTGGTTGAAGGTTTAGTGCTTCTTTAAAATTAATCTCTTGATTTGAGCCTCTTTCAATTATACGTTCCCAAAGTAATTCAGCTTGTTTTATCATGCTCAAACTCCTTCTGTTAATCGATTTGAATTTCTATTTATCTCTCTACTTTAATAATACCTTATACCAACTTCAGTTGGCTAAATATTTCCATTTATTATTCTAACTAATTATTTAGCGTTGGTTCACCTTGTACTATTTATTGTGGATGGCTATTACGTTCGTTCAACCAAAATAAGATATCAAAAAACCCCACTCATTTTTGAGCAGGGCTAAAATTTATTACTTTATTTTACGTCTTTGCTGAATCGTAATATACAATCCGATTAACTGATCCGTAGTCGTCACGCCATTTTGTATATCTTTCAAATATGAAGCTTGAATTAACGTTATATATATTTTTTATACTTTCTAAATCCTTTTGAACTAACGTGCTTAATTCCTGAACATTAGTACTACATAATAGTTAATTATTCGCTATTTATGATTTAAACTTTCTATAAACTTTTCAGATTCCTTAGCTATTTGCTCATAGTCAATACTATGAACATAGTGCGATGAATCTAACTCAATTAATTTACCATTATTAATCATACTTATGAAGTTTTTTTGAATTCCATTCCATGTTTTATTATCAAAACCAGTTCCCTCACCATTCGATGTAAACAAAAGTATCGGAATGTTTGGTATTCCAACTTTTTTAACAGTTTGTGCATTTGGTTTTATATTATTTATTTCGTTAATCATATCTTTAGTTAACGTTCTTCGATAAAAAATTGCTTTATACAACTTTTTATCTTTATCTGATAAATTACCATATTTTATTGCGTCACTTTGCGATAAATTCGGAATCCATCTGGTTAAACCAGTGTTTGCAGCTAAAGCACCTAATTGAACGAGGAACATATTGATATCTAACTCTTCATATGTAGCTGGAACAGCCATATCTAATCCAATAATAGCTTTTATCTCATCAGGGTAGTCTTGCGCCCATTTCAAGGCTTCAATACCAGACATAGAATGTGGAAATAAAATATATGGTCCTTCAACACCAGATTTAATAAGAGCTTCTTTTGTTTCAGCTAGAATTGTATCAATGTCTCGATCAATATCTGTGATTTCGCTAAATCCATATCCTGCCTTTTCAACAACAACGATTTTATATTTACCACTTAGCAAGGAATACAGTGATTTAAAATCTAATGCAGGTGAGCTCGTGCCACCACCAGACATAAAAACAAGAGTATCTTCTCCTTTTCCTTCTGTATAAACGTGCATTTGATGACCATTAACTTCTACAAGTTGCCCAATCGGAACAAATAGTTCTTCTTCTTTGGACAACTGTATTTTATGATTTATAAAACTCACAGAAAGAATCAACACAAAAAACGAAATAATTACTACAAATATTATAAACATAATACGTTTAATCCTCATTTCATGTTCGACACCCATATTCTTAATTCTGTTAACAATTTTCCATTAACTTATTCTACATAAGATTATTTTACACAAGTCATATTTCTGACGAAATCCCATTATAAAGTATACTTTAAATACCTAAATATACCAACATAGTTTTATAATTGAAAAACTTGAGCCCCCAAAAATGAAGCTGCGCTTTACTGTTTATTTAGTTGTTCGTCGTTGATGTATTGTAATGCATAATCCAATTAAGCGATCCGTAGTCATCACACCACTTTGTAAATCCTTTAAGTGTGAAGCTTGAATAATACCATCCTTCACAGCCTGTGCTATGAAGTTTTCTGTTTCAGTTTCCATAGCGGGTGAACCCGGATTCCAATTTGTATTAACCACTGTAATCTCCTCCTTCTTGTCTTCCACAATTAATTGGACTTTCAATTTACTGTTGCTTGGTACGATTACTTGTCCTTCTAATTTGTATCCTCTTGGTATCTTCCGATTGCGTTTCACTTCAAAATGCGGACGATCGATTCTGCGTGTCCAATCACCACCCCACGTAATCCCTAACTTACGAGCGATAGCCCCGACTTTTGTTAATGTATCAACATCATATAAGGGTTTAGGGGGAGCTACGGCAATGTCCCAAGCTAATCGTGAAGTGTGATTGCTTGTGAGTGTCCACGTTACAATTTTCCCTGGTCTTGTTCTACCTTGTGCATATAGATAATTTTGGTGTGCTTGCGATCGGTAAGTTTCCGTGACAAGGATATTATCAATACCTGACTTATAGCACTGCTGAAACAGCAATCTGCTGGCTGTTTGCGCCACTGGTAGTAATTCGGCTAAATCTCTGCATGTTGAAGTTACACTAGTCATATTATCCACCAACCTTTTTGGACGCTTTCAATAAATCAAATGTGCCTGAAGCTGTTAGCCCTGCAACAAAACCTGCAATTAACATGACATATATGGGATACTCCGATAACGGCCAACAAACTAGACCAACAAAAATACCAATCACAACGGAAGTGATTGGCATGTATTGTGTATTAATTTTGAATGATTTTTTCAGTACCTCTGAAACTGCTAAAACGATTGCGACCATTATCGCTGCAAGTGTAAAAATGTTCGTTAAATCCATTATTCGTCTTCCTTTTCTGTGTTTTTATTTTTGAGCGTATGCTTTTCAATTCGATCCACACGACCTTCCAAAGCATTCAGCGACCGATTTATTCCATCTAGTGCAATTGCGGTTCTTTCTTGCGATTCATTAGATCGTTCTAAGTGATCCATTAATTTGTTTTCACGTTCTTCTGCTCGGTTCATCAACTTATCGTTTTTACTAATTAAATAACGAAACGCGCCAAGCGCAATCATTAAACATGCTATTGCCCATACGGCTTGGCTTGAAGCAATTTCATTTACTGCAGCTACATCCATACCAATACCACCACCTTTATTTAAATAATATAAAAACGCTGAAAAACTTTGTGATACATAACAGTAACTTGATACTGTTGCATAACTCGATTGTTTTTCAGCGCATACTATTATGCATTCATCAATCTAAATGATACTAGCTTTCATCAAGGTTCAAATACTTTCCAAACCATATCATCTTCTTCAACAGATCCATACGATAAAAGTTCTACTATTCTACCACTTGGATAACCTTCATAAAATGATAAAAAATTAGTAACTTCATCAGCAAGGAAATATTTTTCCCTAATAAACGCTAGAAAGAACTTCGTTGCCTCTGAATTAAACTGATTAGTGAATACTAATATTTTTTCAACATCATTGATAAAATGTTTTTCTGAAACATTCGATCCTTTATACTTCATTTCTACAATTGCTATTATTTCCTCTACACAATTACCTAAATAATCATTTTTTGCTTTATCTACATCTATTTTCACTACTACTAAATCAATTTTTTGATTCGTTTCAATATAATATTCTGTAAAAATCGCTAAGTTGTTGTCTTTTATGAATGTATCACCTAATCGATTTCGAATATGATGATACATTGCATTTTTCAATGTATCTTCTTTCAATAAAAAATGATGATTGTAATCACTTTTTATATCATAACGCCAAACATCCATAATTGTTTGGTGTACTTTTGTATATATAGACTTCACTAACTAATCCTCCTAATAACATATATAGTTATTATTTAATAATTAGTCAGGTTAGTCAGTAATAACTTTTTGATTATTTATTCCGCTACCGCAACCTGAAAAGCATGTTTAAAAATTAACATTCCGTCATTTAACTAAAGACTTTTGTAAGTTGTGTAGTAGTCGAGCTGACCAAATTGTTGGAATAAAGTTTTTAATCGTCATATCGATATTTCCTCCTTATCTGTAAACGGTTATAGTAAATTGTTTTTCACGATTTCATCCCAATTCGCATTGATTTCATCCGTTGTCATGTTCAGTACAGCTTCTTTCGTCAATGTTGTTGAGCCCCCTCCTTTTTGTGGTGGTGTGGCGTTCCACCATCTTTAAAGCGTTTATCCACTTCTGCCTGAACCGCTTCGTTAAATTCCGCTTCAAATACACCTAAATTAGCTGTTGTCTTTTCAGCATCTTCACCGACAAAGAACGCTACTAACTTACTTGGTAAACGCTTTTCAGTTGAAATAGATAACGCCTGATTAATTAACTTTTCACGTGCAGCTTCTTTTTGTGATTGCTCAAATTGCGCCTTTAACTCACGTAATTGTTTCGCTTCCTCCGTTTCAAGTATCGTTGTAGCCCCTTGTCCGTTTACGCCATTTCCTTGTGGTGGATGATTCTCTAAATGATTTCCTTCATCACCATCTGCAAACATTTGAATAGCTAAAGGTAAAAAGATTTTTAAATAAAATGGATTGTTTTTCATCATATCCTCTTTGCCCAATTTAGTTATTCGATGGAATCCCTAAACTGTTCGATAGTGTATTTTCCCGTTCTTTATAGCGTCTGCGAGAGGAAAGACAAAATAAAAAGCCACTCACAATGAATGGCTTCTGTAGATTTGTAATTATGAGAGCTAATCAAAAGAGTATGTTTAGAAAAAGATTATCCTAAAAATGTTCTAATAAATAGAAGGTGAAACCCTTTTTGACTATAGTGCCCTTTAACTGAAGAACAATTACTTTGAAAAGACGGTAATTGTACAGTTTTTCACCATATGTTTCCTTTTATTGGTATACTCACTTTCGAAAGCATTAGTGTCTGAATTAAAATAACTACACCCTTGTTGAATTTCCCTGTTTTTTTCTCTCTGAATGTATACATATTTTTCTTCTGGTTCATCTTTAAAAATAACATGGACTCTTGTTCTTTTTATTCCTGCATCTTTCTTCATTGAATAGAATGCTTTAACTTCTAACAATTCATCGGAACTATATCCTAGCTTAAGAAGGTGATTTTTTGTTGCATTTTCCATTAATAAGGAGCGAACAGGATTTCCATTAAATACATCATAAACGAGAAAAGGCGCTCCTATAATTACTCCGATTAATAATGAAAGAAATAAACGTTTAGTTACTTTCAGAATTACGCCCCCATTTTTCAACAGTCTGGCCCTTTTGTTGAACACAATTTAAACAACAATTCAAAATCAATTCAATTTTAATATAAATAACCAAAAAATAAAATATCCACCATACAAAAAACTAACGAGGTGATTTTTATCAAGCTTCATTTTGAAAACTTATTTTTGAAAAATTAATTAGATATGCTCATATAAACTACACCCACCTTTCACTGTTAAATTTCTTTTTCCACTCTCCATAGCTTAAGAATGGTACTGTTACACTTGCCGGCTTAACTTCTTTGTAGGATTTATTAAACGCCTGTTTATACGTTAACCCCATATCTTCCATGTATGCTTCAATACGGGCGGCAAGTTTCTTTTGGTACGTATCATCCATGTAGTCTTTACCGCGTCTGTATTCAGGTAATTTACCATTTACCAAGTAAATCGAATGACATCGACACTGAATATCCATGGATGCAACGCCCCATAGCCTTGGCGCTTTTGATTTCCACTTTCCATAGTGAAAATAGCCGTCTTTATCAGCCTTCTGTCCATCTAGCTTTCTATGTGATTTCCGTACTCTCGTATCAAGGGCGGACATCCAAACCTTTGTTAGCTGAACGGTTTTACTAGCCTGTTCTTCTACAGCTAAATCTGCTTGCGATCGTACTCGGCCACCTTCTGTACGAGCAACAAGGATGGCTTTCTTCTTGGTCCACCCCATAGCGTTCTCAATCCTGTTCGCCATTTCAGTATAGCTTTCGCCGGCTTGAAGACTTTGCGCTATCTCGATGTTTAACCGTCTGATTATGTCGTTCCTGTGAGCTTCAAATATCTTTGGTAGCGTCAGAAATTCCACTAGATTGTCGATTGCTGCTTGAATCACTTCAAAAGATGGTATTTGAAAGCCCATTTCTTCGCCTGTAGATTGTTCTAACAGGTAAGCCATCATTAAGTATCTCTCAATGTAAAGTCGTTCCTCTGACGCTCTTATTAGCTTAATAATCGCTTTGTAATCCGCATTAAGCTCTTGAGCAATTAGCTTCATTTCCTGAGTAAAACGATTGTATTTATTGACGTCCGTCCAAGTCGCTTCACCCTTCTGACCAAACTTACGATGCATCTGCAGCATTTGGTCGAGGATAGCTTTTAAACGCTTGTTAAAGATCACTTCAATGTCTTTTTCAGCCTTCTTCTCTAGTTCATCTAACACTTTATTAATCTCTTGCTGATTCATTGTTTATCAACTTCTTAAGGATCGTCATCCAAGTCCTCTAGGTCTTTTCCATACACCTTAGCGTCCTTCTCCATCTCTTTTAGCTCATATGAAATTAACTTTTCAAGTAATAGAGGCGTAACACCTTTTTCATCGATGTATTGAATATATTCGTTCACTCTACTACCTCCTTATCGATTTTTCCCTTTTAAAATTGCTTTTTGATAATGTGTGTAGATACCATAACGAATCATGTCTAGTACGTCATTCCGTAATCTAATTGGTTCACCAGTTGTACCATTCCATACATATTGATATATTTCATCTTTGAATCTTTTTACTTTATCTTCAACAATAAAAAGCCGCCCTATTTTAAACATTTTGGCGACTTCTTCAATCCCAGATATTACATTCTTTTTGGCATTGAATGCTCTTAAGCCTTCACGTCAAAAACGTTTTAAGTGCTCAGGTCGTGCCGAATCACAATAAAAATTAATATTACCATAGCGTTTGCTAATATCCTTCGCAACTTCTACCCAGTAGTCAATTTCTTCATATTGTTTAGCATGTTCTTCACATAAATAAACGTTCCTTTTTTCATCTTCTGCAAATACACCCATCGCCCCAAAGTGATCGTATCCCCAGTCTACCGCAGCAAAGTATTTAACGATGTTGAGTTTATTGAACTCTTCACTGGAAATATAATGACGATCTTCATTAAAGTCTTTGTAGACAATGCCCTCGGCTGCTACCCATAAACCATAAATGTCGCGATCAGTAAACATGCCTGAAGGTGTAGAAGCAATAATGGACTCTTCGTATTCAGGATCAAGAAAGATATTGTCAAACAAAGTAAAATGAAATGCTCTGATATTTAAACGGCCGTTATCTAACATCTGAACATCTTTATCAATGTAATCCGTTTTAATACTATGTGCTGGATTCTCAGTATTGGTATCAATTAATATACGAGCCCCTTGATATGAGCATCGTGAAATAACTTCTTTGACGAATAAATCATGAAGTGCTGTTCCTTCATAAGTAGAGCTCCTGTCAAGGTAAAACCGCGCACTTTTTTCCACGTATCAGAATTAGCTCCATCAAAACAATATATCTTGTTGCCAAAAACAGAAACTGCATTTGATTTATTAAGCTTTAACTCTTTACCTAGAATGACTTCCATATCATTTAATATGTTACGTCTAATACTTGCTTGCGTAGCTCCACCTATAATAAAAGACAATCCTTGCCCCTCATATTTAGCAATATGCATTAAAAAAAGCAGAATAAACACGAACGTTTTCCCTGCACGTTTTGCACCACTGGCGAGTAGTATTTTAGGATTTTCTAGAATAAATGAATCCATGACCTCTTTTTGACTTGGAGTAAGTTCAGTCATTATTCATAACCTGCTATCTTACGCAACATCTTAGCAATTTCACTTTCCTGTGTTGTAGTGTCTCCAGACTGGATTTTATCGATTTCAAGTTTCGTCTTATCAAGATTCAACTGCATTTGCTCTAACTTCAATCGTCGTTCATCATCCATATCTGCCATCTCCACAAACTGACGAATAGAAGAACGCAACTCCCCGATTGCCCTTGATTGAGCATTGAGTAGTTGCGCCTGACGCTCCCATGCAAATTGAAAGTTGTATTCCGTTTCGTGAGAAGGATTTTTACCCCCTTGCACCTTCTATCGTTTGGGCTCTTTTATGATTTCGTTTTTTGATTCAACATGCATAATACGTTGAGCTCGAATGATCGCAGCATACTGGATTTGTATTTGATCCCAGTTTAGGTCGGCTGGAGAACGTTCGTTCATTGCCTCCATGATTTCGAATGTTTCTTCTGGTAGGAACTTTTGAAAGAAGCCATGTTTTAGTGCATTTGTGTTTCGTTTCGGAGGTGAAGCGTTTGCATTGCCTTTATTTCCTTTTGCATTGTTGTTTCCTATTGGTGCACCGCGGTTTCTACTTTCTGTCTCTATCTCGTTGTCGGTTGCATCCTCACTAAAAATAGTTGCAACCTTAGCTGTTTTGGTTGCATCCCTCAACCATTTCTCACGACTCATACGGCTCTTTAATGTACCAAGTTTTATTTCATAGTAAGTTTGACTGAATTATGGAAAGTGGACGAAGTTCACATGATAACCACTCCTTATTCCGATTTTTAGGCCTTTATATTAATTAAGATACCTAATCTTTTTTAATATATGGGCCGGCCATGTATGTCTTGCCTCGAACCAATTTATGAGGCGCAGGTCGGTCGTGGGTCTATCTTTCCCTAATATTTAGTATTTCATAAATACCAAATGAGGAAACATTTACCGCACCGAACCTTCCCCCGAGTTTACAATACAAATTTTCAAACACAAACTATCGTACATGTTTTACATTGGTTCTTTTTGTTACATCTGTTCCATTTGTTCCATTTGTTCATTTTGTTCCACAATTGCGTTCATTTCTTAAAGATCATATATTGAAATAAACAGATTTAATCTTCAAAAATTCGCTTTCCCTGTAGAACGTTTACAACAAAAGAATATTTATTACATTGTAGGTGGTAGGTATATATTTAAGAAAGTTAGAACACTCAAATTCCCTATATCTACAATTAAATGAGATAAAATAACAAAACGTAAACTTTTGGTTTTTAGATATGTAATTGACCACACGATACCTGCTACTGATAAATAGATATACAAATGATAAGACTTATTTGCATAAGAAAATACTCCCCACAATAATGGATGGCTAATAACAAACAGTATAGTTGTATATAGTATCGCAAACCATTTAGGGAATTTAGTTAATAAGCCATCGAATAGGACACCTCGCCAATAGTATTCCTCAAACCAAGGATTAATTAGTGCAAATAGGAGCCAATAGAAAATCAACCAAATTGAATTAAACATATGATAATTCATTATAAGAATTGTTAATGGAAACATACCGAATAGCATTGTTATTGTTACCCAAAAAGGAGCCTTCTTTGACTTTTGAAACCAATCACCTAAATTTTTGTTGCCTTTAAAAGTCCAAATAGAAAGACCAAGCAAACTCCAATATACTATCGCTAGTGGAATCCAAGCCCATTCACCAATAAAATGGGTAAAAGTTGTTGCTGTTAAAAAGCCTAATAATATAATGAAAAAAGGTGAAGTGAACAAACACCAAAATTTCATATTTTGATTATGTACCCTCATATAATAATTACCTCTTTCTCTAAAAAATTATTTAAATATTTTAATGATCAATTCAGCTTCTGGAATTGGACATTCAGCCCACTGCAACTTATTAATGGCAAAACCTTGAATAAAAGCATAGTAACTGACGGCTAGTTTTAGTGGATTCTCTTGAATAATTTCATTGCACTGTTGTCCCTCTATAATTAGAGGTAATAAGCTACTAACTGGCGATTTGAATTCCTTTGAAGTTAAAAGTTGCTTCACTTCTTCAGGTATAGTGTCAGATGTACTAGCTTGTATCATAATTAAAAATAATAAGATTTGTTTCCCCTCCGATAAACTTTGGAGAATCTGATCTGTCATCCATTTAATTTTCCCTAATGGTGTGCCTTCTTGATGACGTGCCTTTTCTATAATCTGAACAGAACTTTTCGCAGCACGTTGGACTAAAAGCGTAAATATTTCTTCCTTTGATTTAAAATAATGGTACATTAGCCCGTGACTTAAGTTGGCTTCTTTAGCTATCTCACTGATTTTTGTTGCAACCATTCCTCTTCTTGAAAATACCTTTAATGCAGCATTTAATATTTCTTCACGTCTTTGCTCGCGTAGTTCTAAATTTTGAGTTTCGGTTCTTGGCATTATAACACCTCTTTTTGATTGATTAATCAGTCAATATAAAAATAATATAGAGTGCTCTAAACTGTCAAGTAACTTTTTCATTTAATGGTAAAATATAGAATGATAATTCCCTTTATCTAGCGGGGAATTCCTATATCGAAAGAAAGATATTTCCGTACTAATAATGGTATTACGGGATGAGTAAATATAGAATTGCTCCATTAAATTGCCCGATTGTTGAACGAATGTTATTAAATAGAAGTAGCTCATTGGCTACTTCATCATCTGACTCAAAATATTATTTCTTACTCTAAATATCGTCGTACTAGACAAACTCATGTGTTTACCAATAGCTCGCATACTATCCACTATCCCCATCTAGTAACATATGAAGCACTTCTATCTCCCTGGCGCCAATCACATATGGAATTCGCTTTTGTACCTCAATTACCTTACTTTCATACTCCTGAATTCGTTTGTTATTTATATACAATCGTCGTTGCACCTTAATAAATACAGGATCACTAGTACCTCCGCTTGCCTTAGGTAATATTGCCTCAATTCCGTACATTGCTATTTTTGCACCAATGTAACTATTACTATCGACATTTGCTACTGGCTGTCTAGCTTCCTCAATTGTCTTAACCATCCAATGATAATTCTTAATCCACTGCAGTAAATTCTCTTTCGTTACATTAATTTGCACTTGTTTGCCCATTAGGTTAGCCCCCTTAAGCTGTGGTATAATGCTAACGAGAAGGCTTAAATAGCATAATCCAATTCGAGCAATTTATTTTCCAAACAATGTATTATTTCAATGGATCGTGCTATAATTAATATGTCGAAACACTTTAGTGTCTAATGGGAGTGGCTTACCATTACTGATGATGACAGGCATATTGATTCCTACATTTGTACTTACTTGCATTTTAACTGAACTTAAAGGAGTGGATATTATGTCCAAAATCCCATTTCTCTTAAATTTATTAGGTTCTATCATCACTATCTTTGTCTTTCTAAACCAAGCCATTCCCTCTTATAGGTTTAACCTACTGATGAGCTTGTGAAATTCAAGCGAAAAGAAGGAAATATAAAATTGAATTTATTTTATAAAAATATCCTGCTATGGGGTATTTTTTTGATTTCACCACTTATTGCATGACATCTAGTATTTCAAATGTGAGTCAGTTAATTTGCCCTCCTAAATCATTTCAAAAAGTGACCCAATCATCTGGCATAGAAAGCATATAAGCCATAATGCCTTTAGCTTTCCAAGATAGACGGCTGTCATTTAATGCTGTACGATTCATCACTACATAGTTGTTGTTTTTAGCTACTCGGATAATGCCCATTTGCCCTCGCCTCTCCTCTTTTTGTTTTAAAATGTTAGTAGAAATGTGGTATTTCAGTTAGGATATAAAAATTAATTTCCCGGGTAAGCGCAAGAAATGACAAGTTTTACTGTCCATCGACTAATCATCCTCTAAACCTTCGTAGTTCAAGCAACTTAGCCCTCCTGAACGTATTGTAAAATGTCACCTACATCGCATTTCAAAACCTTACATATCGCTTTTAAATCGTTTATTTTGATGCTGTTCGAACGTCCATAATACAGATTTCTAAGTGTAATTATAGGAATACCTGTACATTGGTGAATGTCTCGTATTTTTAGGCTACGTTCGGCCAATAAAATGAAAAATCGAATTTTAATCATAACTACCTCCTAAAAAGGCTTGTTCCCGCTCACAGACTACGAAACTACCGCTTATTTCGATAATTCGATAGTCTGGATAGCGTTTCATATATTCCACTACTAGGCATCTCATTTCGTTTGGATCCTTCGCCTGCTCGAAGATCCAAGCAGGCAGAAGGACTTTGTGTGGTACATTATACATTTACCCTACCTGTTGTTGTTGCATCTTTTGGTGAGCTTGCTGTTGAGCAGCTGCAACTTGCATCAATCCAATACCTTCACGGATTGCTTCATCCGTCTTTTCGCTACTCACCAACCATTTGGTGTAAGGTAAATCCTCTCGCCATATTTGTCCAAGCGTCTTCCCTTGGTGCTTTCCAAATGTCACTATAATAGCGCCAGCCTCTTGTGCATTAGTAGGTAGGGGCATATTATTTCCCTTTGCTTGTTGAGATGCACTTCCTTGATGGTGATTCGAGTAATCATATGTGTTACCGCTAGCGCCATCTGTTATTTTTGATACCACCATTGATTTTACTGCCGGTTGTAATGGTAGTATGCGTAGCAATCTATAAAACGTTATTCGGAAAAATCTTGCCGACAAAGATATATAATTTCTTTATTGGCCCAATTGCCCTACTTGGTTTCTTTGTTTGGGCAATACCAATGAAAACAGGATTTTACGAATTCTTTAGAGCGATGTTTTAATCGCTCTTTTTTCGTTATATCCGCAAATTATTCAGTAAGCTAAATATTTAACAACGCATAAAATTTTGGATTTCGTAAATAACAAGAAAAATACTAAAAGGAATTGTTTAGATGCGAAAAATAATTATCATCTCGTTACTTTTAATGAGCCTTCTCCTCATAAATTCTGCTTTTGCTAAATCCGATACAGAATATTTCCCTCAAGATCAACCACCGAGTGTGATAGAGTTAGCCTTTTTACGCGAATTAGGTATACCAATTCTTGAAACAATGACCTCATACGGTGATAATCAATTATTCGAATTTGGAAGAATCGAAAAGATTGAAAGAAATAGGGAAAATGACTATTATGACGTTAGTTTAAGGGTTATTTCATTTGAAGGTGCGCACAATCCACCGCATAAATTAATTAACATCACTTTTCGTATACCACCAGGTTTACCTTCAGAAAAGTATAAAGTGATTTCAAATAAGGCCGTCATTTCATATAAGGCTAAACACATTACTCCTGAAGAAGTTGAAAAGTTATCTAAATTTACTAATTAACTCACAAATTTTGACTGAACATTTTCATAATGTGCTGCACCGATTTAAGATGTATATTTCCCCTTAATCTTCACAAATTATTATTGAGTGTATCGCACGCACTTGCTGTGGCGTTGGTTGACCGTCACAGCCTCCCTCTTTTTTTATATAATGAACTACCGCCTAACCCTATCGCTATTTATTCCTTAGCATAAAAGTGTATCGTGATTTTTTTATAGATAAATCACTCCTGTTATGCCTTGGATATCTTGCATTGCCCAATGACTCCTTGTATCTTGGGAATTTAGCAACCCATTCCTGGATCACTTGTAATTTAAAGTGATCCCTTTTTATTTTGATGTAAAAAATTCAATGCATGAAGCGCCTAACCAGACCTTTATTCACTGCATAGAATACAGTGTCCTGTAATTTGCTTAAGATATATCACTCTGGCCAATCTTTAGAATTGGCACTTCACATGGCTCTTAGTTTTCATTTTTTGATCACTTTCTTAATTGAGGTGATCCTTTTTTTATTTTTAATGTATAAAATTAAATACAACGTGGTAAAGATAGATGTGTCACTATCACACACTTTTCTTGGGCTATAACGACCTCGCCGTTATAGCCTTTTTTATTTCCTTTTTCAAAGGCTATGAACTATACAAACATAGTAATCCAATCATATAAATAGTAGTGTTAAGCTAGTTTCTTAGTTTGACACCTCTTGATTTGTTGGTTTGGGTCACTCTGGTCCAGTGACCCTCATATAAGATTCTTTTTGGATCACTTACTAGTGTTGTTGGTAAAGATCAGTAACTTCCTGAGTATTACATAATAATTCCTAGTGATAATAAAACCTCTTCTGAACAGACTAATTTGAGGAGGTGAAATCCATGTCAAAAAATCGAAACCAGAACCAAACTACTGACCAAATTAGACAAAAAATCCAGCAAGCTGAAGCGAACAAAAATCAAGCTTCTGGTCTTTTTTCAAATCAAAATTTTATGAATTCAACGAACAACGTAGAATTCGGAACTGAGACTGATGCAAACCAAGTAAGACAACAAGTTCAAAATGCGGAAGCAGAGTACCTCCAAGGAGCATCTGGCCCTAAAGCAAATTATGGTTTTGGAAATAACGTCAATTAATTATTTATCCGGCAGATTTTTTTGCCGGTTTTTGATTTTAATCCCCAAATTTACCACTCAATCGTCACTTCTTCCCTCGGGCTTACGAACAAACAACTCCGTCACTTGGCTATCGTCATGCCAACAACCTTACTAAGTCCGTCTTTAATGCCCTTTGCTAAGTTGTCGATGTCTGGCTTAGTTCTTGGTCTTAACGCACACTTATTTTTAAAAGGATATGAAACCTACACCCATTTTTTCAGCTACTTCTGTATCGTTAGTAACTTTAATTCTAGAAATTTTATTTGCAGGTATAAATATAGATTCTGCTTCCAATTCAATGTTTATCATTCCTAATTCATCTACTTCATAAAAGGTGCCGAAAACTTCTTTGTAAGAATCAGCTTCAATTTCTGGTGTAGAAACTATATCTCCGTTATCTAAATAAAAATAACTTCTTGCTCTCAAAATCACACCAAACTCAGCCCTATCGGTTACTAGTACATGTCAGTGCTCCTCGTTATCTAATGTTCCTGATAAACCTGGTCACCCGCAAACCAGTCCATTATTATTTGTATGGCTGTTTGAGGAAGTTTTCAAAACAAAAGAAAAGCCACATCTTGTTAGACGTGACTTTTAATTGGGTTTACATTAGATTTTTTTAGTTTTATGAAATTTGCTACTGATACCTTTTTCAATGGATTCATATTTAGTAATTCCATTTCCTATTAGCTTCAATTTTGGAACTGTGAAATAAATTATTATTGCAGAAGTAATTCCAATAATAGCACCCACAATAACATCTAAAGGATAATGAACTCCTACCCAAATACGCGAAACTCCGACTAAGATTGCAAGCAAAATCCAGAGTATCCATTTACCTTTTTTAAACAACCAAAAGGACATACAGAATGAAAAAAATAATATGGTATGATCGCTTGGAAAAGAATTATTTATTGCTTTTTCTATCAACTGATTTGTATTCGAAAGGACAGCAAATGGTTGGTGATTAAAATGCAATAATCCAGCAAATTTCCCTATAATTTCAGCCAATACGAAAGCCATACTTGCGCAGATGAGCATTATTTTATTTTCTTTATCTTTGGTAAACCAGAACAAAATAACAAAAGTAGCTAAGAAAACAACTGTGTATTCAGCAATAATAATCATTGGTAAATTGAAGAATTGAAATTCTTTCCCGAGACTATTAAGCATTCTGAATAAGTCATTATTTATTGCCGATATATTCAAGACACTCTCTCCTTTATAGCTTTATAGAGCTATGTTAAACAAAAATATATCTTTAAACCATTGAAAAAGGTGACAATTAATAATGGTATCTAACATTATTGTCACCTTGACTTGTGACTCTTTAAGATTAAAAAAAGACTACCAATTTAGTAGCCTCAATTGCTTGGTTTCTGACATTCACATACAAGCGAACGGTTTTATTTTGTAGATGTTATTTTATTTGCCTTTTCATTTAAAAATATGTTCCTGCCATGTATGTCTTGGCTCGAACAAGTTTATGAAGCGCTGGTTGGTCGTCGGTCTGTCTATTTCTAATATTTAGGATTTTATAAATACTAAGCGAAGAAACCTTTAACGCACCGAACCTACCTCCGAGTTTACAATACAAATTTTCAATCACAAACTATTGTACATGTTTTACATTTGTTCTTTTTGTTACATCTGTTCCTTTTGTTCCACTATCGAGCCACATTGTTGAACAACATTTTTATATTAAATAAATTTATTCTTCAAAAAATATAGTTCGAAGTATACTTTTGGCTTTTTTTAAGTTTTTTCCATCTAATAGTTGCAGCGTCGATGCTAATTCAGTCATATCTGAAGTGGAACGAGATACATCATCAAGAGGTGTTGCTTGTCGAGAACATTTTTCGTCCTTGATCTCTAAAGAAAGCCAAGATGTCTGCATGGCGTCTGTTAAGATAGTTAGTGTCGTCTGTAATGCTTCTTCATCGTATTGCTGTAAAAATTGATGAACACTTGTGTCAATTTCTTGATGAAGTGCATGATGGAATAAGCAAACCTCTCGACCTAAAGCTGTAATACGAAAATAAAGTTCCTTTTTGTTGCTAGGCAAACTCTCAATGATACAATTGCTCCTTCATCATGCAAGTCGTATTCAACGAGCATTCCTTTACCCAAATTCCTATGAGATACTTTGACGAAAAAAGAAAATGGTCTATTAACCATTTTCTTTTTTTGTAAAACAAAAACAATACTTACTAGACAATTGCAAAACAAGTTATATTTTCAAACCATAAATTAACAAAGTAGGTCAAGATTACTTTAGGAAGGAGGATTGAAAATGAGCATTAACAGAAAGGCTACACACAATATGCGGAAAAAGTGCTATTCTTGTGATGATAATGAGAGCCATCATGAGAAAGATACTAATCGCTGTAAAGGTTGTGTTTGTAATCAATTAAAACGTTTACAAACTCAGACTGAAGTTGATCTTTTCTTATTTGGTGGTCAAGTAATAGAAGATGTTATTTTTATTACCTTTGATCAAAATAATTGTTGTGCATTCTTTAATGATCCAGAAACAGAACCTGGTTCAACAATTGCCGTAGATTGCCAAGATATTCAAGCTATTCGATTTGAAGCAGACTAATCTAAGTTATAATTGTTTCCTTCCTTAAATTGTTCAGTAACCTTATTTTCATATGAATTATTTTTAATATTTCACCCATACTAACCATGCTTTAGCCAAAAATAAGAAAAGGATGTGTAAGTATGGGTATTCTTGGTGGAAATCCAAAAGATGAACCATTGCATTATGGTGAAGTATTTAGTGTTTGGACAGGTTTAATGACGGACTACGGCATGATTGCTGGCTATCAAACGTTCTATAATCACGCAGGTGATGAAGATCTTAAAAAAATTATTGAAGATATAATTGAGCTTTGCAGAGATGAAGTAAAACAATTAGAAAAAATACTTAAAACAAATGGTATTGGTTTACCTCCTGCACCACCTGAACGACCTGTAGCAAGATTGGAAGATATTCCTGCAGGCGCAAAGTTTAATGATCCAGAAATAAGCGCTGCACTGTCAGTAGACTTAGCTGCTGGATTAGTAGCATGCAGTCAGGCAATGGGCACATCAACTAGAGAAGATATTGCTTTAATGTATGGTCAATTCCATGCAGCAAAAGCTCTAATCGGTGCTAAACTACTACGTCTTAATAAAAATAAAGGTTGGTTAGTTCCACCACCATTACACGTAGATTATCCAGAAAAATAATATTTATTTACCTGACAAACCGACTCCCCAGTTTAAAACTGGGGTTATTATTTTTCCATAAGCAGATCGAATTCATAATATTTACTCCCTTAATATAAATTATTAAAGGATAGCATAATACTTTTTTCTTTATATTTTTGTATGAATGGGCGTCTACTGGTAAAAAAACAAGAAAAAAAGATCAAGAGCGCAAATGAGCAATCTACCCATTTTTTCGGTTAGCTTTTCAAAAAATTATATAAAAGGTACTAAAAATCCTATTTTAATTTTTAAATATACTTTTTTTAGAAATCTCCACTACAACACTTTTTTATTTCTCTTAGAAGAATATTTATAATTATAATCAACAAAACTTACAAAAATAAAAATTTATAAGCAGCAAAACTTATAGATAGTAGAAATACAAATATTCCAGTGCATATAGATTTAATAAAGTATCTTTTATCATCACTTTTATAATCGAAACTTTTATTAATTATGACTAACCCTAAAAGTGCATATAAAAACCTCCCTCTATTAATCAGGATTTAGATTTAAGTCCACAAAAAATCAGTCGTTGGTTTGTTAATATTAGACGTTTGCCATGTGGTGCTATTACTGACTTTTAAATAAGGTGTATAAAACACTTATAAATAATTTTCATAAAAAAAACCACGAAACATTAATTTAATAACAATCGTGGCTTATTAGTATATTTCCAAACTTTCATTTGGTAGTTGTTGACAGATACGTTATAAATCCCTTTTGCATTAAATCCTCCATAAGTTAAAAAGGAACAACCGCGTCCGAATGTTGAATATCCTAGCTATTGTTTTTGGAAAGTCTATAGACGGAGAAAAACAGAAATATTAATCCTAAAAACAATAGAATTCCACCTGCAATCATATTTGATATTATATATTTGGACTGAATGGAATGGAACTCAGCCGTATCCATACCAACCATAGAATCTAAATATGCATTAGCTGCACCTGCTCCCAGATCAACACTAAACCTTAATACAAAAAAACCTACTAATGTAATAACTATAGTAAATATTAAAAAGCCATATTTCTTCATAAATTGCATCATATCCCCCCTGTTCACTATTTAACAAACTGGCCAGCTTATTAAAGAAGGAGCACAATTTCTTCTCTAGAATTGCACCTATACGGATTAAATAAAACTAATACTTTTTTACTTTATTTATTTCCAAGTACTGTTCATCATTTACTTGCTCAAACTATTTCTGGTTTGCTTTAGTTACTTACAGTTGCTAAATGAAAAGCTCTCCAACTAACCTACTCCGTTAGTTTAAGTAGAAAAATATTATACTTATTATAGAAGTAAAGGACCCGTTATTTCAGATAGCGGAAAGGTATTTATTAAAAGTTATTAAAAATTAAATTGAAGAAACCCAAACATATTCGGTAATATAAAAATCAAAAATAGCCCTGTAAACGAGAAGGTTATAAATCTTTTTCTATCTATACCAAGTCTTAATTCCCAGAGTCCCAGACACACTAAATACAAACCTAACAACATACTAATCATTGGTAATATTACTAAATAAATATTCACTTCATTTCTCCTTTTAATGATTCCGTTTTATATGTATCTCTTTCAACTGTCACAGTCCCTTTGCTTTAATATGCTAGGCATGAATAGAAGTTCCAATTTAAGTAAATCATCCATCAGTAATTAACAAATAATCTTAAACTACATTGCTCCGTTAGTTTAAGAACTGTTCTTCACAATCTCAAGCCAATTTACTTTTTGTATTTTATTCAATATTGGGTTCAGTTGTAATGTAAAAAAACAATTCATAACCATGTTCAAATATTATTCTCGAACCTTTCGACAATAAAGGTAACTTAAGATGACTTTATAATTTCCTCTCTCTTAAAAAATGGCAGCCGATCAAACGGAAATGTCAAGGTGTGCCGTAGCGATTTTCATCTGTTCGATTAGACGATAGCGCAATTCTTCCTCAATAGGAGCGTTGTGGCTTTTCAAGAAACGGACTATAAAGAACCCATCCGGGGCAAGCATGCTCAAAACCAGTTCATGCTGTAAGCCGGTGCTCCCCTTGAATTTTGATTCAATAATAGAGTAATTCTCCTCCTTCATCAGGATATCACTATATTCCAGGGTATTTCCCTCTATATACGCATTTGTATGCTCTTCTATCGAGGCAGCCTCCATCTTTTGAAAGTAATCAAAGGTAAGCTTTTCCGATGTGCAATAGGTAAAGCGCTCCGCTTCAGGATAGTAGCCGATGAACTCACTATCGGTATATGTAAGATAGGTAGCTGGCTTAAAATGCTCAAGATAGATAATATCAATAAAGCGCTTCATATTGTCCAAGTACACGGCTCCGGGTGGTACAACCGCCTTTTCATCCGGTAGAATTTTTCCTTCAAGATCCAAAAAAAGCTCACTATATCTTGCATACTTCATAATCCATATTGTTTTACTTTCTACCTTAAGTTGGACATAGTAGCTGGATATATTGTTCGGGTTTGTCCCGTTTTCATCCTCTTTATTTATACATGTAAACATATGTTTCCGCGTATATGTAAAACTTGCCACCTCCTCATTCATCTCCAATACTTCGAGGTTGAGAATTTCAGATGTAATATTGTAAATTTGAAAGTTCATCATGAGAGAAAAGTGATTTAAAAAGGAGATATCACGGTTGTCTGGATGAAATATTTTCGACAATTGTTCGATTTCCTTATTCGTATATGTTGTTTCCAATTTCCGTAAGAGTTCCTTGATTGTCTTTTCATTTATTTTCGGTTTTCTTTTAAAAAACATATATATACCTCCAGTGAATATCCCAACTATATTAAATTAAAAATCAAATGTAACCTATTTTTCCTATTATATAAAATATTGGTTTAATTTTCATAAGATTTTTAACCTATGTTTTCCCTGAAAAAAGTTTAGTAT
Source organism: Lysinibacillus sp. NPDC097868 (assembly GCF_044761135.1). NCBI lineage: Bacteria > Bacillati > Bacillota > Bacilli > Caryophanales > Bacillaceae > Lysinibacillus > Lysinibacillus sp. NPDC097868. The sequence goes on along the minus strand of NZ_JBIWBS010000001.1, from coordinate 1,302,328 downwards.
ACATAAGTTTAAATACTATACATTCAGATTCTTTCTTCATTGCATATTGCTTACCCACCAAAATCAATTCAATTTTTAGATAAATACCTAAAAATAAAATCATCTCTAAGAAAAAATAACGAGGTGATTTTTATCAAGCTTTATTTCGAAAACTTAGTTATGCTCAAACAAACTTTACTCTCCTTTCACCACTAAACTACTTTCTCCAACCCTCAAAGCTCATGAATGGTACTGTCACAATTGGTGGCTTCACTTCTTTGTAAGCTTTGGTAAACGCCTGTTTACACGTTTATATTTAGGTAATTTACCGTTTACCAAGTAAATCGATGACACCAGCACTGAATATTCATGAATGCAATGCCCAAAAGTCTAGGAGCTTTTGATTTCCACTTACCATAATGGTAAAGCCGTCTTTATCAGCTTTCAGCCATCTCACTTGCGATGAGAGTTACGAAGCCTAGTATCAAGAGAAGACATCCATACTTTTGTTAGCCGAACAGTTTTACTAGCCTGTTCTTCTACAGGTAAATCGGCTTGTGATTGTACTCGGCCACCTTCTGTTAAAGGGTAGACCACCGAAACTCACTTTTCAGAGCAAAATAAAAACACCCCGCAGGATGTTAAATACTTTTATTGCGCTTTAGTTGTTTTTCAATACCAGCCCGATCAATTTGAATCCAGTATTCTGCTATTTTTTCATTATCAATTCTATATATTGCACTAGCTATTTCAATAACAGGGAGATTTGTCGGCTGATATCCGTCGACCTCTCCAACATGCGTACCAACTTGTTTCCAGCGTACATATACTTTATTTTCTTGTACCATGAATTCTTGGATTTCTAACGAAAAATCGTCATATGCTTCTACCATTTCTTTCACATGGTCTGCATAATCGTTTGGCGTTCTTAAAACCGTTAATTCTTCTTCAGAAATAACTTGATGTGCCCATACTTGTTCTGCCATTAATTCAGTTGCGTAACCAGGATTTTTCCCTGACCGTACTTCCTCAAAAAATTTCTTAACAATTTGTTCTGGTGTCATATTAGTCCTCCGTTATTATACATGATGGCAAGGATTTTAAATTCTCTACTTACTTAATAATAATGTAAGAGTCCACGAATTGGAATCTTCTTCTACAAATTCCACTCTCAAAACCACACCAAATTCTACCTTTCATAAAGCGTTTTGGCTGTTAGATGCAGTTTTCAAAGCGAATTGAAAAGCACCTCAAATAGAGACGCTTTTTAATTAAGGGGGTAACTCAGTAGCTTTTTCAAATCGTAATACAACACCTTCATTTTTTACTTTTTCAAGTTCTTCAATATATTCTTCTTTACGTTCAATGAGTCTGGAATCTAGTGAGTCTTGATAGGTTGGAAAAAGATTATAATCTACTGGTTTACCCATAAAATCACCTCAATTTCTCAAATTTTTACTCATTATAGAATATATTTATATTTTTTTACAATTACTTTAGATACATTTGATTAAATCGACTGACAAGACAACTAAACTTTAGTATTATAAAAATTCACTAACAGTACTTTATTACCTATTATTTATGTGAAATTCAAATAAATAAAAAGCCCCATCTAATGGATGAAGGCTTTTTTATAAAGGTAAAAATATCGTAGCTCACGTCTAGCAACCAAGGTAGAGTTTATACACCATGTTAAATATTGTAATCGAATTGTTTTCGTGCATTTTCGTGTACGTTTACGTGACTTTTGGGTGTATGTCTAAACTTTCATTTGGGAACGTTATGAAGTTTATTTATGTATATGTTATAAATCCTAGCCCCATTTGTTTAAGTACATTTTTTCACAATCTTATAAAGCAACTGTACTTTTAAGGTTGTTTGTATCCTTTAAGAACTTCTCCGTTGGTATTTCTCAATTTTTATTGTTATATTTTCTTCGCTCATTGCTACATTTTCTGTTTCAACAACATTCTTAATAGAATCTTTAACTATTTGTTGAATCATCGTATCATCAACTTTTGCATCCAACGGGATACCTACTGATACATCAATAATTCCACTAGCAGGATTACCGCCTAACATTATTGTTATTGAATTTCTATCAAGTTCCGTTTGTTCTGTAATAGATACTATTATTTTATCTCCTAATTTTGATAATAAATTTGATTCTTCAGATGATAAACTCCCATCATTTTCCTCGTTTTTCGAAGCATCTATTACTGTTACTTCCGGCTCTTCATTACACCCAACTAACAAAATTGAACTAAATAAAATTCCTGAAATTATAGCTACTTTTTTAAACACCTCTTAATTCCCCTTTCAAAAATAAATTACATGTACTACATCATCAATTCTCCACTCCTAAGAGAAACGAAATTAATTGGTAGAAGTTTCCTTAATGAATTGAAATATTTTTAAATTAAACTGCGTCATAAGTTGAAGTATAAGCTTCCTAAAGTAGTTTTGGGACTTTTCTTTGCCTACCGTTGTAAATCCTCATCAATCTGACTAGACCCCTTTAGTTTAAGTAAAATTCCCCACCTGATAAACATAAATACCTCCATAGGGAACGATTACTGAGTAAGTTTCACTCTCTTGTTGTCAGCAATATGATATAGTCAACGGCTTTACACTCACAGACAAGCTGTAGTATGCTTCGAATAATTTCATATACCAACAATGTTTTAGGATTAAAAAGCCAATTTAGAATGGTACTAAAAGATATGAGGCATACTAAAAAGGAGGTATAGGCATGACAGAAAAAGAATACTTAGAATTCAAAAGCATCATTGCAATGGGTGAAGAACTTAATTTTTATTATAATAACGATGAATATTGGATAAGCCATAATCCTGGCAAATCTTATCTATCAAGAACCAGAGATCAATATTCTCAAGAATTCAATGGATATGAAGAGCTCTTTGAAAAAGCAACAATAGAAGGCATAAAATTTTCTGAAATATATCTAAAGTTAATATGGTAAAAATATAATTTTTACAATCAAACAAGCCACTCAAAGTGAGTGGCTTGTTTAGATATTTAAAAAATTCAATAAATTAACGATATCAATCTTTATACGTTTGATTTTTTTTGTTGCTCTACAATTGTTGGTTTAAAGTAGAAGCTTTGCAGTTTTAGCCATACGCATTCAACACAACTAAAGCGTCTCATCCAATTTCTGAATCTGTGAGTGAAAAACTAAATATACATTGCCTAAAATGTCGATTTTGCCGCCCTTTACACGTACAGCGCAATCTTTGTTCGACGCATAAATATCCATTTCTTCCGAAAAGGAAGACAGCTCGTCTTGAATCAATGCGATATTATTCTCAAGATCAAAGTGAGACAGGACGGAAAAGTCGTCAAGGCCGATTCCATCGTAAAATGAGCTTATTTCAACTTTATAGCCAAAGTTTTTCGAGCATAACCATTTAGCAGACATGTTGATTGCACCAGCGCTTGCTCCCATCACAACGGCTCTGCTTTCTTTAATCAAATCTGACAATTCATATTCCATCAGAAACCCATTTTGTTTAAGAGTATCTCCACCCAACAAGAAAATGACTGAAGCATTTTGAATTATGGTTTGTGCATCGTTCTTCTGTACACGATAATTAATTAAATGATATTCATCAAACAAAATGCCTGCCTGGTCAAGCCATGAGCGTTCAGCAGCACCATCTTGTTCATAAAAAAAGGGATTCGAGCTAATCATAGCTAGGGATCTTCTATCAGTTATATCCCACTGTAACACTCTGCTCTATTTGTCGGGAAAAAAATTGTTAAACCAGCCTAAATAATAGTGAGTTTTCATATATACTCCTAGGTATAATCACCATTTCTCATTATATTTATGATTTTTAAAATGAATATACTCTGTATTTTTCATTCTCTTCCAACTACTAATAGCATTCAAAATAACTATAAAGATTACAAATAAAACAGAACCCACCATGAAATGACCAAGGAAAAAAGTAACAAATGCCGCAACCAATAGTGATATTATTAAAACTATGAATAAGATTTGTAATTTCCCCTTCTTCTTTTCATTCATATACTCAACCTCCAAGCAAATGATTTTTCGTGTCTTTTAACATACTAATAAGGTTTATTTTAGCTCAATTTAAAGTATTACACAAAAAAACCTGACATAAATACTCAACAAATATGATCACCTCTAAGAAAACTATTTTACGCTAAATTGTTTTCTCCAATCTCATGAATGGCACTGTTACGCTTGGTGGCTTTCCCTGTTTGATTGCTTTATGGAAATCTTGTTTATAAGTAAGTCCTTAGTCAGACATGTAAGCATTAATACAAGCAGTAAGTTTCTTTTGATACGTATCATCCCATCCATGTAATCTCTACCTTGTCAAAACTTTGGTAACTTTTCATGCACCATGTAAATTGGATGGCAACGGCACTGAATAGCCATTGAAGCAATTTCCAAAAGCATTGGAGCTTTTCATTTCCAAAGAAACAAGCGCCTCTGCCATGGTGCCGCCTACACATGTGTCTGTTTTCATTGGACAGCTTCCTTTTTGCATAATAAAACCCTCCACAGATGAGTGTAAAAGGCTTAAAATCTATTGTATTTTAATTACTTTTACTTATTTTGAAACGATTAAGCATTTAAGTCTGTTATTGAAGGGATAATAATTTCCTTAACACATGAAACTGGTGATAAATTAATCACACATTGCACAATAGATACAATATCTTGTACAGGTATACGTGTACCTTCATATAAATCAATTGCCTTTTCTGCGCCTTCTTCATATGGTACTTCTGCAGCCAGCTCCCCTGGATTAATACAGGTGACAGGGACTTTATCCCCTCTCAAATGTTCACGTAGAGCATTTGTAATGCCTCGTAAGCCGAATTTAGATGCAGCAAATGAAACTTGTGAACTGTTTGTGTGATCTAAGCCTGCAGTTGAACCAATTAAAATGATTTTTCCATTTTTAGCTTGTCTTAAGTTCGGTAGAAGCGCCTGAATATATGTAATGGTCGAAGTTAGATTTATATTGATCAAGTTGGAAATATCTTCAATTTCATCCTTGTCAAATGTATAGTCATCCTCGAAACCACGCTTTTCCCATACGCCAACATTATAAATTAATACATCTATTGCAATGTCTTTTAAGGTTTCCTTTAAAGCAGATATTTGTTGTTGACTTGATAAATCTATTGAGAGCCATTTGCGATTTACACCATCATTAATATCCAAACTTTCTGGTCGTGTTCTTGACACCATCCATACCGTATCTCCCTCTATGGGTAGACCTTTTACAAAGGCGTCGCCAAGCCCTTGACTTGCTCCAAAAATTATAAAGTCTTTACACATCCAATCATCCTCTCCGTTAGCTTTCTTCTTAATTATTTAAGATAGAAAACATCATAGCAATTACATCTATTATATTTACACCACTATTCTTTCACTTCATTCTTTTGACTGAAATTCAAAACTTAGCTTGAGTTTATTTTCCATTTCTTGTTCTAGTTTGCTATACACCCCTTGGGGTGCAGATGTTGTAAAAATGGCTCTGTTTGATTACCAGCGAAGTTAGTCACAATTAGCATGCTTTATTACCGACTCATGAATTTCATAAGTACGCATCCCTTCAACCAAAATAAAAAGCATCCTCAAAAGAGGATGCTATAATAAAATTTGATATTTTTTAACATAATGAAACGATTATTGTAGCTTTAAAATAAAGGTCGGTAGTGACCCCTATAACGTAGCGTGAGAATTCATCTCTTTTTATTAAGTAAGGGTAAGCTTATAAAAAGCATAACAATCCCAAGTATTAAAAAATATAGTGGCATTGCTAAGACTGTTCCATTATGGAAAATACTCATACCATAGATTATAGCGCTGACCAGTAAATAATAACCTAAGCTAAATATCGCACCGGCAGAACCAATGACGTCATGAAAGTCAACGAGCGCTAAGCTTAAACAGTTTGGTAAAGCGGTACCTGTACCAAATAAAATAATGAACACACTAACAATCATAGTTGGCATTTGTATTGCAATCGGTAAAAAATGCACCGATGTAGCGAGCAATGTACCGATAAGCATAATGACTAACCCTCGTACGATAATCTTCTCAGGTTTTATGTGGCTAACAAGTCGTTTAGATAGCATCGCACCGGCAATAGAAGCGAGCGCAACGATAATACCTAAAAAACCATACACCGCACTTGTTAGTGTAAAGTATTGCGTAAAAATAAATGGTGCTTCAGTATAATAGCTAAATAATACACCGTTAATACCACCAATTAATACGCCGTAGCGCCATAGACGCGCATTTGTAATCATGCGCTTCACTATTGGTAGTATAGGCTTCATTTCGATTGGTGTTAGCGCTGTTTCCGGTAAGCGTATATACGCATAGCAAAATACAATAATGCTCATAGCAACTAACACTAAAAATACGACTTTAAAGCCAAAATAAAAGTCGGTAAAACCACCGATTAATGGGCCAAGGGCAGGTGTGAAGGCAAGGGCAGCTGAAATTTGAGCAAACATTTTATGACGCGCAACACCAGAAAAACTTTCGCGTAAAATCGTTTGTGTCACGACAGAGCCAACACTTGCACCAAACGCTTGAATAAAGCGTGCGACTAATAAAACTGCCATTTCATTTGCTACTAAACAAAGTACGTTACCAACAAAATATAAAAACAGCCCATAAAGCATTGCCTTCCGACGACCGATTTTATCGGATAGACGTCCAAAGAAAAATACACCTAAGGCAAAAGCGATAAAGTACACACTCATCGTAAGCTGTGCATCACTCATAGAAGTTTCAAACACTTCAGCAATAGAAGGTAATGATGGGCTAAAAATAGTTTCGCTAATTTGTGGGAAGCCTACTAATACAATCAATAGTAATAAGCTAGGTGTTTTGTTTCCGATGTTTTTCTTCAAAATAATCCTCTCCTAGATAATTATAGGTTTGAAAGAAAAACATCGTAGCTTGGGAAATGGCGGCTTCACGAGTTTGATTTTTTCTAAATCACTCATGAATTCACTTCCTTCTAAATTAATTATACGTAAAATTATACCATCCAATGGGATAAAACGATGTACCTTTTTTATATGTGGTTAATCTTTTTTCTCAGTCGCATGACCATCAATAGGTTTTAACATAATAAAAGGTATTAATATCATAAATAACCAAATGATAATCCGATTTTCCCTTCAATCCTCTACTGGATATGTATACCTTATCATCGTTTCACATTTATAATCCGAGCATTCGAAATAATAGGTTTTTTCAGAGTCAGAACTTACGACTTTCACTTTTTATCTAAAAGGAAAACCATCTTTTTTTGTATATTCTCCAACCTCAATAGATACAATGTTTTCATTTTTTATATTAAGTGATTGGAAAGCCTTCGATGCACCAGTTAATAAAATCTCTTTCTTCTGGAAATCATCATGTTTATGATTATTAAAATAGCCAGCCACACCTATTGAACAAATGAAGAGAATCGTAATAGCTAGAATAGATATAAAATTTGTTAATTTTTTATTGTCCGATTTTACACCTATTACAAATAAACTAATCATAGTTGAAGTACAAATATAAATGACAGTAAATATCATAGTGGTCTTTTTAAATAGAGAAATTTGATAAATAAACAATATAAATAAATACACAAAAAATAAGAAAATCCAGATGGGTATTAGATATTTTATATATAATTTCATATTGGCGCACCTCAAATATTTTATTTACCCAATCCGATTTTAACATAAATATCCAACTAAAAATTACCTGTAAACAAAAAAACTAACTAGGTGATGTGATTCTCACCCATCACTAATAAATTGTTTTCTCCAATCCTCGTAGTTCAAGGATGGCACAGTTACACATGGAGGCTTTACCAGTTTGTACACTTAGTTAAAGACTTTCTTATTAGATTTACCATAAATCTGTCATGTCGTGTATAGTCCTTTTTAGAAAAGCTTCTAATTCGAGCTGTAGCATTTTCAAACGCTGCGGCATTTTTGTGTTACAATTAAATTAACAAAATTTAGGAGGTTCATTAATGCTTGGTGTCACTTATGTAGTCTTCACCTTCGCAATAGCAGCGACTGTCATTGCCGTACTTAATGACATGAAGATCAAGAAATTAGAAAAACGTATCGAAGCACTTGAAAGAAATAAGTGATTTTAATATATAGTTGAATTATAGTGAAATGTTTATTCTCTCTATTTTTGTTTAATCCTCATATTGTTCAGTAACACACTAAACGCAAACAAAGACTTACTGTTATTTTTATTGTATTAACAAGACCATTAACATTCGTCAGTATAGACCTTACTTAAATTGATTGATAATTAATCGCGGTGAAATAAGTTTTGTCTATCTACTGCTGACGAATCGCCGTATGCGATGATAAAGCCGTGATAGAAAGACAGTAAAAGTTGAGAATAGCGATATAATTGCACCTATAGTAGCTGTTACCCCTATTCATGATCTTCACTTTATATTTGATATTGGCAAACAAGCTTATATTGGTGGTGTTCCAGTTCAAACGGAGCCGATGTTGCGGCTCAGATTACAACGTTTTATCTTCGGCTATTTACGATACTAATAACCACCAAATACTAGTAAATATGAGTCTGGTTCACATTTATGATGCTGTAATATTAAAAAATACCATTACTGACCAAGCAGGAAATAACCTTTTTGCTACAAGTGCAAAATGGATACCTCATTCTCCATTAGCAAAACGATGGGTGAAGCAATAAACAAATGTTTATTGTATTATGCTATGAATTTGAACCTCACCATTTAGGTGAGGTTGCTTTTAACACAATCCCCCTCCGCACTACTCAATATCCTTCAATTACTCACCTAGCACATCCGCAAATTACCAAACTGCTCAAGCTCTTTTCCCATGCTCCTTAGTTCTCTATAAACCTTGCATCCTCCGCATTTCTTACTAAGGTCATCTTCTCGTTTCGTACACCCTATGCATTTGAGAAAAGCTATTTGATCCTGATAATTGATTAATCTAGCTATACGTTGTGTAATTTCCTTGCGTACTACTTTCAGTTCTAGTCACCTCAATTGTCACCGATGTCATGAGATAAATTTTATCAGCATGTAGCTTTTTTGGCTCTGTACTCAACTAAGCCGGATTGTTGTTGCAACGCTACGAGCTTTATAAAGTCTTTGAAATCTCAACTCTTTGGAGCATCGTATGTTTTAACATTCTTTCCATCCCTTTTAAAGTAAGGTCGTTCTTGTGGTTGAACGGCACTTGATATTTCAATTTTAGAACGCTCCTGTTTGCCGTCCTACACAATTTCAAAAGGATTTTGATAAAGCCAAAGAATTTCACATTTATATTGTGCCGCTTCAAGAAGCCTTCATTCCTTTAGCATAGTCCTCCCTTGGGTTATTAAATGCTATTCAAATTTGTGGTCTTTAAGTTAGGAAATAAAAAAATATTTCCCGGGTAAGCGCAAGAAACGACAAGTTTTACTTTTCAGTAACCGCATCTATTATTTACTTTAACTCTTCGTCTGACTTTTACGTTTTTTCTTTATAGGTTTACCTAATCGGTTCGTTTTTTTATTAACAACTGCTTCATTGCTTCCATTTCCCGATAATCACCTTGACCAATAAGGAATAAATTAAATCTTTTCCTTCATTAAGGACAAGCAAGGATGATTGATCACTTGTTTTTAAAACCTATAATTTGTAATAAAGTACTATAATTTGCAAAAATATATGTTACAATTGCCTTTACAAGATGGGATATGACAGGAATAAGAATTAGAAATCATAGGGGAAAAAATTGAATATTTTGTGTACCCTATTTTGAGAATTACGGAAAGGATATTTAGATTGTTTTAGGCATGTGTCGGAGTGGCTTGTCTTAGGAGAGGAGATAAAAAAATGATTGAATTTCGAAAAATAACCGGGAATAACATAGATGAAGTAATAGCACTTGAAGTTGGTGAAAACCAGAAAGACTTTATAGAAACTACTAACCTCAGAAGCTTTGCAGACGCTCATATGTTGAACGCAGACGGGATACCAGCGACTCCCATTGCCATTTATGCTGATGGTGTAGCGGTCGGATTTTTGATGTATATTTATGATACGTTGGATCATGAATCATTTGAAAATGAAGTTTTTTACGGGAAGAAGTGCTATTTTATTTGGCATATTATGATTGAAAAGAGTTATCAAGGAAAAGGACATGGTAAAGTTGCATTTGAAAAAATGTTGAAGGATATCGAAACCATGCCATATGGGGAAGCAGAATATGTAGCCCTCTTTTATAGAACAAGTAATGTCATAGCTAAAACATTATATGCCTCCTTTGGTTTCTTAGATACAGGAATCATTCAGGAGAATTCGATGATGGCGATTAAAATTCTAGATGAGAAAATAGTAGAATCAATAGTAGAATAGGATCTCGGAAAGAAATGTAAGCTTTCAACGTCTTAACCCATAATATCTTCTATGTGCGAACACTTATTTTTTACACCGGCATCGATGAGCGTTATTGAACTAAAGCCCCCATTAGTCACAGTAAAATACTACACTAGCTTTAGTTTTTATTATCAACTTATCATTTTTTTTGATTTTCTGCGTTTTAACTACATAACCTGTTAATCCTAGTGAAGCACTATAGCTGTTCTAACCCCACTGCTTTGTTTCCATATCGAAACAATGTTCTAAGTTCTTCTTTAACTAACCTGCTTCGTTAGTTTAATTAAGAAAAAGAGCTGCGTATGCTATTCAAGAATCTTTATGTAACACTACCTTCCTTAAACTATTATTTTTCTATTATAAAAAAGAAACCTATTCCATTTTCTTGTGGTACAAATCCTCTATAACGGACATTTTTTCCTCCATTGTTTGTTCCTCTGCTGTAATTACAGCGATAAAATATCCTAGGCCTTTTCAAATTATCTTTTCACACAGTTTTTTTCTTCATATCAAGCTCCTGTTAGCTGTATCAAACACATAATAATGATGTTAAAGGAGATAATAAATAAAGATTTAACAGGAAAGGATGTATCAATGTGGATTTCTTTCATGGTCAAGAATCTCTTACAGCAATACAATGGATTCTAAGGGCGATTGTTACTTTTTTCTTTTTACTTTTTGCAACAAAAATTATGGGGCAACGTTCAATTGCTCAGTTGGGGTTACTAGATTTTGTTATGGCAATAACTCTTGGAAATATCATTGCTCATCCCTTGTCTGATGAAGGATTAGGATTAAAGGGTTCCATGATTACCATGTCGGTTTTAATTATTTTATATTTACTCGGGGTATTATTGAGTATGAAATGGATTTCGTTTCGACATTTTATGGACCCACCTCCGATTCCACTAATTCAAAACGGGAAAATTGTTTCCGCAAACTTACGAAAGGCCAGGATTACTATTGATTTTCTTTTATCAGAGTTAAGAAAAGAAAAGATAGAAGATATTCAAAAAATTGCTCTTGCATTATGGGAACCAGACGGATCTATTTCAAGTTTTATCTATCCACAACACCAAACTCCAACGAGAACAGATTTAAAGGTAGTACCTGAACCTTTTTCGATCCCTTCTGTCCTCATTCAAGAAGGGAAAATTGATTACCATGAGTTAAAAAAATCTAAGTTTTCTGAAGATTGGTTAATAAATAACCTTACATCAATATATAACGTAGACATTAAAGATGTTATATTAGCGACAATTGACCAAAACGATAACTTGCAAGTTTTTCTGTACAAATAAAGGATTTACTTTGTTTATGAAGTGAATCCTAAAAAGGAAATACTTGAATAACCTGTTAGCTTAAATGCTATTTCAATATCTAAAGGTTTTTATATTAGAACCAATTCCCCCTCTTATCCCACTTTTCCCACTTTTCCGTAACCCTACAGCCCTCCTTTACATACATGTTGTTCTGACTGTATTCAACTGGCTATTTCACCTTCCATTCTACATCCATCGCTTTAACTTGATTATCACTAGATGTCAAAATACGCATAGGCGTCCCATACGTTTCGTCAACCTCCGCTCGTCATGCCATGCTCCCCATGTGATTTCAGGTAGGCACAGTGGTCGCAATATTACTTGTCCATGACTATAGGTCATTTTTGGCTTTGAAATTTTTATAATTATAAATTAAAACGATTACCTTACGAACCCTGCTCGAATACTGATGCAGATGTTGTAAAAAAATCTCTTTCCGATTATCCGTAACGACTTTCATCTTAATTACATATACATACATTTTCACAAAAGTAAAAGCATCCTCAGAAGAGAACATTTTGTTAAGTATTAAGCTCTTCACTGAACAATATAGCCGTTAGCATGAAACTTCAAAAAATCAACAAGCCTGATGGCATACCTTTAGGAAGTGTGATTTTTCCTGGACTAACCCATGAAGAATTAAACTTAAAGGATTAAATTTTACTCCGCAGTCTGTACTTATTGATATGGAACTTAATTTAGATTCCCAGGCAATATTAGAAGAAAAGCTAATTTCCAATACATTGTCTAGGTTTACTGAACATAATAATTACACTAAGTATCTACTTGCTTCTTATTTTAGTTCACTCATCAATGCAGCAATTTCTGACTACGGAGTGTTGTTTCGCTTAAGGTTTCACATCTAAACAGAACGAACATCCACCACAAAGTAACAAAGAGTTACATCTTCATTATAATTAACATGCTTACTTGATTTCCTCAGCCAACTCCAAAATAATTCCCTCTGGACCACGAACGTAGCATAGTTTATAACTTTCTTCATACTGCTGTATCTCACTAAAGATTTCCGTACCATTCTTTTTCAATTTGGTAACAACAGTTTCAATATCTTCAACAGTAAATGCAATATGGCGGATACCCAGTGTATTTGCAAGGGGATGCTGCATGTCAGTTTCATCTGACGGCGAATAAAATTTGATTAGTTCTATCCATGTCTGACCGTCTGATGTTCCCATTCCAACACACGCTACTTTAGCGTCATTAAGCCCTACTGCATATCCCATTAACTCTCCTTCCATATCCCATTCCGCTTTCACTTCAAGCCCAAAATCGACAAAAAACTCTTTAGCGGCAGAGAGATTGTTTACGATTACACCTACATGATCTATTCTTTTGATTTTCAAATTTCATACCTCCTATTTTCCCTGTAATTATCCAATATAATGTATACAAATGATAGTATTAACAAGGGGTTTATTAATAAACAAAATTATACTATTTCATTTTATTGATGATTTTGCGGTTTTTATGATGTTATTAGTTACATAAATTACAAATAGAGGTGCTCTTCGGGACAATTTTCTTATTTTCATCCATTTGGGATTAATTCAAAAATAATAATGCGTCTTTGCATGAAAACTTTCTCTTCTCCTTATCGCTAACTTTTTTTTATTCATTAGGAGGGATTTCATTGACTGATAAAAATAGAACATTACTTAGCTCAGTTAGTAGTTTGGCATTATTTACTTTAGGAGCATATAGAATCTTTACAAACAACTTAGAAGCTATGTCAATACTGTAGCGTATATTTTTTAATTGGTGATTTAATACCTTTTATTTCTAGAATAGCAAAATTGCCTAAAATCAATCGAACTTAGCGTTGTATATTGCAACGCTTTTTTATGTTATTGCATAATTTTTTCAAATATTCATCACGCATAACTATCAATTTTATTTTCTATTGACTAGATATGTATTACTTTTAATTTACCTATACGAACCATATAATTAAATAACTAAAAGGAGGCTAAAAAATGAGACATAATCCTTTACATCAATGGCAAAGAGAACATAATAAACGGGTAAAAGTATTCCATAAAAATCACGTTTTAGCTTTAGAAAATGGTGACAATGGAAATGGACTACTAGCTAAGTGGGAAAGATTTATCTACAACAAAGGGAAGGCTTTTTTAAAGGCTGTCAAATAATTTTTTAGGTGCTGTTCTTATTTAGGGCAGCTCTTTCCTTGTCTTACAATTCTTTCTTTCCACTATCCTCTTTCTTATGCCCTCCGCAAGTTACACTTGTAATGAGAGGGACGTTTTTGCTTTTTAAATAAAAAGACACCCCTACTATAAGGAATGTCAAAAGTACATAAGAAATTATCTATACATATCTAACTGATTTAATAAATATCTTTCTACTTCATTTATGGAAAATACCACTTCTTTATGAAGTTTATCTTCTATACTATCTTCAGTAATAAATACTAAATATTTATTTACATCTACAAAAAATTTCTCGAATTCTTGTAAAAATACTTCGATTTTTTGATCGCCAGGCGTTACGGATAAATAGATCGTTTTAAATAAATTAAAGTCACTATACGCATTACTTAAAAAATAGATGGCTAGCGTTTTATCGTTATTTACATTTGATTTTACAAAAGATAGGTTTTGTTTTAACTTATTCAATGCATTTATAAGATTTGTAGTTTGCTTAAACATATTCGCTGTATTACTAAACATCTAATATCCCCTCCAACTTAATAATAAAAAGAAATCTATAAAATTGGAATATTTTTATCGAATTTTTCCTCTCAAAGCTAACACAATTGTTCCTAAAGTGCACAAAGAGACTTCCCAACAATTTTCGAAGGACCTAAAATAAAATTTCCTATTATTAATTCTGTAGTACGAAGTTATATTTTTTATTTATCTTGTTTGCAATTGTTTCTAAGAACAATTCAACCGTCATATTTTCAACTTCTCTTGTATACCATGCGAGCTTTGCGCCATATTTCTTTTTATTATAATTTACTTCTAATGGCCAGAAATTTTTAGTAGCATAAGTATAATCAAACTTAACAAAAAGTTCCTTCCCATCTGGACATTCCATAACAACATTATACATAGGATTTTTTCTTTCTTTTTCAAACTTAACTTTTCTAATTTTGGTTAACAATAGTATCCCTCCATTTATGTACTAATTCGACATAAAAAATGGATCTCCTCTAAAATCAGACAAGTATAATACACTAAGCCTCCTTTTTGAAATAAAGTCCATATTATTTTAGACAATTTATACATATATGTATGTTATTATAAAATTAGTTGTTTTTAGGCGATTAAGGGAGAAATGATAATGATTTATAAAAAAGGAATAAGAGTTACATTACGTACAGCTACAATTGCGGATTTAGAAGAAATTTATTATTGGAAATATGTTGATGAAACACAAGCCGCTAAGAAATGGAATGGACCGTATATTCCAGAAAAACAAATGACTAAAACGGAATTTTTAAAGGAATGGGCCAATGATGAAGAGTTATTTGAAGGTGTCCCAAGTACATTAGTCATGGCAGTAAATGACGAATTTATAGGTGTCGTTGGAGCTTATTGGGTTGACAAAAATACGAATTGGCTTGAAACAGGGATTGTTACATATAATTCAGATTACTGGAATGGTGGTTACGGATCTGAGGCTTATAGCTTATGGATTGACTACCTTTTTGAAAACACTACTCTTCATCGCATAGGTATGTCTACTTGGTCCGGCAATGAAAGAATGATGCGAGTTACTGATAAATTGGGGATGCAATTAGAGGCAAAAATTAGAGACGCACGAATGGTTGACGGGAAATACTATGATGCAATTAAAATGGGCATTTTACGTAGCGAGTGGGAATTACAAAAAATTAGTCATCCTTCAGTCTAAAAGATTAAACGTTATATTTCACACTTAAAACCAGCTCGGTATTATTTACCTTGCTGGTTTTTGTAAGCTTAAATTACCTTGTAGTGGTATGAAAGAAAGTTTCTCAGAAATCTTTAAAGCTTTTTTCTACATTTTTTATTTTTCGAAAGGCAATTAACTATAAAATCCATCTTAACACTGCATATAAATAATAGTGTTAAGTTAACTTCCTCCTGATTTGTTTCTTAGGGTCGCCCCTATCCCAGGGTGACCCTTGTATAGATTACATTCCTAAAGTCAGTAGGTATATTGAATATTAATTGATAATAGTATCCATAACCGCATATATAAGTTTTTAGATGTTGCTTTACAATGCATTTAAATAAAGTGTTGTAAAATAGTTCCTTTACCGTTATACGTTTGTACTTCTGCAAATGCTCCGTTTATTAATGTCATTTGTGGCGGCAAATGACCACAATCGATGTCATATATAATCGGCATTTCTAGCTCCTTAGAAAACTCCTTATACACATCGTCGATAGTATAATTCTCAACAGAGGTTTCAGCATTACTTCTACCAAACATTATTCCTGAACAATTATTAAACCATCCAGCTAATTTCATTTGTATAAGTGTCCTACGCAAATCGGTTGTAGATAACTCACAGTTTTCAAAAAACCATATAACAGATTCACCTTTAATAAAAGTTTCTGTAAATTTTTGTATTTCACCAAATTTTGTTCCAATTAAATGTCTAATCGAATCAATACATCCTCCCAGTAAACGCCCATGTATTTTAACACGTTTATCTAAAGTAGTTTTCCAGTTTGTTTTCTCTGTAAAAAGAAAAACATAAGGTGTAGGCTTATCGAAATGCCACTCCTTTTGATATTGGTCTGAAGAATGTTGTAGGATTGATTCACCTTTTTTTAGAGATAATACCGACTGCCACATTGCTGTCGTGTCATCAGAAAACTCGCCTCTTAAATCTATTAGATTCGTTCCATGTGCGGTAGCTATACCTGTTTTTAATGTAATAGCCAATAATAAAAGACTGATATCGGAGTAACCTAATACCCACTTGGTTGGAATATTTTCAAAGTCAATATATTCGAGTGTCTCAATAAGTAACTCCCCTCCCCAAGGAGGAATAATAATATGGATTTCATCATGAATGATCATGTTATTAAACTCTTCCGCACGCTTTCTTGCTGAAGCAGATTTTGCTTTATCTTGAGTCCATGCGGTTTCTCCACAAAAGACTTTATATCCTTCCTTTTCCATACGAATGCATGCTGTTTTCAGTAAATCATGCAGTTCACTTGGTACGCCTGATGAAGGTGCTGTAACACCAATTGTTGTCCCAACTTTTAAAAATGGATATTTTATCATACACATCCCCCTTTATAGTTTTAGTTAATTTTGTCATAAATTAACCAATTGCATTTAATCTTCGTACAGTAACATCAACTTGCAACTTGCTATGTAATTACGTATAAAAGAAAGTAAATTTTTTATTTACGATAAGCTCGCCTCTCAGCATATTCTATACATAAATAGCACACTTTGATTTTTTGGCTTCTCTCATTCTTATAATTTCGTAAATCGGAAGCTTTCCGCTTACAAAAATAACAATCTTTCTTAGGAACTTTTGGCGTAGTATTTATAAAACTTTCCTTAATTTTTGCAAATATTGATTTCACAATACAGCCCCCTTTCAACTAGAACTTTCGACAAAAGGGAATGATTTCCTTCCACTATTTTTGACAATAACAAAACTTTTACTGCTAGCTTGCATTTGCTACATAATGTTCTTTTATCAACTTTATAAATATAAAAAAAGAGTATGTGAATAATATGTACTCTTTTCCTTATTTTCGAGGTCATATAGGAGAAATCCACAGTTTTAAGATTCCTTTATTTTATTACTCTTGGTATCATTAAACTATACAACTTTGAAGGGACTGAACTATGCGCAGATGGCAATATTTTTATCTAACTGATTAAAAATATTGGAGGTACACGTATTGATAAAAGAACTAAACACCCAAAGACTACATTTAAGAAGAATGGACATTTCAGACTCACATAGCTTATTTAAAATTTGGTCTGATCCAGATGTAACGAAATTTATGAACATCGCTAATTTTACACATGAAGCACAAGCAAAAGAAATGATTGAACTTCTTGAGGAATTGGCTCAGGCAAATGAAGCAATTCGGTTCAGCATGATTGAAAGAAAATCCAACGAAATAATAGGAACGTGTGGATTCAATTTTATTGATTTTGAAGATAGCAAAGCAGAAATCGGTTATGATATCGCGAAAGCCTATTGGGGCATGGGATATGCGCCAGAAGGTATAAAGGCACTACTGAATTACGCTTTTGAAACTTTAAAATTAAATAAAATTGAAGCAAAAGTAGAGCCTGCAAATGTAAATTCTATTAGGGTCTTACAAAAACTTAATTTCACGTTCGAAGGCCAACTTAGACAATACGAAAATTCTAATGAGAGTTTTATAGATATAAATATTTATTCAATTCTAAAAGCGGAATAATATTAAACTTTGCCTATATCAATAATTTTGATATAGGCATTCTTTTGTTTGAGACTTTATAGTTTTTGCTTTTCTTTATTATGATTCTCTTTATTTATGAAATAGTAGATGAAACTAGTAAGAAGAGCAAAGTTTAATTTAAATAAGCGACAAAAAACTTAGCACAAAACCCCATTGCTACCTGGGGTTTTGTTCATATAGTATTTACTGATTTTCTTCTTGTTTTTCATTCTTCTCATTCGCGTTCTTAAATTGTTCTTTTGTAAGATCATTATCTTCCCGAACATCTAAATCATCTGGACTTAAATCATTTCCAAATTCTTCTCTTTCTACATCCTTTTTATTTCTCTTATCTTTCGTCATCATCATCACCTCCAGTTAATACACTTTCCTTTTTTAAGAATTCTATACTTTCAACTCTTTTTTTCACTAAAAATAATTTCCTATACCTTTCGCTTTGAAGAAATCTATGTAAAATAGCGCTGCTCCAAAAGAAAGCGACCTATGCCTGTTACAACCCATACATTTACTGCTCTCTTAGTTTATAGAAAAAATCCTCCTAAAAACAACTTATTATGTTATAATTTTCCTTAATATAAAGTGGAGGTGCTAGTCCAATGGTAAATAAATAATATGAGAAAATCTTAAATTATTTTATTCCTTTAGAATACACATGATTTTCTCTACCATCGAAAGAATATCGAAAGAAGAGGAGAAATGACATGTTAAATAAAATAAGTGACACGATTTATTATTTATCCAATCAAAATGAAAAAGAACGACCAACATTAGGATTGGTGTGCGGTGACCATTCTAGTCTAATTATAGATTGTGGCAATTCGACTCAACATGCTAAAGATTTTTTATTAGAAATTGATAAGTTAAATGTACCACCTGTAAAATATTTAGTTATTACACATGCACATTGGGATCATTTCTTAGGCATGAATGAATTTAATGATGCAGCTATTATCGTTAATAAACAAACAAACGAATTGTTGGAAAAGTGGAGAAATTATTCCTTTGACGATCATTCTTTGCAAAATTATGTAAATAGCAATCAAATCAATGCTTTATGCATGGAAATAATACAAGCTGAAATACCTAGCAGAGAAAACTTTAAGTTGATGTCTCCAGATGTAATCTTTGAAAATACATTAACTCTTGATTTAGGTAATAAGGTTTGCATTATTGATGAAATCAATAGTACCCATACTGATGACTCGACAATTATTTATATTCCTGATGAAAAAGTTATTTTTTTAGGTGATGCTGCCTATGGTACAACGACAAATTCTCGATATCATTTCAAACAATCAATGTTACTACCTATGATAAATGATATTCAAAAATATGATGCTGAAATGTTCCTGCTCGGTCATGAATCAATTTGTGATACTGATGAGATGAATATATATTGGGAAGAGCTAACGACAGCAAATCGAGCTGTTAAATCCACTTCACTAGAAAATGCTATAAAATGCTTTAAGGTTGAAAACAATAGAGAGCCAAATGAAAATGAACTATTTTTCATAAAAGCTTTTATAAATGATCAAATAATTCAATCACAATAATTTATTAAATATAACTATTCAACTATACAAAATCAGCCACTTCATTTAAATGAGGTGGCTTTTATAATTGCAATCAAATCAGTTTTCTCGTCTGAGTTTTTATTTTATTTGCTCTCCAGTATCACGCAGCTTTCTGTCCTTTACCTCGTTAAATAATAAAAAACGCCTTTTGCAGTGCAGCAATAGGCGTTTTATAAAGGTTTGTCTCAGAAATTAGAATCTGTGCAAATAAATATTGTTTGCCAATTTTCTAACATGTAAATTGTTACCACTAATTTTCATTCTATTAAAGTAGTCTGGATTCTCCTTAGAAATTATGACTCGGCCTAGCTCATCCTCATAGGTATTCCATCCAAACAGTAAAAACGTTATATTAACATGTATTAAATTAGACTTAACATATAAATAGCCAATTAACATAAACAATATTCCGTTTGTAACCAATGTACTTTTTTCATGTATGTCGATTGCCAATAAAGGCACTATATATGTCACTAAATAACTTAAAATTTCTTCATTTTTTCTCGATACACGCTCACCTATAATAGTGCTGTTTAATTCACATTTCTTTATATACAAAATAGGTAAAAATGAAAGGATAAATAATAAGATTAAAATAATATACACTGTAAGCGTTACTTTATCTTGAATAATTGAATTCATGTTAAAACCATCATAGGGGTATATTGAAAGAGCTACAATTAGATACAATGGAGAGTAGGACGATATGAATAAAAACAATTTAAAAAGATTTGTCAATTTTCCCCCACCCTTTCTTAAATTACCTTAGATCATCTCTTCCTCTTTCACCTGTTAATACAGTTTTATAATAAGCATCATTAAGTAACTTGACTATATCATTCAATTGTTTTTTATCAGTATATTTTATTTTCGTTTTTTCTTCGTTTAATTCTATATTTAAGTCAAATTCCATAATAATTTCTTCTACTTTATCAAAATTATCAACAAACCTAGTCATTCTTTCAGGCCTTGTCATTAATCTTGAAACTCTCTTTACAATATTGCCATCCTCAATACTATCATTTTTAAACTGTTCAAATCCTTCTAACTTATTCGTTTCTTTAAAGACTGTTAATACAGAATTAGTATTTTGAACATACTTTGTTTTTAAATCAAAAATTCTTTGCATCGCTACATTATTAATGACAAGCACTTCGTCTTCAAAAAT
The DNA here is from genome assembly GCF_044761135.1 of Lysinibacillus sp. NPDC097868. NCBI lineage: Bacteria > Bacillati > Bacillota > Bacilli > Caryophanales > Bacillaceae > Lysinibacillus > Lysinibacillus sp. NPDC097868. Next base: position 1,281,358 of record NZ_JBIWBS010000001.1, on the reverse strand, counting down.
AAGTAAATCAAACCCAGGCTCAATCCCTATAAATGAATCTGAGACTTTTCTAAATGTAGAGTCCGCTAATGTTCCCCAAAGACCTTTCGTAAACTTCTTTAGTTGAGAAATACGATTTAAAAAATAAGCAAATTTTCCCGCTTCTATTTCAATTTTTATACAGTATAAATCTTTTTGAGTATCTTCATTCAGCAATTCACCTGGTTCTTGTAAGCTTTTAAATAAATTATCATATGTAATCCCTATATAAGAAGACTCACAGTATTCAACGACACCATTTGGTCGACCATTTTCATTAAATTCAACTTGCTCTTTTCCCACTAATTTATCAATAGTTGGTTGGATAACCTTTACAATATCTAATTGCAAAGACCGACTTAAAGATGGTTTAAATGAAAAATAATCTAAAGCATCATGAGTTTTAATCTTTTCAATTAAAAACAAACTTACTTCAGATGTACCACTTAATAAGTGTTCTGAAATTTTGCTGTTAATAAACTCGATATCCAATAATAATCCCCCTAACTATATGAAATCATTAATAAAATCATACAATATTTGGTTATTATAGTAAAACAGAATACATAAAGAAATATTTATTTGCTATAACTCATCCCTTACAGATAGTATCGGTATAAATGACATTCAACCACGAACAATCCTTAGTTATTTGGAATAGAGTCGCGATTTTGTATTGCAGATTTACATAGGAAAAGGCTCTGAAGTGTTACATAGAGTATAATTTTCAGAGCACATTATTTCAAAATGAATCTAATCTTTATATCCTTATTAGGTGTTTAATAAGATAGTTACGGAAACACCATTTGAAAAAGCACCACCAGTGGTAGTTACTTGTACTGATAAAAGTGTACATCCACTTATCGCAAAATTTGCAGCCTGTGTTGCACAACAACTTGGTGTTGTAGACGAGCTTGGACCTGTAACTGTAGCTCTAACTCCTGTAGCTACTGGAGCAGTAAATCCACAGTTTGTACTTGTAAATACTTGAGCTGAAGCTGTTTGTCCAGCGCTTAAAGTGTGATCTCTTATATTTAAGGTAATACTTGTAATTGTAGCATTTTGTGGAATTACAATTGAACTCCTTACAAACGAAGCCGATGAAGTACCTGTTCCAAGAAAATCATTATTTCCAACTGACTGATCAGTAGAAAAAAAGACTTCCATAAACCTTGGTGCGGTTGGTCCAGTTGCTCCCGTAATACCTTGGATTCCCTGTTGGCCGGTTGCTCCGGTTACGCCTTGGATTCCTTGGGGACCCGTTGCTCCGGTTATACCTTGGATTCCTTGGGGACCCGTTGCTCCGGTTATACCTTGGACTCCCTGGGGACCCGTTGCTCCGGTTATACCTTGGATTCCTTGTACACCCGTTGCTCCTGTTAACCCTTGGATTCCTTGCGGGCCTGTTGTTCCAGTTAAACCCTGAATTTCTTGTACACCCGTTGCTCCTGTTATCCCTTGGATTCCTTGCGGGCCCGTTGCTCCTGTTACCCCTTGGATTCCTTGAGGACCCATTGCTCCTTGTATGCCTTGGATTCCTTGAGGACCCATTGCTCCTTGTATGCCTTGGATTCCCTGAGGACCCATTGCTCCCGATGTTCCCTGTGGACCTGTTGCTCCAGTGGGACCAGTCACTCCTGTGAAATTTTTAGCACTATAAGGGTAATTATAACAACCATCCTCATTACATTTAAATCTATATTGATTAACGCCTTTTGAATCAAAAATGGAATATTCACTATAGCTACTATCGTTAGTTATTCTTCTTAGATAATAACTACACGACATTAGATCACCTCCTGTCTCATTTTAATGTATTCTTTAAAGATTTAGTAAAATAGACAATATACCTAGGTGAAGTTAGTGAAATAAAGCCACTTAAGTAATCTCCCTTTTCCAAGTCTCATTTTTAATTTAAAAGAAATTTTTTATTATTTTCATGCTAAAGTTACATACATAGCTATTTCATTTTGTCATAAGCAAATTGCTTAAAAATTGATAGCAATTTTCTTTTTCTTTAAAGCATTCATGCAAATTTATATTTTCAATTTCATAAAACTTAGCTGTTTTTCGAATGGTATATTTACCGATAAGGATTTCTTCATTTTCACCAAGCCGATTCAGTGCCTCATATATAGGGTCAATCGAAACGCCAATAATATCATAAATATTCACATTTTCCATCTTCATCCCCCTTATTTCTAAGCTAAAGATTGTATACGTGATACTAATCGCTAAGAAAGTTACCATGAAAACTATTTACTAAATTTTATTTTGACAATTCTTTTTGGAAAGTTCAACCTACAATTTACCCAATATTTACTAGATCCTCACTGACAAATGCTTCTCAAATTAAATTTGGAGTTGCATAATAATGCCAAAAAACCATTGCAATTTCACTTAGCAATATTTGTCATCCCTTTGTGTTAATAAAGTCAATTCAGTTTAAGCAATAAAAGTTATGTACAAAAATACCTCACTAAAATAGTGAGGTTACGTAGTTCATTTTTTTAGAATCTATATTCAATACTTAATTTCATTATATTACCGTACCTTGGCAACCCAATAAGAAAATTTTACTGCTTGATAATTGACGACCATCCTGATGAAAATCTACTTTAGCAACTCCAAACGCTTGTTTAAACGATCCCAAGTTTTTGCAATGCCTTGCAACATGCCTATTTTATGACAGACTTAAGGGCATCAGTTGAAACATACTCAACGCGGAAAGTCCTTCAAATATGCATTTAAATTGTGGAATCTTTCTTCCATTACACACTGGAATGACTGAACCCAGGAATTACTGAGTTGCCAATAAGGGCTAAATTTTATTACTTCATAAATCCATTTGTCCATTTGGTATAATAATCCAAAATGGTATGCTAATAAAATCACAAAAGTATTAGAAGTTATGAAAAAGTATGAACCAAGAATAGGTGGTGAATGCACCGTTTCTCCTTTTATTGTTGAGGTAGACGATTTACCAATAGGATATATGCAACACTATCCAATCCAAGTACATGAGCAAAAAGATTTCGGTTATCTCGAAAATCAAGTGATTTATGGAATAGACCAATTTATCGGTAATCCTAACCTGTTTAATAAAGGCTATGGGACAAAAATGGTTAGTAAATTTATTGACTTTATTATAAAAACGACTGACGTCGAAAAAATAATTTTAGACCCTGCAATTTCGAATGAAAGAGCAATTCGATGTTATGAAAAATGTGGATTTTCAAAGGTAAAAAAAATTAATAATGAAAATAATTATTTAATGGAAATGACAATCAAAAAAATCTAATTTTTCTAAGCACCTTTCTATTTAGGATAAATTCCCTCCACCTTCTCTTGAACGCCCTAACAATTTAAAAATTAATCAATTTTAGAAACATCAGTAAAAATACAGACTTTCCACATAAAAAATATTTTGTATTGGACAACATACAAGGAATAGTTTAGTTTACATACTCTAATCATATACGATTAGAAGGAGGTTCAGTGTGGATAAAGAACCTAACAATTTTAAAAAGTTCAAGTTTAAAACAAATCCTAGTTGTCATTGTCACTGTTGCGGTTTTTGTTGTAATTGTAGTTGTAAACCTCCATATTTACCTGTACAACCAAGTTGTAACTATCTTGTATATGTTACAGACGCTGGACAATTAGAAACTCCCGATAATAGCGTGTCAGTCATCGATACAGCAACTAATACTATTGTCGCTTCCATTCCAGTAGGAAGTGCTCCTCTCGAAGTCGCGATTTCACCAAATGGCGAATTTGGTTATGTTTCTGCACTCTTCTCAAATAATGTAACAGTTTTTAATACTGCCACTAATATGGTAGTTGCTACTATACCAGTTGGCGTTAATCCACTTGGTGTGGCGATTTCACCAAATGGAACACTTGCATATGTATCCAATCACGGATCAAACACTGTATCTGTCATAAATACAGCGACTAATACTGTAACCGCGACGATTCCAGTAGGGCTTCAACCTCAAGGTATTGCGTTTACGCCAAATGGTGCATTTGCCTACGTGGCAGATGAAAATTCAAATGCAGTATCAGTTATTAATACCACTACTAATACTGTGGTTGATACAATCCCGGTTGGAATTCGCCCTAGATCAATCGTTTTCACACCTAATGGCCAATTTGCTTATGTTACAAATGAAAATAGTAGCACGGTTTCTGTAATTAATGCAGCAACTAATACGGTAGTTGATACAATACCCGTTGGAACAGGGCCTGTTGGATCAGCAATAACTCCTGATGGTACACTTATTTACATTGTAAACAAAGGTAGTAATACTGTATCAGTCATAAGTACCGCTACAAATCTGGTAATTGCAACCATCCCTGTAGGATTATCTCCAGACCAAGTCACAATCTTGCCAGATGGAAAATTTGCATATATTACAAATCAGGCTGACAATACTGTGTCAGTAATCGAAATAGCAACAAATACGGTAGTTGATACAATACCAGGATTTAATGGTCCTACTGGCATAAAAACGGGAACCATCTGTAATTCAAACTAAACATTCGCTATTCGCAGTAATTGGAAAAGCATTTCGTTCAACAAAATAAAACCAGAATAATTCTACAAACGTAGAATTCATTCTGGTTAATATTTGTAATGATGTTCTTTACCAATATTTTAATTTTTCTCGTTTAAATCATCTGGATAAACAATCGTATTAATCACTTCACCATTCGATTCATTTTTGAAAATGACTGTCACCTTATATTTTTCTGGGTCTACTCCGTTAAATAACTGATAATACATACCTGTAATTGCGAGTCCAAAAGAAGCAATCGTATCAAGGCTGTTTTCAAATTCTTCTTTGTTAACAGACAATGTAAATTCTGAAAATGTTTTATTATAACTTACATCTTTAATAGAAGTAAAATCTTCACTCGTTTTAATCTCCTCTACTGATTTAATAATCCCCTCTTCTAATTCTTTCATCATTTTTTTGTGCTCTGCTTTAGACATTTTATAAGTGATAGAACCATCTTCATTTTTTATAACTTCCTTGATACCATCATTTTTCGCTTCAGCAATAACTTTTTCAATATCCTGTCCTTCAAAAAAAGAACCTGGTATTGTTACTTCTACATTTAAAACTCCTTTATCAACTTTTAGTGGCTCTCCATCAGCTGTATTTTCAGTTGAGTTTTCAGCAGCCGCTTCTTTTTCAGTCCCACCCTCTTTTTCCTTATCTTGACTACATGCTGTTAAAAGCATACCTAGCAATAATAAAAATGGTATTATTAATCTTTTCTTCAATTTTAATTCCTCCTTTACATAAATATACATAATTTGGAGATGTGCGACCAGATAAAAAAGCCACATCTTAATCGATATGACTTAAATCTAAATTAAAAATAATAAATGAATTATAGCAAGAATCCCCATTGAAAAAATAATTGATCTTGAAAACGAATTTTTAAACTCATTTCGAGGGTGCCGCTCAAAAAATAAGTGCAGGATTGCATGAATGATTAAGAATGCATCAAGGACCCAAAAATTAATTTTTGATACTCACTGAAAAGTAAGAAAGGATAATTACATAAAGAAAAAGGTGAATAAAATGTAAAAACTTTGTAAGCCCTAGAATCTTCCATATCTTTTAGTACAATAAACAATCGCCATTCAGAGCGCCTAATTGCGTCCATAAAGCTGCGTTCTCGAAGTAATACTACCAAAATATGAACGTTTCATTTTTGAAATATTTAACAAATAAAAACATTAAAACTAAAATGGAAAATTCACAGTTTTATGCTAGGGAAACATTTTTTAAACGGAATTTTACTCAAATTCCCTTCTTAATATAGAAAAAATAGCAAGGTCAACATACTTTCCATTCTCAAACTCATGTTGTCTTAAAACACCTTCTTTATAAAAATTTAATTTTTCTAACAATCTAATTGATGATTGATTCTCTGGTTCGACTTTCGCTTCGATTTTATTAATTTTCATCGTCAAAAAGGCAAAAGAAATAATATAACTTATCGCCTCTTTCATAATGCCCTTCCCCCAATAGCTTGGATTTAAATCATATCCAATTTCAATACGATTATGTTCTTTTTCATAATTCAAAAACCCACAAGTACCAATTACTTTTTTAGACCCTACTTCTTCAATTACCCATCTAAAACCAGTCTGTTCTCTTAAAATCGTATCATACCAATTCAACTCATTCATCGCATCATCAATAGACTGAAATGGTGTTAAAGGAGTATATCTAGTCACTTGCTCATTTGAATACAAATCAAAAATATCATGACAATCCTTTTCTACCGCTTTACGTAAGATAAAACGTTCAGTTTCAAACGTCGGAAAATTAGTAAATGTAAAATCTAATTCCACATTACCGCCCTCTTTTACTTTAAATTAACAACTCTTGCTATAAGAGTAACATATTCCTTAAAAATTAATTCAAAATTTTGAACACGACAAACGAACATCCAGCTATTACGAATCGTTTTTAAATTTTGAATTTCACTGATTATCTAAAATATAGGACACTTCTCATTATCTACATGTTTTATCCACTCCAATTAAAGTCTCAGCAACTGTTAAAAATCTTTCATCATCAATGACTAAATACTATAAATTAACATCAATAATGAGTTTTAATTTTTATCCATTGCAGCCATTTGCCCTTTACTCCATTTTTAAAACGAATAAAATACTACAAATGGAGGTGGAAATATGGATAATTGTAGTAACTGTAATAAACGGTCCTGTTTATGTGGACAACAAAAAAGGCCATTCACTGCCGTGGAACTCTGTGGAATTACTGGCGTCACTCCAGTAACACCACCTACACCATGTAACGGTTTATGTGAATACGGATATATATACAATCTAAGTGCTGAAGTTGTCGCTATAGAGGCAGATATTATTTTCGATTCAACTGGCTTAGTTACACCTGGAATTACGCACGTTCCTGGAACCTCTCAAATTTTTGTTACCACACCAGGGATCTACGAAGTTACTTTCATCGTATCAGGTGTCGAACCTAACCAATTCACACTATTTTTAAATGGTGCACCAGTTCCTCAAGCAGTCTATGGTTCAGGAGCTGGCACTCAACAAAACACTGGTCAGGCATTAATTTCTATAGCTTCCGGAGGTATTCTTACACTTAGAAATCATTCGTCTGCCGCAGCAGTTACCCTGCAAACGTTAGCTGGAGGCACACAAATAAACGTAAACGCTTCTATTATCCTTAAATTGTTAAGTCCAATTGTCTAGAGATATTAAGAGTATGTTTGTTTCATAATTTCAAAAGAATAGATTTCGTAGTTAGAAGTGAGTAACCTTTTGTACAGGAGTTACTCCTTTTTTCGTTAGAGGCCCCGAACATTAAAGCATTGGAAGGTCCTATAATAGTTGGGGAAATAGCTAGAAAAAAGACCGTTTTACGGTCTTTTTTTTAAGATTCGATATTCTACTTTTATTAAGTAAAAAAATTACTTAGAAAGATTATTTAATCGCCATTTATAAAAAATATTCACTAAATACCAGGCAGTCCCCATTCTTCAGTATCTGACCGATGTTGAAGTAATATCTCGTTATTGTTATTTAAAACAATGATAGTAGAACCTACTAATATCACTGGTCTAGTCCCAACAAAACCTCTAATTTCTTTTATATATTCAGCTATAATCAATCACCGCCTCAGTATTCGTATTAAATTTTACGAGCAGTCAATATAGGTTGGTAATAACCTGTATTCACGGGGAAATGCCACTCAACATCTACGAAACCAGTTGCTTTCAATTCTTTATTATTTTCTTCGCGCAACAATGCTCTGTATTCTGTTCTATTATGTGTAGTTTTCCATTCTCCGTTAATTTCTTGCATAATAAATTGATTTACTGTATATGTTCTACCATCCCTCGCCCAATCATACACCTGAAAAGCCATTCTCTTACCATCATCGAAAATACTTGGCTCTGTAGTTGTTATTTTCTCTTTTACCATTGTATCGTAATCTCTTATAGTAATTTTAAGTAAGCCATTATGTTTAAGCTTTGCATGCATATTTTGAAAAGCTTTGGACAAATCTTCATCCGTTATTAAATGTGGAATAGCATTATCCGCAGACAGAACTATATTAAATATCCCAGTTACATCCGTTTCTAACGATCGAAAATCTACCACTCCAAAGTTTATTTTTACTCCATAACTTTCTGCTTCTTTTTCGGCTCTCTTGACAGATACAGCACTTATGTCAGTAGCACTTACATCATACCCTTGTTTAGCTAACCCGATTGCTTGTGTACCAATGCCACATGAGCAATCCAAAAGTGAAACGTTATGCGTGGAAGACAAGCCTAACTTTGATTGGATAACATTGTTGAGAATTTCGCTTTGACGTGCAATTGCTAAATGCCAATCAACAAATATAAGATGATAATCTTCTGCAAATTCATCGTAGAATTTTAAAACTGAATCATTCAATATAAAGCCCCCTTAATTGTATCTCTTGAACCAATTCTGGTATGATAGATTTTCTTGTCCACACTATCACTAAAAAATAAAGTCTTATATAATAATGTATTTTTTATTATTCTATATAAATAATTACATTTGAAAGGTGTGCTATTGTGGCAAAAACATTTAAAATGGAATCACCAAAATTACCTTTAACTTTAGAAAAAGCAAATTTTCAAGATATTTTTTATGAAGAAGATTCGTACTTATCAAATTGTGTAATCTCTAACACCGTCATTGATAATGAATGTATTGAAAGACTTGTACTATCAAAAGTACTCTTTAAAAATGTAAGATTCATAGATGTAACTTTTAGAAAAATTGATTTGACCGATGTAATTTTTGAAAGCTGTGATTTATCGAATGCGAGCTTTAGTGAAGGACTCATTCACAGAGTCAAATTTGAAAGCTGTAAATTATTAGGTTTGAATTTAGCAGAAGCTAATTTAGGAAATGTATCTTTTGAAAATTGTATAGCGAATTTATGTGACTTCTCAGACACCCGTTTAAAACAGGTCACTTTTAATAATTCAACACTACAAGGTGCCAATTATTTTGAATGCAAATTTAATAAGGTCTTATTTAATGAATGTGATCTTAATAATGTTGATTTTTCTCAAACATCATTAAAAGGAATAGATATTAGCACATGTAGATTTGAAAGGTTGAATGTTACGTTGGAAAGTTTGAATGGTTGTGAAGTATCCTCTGAACAAGCTGTTGGGTTTGCTTCATTGTTAGGCATAAAAGTAATATAGAAATTGCTAAAATCTTGATTATTTACTCCAAGTAGGATTCGAATAGGTAATATGAAAATAACATACTTCGCGCCTTTCTTCCTAGTTCAATTGCTACTTGGTTTTTTCATCGATGAGAAAACTAACACTATTAAAAGTTTATTTATTAGGCTTTTATTTTATTTTCCATGTATCGACAGTTAGCACAAAGATAATCTTTATAAATAAAAATAGCACTATACATATTAGACCATGGCATTTGTTCAGAACATCTATCACATTTATCAATATATTTATCACATAATATACCATTCCCTAGAAAGATAGCCCATTGTTCATTTGACAATTTATCAGGTCCGTATTTAATGATTAGTACTGCAATTTCCAACACTTCGCCATCATCAAATTTGTTTGTTTTAATTAGTTTTTCCAAATATGAAATAAATGTAGGTGGTTCAATTTTTATTCTCACTTTAATCTCTTCTATTTGCATTATACTTCCCCTTTCACATTTTAAGGAGATTATATAGTAAAACAAATATTCCCACTATATTTAAATGTATAATTTACCCTTTAAAAAACCAATTAATTTATAAGCTAAACTTTTCCTTCTGCAATGTTGCTAAAAGATGGCTATATGATTTTACCAAGAAAAAACTCGCAATTTGCAATCAAATAAACAAAATGCGAGATTATATCACTATTTTGAAGCGCTTAGTGTTTGTAAGTTTATGTAACCTGGTTCTGCTACTAGCAAAGCCATACCCTAGTCTTGTATAAATTATATTTCCCCCCACATTTCTTGCGCTTTCGTAAATAATGTTTCAACCTGTTCTTTGTTATTGTCAATTAATTCTTCATGAACATCATCGATAACGCTTAAATCCCTATTAATCATAATAGAGTAAGTTTGCTTATTTTCATCTGTAATTTGAATACCATATTTATTGTCTCCTATGAATGATGGCCATATGATTAATGCATATTTATTATCACCTGTTGAAACAGCTAAATTGCCCACTAACGATAAATAATCTGGAAATTTCACATTATAAAGATAAGCATTGTGAGATAATATATAACTACGATTTGGTATAAATACATCTAAGTCTCCTATATATTTAGAATACTTAACATTCATCCAGGCATACCACAATAGATTGTAAACAATAAACATAGAAAATATAGTTGCTAAAACAATGATTATTTTTTTCTTTTTTCTCATATTTCAACAATCCGCTCTCCTCTTTTTTTAATGTCTTCATCGTGCGTAACTAAAATAATCGTCTTCCCATATTCATTCATATTTTTTAATATATTTATTACTACATCCGCATTTGCTTTGTCTAATGAGCCTGTCGGTTCATCTGCCAAAATAATATCGCATTTTTTTATCATTAACCGTGCTAGTGCAATTCTTTGCTGCTCCCCACCAGATAGCGTATAAATCTTATCATTTAGTTTATTTAATAACCCTACAGAGTTTAAGGCTTCTTCAATGCTAATACTTGAACGATTTTTTTGTTTAATCATTTTCAAATTAAAGTTTACGGTTTTATCTTCGATTAAAGCGAAGTTCTGAAAAAGAAATCCCACCATATTGCCAAAATAATTCAATTGATTTTTTTTTTGACTAATATCTATCTTATCAACTAAAATTTCACCACTATCTATCTGTTCAATGGCACCAATCATATTTAAAAGTGTTGTTTTACCACATCCACTCGGTCCTGAAAATACAATAAACTCTCCATCTTGAATAGTTAAACTAAAATCTTTAAATAATTCTCGATTTCCAAAAGATTTACTTAAGCTCTTGATTTCTATCATTTAACGGATCCACCTTTAAGAATTGATTGTATGCTTCTATTTTCTGTTATTCTTATGTAATAGAAAACAAAGCAAAGTTCTAATAATACAACTGAAAACCCACCAGTAATTAAGTATAGTTCCGAACTCCACTCAAGGAAATACCCAATTATTAAAGCCGCTAATCCTGCAATACCGCCAAAAATAATGGTTGATAAAAATAATTTTTTATATCTTTCAAATAAGCCATAGCCCATTATTTTTTTCAACGCAATTTCAACCGCATTAATACTATATTCGTAGTTTAAAATGGTTTTAATAATGATGGCTTCTAAAATCAAAAGAATAATGAGTAAAACGCTACCTATAACTATCCCTTTTTTATAAATATTCCATTGATGAAGATAATGCTCATAAACATTTGTCTTAAAATTATTTGCCTTAGATAGATTTAATTGTTTTTTTTCAATAAATTGTTCCCACTCATGGTCTTGAATTTTATACATGGATGTTCCAAATATAAAAACATTCCAGTAAGGGTTAAGCGCATTTGTGTCCATATTGTTTAATAAAATGATTGGATTCTTCACTATCTTACTACTAATATTAAAACCTTTATCTATTGCCATAATATCTAGTTGTTTTTTATAGGCAATAATATTAAATTCATAAGGATGTGGATAGTACGTTTCCCATATTTTTATCATTTCCGTTTGAACACTTTTAGAATTATATTTTTCAGGAACTAAAAAATACACTTTTTGTTCGAGTGAAGCAGTATTGAATTCGGTTATTTTATCATGTAAATATTCAAGAGTACCGCTATCCGCAAAAACATATGGAATACCGAAGTCACTAGTTTGTAAATCTACTAAAGAAAGGGTGTTATTCATTGCAAGATTCTCTTTATAAAAATCAAACCTTAATTGTTGTGTCACTTCACTGTCTTCAACATTTATATTTACATAAGAATAATCTTTAGCATTTTCAAAAAAAGGTTTTTGTTTATAAAATTTTAGCCCTTCATCAATTACCGTTAGACATCCCGCAGCCAGTATTACCGTTATACAAATAGTAATAATTTTGTATACATAACTTAACTGTAAAACTTTTTTGACACTGTCTTTTGATTTCATATCTTTTTTATAATCACCTAAATATAGCGTGAAAAAGATACATGCGTTGAATACAACAAAAATTACAAATAATAAAAGGGAAATATTAAAATGATAGTTTGCAGTTGTAAACTGTAAAAATAGTAGTATTAGCACTAAAAACGTGGAAATAAAAAACAGTGTATCAGAGATGATATTTCGAAAAATAATATATGGCAGACTTTCTCCAGAAATAACCCTTATCGCTACTTCTTTCCTCATTTGAGCCACTTCGTAGAAAGTTATTAAAAGTAAAAGACCTAATATAATAACCCAAGTAATGCTGATATTGAAGGCACTATTAAAGGCACTATATCCCTCCTGTGGAAACTTTCCTGCATACTTATCAATCAGTTTTTGCTTAAAACGAATCTGGTTTTCTTTATCCCCAATCAAATAGTATTTTTCAAACTTATTGACATCTGGAATAGTGGCGATTGGCAATACCTCAAATTGGATATCCCCTAAAAAGATGCTTTGATAATGACCAGGTTGTACTGAGGAACTTTCCTTTAAATCGTTTGCGGTTCCTTCTGTCGCATATATATTTATATTTTCAGAATAAACAGTGGAAATTTTTCTATCTACCACAAAAACCTCTAAATTTTCTTCCTTAGCAGCTTCAGTAATATCCTTTAACATCTCTTCTTGAGGAATATGGTTAGACATTACTCCATTTTTATACATCGTAACGTAATCATATTTCGTATCAAAGCTAACTAAATGCCATACATATGTCTCTCCGATAAAAGTGAACCCTATACTAAATAGTATTACACTTAGAATATACTTTGCTTTTTTCACCGCAATCACCCTGTTATGGATTAGAATACTTTTAGACAGCAAAAGCGAGTTAACCTAGTGTTAACCCGCTTTAGTAGTCAAACTAGATTACCAATTACAACGATATATATAAGTATCACTATCTCTATGACGTACTTCTACTTTTGATAGTCTTGAAGCATCACGACTTGGACCAGTATGCCAATCACCATTAAATAATGACGCATAATGCTCATTCGACGAATGGTTTGCCCAAACATAATCTTCATTAATAAATCGTGTGTTATAGCCATACGTTATGTTAGATAATCCATCTGATCTAGTAGCATACCGTTCTCAAGCTCTTACAAAGTTTCCGCTATACGTAGCTTCTAATGTAGCAGCGGAAACAGGAACTACAGTTGAAAACGATAAAACACTGGCCATAACTAAAACTGCGGACAAATTTTTTACCTTTTTCTTACACATAAACTACGTCTCCTTTCTTTATTTTTTTGCGAACATTATATACTATTAAAATAAAAAAATCAATATAGTTAACTAAATTTTCAGATTTCTTACAGAACCTAAAAAGAAAAGACCAGCTCGCTATATTCGCTTGGCTGGTCGTTACATTGAGTTTTATAATAGTATTTACTTAATTAAAGAATAAATATTCGTATCATATGGCATATCATTTTGATGCATAAAGTTTCTTAAAACCCCTTCTTTTTCAAACCCTAATTTTTCTAATAGCTTGTTGGATGCATCATTTTCAGTAAATACAATTGCTGCGATACGCACTAAATCCATCTCTTGAAAGCCATATGAAATAATTTTATCTACAGCTTCCTTTGCATAGCCCTTCCCCCAACTTTCGGGAAATAGTGCGTAACTAATATCAGCTTTTTTATGCTCAGTGGACCACTCCTGAAAACCAATAGTCCCGATAATCCCCTCTTGCCCTTGCACTTCAATACCCCATTTAATGCCTCGTTTTTCATTGAAATTATTAGAGAAATTTTGGATAATATGTTTCACTTGTTCTATGCTCGTTAATGGCTTTTGTCCATAATGGCGTAAAACGTCTGGATTAGAAAAGCAATTTAAAATCGCTTGCGCATCTTTATCTGTCAGTTCTCTTAACACTAAACGATCGGTATATAATATTGGAAACATTTCTTCACGCTACTTTCGAAAATAGTATTTTTACCATTCTATAACAATAGCTTTATATTTACATTACTTATTTTCTTTTGTAGTGCAAAATCGAACTTCACTAAGTATTATCTTCTTTAACTAACAACAGCCATTTAATATCAGTAGAATATTGATTCTAAGTCAATGCGCATTCCTACAAGAATTCCTACTAAATCATTAATTTGCAAAAAAAAATGTCGCTCAAATATGGTAAAATGATATTAATATGTACATTTAATGCTATCTTGCCTAAAATAGTAAATAGATGTTAACAGGAAGCTGTGTATTAAGATTGCGCAATTGTCCAAATGGCAAATGACTCTTTTAAAAAAATAATTGAAAATGGTTTCATTCTATATAAATGTGAGTATCGCAATACAATTAACGAACAGGTACATAAAGAGATTGTTTATCAAAATTCAATTTCTGTTTCAGAAATAGCATCTGAAGTTGAAGAATCACCAGTTTATAATGAACATAATACAAAATTTATTAAAATAATTTTAGCTTATCTATTTATTTTAGGACTATTCGTTATTATACCCTTACTAATAGATAGTAACTCTAGTTTTCTGGATGATTTACTGGATGATTTATATGAAATTTTTAATATTGAAAACAAATAAATGAATTAGTTATGCTATTGATGAAGTGAATTATGTTGAATAGAAACAGCGCTCCCCCATGTTGGTTTGTATAAAAAAGCACCTCACTCAAAGTGAGATGCTTTCTATTTATTGCGTTACTACTTCAGATATTTTTTCAAAGTCTAGAAGATATCCACCAATTTTTGCTTTTTCTAACTCTTCTATATATTCTTCTTTTCGCTCATTAAGTCTGTCATCAAGTGTGTTTTGATAGGCCGGAAATAGATTGTAATCTACTGGTTTCCCCATAAGTTCACCTCTTATTTTATATTTTTTATTTATTATATGCTATATTGATATTTTCTGACAATCATGAATGGTAAATTTGATTATTAAGTTCGACAATATTACAAGATCATAGGCTTATTATACAACCCCTCTATTATACTATTTTCCTATTAAACGTACTTTTTCATTTAAGTGACTGATGAACTATACCGTTTAGAGTTTTAACGAATGGAATTTGTTAAAGGCAATTCGTTATATATAACAGGCGGATTTTCTTCACTACTATGTCATCCACAAGCAATCCTAAAAATTATTAGATAAACATCCGTTACTTGTTATACTTAGAATGAATGAAATTATGAGGAAGAAGCTAAGAGGATATTTTCAAGTAAAAAAACATTTATTTTTTATCTAGTTTACAGGCTAATAGCTAGCTATCATAACTATTTCGACATAGTAATAGTAGTGTAAAGCTAATTTAGCTTTGCACCTCCTGATTTGTTGGTTAGGGTCACTCTGGTCCAGTGACCCTATTTAATTTACTAAAACAAATTTAAAAGAAAGTGGCGTTGCAATATGGAATTTTGGCTAAACATTCAAACACTAATATGGTTATTTCCTATTTTTTTCATTGTTCACGATTTTGAAGAGATTATTATGGTTGAAAAATGGTTACATAACAATCAAAACAAGTTATATAAACGATTGCCACCAAAATTAGCAGATCGAATAGTAAAACAATTTTCAATGACTACTGCTCAATTTGCAGTAGCAGTCATCGTTGTTTTTTTATTTGTAAGTGGAGCTACTGTTGCTGCTAATCTATATTTATATAATGGCTTAACGATAAACCTTTATTTTTTCATCGTTGTTTCATCAGTATTTTTTATCCATGCATTTACACACATTGGGCAAACAATCTTTTTTCGCTCTATTACCCCTGGTACTGTTACATCGTTAATTATTGTTATTCCATACAGCGTTCTTTTATATAGATCGTTATTTTTTCAGGGAATCATTACTTGGAAAATGATTTTGATTAGTTTACCTTTTGGGCTTTTATTTTTCCCTATTGTTTTAACAGCCCACTGGATAGGTAGAAAGGTTATTTAAACTTTTAATATGCAAAGTCTTTTGTTTCTCACTTTCTATTTACTTTACTCGGCTCGCTTGTACTTAGCTATAGTAATTCCATTCTTTTAGAAAAATCGTTTTCGTATTGCTGTAAGCGTCCACTAACAGGGCAAAGCTGTTATTCTGTAGCATATTTAATGAATTTGTCTATTTTACATATTTTAAATGTTTTTTCACAAATGTAATAATGTATTGCACTTCCTCTTCCGTCATTTCTACTAAGCTACAAACTCTTCGAAGTTTAGCTGGTGACTTTAATTGTTCTCGCACTTTATCAATTAGCATGTATTTACACTTACGTGGATTCACATAATCTCTTATTTGCTTATAGCGTAAGTATGCATAACGAGCAAATGCATTCAGCATCTCTCTCTCATAACCTTCTCGTTCTAAGTTCATGACAGCTGCATCTATCTCTTCAGTTTCAAATATCCAGGATCCGTCAGTCAATTGCATAGTACCACCTCTTCCTTATAAGCTTGAGTAGGCTTGTTGATGCAAAAAATCAGGACATCATCAGTAAGCAGTTTTTTTGGTAACTCCTCTTTCGTCATCAATGTTCCCCGATTTTTTTAAATTGCCATTTCAGATTTTCACTACAACATCAACTTTCCTTCATCTATAATCATTAAATGCATTATAAAAAGCCACACCTAGTTAGATGTGACTCTTTTTTTATTTTTATCAATATTTACTTGTCCATCTTACATTTTTCACTAATCTATTCCTTTAAAAATTAAATCACCATAATGGTGTAAAGATACACACTATGTCACCGACTTGAGGAATTATTTTCACCTCTTGTTAAGGTTGCATCAAATTAATTCTTTCCAAAGGGTGAGAGGTGTTGACTATTATTTCTTTTGCTCTGGTCTTGTTTAATAATGTGTTGCCATTTCCTGTGTGGGTTATCTTTTTTATTATTTTTATTGTGGATTCGCAACTTTACTTTACAATTACTATTCATCATCCTTTTTATCATCGTTATCCTTTTTTAACTGTGCAAAAGCATTAGCTAAAAACTTCGGGACACGAATTCCTAACTTACCTAAGTTTTCGATGATGCTAATGCCTTCCATTCCTATTAAAAATAAAATCATAGCATTTCGCATAAAATCTCCGCTTTCTGTAGCATTATCCAATTGCACAGCTGCTATGACCATTAAAATCATGGCAGTTTTTTTCAAAAGCCCTTTAAACGTTTTACGAGAATCAATATCTTTTATTATCCAACCAACCATTACTCCTAATGTCAAATCGATAGCCATTAAGATTGTTAAAGATGTTACCAATTCATCTACACCGCCAATTAGATATGCAATTAATGCAGTCATACCACCTACCAACGATGACCAAAGCGTATTTGTTTCCAGAATATCACCTACTTCCTCATTATTTAAAACCCACACAGGTGATAGCTGAAGGCACAAACATACTTTATTTTTCATAAAGTACATCGTTTGATTTAGTCAATAACAGCCTCCATTTCTAGCATATTCAATTGCGTAATCGATGAACGTTAACAAAAATACAGAAAAACGAACATAAAAAAATATTTTATGATTAGTAATCTATCTTGTAAAAATCTCTCCGCTTCTATCCACTAGCGATTTCTCCTCCCTCATTTTATTATTTAAAGCACTTACTACACGAGAAAACACAAACTATATATTAAAACTTTCTAATGTTGTAAAATATTAGAATAACTTAAAATAAACGTAATGGGGGCTTTAAAGTGCAAATAAAAATCGCTACATTAAATGAAATTGATGAAATTGAGTGCTTATATCAAGAGCTATTTACTGAAATGTCCAACTTACAACCAAAGTATATAAAACCTGCAAAACAAGATGTGACGTTTATACAGAATACGATTAATAATACAGATTCAGATATTTTAATAGCGGACATCGATAACCGAACAGTAGGCTTTTTGCTTATACAAGAAGCTACGACTCCACCATATTCGTGTATAGTTGAACATAATTACGCTTTTATCGTAGATATTATTGTTGGAAGCCAATATCAAAATCAAGGTATCGGTTCCGCTTTGCTATGTGAAGCGAAAAAATGGGCAAAAAATCGTCAGTTAAATTATTTGGAATTGAACGTTTTATCGGAAAATATGGGTGCAATTACTTTATACGAAAAACAAGGATTTCAAGATATGAACCATACAATGCGTTTGGAATTGGCGTAGCTTATAATCTTACAGTTTTTCTATCAACGATTTATATTGTAACGCTGTAATTTCAATGTAGACGCAAGCATTACATGAACACCATTTATTGCGAATTAAACAATATGCTATACAACTTAATGCGAGTACTCTATACAGTTGTCCACTATGCATAGCAATCCTATGCCATAATAAAAAAAGTGTGTTATACTACTTGTACTGACAAACCAAAAAGGTAACCAATATTGAGCTGTAGCGTCTTTTTGCGCTACAGCTTTTTTTATTAGGCAAATTTTTTCTACCTATTCAATACCAATCTTTTTTGTCTTACTAAAAACATTTCTAAAACAGAACATGAAAATTGGGATAAATACCCCTCCGCATTTCTACAATGAACATATTATAAACTGAAGGAAGGAGGAATGTTTCATGGGATACTACGGAAATGCAGGTAATTGGAACAATAATTTTTATGGTGGATATAGCATGGGCGGTAGTTACGGTGGTGGCTGTAACTATGGCGGTGGTTGTAACTCCGGTGACAATTACTACGGCGGCGGCTACGGCAACGGATCAGCATTCGCGTTAATTGTTGTACTCTTTATTCTTTTAATTATTGTCGGTACTGCGTTCATCAATTACTGACAATCAAAGTAATGGAATGTGTGTTACCAGTTTTAAACTCCTATTAACTCCGAGGGTCACTCCCCCAAGTGACCCTTTTTATATGTATGTTTTTAGATGATAAAGGAAATAAAAATGTGCAGCTTTATAATTGCATTTGTTGCTTATCAAAATTTCTATACTCATTTGCAAATGCTCCTTTTCACTAAACTAACATTAGACAAGTATAGCATCATGCATATTCGTAAATAGTAATAATGGCGTCATTACGCCAATTAACTACGATGGAGGGATTGTTGATGAATAACATTCGAGAAGGTTTAATCCCAACTATTTTAGGTTCTGCTGTTACGGCTGCCGGCTATGCCTTAAAGCAAAAAAGTGGTTCTAACAAAATGATTGCAAACACAGTCTTTGGATTTGGTTTAGCACATATCGTGTTAGGAGCAATAGACCTTGTAGAACATCGTCGTTAGTCATTGGAGAGCACATTGTTGTGCTCTCCTTTATTTTTAGACATTCGAATACCTACATCTCTGTTCGATATTGATTATGGTTAGGTTTGAATACATAATCTTGGGCGTTTCTAACAACAGCAAAATTATCAATATTATAATGACCGTGAAGCGTTTCATTGTGATGCGCAATAATCTGCTCTGCGGAAAGTGCCTTTGAATCAGTTGTTGAATGTCCATCTGCAACAAGTGTGACATCGAACGACTGCACTGTAGCTGACCTCACTGCTGTATCGATACAATGTTCTGTTTTACAGCCCATCATGACTAAATGATTCACTTTCTGATCTTTTAAATATTGCAGCAAGTCTGTTTGATAAAAAGCATTAGTCGCTTTTTTATCTATAAATATTGCTCTATTTGTTGGAATGTTAATTTCATTATGAACTTGAAACCCAGCCCCTTGTCCATTTGCAACATCTTTATCTCTAACAAAAATAATAATAGCATTCTCTGTTAATGCTTGTTGAATTACGAAATTAATATTTTCAATTAATCTATCTTTCATAAATACTTCTTGTTCTTCGTTATTACCATCAATTAATTCTTGTTGAGCATCGATAACTACTAATGCTTGCTTCATTTAATTCCCTCGTCTCTATATTTTTTATTTATTCCATTAATTACTATATTATATAATAATCACGCTTGAACAGTAAAACCTCGAAAAGTGCTCACTTGTATAGTGCCACTAATCGAGGTGTTCGTTTTATTATTTATTTTCTTCCAATTTTTTATTTGCTTTTTGCACTTCAAGTAATTCAGATACCGTGACAAATTTGTATCCTTGCTTTTCAAGTTCTGGTAGTATTTTTTCTAATGCTTTAACGGTTTGTCCTCGATCTCCTCCGCCATCATGAAAAAGAACGATATTTCCTTCTTTAGCCCCTTTTAATACAGTATTTACAATTTTATTAACACCAGGACTTTTCCAATCCATTGTATCTTGATGCCAAGACCACATCACAACTTTATATCCTTTTTTTGCAACTGCTTCAATCATTCCGTCTGTATATTGTCCTTCTACAGGACGAAATAAAGTCGGAGTATATCCAGTAATACCGTATATCGTATCATGTGTTTGTTTAATTTCCTTAAGTAGATTCGGTACAGTCGTTCTTAACGGATGAGTATATGTGTGAATGGCTAATTCATGGCCATCTTCATACATTCGTTGAATAACTTCTGAATTCTTTTCTGCATTTTCCCCAACGATAAAAAATGTTGATTTTGCCTGATATTTAGCTAATATATCTAATATCTCTGGCGTGTATTTTTTATGAGGACCATCATCAAAGGTCAACGCTATAATTTTTTCATTCGTTTTGATTTCCCACAATATCTGCCCTGCTTCTTCATAATACTTCCTTCCTTTATCTGCAGAGAAACTTTTGCTCACAAAAAAAACAGATACCACCAAAATGCAAATAGGCATGATTAACAGCATAAACTTCTTCAAAAATCTTCACTTCCCAGAGAAAAGTATTTAGTACTTTATTATTTGTTGATTCCTTAAAAAAATGCTTTTTAATTTGAATTATTAGCTGCCATCTGAAGTATAAAATGACTACAACTGTGCCATAATAAATTTAAAGCCATGAATCTCCCTAAACATTTTTCTTTTTTGCTGTAGCATATGCTTTTTTGCTACAGCCTTTTTCTGTTTGAAAAATGGAATATACTAGATTAAGATCCTGAATTTCTTATAAAATGAAAAAATACCTCAAGAGCTTAACTCTCGAGGCATTATATTCCCGTTTAAATTTTCACTTTTGAAATTGTGATGCCATCACCAATTGGAATAAGGATAGATTCTAATTGTGGGTGATTAGCCACTGTTTCATTAAATTTCTTCATAATTTCTGTATAGCGTTTATTTTTTGCACTCTGATCTGCTACACTGCCACCAGCAAGTACGTTATCAGAAATGATCAAAGCCCCCTCTTCAGCAAGAGAAAGACAATAGTTTAAGTAGTTTTCATAATTATCTTTATCCGCATCAATAAAGAAAAAGTCAAATCGTTTTTTATCTTCTGCTAATGTTGCTAGACTTTGTAAAGCTGGTCCAGTCATATAGGTTACTTGTTGACTAAATCCTGCTTTAGATAAGTTACTCGCTGCTAACGTTGCATATTTTTCCTCTAATTCAAGAGAAGTTAATTTCCCAGCACTACCAAAGCCCCTAGCTAGACATATTCCACTATACCCACCAAGTGCGCCTATTTCTAATATTTTTTTTGCGCCGGAGATGGATACAAGCATTGTTAAAAATTTACCGGAAGAGGGTGAAACTGAGATTGAGGGCATGCCATTTTCTTCAATAGATGAAATAACATCCTCCAATAGCGGATCTTGATGATAAAAAGTTGAATCGATGTAGTGATTAATTTGATTCATTTATATCTTTACCTTCCGCCTCATGCGGCATAGATTCTTTATTATCAATAATCGTATTTTCATCTTCACTAATCATATCCGTTGTTTCATTTTCTTGAATTTCAAATAATTGGATAAATTCATTGATGACCATATCCATCGCTTTTAATTCTCCAACTAAAATTTGTTGAATTGATTGATACTCAGGTTGCTCTAATTGCTGTTTAATCGTTGCACGCTTTACATTCATTGTCTCTAAAAAGGCTATAGCTCTGCCACGACGGAATGTTTTCGGCCCTCGATGATGCGAAGAACTATCCTTTCCTCTGTATCGCTCACCACGATGATGTCCTTCTCTTTTATATTCTTTAAATTCTTCTCTTCTCATTTTATATCCTCCTTTTGTATACAAACGTATACATCTAATAACAATTTTATTGTATACGTTTGTATACAAATAGTCAATGTTATACTTCCTCCATAAATTTAAGCTTTTTTCAATAGGGAAAAATTTCTTTAATTTATCTGTTGCTAGAGTAAAAATTATATTAATGGATAAAATAATGTATTTTTATAGTTTTCAGGCGGACGGCTAGTCAAATATAGCTTTCATAGCATATGAATAGTAATGTAAAGCACAATCAGCTTTTACAAAAACTCTCCTGTTTTGGGGCTACTTTCTATCGAAGGTAGCCTTTTTTATTTAACTTTTAAAATGCTAGTCATCTATATTTGTAAAAAAATACACTAGCCTTAACAAATTATTGTTAAAGCTAGTGTGTTTAAAATTTATACAACTGCATAAAAAAACATCTTATTTTTCTCTTAGTAAGCAATGCCCACCCGAGATTTCACATATTTTGTACACTGAATTTGCTGGTAGGTAAATTCCGCAGTATCAGCTACTGAGATTTCAGTTCCACCCTCGGGTAAGAAATCTCTTTCTACGCGATAATTACCAGTATAATGTCCATCGGGTAAATATGTTGGGCAAACAATCGTCCATTCCCTATCCGATCGTTCTAATATCTTCAATACATTGTGATGTTCTTTTGCTGCTCTTGTTGTCTTTCTTTTCGATTCACTGGACTGGTATCGCAGTAAACTAGGCGTTAGACGGCTTTGTAATATTCCTGCTGTTCCGACAGTAATGATTCGGTACAAATTTCTCTTTTTCATCTCTTGTATAACTAGAGGTAAACTTTCTGTCAGTGTATTTGTACCATCAGTATTTAGTGCACTAATGACAGCATCTGCATTAGCCATAACAGAAGCAATATCTTCAATGTTTAAGACATTCCCTTGCTTAACATATAAATTTTCATTGGCTATGTTCATTTTACTTGGCGTGCGAACTAATGCTGTTACATGATGACCTTCTTTTAATGCTAATGAAACAATGTGACTACCTACACGACCAGTAGCCCCTAAAACTAATATATTCAGTATAATCACCTCTTTCCTAGCGATTATAGCATAGGTCGTTTTGATTTACTTTTACATAACAATGGGCACATCTCTAAGAGTGTGCCCAGTTGTTTACTATTCGATATAGGATGTAGCAATGGCTTGAGCTAACGTAGTGCCACCATCAACATTTTCATAATTATATGGACCTAATGGTAAACCCCAAATTTCAACAAAATCTCCCTCAAGGAATTCTGTTGTATGATAACCAATTGCAAATATAGCATTAAAATCCATATCTTCAATTAGAATGATTGACACAGGTGTTCCATCATCTAATGTTTCCTCTTGAATCTGAATGATATCGCCTGCAAAATTTACCATTTGCTCTAAATATGGCTTTACATTTTTATTTAAATGCTTGGAAGTGATTTTATCATCCGCAAGCTTTTTCGTCTTTTGAATTGCATCTTTGGATAATGCAGGGAACAAATCTGCATTTGTTGAAATGAAATTATATGATTGCTTATCCAATGTTAATTGTTCTTCTGTAATACTCGGAATATCTTCTAAATAGTTTCTAGCGTAATTAACCGTCACAACCGGAGCAGCTGCTTCTTGTTCTACTTCGTCTTTAATTACAGATTCTTTTTCAGGTGATGATTCTTCCTTCTTTGTCTCACTCGATGGTAAAGAGGTGCTACCGCCCTTACTTACTTCATTTCCACATGCTGCTGCCATAATTGCTACTAAAGAAAGTACAGCTATTAATACAAACTTCTTCATCAATAAATCCTCCCAATATTTCTTTTAACATACTAAATATACCAGTAAAGGGAAGTATAAACTATAATAATTTTCCAATATTATTCAATTTAAGATAGTTATTACTATCTATTTTGTCTTATAGTATTAGACCGTCTTGCATATACAAAAACTTCAATCTATATTTGTAAGTTGAACATCCACAATAAACAAATTAAAGTTATTTTTTTCAGCAATACTAGTTACTATTTTTTGAATTTTGCTTTCTGTTCTACTATCTAATTTCTCTAAATCATGTAAATGTATTGTAATGATTTGATTGTCCGAGGAGTCAATTAAATATTCAATCGTACTATCAGGTTGATAGCCTTCAGCGCGTAACGCCATAATTATTTTTTTAGTTAATTGTGTACTTTGTAATTTTTGTGCTATGTCCTCAGCATTTGTTTGTGAAGAATTAAATTGAGTAATTTGTAAAGTTGAGGGTATTTGATTTTTTAAATAAATTGCTAATAAGATAATCAAAACAATCACTATAAAAATAAGGCCATTTTTTTGTCTTTTATGCACCCTCTCTAGCTCTCCTTTATCAATAAAATACGAAACTTTAAGAAATCGCCTTTAAAGAAGAAATTTGATAAATGAGGTAATAGCGGTCGTAGTAGTTATATGAAGTTAATTGCTGAGGATAACTTCATACTTCGTTGTCGTTTGGATTTGAGTTAATGGAGGATACTTATCACCCATTTATTTTTAGGCTATGTTATCTAACCTTATATTTTTCTACCATCTGCTTCTTTTAGGTATACATACCAATTAAATTTTTTGAAATAATATTTTGTTTTAAATCTATTTAATGGACATTTTACCAAGTCAATTGCATTTCATTTCATAGTATATAAATGTAACGCTGGCGCTGGCATTGCAAAACAAACTAACAAAAGGGAGATAATAGAATGGAAGATAATAGATATTTCAAACATATGAATTGGGATTATAGTAAATTTGAAAAGAAATGTTGCTGCGGTAAACATGATCAAGAACATAAAGAGAAATCATGCTGTCATAAATATGATGAATGGAAACATAAACAGCATCATTGTGATTGTAAAGAAGAGAAACATGGTTGGAAAGATGAGAAACATTGCTGGAAAGAAGAGAAAGATGAATGCAAAAAAGATAAACATTGCTGGAAAGAAGAGAAAGATGAATGCAAAAAAGATAAACATTGTTGGAAAGAAGAGAAAGATGAATGCAAAGATGATCACCATCACTGTAAAGGCTGTATTTGTCATTTATTAAAACGATTTGAGTTAGGAACTACAGTTGATGTTTATTTATCAGGTGGGGGTAGCTTCCTTGGAGTTGTATTTTTAAAATTAGATAACAGAAATTGCTGTGCATATTTTGTTGAAAATGATGCAGCATCTGAACCAATTATCATCGATTGCGAAAAAATTGACGCAATCAGACGTATTGCTACTGTATAATCATAAACTAGAGATCAACTAACACTTAATAAGCATCTGCTTGCAATCTAGAATACTTTTCAGTCTGCTCAGACAATGTCTGCTGCGTCAACCAGTAATTAATTTATCCGTTTTTGTCAAGCAGATGCTTTCTATATGGTTCTATCATTTGGCTATTTAATTTTATTACAATTGCAAAGCTCTTTTATCCATTTACTATTACTTTTACAATTGGCTCTAGCTTTCCTATAAACACATCTCCTAAATAGTCCACATCTATTACAACTGCACGCGGTTCAAAACGTTGGATACTGTCAATAATACGTGCGGTATTCCGTCTCTTTGCAATTTGAAAGGGTACTTCCATCTCCTTTTTCTTATCCCTCACCCTTTTTTCTGGGTAAGACATGACAAATGTAGATAAAATATAAGCTACATTTTGCAATACTTCATCAACACCTGTTGCACAAAAATCAATATTGCTTGTAGCAGTAACTTGATGTGTCATCCTATCAACCTTTCTACAATAATCCAATTATTTATTTTCATGTTGCGTATATGAATGGTATCATCCCTTTTTCTAATACTGATGCTTGAAGTTTCACTAGGTTCAAAGCAACACTTAGTTATGTATGCCAAAACGGCAAAGTATATGATTAGCTACAATATGCATAGTCTGTCATTTATCTTTGTTTAAAAGTACCTTATCTTGTTAAAGCATAATAAATTACATATAACCAACTAAAACAACCATGTATAATAGCCCAAATTATTGAATGATTGACACTCCATGATATTGTAATAGCGAGAACTGATCCAAATCCTATTCCACTTTTTACAACTGATTTATTCTCCATTTTATACACCTTCCTATTCGTGTGTAAAAAACGATTCACTTTTATTTTCATTTCCCCCTTAATTTTCATTTACGTTCTCATTTCATCGGGTTGATTGCTCTTGTTTATCATGTTGGTCCATAAAACATTATATGTTTTGTAAGGCATAACCATCCTATATTCGCATATAAATTTCTAATTTTACTTATACGGGTAATACCTCTTATACGCCTCTCACTTAATCTTCATTACCCCATTATCAATTATTTAACACTTCTTATTACTTAAATGCTGTTTTCCATGTAATAGAATGGGTATGTCTAATACAGCGATTGTTTATGTCTAAATGTCTGAGGTCATAATTAGGTAAAGGAAGTGATTGATTGAAAATATTATTGGTAGTATCAAGCATAATTGTTCCTGTCGTAATGCTATTTCTTCAAGTGAAAAGCAACATCGTACGCCTTTTGTTTAACATTCTAGCAGTTCTTACTATGCTCTTATTTGGGGGCATTGCATCTACCTCCATCTATCAAATCATTGTGGATAATGCAGTATTTATGACAACAATCCATGCCATTTTTTTAAATCCATTATTTTTAGTATCTGGTGCTTACATTGGCGTCTTTATTATTTACAGGCTGATGCTTTTAACATGGCATGAAAAATAACGTTAACCATCCTACATGAACATTTCTCTGTATGTAGATGTTTCTACAGCACAAAAAAAGAGGCTATCCCGAAGGATGCCTCTTTTGCAAATGCTATTATTAATTAAAGTTTAACGATGTTTTTAGCTTGTGGTCCGCGGTTACCGTCTTCCACTTCAAATTCAACTTTTTGACCTTCGTCAAGTGATTTGAAACCTTCACCTTGAATCGCTGAGAAGTGAGCGAATACGTCTGCTTCACCTTCAACTTCGATAAATCCAAAACCTTTTTCTGCGTTAAACCATTTAACTGTACCTTGTTTCATATACGAAACCTCCAAAAAAATAAATTAATAAACAATTTCTTCAAAAAAAAAATTCACCTATTATAAAAAGTACCGAAAAACACGATTACTTTTTGTAATAGGTGAATTCAATATTTTAAATCAAGAAATCTTTTTATTAATTTTATTATATACGAAAACATACCAATTGTCTAGCTGAATTTCGTTATTTTTTAAAGCAGACGAGCAATAAACCTTTATTTAAGTCACTTTTCCATTGCCATACTTCAATTTTAGAGTTGTTTTTGAAGGCGCTTTCTTCTAGCCCTATGATACTCACCTTTTTCTTTTACTAACACTCTGCAATTATTATTGACGACAACTGCAATCAACAATATGATCATTAACCATTCCTACTGCTTGCATAAATGAATAACAAATTGTACTTCCAACAAATTTAAATCCATCTTTTTTTAACTGTTTGCTCATACGTTCACTTAGCTCTGTTGTCACAGGTACTTCAGCTATAGTTGCCCAATTGTTGACAATAGGCTGATGATCTACAAAGGACCATATGTAATCAGAAAATGATTTATGTTTTTGTTGTATTTTTAAAAAAGCTTGTGCGTTCGTTACGACACTGGCTATTTTAAGTTTATTGCGAACGATACGCTGATCCTCTTTAAGCTCAGCTAACTTATCTTCTGTATACGTGACGATTTTGGAGGCATCAAATTTGTCAAAAGCCTCACGGTAGCCCTCTCTTTTTTGTAAAATCGTCCACCAGCTAAGTCCAGCCTGTGCTCCTTCTAGACAAATCATCTCAAACAAGTGGTGATCGTCATAAACTGGTACCCCCCATTCCTTGTCATGATAATCTACGTATAAAGGCTCGTCCAACTTCACCCATTCACATCTTTGCATCTATTCAACCTCCATTTTAATTTTTTATCGGTTATTTAGTACCTACTATATAGAGCCAGCCATTTTTTGTATGTTCTTGTATGTTCACCGATTAAAAACCTACACTGTCGAATAGCTGCCTTATCTCTATATTGGTTTTATAGTCCTTTCTATGATAATTGATTTTGTATATTTCTGAAATGATAATAAACTGACCACTCGGTTTTAACACCCTATATACTTCTTTAACATCGTTCGCTAAATCTTGCCAAAAATAATGTGTTTGGCATGCTGTTATTTTATCAAAAAAAGCTTTTGGATATGGAATATTAGAAACACTTGCCTGTTTTACAATTACTTTACCACTAGCTACATCTAACTGATTTACTTTCGTAGTATTTCTTATCGCTTGTTCGGAAAAATCGATTCCATAGATCTTTCCATGGCGATTGATTTTGGATAATGCTTGGATCGTTTTTCCCCCACCACATCCAATGTCTAAAACAGCATCTCCACTTTCAATTGCACCACTTTGGATTAACCAATTATTCATTCCGCTATGAGCTACATTCATAATACGTAGCATTACTGAGCCTATCAACCCTCTTGGACGCTTCGCCTGTTCAATCAGTCTTTGTAAAATAGTCAATTTAATTTTGCTCCTTTACTACAAAAGTTTTCTAATGACTTCACTAGTTTTATATATTTGTGAATTTGCGTAATACATTTAAAAGAAATTATCTAAGAAAAATGATAGATGGCCCTATGTTAAATAAGGAGTTTCATTCTTTCTAACAATAACCCAATTTGATGCTTTGATACAGGCATTTTCGATGGTTTTTGGATAATCGTTTTGCATATCGAGCACGTTCAATGCCGTTTTCATTATCACCTCTATCCCATGTATGTTTTCCTTATTATCTTTTACGATTATACATCATTAAAGTTTCAATATTTACCATTTTTGCAACAAGAAAAAATCACAGTTTCATACCACTGTGATTTTTTTTACTTAATATATATATGAGTTCACTTAATATTGACAAATTGTTCTATGAATCTGTTCAGGACATTTTTTGCATTCCTTCGACAAAATCACTCTGCATTAATTTAAATATGTATTGTTTGAAGTATTTCGTTCGCGCTCATCTATTACTAGATGGATAATAAATGCTAGCTGCTGCTCAATTAACAGATTATTTTGATGAAATATATCAGCTATTGCACTTTTTTGGTTATCTGCCAATTCAACCTTCTTAAGCATCAACATAATTTCTTCTTTCGAAAGCCCAAACATCTTTACTCACCCCATTTCATATTCCAAAAATAATTCACTATTCCAAAAACATTATCCAAAGTTCTAGTACTGAAGACAAGCATTATTATTAATGAACCATTTTTACTAATTATAGGATATAACACACGAATTAATCAATCTAAAAACTAAATTTTCTAATAACAGATTCTTCTATTAATACACTCATTATTATATTGTATATAATATTACAAATACTTTATTCCTTAATTCCAATAAATTAACAAGGTTTTTCTAACATAATACTCCCTTGAGCAATAACAATGGCACATTATTTTCTCTTTAAAAAGAAATTTTTTTATGTCGAAATCCAGTAATCTTTGTCAATATTTTGCATGAATTAAAAGTAATCTTCAAGTATTTACACTCGTACCGTCCAAATAATTAATGTATTCTCTCCTTTTTATTTTTAAAACATATTATTATCTTAGTTGCTCTATAAGAAGGACTGTTTTTATAGCTAAACATAGTGACAATTCACGCAAAAAAAAGTAATTTCAAAATTTTGAAACTACTCGTATTACACTTTTTTCATTCTTCCCCATTGCTAACGTTACATGTACTGAACTTCTCAACGAATCGCTGTATTTTTTCAGTCGTTACAGGCTGTATATTTGGACGGGTGATTTTTGAGGAGCTATCTTTTTGGCATTTGCCATCGTTAAATTGCCCACGTATATATAGCTGACTCTGTTCCTGGACAATTGCTGCTGTTTTGACATGAGCTAAACTCATGTTGACGATTTCAAGAAGGGATTGATTGGTCATTGCTAAAAATGTTCGCTCGGTTTCATCGATTGCGCAATTTTGGATGCGTCCCATTGACTTATCAGACCAAAAAATCGAATAAGGGCTTTGCTGACAATGCAAAAATTTACTGTCTACCACCTCAACAATTGCATCAATACATGTAATACCATTACCTACAATGTGTTTAAAAGTACAATTATTCGCAAATAGACGTGCATTATTTATATAAATATGATGGCTTTCAAAATCTTGTATGTGTGAATTTTTAAGTGTAACCTTTGCATGGTCATTGCCATAAATTCCGCCCGTCTGTCCAGAATGTATAAAGCATTGATCGACTACAAGCCCACTTGCATCTACAATAACATGAAATTGTGTATGGTGATGTATATCACATTCCGTCATTATGACATCAGCTTCGTTAAAAATAGTGACTCCTGTTGTGCTACCTTTTCTCACATGACATTTCCGAACCTCAGCTTTACTATTTTCAATAAACAACTGTGGCTTTACATGTTCAAATAACAGACAATCATAGATGATAGCTTTTGATTTTTCACCTATATAAAATCCGTTACTTTGACCATTCGCAATGATACTATCTGTCGCAACAATTTCGCTTTCATGGACAACTACATTTGTTCCTATATGATGTTTTATCTCACAATGATCTATTGTTAATTTAGAACCACCAAATACTTGAATCCCTAAATCTTTTCCTCCATGAATTACTGTATTTATCATATTAATTGTGCTTGAAGCTGCAACAATTTGTGTTTTTTCGTGCCCATGAATTTCACAATCCTCTAAGGTCATTTTGACATTCCGTATGGCAAAGATTCCATTCATCGCACCCTCTAACAACAAACATTTTGATATTGAAATTTCACTATTTTGCACGATGATCTGTGCCTTGGTATGTTGTTGTATCGAAGACTCCGAAAGCATTACGCTAGACCCATTATCAATTCGGAGTCCAAATTGATTGGATGGGCTTGCTATAATATCGACATTTTTCATCATTAGACTTCCAAAGTTCACTGTTACTTGCGTACTCACCATTTGTTGCTCAATTACGCAGTTTTCAAGTTGTAAATCGCCTTTAATATAAATTCCCTGTCCCTGACTAAAACGAAGATTCCGCATTTCTACATGTGTTTGATAGCGAATAAATACGCCGCCTTTAATCGTGACATCGCCCTTACCATAAAGCGTTAACCTTTTTGAAACCTCTATACTTTCTTCGTAAATGCCATCCCTTATTTCTATAATGTCGCCTACTTTAGCGTCCTTTAGCGCCTGGTTGATACTTTGATAACGGTGCATTAAACTTTTTTTTACAACAAGCGTTGCCATCTACTTACCTCCTATCCTTTTACGATTTTCCTTAGCTCACTACCATTAATCAATCCTTTACATCCTATTTATATACCCATTGAACTTCCTGTTATACAATTTTGTACAAATAATTTACAATTCACTTGGTGGTGCCTAATGGATGCCTATTAATTTCATAAGGAGAAGTTACTGAATTAACATATTTCTTATGTTTCAAAAGTAAATTTTTAAAAAATAAAAACCAGCAATAAAGCGATTCATTCGCTTATTACTGGTTTTTCTCTCAATTATTTTTTTCGTTTAAAGAAGAAAATTGCTATGATCACTGCTACTAGTGCAATGATTGCAACAATCCATATCGTGCTTGAGCTAGTTGAAGTTGTGTCTGTTCCTTCATTCTTTTTCAGTTCTTCTCGTGGTGTTGCAGTTCCTTCATACTTATCAGTAGTTGTATCTTCTGTTGTTTGTTGTGTAGTCGAAGCAATTTGGATATATTGTATTGTCAGTGTATTTGATGACTGTTCTTCTTCATGTCCATGATGGTGACCACCGCTCGTCGTCAAAATAGATTTTTCTAAGTTTTGACCAATCCAGCTTTCAGGGTCAGTTGAATCAGCAAAAATACGAGGATGACCCGATAGCAAATACATTTTGCCTTCAACGATAACGCCCATGTTATCTCCTGTTACAACATCTTCAATTTTTCCAGTAGGTCCATAAGAAAACCCACCCATTTGAAGTAAAGTATGTCCTCCCATATCCATATCTAAGTTTTCAGATAAAAAGGTAATATACTCCTCTTTTGTCAACGTTGCCTCTGGTTTTTCAAATTCATATTTATTATGCAATAATGCTGTATTAATTTCTTTATATGTAATGTCTCCTTCTAACGAAGATACATATTCTTCATTTTTCGCTGCTTGGGCAAGCTCTTCCACCGTTGAACCTTCAAGACCGAAAAATGCCCCTATCCAAGCAGCAAAATCTTTACGGGATAAGTTCTCAGATGGGTTCAGCGCCATGTCGACACCATTATAACCAATAAGCCCCATACTTTGAAGGACCATGATTTCTTCTATATTGGCTGAAGTTGCAGAAACATCTGTATAAAGCATACTTTTATCCATCGTATGCGCAGAGGCTGCTGCAGGCGCCATAAGAAGTGCACTCATTAATATTAATAGTATATATTTTCTCAATTTTACTCCACCTTCCATTACAATAGTATATCGTTTAATTGTGATGAAAGTATGAAATCAGATAGGTTTAATAATTTTTATAATTTAAATTTACCTACTAGGTCATTTAAATTTTCTGCCATTACCGCTAAATTACTTGAACTATTTTTAATTTCGTCCATAGAGCTTGCGGCTTGTTCTATCGTCGCAGAAGTTTCTTGAATACCTGCTGCTGATTGCTCTGAAACAGCTGCAATTTCATCAACTGATTTATTAATATCCATCGTACTTTGTACAACCTCTTCTAGCTTAGAAGACATTTGGACGATGCTAGATGACATGGAATAAACAGCATTTGCAATCTCACTAAATGTCTCATTTGTGGAAACGATTTGTGTAGTACCTTTTGCAACCTCTCCATAGCCTTTTTCTAATGATGTTGTTACAGTCATTGAATCATCTTGAATTATTTTAATAATATTAGTGATTTCATTAATTGATGCAGATACTTGTTCAGCAAGTTTTCGAACTTCATCTGCTACGACGGCAAAGCCCTTACCATGCTCTCCAGCACGTGCCGCTTCAATTGCAGCGTTTAGTGCCAATAAATTTGTTTGCGCAGCAATTTCATGAATAACCGCTATAATTTTAGAGATTTCCTGTGTTTGTTTATTTAACTCATCTACCTTTTCGACCGAATCCTTCACAATAAAGTCAATGGTCATCATTTGCTGTGTAGAAGCTTCCATAAGCTCTTTGCCCTCTTCTGTTAACCTCATCACGGATTCAGAGAACTGATAGACATCTTTACTACTTTGATTGACATCTGTTACTTTCGTTGAAAAGTCAGTCATACTTGTCGCAACATCAGAAGCATTACTCGCTTGCACCTCTGTTCCACTTGCTATTTCTGCAACCGTATCAACGATTTGCTCTGTACCATCTTTGACC
Source organism: Lysinibacillus sp. NPDC097868 (assembly GCF_044761135.1). Lineage (NCBI taxonomy): Bacteria > Bacillati > Bacillota > Bacilli > Caryophanales > Bacillaceae > Lysinibacillus > Lysinibacillus sp. NPDC097868. Next base: position 1,247,618 of record NZ_JBIWBS010000001.1, on the reverse strand, counting down.
TCTGTAGCTGATTGCATTAGTTCCTCACTATGTGTAGCAACTTCATTTGATACAGATTGAATATGCTTTAACAAATCATTTAAGATTTGAGACATAGTGTTTGTTGCTTCTGTTAATTGCCCTATTTCATCCTTTGTTTTTACAATTAGTGCAGGCTCACTTAAAACACCTTCTGTAATGCGCTGCATGCGTTTAGTAATCAAAATAATGGGTTTAGAAATAAGACGAGCACTAATTAGCGCTGTAATAATTGCAATGATGACTATAAGTATTCCAACGATAATACTTGCAGTTTGCTTACGTTCCCCAGAAGTAATTAGTGAATCTCCAACTGCATTAATCGATTGTTTACGTTGTTCTGCTAAGCCTTCATATCCTTCACGAATTTCCGTAGCTTTCGTATCCATTGCCGCTAAATTATGTATAGCTAATTCCACATTTCCTTGATCATATACATCAAATACTTCTTTTTGGACATAGCTACTCCATTCTTTCGCCATTTCCGAATACTTGTTAAATTCCGTCGATTCCGAAATAGATAATCGTATTTTTTCATTTTTAAGTGCTCTCTCTACGTTTTCACTATAAATATTTTTATATTTTTCATTACCAGACAACACATATCCACGAGCTGCCGCAATCCGTAATCCAATAGTTGATGCTAACTCATAATCGGTTATTAATAATTGCAATTCCTCTTCAACTATTTGTTCAGTTGCATTATTACTTTGCGATATTTCGTAAAAATTAAAACTAATATAAAAAACAATTACTGCTACTACAATACTAAATGCAAAAACGATTCTTTTGCCGATGGATTTAAAGTGCATTATTCAATCTCCCCTTTTTTAATGTCATTTTTTAATCCCCTTCACTTTGCTAATGAAATATAATAGAAAACTTTTTTAAACCGAAAAAAATCTTTGCTTACAATCAAGAAATTTTAACTCTATTGCACAATATTAGTAATCTACCATTTTTCATTTGTTTTAGGATGATTTTAGAATTTTTCTTATATATAATTGAATAAACTAGTAGTTTCTTTGTGTTTTTCAGCATCCTTTTTACAAATTGTTTTCCCTATTGGATTATAAATGAGGGATAATACTAAGACTTTTCACCCGTTTTTAATGTTTTTATAGCTACAAAATAAAATCTCCCATTTCGTTTTTAAAACGAAACAGGAGATTTTTTAATAATGTCTAACATGGTCGTCTTATTTTCGTTCAATCTGATAATCTATACGCAAAAATGGCAGTCCAAAAATGCGCATCGTATGAACAGCAGATAATGTTGTCTCATTTTTAGCACTAATAGTAAATTGCTCGTTTAAAGGCAGTCTAAATACATAGTGTTTCATTGCTAAATATATACCTGCATCCCCACCTTGGGAACTTGTTATATGTAATTCCCCATCTTTTTCATATACATATAAAATACCTATCATTGTTGAAAAAGGAAGAGGTAATGCAATATTCATATACGTTGTTTGAGCTGTCGTATGTTGTGAATATATCGCCACAAAAGTTGTTTGCTCGCCGATTTTACGAATCCATGCGCGTGGGGCATGTCGACCATCCTGTCGTTCATCTACTTTGACAATAACGCCATTCATCTCGACTTGCTTGCTTGTCAAAGGTAAATTAAGCTGCTGCATCCAACGGCTTATACCATGATAAATAAACGCTAGTGGTTTAAACCATTTTCGCCATTGTACGGAAGCAATTAGTCGATAACAGTTCGTTTGTTCATAAAAGTGAGGAATAGCTTTAGGAAGCTTTCGCGTATCTACAAAATTTTGAAGTGCATCGATCAATCCTGCATGTGCATCTCCTGTTGTATGTAATTTTCCCCGTATACGACTTATTGGAAAAGTAAATGGTTGATGGGTAGATTTCGGGACTTCCAAGCCCCATGCGATTACGCCAATTAATCCAAACAGCAAGCAATTCACTAAGCCATGAAATGTTAGCATATCAGGTATACTGACAAGAATTATGCCAGTAAAATTACCAAATGCGTAAAGTAAGGACCATAATATTGTCAAACATAATGAACCATAAGAAATCCGCAACAAGAGACCCTGTCTTCTAGGCAAACTTGTCTTCAACGAAAGTGTAAACAGCCAATAGATAGCACCTATGTAAAGCGCAACTGACACAATTTCAATGATTGTTGAAATTGCAATTCCGAGTGCAACAAGCAGTGGGCCTGTCAGTAAAATCAAAACGACGATATTGTATCCTTTACTTTTATGTATCCTTCCAAACAAGCCAATAGAAATAGCTAATAAACATGCAGAATAATGAAAGTGGATTGCAGTTAACCACGTAATTAACGGCGAAAATCCTGTATCAATCTCTGCAATATAAGCAAAAAACCACAGTCCTCCAATAAATATATATATGAGCCCAATATCTATAGCGATTTCAGCTATACTCGTAAAACCACGCTGTAAAAATCTTGTCAATCCTTGTAATGCAATAAAGGCTGTATAAAGAACATACACAACAGCTAAGTAAATTGCTAACTCACTATTAGCCAACCAATGTAATAGTGTTACAGCAAGCATCATTATAATCATAATTACATGACCTTTTTTAGTGAAAGTTACAACTATTTTTAGCATAGCAGGGACTAGTACAAGTTGTGCAAATGTAAGCAAAATCAAATAATCAGGTTGCTTACTAAATAGGTAGCAGATGATTATGAGTACCCACCCAATTAACAACACAGGACTAAAGAGATTTTTGCGTAAATTCGCCAGCATACATCATTAACCTCCCTAAAAGTGGATTATGTATATATACATGAATTGTAAAAACATTTCTGCTATCATCGAAGCCTTCCTCGACAATAACATGCCCTTCTAACATTTTAGGAATTTTACATTCAAGTTTAGACATCACAAAACGTTGAGCGCCAGACCGTATAACTAATTTCCCCTCACTCGTTACAGAAAACAATAAGTCAGAATAGAAAAGAGCTGGTGAGCCCAAATAATCCTTTACAACTTTTTTGACTGGATCTACCGTCATCCTTGCATCAAAATGCCTTGTTTTTTTAGTCATAAAAAAAGTTCGTTCCCATTTTACTTCTAGTTCTCCATTGGGCAATTGGCGACAAGTATTGCTTATTGTAAATGGGATATGCTTTCCGGATTCGGGAAATAAAAACTTAAACTTTGCAGCAATCATATAAAAAGGACGCATCCATTTTGCACCTGATTCTATGCTATGCATAACACCTTTTGCGAAAAAAGTTTGATTTAATGCTAATGCATAGCGTTGTTGCAGTTTCGGATGAAGTCTTTTAAAATCTTCTCCTAATAATGTCTGATAAATGGTCATCCTTTTTCCCCTCGCTTTCGTTTACAACTTTTCGCACTAGGTAAATCTTTACTCAGAATAAACCCAACAATGGATAGTACCCATAATGCTCCATTAAAGGTCACTGGGTTAAATGGAGCCATAGCAATATTTGTATTTACAAGTACTGCGCCGAGCGTTAATAATGGAAACAAAATAATTTGTATCCGAAAGAGCATCCGCTTCCCTCTAGGTAATAACCAGCAAAGTGCAAAAATCATTTCTGCAATACCCATACAAAAAACTAGAAAAGTCTCATTATTTAGATTGGCGTCACTTCTCGTTGTTGCGGCACCATTCAGAATGGTAAGTAATTCCTTTACCATCATTACTTCTTCAGGATGCTGAACCATCACTTTTGGCACTAGACCATGGTACAGCCAAACAATGCAAAAGAATATACTAATAAGCATTATTAAAAAGAAGCGAACATATTGGGTACTTGGTTTTTCTCCCTTCTCTAACCATCTTTTCAATACGTCAAAGCTGAGTGCTGTTGCCCACCCCATTAGTGGACGAAACGCAAAATCAAATAGTTTACCAAGTTTTCCAAAGCGCACCTCATAATCATATTGCGTTAAAAATGTTACGCCTTGATCTTTAGGGATGTACTTCCAGTATCCCTTTCCCTCTGCGATTGGCGATATTTTCTGGGGAGTCCCAAAGTGCAAAGAGGAAATTTTTGTGCCATCTTTTTTCATTTGCTCCCCTTTGCTTTCTCCCCAACCACTTACTGTTAAACCAGGCATAACCTTCGTTTCATAGGTAAAGCGTTGTGGTTCATTTAGAATCTTTTTATCTTCATATGTAATTTTAGTAAAACGCAAATCCCACTGCTCATGGAGCCTCGGATTTTGAGTATATTTCCATGCATCTTCAATTGATGCTTGCATATCCACCTCAACGTAAATCGGCTTTTTCTTCATTCCATTCTCTCCTCAAGATGATTTAACTATAACTCTTTTTCTTTCACAACTTCGTACGTATTCAACGTTTCAATTTAGAATCTCGAAACTAGCGAATACATTTTATACTATATTTAACATTATAACAGTGAATTTCCGATGATTAACCCCGTCATTCAATAAAAAAACAGCTCCCATAATGAGAGCTGTTCACAGTGAAGATAAAAGCATCCTAATGCAGTAGGTGTCGCGAGTAAGTGCCAGGCACTCATGATTGCGACGACTCCTACTCTGAACACACATTACAGTTAGTGTGCTAAGTGGAAAGCATGCGCCCAAAGCGAAAATCAACGGCAGTTTGTTTTACCATTATTTATTTAATATTATTGGCATTTAACCTACTATGCACCGACAAATAATACAGCCTGCCCTATTGCAATAAAAAAAGCTTCGTGCTGAATCGGGCTAGTTTCTTCAATTTGAAGCGTAATGTCAAAATGTGTTTCTTGATAAACTGCTTGCCAGCGTGCAATCGGCTGTTCATTCAATGTAAATACTGACCAGTCCTCCATTTCCTTATTCAGCATTATTTTTTGTTGACCATCTGTTATGATTAAATCAGGAATCATGATTTGCCAGCCATCATAGGCAATCATATAATCTTTGCCTGTTAAAATATCCTTCCCTTTAAAATGAACACGCCCCCGACGGGATATTTTTTTACATGTAAAAAGACGTTGCCCATCCACTGTGCTTACATCAAATTGTACAAAATACCGATAATCCATCATACGGTCAAAAACCTTTTTTAGACCATTGGAGTAAATCCGTTGTACGTTTGAAGATACATTCCCTTCCTCATTCACTATTTCTACTAACTCTGTCGATTCAATCGATGCGGGTTGCTTATATGTAAAAGTTCTCAATACGTTCGCTCCTTCAATCTCTGTTGCTTCTTTTAAGCTAACACAAAATAAGCGTCAAATACAATTTACCTGATGTATTTGACGCACAAATTTAAAGCAATATAGAAAGTACTTATTTATCCAGTTTAAATGTAATATCGCCTACGCCAATTTCAGAGTTTATGTCTAGTATAACGTCTGCTTGTTCATATGCTTCATTGACATAAATCCCTTTCCCTTTAGCAATAAAGCCCTCAAGATTGATGGAGCCAATTCCTTTTTCAGTTGTTATTTTTACGCCGACTTTTGAAGGTAAAATAACTGTAGTTTGACCTACACCCGTTTCAATATTTGTTTCAAAGCTTTCTTTCCAATCACCACCTAAATCAACGTATAGATCTCCTACACCCGTTTCAATATCTAAGTTTTCAAGCTTTAGACCTCTTAAATCCAACCTTGCTTTTGATGCACCTGTCTCCACCGAAAGATCCATCGGTATATTTTCATTCAGTTCGATATCCCAAACGTTTTTTATATTGCCAATTCTAACTTTAGTAGATCCTTTATGCTCAATGACCAAATCACCGGTTTTCCCGCGTTGTTTGTAATGTACTTTTGGCGCTAGTTTTTTTATGTTATATTGAGCGCTTCCTTCCATCCATTCCGTTGCACCTTTTGCAACTGTCATTTCACCGACACCAAGATTAATTTCTACATCTAACTTCTTTGCATCATCCTTTTTAACCGAAAAAGTATCTTCTTTTTCTTTCTCGGGAACAAAAGAAGAACAACCAATTAAAACTATCAACGAAGCGCTAATCATTAAAGCAAAGCTTAAAATTTTTTTCACTTTTATTTCCTCCCACTATATATTCTTCCATTAAATCCATTTTATCTGAATTAGGATTATATGGAAACGACCTTTAGCTTTAACTTCGACTAAGACCTAAGACGTAGCCATATGCTTTTTCATTCCCATCCATCTATATGCTGGTACTTGCAAAAATTGAACCCTTCATCATGTCACTTTTGCAGTGTTCAAGAAGAAGGGTTCAGTAAATGTTTAGCTAATCACTGTCTGGCTCAATATAAATGTCTATTTGTTCATATAAATCGCCAACAGTACCGTTTTGGTGAACAGCTCGTATTGTGATGGCTGATAAATCGACATTCGAGTGGTAAGGTACTGCAACTAGTTGCGCACGATTAGTATTTACAGCCAATTCAATCTGTTCGTCATTCATGTTGATGATTAACTTCTTAATGGTATTTTGCTTAACAAGCGGAATTACAATATATTGAATCTCCGGTACCGCCATAACTTGCATTGTGTCGTCCGAGGTCAAAAAAAAGTGATACAATTTATAACCTTTACTATCATGTTTGAAAAAAGCAATGCCTTGCATATTAGGTGTAGAAAAATAACTCATACGATATTGTTTGATAGTAATCGTGTCAAACAGACGTAATTCATCGGTATTTCCTATAGGCCATACCCCTGATTGCAAAGTATTCACGATATCGGCTTCATTTGCTACATAATAGCGATAGCTAATGCGTTCAGACATATTGCCAACAATTGTTATCATAATGATTGCACAAAGCAATACCCACCATAGCCACTTTTTACGTAGCGCAAAGAGTGCAAAGCAACCTGAAATAGCAATCGCTACTACGCCAGCCATCATCCAAGGTTGCTGGAAAACTGTATAGTCTTTTTCCTGACCAGATTTTTCGGAGTACAATACAGAGCCAGATATTACAGGCGGCGTATCGGGTGACATTTGTTCGATTTTAAATAAAAGCACATCAAGTCCTATAAACAGAATTACTGTTAAGAATACCGTTAATAAAACAGGGGTTAGGGAGCGTTTTCTTTGCTGATGGATTTTTCGAAAGGTTTTTGTTTGATTGTCCATTGAAAACGTACCTTCTTTATAGACAGTATTCATTGCATGACGAATCTGATCCATATTCAAATCCCTCCTCCTGTAGTGTCAGGCCAATTATTTGACGTGCCCTTCTTAACCTTGTCTTGACTGTATTCTCTTTCATTTTTAACGTTTCAGCAACTTCATTTAACGATAAACCTGCAAAGTGGAATAATAATAAGACATCCTTGTATTTTGTAGGTAGCTTTTCAATGGCAGCAACTATCATACGATCGGACTCATTTGCAAGCACTTGAATAACTGGATTCACTTCATTTCCAGTTAATTTATTCCAATAATCAATTGCTTGTATTTTTTTATAACGCCAACTAGATAAATAATTATGACAATGATTAATCGCTATACGATATAAATACGTTTTTACAGATGCTTCTTCACGAAACTGGTCCATTTTTTCATAATATTTTACAAATGTATCTTGCACTAAATCTTCGGCTACTGCCCAGTTTTGTACATAGGTAAAGCACACACGCACTAAGTAATCGCCATACTGTGTCATCGCTTTTGATAAGCAAGCATCCTTCTGCGCTTTCATCATTTTGCTCGCCCCCCATCCATTAGCCTCGTGATTGCCAATTGTGCAAACCATGTAACTTACGCAATGATTTCGCACCCCACAGAAAAACATTTCCATTTTTCAACAAATGTAGAGTGCACACAATTTGTAGTTAGACAATCAGACAATGGAAAAAGTTTCATGAAAAAATAAATATTTTCTCATGAAACTTTACATGTTTTATAAGCTTAGCTCATCTTTTTCTAAAAGCAGCTTTTGCTGTAGGTTTCTGTATATGCCTTGTTTTTGCATAAGTTGCTGATGGTTTCCTTGCTCAACAATTTCGCCTTGTTGAATAACCAATATTTGATCGGCGTTTTCAATGGTTTTCAGACGGTGTGCAATAACAAAGCTAGTGCGGCCACGCATTAAATGTTGTAATCCTTTTTGAATATCGACCTCTGTTTGCGTATCTACGCTAGATGTCGCTTCATCCAATATTAAAATATCAGCATTTTCTAAAATGGCACGAGCAATAGCTATCAGCTGTCGTTGCCCTTGACTTAAATTAGCTCCACCCGCCTGTACAGCTGTATCATATTGCGCTGGTAAGTATTTTATAAAATTATGCGCATTTGCAATTTTAGCCGCTTCCTCTACCTCTGCATCCGAAGCATCTAGCTTACCAAAGCGAATATTTTCGCGAATAGTACCTGTGAATAAATAAGTGTCTTGTAACACAACACCAACGCGTTTACGAATCGTTGCCATTTTATAATCCTCGATATTATGACCATCAATAAGAATCTCACCTGCATCCACATCATAAAAACGTGTTAGTAGGTTAATAATCGTCGTTTTCCCTGAGCCAGTTGGACCAACAAGTGCAATTGTATCTCCTGCCTTAGCATGGAAATTTATATTTTTTAGTATTGGCTGATTTGCCAAATAGCTAAAGGAAACATGTTGAAATACGACTTCCCCTTTTAAGCTTTGACTATCAATTGCATGCTTTTTATCCGCTACTTCCGATGGTTCGTCTAAAATTTCAAATACTCGTTCTGCCCCAGCAATCGCTGATTGGAACGTATTCAATAAATTCGATAGCTGATTCAGCGGACGGAAAAATTGACGAGTGTATGTGACAAATGCCGCGATTATCCCGACGGTCACTACACCTTTTACCGCTAAAAAAGCCCCAGTACCGATTACAACTGCTAGCCCTAAGTTATTCATAAAGTTGTTGATTGGTCCTAATAAGCCTGAAGTAATTTCTGCGCGCTGTGCTGAGTCGCGTAGGTTGTTATTTTGTTTACGGAAAGATTCAATCGTTTGCTGTTCCTTACCGAAAAGTGTAAGTACCTCCGCTCCCGTAATCATTTCTTCAATCGTTCCATTCAATTTCCCTAAATCACGTTGACGAGCCGCATAGTTTTTACTACTACGTTTGACAATTTGCTTTGTTGTGAAAACAATTAACGGAATAATAATTAGTGTCACAATGGCTAACTGCCAGCTAAGTGAGAACATCGCAATGCTAACACCGATTACTGTTAAAATCGACGATACGATTTGAGTCACACTCTGCGCTAATGCTGTATTTAAGTTATCAATGTCATTCGTTACACGGCTCATTAAATCACCAAGTGCGCGTTGATCGAAAAATTTCAGTGTTAATGTTTGAAGTTTTTTAAATAGGTCAAGGCGTAATGTACGTATTGTCTTCATCGCTACTTGAATCATGACATATGTTTGTAGCCAAGTAAAAATCGATGCTACCGTAAAAATACAGGCTAGCACAATGCCCAGTCGAATCGTACCGGCGACCTGCTTTTTCATAATATAATCATCAACAATATGTCCGATTAAATAAGGTCCTGCCAAGCTTAAAAATGTAGAGGCGATAACAAAAAATATCGAAAAGAACAGCCCTACTTTTTGTTGTCTGACATACTGCCATACACGTAATATTGTGGTTTTTTGGTTTTTTGCCTTTTCAGCAGGTCCACCCATACGTGGCCCACGTCCAAAATTCATTTGCTTCGGTTGATTTTGACTCATTGTTGTTCACCAGCCTTTTGCTGTGAAGCGTAGATTGCTTGGTAAGGTTGGTTACTTTGTAATAACTGTTGATGCGTACCTTGACCAACAATTTCGCCATCCTCTATCACTAAAATAAGATCTGCCTGTTGTATGGAAGTAATTTTCGACGCGACGATAAATGTTGTCGTTTCTTGAAAATGTTCGCTAATTGCCTGCTGCACATGCTTTTCAGATGCGCTATCGAGGGCCGAGGTTGTATCGTCTAAAACTAGTATTGCTGGCTGTCTTACAAATGCCCGTGTAAGTGCCAATCGTTGCTTTTGGCCACCAGATAGATTCGTTGCACCCTGTGATAGCTCATGCGCTAGTCCTTGTTCAAGCATATCAACAAACTCAGACGCACAGGCTGCATCCAGTGCCTGCTGTAATTCCTCATTTGTCGCTTCTTCCTTACCAAGGCGTATATTTTTTTCAATTGGTCCAGAAAAAAGTAAGGCTTTCTGAGAGGTAAAGCCGATATGTTCACGTAGCGTATTCAATGCATATTGATTGAGCGGCTTGCCATCCAGCAAAATAGTACCACTAGTCGGATCAAAAAGACGTGGTAATAGCTTAACAAGTGTCGATTTACCACTACCCGTTTTACCAATTAGCCCTACGGTTTGACCCGCCTTTACAGAAAATGTAATATTTTTCAGCACATCTTCTGACGTTTCATAATAACGGTAGCTCACATTTTGAAAGTCAATTGTTCCTTGAATTGACGAAGTAATCGGCTGTGCTACTTCTTGCACCGCTACTTCCTTGTTGAGAACGTCGACAATACGCTCTCCTGATGGAAGAGCACGAGCAATTTGCATTAAGACCATACTAGAAGACATAAGCCCATTTAAAATAATCGTTAAATAGTTAATAAAAGCAAGTATTACACCGACTTGCAACGTGCCTGCTTCAACTTTAATTGCCCCAAGCCAAAGTGCAGCAACAATTCCGAGGTTCACTACAAACATCGTAAACGGTACGAGTACACCTACAATTTGTTCTGCTGTAATAAAACGTTTCGTAAGTGTGTCATTAATGCCCGCGAACTGCTCTACTTGATGCTTTTCCCGACGAAAAGCCTTTACTACACGAATACCTGCTAAATTCTCCTGTAGTTTTGTGTTAACACCGTCAATTGCCTCTTGTACTTTACGATATAAAACACCTGAATACTTAGTGAAAAAATACATTGCGATGATTAAAATCGGCACAATAACGAGCAAAATTGAAAATAACTCGCGAGCCGTCACAAACACGATGACAACCGCACCAATAAATAATAACGGTCCTCGTACAAAAATACGTAGCGTCATCATAAACGCTCGTTGGATGCTTTCCACATCACTTGTTAAAATCGTAATTAGCTTTCCAGTAGTAAACGCATCCCTTTCCTTTGCCGAATACGTCATCATCTTCTCATATAATGACTGACGTACATCAGAGGCAAAGTGAATGGCTGCCTTGGAGCTATAAATTGAGCATCCAAGCCCCCCTACTAATCCAAGAACGGCACTCATAAGCATGAATATAAACATTTTAAATACATACGGATTGTCATTATTCGCAATTCCCGTATCAATCATATGTTGCATAATGGTTGGCTGGATTAAATCCATCGTTACCTCAAGCACCATTAAAATTGGTGCAATCAGCGTAAAAAATTTATAGGGCCCTAAAAAGCGCCCTAACTGTCTAACTGCCTGCATTCTTTCGTCTCCGTTCCTTGTAAATCACATTCGATATTCATTATAACTGAAAATCATTCCTAAGTACCAGGCACTCAAACAATTCTGAATTTAATAGCTCTCTGCTAGTAAATTTCTCGAGAAAATTGAAAACAAATAACAAATTAATTTCATCCTCAATATTATTTCTCAGTTAATATTCAGTTCATAAATTTAATGTATTATCCGTTTATGAACATTTTTCTAAAATGATAGCTAGAACAGAAAAGTCATTTGCTATGAAAATGCATTACAAAGCAACATTTAAGAAGACGTAAGTAAGGAGGAATAATTTTGAAAGAAATGAACAACAGAGAAGGAATATTGCGCAATCCAGAATGGGCCATCGAAGCAAAGGGTTTAGTTAAAAATTTTGGTGATCATCGTGCTGTTGACAGTGTAGATTTAAACGTACGCGCTGGCAGTATATACGGTGTGCTTGGGCCAAATGGCGCAGGCAAAACAACAACAATTCGAATGCTTGCAACCCTTTTACGAGCGGATGCTGGTTCAACACGTATCTTCGGCTATGATGTGGTGAAGGAACCACATATTGTTCGTCAATTGATTGGGGTGACAGGTCAATATGCTTCAGTAGATGAGTCACTTAGTGCTACAGAAAATTTAATTATCTTCTCTCGACTACTTGGGCTAGGGCGAGCTGATGCACGGAAAAAAGCTGCGGAACTGTTAGAAGAATTTGGTTTAACAGATGCTGCAAAACGTCCGCTGAAAAATTTCTCTGGGGGTATGCGCCGCAGATTAGATTTAGCAGCAAGTCTCATTGCTCAGCCTCCATTAATTTTCTTGGATGAACCGACTACTGGATTAGATCCACGAACACGTAATCAAATGTGGGATACCATTCGTCGATTGGTAGATATGGGCTCAACCGTACTTTTAACAACCCAGTACCTTCAAGAAGCCGATGAACTTGCGGACAGAATAGCTGTTATTGATCATGGTCGAGTAGTTGCTGAAGGAACGGTCGATGAACTAAAAGCGTCAGTCGGTACTTCATCACTGCATTTAAGCATTCAAAATCCAAACGATATTAGTGATGCTTGTCAAATAATTGAACATGTACTAAAAGTTCCTTCAACGATGACTTCTAATATCGGAAAGATAACCGCTCCAATGACGAATGCGGACCTCGTTACAGATTTACTTATTGCGCTCAGACAAAAAGGAATCTTATTAGACGAAATGAGTGTGCAAAAGCCAACATTAGATGAGGTATTTCTAACGATTACTGGCCATGGTGTAGAGGACAATGCTTTTTCAGAGGCTAATGAGGTAGGAGATGCAAAACGATGAAAAATTCAATGATAAAACAACAGAGCGGACGCCAGCTACCCAACAGAACGAGCTTACGCCAATCAATAAATAATTCATTAACAATGGCTTATCGCGGCATTTTGAAAATCAGACGCACACCTGAGCAATTGTTTGATGTAACACTACAGCCTATTATATTCACCTTAATGTTCACGTATATTTTTGGTGGTGCCATCTCTGGTGACGTTCAAAGTTATTTACCGGTTATTATTCCCGGCATTCTAGTTCAAACGGTTATTACGACCTCAATTGTTACTGGTGTTCAGTTACGAGAAGATATGGATAAAGGGGTTTTTGACAGGTTTAAATCTTTACCGATTGCACGTATAGCACCGTTGGCTGGTGCGTTATTAGCTGATACAATTCGATATACAATCGCAACTGTCTTAACCTTTTCAATGGGTTATATTATGGGATACCGTCCAGAAGGTGGTTTAGGTTTTGTTGTGCTAGCCGGTCTTCTTGTCATTGTTTGTGCTTGGGCTATGAGTTGGATTTTTGCCTTCTTTGGTGTAATTGCACGAACGGCTTCAAGTGTACAGGGGATTTCAATGCTCGTATTGTTTCCGCTGACGTTTCTGTCGAACGCTTTTGTACCAGCTGAAACATTACCAAACTTCTTGCAATGGTTTGTGAAGATCAATCCTATATCGCATCTAGTCACTGCAGTTAGGGAACTAACTAATGATGGAACAGTCGGTTGGGATTTAAGTGCGTCCCTTATCGGTGCTGCGGTTATTGTAGCAATTTTCGCACCAATAACAGTCCGTGCTTATATGCGCAGAACTTAAGAATTTTTCAATAATAGTATACTCTAACAGGCTACTGTAGCGTAAAAATCCACTGCGCTTTACGCGAAGCACATTGTATACCGCAACCATCGCTACTGTGCGGGTTGCGGCTTTACATTTTGTGCTTACCTGCTGGAGAATTCGTCGATTTAAACTTACAAATTAAAACTAACCTACTTCAAGTTTTCAAAATTGTTTGGGTGACTGGCACTTCTCAAAATTTCGGGTAAACAATTTTTGCGCCAGTTGCTCTTTTCCTGGATTGATACCTAATAATATAACTGCACAAGGCCCTGCTGATTTTTCGATATCCAACGAACTTTTTACTTGGTAATGCCCAAAAAGACGTGAAAATTCTGCATGTAGTCCTTGCGACCCTACCGGCCAAACTTGTTGCACAATTTCTTCACGCCATGCACGAAATATTGGCTGGAGCTGAGCAACATCCTCGGGTTGTTCAAGCACTTCTATGCCTACGAGTGGTAGACCATATGTGTACCAACTCAGATTATCACGATCAAACGGTAATCTTTTTTGTACTTCACCTAGCATTGTAATCGATAATCCAGATTGCAATGTTGGCATGTTGGATTCAGAACTACCCTCTATTGGAGGACAGATCAGCCCTACTTCTTCAAAAACTTGTCCTATTCCTGCGACATATCGTGTCCATGATGCATCACCCGAAAAGTTAGCGAGAATTATATGCATTGGTATCGCTCCAGCTGCAAGCTGCTCTAAAAAAGTAACACGCGCTGTTAAATATGCTGTTAACTTATCTGGGGCAAATACGACATCTTGTGATTTTTCACCAATCGCTGCTGCATTGTCGGTTGTGGCAATAAGTTCCCCTACTTTTACTGCATTTCTCAATTCACGCGCCCCTCCTTACGGACAAACACTTTCGAGAGAATCGGCATTACAACAGCGACAATAATAAGATTGATAACTGCTGCCATAAAAATACTAGCTAATGAACCCCAAAAAAACGCTGGGCTTATAATGAAATAAAAAGGGATTGGTGCTATGACACCATTTAGTATAAGTGCTACTGGCCATTTCCAAAAATGCATGCCTCTTTTATGCATTACACCAAATATCCACACGACAATAAACATTTCAATAGCAATAATAATATGCAAGGGTCCAAATGGAAAACCAGAAGTCATTGCTGTAATGACATGTCCGATTAACCCCGCTACTCCTGCTAAAACAGGTGATAAGAACACAACACTTAAAAATGCTGGTGCTGAGTCTAATGCCGCCGTTGATACAAATGACGGGATTTTAATGACTGCACCAACAGCACAAATCGCCGCCACCATGGCAGTTAGTGTTATACTCATTAATTTTTGTCGATCCATTCTATTTCCCCTTTTCTTAAAATAGTGAATACCCCTCTCGGGAATTGTATCTAATCTCTATTGATTATTTGATACGTTCTGCAATGCCATACCAAATACGGTCAACTTGTTTTGCTTCTGCAAATAACGCCTGATACAAACGACCACAAGTGTCACGCAATAGCCGTGTCTGTTTTTCCATTGGCACCACACCACGTCCCATATCGGTTACAATAATATACAATTGACAGCCTTCTTCAAGAATTTTAAGGTTCGTCAAAATATTTTTGACAATTACTTCATCTTCCTCAAGATTTTGCTTTATCAGCCAGTGTTCAAGATTTTTAATAATTAGCGCATCACATGCAGGTGCTACCTCTGGAATAACCCCATTCATCACTGCTACTTCCTGCTCCTCAAGCAATTGTGTCACATAGGCGGTTTTTCCGTTATAGGCCCCTCCGATAAAGACATGCATCTTGCTCCCTCCTTCCAAGCAGTTTCGGAAAATGTTAACGTAAA
Organism: Lysinibacillus sp. NPDC097868; assembly: GCF_044761135.1. Taxonomy (NCBI): domain Bacteria; kingdom Bacillati; phylum Bacillota; class Bacilli; order Caryophanales; family Bacillaceae; genus Lysinibacillus; species Lysinibacillus sp. NPDC097868. Next base: position 1,232,189 of record NZ_JBIWBS010000001.1, on the reverse strand, counting down.
TACCCGATCATGTGGTACTTGATACGACCAAAAAGACATTTGTTGTGGCGCAAATGCTACAAGTAACGCTCGTACAACTCCACCGTGCACAACGAGATAATACTCTTGTTCATCTTTTGGCAATGCTAAAAATCCAGCAATCACCCGATCACAAAACAACTCAAAATGTTCTCCGTTTGGTGGTGATATACTAGTCGGGTCATCTAGCCAAGTACAGTAACGTATGTCTGACTTTAATTCATCATATGTTTTACATTCAAAATCACCAAAATTAGACTCCCGAAATCTTGCATCTGCAATATAGTTAGCATGTGGAAAATAACGAGAAGCCGTTTCTTGACACCGACGTAAATCACTGCCATATACCTTTTTTACAGCTTCATTAAGTATAGGAAGCGTTGTAGCATTTGCTAATGGAGAATCTGTCCAGCCAATATAACGCTTTTCCAAATTTTCTATAGTTGGTGCATGTCTCATTAAGCGAACAGTAACAATGTCACCCATAGCACAACCTCCATTCCTTCAATTGATGCTCCAAGCAAGTCACCTGATACACCGCCAAAATTGCGCACTGTAAATTGACGAAACAATAAAAAGGCAGTGACAAGAACAGCAATGAGCACGAATGGCAAACTTGAAAAGCCTATTGTAAAAAATACACAACAACTTGCAAATACAAGCGTCATTATCATTAAACTGGCTAATACACGATGGTTCAGTTGTGATTTAAAAAAATAGGCTAAACCTTTTTCCTTTGAACACTTTAAAGATAGAAAATAGAAGCTCATCCCTACACGTGTCAATAAAGGTATAAAAACGAGCATCCACAATGATAGTTTGTTCTGTACAAAAAGCTCATGAAGCACAACGAATTTTCCTAACACTAGAAATAAGACAGACAAAACACCAAATGCTCCTACCCGAGGGTCATCCAAGATTTCAAGACGCTTTTCACGATCTCGATACGAAAAATAGGCATCTCCCATATCGATAAAGCCGTCTAAATGTAAGCCCCCTGTAAAAAATGCGAACAGTCCGACAATCAAAAATGTTAATAAAACATCACTACTAGATGTCCATTCTGTTAAACTAAAGATTGTCGCTGCAACGACAGCTCCCATAAGCGCTCCAATCCATGGTAAAAACGCGAACATTCCGGTAACTGTTTTTTTAGATAGAGGAATTTCTTTATGTACAGGCAAAACCGTAAAAAATTGAAATGCGAGCAATATGCTATGCCAAATAGTTTTCATTGCCTTGCCTTCTTTCTTTTAAGTTATCTTCAATTTTCTTACAACAAATTAATATGGACATTTCTTAACTAAGTTATTTGCTGCTCGTATAATAACAAATCACTTATTTCCATTTCTTTACGATACCATAATTTATCTCATATGCCTCATGTGCGACAGAAACGAACCATTGATGTAAGCTACCGAGCTTTTGACGGTACAATTCGACCTCTTCGTTATCATATGGAGGCTCATCAAAAAGTTCATTGGAAACGACAAAAAGCGTCACCTTTTTGTCAAGTAACGTTTGCACTGAACTTTTCATAATTCTCAGCTTTTCTTCTACACAACCAGGCTTTTCCACACAAGGTGTGCCACGATCAAACCCCTCATAAAAGGCATTTGTCAGCCAAGTCGTTACACAGTCCCAAAGTACGACATCGCCATCGACGAACTTATTGAAAACATTCTGTATTTCATATGGTGCTTCGATCGTATGCCACGCAATCGCATGTTTTAGTCGATCAGACTGGTGTCGAGCTATCCGTTTTTCCATTTCAACGTCCATTGCAACACCAGAAGCTATATAAATAAGTCGCTTATCCAATAAATTATTATTTTGGTAGTGCAAAACAGCTGCTTTTTCGGCAAAGTGAGACTTTCCACTGCGGACACCACCTGAAATAAAAATTAGCGGCACTGCTCTCACCTCTCTATTGTAAATGTTGTGTGCTACCAATTACCTTGATATGCCAACTTTCTTCTAATCGGTCTACGATTGTTACACTAGTTCCTTCAATGTACGGTGCTGACCATAGCTGATCAATACCACGACCTAATATTGCATTTATAATGCATTTAATCGTAACAGCATGTGACACAACTAAAATATGTTCATGTGGATAGATTTTCGCAATATTTTTTAACGTATACATGGCACGTTCTGTCACTGCACCAAAGCTTTCGGTATGCGTCGCGACGAATTGTGCTGGATAATTCGTATACAGCTCATAGTCAAATCGATTTGTTTCCAGAATATCCTCAACAGTTTGCCCTTGCCAATTTCCTAAAAAAATCTCACGTAAATCGTCCTCGTAGTAAATCGCAAGCTTTCGCCCCGCTGCTAAATAGCGCGCTGTTTCTTTCGCACGGTCACTGGTGCTACTATAAGCAACTGCAAACGGAATATCTTTTAATTGTTCTGCAAGTTTTTGGGCATGCAAAATGCCCATTTCCGACAAAGGTGAGTCTAACCACCCTTGTAATCGATGCTCTTTATTCCATACTGTTTCCCCATGTCGAACTAGATAAAAAGTCGTCACTTTTCTCACCCCTTATTTGCTTTAAACCACGCTTGTAAACAGTTTTGTAAATAGGTCATCGCCGTTACATCCTTTATTCCGATGCGGAACCATGCTCCATTTAACCCCATAAAGTTTTTTGTATGACGCAGGACAACTCCCTCTGCTAAACAATAGCTAAAAAATGTATCTGCTTGCATATTTTTCGGCAATGAAAAACAAACATAATTCGTAACACTATTCGTCACCAAGCATCCATTTTCTATTAAAAACTGCTGTAACCATTCCCTTTGTTTCGCTGCATAACTAATTGCTTGTTGACAGTATTCATGCTCGTCCAAACAACCTGATCCAATAACGAGCGCAAACGCATTGAGATTCCAATGAGATAGCATTGCTTTCAACTCACAAATAATAGTTTTATTCGCTATTAAATAACCTAGTCTTAATCCAGGTATTGCATACATTTTCGTCATAGATCGAACAACAATTACATGTGCATTATTAGCAACATAGTCAATTAACGAATGTGTTTCACTGACCCAGTCGATAAATGCTTCATCAAAAACGACTTCACAATTTACTTCCGCTCCAACAGCTATCAAGCCTAGCAGTTCCTCTTTCTTTGGCAATACACCTGTTGGATTATTAGGTGTACAAATATATAATGCATCTGCAGTGACCATTTCTTGATAAAGAAGCTCCATCGGTAATGTATATTGAACAAAGTCCTCGACAACAATCGACACGACGTCCGCCCCTGCTGCTTTTAATGTTCTTTCGTATTCAGAAAATGTCGGATGCACGACAAGTACACGCTTATTTGCATAGCGTCTTGCTAAAACACTAAATAACTCTGATGCTCCATTACCTAAAACGATAGAATCTTTTTCAATGTGATGAAATTGAGCCACCTTTGTTAAAAAAGGCTCTCCATCAGGATCTGGATAACGCTGAATTAATGGATAAAATGTGCGCCAACGTGCCTCAACAAATGTAGGCGGCCCTGCAGCATTTACGTTTTCACTAAAATCATAAACTTCTGTAGGCATAGTTAGCCCGAGCTGATGATAGACATTTTGCGGATTTGCTCCATGATTAGGTAATTGCAAAAATTAACACCTCCATTGCTAACATAACGAGCGTAAAGAGTAATGTAGCTACACGCATATGAATAATAGAAGTTGCAATATGCTCCTTCGTTAACGGTACTAATTTTTCACCCATTGTCGCTCTGTATGATGCAACTCCTTGATATGTATTTTTTCCACCTAGTTGAACCCCTAGCTGGACCGCTGTTGCTGCTTCTAAATAACCACTGTTTGGACTCGGATGTTTTTTTGCATCCTGTGCCCAATGTCTTAATCGTTTGCCAAGCGTCACAGATGTTTCATTTTTTGTTCCAAGAACCATTAATAATCCTGTTAAACGACTTGGAATAAAATTCAATACATCATCAAGTTTTGCTGCAAACATACCAAAATCTTTGTATTTTTCATTTTTATAGCCAATCATGGAGTCCAATGTATTTACAGCCTTATAACCCCATAAGCCAATGGCACCAAATAAAAATGCATAAAAGAGCGGCGCAGTTACGCCATCACTTGTATTTTCAGACACAGTTTCTACGACGCCACGAACAATTTCATCCTCATCAAGTTGCTCGGTATCTCGTCCTACAATCCACGATAACTTCACACGTGCTTGTGCAAAATCGCCCTTTACGAGTGGTTCATAAACAGCTAATGCTGCTTCCTTTAAGCTGCGTTGAGCCAAGCCAATACCTATTAATAATCCCTCTACTAGAATACCAAACACTATGCTCACTTGATAGCTGAGTATTAAAATAACCGTTACGACAAACATCGTCGTACCCACTACAGCAAGCGCCATGACCATGCCACGTACCTTTCGCAAATTGCCCTTATTCCACAATGCGGTTTGCGCTTGAATAAGCTTACCTATCCAACGTACAGGATGGGGCATTTTTGGAGGATCCCCGACAACTAAATCAAATAGTATGCCAATAATACAGGCGATCACTAGTGGTATCATAAAGGATTCGCCTCCTTCTCTTTTTTATACTTTTGAATGGCCTCTCGCATCGTTTCATAAACACCATGGCCAATAATTTTCCCTAACATTGTAATAGGGCCAGCATATTGATGGAAATCGCCCTCTTCTGTAGATGCAATTAACAAACTATCGGTTGACGTACCAGTTGCTTGCGTACCCGTTGTAGGGTCCGTAATATTTTCATCTATAAGTGCCTTAACTTTTGCCTCTGTTGTTGAAATCATTGCTTGAAACAATGCCTCATCAGATAGTTTTCCATTAATCAGTACCCAAGTGTTAATGGTTCCTGCGTGATACTGCTCTTGTCGATGAAATGCACGCGTAATATCGACTGCATTACCTAGGCCCGCTGTAATCATTACGACAAGATGAATACTCTCATATGTAAATTCTCGTATCGTTGCAAAACGTGCATTAACTGCTGTCATCATCGCAACGGTATTAGTAATAGGATAGCCCTCTAATTGCAAAAAACTTTGTAACTCTTGATGTGGTTTTCGTTCATCGTAAGTTATCGGCACTGAGCGATTTAGCAGATGCGTATAAAAGCCAAAGCCTGGATTATGCATTGCAGAGGATACGACTTTCATCGGAGTTGCTGTTTGAATCGCAACATACTGATCCATTATTTTAATATCGACTTTACGTACTATCGTCATTTACTCATCTCCTAAAATATATTATGCAATAGGTCGATTATCCACATCTACGCCTATATGTAGTGGCCCGAAGTTTCTATAATACGGGAAAACCCTTTCTACGAATAGAGACAAATAAAAAAACAAATTCTTACTAAGAAGAATTTGTACTGTTCATTCTTTAATTATGAATACACTGCAAATTTGAACCTTCTGAATTTTTCGTATAGTACAGAATAACAACTTCATCGTACTGAAATTATTTATTTTCTTTGAAATTGTATCATAACTTTGTATTTTGCAACATTCATTTTCTTGATATTTTTCTTATTGCTTTTGTTTTAAATTTTTAAATCGAATAATTGATCCGGCAATAATAAAGACCCAACCAATGCCGACAAATACAACTTTCATTGATTTCGTTGATGCTGGTAATATGTCCATAATTGTTAAACAGACAAATAAAATCCCTATAACAGACAAAATCATCCCCATTGAAAAACTTTTCAAAATTATGCCCTCCTATCTATGTACGCACTCGATTTTACAGCATTACTGCATAAAAGAAAACTCTATTCCTTATAGTATTGTTAGAAAACATTAAAATCATCCATTGTGAAAGTCACACTATAAAATGAAAGAGCTGCCTCCTAAGCTATGAATTCATAGCTCAGGGGGACAGCTCCTTTTTATGTTTAGATAATTTTATAAATGGTTTTTGATAAAACTATCGTATATTGTCCACTCATGCTTGCACTTGTGCAAAAAATTCTCCATATAACGCTTGTAAAATTCGGTTTTCAAATTCTTGTAGTACACCGAATACAAGACTTACTTCAGACGAACCTTGGTTAATCATTTCAATATTTGCTCCAGTTTTTGAAATCGCTGTTGCTGCACGTGCCGCAAGACCTGTGTTATTACGCATGCCTTCCCCAACAATGACAATCATTGAGAAACCATGACGCATTTGGACATCATCTGCTTGCAATTCATTTTTTACACGCGTCAATATACGCGCTTCATTTTCTGGTGTTAGTTGATTAGATCGCATAATAACTGAAATATCATCTAAACCAGATGGAGTATGTTCATAAGAAATATTCTCATCTTCTAAAATTTGTAGAAGTTTACGACCGAACCCTACTTCACGGTTCATTAAATATTTTGACACATATAACGTTGAAAAGCCACTGTCTGCCGAGATACCTGTTACCGGGCGACCTGTAGCTGGACGACTCGGTACAATTCGAGTACCTGGGGCTGATGGATTATTTGTATTTTTTATGTTAACTGGCACCCCAATCTTATAAACAGGCATTAATGCTTCATCATGGAAAACAGAAAAGCCCGCATAGGATAATTCGCGCATTTCGCGATACGTAATTTCTTTAATTTCAACTGGATCATTCACGACTTTCGGATTCGCAGAAAATACACAATCAACATCCGTAAAGTTTTCATAGAGCTCCGCTTCAATAGCTGCTGCTAATATAGAGCCTGTAATATCCGAGCCACCGCGATCAAACGTACGCAATATGCCCGCTTTAGTGTAACCGAAGAAACCCGGGAAAACAATAACTTCTTTTGTATCTTTTAAAGGCGCTAAATTTGAATATGCTTCAGGTAATGCGAACGTACGCTCAGGTAGATCATTGACAACCAAACCTTCTTTTGGACTTACATAACGTGCAGGCATACCGATAGAGTTAAAATATGCAGCGATAAGCTTGGCGTTGTTATCTTCTCCGGCTGCTTTTAAGCTATCAATAAATAATTCTTCGTTCGAAGCATCACTAAGCACACGTTCACGTAGGTCTTCAGCAATTACGTCGCAAATAGTATTATCCAACTGTAATCCATCAGCTATAGACTTGAAACGGTTCACTACTGTCTGTAATTTTTCTTCTGTATTTTCATTTTTTAATGCCGCATTCGCTAAATCAATTAATAAATCAGTTACTTTTATATCATCACCAGAACGTTTTCCCGGTGCTGAAACGGCTACGATTTTGCGCGCCGGATTAGATTTTACAATGTTTGCTACTTTTTGAATTTGTTCTGCACTTGCTACAGATGTTCCACCAAATTTACATACGATCATATCTATCAAATCCTAACCTTTTAAAATAATGTATTCCTCCAAAAAACAATTGAATGTACACAGTGTACAAATTATCGTTCTCTACGTCAATACAATTTAAAAAATTCACGCAATTTATCAATAGAAAAATGGACAATTTTCGCACTGTTTGATTTATTATACGGATTTCGAAGGAAATAGTTAAGGTTTTTATTAAATTTTTTCGTATATATTACATAATCATAAAAAATTTCGCTTAAACTAGCTTAATTCGGCTATATTATCAAAGGAATGAATACTACATGAGCTTTGGGTAGTTCTAGCTCGTCTCCTTCTTCAAATATAATCCTACTAGCTTGCTTCCTTTGTTCAGCTAATTGGCTTGATTACTTCCTTACAATGGAGAGAATACTTATTCCCATTATGATATGCGGCAAAAATCATTATGTTTGTGTTATTTGATAAAGAATTGGGTAGTAAATTGCAAAATGCCATCCCACAAAGGATGGCATTTTCAATGGTTCGCTTTGACTTATACCCCACTGTCTCGAAAATCATCGCTGTGCTTTTCTTCTATATAATGAAGGAAACGCTTTCTTTTAAAAATCCTTACCTGAAAATATACACAGGTAAGGATTTCAAAGACTAGTTGGGCATTAGTTTTTTACTGCATGTATATAGTGAATCGTTTCAAACGCTTGTAAATTATCATCTCGATTAGCAAAATACCGATTTTGAATTTCTTGGGGTGATAAGTGTTCATAAACTAACAATTGTTCTTTCGAAAGTAATATTTCTAAATCTAATAGGGAAGTTGCATATTTCATTTGTTCTCCAGATGCTTTAGCCATCTGTACCATGTTTTGTACACGATTGAAAATACCAGCCTCTGTAAATAATCGCTCATCGGCAAAATCAAATATAATCGAACTACCTTTGGGTAGGTTTTTAAAAACCAAGCTTAATAATTGCCGGAACACATCTTTTGTTAAATAGTACGATACGCCAAGCAAACTAAAAACTGTTTTCTTCGATGAATCAAATCCTGCTGCAACTAACTCTTCTAATGAAAGTTCCTTCACGAAATCCATTGCTACAAAATTTAAATATGGCGGGATTGTATGACCTGATTGCTGTAATCGTTCTATTTTAAAACGTTGAGTAGTTGGGTGATCTACTTCAAATATAGTAACGTTTGTTAGTGAGTCGTGACGCCAAGCAAACGTATCTAAACCTGCACCTAAAATGACGTATTGCTCCGCTCCAAGTTGGCATTCATGCAATACAACATTTTCGGCGTATGCGGCTCTCGCAAGTGGCGTTGGTGAGAGTTGAATTTGTGTAACCCACTTTAATATTGCTTCTTGTTGATTTTTTAGCTTTTCAGCCATATTTGAACTAAAATAAGCAATACCATTAGCCATATTTGTTGATATTGCTTGAAATTCTGCTGGTAATAGGAAATCTTGCGCGATATAATCATTGAAAATAATTGGACGATCTTCTTTCACGTGATACGCTCGGCTAAATGCAGAAACAAGAGAAGTTAGACTTGATTCATTATTTTTCACAGTAAACACTCCAATAAAAAAAGATTCCCCTGGCCAGGAGAATCTCATTCTATCACTTTAAATTATAGATGTAAATTATAGCACAAAAAAGTTTTTTTGTCAAATATTCAGTCTTATCATCTGCTCAAATCGATCATTTTGGGCATCTAGATTATCATTATTTATTTGTCTTAAACTCAAACTCAATTTTCCCTTCGACGAAACGAAGTGCGGCACTGAACTGTTTTCCACTCTTAGCTTTAAATCCTTTAATCTCAGTCGTTTGACCACTAGTACATAAATCTCTAATATTTTTCTCCGAAAGCTTTTTCCCTAATAATCTTTCTGGAAAAGTTTGTTTACAGCCATTTTTATACTCTGAGCAGCCATAAAATTTCTTACGTAAGCTGATTTTACCGACTTTGCATGTAGGACACGTTACGATATCTTTCGCAACAGGCTTTGTAAACTGCTCCGCTTCAATCGTTAACGTGTTAATTTTATTTGGCACTTCAGCAATTAGCTGATGAATAAATTTGCCAATATTATCGATAAAATGTTTTGCTGATCCTTCTCCCCGCCCTATTTTTTTTAAATAAATCTCCCATTTAGCTGTCATAGAAGGACTAGAAAGCAATGTTCCTTCAATCGCTCTGCACAGTAGTTCCCCTTTAGGTGTGATGCTTACAATATTTTTCTTTACTTCAATAAAACCATGCTTCTTAATCGTCTCGATAATGCCACTTCGAGTTGCCTCTGTTCCAATACCTTCAACAGAATTTAAAATTTCAATTTCTGTCTCATCTTCAACCGATTTACCACATGTTTTCATCATGGTGATTAACTGCCCTTCCGTATAGGGTTTTGGAGGAGTTGTCGTGCCTTCTATAATTTCGACCTTGCTTTGTACAATTTCGCCTTGTGTCACAACAGGTAGTACCTCATCGCGATTTTGTGGCTCCTTATCAGCAGTGAAAAGCGCTTTCCAGCCCCTTACAAGCTCTGTTTTCCCAACTGATTTAAATTCTAAATTTTTCACGTTTGTTAAAATGGTTTTTTCATCATATTCATAATCTTGATGAAACATCGCAAGCGTTGTATTTAATATTTCAAAATAAATATTTCTTTCATCTACAGCCATCGATTGCAACGCTTTTTCTGTTGGTACCTTTTTCGTTGGAATAATGGCATAGTGTTCACCTACATTTGAACTGTCAACATAGCGTTTATTTTGGGCTCTTACAACAGGTGCGAATGACTGTCGAATGAGTTGTTGGTATTTTTGTAATGAATCTTTTAAATAATCGAATTCATTATGCGTAATAAGCTGGGAATCTGTACGAGGATAAGATACTAGCTTCTTCTCATATAACGACTGCGTAAGCTTCAACACGTGTGCTGGACTATATTTCCAGCGTTTATTTGCTGTTGCTTGCAACGTTGATAACGCATGCAATTTTGGTGGCTGGATTCGCTTCGTCTTATTCGAGACATTTGCAATTTGACCACTATCAATTGGCTGAATACCGTGCTGCATCAACAGTTGCTCTACTTCTTCTCTAACTTTTGATTTAATTTTCGCTTTGCCTTTATACATACCATTTTGGGCTTTAAATAGACCCTCAATTTCATAAAAGTTCTCAGGTTTAAAATTCTCGATTTCTTGTAATCTTTTATAAATTAAATATACGGTAGGCGATTGCACTCGCCCAATTGATATGCTGCCCTTAAAGCCCTTCTTTTGAAGAAGCAGTGTATATAGACGACTACAGTTCATACCAACAAGCCAGTCACTAATTTGACGTGTTTTCGCTTCTTGATACATTAGCATATCTCGTTCGTTAGTTTGCATATTTTGGAAGCCCTTTCGAATCTCGTCGACCTCTAAAGAGTTAATCCATAAACGTTTTACAGGCTTTTTTACTTTCGTCATTTTATAAATGGAATAGAAAATATTTGAACCTTCACGCTCCGCATCGCACCCATTGTAAATCATCGTCACTTGTGGATCGTGGAAAATTTTTTTAATTGCATTAAACTGTGTGTACATATTACTAACAACTTTATCTTCATATTTATCTAGGATAATCGGCAGCGAATCTAATGACCACTTCTCCCATTCCTTTTTATATTCCTTAGGTTCCTTTAATTCAACGAGATGACCAATCCCCCAACTAATAACTGCTCCATCTGGAAATGTAGCACATGGCTCTAACTCTATAAACGTTTTCTCTTTATGTTTAATTTTAAATGCTTCAGCATAAGCTCTTGCCTGCGATGGTTTTTCAGCCAAAATAGCAATTTTACCCATTAAATAATCACATCTTCTTTTAAATATTTGAATAGCGTTTTATAAAACGTAAAACTCAACTAATCGGATTAGTTGAGTTAATGAAATACCATACCACTATTTTACTTTAAACAATATAAAATATCTAATGTCTTCGTACTTGGAACTCCATTCAATCAAATATATATTGTTCGCTAGCAAGTCAATCATTTTCAAATAACAGTTTTGACTGTATCGTCTTTTGTAGTATTACCAACTATCACTTGGATTTGTTAATTATCGAAAGTTGCGTAATGAATTCTACTCACTAACGAAGCAGGATTTTGGAAAATGTAGTGGAAACATATGGTAGGATTATAAAAAGGGGGATCGTATGTTTTTCTTTAATAAAGAAGATGTATATATTGGATATTCAATGGAAGGATTATCAAAGGTAAGAGCCTTCTTGACCCTTCAGCACAATCGATTGGACATGGTACTAAGAGAGGTAACTATGGAAGTTTCGGAATGAACAGTAATTATGACAAACAATATGTTGTTTCTGTTAAGAAAAAAGACGCAGAGTATGCGAAATACTTTGTTCATCGTGTTTTGCATTCTTAAGTCTTATTTTTAACAGATGCTTAAGAAAAAGCGTTCCATTTCATTTGAGGTGGCCTTTTTTATTTACAAGATGCCACAACGTAAAGCAACCTTAAGAGGAGGTAGTAAAAAATAAAAAATCCTAAATGTCTGTTAGATTTTACTTGTGAAGAAAAAAGCTCCTCCCTTCCTCAAGTTACAGTCAACAAGAAGAAAGGTTAACGTAGAAAATATTATATTGAGCTAGCGAATAAGCGTATCGAGATGATAAAATATGGTTATAAGGGGGATGGAAAATGGGGAAATTGAGTAAGCGTAATATTTTGTGGATAATTCCAATCGGCATTTTAGGGGTGTTTTGGTATTTTTACGGTCCTCAAAAGGATATAACAGATAATGAATATATTACATATGTCAAAAACTATTCAATCGAAAATAGTAACCAATCATTGGACACAGCTCTTGCTTCAGCTTGCCAAAATCCATATTGGCTATATTTTGAAACACAAAAGGGACAAGATGTTGTGGAATTCAAAGGGGATTGTCCTATCAACAACAAGGATGCTAAAGTGAATGTTCAATTTTTAGTAGATCCCAGCATGACAAATGTGAAATATGGTGCCATGTTAGTCGATAACAAAATGCAAGAAGAATCACATCGAGACAACTTTCTATTAGCTTTGACTAAAGACTAAATGAACAATAGAATCACTTGAGCCCAAGCTCACCTTGAAAAGGTGAATTCGGGCTCGTTTCTTTCTGCAGGATAATCATTAATTATCTTTAAAAATCGCATATACGTATGTATCATGTGGTTTTCCTTGCTGATACATATAATCTTTTAAAATTCCTTCATTGTGAAAACCCATTGTCGTTAGTAATTGATTCGATGCCACATTTTCGATAAAAACAATTGCCCCAATCCGATTTAGCTCCATCTTGTCAAACATAAGACAAAATTTCGGTAATAGCTTCTTTCGTATAGCCCTTTCTCCAGTAATCAGGATGAATTTCATAGCCGACTTCTGCCCGCTTATGATTAGGTGACCAGGCATTGAAGCCAATTGTGCCAATCACACCTTTCGCTCCTTTTCTTTCTATCCCCCATCGAATGCCTCTCTTTTCCTTGAAGCTTTTAGAAAAAGATTCGATTAGTTTTTCAGCTTGTTCTATTGTCGTAAATGTATCTATTCCATAATATTGTGTGACATGATTATTTGAAAAACAGCGTAAAAGGTCCGAAGCATCTTCATACGTTATTTCTCTTAATATTAATCTTTCTGTCTCTATAATCGGAAACATGTAACTCCTCCTTTATTCTACCTTTAATTCTTCAAATTTCGTAAAAAATCCTTCTTCCAGAACTTTTCATTTTAAAAATTAGTAATAAAAATGAGGATGCGCAAACAAATCATAGTATAGATAGTAATAGGTATGTACTGTAAAAAATTAAAAATAGCATACTAGAACTACGCCTAGTATGCTAAATTCACTTATTAATTTTATATCCCGTATTATTTAAAATAATAGTTTATTGCCTCATCAGCAGAATGGAAAATATTATTTTGATTGTTTTTATAAATAAGCTTCGTGGCTTGACAAGCATTTTGGAGATTTTTCGCTCGATTTAACTTGTCATTTACTTGTTCTAAGGCCTTGGAAAAGCCATCTTTGTTATATGTAATGATTTGTTGGGATTGTTGTGAATCAATGTCCAGCATAATAGATAACTGATCTTCTACATAATTATTTAAATTAATAAAAATACATTCCTCTAAGTCTTTAGAATGCTTGTCGATAGTAATAAACGCTTCCTTATATTGAGCTTTTAGCTTTGATGTTGTCACTGTCACATTAAAGCCTTGGCTTTCTAAATGGTTTTTACTACATTCAAAAAAATGGTCAACTTCAGAGGAGATTTTTGGTGCAACAGTTGTTTTTTTTAATTCATCACAATTTTGATAAATTGCATTGATTTCTTCCTGTTTCTCTACTAATAATTTGAAATTTGAAAGTGAATACATCTTTAATCCCCCTTTTTACTATAGTCGGCAAGGGAATAGTTTTTTAATCATGTTTTCATACTTACATGTAAAGATAATTTTGTTGCATGGATTGGATTGTTTCAATCATTTCCTCTCTTAGCTCAAGTGGCTCTAACACTTCAATATTTTCCCCTTGACTAAGCAGCCACATTTTAATGCCACGCCCAAAAACTTCCGCTTCAAATAAGCATTCCCCAGCTTTATTTGACAAAATTTTGGCTGTGGGCAAACGATCTAAAACTGCTTGCGGTGAGCGCCCTTTAAACATAAATTTAATATGCATTAGCTCACCTGCATCCATAAATTGAATACGTTTGCGAAATTCACCTTCCTGAAAGCGCTCTGAGTAGGGGATTTGAAATTTCTTATCTAACTCCAGAAAATGCTGGATTCGGTCGATGCGATAGACAATCGGTAAATCCTTCTCATGCTTACTATCATAAGCAATTAGATAAAAATAGTATTCTGAGAAAATAACACCGAGAGGTTTTAATATTTTTTGTGAAGGAATTGATTCACTTTCACGTAAATAATCAATTTTAATTATTTTTTTCTTCTGAATAGCCTCTGAAATTACCCAAATTAAATGTAAAAGAGATTTTTTATGATTTAAATCAACGTATAAATGCTTTTCATTTAAAATGATATTATGAATAAACTCTTGTTTATCCGCTGCAACAATTGAAATTAGCTTATCGATGATGTCGCTCATTTCTGATTTTAAAAGGGCTCTTGATTCGATTAGTATTTTAACAATCGCAAGCACTTGTTCTTTCGATAAAACATTTTCCCCTGTTTTCGTCAGCTTATACAGTTTTTCTGTTCGCACATACTCTAAATGACAATCTAATTTAGCTTTTTCAATATACGCTCTAATTTGATCTAAATCCCGTTGTATGGTTTTTTCACCAACCTGATGTGTAAATGCTTCTTGCTTTTTGCTTATCCCTTGGCCATCCATCAATCTGTCAAACATCGAAATGACACGATAGCCTTTATTTTGTTGTGAATCCACCATATATCCCACTCTTTCTACATAGTTACCCTCTTATTATACAAAATGAGATGGACATTATTAGTCCTTTTAACTACGAATTTTCTATATATTTGGGATAATTAGTTCATTAATAATTTTACTATTAGATACTCTTCAAAGACGGACATACCACTTATTTGTTATTATTATCAATATTTAAAACTAAAAGGACTTCAATCTTAGACTGAAGTCCTCTGTTAAAGTCATTTTTTAAATTTTACTGCAGTACCATAGGCTAAAACCTCAGAAGTGCCATCCATTACGGATGATGTCGAATATCTAATTGCCACTATCGCATCCGCACCTAAGCGTTTAGCTTCTTCTTCCATAGCATGTGTAGCAATTTCTCTTGAGCGAACGAGCATTTCTGCATACTCTTTCATTTCGCCACCAACAATATTACGAAGCCCCGCCATCATATCGCGTCCAATATTTCTTGATTGTACTGAATTGCCCTTGACTAAACCTAATGTTTCTTCAATCACTTTCCCTACAACAACATCCGTTGTTGTTAAAAGCATTTGCAATCCCCCTTATTGTTGAAATTCCTGAACCGCTAATACAGCATCGTTAATTGAGGAAGTAATGACACCGTTGCGTTTTATTAAACCGATGACAAATAAATTACGGTAGACGAATTGATTTTCAATTCCATCACGAATAAGCGCTTCTATTTTCATCATATTTTCACGCCCTTGTTGACGGACATCTGTAAATACCCCAACGATTGGACGATTGAGCATAGCAAATGCCCCTATTTCAGCTGCAACACCAGAGTCAATTTCGACACCATCTAATACAGCGACTAATACATCGCTCATTTGTAACATAGCTAAATCAGCCTCTGCAATTGCCAAACTATCCGCATATGCTGCCTTATCGTTTATCGCATCATTCTCCTGTGGTACATATAATTCAATATCCGGTATCGCTTGTCGAATTGCCGATGCTAATCGTTCATTGACTAAACGATCCCCTAAAGAAAATAACCCGTTTGCTAAATATGCCTTCATTTTAAGCTCCTCAATTCAATAATTTTTCAAACACTATTTTATGTCGTCCTTTATCATCTACAAAGGTTGAAATAATGTCAAAACCATGTTTTATATTTGTGATGAGCATTGCTTTCCGCTCGTTTCTACCGTATGTACGAACTTTATTAAAGCCAAGCATTTGCACTTTTTCATGTTGGTATCTCATCAACTGACTTGCAATTCCTTGACCTCGCATCTTTTCATCGACGCCCCCTAGCCAGCTATAAAAAGCGCCATCAGGATGTGTATAACCTAGTTTAAATCCGACCAATTCTTCTTTTTCAACTGCAAATAAACAAAGAAGTTTTTTCTTGTCTTCAAGTTTTTCAAGCTTAAGGCGTGCACCATCAAATACCTGTGCATGAATTGCTTGTAACTGGTGTAACCAAGCATATGGTACACCCTCAACCATAACAATTTGCACTTTTATCACCTCATCTCGTATTCTAATAAATTATTATATCAGAAAAACGTCAATCCCGTCTGATGAGGGGCATTTAACCATACAACATTGCTGGTTGACGAACATCTTGTAAATAATCTGCTAGTTTCCCAGCAAAGATTTCCTCTAAATATGGCAACTGTGCAATACAGTCTGGTGTCATCAACGCTGGATTTTGATAAATCTTTAGTCCACCTATTTTTAAAAGTGTGGCTACAAACTGTGAACAGAAATACGCACGTTCTCTGCGCACTTCTTTTTGCATCATCACACCAAATAGCCCGATAAAATTGTATTTATAACGATCTCGATTGCAATACATATAACGCACGATTCTAATCATTTCTAAGTACTGATAGGACGATACTCGACAGCGATAAATAACACAATCAGCACACTCAAAAAGTCCAGATTCAGCATTTTCTCGTAAAAACCCACCACTTAAAGGATTATTTAGCTGTCTTCGCCCAAAACTATACATATCAAAGAGTCCATCATCAAAGGCGATCGATGCATGATTCATCTCTTTTCCAGTGTACATACCTATCGCCTTCGATAGTAAAGTACCTGTTTTAGTTAATACTATGTAAATGGTATGTGCCATATCCTCACCTACTTCAATTATGTTCTATTAATACCAATACGTTTTAATTCTTCAAATGGTTTCGTAATTTCCTTTTTTTTATATTATAGAAAATAATTCTTAATTTTTACCTTAGCTGAAACTTAAGAATTTCTTAAGTTTTATGATTATTTATGAGTCATTAGAAACTACTAGATATGATTCTATCAATGTTTATAGGCTCGTAGTTTTCCACTACCTTTATTTATATGTCTATACTTGTATTCTTATGTGGGATACAACCGAAGTTAAAAAATTTTTTATTTGAGGAATGAGCGAGAAAATAATTACAGTCCAGTTCTAGGTATGAATCTAATCTTATCAATTATATTATAATTTTTACAGAAAAGTACTAATTAAAATTTAAATCGCATAACGTGGTCAAAATATTCCTAACAATCATTATCATCGTAGTAATCGTTACTACAATAAACTTGGTTTTATGGTTAAGTCTAAACTCTCAAGTAAATCCTACAGATGGAAGCGAAGTGATAATTGAAATAGAAAATTAACTATTAGTATACATATCTATGTCTTGCTGGTTTCGCGGAATTGTGTTCTCATTTCGCGGAATTCTACTCTCCTTCCGCGGAATTGCGTTCTCACTTCGCGGAATTCTACTCTCACTTCGCGGAATTCCGCTCAATTTTATTTTGCTAAAGTATTGACGATATCATCAACGATTTTGGTATTAGCAATTGCGCCTGTATATAACCAACTAGAATCCTTTGGCAGGCTATGTACATTACCTGCTTGGACTGCTGGGATAGTACTCCATAATTTTTCACTTAATGCTTTGACACTTGCATCATCACCGCTATCAATAATAAACAGATGTTCTGCATTTAATGTAACAAGCTTTTCAAGTGATATTTCGTTCCAGTTGGCTGTCGCGTTTGCTGAGATTTCTTGAACAACTGATGGCACAGCTAAGCCAAGATCATTGTACATCACATCTCCGCTCGAAAGATTTTGGGAAACGATAAAAAACTTCCCGCCAACAACCCAGATTGCTGCGGCTGAAATGTTACCAACCTTTTGCTGAATTTGTTGTTTTGCTTCTTTCACCTTGGCATTATAGTCGTCTAACACTTGTTGTGCTTTATCTTTTTGTTCAAATACTTCTCCAACACGTAGAAGTTCATCACGCCAGTCATTGTTTACTTCTGCTCCAATTACATAAGTTGGTGCTATTTTGCTATATTGCGCATATTTATCACCTTCCACCATGGCGGCAGAGTCCATAATAATCAAATCAGGTGTAAAGCTTTGCACTGCTTCAAACGGTAAATCAAATGGTATTGTTGGAACATCTTTCAAAGTATCTTGTAAGTAATCTTGAACACTTGTACCATCGCGAACACTCCATTGCGCAACCGGCGTTATTCCAAGTGCGACAAGGTGATCCTCTAAGTAAGAAGCAATAATCCGTTTAGGGTGAACGGGAACTTCTACTTTATTGCCTATTGCATCTGTTAGTGTTCGAGTTTCGGTAACATTCTCTATCTTCTGCTCCGATTTTGTATCATCTTGTGTAGTTGTATTTGTCTCGTTATTCACACATCCCACTAGCATAAATGCTAAGACACTAGCACATGTCAAACCCCATTTCTTCGTTTTTATAATCATGTTAATTCCTCCTAAATTTACGATTATGTTATAATTTAATTGATATTGAAAATCATTATCAATTAAAAAATAAAATAAAAAAATTATTATGTCAATGCTAGGAGTTTTTACATGGATGAAGAAAAAATCATTAGCTTTTGTTAGACATCATTACCGAACAACTTATAATATTCTCACTCTATTGCTATTCATTTGTTTAATTTGTTTGGTAGTTGTCATTTCGATTCGATTTGGCGCAAACGAACTCACTTATAAAACAATATGGAATAGCCTTTTACATTACGATGAAACAAATAATGAACATGTTATTTTACATGAGTTGCGCATCCCACGTGTAGTTGCAGGACTTCTCGTTGGTAGTTCTCTCGCTGTTTCAGGAGCAATTATGCAAGGTGTTACACGTAATGCACTTGCCTCCCCTTCCATTTTAGGGGTTACTTCAGGTGCAGGTTTTATGGTATCCATTGCATACACGTTGTTTCATACACCTAGTTCCCCTATGCTTATACTTTTTTCATTTATTGGTGCAGGTACTGGAGCCGCACTAGTATTTACGTTAACTGCGGTTGCAAAGGGTGGCATTACACCGGTAAAACTAGCATTAGCTGGCGCTGCAATTTCTGCTTTTCTAAGCGCACTATCTACAGCAATTGGTCTAAAGTACGATATTGCTAAAGATTTAAGCTATTGGTATGCAGGTAGTCTTTCTTCTATTCAGCCAATACATATCAAGGTCGCAGTTCCATTTGTCGTCGTCGGCTTACTGCTTGCAATGATGTTAGCAAAATCAATTTCTATTATGAGTTTAGGAGAAGAAGTAGCTACAGGGCTTGGTCAACGGACAACCGTTATTCGTATGCTTTGTACAGTTGCTGTGCTTTTATTAACCGGTGCAGCCGTTTCCATTGCTGGTATTATCGGTTTTGTTGGTTTAGTTGTGCCACATATCGTACGCGCAATCGTTGGAGTTGATTATCGTTGGATACTTCCTATTTCAGCCATTACAGGTGGCGGTTTATTGTTATTTGCGGATATTGTAGCTCGCACCATCATGAGTCCTTTTGAATCCCCAGTAGGAGCTGTTACTGCAATTATCGGTGTGCCCTTTTTCTTATACTTAGCTCGTAAAGATGGAAGAGGTTTATAATGAATAATTTAATACGTAAACATACATTTCGTTTTTCTATTTATATCATGATCTGTTTGCTACTGCTTTTTGTAGTGGCATTCATTAGTGTAAATACCGGGTATATGAATATTTCGATTTTAAGTTTTCTACAAATTTTGCTAGGGAACGGCTCCCCTGATAATGCTTTAACAATCTTCAGCTTCCGCTTACCCCGTATTTGTATGGCCATCCTTGCTGGGTTTGGTATAGCTGTTTCAGGTGCCATCCTACAAAGTATTTCAAAAAACCCGCTAGCAGACCCAGGCATTCTAGGTATAAATGCCGGTGCAGGGTTTGCTATTGTGTTGTATACATTCTTTATTCAATGGTCGTTTTTTTCTAACGCATGGATGTCTGTCTTTTTTATGCCAATCATCGCCTTAATCGGTGCACTCGTTGCTGCATGCATCATTTATTTATTAGCTTATAAAAGAGGAAACGTGTCACCGTCGCGCATGCTATTAGTTGGCGTTGGTATTAATGCTACGTTTAGCGCAGGAATCACCATTTTCCAACTTCGCATGGAACCTATCGATTTTACTAGAACACTCGTCTGGCTATCGGGATCTATTTGGGGCAGTACTTGGACATTTGTACTCGCGTTACTTCCGTGGGTAGTGGTGTTAATACCCTTCGCTTATTATAAAGCTCGCGTACTAGATATTTTAGCATTGAATGAGATGACCGCTATTGGCGTTGGTATTGACGTAACAAAGGAACGTAAAAGACTTCTAGTATTGGCCGTGGTTCTAGCAGGCGCCTGTGTAGCAGTCGGGGGTGGCCTTACCTTTTTAGGGTTAATTGCACCACATATTGCAAAAAAATTAGTAGGCAGTTTGCATTATCGGGTGATTCCATTAAGTGCATTAATTGGTGCTTTGCTATTGTTAATGTCTGATACTATTAGCCGAATCATTATTGCTCCTGCGGAATTACCCGTTGGTATCGTTTTAGCCATATTAGGTGCACCTTACTTTATCTATTTGCTATTAAGAACTAGAGGCTAGTTTCATCGTACTTCCAACCACTATCGTAGGACTATTCGTTTCGTTACACCATAAACGGAGGCTGGATTGACCTATGTTAACAGATATACTAACACCAATAGGCATTCGTTTAAAGCACAAACATCATTTGTCATAAACTGTGATATTGATAAACATGTTAAATATATGAAGGAAGGATGTATTGATTTGCCCAATGATTACACATCGCCATCCACACAATTTACGTTTGATGTAAATACAAGTCCACTTTTTAGAAAGGATAATCAGAACTACATAAACATTCTTGGAATTGCTCAATTAAATAGTCTCGAAAATGTATCTCTACTTGATATTTTTTTAAGTACGAATAACGTTGTAGAACCTCATTATCATCAAAATGCAGCAGAGCTTGTTTATTGTATTTCTGGTGCTGCTACCGTTTCCATTTTAAATCCTTTCACCAAACAAATTCAAAACTACCCAATAAAACCAGGACAGGTAGCAAACATTCCACAGGGATGGTGGCATTATATCGTCGCAAGTGCAGATAACACGCATATATTAGCGATTTTTGATGCACCTACACCGGAAGTCATATTAGGTTCGGATATTTTGAAATTTACCCCTTCGAATATAATGGCACACACTTATTGCTTAGATGAAAACTTATGGAAGCAAACAATCGCTCCTGTTGTTCCTTCAACCTATATCGGACCTGCAAATAATTGCAATCGACCTTCCATTAGCTCACCAAATTCGATGCAAACACATCCACATTACAACTTCAATCCTTATCATTATCCATACATGTATCAAAATGGTCCCTATTATTAATAAAGGAAAGCTGTATAAGGAAACACCTTTGAGTGTTTCCTTTATTGATTGTTTAAAATTGAATAAAGCTCACATTGGAAACACTTCAATTACAAGTGCATAAAATTTTAAGTCTGGGAATTCTCGTAAAAGAAAAAATGGGCTTTCCACTTATTCATACAAATTTTTGAGATGCTGTCATTGTCGTTCCAGTTGTCATGTTTATTACACAATTATTGAAAATATTTTTTCCTATTCAACCTAAATATGTCCCAGCAATCGCGCTAGCATTAGGTTTTTTTAGCTGGTGTATTTATGGGCTTTTTTTATAGATATGCAGCCATCGGAAATTATGCTTCCTTAAAGACAACTATTAAGTGCTTTAAAAATAAGAAGGCTCAATAGGTAAGCTCTTAGACTTCTAGCAAACAGAGGAACTGCAGCAGCTTACCGCATGTCAAGACATACATAACTTACGTAGTTGGAATATTTACAAAAATATGTATAAAAAAATCTTTTGTTTCCCATCCTAATCTCACATTCAACAACTATAAAATGAGTTAGGACGTGCAACAATGAAAATGTCAAAACGAAATATAGATTCTTTACGCTTTAAGGAAGTTTTTACAATTTGGAAACAACTAGGCGTAAACAATGGCTATATTGCAACGAACCATTTCTTTTTCAAATATGCAGTGAACAGAGACTTAAAAGTCATTATTTTGGAATTTATTCAATGTTTAAAAGAGGAAAATAAACAGCTTGAGAAGTTATTAAAAGAAAATGGTGTTCTGGCGCCGCCATTATCAATTGACCAAGGAAATTTACAAATTGCTAAAATGCGTGGAAAAGCAGCTATAAATGATTCTGAAATTAGTGCCATCCTATCCATGAATATTGCATCTTCCTTAATTTCAGTCAGTCAAGCAATGGACATGTCTTTCGAAAGCAGTCTTACGACAAAATATAGTGTTTTTCATATGAAATATGCCATTCTAGGTGCCAAGTTAATTGAGCTTAGTAATAAAAAAGGTTGGCTACTTTCTCCTTCCTCAACATAAAGCCCATAGCTTCTAGTCGTCTCGCTTCAATACGAGACGACCTAAAAGGCTATCTTTTTATTCACTTAGTTCCTTTTCTCTGTTTGTGACTAATAAATAATCGAGTGCACTCATTCTAGTTAGCTTATGTGTAAATTTAATTGCATCTGCCTGAGAGTCAAACATAAAGTTTTCGAGTTCGTCTGTTGGTATATATTGATCAGCGATTTTTCGTTTCAGTTTTCTTACAGATAAAATGTGTGAATCTTCTTCGTATAAAATGATTGCACCAACGTTTCGATAAAGCGTATGATCAACCGTTGCGACAACTTTCACATTCAATCCTTCAAATTCCGTTAAATCTACCTGCATTTATTTACCAGCCTCCCTCTCTACTCTTACATTCTAGCTTCAACAATCATAGTCCTTCTTTTTTTTTAGTAATTTGAGCTTATCATTGATGAACCCTTTGGATACTTCCATCTAATTGATTACTATCTGAAAGTGGCGCTCTCTTAATAGAAAAAATAGCACAACCTAACGCACATAATACTAAAATTGCACCGAAACTTGATAAATGCATTACAGAGCCTGTAATAGTAAACAATGCTCCCCCAACTGCTGATCCTATCGAAATACCAATTTGTAAGGCGGCAGTATTTAAGCTTTGTTGAATATCAGATGTTTTGGGATCTGTTTGAATCAAATAGTTTTGTAATGGTGGCGTAAGTGACCAGCTAAGTACTCCCCATAAAACAGTTACTATTAAAAATAACGGGAAGGCTACGATTGTATACGGTATTGCAAATAATACGATGGCAAAAGTTGCAATGATTAGTACGATTGATTTGCCAGTACCAACTTTGTCGCTTAACCAACCACCAAATGCATTACCGCTTACAGAAGCAAGACCGAATACTAAGTAACAAATACTAACCCATGAGGAGTTTAAGTTAAATGCCTCTACTAAAAACGGTGTGAAATAAGCATAAAGCATATAATGACCAGCAAGCATAAATAATGTTGTTAAATGCGCACTCGCAATTTTTAAATTAGCTAATGACTTAATTTGTGTTTTTAATGGGACAACCTCAACAACTGGCATTTTTTCCAGGAGCATAAAAATTAGAATCATAGATATGCTAGAAAGTAATGCAATCCCTAAAAAAACAGCACGCCAACCAAAAGCCTCAGTAATAAAAATACCCATCGGTACACCAATTACCAGTGCTGAACTTACACCTACAAAAATAAGCCCTAATGCTTTAGCACGATGTCTTGGTTCTACTATCTTTGTTGTAATTGTCAGAGACAAAACAATTACTAGAGCCGTACTCATTGCTGTTATGATTCTTGCAATCATGACAATGACAAAGGTAGGACTAAAATAGGTCATGACATTACCTAATGTAAATAAAAGTAATGAAATAAGGTATAGTTTCTTCCGCTCCACTTTAGCTGTTAACGATAAAAGGACGGGAGCAGAAATTGCATATACGAGAGCAAATATCGTAATTAATTGACCAGCCGTTGCTACCGATACGTTCAAATCTTTAGCAATGTATGGCAATATACCTCCAACAATTAGCTCTACCAATCCAACTGCAAACGTAGTAGCAGCCAGTATAAAAACTCTCCAATTCATTTAATCACCCTTCTGTTGTACTTCCATTTTATAGTGGGCAACAACAAAAAAAATCCTGACTACAAAATGAAAGAAAATTTTGTAGTCAGGATTTTATGGTTCCTGGTAGAGACCCTCAATCCATATTATTGAGGTTATACAGATCATTATTTACTTTAGCTATAGTAGCATATTGATTTTTACGTTACAACATTTTTCTTCTTTTCAGATTCCCCCAACACACATTTATTGTATTGAATAAGCTTTAATTTTAGTTATTGTATATTTTTTTGAATTTTTGCTTATATTTTTTGTCTTTTGACCATACATAATAATAGTACACATATAGTTATGGGGTGATTGTTTGCGTATATTTGGTTTAGTATGCTATTTTTTAATGCTATTTTATGGCGCAGAATTAGTAGTAGAAGAGCTCACAATCGATCAACCATCTCCTAGATTGGACATAAAGCAAAACCCAATAAAAGAAACTGTTGAAAATTCAACAGTTTGTGTCTATTATCCTACTCACAAAATTTGTAAATCTTTGGCGGAAAATAATTAATAAATAAAGAGGCATGCTCAAAAATAGAGCTGCCTCTTTCTTTTATCATCGTTATTTATCTATTCACGGCCAACGTGAAAATGCTTAAATGGATAGACGGTGATTTTAGCTTCTCCATAAATAGCATCTTTAGCAATTAATCCGTAATGGCGACTATCATAGCTTTTCAGACGGTTATCTCCCATTACGAAATACTTACCTTCCGGCACTTTTTTCTCATTTGTTAAACCTTCTAGTGTGAAATTCTCTGTAATACGTAATTGACTCGGATCATCTGTTTGTCGATTTACATAATCTTCTTTATACGCCTTACCATTTACATACAATACATCATCTATCATTTCTACTGTGTCCCCTGGAAGTCCTATAACACGTTTAATATATAATTCATCCTCAGTAGGTGATTGAAAGACAATTTGATCAAAGCGTTCAATTTTACTCGTTTTACTTACAATAATAATGTCCTTATCCTCATATGTCGGATACATAGAAGCACCTTGTACTTTTATCGGTGCAAATAAAAATTGCTTACAGCCTAAGACGACGATTGCTGTAATAACAATGATTTTAATGTAGGATAGAATTTCTTTTTTCATATTCGTTTTTTCTGCTTGCATACTCATACCCCGATACTTTTTTTTATAGTATAGCATTTTCTATTGTATATTGACGAATAATAACATAAATTGTTTCCAAGACATGAAAAAAAGACATAAGCTCAATAGCTTCTGTCTAGGAAATTGCTTTTGTTTTTCACTTTTAGAATGGTCACTTTATGAAGCAGAGTGATGTTGCTCGTTAAATAAATCTACTGCGAAAACAATACCTAGCGGCAACGCGATGGCTAATAAAATTGTTCCAATCATCATCACAATCACTCCCTCAACCATTTCTTAAATCTATTATACACTTAATTTTCTGACATTTCAAACGAAATAAAAAATTGAATTATATCGATAACTAAAAAAATCATTCAACTAGGCATGCATCCTACCTGAATGATTTTTTTAGCATTACATAAAGATTTTAAAACAAAATAGTTGTAACTGTTTCACCATGAATTTGACTGGACTTTTTCGCACTTTACGTTTAGGTACATAGCTTTGCATGCAATTATTTAATGCTGTATACCTAAGCACCTGGGTCCTCCCATTCATTCATCTCTCTCCCTTCGTCGACATATAATTTACAACTATTATAGCTAATTTGTACTATACAACCTCTTATTCTAAGTGCGTTTTTAACTCTGTTTTTATTTGTTGTAGCTCTGTTTCATCCGGAATATAGTACCAAATATGATTAATCATTTGACCATCTCCTGCCTCAAATGATAACTGATCAATATTATTATCCATTTTTTTATAAATACTTTGTAGCTGGATTAAATCTTTCACCGTAAAATTCATACGGACATTGTCTCCGACAACATCAAGCATATCAGTTGCCTTCAACAACATTGATGGTGTAGAAGCTTTTTTCATAACCGCTTCAATAATTTGTCTTTGACGAATTTGACGGCCAAAATCACCTCGTGGATCTTCATAGCGTATACGTGAAAAAATAAGAGCTTCATCGCCACTTAATGAAATTTCACCTTCAGGATAATGATAAGAATCATAGGTTAAATCCATATCATTTTGTATAGTTACACCGCCAAGTGTATCAATTATTTGTAGAAATCCTTCCATATTAATAAATACGTAATAATCGAGTGGGATATCTAACAAATTTTCAACCGTATCCATGGCCATGGGTACGCCTCCAAATGCATAGGCATGGTTTATCTTATCCACTGAGTCATGCCCAATGATTTCTGTACGTGTATCTCTTGGGATACTTAACATTTTCATCGTTTGCTTTTCAGGATTTACTGTAATAACAATCATTGTGTCTGAACGACCACTATCGTCCTTTCGTTCATCAACACCTAGCATCAGCACAGAAAATGGCTCTTTTTTTGTAATTGTTTTTTGCGTTTTGTCTGAAGTATCTGTTGTTTCTACAAGTGGTGTATTTATTTTATTCATCGTCTTTTGGATAGTATAATAAGCAGTACCTATAAAAATTAGAAATATTGCTAATAGGCTCCCTATTATCCAAAGCCAAATCTTCTTCTTGCTCTTTTTTTCTTTAGAGCGTTTCATGTTTTTTTCCATACTTATGTCCTCTCTAGCTTTATAAAAAATTTGCCCATCTATTTGACGTATTAGGTTGGAAAAAAGTTTATATAGTCTACTTATATGCATATTGGACGAAAAAAAGACGTACACTAGTATTTACTAAATATACATCTTTATATTCATTAGTACTTAAAATTAGCAATGCTGTTTGTTAATTCCAAGGCTTTGTCATTTAAGCTTTCTGAAATATTGTTAATTTCCTGAAGAGTCGCTACTTGTTTGACAATTTGTTGTGCCATTTCCTCAGTGCCTTCAGCATTATTTCGAACATGCCCATCTAATTCTTGGATCGATGCTGATATTTCTTCTGAGGAAGCTGTCATCTCCTGTGTAATCGCGCTTACTGTTGTAATATCCTCCGTCATCTCCTCGATAGCATTGACAATATTGCTAAACGCTGTTCCTGCCTGTTCAATGACCTCTACCCCTTGCTCGACAGTTTGTTGATCAAGTAAAACTGCAGCTTCTACGTTTTTTGTTTCCTGTAAAATATCTGATGTGAGCTGAACGATGATATGTGCCGATTCTTTTGATTGGGTAGCTAATTTACGTACTTCATCTGCCACAACAGCAAAACCTTTTCCATGTTCTCCTGCTCGCGCCGCCTCAATGGCCGCATTTAGTGCCAGTAAATTAGTTTGTTCTGTTATATCCGTTATTACTTTTGTTATATTTTGAATTTCTTCAGACTGTTTTGTAAGTCTTGAAATGAGCGCTGTTGTCTCTTTAGTAGAATGATAAATCGTATTCATTTGTTGCTTTGCTTGTTCAATCGTAACCTGCCCTGCATCCGCAGTTTCCTTCGTCTGTCTTGCCTTGCCAAGCACGGAATGTGTAGCATCAGCAATTTGTTGAATCCCTTCAGTTGTTTCGTTTATTGCAAGTGAAGCTTCATTAGAAACGGTCGAAGAAATCTTAGAATTTGAAGCGATATCTTCGACAGAAGTGGCAACGCTATTCGAAGTAGTAGCAACTTGCGTTGTACTAGCAGTCAATTCCTCAGCAACAGCAGACAAATCATTAGCAGTTTCACCAGAAGCGCGAATTAACGATTGAATAGATTGCTTCATTTCATTAAAAGCACTTGCTAATATACCGATCTCGTCTTTAGAAGTGACTTGTAAATTTTGTATTGTCAAATCGCCTTTTGCAATTTGCTTGACTGCAGTGGCCATCGTTTTTAGTGGATTAGCTATTTTCACTGCCGTTAAAATACTGAAAAATAGACAAATACCTATTGTAATTAATCCAATGATTACGGCTGTTAGCGCACTTTTATGTACCTTTTGCTCGGCATCGTTGGCAACCTCTGAAAATTTCATTTTATTAAATGCTAACATTTCATTCGCAACACTACCCATTAAACTATTTAGTCGCCATAATTGCTGATCATATAATTCTCGTGCAGTCGATGAATCGCCTGCTTCAACAGCCGTGATAATTGTTTCCGCTACTTTATCAAAGGATTTTTTTCCTTCTAGCATTTTCTCGTTGACTTCTAGCAATTGTTCATCATCAATGATGTCATTTAATTGACCGATGCTTGTTTGAATTTTTAGTTGTGTACTACGAAAATTTTGTAACGTATCCCCATTGCCATTTTCTATATACTGTTGAATATAAATACTTTGTTGCTTTGTATTACTTTGTAAATCTGAAGCGATATAAATTTGTTCTACCTGGGAATCAAGAATATGGTTGTATTCATTTTTCATGTTCGTTAAATCGAAATATCCGTTTATAGATATTCCAATAATGCTAATAAATAATAATGCAAATGCTAGATAAAGTTTTAATTTAATTGACATGTCTTTCGATATTCCCCTTCAGCATTATGTATGAGTGAAAAAATCCCTTATGTATCGTTTAGAATAGCAAATTTTCAGTAAATTATAAAGCTATTTTTGTCGATTTTATGAATTTTTCCAAAAAAGGACCAAAATATTGCACCAAAAGTTATGTAATAAAGTGAATATATTTACACTAAAAATAAATCATGCGCATGATTATTATCCTATAAATAAGCTTTTATATAGATTTTTAGTAAGCAAGGTTTGGTTCTAAAAGAAGGAAGCGTGAAATGCCGATTTTACAAAAAAAGACAAAATATCTTAGGAAGTAAATCCTCAAGATATTTTGTCTACAGTTTGAGCCACTTCTTAAAGAAGCGCTATTAAGCTCTGTCGTGAATTCCTTGCACTAACTTTTCTTGAATAGACAAATATTGTGCAATTTCTTCGTCATTCAATACTTCAAAAAGTTGAATAAATACTTCCTTCCCTACCTCTTGCGCTTTAATTAAAGCACCTACACCTTCTTCGGTAATCTGCAAACGAATTGTACGTCTGTCGGCATCATCGTAAAGTCTTTCTGCTAAGCCAAGTTTTACTAATTTTTCAGCAATACTTGTCATAGCACCTTTTGTATACCCAATCGTTTCAGCTAATTCAGCTTGTCTTTGAGGACCTTTTATTTTTAGTTCACTTAAAACTAAAATTGGTGAAATACCTAACGGATACGGAAACGCTTTCGTAAAGCGTATAATATTCGCATTATTCATCTGATCAATCATATGAATGAGTTTAAAAATACTTGTCTGTGCCAAAAAAAATCCTCCTCGAACATCCGAGAATATTAGTGAAGCATAATAGAGCCACCGTCAACCATAAGCGTTTGGCCTGTGATATATTGTGAGTCCTCTGATGCTAAAAATACTGCTACGCGGCCGATGTCTTCTTCAACATCACCAAAGCGTCCCATAGGAATTTTACTTTTAACAGCTTCGTAATATTCTGGTTGTGCTTTTGCCCATGCTTGTACACCTGGTGAATTCGCAATAGGGCTAATTAAGTTTACATTAATACCGAAACGTCCCCATTCATTTGCCGCTACACGAGAAATACCGCGGATTGCTTCTTTTGCAGCCGCATATGCACCTTGTGTTTCATGTCCAGCAAGACCCGCGCCAGAAGCAAAATTAATAACATTTCCTTTTGACTCTTTTAAATGCGGTAATGCTGCTTGCATTAAATAAAATGTTGGGTAGAAACCAGTATCAAATGATAAATCTAAATCAGCTTGTGTTGTGTCTTCAATAGTTGCTTGCTTAGAAGCATGTGCATTATTAACTAATACATCTAGTTTACCGTATTTTTCAACAACTGTATCGATAATTTTATGCAAATTAGCACGATCCATTAAATTTGCTTGTAAAAACATTGATTTTGGAGAAATTTGTTGCAATTCTTTTTCCATTGCTTTCCCTGTTTCTTCATTTAAATCAACAATCGCTACGATTGCTCCTTCTTTTACCATTGCTTTTGCCATACCACTACCGATACCGCCTGCACCGCCAGTAATAATTACGACTTTGTCTAGTAATTTACCCATGGATAAACATCTCCTTTTCTTAAATCCATTCAATAGTTTATCACTAAATTATTCTTAATTAAACTAGTTTGCTCAACTTTTTGAAACCCTTTACATTTCATTTGCAATTTGTTTTACTATTTCATCAATAGTGGTAATAGCTGAGCCTTTATTGGCTTGTGTTAAAATACTAAAAATATACCACTTACCACTTTTTCCTTGAACATAGCCACTTAACGCATACGTACCCGTTATATAGCCTGTTTTAGCTGAAACACTATAACCTTTCAAGCGATTTTCTAATGTAGCCCCAACCAATTTCCCTTTTCGTCCTGCATGTGGTAAAGCGTCCAAATAGGAGAAGTACCAGGACTTATTACGAACTTTATATAATAATAAGCTTTCCTGCATACTACTTACACGGTTCTGATGATTTAAGCCAGAGCCATCTTCAAAGTACCATTGATCCATATCGAGTCCTGTGTCCATGCCGTATGTACGAATTGCTTGAATACCTGCAGACCAACTTCCTTCGCCTAAAAGCTCTTTTCCTAATTGCTTCGTCAGCATTTCGCCCATACCATTAATGCTCAATTTTAAAAATCGGAAGTTCATGTCCTTTAGCGGAATAGAATAAGCTATCCCAACTCGTTGTGCATTTTCGGGCACTATGCCGATGTCAAGGGGCATTTTTTGCATACCTTTTGCCATTAATTTTTCCCGGAAGACATCGAGTGTAAACAACGTTGGATTATAGACAGTCACATATGTATTTTTCTCTGTTCCTGCTGGTAAATTACCTGTGACAACGATACGATCTGTACCATATTCTCGCGTAATATTGATAGTCGATTTCGTGCCCTTTTTCACAATTTTCGTTTTGTTGACAAGCGGAATTGTACTGGCATATGGATAAAGTTGAACACTTGCTGCTTGACCAATTTTAGTGCCAGTCACTTTGACTTGCACATTGGCGACATCGTACTGGTCATTAGGTGAAAGCGTTAGCGCAGATATACGGGATGCATAAGACAATGCCTCTTCTTGTGGCACAATCCCTTTTGGCAAACGATCATCATCAAACCAAGAATCATCCGCAATCAATTTACCTGTAATTTTAGTAATGCCTAATTTTTTTAGCCCATTGGCAAATGATTCTAAATGGACAGGTAATAACGTCGGGTCACCTCCACCTTGTAAATAAATATTTCCTTGTAATACACCATTTTCAATTGGACCATCTACATAAGCTTTTGTGGCAAAGCGATAATCAGGGCCTAGTAAATCTAATGCCGCTGCACTAACAAGTAATTTATGGGTAGAAGCAGGACGTATCATTTTTTCACCATGATTATTGTATAGTACATTGCCATTGTTAATATCTCGTACCGTAATACTATATTCATTGTCTTTCCAGTTTTTAGCGATTACGGTGTTAATTTTTGTAGCCATCGTTTGCTCATTCGCCCATGCTTGATCTACAAATGTCATTGCGCCACAACTATACATAAATAAAAACAATGCAATAAAAATAATTTTCTTTTTCATAGCTCCTCCTACTGGTAAATATACACTATATATCCTTTATTTTAAGAAAATCTCGGCGTTTTTTCAATTGTTCGACAATCATGACTTCCGTATGTGTGGACAGACATCATTTTCATTCGACAAGAATAGACTATAGTAGCTAGCTAAATCACTTTCAGGAAAGGGGTTGTTTGCAATGGGAGCAAAATGGATAAAGATTTCGATTCTCTATTTAATGTTGGTATTCGCTTTTGGCCTATTTATGCATTATACTGTTGAACTTCAGTGGAAGGCGACACATGCTCATATTGGTGTCGTAGGTTGGCTAACTACGGGATTCATAGGTTTAGTTTATTCCATTTTTAAAGATGCCGCAGAGACCGGGCTCGCAAAAGCTCAGTTTTGGCTTTATAATATCGGTTTACCGTTCCTTTTAGTTGGTATGATGATGGTTTATTTAGATGTTCCACGTTGGTTATTTGAGCTGTTCGTATCTGGTGGCGGTATCGCCGTTGCACTTTCTGTCCTATTATTCTTTGTTAATGTTTTTCAAAATGTGAAGAGTTCATCATAAATATAGAGGGCTACTATTGTAGATTTCTGCTATAGGTGGGAACTTTCCGCTTAGCACACTGTAAGCCAACTCTCTATTGCGCACAGATTGTTGCGTCTAACGTTTTATGTGTTATGAGCAGGAGTCATCCGCCCTACGCTCCAATTCACATAAATATAAGGCATCAAGAGCTAACTGCTTAATGCCACTTAAGCCCCTCTTATGCAAAGTGGGGCTTAGACTGTGTCAAAAATTTAAGTATTACCAGCCAATTAATTTAATTTTGTGACTAGATCTCTATCATTAAATTTTATTGATTTTGTTTTTTCTTTATTGCATACCTCTTTTAAAAGTATAAACCACCAAAGGAGGAATACAAATGACTATTACTGATATTCGAGTAAGAAAAGTACCATCAGATGGAGTAAGTGCTTTAGATCAGCAAGGACAAGCACTATTAAAAAAAGCACTAGGTAAATTGAATAAAGAGGAATTATTCAATGCTTCCAGAATGGAAAAAGTAGAATACGAAACTACTTATTCTGCAAATGCATTCAACGAATTCAATGAACAAAACAAAACAAAAGTGGAACAAAAAATTAGCTTCCTACAATTCAACAATTTCCTTGTTGGTAATATTTTCAAAACAATAAATAGTGAGACTAAGAGAACATCTTACTTAGTGAAAGTCGTATCGTTAGATATAGAACAAGGTATAAAGAAGACGATTACGTATTTAGATGATGAACTATTAAATGAATGGGAGCAGTTGTCCACTGAAAGTAAGTTAACGATACCCGAAGATTACGAGCATTTAAGATCAGATGAAATAGTACAAGATGATGATGTGCTTAGTGCACAAGGTTGGGGTTTACCATGCCTTCAAAATGGTTGTTGTTCTTTCCGTTATAAAGGAAAACGGTCTAACCCACTTGTTAAATATAACTGGTGTGGGGCGAACTGTGGTTCAGGTCCTACTGTTAATGCATTAGACAATTGCTGTAAATATCACGATCACTGTTATGATGCAAATACAGAATATCCTGCACGTTGTGGTTGTGACCGTATTATAATTGAATGTGCTAATCAGACAGATGAGGCAGGTACATCACGTATCGTGGGGGTGTTCTCTGCAAAAATGGTTGCAATGGGCTGCTAATTTTCTTACTAACATTAATTTTAGTGTTCTTAAGTTACATTGCCAATTGATCAAAACCGGGTCTTCAACCTTTCCACGGTTCAATTCCAAGTGTCATTTTATTATGATTTATCTATACTATGGGCGCAACTTTAGCATTCCCTCTAAAGTTGCGTCTTTCACTTTTATGTTTATTCATCAAACCACCTAAAGGCGATATGACGACTCGATATGTCTATTATTTTTTGATATAATTAGTTTAAATACATATGACTTAACAAGTAAGAAAAATGAATAAGGAGGGAAATTATGCTTGGTAAAAGCGGGAAGTTATCAGCATTATTTTCTGTAGTAGGACTTATTGTAATTGCTTGCTTTTATTATTTTCAAATTGCTGCGGTAAACGTAATTTTGTTTGGAGAAATTTTACTTGCCATAGGAATAATCTTTAGTATTCTAAGCTTTATTAAAAAGGAAAAAGGATTTTGGAAGTATACCCCTTATATTGTTTTGTGGCTTTATTTCCTTGGTATTTTCTTGTCTATTATACTACTTTTCATGATAGGTGAGCGTTAGATTATTTTTTATTCATCGTAATATTATACTTTTATTGCGAAGTTACTTACTAAAGACAAAGTCGAGTGTTTCGACTTTGTCTTTTATTTTTAATTGGTTTGCTATCATTAATTTTTTCGTTAGAGTTTCTACAGTCGATAATTTAAAATCTAAGTAGACTTTTTCCACGATAAGAAGGCTAAAGTTAGAAATCATTTAACATCCTCTGCTAAATAATTCATCACTATCAAACGTTATTTCAACTGAATTAAGCCATCTCCTACCAGACTAATTGGAAAGTCCAATTTTAATGCATGCTTTGTAAAGTAATACTTTATTTGTGCCGGTATAAGTGTAGGAGTACACGGTTTAATTAACTGGAGTGCTAGTGCAGAAGCTCCTGAAACATGGGGTGTTGCCATAGAAGTACCATTCAATTCTACATACTCGCCATTTAAATGTGTTGATAAAATACCCTCTCCTGGAGCCACAAAATCTATATTAAGATGCGAGTCTGAAAATATTGAAGGGACAAGTTGTTGATTAACTGAACCAATAGATAATGTTTCCTTATAAAAACCTGGAAATGATATTTCTTCGGTTGTAGATAAGCCGTCACCCTCATTCCCAGCTGCTGCAACTATAACTATGCCTAATGTATGCAATTCTTTGATGACTTTATATAACTCATCTTTATGAGTCGCACCGCCTAAAGACAAATTAATAACTTGAACCTTTTCCCCGTTTTGTCCCTGCCATCTTTTGATATATTGAAGTGCACTAATTAATTCATTATACGAGCCTTCACCAAAGCGATTTAATATCTTTAAGATGAGTAACTTACAATTAGGTGCAACACCTACTACACCCATTTCATTATTTTCAGCAGCAATGATACCTGCTACATGTGTGCCATGGCCGTTGTAATCTGTGTAAATTTCTTTGTTTCCCCCATCATCAGACGTAAAATTATAGCCACCTATTATTTTGTCTGCCAAATCAGGATGTGTTGTATCAACACCAGAATCAATTATAGCAACTACAACCCCCTGTCCTTTTTTGGCTTGTTCCCAAACATCTTTTGCCTTAATAATGTCTATACTAGATGTACGTTTTTGATATTGTTTTTTAAATGATCGGATTTTGTAGGGTTTAATTGCAATTTTATTCAAAAAAATCACTCCTAACGAAATACGTTAATCGTACAACTTACAATAGTATTGAATTTTATTTGAGATATTTTGTGCATCCACTATTACTTCAGAAAGCAACTTTTTTTCTTCTGTATTAAGCTGTTCTGTTTCAAATTTTTTTAAAAAGAAAGATTGTGTTTTTCGAGACTGGCAAAAGCATTTGAGTAAACAGTCTATGTTCATTTAATTCTCTCCTTCTTAGTTCTTATGAAAACAATTACCTGACAGTAAATCCTTTGCATGTAACAATACCTTTCTCTTCGTTTATTTCATTTTTATAGTCATTTATTAATCCTCCAATTCATAAATGGTTCATTAATTAAAGAGATAATAAATGTGGAAAATCAAAATTTATTGTATATAATAATTTTATTAGCAAAAACAGAATAAATGTTCTGTTTTTTTGTTTTTCAAAAGAAAGAAATCTCTTTATTTTATAAAAGCTGAAGATTATTACTAGAGAGATTTGTGCGAGAAATTGGCTACTAGAGAGAAAAAACTATACTTATTTTAAGGGAGGGGTAAAGGTGGATATAAAAATCTTTCTAATTAATTTCGAGCAAAAAAAAATGGATCCTGTTATACATTTCTTTTTACAAGAGCAAAAAAATCGTGATTTACTATCATCCTTTATAGCAGAGCCTTGCCTTGAAAGTAAAGTCCGATTGGACAATGCTTTTAAAGTTCATTACAAAAAAGCAAAGGTAATTAGCTATATTAACAAATTAATCCATTTCCTTTCAATAGATTTCGATAAAAAGGTAAATCGTTATTATAGCCGAAATATATTTTTATCTTCTTTTGTAAAGGATGAAAACAATGCTCCGGAATTACCTTCTAAACAATTAGAGCTGCAAAAAGACTTATACGATACTATTTTAAATGACCAGGGACTTTTACAATCAATTTCAAGTGAAGAACTATTCCATGAATTAAAAACATTATCTAGTAAACAATTATTAATATTAGATTTAAAATACAGCCAAAATTTAAGTAATAAAGAGATTGCATATATTTTAAATGAATCTCCGCAAACAATTTCCTATAATTTAAGAACTGCTATTAAAAAGTTGAGGACTAAATTATTAAATAATGGATGTGGGAAAATTGCAAAGTAAACAAGAATTAAACTACGAGGAAATTATTAGAGATTTTAATCAGAAAATTAAAAATATTTTAAAAAACACGTCCGTACAAGAGCGCGAGGATTTAGAACAAGAAATTAAAATGAAAATCTTAGAAAAAATAGACCTGTTGAACAATATTACTTGTCCTGGTTTCTTCGATTATATAAATAACAAGAAATAAAGAATTTATCTTATGTTGTTAGAATATTTCAGATAAAAAACCCTTCTATAGATAAAAAACATATGACTTGCAAATTTTTTGTCGGCACATAAAGCCCCACTTAACAAAGTGGGGCTTCGTCCTTATTCTTATTGCAATGAGTTCGCTTGCATTTGATACATTTTTTCGTAAATGCCACCTTGTGCTAACAATTCATCGTGCGTTCCGCGCTCAACAATTTCTCCACGATCCAAGACAAGGATACGGTCGGCATTTTTAATTGTTGACAGACGGTGGGCAATAATAAAGGTTGTGCGCCCTTTTTTCAATACATCCATTGCGTGCTGGATAATTTCTTCCGTCTCAGTATCGATATTCGATGTCGCTTCATCTAATATTAAAATGGCTGGATCAAATGCTAGTGCACGTGCAAACGAAATGAGTTGGCGCTGACCAGAAGATAATGTACTTCCTTTTTCAATTACTGGTTCATCGTAACCGTTAGGCAAGTTTGCTAAGACCCGATCACCACCAACTGCTCTTAAAGATTCCTCAACTTTTTCACGTGAAATTTTCGGATTATTTAAGCTCACGTTTGAAGCAATCGTTCCAGTAAATAAATACGGGTCCTGTAATACAATTCCCATATGCTCCCGCATTGATTGACGCGCAACGGCTGTAATATCAATCCCATCGATAGAAATCTTTCCTTTAGAAGGATCATAAAAGCGGAATAATAAGTTCATTATCGAACTTTTTCCCGATCCAGTATGACCTACAAGTGCAATTGTTTCCCCTTGATGAGCTTCAAAAGATAAGTTTTTCAAAACATAATCATCGTTTTTATAAGCAAAGGAAACATCCTCAAAAACGACATTCCCTTTATATCTTGGAAGGCTTACTTCAGATACGGGTTCACCGCCTATATCTAACACCTCAAACACACGCTTCCCTGCAACGAGCGAGCGTTCAAGCTGAGAAAATTGATTGACAATGTTTGTAATAGGATTAAATAATTTCGTCAAATAATCGACAAATGCATATAATGTCCCTGCAGAAATCATTTGTGTTGTCGTCATCGACTGCGTCCCAAAGTAGAAAATAAAAATGGTAAACATTAAAAGCCTTAACGTATTCACTAAATTGAATGAAGTCGCCGAATCTAGCACTAATAATTTACGCTCATAGGCATAATGCTCATTATTCATATCGTCAAATTCCTTCGTCATTTGCTGCTCACGGCGGAATGCTTGAATAATCGTCATACCCTGTATTGATTCGTTAATCATCGCATTGATATCGGCAATTTTAGTTCGAATAACATCATTATACTTCGAAGCAAATTTACGATATAAAATCATCCATACGTAAATGATTGGTACCATTACTAATGCTAAACAGGCCATTTGCCAATTTAAAATAAACAGTGCTACATAGACACCCAAAATTGAGATTACACTTGTTACGAAATTCGATAGCACCTGTACATATAAATTACGTACTGCCTCTGTATCATTCGTCACGCGTGCCACGATTTTCCCTGCCGGTAAGTTATCAAAATATTGAATCGGCAATGTTTGAATATGCTCAAAAACGTCCTTACGTAATTTTTGAACAACGCGGTTTGCTCCCATTTGTAAATAAATATACATAAAATAACGTAATACTGCTGTTGCAATCGCCAATATTAAATACAGTATTAACAGCCATGTAATCGGTTTTATTTCTAATTTACCAATTGTCATATAATTATCGATTATATGCTTCGCAATAAAAGGCCCTACAAGCTCGGTAAATACTGCAATTGTTAAGAAAAATAAACCTAGTAATATTGGTTTTTTAAAATACATCGCATAGCGAGTTAATCGTTGACTCGTAGTCATGAGGCACCCCCTTCTAGCTGTTGACGGTCAAATTGCTCTTTATACCAGCCATGTTGTGAAAGGAGCTGTTCATGTGTTCCTTGCTCTACGATTTGCCCTTCATCAAGCACAATAATCATATTTGCATGTTGAATTCCCGACAAACGATGGGTTGTAATAATGGTCGTTCGATCCTGTCGTTCTCGCTGAATATTTTCTATAATTTTCGCCTCTGTTTTAGCGTCTACAGCAGAAAGCGAATCATCGAGTATTAAAATTTCAGGGTCTTTTATTAGCGCACGTGCAATTGACACACGCTGCTTTTGACCACCTGAAAGCGACACACCTTTTTCGCCAACAAGTGTTTCAAGCCCCATTGGAAGATGGGCTAAATCTTTTTCAAAATAGGCTGCATAAATTGCTTGTTTCAGCTCTTCTTCTGTTGCGTCTTCTTTCCCAAATAAAATATTTTCTCTAATTGTTCGAGAGAATAACACATGATCCTGAGGGACATACCCAATCCAATCGAGTAATTGCTCCTTTGTTTGTGAAGTTATATCAATCCCATCAATCGATAACTGGCCCGCTTCAATTGGATATTCACGTAGTAATTGTCGCAGGAAGGTCGTCTTTCCGGCACCTGTCTTTCCAACAATACCTAATGTTTGCCCCTTTTTTAGTGACAACGAAATTTGTTGAAGATTCTTTACCTGGCTCATTGGATACTGGAAGGTTAAATTATCGAATCCAATGGCATGCGGAGCTGCTACTATTTGTGGTGTAGCAATATTTTGCACATCTGCTTCATAGCGCAATGTCTCCTGTACACGGTCCAATGAGGCATTCCCTTGCTGCATTACATTAATAAGTTCTCCGATTGCGAAAATTGGCCAAACTGCTAATCCTAAATAGACAGTAAACGTTACGAGTTGCCCTAACGACATCGCCTCAGTAGATACTAAGTGTGCACCGTAACCGAGTGCCACAACATAACTAATGCCTGTACCGACTTTCGTAATTGGTCCGAATAAGGCATTTATTTTCGCAGTATGCATATTTTTTGCATAAACGGTTTCACTCATCTCCGCAAATGCTGCTTCGTCCTTTTTTTCTTGGACATATGCCCGCACAACACGAACGCCTGCTACAGACTCGAGAACACTATCATTTAATTCGCCAAAGGCATCCTGTGCCTTCATATAACGCTCATGCACGATTTTGCCTAAATATTGTATAAGGATCGCCATAATAGGCACTGGTAACATGGCAAAGATGGTTAATTTCCATGAGATCATAAAACCCATAGCAAAAATAATACATCCCATATAAATGGTTGAATCAATAAGTGTCATAATCCCAAAGCCCGCTGTGAGTGACACAGCATTTAAATCGTTCGTAGCACGCGCCATTAAATCACCTGTGCGATTTTTTTCATAAAAAGTAGGCGTCATCCGTAAAAAATGTTGCATTAAATTGCGACGCAAAATTTTCTCTAAGTTAATGGCACCTTCAAATAGTCGAAATTGCCATACAAAATTTAATACATAGCCGCCAACTATAATGCCGCTGAAAATCAAAATATACTTCGTTAAAATTGCAGTTGTCATAGTGCCTGCTGTTAAAATATCAATTATGTTCCCAAGTAAATAAGGAGGAATAACCTCTAAAGCACTAGCAATCATTAATAGCACAATCGCTACTGTATATTGCTTCCAATACTGCTTGAAAAACCAGCTTAATTTGCTTAATACATCAAACATTTTTCTTAACCTTCTTTCTCAAATACGTGAAATCTTCGCTACCCACTGTCTAGCAATTCCTTATTGAAAATTAATTTCCTTGTGATGATACGCATACGACATACACTCCTTTTTTAGTTCACTACAATTTTTTTGCAATAAAAAAAGACACATCCCCTCAAAAGAGCATGTGTCTCTTATAAAAGGCAAGGTGCGCCCATACCTTTTATTGCATAATAAATAACAACGTTAGACATGGACAATGTATGAAGCTGTGCTTTTGTTTTGTACTGTTAAAACCATCATTGTCATGCCCTCCTTTGTTTGTTTTGTTATAGTGTTATTGAAGATTATCATATTATTGAAATAATTGTCAACATTCTAACTGTTATTTTTTATATTTTACAGGAAATAATTAACGCTTTAAAGTAGTGAATTGCTTGAATCGGTAAAAATGGGACACCACGTTAAAACTTACTTTTGAATAGCTACCATCCTACCTAAGTCCTTGATACAATATGAAGTAGTAGAGAATCTAAATGATGGACTTTTATTCATAAGTTCCCAATTGATTACAAACAATAAATGACCTTTAAAGTTAAAGGAGTCTTTGAAATTGAAAACGTTTTTGGCAATAGGTATAGGTGGATTTTTCGGCGCTATGGCTCGCTATTACCTCAGCGTGTTCCTTCCCAACACCGCTAACTTTCCAACTACAACACTTTTTATTAATTTAGTTGGGTGCTTTTGTTTAGCCTTTCTTTTTACGATTTTTACTAACCGTACACCACTCGTACTTTGCATTGGTACAGGCTTTTTAGGAGCCTTCACAACTTTTTCTACCTTTTCTGTAGAAACACTTTTACTCATAGAAAATAATCTTTGGGTACAAGCCCTTTTATATTGTTTAATTAGCGTTTTTGGTGGTTTAGCTTGCGCTTGGCTTGGTGCTTTACTTGCAAGGGGGCGAATGCAATGATCCTTGTAGGCATCGGTGGATTTTTAGGTGCGTTAACGAGATTTTACTTAGGAAAATGGATTGTCAGTACCTATCCTTGGGCAACCTTCATTATCAACATTACAGGTTCTTTTATCCTTGGTCTTTTATTTGGTAGCCATCCAAGTGAAGCATTATGGCATTTCTTAGGTATCGGTTTTTTAGGTGCTTACACAACTTTTTCGACGTTTGGCTTTGAAATGCTACAACTAGTGGAAAAGAAAAAATGGGGACTAGCTTTAGCCTATATTTGTAGTACAGTATTAATAGGATTACTCTTTGCTGCACTTGGTCTTTACATGTTGGCATAATGTCCTTAACTTTCAAGAGGTGATTTTTTGACACAAGCTACAATAGAACAGCTCCAAGCGTTGGAGGCTGAAATAAAACATACTTTATATACATTAATTGACTTAGAACTGAATGAAGCCTATCAAGAAATGACTACCCACTTTGCTCAACTGCTCGCAAAAGTACAAGCAGCGCATTTAATTGATTATAAACTTAATGTTCTAGTGGAACCTCAAGCGTATGCTACCGAGACTTGTATATTATTAGAAAGTTTACTCGAAGCAAAAAACAGACCAAATAAAAGGCATCAGCTATTAACTCATCGGATTATTTTAAAAATTTGGTTGCGTAAAAATCAACACTTTATAAATGACTTATTACCACAAATGTTTTAAGCACCTTAGTTTTCTAAAGGTGCTTTTTATTTTTAGTCAGTATCCCCTACCAGTTAAAACGCATTTATTCTATTTCAATATGACAAAATGCTCATTTTTTCGAACCATTCCTTTCCTCTTGTCGTTTATTAATAATGAAAGCTACATGACAATCTATTAATTCTATATAAACTGATAAGAGGTGTTTTTTATGGAGAGAATAAAAATACTAGATGTCGCTAGAGGACTCGCTATTATTGGCACACTTGGAACGAATATTTGGATTTTTGGATCTGCTCATCATACTATGGAAGTTGATGAAGCCGAACTTTCGATTATTGGCCCATACATATCTAATTTCACAGATTTTTTGACAAATGGTAAGTTTTTAGGTCTGTTAACAATTATGTTCGGTATTGGCATGCAATTGAAATATATTAGCTTTCAAAATCGAGAACTCCCTTGGTTTCGACTATATTTATGGTCAATGATTTTACTCTTTATTGATGGGCTTCTCCATTTTATATTTGTTTTCGAATTTGATGTACTAATGAGTTATTCACTAACAGGTATCCTTGTTGCTTTTATCATCCAACGATCCGAGAGAATAATGAAAATATGTATGTTTTGTGCTGGCGCTACACATGTCCTTTACCAAGTCGGGCAAGGGTTCATTAATGAGATTATGTCTTCTAAGCTAGCAAGGATGTTATTTCCAAATAATCCTTATGCCAATATTATTGCTGAACGTAATCTAACTGAACAAGCATTAATTCGATATGAAAATCAATTGCTTGATATATCTGCGTTTACTTGGTGGGAGCAAGTCGTTTACAGGATGGAACATTTTTGGGTATTGCGATCAGAAGCCATTATGATTTTACCGATGAATGTTTTTTTATTTTTACTTGGCGTCTTCCTCGTACGAAAAGGTTTATTAGAAATGGATGCACGCGGTATTCGTCTGCAAAAGCGCCTGCTATGGATTGGGCTTGGTATCGGCATTCCAATCAATGCACTATCGATCTTCAATGTACAATTTATCGTATTTGACCGCTACGTTTTTGCCCCTATCTTATCATTAGGCTATTTAGGCCTTGTTTTCTTAATCGCTCGCCACCAAAAGTTTGTCAAAACACAACAATATATTAGTAACGTTGGGAAAATGGCGCTTACATGCTATATCACCCAAAACATCGTATCATCCTTTTTGTTCTATAATTGGGGACTCGGTCTTTCCAAACACTATAACCCGCTTTTAATATATACATCTTGGCTGGGCATTACATTATTTATGATTGGATTTTCAACACTATGGTTACAAAAATATAAACAAGGACCCGTTGAAACAATTTGGCGTAAACTTGGCAATATTCCTGTGAATCGCTATAAACAAAAACTAACATAAGCAAGCTCATGTGTTTTATTTTTTGTTGCATTCCTTTATTAAATGCGAGATGAATAAACTGACATTATAAAAACTCTACTTTCTGGCTATTTCAAAACAATGACAATTATTATTAAAATAAAATAATATTCAAACACTTTTTAAACTATCGACAAACTGCCAGCTAAAGCAACAAGAAGAGGAGTACACCAATATGAAAAAAGCATGTACAATTGCTGGTTCCGCCGCGCGTGGTGGGGCTGGTATTCAAGCAGATTTAAAAACTTTTCAAGAACTAGGTGTATACGGCACTTCTGCCATTACTGCCTTCGTGGCAACACACCCTGATACAAAGCAAGGTGTTTATACACAATCGCTAGAAGTTATTGAGGCACAACTTCATACAATTGCGTCACAAATTGGCATTGATGCTTTAAAAACAGGCATGTTATTCACCAAAGACATTATTGAGCTTGTGGCGGACTGGCTCCCTACCGCTCAAGTCAAACATATCGTTATTGATCCTGTTATGTTTGGTAAAGTAGGGACAGCCCTCATGGAGGAAGGTGCCATGACCTCTTTAAAAAACAAGCTATTACCTCACGCTACCATTATGACACCAAATATGCCTGAGGCCGAGTATTTACTCGGGGGGAGAAGCCTTACCACTATCAGTGATTTACAGGATGCTACCCGTGATTTACATAAGCTTGGTACTCAATACGTACTTGTGAAAGGCGGTCGCCTCGAAGGGCCAGCAACGGATGTTTTATTTGATGGAG
The DNA here is from genome assembly GCF_044761135.1 of Lysinibacillus sp. NPDC097868. Lineage (NCBI taxonomy): Bacteria > Bacillati > Bacillota > Bacilli > Caryophanales > Bacillaceae > Lysinibacillus > Lysinibacillus sp. NPDC097868. The sequence goes on along the minus strand of NZ_JBIWBS010000001.1, from coordinate 1,188,199 downwards.
TACACATGCTAACATTAGAAGCTCCTCGTATTGATACAATTCATACTAATGGTGCAGGTTGTTCATACTCTGCAGCAATTACTGCAGGATTAGCACAAGGTCTTAGCGTTGAGGATGCAGTAATTCAAGCTAAAAAATTCGTTACAGCAGGAATACGACGTGCGATTCCGTTTGAAGCTGTTGCTGGTGCAATCGACCACCGTGCATATAAACAGGTTGGAGAAAATAACATTACGATTACTAGATGCTAATTTGATGTCCTTTGATTTGAAGGTAGATGAAAAAAAAAAATCCGCGTAACCTTTTTATAGGTGCAGCGGATTTTCTCGTTTTCCTTCGAATTTCTCATTCCCCTTGAAAAGAGTAGGCACGCATAACTTGGCATATTTCTACATGATAATGACTGTACCATTTTTCTTTTCCTAATTGTTGCGCTACAGCATGCTTGGCATTGTCTTTCCATTTTTGGATTGCTTCTAGCGATTCCCAGTACGAAACCGTAATTCCTTGCCCTTCATGATTTCTTGTGCTCTCAACACGAAGAAAACCCGGCTGTTGTTTTGCTAATGCCTCAATCGTATCTGCCATTTTTGCATACCCAGCGTTGTCGCCATCCGTCCGCTGTGATGTGAAAATTACTGCATAATAACTATCCATTTTTTTAGTCCCCCTTCTTCATTCTTCTCTATTGTAAACGATAAATACTTTCAATATAATCGAACTATGGAATGCAAAGGAGCTGGAATAATGAGTATTAACCCAAATATGGCTGAAGTCGCTTCTTTGCTTGGAGAGACATCAAGAGCGACAATGCTAGCTAGCCTAATGGACGGACGCTATCATACAGCTAGTGAATTAGCATATATGGCTAATATTAAACCCCAAACAGCTAGCTTTCATCTAGCTAAGCTAGTAGAAGGTAACCTAATTAAAGTCGAAAAGCAAGGACGTCATCGCTATTTTCAGCTAGCAAATGAAGATATTGCACAGTTTTTAGAAACTTTCCTAGCAATTTCACCTCCACCTGAAGTACGTTCATTAAAGCAATCAAGCCAAATACAATTACTGCAAGATGCACGAACTTGCTATGACCATTTAGCCGGTAAATTAGGTGTAAACTTAACTGATTCAATGGTCAACTCGGGATATTTGCAAAAAGAACAAAAGGAATATGTTGTTACACCTGATGGCGTAGCTTTTTTTACACAGTTCGGTATTGATTTAGAAAAATTAAAAAGAAAGCGTCGCTCTTTTTGTCACGCATGTTTGGATTGGAGTGAACGTCGTCATCATTTAGCTGGAGCACTTGGCCACGGACTGCTGACACATTTTTTAGAGTTAGAATGGATTACGCGTGTCCCTACAATTCGCGCAATTAAGGTTACCGAAAAAGGACGAAAAGGCTTTCAACAAGTTTTTCATATTGATGTGAAATAAGTGCCAGTCACTCAAACAATTCTCAACAATTTACTATACTTTTAGTATCTAAGTAAAAATCCACAAGACCCCTGCGGTAATGCAAGTAACGTAAGACCCAACAGGAGGCACGACAAGACTGTTCTGGGTAGCTTCCATCGTGCCCGCGGAAAGCGCAGTGGATTTTTACGCTTTAGAAGGTAGCCTTTTTAGTGCCAGTCACTCAAACATTTCACTTTGCTAGTCATTTATTTTATTACTATCCAAGCAAAAATCCACGGAGACTCCTGCGGGAACGCACGTAATGTAAGACGCAACAGACGGCGCGCAAGTGACGGTTGCGGCTTACATCGAGCCCGCGGTAAGCGCAGTGGATTTTTACGCTTTAGAATTAGAAGGACTTTTGGGTAGCACCTGATTTAATACTTTGCTTTGCTTGCAGAAGTAAAATTTCGATTGACTAAATAAATACCACTTAAAATAAATAGCCCCCCTATCAATAGCGACGAGTGTAATGGTTCATCTAATAATATCCAGCCTGTTAATACCCCAAAGAAAGGGGCTAAGAATAAGTAAGCACTCGTTTTTCCTGGATCACTATTTTGTAATAGATAATACCAGCCAGCAAATTGAATGATTGATGAAAAAATGCTTAACCATAGTAAAATAAAAAATGAATGACCATTGACGATAAAATATGGCTGCTCCAGTGCAACACTACCTAGTAAGAGCAGTAGTCCCCCAAAGAGCATCTGATATGCTGATAATACCCATGTATCAAACAGTACACCCCATTTTTTTGCTAATAGCGTGGCAATTGCCCAAAACACAGCAGAAAGAAACCCGAAAACTAGACCAATTTTCCACTCGATTTGTGCACCCATTGTAATCATGACACCGATTAAACCGAGAATAACACCGCCCCACTGATACAAACGGTAATGTGCTTTTGTAAAAATAGTAGCCATTACAACGACTAACAGTGGATTCGTAAATGTTAGAATAGAAGATTCACTGGCTGTAATAGTTCGTAAGCTTAAAAATATACACCCCATCACTCCAGCAGTCTGGAATGTGCCAATCAAAAGAATTTTCAACCAATTTGCTTTTGTCGTTGGGTGAGGTCTTTTTAAAACAAGAACGATGATAGCCATTAATACCCCAGCTACGATAAAACGCAATGCCGCTAATAATAACGGAGATGAGTAAGGTAAACCCAATTTTACAATGGCAAACGAAGAACCCATTAAAAAAGTTGTAATTAGTAATAAAGCGATAAACTTAAAATTATTCATATAAATTCCCCTAACTTTTGGTAATAACTATTCTATAGCCATTATAAACAATGAGTAGTTCAACTCCCATCGAACTATGGAATACACTGCAAACCATTTGAAAAAAGCTATCTCCACATCTAGTGGAAATAGCTTATAAATGAATATTAATAAAGATAGGGTAATATATTTTTGGATTGTCTATAGCCGTTTTAATTGTGATTAAGATTCGTTATTGTGCATGCATAATTACATTCTTTTTCTTTGAAAAAAATAGAAAAGACACGGTTAAGCTTAAACTAATGATACCAAATACTAGGCCCATTCCATTTAAGCCAATTAAATCAAGCATCATTCCTGTTGAAAGTAGAACGATTTGAAAGACGACAGAATCAATCATATTGCGGAAGGAAAAGAAACGGCCATAGTACTCTTTCGGCACTTGCTTTTGAAAGATTACCATTGATGTTGGGAAAAAACAACCTACAGAAAAACCAAATAATCCAAATGTCAGTAACGCAAAGAAAGTACTATCTGCAAGCAGTAACATGAGCTCCATTAAACCAATGATAAATGCAAGTCCAAATAATAATGTACCGATATTCACTCGCTCAGCAATATATTTGAGCCCTGCTGCTCCTAACATAAAGCCGATACCTTCAACCGTATACAATAAACCAGAAATAGTTGTGGACTGGTGAATTTCTGATATTTTCATAATGACTAAATTAAAAGAACCTAAAAATAATGTTGGGATTAACATAAGAACAAGTGTCATTAAAACGACTGGATGCTCTTTTAGCATAGGTAAAACTTCCTTAAATCCACCTTTTTCCTTATCTTGTACGGACACATTAATCGTTTCATCTAGCTTTAATCCGTTTGTAATGAAATACATTAGTATGTATACAATAAGCGAAATAATGTATAACCATTTCAACTCAAAATAACTTAACATTAAACCCGCTGCCGCTGTTCCGACAATTCGTGAAATCGTTCGAGCATTCATTTGCCATGCATTCAATGAGATTAAATCTTTATCTTTAACAACGATTGGAATAATTGATTGTAAAGCAGGCATATAAAACGCTGCCGCAATTTGTAATGTAATTAAAAAGAGAATCATCCAAATGACCGAATTTGTATAAAGTGCGATAAACATAAAAAATACGCTAATAATGCGTCCCACACTAGCAAACTGAATGATCGTTTTTTTCCTTGATTGGTCAATTAGTCGTCCTGCAAGCGGTGCTACAACAAGACCAGCTAAAATTCCAATTGAAATAATTAATGATTTATGAAAATCAGACGGTACTACCTCTTGCATAAATGCTAGATTTCCAATAATCCCAGCCCATAAGCCAAGACCTACTACAAACTCACCTAATAAAATAATCCATACGTTGTGATTTTTCCACATGCTGCATCCCCTCGTTGTCCTATATTAAAATTTAATAACACCCATAGTAACAAAATTATAAATATTCGTACATATAAAATTACAATTCTTGTATTTTATCTCTACCTTAGCTCGTGATTATGTATTCTTTTATCAATCTATATCCCCTCATTTTTGCTCCAATCATTTAACGACATCATTGGAAAATCTTCCTCAACATCCAGTCTCAAATGTGCAATTAGCTCAATGGAATTGCCGTCTGGATCGGCAAAATAGATTGCGGCATGTGCATGTGGATTATTTGGTAAAACAAGCGGTTGTTGTGCTGGCGTAAAACCAAATGCTGTTTTTATTTCAATGCCAATGGATTGCAGCCACTCTTTCACTCGCGCTAAATCTTCTTCATCAATTTTGAAAGCAATATGTCGAATAGAAGGATGATAATCTAATTTTGCTTCCTTGCTTTCCCAAAGTCCAATCCAGCTTTCCCCTTTGACAATCCAGAAAAAAGCTAATTGATTTTGCACATAAGCTAACTCAAGCCCTAGTTTCTCATAAAATGTTATTGACTTTTGTAAATCACTTACTGGTAAATGTGCTTCATATAACCCTTTTATCATGCTATCGCTCCTTTTGATTACTGTCAAAAGTATACTATTTTTATAGAAAGTGAAAATCATGCTAAAGGATGAAATGTTCACCTTATTTCACCTTTCTCATTATTCGATTTTGATGTTCCAAAAACAAAAAATGAAGAGATGCTGCCTATTATAAGCCTCATCTCTTCATTATTATTACTTTTTATTGCGTGCTACCTACCATATGTGCATTCATTGTAGTCCTCACATTGTCTTTCAATTATAAACCTTCTAATTTACTAACAAAGGATTTTCTTTTCCTATCGACGATTTTTTGAGCTAATAACGTGACGACAAATAATATGCCAACTGCCGTGGCCATCATGCCTGCAATGGACGTGTCCCAAAATTTCGCCAAATAATATCCAATAATCGCCGCTGTCCCGCCAAATAACATACTGAATAAAAACATCTGTTTAATCGATTTACTAATTAAATTGGCTGTTGCGGCAGGACCAATTAACATGGCAACTACTAAAATTGCCCCTACACTATCAAATGCTGCTACAGTTGTGAAGGAAATTGAAGTCATAAAACCATAATGCAGAAAAATAATGGGAACCCCTATAGATGCCGCATATACAGCATCAAAGGTTGCTAGCTTCATTTCCTTGAAGAATAAGACAAGGAACCCGATGTTTATTAATAAAACGAGCAACAACATCCAGACTGCTTTTGGCATTGTAAGCGAAAATAATGTCCATTTATCCCAAGGGACAAAGGCAATTTCACCCATTAATACATGCTCAACGTCTAAATGAACATTGCTAGCAAACAATGTAATAAGCAAGACGCCTGCAGCAAATAAAGACGTAAAGACAACACCGATGGCGGCATCTTCCTGTATACCCGATGAATGAAGTAACTGCACTAAATAAGCAGTTAGTATCCCTGCCACTGCCGCTCCTATTAGCATCCAAAAGCCATTTAATGTTTGCGTAACAATAAAAGCCATAACAATTCCGAACAGCACAGTATGGCTAATGGCATCTGCTATCATCGACATTTTACGTAATATTAGAAAAACTCCTGCCATGCCACATGTTATTCCTACTAGAAGACCCGTAAAAATGACCCAAAACTCAATCACCCTACCTCACCTTGCTTTCGAAACTGTTTTTTTCTGAGAAACTTATTAATTTGCCCTGCTGGACTTATTAAATAAGAAATAAAGAAGATGCTAGCTGCTACTAATACGATAATAGGTCCTGTAGATAATCCTGTTCGTAATGAACTAATAAAGGTTCCTACTAACCCTGATATGCCACCAATAGCAGCACTCAGTACAATCATAGAACTAAGTTTTGTCGTCCACAGTCTAGCACTTACAGCAGGAATAATTAACAGTGCCGACATTAAAATAACACCAACGGATTGGATGCCTGTTACAATTGTCAAAACAATCAATACTGTCAATACGGCTTTTAATGCTTCAACCGGCAATCCAATGCCCTTTGCATAAACAGGATCAAAGATTAAAAGCTTCCATTCCTTATAAAATAATAGACTAACTAAAATGATGATTGTAGCACTGACAAATAACCATGTTAAGTCAACTTTTGTCATCGTTGCAGCTTTACCGAAAATAAAGTCATTGAGTCCGCTTTGGTTTCCTAGCGGACTATGATTCACAACTGTTAAAAATACGACCCCAATCCCAAAAAATACTGTCAATACTAAACCAATAGCAGCATCTGCTTTCATTTTAGAAAATGAAACAATCCATTGAATACAATATACGGATAATGCTGACGTTATTGCAGCCCCCAAAATTAAAATTGGTAAATCTTTTTGCCCTGTTAATAAAAAGGCTATTGCAATACCAGGCAATGCTGCATGTGCTGCCGCATCCCCCACTAAACTCTGTTTTTGAAGAAAGGAAAAGGTCCCCGTTATTCCCGCTGCAATTCCCAGTAACATCGTACCGAGCAAAACCCAAAGTAAATTACCGCTTAACATACGCTGTTCGCTCCTAACGTGTCTTCAATCATGAATAATTTACCACCGTATGTTTTTTGTAATTGTTCTGCAGTAAAAACATCTTCAGTTGCACCTGATGCTAAAATCGTTTTATTTAATAAAATTGTGTAATCAAAATATTCTTTTACTGTTTGTAAATCATGATGCACAACAAAAATACTTTTCCCCTGTGCCTTTAAGCTTTTTAAAATATCAATAATCGTTTTTTCTGTTGCGGCATCTACACCAGCAAATGGTTCATCTAAAAAATAGATATCTGCATTTTGCGCTAGAGCCCTTGCTAAAAACACACGCTGCTGTTGACCTCCAGATAATTGACCAATGGAACGCTCTGCAAAATCTTGCATTCCTACACTTTCCAAAGCTTGATTAGCAAGCATCTTATCCTGTTTGGATGGCCTTTTAAATAAACCTGTATGTCCGTATCGCCCCATTAACACAATATCCAGTGCATTTGTTGGAAAATCCCAATCGACTGCATTGCGTTGTGGTACATAGCCAACAACGAGACTTTTTGGATTAAAGTTCTTTCCTAGTATTTCAACTTTCCCAACCTTATTTGGTAGCTGATTTAAAATCGCTTTTAAAAACGTTGATTTGCCTGCCCCATTCGGACCAATAATTGCCGAAAGTCTGCCTATAGGCACTGTAACGCTGGCATTTTCCAACACGGTTTTCTTATCATAAGCAACCGATAAATTTTCAACTGTTAATGCATTCATTTTTCCACCTACTTTAGTGCATCGACAATTGTGTCGATGTTATGTCGATACATCCCAACGTATGTGCCTTCTTCAGTTCCTTCAGCACCCATAGCATCTGAAAATAACTCTCCACCAATAACAATGTCATGCCCTTTTTGTTTTGCTCCTTCTATAACGGCTTTCATCGCTTTATCTGATACGCTTGACTCTACAAAAATAGCTTTAATTTTGTTATCAACTAAGAAATCTACCATTTCCTGTACGTCTTTCACACCATATTCTGCTTCTGTACTAAGCCCTTGTAAGCCACGAACTTCAAAACCTTGGCTCTCACCAAAATAGTTGAACGCATCGTGGGCCGTTACTAATATACGTTGTTTTTCTGGAATTTCATTAATACGTTCTTTCGCGTAAGTTTGCAATTCATCTAATTTTTTTAAAAAAGCTGTTTCATTTGCTTTAAAATCATCCTTATACTCTGGATATTCTTTTACAAGTGTTTCCGTTACCGCATCTACAACTTGTTTCCATAGGTCAATGTTAAACCATATATGTGGATCGTGTAGTAGCCCTTCATCTTCACTATCAAGTAATTTATCTTTATCTAACTTATCACCAACAGCTAGTACCGTTTTATCTTTTGACATTTGATCGAAAATATCGAGCATTTGTCCTTCCAATTGTAAACCGTTATAAAAAATCACTTCAGCTTTTTCTAACTTTGATAAATCACTTTGTGTTGCTTTGTATAAATGTGGGTCAACACCAGGTCCCATTAAAGCTGAAACAGTTAAATGGTCACCGCCAATTTCTTTAATAACATCAGCAATATGCCCAGTCGTTGCAACAACGACCCCTTCCCTTTTTCCAGTTTCATTTTTTTCCGCGCTACAACCGAAAAGTAACATCATTAAAACAACTACTCCTAATAAACGTTTCATTTACCATTACCGTTGTCAAAACCTTATAAAACGTTATAAGTTTACGTTTACTTCTTACTTTATGGTACTCAATTTTACCGAAGCTACTTTCGTTTGTCTTAGCACCCGTTGCATACAACGAATACATATTAGCCGGATCTTTTGCATTTGACGACTAATGGAAACTACATAGATGGGCGCAGGATTTTCAGCTTACTATGCTACACCCATCACCTTTAGAGATTCTTTCAAATAGTGAAAGCTTCGATTAAAGCTATTTCCACTATAGATTTCAGAAGAAGGATAACATTTAACTGTGTCAATCAAATAAACGCGAGCAAACTCGTACAGCTTTTGTTGCCCAATGAACTTGAGAAAGATGTTATTTTTATCATTCTCAGTAGAATTACTTCTCCAAATCGGTTCTAGAAAGCTTATCTTTATTGTTAGTCGCTACTTAATGAAAATAGCCATGTTGAAGTAAACGTATTACTTTTTTCTGTTTTATAGTGTTGCATGTTTTGATTAAACGGTTTCCCTCCTTAATTTTTTTATAATTTACGAGATACGTTTCGCTGCAACTTGCATAAACATTTCTCTTATTTCTGCATTACTGTTGATGCCGCTTTGTCTCTGGAAATTAATTATTTATCATAAATTTCTTCATAAGCTGTTTCCAGCCCATCCAAAATAAAATAATTGAAATCGCTACACCTACAGATTGGGTCATTTTCCACAACATCGTCAGAAACACTAGTATCCCTAGTGGAAGAATCGTTAGTTTTAATTCATCTAACTTTTTCATAGACTCACTCTTCTTTCGTTTACGATATTTTGTTTCCCTTAGGAAAAATATATGCTTAAAGTGAATAAATTTCAACTGTTTTAACAAAAATTTTTTAAAAAAATTTTTTTCTTGCACATCTTTTGTATTTAGCCTACAAAAAAACACCACCAATTTTTGTACCTGTTCTACAAAAATTAGAGATGCCCATCTTGTGTTTCAAAGGGCGAAGAATAGATCTTAGTTTTCGCCCTTTAACGGTCCTTAGTCACTAAAAATTTTTTCGATATTGCTAATAGATTCTGACCACTTTTTGACTAGTAAAAAGGACATGCTCTTGAAAATATCTAATGGAAATATTTGCAGTTTCCATCTATATCCTGCAAACTAAATAGTATAACTGCTAGAAAGGAAGAATGATAATGAAACAATTATTGAGTATAGTATTGCTTTCATTACTTGTTGTTGCTGGTAACCTCAAGGTAGAGGCCGCTGGTTTTACAGATGTGACCGAAGACCATTTTGCTTATGAGGCAGTCATGTGGGCAGAGGAATATGACATTATAGATGGCTATGCTGACGGCACCTTCAAGCCGAATGCAACCATTACCGAGCAACAATTTGCAAAGTTACTTGCAAATTATTATGAACTGGAAACTCCTTATGATGAGTTAAAAAAGCAAACCCCTGCAGCGAACTGGTCAGATGAGTATTATAACCGCCTTGCTAGTTATGGTGTACCTCTTAACGGCTACTTTCATAACAATATCCGAGCAACTGCTATAAAACGCGGTGTTGTTGCACAGGCTATCACACATCTAGCAGAGGGCAAGCGTGGCCTCAATGAATCCATTCAATTTTTACTCGATTCCTATATTTCCACTGGTCAGAACGAGCAATATGAAAATCGTGACTTGCAAAAGTTTTTTGGCGTTGCAAACAATATGACACGTGCGCAAGTAGTTACATTGCTTCATCGCATGGATTCGAGAAATTTTTATACTATTTCTGAAGAGGCACAAAATATTCATGATAATCTGAGCAATGCTTCTTTAAATTCACGAGCGATCAATGGACAACATCAGCTAGATAAAACGATGCAGCAAGTGGCTCCTTCAAATAGTGCTTGGGAAGGTACTTATACGTACTACTATAAATGGGGCAAAGGGGCAAATGAGTTTAATCGCCGCGACGCCATTATCTCTAATGTCACAAGCAAAACTTTTAACATTTCTTTAACAGCAAGTGATGGTCAACAGTTAGGTAGCGTAGATGGGACAGCTACTATTACATCTAAGACTAAGGCTGTAATGAACAAATCGGAAAATGGAAACCGCTGTGTGCTGGAATTCGAGCAACTTAAAAATGCGCTCAAAATAATCGAGGTTGATTGCAGTTCAGAGCGCGATGAAGGTACGAACTTCTCGGGCACATTAAAAAAACAATAAAGACTATAAGTCACTCCTGTGAAAGGAACTTATTAGGCTCGCTTCAAAGCAAAAGAGCATAGACTAACTTGTTTACAATTATGTAGAGGGATATTATATTTCCCATGCATAGGGTTTTATAAAATTTGCACGTATTCTATATTGTTAAGGGCATAAAAGAAAGAGAGAACTATAATTAGTTCTCTCTTACAGGATAAAGGAGCATAGTCTAGTATTAAATTCACTTATTGGAGTTGTATTATTTTTCTCCGCTTAACTCGACTAATATTTTCGATTGAGTTTTATCGTTTGTTAACGCTTCAAAGCCTTTGTCAACGATATCATCTAACTTTATTTGACTTGTGATAATGCCTTGTGGATTTAGCTGACCAGCACCCATTGCATCAATTGTTCTTTGGAATATTGTTGGTGTATAAACAATTGAAGATAAAAGATTCACACCAGTGTTTGTAAGATGAATTGGATTCCACTCGATTGGTCTCGCAAAAATAGAAACAATCATCATATTACCACGCGCTTTTGTCACATCAATAGCTTGTTTAAAAGTAGGAGCAACTCCAGCAACTTCAAAGGAAACATCTACCCCATCTGCTACAATAGCTCGAACCGCTTGTACAGGGTCTTCTTTACCTGAATTAATAATATGTGTTGCACCTAATTCTTTCGCTTTTTCTAATCGGTTATCAGATAAATCTAATACGATAACTTTGCTTGCACCAGATGCTTTAGCAGCAATGACTGTTAATAACCCAATTGGGCCTGCACCAAACACTGCAACTGAATCCCCTAAAGTGACTCCAGCATCTTTTACAGCTTGTACAGCAACCGCCATCGGTTCTACTAGTGCACCATCTTGTAATGTTAAATTATCAGCTAAACGGTGTACATTTGTTTCAGGCACGTTTGCATATTTCGCAAACCCACCGTTTCCATGTAATCCGATGAAATTAAATCCATCATAACGATCTATATCTTCATGTTTTTTTCTAAATGTTAAAGTAGGATTTATTACCACACGGTCTCCTACTTTAAAATTTGTAACCTTAGAACCAACTTCTTCGATTACACCAGCAAATTCATGTCCCATTGTCAGCGGAGCAATTTCACTCGTTAAATCAGCTTTTGCATCAACCGGTATGAATACTGGACCTTCTTGATATTCATGTAAGTCACTTCCACAAATACCTGCCCAAGCTACTTTTACTTTCACTTCGTCTTCTCTTAAAGCTCGTAATTCTACCTCTTCTACTCTAATATCTTTTACACCGTGCCAAACTGCTGCTTTCATATCAATTTCCCCTTTAAAATTTAATTAAAATGATGCCATAAAATAACATCTTTAATAGCATTTCGGGCATTTTCAAAATCCGATATTTCTATACACTTAATAAACGTATGAATGGACATATGATAGGATTCAACGAGATTCATTTTCCATTTTGTTTGTGCAGCTACATTTGTAACAAATATGGTTTCTTTAAAGAAACGTAGCATCGCAATATTTCCAGTAATATCAAAAAACAATTCTAACAAGTGGGCAAACGCTACAACATATTCGTAAATATTGTTAACGGACTTTCTTTGTTCCATCGTTTCAAAACGAAGTAAAAGTTCCTTTTGAAAATCGGCAGTCCATTTTGTTTCACAGTTTTTAAGCGCAAGATCCAACAGGTAATAAAGGGTCTCCAAATAATCCTTTAATTCCTGATCCGAAATAATTTTTACACTTACACCTTTATGTTGTATTTTTTCTACTACACCATCTTTTTGTAAAAGATACAGAGCCTCTCGGACAGGTGCATGACTTACTTGTAACTCTTTTGCAATTTCCGACTCTATCAAACGCTGTCCTTGTTCATATTGACCTGAAAATATGCGAAACAATAATTGCTCTGCTATTTGTTCCGCTATTGTTTTCTTCGAAATTGAATTTTCATTAAACCCCATCTAACCACTCCAATAAATTTATATCCTCTTATTCTAATAGTTCCGTGTATATGGTGGCTAGTAAAAATGTTATCCATTATAGATTATCGATAATCTATAAATGTTATTTTAATATGAAAACGCTTCGATTTCAATAATTTTGAATCAGGAGCAGTATTATTTTCATTCAATCGTACGCAAAAATTGGTTATAATCGTGTTGTTTAGCCACATGAAAAGCATCCTAAGGCACTAATAACAACCAAAAAAAAACGACCTGATTGCATGATGCTTTCAGGTCGTTTTATCATTATGCCTCTACTGAAATATGTTGGAATGTTGTGACATCAAATAACCCTGAATCCGTTAACTTTAAAGATGGGATAACAGGCAATGCCACAAATGAAAATGTTAAAAGAAAATGAAAATCTAAATTAGGGTTTAGCTCATTTAGTGCAGTGTGTAGACTCGCTAATTGCATTTTGGCATCATGTGCTGATGCATTAGTCATTAATCCACCAATTGTTAAAGGCATTTCTGCTACTATTTTGCCATCTGCTACGATTACAAATCCCCCTTGAATTTCTTGAATACGATTAAGTGCCATCACCATATCTTCATCATTCGTTCCAACGACTAGTGCATTGTGAGAGTCGTGTGCTACTGTCGTTGCAACCGCACCTTTTTGCAATCCAAAACCTTTCACAATACCAAGACCAGTTGTGTGCAAATGATGGTGGCGCTCGATTACAGCCAACTTTAGTAAATCCTGCTCTACTGATGGAATAAATTTACCCTTCGTAACTGGTACATCTACTACTAAATGGTTCGTAATAAGCTGATTAGGAACAATCTCCATTACATTAGCTTTTGATCCTTTTGTAAATGGAATGGCAAGCATGTCCGTTGAAATAGCTGGCAAATGAACAGAGCGATGGATATGAGCAGGCACTTCGGGTTGTACACGCGCAGTTAGCATTGTACCTTTTTCAGCGACTTTGACGCCATTTTTCCAGACAGCTTTCGCTCGCATTTTCGTAATATCTTCCACTAAGACAAAGTCGGCTTTATAGCCTGGTGCTATTGCCCCTCGATCGTAAAAACGATAGCACTCAGCTACGTTAATTGTAGCTATTTGAATAGCTTGTAATGGCTCCATTCCTTCTTCAATCGCCATCTTGACATCAAAGTTGATGCTGCCCTCTTCCATTAATTCGTCTACATACTTGTCATCTGTACAAAAACCAAAACGACGCGCATTTATTGTATTTACAGCCGGTAATAAATCACGTAAATTTTTAGCAGCTGAGCCTTCTCGTATTAATACATACATTCCTTGCTCTATACGATTTAACGCTTCTTCCGCTGTCACACACTCATGATCAGTATGAATGCCTGCCGCTCGGTAACCTGTAATTTGTGTGCTATTTAATCCTGCACAATGTCCGTCTACAACAAGATTAGCTTGTTGTGCTAACCTAATTTTTTCAAGCATGCTCTTTTCGCCATTCAGCACAGCTGGAAAATCCATCACTTCTGCTAATCCACGTACATTTTCATCGGTCATAAAAGGGGCTAAGTCGGTAGCAGTAAGTGTTGCCCCTGCATGTTCAAAACGAGTGCCTGGCACACTGGAAGGCAGCATTACAAAAATATCCATTTCTGCATTTTTAGCATCATCTAGCATAAACCGAATGCCTTCTGCACCTGCAACATTGGCTATTTCATGTGGATCTGTGATGACAGTCGTCACTCCGTGTGGAACAAGCACGCGACTAAATTCAGAAGGAGTAAGCATTGACGATTCAATATGTATATGCCCATCCATTAACCCAGGAATTACATAGTTCCCTTCAGCATCTTCCTCCTTGTTAGCAATAAAACGATTTTGTGTATCGAGGGCTACAATTTGCCCATTCTTTACAACAATATCTGCATTCTTCCACGTTAAAGTAAAAACATCTGCAACTTGTGCATTGCGCAAAATAAAATCCGCCTCAATTTTCCCCTGTGATGCCAGTATATTTTCTGCTAGTTGCTGTACTTTTTCTACCATTTTGAGCACTCCCTTTTCTTTTATGACCTATCATGCATGAATGACGAAGGAGTTTCAAGTCATGTAGATTGTTTCGTCTTCATTTTTCTATTTACCTTCCTACTAGTATGAAAAAAACGACCATTTATAAATGGTCGTTTGTAAATTCTAACTCTTTAGGTGGCTCACCCTTTTTGTTCATCAGTCGCATACGAATAGGTTCAATTTTAAGTGTTACCATTTCATCTTTGTTGCCAATGAAGATTCCTGTGAAAAATTCTGCTAGTTTATTTTTCAAACCTTCCTCTTCAATTTCCGTAAGCTTCCCTTCAATTTCTACAAACGTATCTCCAAAGCCTCCGTTATCGTAGCCATATAAAATATGTGTATACGGATTTTTCAATAGCTCATCGATTTTCTCAGAATGCTTATTTGTCACTGTATATAATACGAAGTCTTCATTTTGAAATGTCATATAACGTGAATATGGTTTACCATTTTCAACGGTTGCCATCGTTCCTATTTTTTCTCGATTTAATACTTCTAAAATTTCATCACGTACTGAAGTCATTTCATCCCATCCTTTCATATTCATTATTATTTTACCCCTCGTTCTTAAAGCTAAACCGCCTTTTTTTGAAAAATATGAAATGACTATTTTCGGCGTTTTTCCAAATCTATTGCTATAATAATTTGTTGGACAACATGAATTTTTCAGAATGAGGTTTTAAATATGAAACAAGCTTTTTTTACACGATGTCTATTTTTCATTGCTGGCATCTTAGTTTTATCCTTTGGCATAACTTTAACTATTAAAGGACAATTTTTTGGCGTTGGTTCATGGGATGTTCTACATATAGGATTAGCCAAAACATTTGGTCTTACAATTGGCACTTGGTCTATATTGATTGGTTTAGCAATTTTAGCATTTGATATGCTGGTGACGAAGAAATTTCCTTTACCAGGTACATTTGCAGATATGTTTTTAGCTGGAATTTTTATTGATATTTTCAACTTTTGGCTCCCAGATATTGAGGGCTTTTGGATGCAGCTACTTGCCTACTTAACTGGTTTGCTTTTACTTGGTTGGGGTTGTGGCATGTATATGGTAGCGAATTTAGGCATTGGTCCACGAGATACATTAATGCTCTTGATGGTTCATAAGCTAGGCTGGAGTGTTACGCGCGCCCGTACTTTAATGGAAGTAACAGTTGCTATTATTGGCTTTTTACTTGGTGGTCCTATTGGAGTAGGAACAGTGTTAATGGCTTTCGGTCTCGGCCCAATTGTACAATTTGCATTAACTTACAATGAGAAACTATTTACAAAATGGACTGGTGTTAAGAGCGTTGTCGTTTAAAAATAAATATAAATTAAAAAAGCTTGTGAAATGTAACACTATCACAAGCTTTTTCATGACTATATTAGTTGTTTGAAAACTATTTATTCTCTCGGTTCTGCTGTATTTTGCCCTGTCGCTTCTATTACTTCAGGTGTGCCATCGACAGTTTCCTCTTCTTGTACGTTTTCTGCTGCTGGAGGTGTGATTGTCACTAATGTATAGTCGTCTTCATTTAAAATTTCAAAGTGTAAGTTTTGACGAATATCTCCAACATAAAGTGAGGTACCAATTGCAACATTTGTTACATCGACTTCAACCGTTTCTGGTATTTCCGAAGGTTTAACTTTAATACGAATTTCACGATTTGGTTGTAACAAGAACCCTCCATCTTTAACACCGATAGCATCACCTACTACGTTAACAGGGATATCGACTTCTAGCTCTTCTGACATATTGATTGATTTAAAGTCTACATGCTTTACAAAACCTTTTAACGCACAACGTTGTACTTCCGTTAATACTGCATTTACTTTTTTTCCCTCGACATCTAATTGAAATACACTTTTACTACCAATTTCGCTTAAAACTTTAGCAAATGTTCTGGCATCAAGTGATATCGACGTCGGCTCCATTTGATAACCGTAAACAACGCCAGGAATGGCACCACTTTGTCTTAGTTTTGTTAATGTTGAGCGTTGTCCTTTATGACGTTTTGTAGCATTTAATATAGTGCTCATCAGCTTTTTCCCCTCTCGTGAAAACTAGTCTCATAAATGGTTTTGCCCGATAGTTTAATTTTTATACCTTTAACCGTATTATTGTGACGTCTTCACGATATTTTGTTTATGATAGGATTTTCTTTCCACTTTAAAATAGATTCTTACGTTTTATTAGTCATCTAATGATCAAGCGTTATAGGTGATTTACGCTCCAAAAACACAATACCTAGCGCTAACGCTGCTATAATAGAACATGCTATAAACATTAAACTGTATGAAGTAAGTTGCACAACAAAGCCCATCAAAAAGCTTCCTATACCAAAACCTAAATCATATGTAGCTAAATAGAGACCAAGCAATACATAACGAGATTCCTTTGGCACAGCAAAGGACATATATGTAGTAATGGTTGGATAGAGCATTGCCGATGCTAATCCATTAAAAAGAGCGGAAATATAAACGAATGAACCGAGCACTGGCAACAATGCTAGTAATGTCGTACCGAGCACGGAGCTAATTAGCACGAGGGCGATAAACATCGGATGCCATTTGCCATCAGAGGGAATATACTGTCGTAGCAAAAAACGACTGACGACAACGACAATAGCTTGTATAAATAAATACAGTGTAGGATTCGCAGCTCCTTCAGTTAGCAGATAGAGTGGTAAAAAGGTTGAAATGGCCCCAAAGACCGCAGAGCCAATAGTCATAACAATAGCCGCCACCATCAGTCCTTGGTGCTGTTTCGTACCGTTTATGACATAAAGTATGTCCCTTAGTGAAAACCGTTCTTTTATTATTTTTGTTTTCGGTAAAGGCGAACGAATAAAGCAAAGTAGTGGCACGACAGCTAAAAAGGCTATGAATGCTAATAAATATACTAGCTCAAACTGGCTCCATAGCAAAAGTGCTAATGCTGGCCCGTAAAGTGAAGGCATTACCGTCGATAAGGAATACATCGACATCCCCTGCCCCCGATCCTCCTCTCGTAAAACATCTGCAATTCCAAGCTGCATTGCCATCGAGAAAAAGGCCGTAATAATACCTTGTAGTATACGCACAATATAAAGACTATCAATACCAAATACTATATAAATAAGCAATGCTACTGCGTGGCCAAACAGTAGCCATTTCATAATTGTAAACGGGCTATGTTTAGCAACCATTTGCCCTGCAAATGGCCGTAAAAACATACACACGAGCATATACATCGCCATCATCACGCCAATTTCGCCCTCTTTAAAACCTCCCGCTGCTGCCTGTATCGGAAAAATAACTGTTAATACTGCATTTGCTGTAAAGAAAAACATAGCTAACCCATACATTTGTAGCATGGGAGCTGATAATGGACGAACCTTCATGAAATATGCTCCTCTCTACCGTATACCTGGTGCTGAGAAGGATGCTTACACGTAATTGGTAATCTTGCTGCCAACAGTCGCTTACTTACCGGATGTGTCATTTTATATATTTGTGTCACATCGCTTACATGTTCGACAATTTCTCCTTTATCCATTACAGCTACTTCATCCGCAAATAACTGTACCGCATGTAAGTCATGTGTAATAAACAAGTAACTGAACCCTTTTTGCTGTTGTATTTGTTTCAGAAGCTTTAATATACTAACTTGCACTAGTAAATCAAGGCTATTTATAGATTCGTCGAGGACAATTAGCTTTGGCTCGGTAGAAATAGCTCTGGCTATCGTAACTCGCTGTAATTGCCCACCACTTAATTGATGCGGATATTTTTGTGCATCACTGGCAGCTAAGCCTACTTGCACAAGTAACTCTTCTATTTTCTTTAAACGTTCTGCCTTCGATAACGACAAATGAAGCTCCATTGGCTCCGCGATAATATCTTTTATTTTCATTTTTGGATTAACCGCACTATGGCAATCTTGAAAAACAACCTGTATATTTTTTTGTAACTGCTTCTTTGATTCGTTCACTGTAGTGAATACATTATGATTGTCAAATTCAATAGAGCCACAATCAGGTCGCTCCAATCCTAGCACAAGCTTAGCGAGCGTTGTTTTTCCACTCCCACTTTCGCCAACGATTGCTAAGCATACTCCCTGTCGAAGTGTTAATGAAACATTTTTCACAGCATGGATCTTTTCTTTTACACGAAACCAACCTTTTTGCTGATAGCATTTTGAAACATGTTGAATCGTTAGCACAAGGTTTCCTCCTGTCTTACCCAATATCCTTGCTTATATTCATATAATTCACCAGTTATCTTTCCAGTCCAAGCATCAACCAACTGCTCAAGTGTAAATTTGTTATCCTTAGCAGCTAATAGCGCCTGTGTATAGGAATGGACAGGCTGACCTAAAATGCAGGCAGCTGGACCGTACTCGATAATTTGACCATGGCGCATCACAACAATAATATCTGCCATGTTTGCAATGACACCTAAATCATGTGAAACAATAAGCATACTCGTATTCGTTTGCTGTTGATACAATGCTAATTCCTCTAAAATCTCTAGCTGAGTCATCGTATCAAGAGCTGTCGTTGGCTCATCTGCTAATAAGAGCTTTGGGCTAAGACTTGCTGCTAGGGCAATCATAATACGCTGAAGCATACCTCCGCTTAATTCATGTGGATATTTTTTTAATATCGATGCATCCGGCAATTGAAAACGTGCTAGTTGCTCTGCTGCTATTTTTTGCGCTTGTTGCTTTTTCATAGGAGTGTGCGCTTGTAATGTTTCGATAAAATGTTCACCAACCGTCACTATCGGGTTAAACATCGCCATAGGATTTTGCATGATGAGCGCAATATCATTGCCTCGAAGTTGACGCAATTCATGCTCGTTCATTGCTAATAACGAGCGCCCTTCAAATAAAATATCGCCTTTATAGCGTCTCGAATCCCGAAATAACTGCATAATGGCATGACATAACATTGTTTTACCACTGCCACTTTCCCCAACAATACCGACTGTTTTACCCGCAGGAATCGTCATACTAGCATCCCATAAGACTTGTTTTTCTTCATTCGCTGTTTGTATCCAAATAGAAAGTTGTTGTATTTCTAACATGTCACATCACCCTCCTATATTATTTTTGGATCCATTGCATCTCGAAGCGCATCACCAAACCAATTGAAAATAACAACGGTTAGTGAAATCATGGCTCCTGGTATAAACATCAGCATTGGGTTGCTCATTAAATATGATTTACTATCGCTAATCATCATGCCCCATTCTGCCATTGGTGCCGACACCCCTAAACCTAAAAATGACAACTCTGAAATCAGTAAAATTGTTGAACCAAGACCAATTAACTTCAATAAAAATATTTGTGGGAAAACAAAAGGTAAAATATGCCTCATCACGATTTTTCGCTTTGAGACCCCCGTTACATGCGCATACTGTACATACGTACTTTCTCTTAGTGAACGCACCATATTACGGATAATTCGTGCAAAGCCCACCCATGACACGAGCACAATCGCGATAAACATATTACCTACGCCTCCCCCAAGTGCTCCAACAATAACGAGTGCAAAGACAAAATCAGGAATCGCTAAAAAAACATCACAAATTCGCATTAATACTAAATCAACTATTCCACCGACATAACCAGCAAGCATACCGACTAGCATGCTGATAAATAACGTGACGATAAGTACACTAAACGCAAGTAAAAGAGACAATCGTGCACCGTATATAAGACGCGATAGCACACAGCGTCCTAAATAATCGGTACCTAACGGGTAGGCGGGGGAATAGCCTTGTAATTTCATTGCCATATTTGTTGAATATGGATCATTTGGAGCCAGCCAAGGTGCAAACAATGCTACAAAAATGAGCAGTAATACAAGCACACTACTAAGAATGAGTGATGTTCTCTTTTTCATTACACACCGTCTCCCTTCAACCTTACACGTGGATCGACGATTGCACAAAGCACATCCGCCATAAAATTAAAGACTATGTACAGCCCACCGATAATGACGATAAAGCCTTGTAACACAAAATAATCCCTAGCAAGCATCGATTCCACGATAAATCGTCCCACACCTGATATTGTAAAAACAATTTCAATAATTGCAGCTCCTCCAAGTAAGCCTCCACATGTCATTGCAAGCGATGTGAAAAGCTGTGGTAATATCCCCTTCACAATATGTCTCCTAATAATGACAGATTCTTTCACACCACGCGCTCGCGCAAAGGTCACATGCGGTTTATTTCCTTCTTCAAGCATGCTTGAACGAATGAGCCGAATATAATAAGGAATAAAACCAAGTGCAAGTGTGAAAGCAGGCAATGGTACATGTTCTAAACTTCCCCACCCCATAAGAGGAAGTAAGCCCCATTTTAATGCCACGACATAAACAAAAATAAAAGCAAGCCAGAAGCTGGGCATAGATGCTAGTGTAAAGACAAACGAACGACTAAGCCAATCGATAAGCCCTCCTCGCTTTGTTGCAGACCAAATACCAATCGTAAAGCTTACAGAAACGATAATGATAAATGCTGAAGCTGCGAGCGTGAGTGTTACACTAAAACGTTGAAGGAGTTCGGCTGTTACAGATTTTTTTGATACAAATGACTCACCAAAATCCAAGCGTATAACATCTAATAGCCACGAACTATATTGCACGAGTAAGGGGCGATTATAGCCTTTTTCCTCACGCATTGTTTCCAATGCCTCTTCTGTAACCGGAATTTGATTCATTGTGAAATAGGCTTCTACTGGATCTACTGGAATAAAACGAATTAATCCAAAGGCGATTATTGTCATCCCCAAAAATGCTACTAGCATACTCCCAAGTCTTTTAGTTAAATATCGCCACATTATACTTACTTCACCTCATAATTTTGCAGGGGTACTTCGTACTGCTGCATCGAGAATGCCATATTCGATAGCCGTTTATTCGCTACTAAATAATTAGTACGATATGATAATGGCATAAAAATTGCTTCCTCATGGATTGTTTGTAAAATCGATTCGTATAATGCTCGTCGCTCTACTTCATCGGTTGAACGGATTACTGTCGCTATCTCCGCTGTCAATTGGTCAGAAACAGTCAGCCCTTTTTGCGCAAAGTAACCAATTTGCTTGTCCCCTATCATCATCCGTATATACATATGCGGATCGTAAGGCACGCCCCATGTATCATTCATAATGACGTTATACTCCCCTGTTTTACTACGTAATTTGAAAAACTGATCTTCTTCACCAATTAACTTTACTTCTACCCCTATTTCACGCCAAGCGCTCTGTAAATATTCAAAAATCCCCTTATGCACCTGGTCACCGCTGTTATAGGGCATCACTATCGTTAATGTTTGTCCATTTTTTGTTCGGAATGTTGCACCACTTTCTAAAGTCCAACCAGCTTCATCCAGTAACTGTACGGCTTTCTCCACATTGTAAGAATAAGGTTCTAGCTTGATATCACTGAATGGGAAACCTGGCGCAAATAATGTATGTGCTTCCTGCTCTAAGCCATTTAATATATGGTCAATAATTGTTTGTCGGTCTAATGCGTGCTGTAATGCCAGTCTTACGTTTTTATCCTGCGTCACACCATAGGTAGTATTTAGCGATAATATTCGTGTAGAAGAGGGCTCTGAAATCATTGTTTGATATTTTCCAGTCTTCTGTAATGCTTGATATTCCGCAGGTGCAAGTTGCCCGCTACCAAAAATTAAATCGATGTCCCCTTTTTCAAGTGCCATCATTCGTGCTTGTGCATCAGGGATAATTTTCACTATAACTTTTTTTAGCTTCGGTTTTTCACCCCAATAATTATCGTTACGGGTAAACTCTGCAAAGCTATCTTGCTCATAGTCTGTTAAAATCCAAGGCCCTGTACCAATGGGCTTTTCAATGCCATCCTTTGTAGTACCACTCGCAGGAAAACCACTATTCGCTAACATTCGCAGTGGACGAATCAGAGTTAATTCCTGCAAAAATGGATAATATGGTTCTTTTAAATTTATTTTAACTTGTGCTTCACCAACAGCTTCCACACTATCAATAACCGCAACAACTTCTAGCCAGCTATGTGCGGCACTATTTTCAACAACTGTATCAATATTGCGTTTTACATTTTCGGCAGTTAGCTTAGTGCCATCTGAATACAGTACATTGTCCCGTAGTGTAAACGTATAGCTCTTACCGTCTGCTGCCATTTCCCATGATGTTGCAAGTGCTGGCTTTATCTCTCCATCTTCTCCGTAGCTCACTAGTGGATCATAGAGCATTGCCTGTGCAAACAGTTCATTTGGGGAATACATATGTGGATTGACTTGACCAATATCCTTAACCCAAGACATTGTAAGTTCATTTTTTTGAGTGCTACTTAAACTTCCTTTTTTCTCCTCAGAATTTCCACAGGCAGCTACTATACTTAATGCGAAAATAAATAAGAAACTAGACAATTTTCTAATAATTTCTTCCTCCTCTCTTAATTGTAATGATTACGATTATCATTACAATTTGCAATTTTAATTGATTCTTAACGTTTTGTAAAGTACTTATACAATAAAAAAACACCTTTTCTTCCAATTAAGGATGAAAAGGTGTGAAGAAATAAATTAATCGCTCATAGAGTGCCAGGCACTTATAATCTGCCTGCAACTTGCAAAGTCACAGCCAACATTTTTGCGAATTGACCTCTTGTTATATATTCGTTAGGATTTAGCTTTGTATTGTTATCAAGCGCACCGATTGCATACAGTGTTTGCGTGTGACGCAATAGCTCCCCTTGGAAGCCACGACTATCTTCATAAGGTAAAGAAGACGTATTATCTTCCTGCACAAAATCAACCGCATCCAAAGTGCGTCCTAGCATCAAAATCGCCTGCTGACGTGTAATTTTGCCGTTCGGATCAAAAGTACTTGGAGTTTTGCCATGAATAATGCCTAATGAATGTAAAGCACCTACATGACCACCGTACCACGATGTTTTTTGATTTATGTCTGTAAACTGTTTCGTTGGCTCCTGCTGAAAGCTAAATGCACGGACGAGCAAAGCACTAAACTGTGCACGTGTTAAAGAGTCATTCACACCGAAATTATCTGGTGTACGCCCACGAATAATTCCTCGCTCTGCCAAAGTTTGAATGTAGGAGCTAGTTGATGTCTTTGCTAAATCTCGGAAATAAAGTTGCTCAGGTTGCACAAACTTCAACTCTGCATTGTTATGGATTATCGCAACCACACGATCTCCTTCATCTCGGTAGGCAACAGGTTCCATTCCTTTTTTCAATACTTGCTGTAGCACACCAGATTGACCATTTTTAAAAATGACAACTTCAAGCGGTTGACGGTTATTGACGATATTCGCTTTAATGCTATAGACTCCACTTTTTTCAGCTGCAGAAATCGTAGCACCATAGGCAGAATAGATTGTCATATTTTCTGTTTTGATATGTACGTAATGCGTCGGTTCTTCATAGGCGGAAGCTTCTATCGGGAAAGCGATCGATGCCCCTAGCAATACAAGTATAGTGGTTGTTTGAATTATTCTTTTCATATTGCTCCTCCCTTTTATTATTTTCTATAACTATCATAATAGATTTAATTGTTTAAAAATATAGTATTTTTAGCACATGCTCCTACAAGTAACCAATCTAATAACGAAAACTTCGCCAACTATAAATAGTAGAGCGAAGTTCCTTCATGGATTATTTATTTAATAACGCATGCAACTCATGTAATTTTTTAATTTCATAATGAGGCTTAATATCCGTTGTATTTTGGGTATTGCGAATGTTAAACCAGCACGTATCAATCCCTGCTAGTAAACCGCCTTTTACATCCGATGTTAGAGAATCTCCCACAATTAGAGTCTTATCTTTATTTAATCCGTCAATACGGTCAAAAACATAATCAAAAAATGCTGGCATCGGTTTTTGATAGCCTGTTTGTTCTGAAATAAAAATACCTTTAAAATATTTTGCTAAATCTGCGTCTGTTAATCGTTTATTTTGTGTTTTTGTTACACCATTTGAAACGACGTATAAATCGTAACTGTCTGCAAGTTGAGCAATAAGCTCATATGCCCCATCTACGTAATGATGCGCTTCCTGCAAATACTTTTGGAAAACAGTTTCAACATACTCGCCGTCTACATCTATGCCAAATTCCTTTAAAGCGATTGAAAATCGAGTATTATGTAGTGTAGTTTTTGTTACTTCGCCTCGTTCAAAAGCTCGCCACATTGATTCATTAATTTCCTTATAGCGGGTAATCATATTCGGCGTAGTAGTAATTTTTTCTTGTTCAAATAAACGGTTTAGTGCTGCATCTTCAGCTAAGTCAAAATCTAATAATGTGTCATCTACATCAAATAATAGTATTTCATACTTACTCAAAACTATTTCCTTCTTTCTTCGTTACGGTCTTGCCGCCTTGCTTTCTCTATCATAACGTTTTTTTAGAAAAATAGCAGTGTAAACACTCGTTCTTTTAGTTGTATTGGCATATTGCAAGAAATCAGCTTTGTGGAACGCTTGTTACAATAGTATAAATGAAAAAATATTCTAAATTTAATTCCACAAGCCTATATCTCGTTCAACATTGCAGTTTCTACCAAAGATTGAAACGCGCAGAGGACATTTAGAAGCATTTTTTATATCGATACGCGAATAAAATTTCCTAGAAAGGACAATAAAAAGCTCTTTCACTAATTTCATATTTGAAAATATCACTGAATATGAGACAATAGAATGCTAGAAAGGAAGATGTACGAAAAATGACGACCTTACAAAAAATTACGCCCAGCTTTGATCCGTGGGAAGCATATTTAGATGTCGAACAACATGGGCACATGACCCTATCAAATATTGAATTTACAACTACAACACTTTGTAATATGCGCTGTGCTCACTGTGCAGTCGGCTATACATTGCAAAATAAAGATCCGCAAGCCTTGCCAATGGAGTTGATTACAAAGCGACTGGATGAAATTCCACACTTAAAAACGCTTAGCATTACGGGTGGCGAACCGATGATGTCTAAGAAATCAGTTCAAAATTATGTACTACCCCTATTAAAATATGCACATGCACGTGGAGTTCGTACGCAAATCAACTCGAACTTAACAATCGAGCCAGAACGTTATTTACTCATTGCTCCTTATTTAGATGTTTTACATATTTCACATAACTGGGGTACGGTAGATGAATTCGTTGAAACTGGTTTTGCAATGATGGCACGTAAGCCTACCTATGAACAACGTGCAGCCCTTTTCCAACGCATGATTGATAATGCGCGTATGCTGGCCGAGCATGGCGTGATGGTCTCTGCTGAAACAATGCTTAACAAAAAAACATTGCCTTACTTAGAGCACATCCACAATCAAATTATTAATGAGATGCAATGTGCTCGTCATGAAGTACATCCGATGTATCCATCTGACTTCGCAAGTTCGCTAACATCTCTTTCGCTAGAGGAAACACGCGCAGCTATTCATCATTTGCTTGATGTACGCGATGAAAATACTTGGATGCTCTTTGGTACATTGCCGTTTTATCCTTGCAGCACTAATGAGGAAGATCAAAAACTATTAAAACGGTTACGAGGGGCCAAAAACGTCACAATGCGTAATGATCCAGATGGCCGTTCACGATTAAATGTCAATATCTTTACAGGTGATGTCATCGTTACAGACTTTGGCGATGCATCAGCTCTCGGTAATATTGTTCATGATAAGCTACCAGCAATTTTCGATAAATGGATGGCTACAGATTTAGCAAAATCTTTAAACTGTCACTGTCCCGCTGTGAAATGTTTAGGTCCGAATGTCTTAGTTAAAAATATGTATTATCAAGACACTACTTTTATAAGCGGCTCAGCAAAACTTTAACCATAAAAATGGCCAATGCAACTGAATGCATTGGCCATTTCTGCTATAGATAAACTTTCTTAAATCGTTGTTTTCCGTTCCATTTCCCCCTTTCCGTAAACACGCACAGAACGGAAGACGTGGGCACCTCGCAAGCTAGCGAGCGTCGCAGCTTACTGTGCTGAGCGGACAACAATGATAACAGAAAAAAAGTGTTAGATTGATAGTCAATCTAACACTTTTTCTCTGTTGCCTCTGTTTATTACTTAATATAGATATTTGTTAAATCAATTCATTTGCCAATAGTTTATAGCAATTCAAGCGACTTTCCTGCGCATATTGATTGCAGTTTAGCATCACTTCATCAAAGCCATATTGTTCCTGTTCTGCTACTAAAAATGCAGCGACTTCCTTTGGTGTGCCTACAATATTTGCTTTGCGGTTGTTGGCAATCATCATTTTATCCATCTCTGTTAATGGATAATCCTTCGCCTCTTCTGGTGACATCGCCTGAATAATTTGCCCCTTCATGAGCTGAAGGCGCGTAATATCGATTGGCTTAGCTAAGTATTCCGCTTCCTCTAACGTATCAGCAACCGTTGCTGCATAGGTAACGATAATTTGCGGTTTTTCCATATAATAAGAAGGTGTAAAGTAAGATCTATACGTATCAAAAATATCCTTCGACATATTGCCAGTAAAGAACTGTGCATACGAATAACCTACACCACGTTGCCCTGCCTGCATGGCACTTTGACCACTTGAGCCGAGCAACCACGCTTCCGGTAATTGTATGTTAGTAGGGGAAGCAATAACTTGATCATAGACAGACTCGCCCGTTTTTTGATTATTCATCAATTTTAAAATGGTATCGAGCTTATCATATTGTTCATTAAAATGTTGTCTGCGTCCCTCTGCTAGTGCATAGATTGATGCATGATCTCCACCAGGAGCACGGCCAACACCAAAGTCAATGCGATTCGGTGCTAGTGCACTTAATGTTTTAAATACTTCTGCCAGCTTGTAGGGAGAATAATGCATCATCATGACGCCCCCTGTGCCAATTCGCATACGTTTTGTTTTCGCCGCTAAAAAGGCTGCTGTAATTTCAGGTGCTGAGCTTGCTAGTGATTCGCTATTATGATGCTCTGCTAACCACATGCGATTGAAGCCAAGTTCTTCCCCTAAAAGCGCTAATTGTTCTGTACGCACAAAGGCCTGTTCAGCAGTATGACCTTTCGGTACAGGAATTTGATCTAAAATACTTAATTTCAATGAAAACACCCTCTCTGTCTGTATGCTCTCCTTTCTACTGTAATATAGTCATCCCTTTTTACAAAGTAAAAGGACTTACTGATATGCGAGCTGTTTCATTTCCCAAGTTTCATAAACAATACCAACAAGCGTTCCTTTTTGTTCTGAATCAAGGACAACATCGTTAAACTTCATTGCAAAAAGCTTAAATTCAGTAGCTTCCTCATTCACTATGAATTGCAATATGGCATGTCCTTTTTCATCTGAAAATAGAATATCCCCTGAAAGTTCCACGACATGTTGACCAGTTTTCGCCTTATAATAACGCCAATAAGGCTCTGTAAAAGCATAATTAAAGGCATCACGTACTTTCACGTCAGCAAAATCAATCAAATATCCTTCCTTTACTGTATCGATATATACATTATCCGTAATATCTTTTTTCGCATTAAAAACATAGCCTACGAGCACACCCATAAACACAACACAAACAAACACTCGAAAATGATTTCCTAAAGACAAATGTCATCACGTCCCCTTTACGCAAAAACACCATTTCCTTCATAATACATTAAAATAATTACATAAAGTAGAATATTTTTGTATTTTGTAGATTTTTATATTTCCGCAACAAATGATGCATACTAAACGTGGGCAACTAAAAATAAATACAGGCTATTTACAGTCACTCCGTGTTCCGCTAATATCAGATTATTATTATAGAAAAGAGATGACGTTAGTGCCTTTCGATTTAGACCCAAATATATTAGTAATTCTTATTATTTTTGGCTTTTTGGCCGCATTTATCGACTCTGTAGTTGGTGGTGGTGGGCTCATTTCATTGCCTGCTCTCCTATTTGTTGGATTACCACCTTCCGCAGCTGTCGCAACAAATAAACTAGCTGGTACAATGGGATCTTTAACTAGTACCATTACGTTTTACCGCTCTGGGAAGCTAGATATTAAATCCGTCTATAAGCTGTTTCCTTTTGTTTTTTTCGGCTCCATGGTTGGCGCATGGATTGTCCATTTAATTGATCCAAGTGTTTTAAAGCCTTTAATGTTAATCATGCTAGCCATTGTAGCCGTTTATACAATTTTCAAAAAAGACTGGGGTAGTATTTCCACATATAAAAAGCTAACACCTAAACGATATGCTTTTTTCGTCCTTATTATTACTTTAATTGGCTTCTATGATGGTTTCTTAGGCCCAGGTACAGGGTCATTCTTTCTGTTTGCCTTTTTAATCGTTGGCTTTGACTTTTTAAAATCAGCCGGCAATGCCAAGTTTTTAAACTTCGGAAGCAATATAGCAGCGCTTCTTATGTTTATATACTTAGGTCAGATTCATTATACTTACGGCTTCGCTATGGGACTTGCTCAAATTGCTGGTGCGATAGTCGGATCAAAATTTGCCATTAAACGCGGGAGTAGTTACGTGCGTAAACTATTTATTGTTGTAACCATCCTATTACTTATGAAAAATACATACGACTATTTTTCGTGAAACCATTCTTACCTCTTGTATGAGGTAAGTTTTTTTTCATTGCTTCAACTTTTTCCCCACTTTCATACGTCTAGTAGTTGTATACAAATTTGAAAATGTTAAAAAGGAGCTTCTTTGGACATGAAAACAAGAAATGCATTTCAACATGAAGAGGTGTTTGTCCAGTTAATTCGTGAACAGAAAGAACGATTTTATTTGCTTGCCTATAGCTATACGAAAAATGAGCAGGATGCACTTGATATAGTACAAGACAGTATTCAAAAAGCGATGCTTTCTCTCGATCGATTAGAGCATGTGGATTACATGAAAAGCTGGTTTTACAAAATTGTTGTAAGGACATCAATTGATTTTTTGCGCAAGCATAATCGCTTACAAGTGACGGACGATAACACTTTACAATATTTAACGCCTGCTCAAGAAGATATTTACGAGAACATCGATTTAGAGCATGCTTTAGAGGAATTACCTCAAATGTACCGTGAAGTCGTGATTTTACATTATTTCGAAGATTTAAAGCTAGCTGATGTTGCCAATATACTGGACATAAAGCTAAGCACAGCTAAATCACGCCTATATAAAGCTTTAAAACTGTTAAAAATACAACTCCAAGATGTGAAGGGAGAAACAGCACATGGATAAAAAATTAGAAGAGTTAAAAAAACAATATAATGACGTTCCAATACCAAAGGAGCTTGACTTTGTAGTTGAAAGTGCATTAAGACAAGGGAAAAGGAAGAAAAAAAATCGAGGACCGCAATGGTTACTTGGAACAGCGGCAGCTGCTATGCTATTTACAGCTAGTTTAAATATCAGCCCTGCAATGGCACGTACATTGTCCGATATCCCTGTTGTAGGGAGTGTCATAAAAGTACTGACATGGACAGAATATGAAGTAGCTGAAGACACATATGACGCCACTATCAAAGTACCTTCTATTGAGCATTTAGAAAATACAGATCTTGCAAATGCTTTAAATGAAAAATATCGTTCAGAAGGAAAAGCACTTTATGATGACTTTATAGCAGAAGTTGGCGATTTGAAAGCAAATGGCGGTGGTCACTATGGAATAGATAGCGGCTATGACATTAAAACGGATAACGACCAGATTTTATCGATTGGACGTTATATTGTCAATACAGTTGGATCGTCATCAACCGTTATGCATTATGATACGATTGATAAACAAAACGAAATTTTAATTACGCTGCCAAGTCTATTTAAAGATGACAGCTATATTCATGCCATTAGTGAGAATATTAAAGAACAAATGCGTGAACAAATTGCGGCAACAAACGAAGATAAAGTTTATTGGGTTAAAGGAGCGGGCTTGCCTGATGAAGATCTAATGGATGTGTTTACTACTATCAATAAGGAACAACAATTCTACATTTCTGAAAAAGGAAAACTCGTGATTTCATTCGATAAATATGAAGTGGCACCTGGCTATATGGGTGTTGTGGAATTTGAAATTCCAACAGACGTTCTTCAAAATAGTCTTGTAAGTAATAAATATATTCATTAATCGCTGGCACTATCTCATTTAACGTGAGATAGTGCTTTTTTATGACTTATAATCTTTCTACTTTTTGTCAAAGCTAACTTGTATCAAAACATGTTAGAGGGTTTTCAAATGAAAGGTGTAGGATCAATTAGTATTTTACATGTTGTCTTCCTAGCAATGACTGTTATTGGCTTAAAAAATCACGTTACAATTATGCCTCCGTTATTGGAAACTACAGAAAGAGATAGCTGGCTATCTGTAATCTTAACATCAATTTTAATGTTTCCTTGGCTCTTTCTTTTAGTTTATATTCATAGAAAATCAAATCAAGAGCCTTTAAAAGATTGGCTGCCACAAAAAATCGGAAAAATCGGTTCTAATATTGTAATCTATATTATTGCAATTTATCTTATCATTATTGCGGCCTTTACAATGATTGAAACCTTACAGTGGGTTAATACTACTTTTTTACCTAGAACACCAAGGTTAATCTTGCTTGCTATATACGTCGTTCTTTGTATTCTACTTGTTACGACTAGTTTACAAACGATCGTCATCGTCAATGTATTCGTTTTATTAGCTGTAGTCGTTTTTGGATTTTTTGTTGCCTTTACAAACTTACAAGTTAAGGACTATGACTTACTACGTCCTTTTTTTGAACATGGATTTACGCCAGTTTTACAGGGGCTCGTCTTCCCCGCCTCAGGATTTTCGGAATTAATATTATTTTTACTCATACAACACCAAATTAAAGATCGAATGCGTTGGTATCACTTCGCCATTATACTCCTTATTTTAGCAGGGCTAACAATGGGTCCCCTCGTTGGTGCCATTACAGAGTTTGGACCAGCAGAGGCCTCAAAACAACGCTATCCCGCTTACGAAGAATGGGGCTTAGTAACAATAGGGCGCTATGTGGAGCATCTAGACTTTCTTTCAATTTATCAATGGTTGACTGGCACATTTATTCGAGTCGGATTTATTTTATATATCGTAACAGATTTATTAGGCATGGCAGGAGATCACCGACGTATTTGGAAAATGGTTGCACTTCCATTCTTTTTTATATGTCTACCACTAATGTTATTAAATGAACACATATTTCTACAACTTAAAGGAAATTATATGTTAGCAGGTACATTTATTTTCTTTTTCTTACTATCCATATTTTTAATGATTGTAGCTTTCATGTCCGGAAAAAAAGGAAAAAAATCTAAAGCCGATACCCAAGACACGGAAAGTGGTGACACTTGATGCCCTCAACAGAAAAGCCCTTAGATTTATCAACCTTAAAGCAGTTATTTGAAAAGTCTGCTGATGTTCATTTTCAAGAATATGCATTCCAGCAACATAAAGTACAATTTGTCATCTGTGAGGCGATGACCGATCAACAACTTCTCAATGACGTCATTGTCATGCGTGTTCAAGCTCTTTTTGATAATTTAAAGGACGCATCATTACACGATGCTATCAATAAACAGTTACACATCCCTGGCCTACAACAAGTAACAGACAAGTCAGAAGCCATTACACTCATTTATAATGGCCATTTACTTCTTTTTTTTGAAACAGATGAACTGCTTTATGCCAGCAATATTGCTAGAAAGCCTAATCGTAATCCTGAAGAAACTAGGATGGAAGTACTCGTTAAAGGACCTAGAGATAATTTTATTGAAGATATATCAGTCAATATTGCATTAATACGAAAACGATTGCCTACGAATTCCTTATGTGTAGAAAAAATGGAGCTTGGGAAACGCTCGAAGACAACCGTTGCTATACTTTATTTTGGCGACATTGCGAACTTGGAAATTTTAAATAGCATAAAAGTACAATTACAATCAGTCGATACAGATATTGTATTTAGCGGTGATTTACTAATGGAGCGTGTAAACAAAAATACTAGGTTTTTCCCTAAGACCGATTACACAGGACGGCCTGATTTCGCAATTCAAGCATTGGTACGAGGACGCTTTTTAATTTTTGTAGATGGTGTTGCTTATGCTGTCATTACACCTGTTAATTTATTTTTATTGTTAAAGTCAGGGGAAGATAATGAATACCCGATTGTTTTTAGTTCACTTGAACGTTTATTACGTATATCAGGTATTTTTATCGGCCTACTGTTACCTGCTTTTTGGCTTGCTTTAACAACCTATCATCAAAATCAATTACCTTTATTGCTTTTGGCAACTGTTGTCCAAGGTCGAACCGGCCTCCCCTTCCCCTCTTCGCTTGAAATGCTATTGATGCTATTAATGTTTGAGCTGTTTAGAGAAGCAGGCTTACGTCTACCATCTGTAATCGGTGGAACGATAAGTGTCGTTGGTGGTTTAATTATTGGTGATGCAGCAATACGTGCAGGTGTTACAAGTCCGGAAATGATCGTGATTATTGCCGTTTCTACCATTGCATCCTTTACACTCGTTAATCAATCACTCGTTACGACAATCAGTATTTTCCGGGTTGGCTTCATTTTATTAAGCGGCTTTTTTGGTTTATTCGGCTTCTTTATTTCACTATACGTAACCCTTCTTTACTTATGTAATATTAGAATATTTGGTAA
Organism: Lysinibacillus sp. NPDC097868; assembly: GCF_044761135.1. Taxonomy (NCBI): domain Bacteria; kingdom Bacillati; phylum Bacillota; class Bacilli; order Caryophanales; family Bacillaceae; genus Lysinibacillus; species Lysinibacillus sp. NPDC097868. The sequence goes on along the minus strand of NZ_JBIWBS010000001.1, from coordinate 1,154,975 downwards.
CTCTTATATGCAAATTGGGGCAGATTTAGATTGGTCAACCATAAAAAAAACACTATTACGCTTATCACCAAAAGGTTATACTAAGCGTCCAAACTATATCGCACCACAAGATCAAACCCGTACGAGTGAGGATAAAAATGAATAAAAAAATACTCAGTATATTGTTGTTAGTATTCACTACACTGTTATCAGGGTGTTGGGATGTCACTGAACCGCAAAGAATGTACTATGTCCATGCGCTTGGGATAGATTTTAAAGATGGCAATTATGAAACTTACATGCAAATTATTGATTTTGCCAATATAGCCAAATCCGAACAGCCAAATAATCCGCAAGCTCAACAGGCAGAAATTGGACATGCAAAAGGTAAAACAATTGAAGATTCTCTTTTCGATTTATATCATTCCATTGACCAAAAAGCGTTTTGGGGACATATCACCTATATTATACTTTCAGAAGAGGTAATGAAGAGCAACAAGGTAAATCAAGTGCTCGATTTCTTAACTCGTTATCGTGAAACACGATATCAAATTTGGGTTTATGGCACAAAAGAGCCACTCGATGATTTACTTATAGTTACACCGATAAATAATAAAGCTCTTACATTATCTAAACTCGGAGATCCGTTAAATTCTTTTAAACAAGAATCTTTTGTCGCACCAATTAACCTACGAAAATTAGTGATTGGTCTAAATGAGCCAAGTCATGAAGTTTATCTTCCATTAGTATCAATTGATAAAGGATGGGTATCTTCCAAAGGACAGTCCGAATCAGTGGAAATAAAAGGTATTACACTACTATCTAAAGAAGGATTAAAAGGATTTCTCACCCAAGAAAATGCAAATGGTATTAAATGGATGACTAATGAAACAATTCGCAGTGAAATAACCGGGCAAATTGGAGAGCATAAACAATTCGTAACCGTTACATTAGATCATATAAAAGTTCTTATTTCTCCAGTCGTAAAAAACGAAAACGTACGATTTGATATCGAAATAAAAATGGAAGCAAACGTTCTTGGTATTACAGAAGAAATTACGACCGATGAAATTCGTCAATTGGTCAAAAAACAGGTAGAAAAAGAAGTAAGGGAAACATTTAAGGAATCTTTAGCATTGAATACAGATATTTACCGTTTATCTGAACAGCTATATCGCAAAGACGTTAAGACATGGAAAAAATTAGAGAATAACGGTAAAATCGACTTAACGGAAGATTCTATTCGCAAAATAAAAATAACAGTAGTCAAAGTAAATCCTGGTAGGGAATCTTTTATTGAAACAATTACAGAATAGCAAGTAAACTAAAACAAAGGCATCGAGTATTGATTTACTCGATGCCTTTTGAATATGTTTAACATTCAAACTGTTGCATTACTTTTTCATTTTCTGTTTTACGAAATTGAATATGATGTAATTTTGCGAAAATACCGTCTTGTGCCACTAGTTCCGCATACGTTCCATCCTCTTCAATACCATTTTGTGTGACAACAAGTACCCGATCCGCATTACGGATTGTCGCTAGTCGATGCGCAATGATGAGTGTTGTTCGATTTTCAGCAAGTTCAGCTAACGATTGTTGAATAATCATTTCCGTTTCTGTATCTAGCGCAGAAGTTGCCTCATCCAAAATTAAAATCGGCGGATTTTTCAAGAACATACGTGCAATGGCAATACGTTGCTTTTGCCCACCAGATAGCTTTAAGCCACGTTCACCAATCTGTGTCTCATAACCTTCTGGAAGCTCTGCAATAAACGATTCTAAATGCGCCCTTTTAGCTGCTTCTTCAACGTCTTCATCACTTGCATCTAAACGCCCATAGGCAATATTTTCTCGAATTGTCCCTGTAAATAAAAAGACATCTTGTTGTACAATACCAATTTGTGCTCGTAGAGAGGCTTGTGTCATATTACGTACATCCAAGCCATCAATTGTAATTGCCCCTTTAGTGACATCATAAAACCTTGGAATTAAAGAACAAATTGTCGTTTTACCAGCTCCTGATGGGCCAACAAAGGCAATGGTTTGTCCTGCTTGCACATCAAATGTAATACTTTGTAAAACAGCTTTTGACGTATCATAATTAAAATCAACATCTTTAAACGAGATGTCTCCACATAAATGTGTTACTTGCTTTGCTCCCTCACGATCCTGAATTTCTGGCACCTGCTCTATCAACTCACGGAAACGCTTAAAGCCTGCCATCCCTTTCGGATATAGTTCTAACAATGCACTAATTTTATCGATTGGTTTAATAAGAACATTTGTATATAATACAAAGCTTACAAGCCCTCCATACGATAATTTCCCATTAAAGCTTAACCAAGCACCCACTACAAGGACAACCAATGTTAACAAACGAGTCATCATATAAATACTTGAATGCGCCCCTGCCATAATCTTATAGGCGTATAATTTTGCCGAACGGAAAAAACCATTTTGCTCTTTAAAACGTTCCATTTCATACGCTTCATTTGTAAAAGATTTCACAACACGAACCCCAGAAACACTATCCTCTACACGACCGTTTACATCTGCAATTTTAACGTACAACGTTTTCCATGCATTGTTCATCTTTATGTTACTAACTGTCACAAGCCACATTAAAAACGGCACCATAATCGCTGCAATTAAGGCAAGTGTTGGATTAACATTAAACATTATGATGAAAGCACCCAAAAATGTCATAATGGCAATGAATAAATCTTCTGGCCCGTGATGGGCAAATTCACCAATATCAAATAAATCATTCGTAATTCTGCTCATAATATGACCAGTTTTTGTATTATCAAAGAAACGGAATGATTGTCGCTGGACATGATTAAACAGTTCTTGTCGCATATCGGTTTCAATATTTATACCAAGTTTATGCCCTAAATAATTGACAATAAAGTTTAGTATGGTGCTAAGTGCGTATACTAGCAATAGTAAAATACTTACTTTGACAATCGTACCCCACTCCCCTGTAGGCAGTAGTTTGTCAATGAACCATTGAACAGCTAATGGAAAGGCGAGCTCTAGTAGTGCTACAACAATCGCGCTAGAAAAATCCACAACGAATAATCGTTTATGTGGTTTGTAGTATGAAAAAAACTTTTTATACATATATGACTCCCTTCTAAGTTGCTAAAAAATTTCACTTATCACCAATAGTAACACTTGCGATAATAATTTTGAAAATAATTTTTAAATATAAGATTACTTTTGATTTGCATTTAGTTCACTACATGCTATAATCTTTGTAAGAAGAATTGAATAGCTTTTGACATTTTTGTCAAAGGGGAGTAGCTAGCAGATGTGAGCGATACATCTGATTTCACATTCGTCATTACATGGCAGCCGCCATCGGGTGTGATAGCAAGCTCATCTAATAGATGAGTGCTGTACCGATAACTTTCGGTACAAATTATTATTTGGAGCTTCCAAATAGTTGTGCTTAGCAAGACCTTTGCCTATTTTTTAGGCATGGGTCTTTTTCTTTTGCCTAAAATTAAAAATAGGAAAGAGCATCATATTCATTTCTGTCCAAAATAAAGGAGGAAACACATTTGGAAGCCATTTTATTAGAATACGCATGGGTATTAGTTGTATTAATTGTACTAGAAGGACTTTTAGCAGCGGACAATGCAGTCGTTATGGCCGTTATGGTTAAACATTTACCAAAAGCTCAACAACAAAAAGCATTATTATACGGATTAGTAGGTGCATTCATTTTCCGTTTTGCCGCTTTATTCTTAATTACTACTCTCGTGAATTTTTGGCAAATTCAAGCTTTAGGCGCTGCTTACTTGCTATTCATGTCGATAAAGCATATTTACGATTCACGGAAAGCTTCGGGGGACTCAGATGAAATTAAAGAACCTAAAAAACAATCGGGTTTCTGGATGACAGTTGTTAAAGTTGAGCTTGCAGACATCGCCTTTGCAGTAGATTCCATTTTAGCAGCAGTTGCGATCGCAGTTACATTACCGCATTTAGGGAATTTCGATGTTGGTGGCATTAACGTAGGTCAATTTGGTGTTATGTTCCTTGGTGGTATTATTGGGGTCATAATGATGCGATTTGCAGCACGCTGGTTCGTACGTGTACTCGAAAAATTCCCGTCACTTGAAACGGCTGCGTTCCTTATCGTTGGTTGGGTTGGTGTAAAGTTGGCTGTCTTAACTTTAGCACATGAAAAATTAGGGGTTATTCCGCATGATTTCCCACACTCAACACTTTGGAAAGCTACATTCTGGATTGTATTAGTTGCAATTGCTCTAGGTGGCTACTTAGTAGGTGTAAAAAACCAAAAGAAAGCATAATCGATTTTAATAAAATTCGCCTAGACATAATGTCTTGGCGAATTTTTTATAATAGCTAATGGCGAATAACTCCGATTCAGTGTCAGTTTCTCCTAGTATAGTGGCGATTTCACTTGGTTTAATGGTGATTCCCCTACTCTATCAGTGATTGCTATTGTATAATCGGGTATTGGACTAAGAAAGCTAAAAAGAAAGGAATTTTTACATGGCTTACGCTAACCGTAATCAAAACTTAAACAAAATTTTAAAACACTTTACCTTTATGTGGGTACTGACCGCGATAGGAATATTTATCGCCACTTTATTACCATCGACAGTTATAATGCCACTTTCGATTCTTTGTATTATTCTCCTAATCATTGCCTGCTTTGTTCGTAGCTTAAAACTAGCCAACTCTATTATGTATGCAATCCCCTTTTTAATGGGTATTTTACTATTTTGGACAACACAATTTTTTATTGATCAGCTCGGACCGCAATTAGTTTTATTTGTTTTCGGAGCAACCGTTATCATTTTTGTCATACTGGCACTTGTAGGTATGATGATGAATAAAGATATTTCAAATTGGGGAAGCTATTTATTCACTGTGCTCATCGTCGTGCTTGTGTTTTCGCTTCTTTTTATATTTATTCCAGTAAGTAATATTATTGGGCTTATTATTGCCGCAGTTTCTGTCTTACTGTTTAGTCTCTTCACAGTGTATGATTTTAACCGCATTCGACATAATCATGTGGCCGACGAGGAAGTCATTGGGATTGCATTAAATCTATATTTAGATTTCATTAATCTATTTACGAATCTATTAGAAGTGATTTGGCGATTTAAAAATGTATTTGACTAAATTTTCTAATTGAGAACGAATATCAATTTATTTTTGCACCATTTATGACGAAAAAAATATTTTTCTGTATGATGACCCTCTTTCGCTATATACTATGAGAAGTAGTAGGTATTTACTGCAAAGGGAGGAACATTTATGTTATCTGAAAAACTACACACAGCGCTAAACGAACAAATGAATTTTGAATTTTACTCCGCTCATGCTTATATGGCGATGGCAGCATTTTGCACAGACCAAGATTACGATGGCTTTGCGAATTTCTTTTTAGTGCAAGCTGAAGAAGAACGTTTTCATGCAATGAAATTTTATAATTTCTTAAGTGATATGGGCTATCGTGCATCAATACACGGATTTGACAGTCCTGAAAATCATTTCGACTCTATTTTGCATGCCTTTAAAACGGCTATGTCTCATGAAAAAGAAGTAACTCGTCGTATTTACAACTTATCTGATATTGCATTAGATGAACGTGAGCACGCAACAATGGCATTTTTAAAATGGTTTATCGATGAACAAGTCGAGGAAGAATCAACATTCGATACGTTAATACGTAAAATTGAACGGATTGAAAATGATTCGAATGCTATCTTTATGCTAGATGCAGAATTAGCAAATCGCTCTTTCACGCCGGATGCCGAAGCTTAATAAAAAAGGGCTGTATCAAATAGTATTTGATACAGCCCTTTTCATTTTTCAAATGTTTTTCCTACAACGGTCGGTTTGGCTCACGAATTTCGCCATCAAATGCAGCGCGATAAATAGCAAAAATATCATCTCGATTTAACGGCATCGGACTACGGGCTAAAATTCTTGTTTGCTTTGTTGCATCATCAGTTAATTGTTCAAGTGCAGATTCTGGTATGTTAAAACCTTTCAAAGTCGAAGGAATATTTACATCGTGTACTATTTGTTGCAATGCATCAACACACTTATAGGAAGCAGCTTCTTGCGTTAAATACATAGAGGAAAGACCCATTGCATCTAATATATCTTTCATGCGTTTTTCACAACTATGGCGAATATAGCCCATTACGTATGGCAATAGTACAGCATTTGAATCTCCATGTGCAATATGGTACTGTCCACCAAGCGGATAAGCTAAAGCATGTACCCCTGCTACACCTGCATTAAAAAATGCCAAGCCTGCTAAGTAACTGCCATAACTCATATCTGAGCGTGCTTGCTTGTTGTTACCATCTTGTACCGCTGTACGAATTGAGTTACTGATCAATCTAATCGCTTGCAGTGCAAGACCATCTGTCACTTCATTTGCATTGATAGAAACATATGCTTCAATTGCATGTGTTAAAGCGTCTACGCCCGTAGCGGCAGTTACTTTTGAAGGCAAAGAAATTGTTAATTCTGGATCTACAATGGCTACATCAGCCAGTAAATAATCATGTGTCACGACATCCTTAGTCGTTTCTAACGATAAAACAGAAATATTTGTAACCTCTGAGCCTGTACCCGATGTTGTCGGAATTAATATTTTCGGAAGTCCTTTATTTTCTAGTGTTTTCGTGCCTGTTAAATTTAAATAGTCAGCCACCTGACCATCATGAGTAGCTAATACAGCAGCTAGCTTAGCTAAATCTAATGCACTTCCCCCACCTAATCCAATAACTAAATCAAATTGATGCTTTCGTGTATAGTCTACTAGTTTTTCACCAATTGCAAGAGGTGGCTCAGGAGCAATGTCAGTATAAATTGTCGTCTTATATCCATTGTCATGCAATGGCTTTTTAACTTGATCCACTAAACCTAAGTCTTGTAAAAATGGGTCCGTTACTATTAATATATGATTTGCTTGAAATTTTTTTACTTCTACACAAAGCTGTTGCAGACAACCCCAACCTGTATAACTTGTAGGAGTAAAGGTTAATTTATTCATTTTCAATCTACTCCTATCTATTCATAATAGCCTTCTGTGGATTTTCTAAATGATTTAAATTGCACAGGATCATGACCAAACCAAACTTGTGAATTCGTTTCATTTGCTAAGCGTCGAATTCGTTCAACTGTTGAATTATAGCCGACCGAATCATAAATAATACCAGGAGGCATAACAGGAGGTCCAAAACTTTCAGCTGTGTAAATGGCATCTGACGCTAAAATTATTCCTCCAGTTTCCGGCATATTAATATGCAAGCCAAGCATACCCCAAGCATGGCCACTACCAAAATTCAATATATTAATGCCTTCGGCAAGTTTCACATTATCTTCACCACGTTTGATTAATCGCCACTGTAAGTTGTTTTTAATCCACATATCAATATCACCCCAAACATAAGCACCATCCTTAACATTTCTCGCATATGTTTGTAATGTGCCATTAAATTCATCTTCCTGCACAATAATCGTTGCATTCGTAAAAAGTTCTAAACAACCTGCATGATCTAAATGAAGATGTGAAGCAACAACATACTTAATATCTTCTGGGCGAACATTTAATTCTTCTAAGCGATGGTGTAAATAGCACTCTTCTGGCATATTAATAGGAAATGCTTTTTGTGTAAATTCACCCCAGCGTCCTTCAGGTCCCATTGAGTTTGGATTACATGCTGTATCAAATAAAATTTTTCCTTCTGGATGATCAATTAAAACTGTATAAACAGGAAATTCAACAAATTCATTCGGTTGATTTGGATGATTGATTGTTGCCGGGTTATGCATTGCAATCATATAATTTTTATCCATCCGCATCGTGCCATTATCCATAACAAAAAGCTTAGCGTGTTGATTTATCATCTTCATTTACAAACATCCCCATTTCATGATTAGTTGTTATTCCAAATAACTAGTTTCATCTCGGTCATTTCTTCTATTGCATATTTAATTCCTTCTCTTCCTGTCCCGCTTTCTTTTATTCCACCATACGGCATATGATCTACACGAAATGTAGGAACATCATTAATAATGACACCACCCACTTGCAATTTTTTTGAAGCTTTAAAGGCTGTTTCTATAGAAGGTGTAAAGATGCCCGCTTGTAAGCCGTAATTAGAATCATTTATTGCTTCGATCGCTTCATCTATTGTGGACACTTTGTTGACGATAACTACTGGAGCAAAAATTTCTTCACATGAAACACGGCTATAAGAAGGTACATTGTAAAGCACTGTAGGTAATAAAATATTATTTTCAATGCGACCACCAGTAATTATTTGTGCCCCATTCTTCAATGCCTCTTGAATCCAAGTGAGGGCACGCTGTTGCTCCGTTTCTGAAATCATCGTTGTAAGATCCGTCGTTGGATGAAGTGGATTCCCTAGTGTTAGTTGATTAATTTTTGCTGTTATTTGTTCTAAAAATTGATCCATTACATTTTCCATGACATAAATTCGTTGTAGTGAAATACATACTTGCCCTTGGTTTGAAAACGCTCCCATTACAATGCGATCCATAATTTTATCTAATTGAACCCCTTCATCGACAATCACGCCCGCATTGGAGCCAAGTTCTAACGTTATCTTTTTCAGACCTGCTCGATTACGAAGTGAAATCCCTACTGCAGGACTGCCTGTAAAAGTAATCATTTTCACATGTGGATGTGCTAAAAATGTATCTCCGATGAGCTTTCCTTGCCCTGTGACTAAATTAAAAGCACCTGTTGGCAAATCTGTTTGGGCTATTAATTTTGCAAGAAAGTGTGCTGATAAGGCCGTTTGTGTTGCCGGTTTTAAAACAATTGTATTTCCTGCTGCTAATGCTGGTCCTACTTTATGTGCGACAAGATTTTGAGGGAAATTAAATGGTGTAATTGCCGCTATTACCCCAATTGGTTCACGTAATGTATAGGCAAAGCGTCCTTCTCCACTTTTTGAAGCGTCCATAGGAATTAACTCTCCTGCAAGTCGCTTCGCTTCCTCTGCTGCAAATTTATAGGTTTCAATTGTTCGGTCTATTTCTGCAATTGCATACTTTAGTGGCTTAGCAGATTCTAATGAAATTATCGAAGCAGCCTCATCTCGATGCTCAGCAAATAAATTCGATAATTGTTCCAAAATTTGTGCTCTCTGTAATGCTGTTAAAGATGCCATTTTTGAAGTTGCTTCTTGTGCACTTTCAATTGCATCTTGCACATCAACCTCAGTTGCCATAGCGAAACTAGCAATTAATTCTTTTGAATATGGGGCATACACATCTGTATACCCTTCTGTCATACGCCATTCGTCGTTAATCAATAATTCTTTCTTCAAGTCATCCTCCTCCTCCCTATTATGGTTACGTATTCATTTCTGAAAATAAAGAAATGAATACGTAACCATTTATCGAGTAAAAAAATAAACTGACGAATATCAGTTCATTTTTTACCCGTGGTGTTTCTTGGGAAAAGTTTAACAGATTCAGTTTGCTTGATGCAAGCACTTTTTTTCTCCATCACATCAAATAATTTTTCAATGGCTAGAAATCCTAGATTTTTTTCCGATTCGATGCCCACAGTAGTCAAGGATATTGAATGATGTTTACTTAACTCTACATTATCAATACCAATTACATTAAAATCGTTAGGAATAGCAAATCCTTGCTCTAAACATTGATTTAGAATTTCAATAGCAATAGCATCTGTTGCAGCACAAATCGCTGTCGGTCTTGGGTTTAGTAGCAAAAGTTCTTCAAATGCTCGCTTAATATCATCTTTGCTCGTATTTGTAAAAAATGTTGGCACTATATTTTTGTCAATTTCTGCTTCTGCTAACGCTCTTTTGAAACCCTTATATCTTCCAAAAAAAGTACTCATTTCATGTGGTCCACCAATCCAGCAAAGATCCCTATGCCCTAAAGAAAGCATATGTTTAGTCGCTAAATAACCAGCCTCCATATTATTTATTTCTACAAAATGCTTATTTTCTTTATGCTTACGATTAAACATTATAAAGGGTATATCCAATTTTTCGAGCTTATAAAATAATGGATCCGTATACCCGATAGAAGATAAAATAATTGCATCAACTTTCGTTTCTAATACGGAATTATAAATTGTATGTAAATTTTCTTCCGTTCCAAAATGCACATTTACTTTATAGCCCCTGGCGTTCGCATAATTAACAATTGCAGTTGTTGTATCGACAAAAAAAGGATTATGCAAAGGACCAGATATTAAAGTAATAATCCCTGTCTTTTGTTGTACCAGTGATCTTGCAATATCGTTTGGAATATAGTTTAATTCTTCAATTGCCTCCATCACTTTTTTTATTGTTTTCGGCTTAACTAATTCAGGTGTATTTAACACTCTTGAAACAGTCGTCTGAGAGACACCGGCAAACTTTGCTACATCTTTAGAAGAAACCAAAAAAACCCCCCACTTCATCTTTGTATGCCTATTTTATAACATCCAAAGGATATTGTTAATAGGAATGATCTCTAGTTAAGGTGAAAGCCATTATTGAAGTTGTTCCCTTTCATCCACACTTTAATGCCACATAAATAAAACAAAGCCCTAAAAGAATCCAACACTTTTAGGACTTTGACTACTAAATATTATGACTCATATTGTACTTCTAATTTTTTTGGTATTGCTGGAATATCGTTTGATCTAACATCCGTCTCTGCAAGGTGTAAGTCTTGTAATGGGTACTTACTGCCGACTTCAAAAGGAATTTCAATACTTTCCATTTTATTATTCATCTGACTTCTAGCTAGTAAGCCATTTTTCGATAAATCGATGTCAATGATCCTGTCGATTGTTTCTTCCAGCATTTGTTGATCTTTTATGCGAAGTGGCATTCTATCTTCCATTAAAAATGGCTGGATATTATCTTTAATAAATCCTTGTGCTTCAATTAAACACGAAAACTCATTTAATTTAGCTGCATATAATTTTAGTTGCTTTTTCTCTTTTGCACGTTGCTGGTTAAGCTCTTTTACCCTTTTCTCAATTCGAGCTAAACGTTTTTTCGATAAACCTATCAAATAGCTTTGGATTGATTGTATTTCTTCAATAATTGAGGCTTCCGCTTCTCTTACTTTCGCATACTGAGTAACACATTCCTCTTGCTGTTCATTTAAGCGAAGAACACGTTCTTTGAAAAATTCATTTTGGGTATGTTGACCAAAGATGGCTTTCATAAGGCCTTTGCCATGAATTTTTTTATGCTGTGCATCTAGGCGCTCATATTCTCGCATATATTCGTTGTGCATATTTCGATATTCTCGTAAGGCTTGCTGATAGATGATCGCCTTTTCAGTAAACTGTTCTACTTGATCATCCTGTAAATAATCATTTTGAGAAATCGTTTGTAATAGCTGGTACAATGTTTGTACATTTTTAAATACATTCGCTACCTGTTCATACTCTTGTTCGTATTCTTGTACAATCGCTAAATCGCGTTGGTAACGTGAAAATTCATATTGTGTATCGCCAGCAAATTTTTCTATATTTTCAACTGCTGATTGGAATGGGTCACGTTGTGGTATAACGGTTAATTCAAAACGGAAACGTTCTAGCCATTGTAAAAAACGAATAATAATAGCATACGTTTTTTTATCACTATTCATCGCAACACGTTGAATTTGCGCAATTAAATTATCATATTGACTCTGGTGCCATAACTCTTTATTTTCTGTTCGTTGTGCTTCAAGGGCGTCAATTGCCGAAATAGGAACAAAGTCGCTAATTAAATGACCAATTCGCTCTTTTTCAGAATTTATAAACGCTTCTGTATTATTATTTGTATCAATTGCATTTACGATACACAGAGGTACAACCCCTTTATTTTTTAAAGCCTCCATTAATAAAATTTCAGCATCGATAGCCATTGATTGAGAGCGTAGTACCCAGAAAATTTCATCAACACGATTTATCAAAGATTCAGAGAAATAGGCCATTTCTCCCCCGCCCGCTTCCAACGATACAGAATCGATAATTGTAACAGATTTCAATAAATCATGTTTTATATATACTTCTAGATAGTCTAAATGTTCACGTAAAATTTGTGATGCAAATGTATCTCCAGTTGTGAGTAATTCTAGTTTACTCATATCAAAAATTGCAACCATACCATCTAAAAAATAAGCTTTAACTTCCTCATTTTCACCATAACGTAAAAACGTGTTAACCCCTGTCGGATTTTGATCACTAACAGGTAAAATAGAACGGCCAAGAAGCCCATTCACAAGTGTTGTTTTTCCTACCCGTTGTTTCCCGACTATCAGTACCATTGTTTCATTGTTTGCATCTTGGATTATACGATTTAAGTGCTTAGCTGTATCTTTTACATATGTATTTTGTACAATAATGCTGTGCAGTTGACGTAAACGATCCACAAACTGTGGCAAAATATTATTCGCTGAGGCTGTATAGTCGATTGGCGTAGTGTCAATATTCGTCATCCTCAAAACCTCTTTCCTATGTATCTATAGTTTCATTATAAATGAAACTATTCTATTTCTTATACATAGTTGAAAATTAATAATAAAAAAGGACAAACTACTTAGTTTGGGTTGTCACAAATAGGATTTACTTCTTAGTTAAATTTTCTATATTTTCTTTATTTATAGCGCAACTAGGTAAATGAAATGAGATTTTCGAGCTAACATATGACGACTTAAAGCTAATCTTGAAATGCAATATTTTTTATTCATCAAAACCAGCCATTCGCGCATATACTTGGCTGAGCGTTGGCATACCGCCTTGTGCGCCTAATTTCTCAACAGAAAGCGAGGCAGCTATATTTGCAAAATAAACAGCTTCATCCAATGATTGGCCCTCTGTTAATGCATAAGCAAGTGCACCGTTAAATGTGTCGCCTGCTCCTGTTGTATCTAATGCTTTTGTCATATAGCCAGGAACATGAATAGGGTATTCTCCATCAAAATAACGAGCACCATCACTTCCTAGTGTAATGATCATCTTATTCGGATATTTTTCTAGTATACCTTCGAAATCGTCTCCAAATAACTGGGCACACTCTATTTCATTAGGTGTGATGTATGTTATATCCTTCATCCACTGTATATCAAAATTCGCCGCTGGTGCAGGGTTTAATAGCACCGGCACATTAGCATCCTTACATAATTTTAATGCATATGCCGTCGTTTCTTTAGGAATTTCTAGCTGTAAAATTACTATTTTGCTCTGCTCTATCACGTCCTTTACCGCATCTAAATAGGACGGTTCCAATTTATAATTTGCCCCTGGTACTACAATAATCCGATTATCATTATGATGAACTAAAATATTAGCTACTCCCGTCGATACTGAAGCCGACATAACTGTTTTCGTATTAATATGCTCTTGCTCTAAATTTGTTCGCAATGTATTACCAAAGTCGTCATTGCCTACGCAACCAACCATTGTTACCTGACTACCTAAACGTGCAGCGGCAATAGCCTGATTAGCGCCTTTTCCACCGGGACTTGTTCGAAATGCTTCACCAAGTACTGTTTCTCCTTGCTGTGGAAAATTAGCCATTTGTACTACTAAATCCATATTTAAACTACCGATTACTGTTATCATCTGAATCATCCTTTCCAATCTTACTTACCATTTTACCGAGTCAACAATAGAAAGACAAAGGCTGACTTGTTCTCACTCTTACGAGGTACCGGCGATTCCACTAGGTTTATCAGCGATTTCTAGCCATGTCCTGGCGATTCACCTGTTTTTTCTGCGCTTTGTCCGCGGTAACGGACAACAGTTTACAGCAAAAAAAGTGTTAGATTGATCGCAGTCAATCTAACACTTTTTTGTCTAAGCCACTTTTGCTAATTAGTAAGCTACTCGCTGCGCTTCATATGCAGCAATTTGATCTTCGTACTTAATTGTTAGAGCAATTTCATCCAAGCCATTTAATAAGGTTTCTTTATAATAAGAATCGATATCAAACGTATAGACTTTACCATCTTCGCCCGTTACAGTTTGTGTTTCAAGATTTACTTCCACATGGTAAGGTTTTGCTAAACCTTTTTCTAAAATTTCATCGCACTCTGCTTCTGTTAGCTTGATTGGTAAAATACCATTTTTAAAGCAGTTATTGTGGAAAATATCTGCGAACGATGGTGCAATGACTACATTGAAGCCATAATCTAAAATGGCCCATGGTGCATGCTCACGAGAAGAGCCACAACCAAAATTATCTTGTGCTACTAGAATTTTAGAGTCTTTAAATTCAGCTTTATTTAATACAAAGTCTTGCACTTCATTTCCTTGTGCATCATAGCGCCAGTGATAAAACAAATATTGACCAAAGCCTGTGCGCTCAATCCGTTTTAAAAATTCTTTCGAAATAATTTGATCTGTATCTACATTTTTGCGATCAAGTGGTGTAATAACACTTTTTATTATATTAATTGGTTCCATTTCAATCATCCCTTCCGTGTAAATTTAGTTTTTACACAGTTTCCTTCACGAATTCCCGTACATCAACGAAATGCCCTGCAATTGCTGCAGCTGCTGCCATTGGCGGTGATACTAAATGCGTGCGCGCGCCTGCACCTTGACGACCTTCGAAGTTACGGTTTGATGTTGATGCACAACGTTTACCAGCTGGTACAACATCATCATTCATTGCCAAGCACATCGAGCAACCTGATTCGCGCCATTCAAAACCAGCATCAATGAAAATTTTATCCAAACCTTCAGCCTCTGCTTGTTTTTTTGTAGTATGGGAACCTGGCACAACGATTGCTGTAACGTTTTCATGAACTTTGCGTCCTTGAATAACGTTTGCCGCAGCACGTAAATCGCTTAATCGTGAGTTCGTGCATGAGCCAATAAATACGTATTGGATATCGATTGAAGTTAATGGCTGACCTTCTTCTAAGCCCATATATGCAAGTGCTTTACGAAGAGCCGCTTTATCAGACTCATCCTTATAATCTGCCTGCGTTGGAACATTTTGCGATACACCTGAACCCATCGAAGGATTTGTACCCCATGTAATAATTGGCTCAATTTCTTCAGCCTTTATGATGCGGACTTCATCATATGTAGCATCCTCATCTGATGCTAAACTTAACCAATAAGCTGTAGCTTCTTCAAATTTGTCACCTTGTGGTGCATATTTGCGGCCCCGAATATAATCTACTGTAATTTGGTCTGGTGATACAAGACCAGCCTTTGCTCCCGCTTCGATTGACATATTACAGATTGTCATCCGTTCTTCCATTGACAGTTTGTGGATTGCCTCTCCAGTGAATTCCACAATATGCCCTGTACCAACGCCAATACCAAATTTCGAGATGATTGCCAAAATAATATCCTTTGCCGCAACGCCAACAGGAAGCTCGCCTTCAACACGAATTTCCATTGTTTTAGGCTTGTTTTGCCATAACGTTTGTGTGGACATTACGTGTTCTACTTCTGATGTACCGATACCAAATGCAATGGCACCAAATGCACCATGTGTAGAAGTATGAGAATCTCCACAAACGATTGTTTTACCAGGTTGTGTTAAACCTAATTCTGGTCCAATAACGTGAACAATTCCTTGATCTGGGTGACCCATGCCTGCAAGTTCAATCCCAAATTCAGCAGCATTTTTCGCTAATGTTTCGATTTGATTGCGTGCAATTGGGTCATTAATAGTCGGTAAATTTTTCGTTGGAACGTTATGATCCATCGTTGCAAAGCTTAAATCAGGACGACGCACTTTACGTCCGTTCATGCGTAAACCTTCAAATGCTTGCGGAGAAGTTACTTCATGAATTAAATGAAGATCAATATATAACAGGTCCGGTTTGCCCTCTTCCTGATAAACAACATGTTTATCCCAAATCTTTTCAATTATATTTTTTCCCATTGTCTTCACCTATTTCTTAAATATATGTTGTCATAATACTTTCCGATACAAAACTTGTATCAATTTCGTTAATTACTTTATCTGTCCATTCATTTGTAGATAATGTTCGCCCACCATCGCGTGCAAGGTCAGCTGTAAAGTAACCATCATCAAACACAGCACTAACAGCACGTTCAATTTCAGCAGCTTCTTCTGCTAGGCCGAATGAGTATTGTAACATCATAGCGACCGAAAGAATTGTTGCTGCTGGATTGGCAACACCTTGCCCTGCAATCTCTGGTGCTGAACCGTGTACTGGTTCATAAAGACCAAAATTATCACCACGGATGGATGCGGATGGTAATACACCTAGTGACCCTGTTATAACCGATGCTTCATCACTTAAAATATCACCAAACATGTTTTCTGTAACAACTACATCATAGTGAGCTGGATTTGTAATTAATTTCATAGCTACTGAATCTACTAAGTTGTGCTCGACTTGTACATCTGGATAATCCTTTTTCTTTGCTTCTACAACTTCGCGCCATAAACGGCTTGTTTCAAGTACGTTTGCTTTATCGACAGAACATAATTTGCCTCCACGTAAACGTGCTAATTCAAAGGCATTTTCAACGATACGCTCTACTTCTGCTGTTGAGTAAACTGTAGTATCAATTGCGCCATTTTCAGTACGCATACGTGGTTCCCCGAAGTATACGCCGCCTGTCAGTTCACGTACGATCATTAAATCGACGTTTTCGGCTACTTCACGTTTTAAAGGTGAAGCATCTAGTAAACTCGGGAACGCCTTTACTGGACGTAAATTTGCGAATAAGTCAAAGTGCTTGCGAATACGTAACAATCCTTTTTCTGGACGTAGTTCTGGAGGGTTATTGTCCCATTTCGGACCCCCTACTGCTCCTAATAAAATGGCATCACTGCTCTCACACATTTCAATTGTTTCATCGGGTAGTGGATTATTGTGTTGATCGATGGCAGCGCCTCCAATCGTTCCATAACCTAAATGGAATGTATGGTTAAATCGTTTACCGATTACTTGTAATACACGTATAGCTGACGCAACCACTTCTGGCCCAATTCCGTCGCCAGGAAGTACTGTAATTTTTTTCTCCATTTATAAAACACCTTTCTTTTTATAGAGTATGGTTACGCTGTTTTTAGGAAAGACTCTCACCTATTTTAGGCAGGTGAGAGCCAAATCATATTAAACTAGTTGACCTTGAGCTCGAAGACTTGCTTGGATTAAATGTCGATTAATCGCATTTAAATAAGCTTTCGCAGATGCTTCTAATACATCTTGAGATGAGTTTCGTCCCGTTGTTGATACACCATCGTATCGAATATTAATGACAGCTTCACCAAGTGCATCGCGCCCTTTGCCGACAGATGTCACACGGTAATCAATAACATTGATGTTACCTGGCACAAGTTGTTCTAACGTATTAAAAATAGCTTCTACTGAGCCTGAGCCCGTTGCCACTACATTTTTCACATGACCTTCTGGCGTCACAACCGTTGCAGTGGCTGTCGGAATATTTTCTGTACCATATTGCACCTGTACCATTTTCAGTTCAAATAATGGCACATCTTCAATTTGAACTTGTTGCTCCGTAAGAAGTGTTAGTAAATCTTCTTCCGTAATTTCCTTTTTACGATCTGCGAGCTGTTTAAATTCAACAAAAGCTTTGTTTAGCTTTTCATCTGACAGTGTGAAGCCCATTGTTACTGCACGATCTCGGAAGGCAGCACGTCCAGAATGTTTTCCAAGGACAAGTGGCACTTCACCTTCGCCAATTAGTGCAGGTGAAATAATTTCGTAAGTTTCAGGATTTTTTAGCACGCCGTCTTGATGAATACCAGACTCATGGGCAAATGCATTTTTACCAACGATCGCTTTGTTCGGCTGAATCACGACATTCGTTAGTTTACTTACTAATTGAGATGTACGCTTAATTTCTTGTAAATTAATTCCTGTCTCCACAGGGTAAATATCTTTACGGATATGAAGAGCAACTGCGATTTCTTCTAGTGCAACATTCCCCGCACGCTCTCCAATACCGTTAATTGTTCCTTCAATTTGTGAAGCACCATTTTCGATAGCAGCGATTGTGTTCGCCGTCGCCATCCCTAAGTCATCATGGCAATGTGCTGAGAATTTAACTTTTTCAGCACCTTTCACATTTTCTAGTAAAAATTTAAATAATGCCCCATATTCTTGTGGAGAAGCGTAGCCAACTGTATCCGGAACGTTAATCGTCGTTGCACCAGCTGCAATGACGTCATTCATAATACGTACTAAAAATTCGCGATCCGATCGGAAAGCATCCTCTGCAGACCATTGCACAAGTGGGAAGTATTTTTTCGCATATTTCACAGCTTCAATTGCTTGTTCTACTACTTGATCTGGTGATTTTTTTAGCTTGTATTCCATATGAATTGGAGAAGTAGCTAAAAAAATATGAATATGTGGTTGCTCTGCTACTTTAATAGCTTCCCATGTTGTATCTATATCTTTTTGAACGCAACGAGCTAGCCCTGTAACGATTGAATTTTTCACAGTACCGGCAATCCGGTTAACCGCCTCAAAATCACCAGGAGATGAAGCAGGAAAACCTGCTTCAATAATCGTTACACCTAGTCGTTCAAGTTGCTTGGCAATTTCAATTTTCTCTGCTGTATTTAAGTTGATACCTGCAGATTGTTCGCCATCGCGAAGTGTTGTATCAAAAATATCAATTTTTCGCACTTGTAGCCACTTCTCTCACAACTTTTTCCTTACCTTCATTAATGAATGGCATCATTGCGCGTAATTTTGCACCAACTTCTTCGATTTGGTGATTAGCACCAGCTTCTTTGAACTTCGTATAGTCTGGACGACCATTTTCATTTTCTTGAATCCAGCGACGAGCAAATGTACCATCTTGGATATCTGTTAATACATCCTTCATACGACCTTTAACAGATTCATCAATGATACGTGGACCTGCCACATAATCACCCCACTCAGCTGTATCTGATACTGAGTAACGCATTGTTGCCATACCACCTTCAAACATTAAGTCCACGATTAATTTTAATTCGTGTAATGTTTCGAAGTAAGCAAGTTCTGGTTGGTAGCCAGCCTCTACTAATGTTTCGAATCCTGCTTTTACTAATTGAGTTGCTCCACCGCAAAGTACTGCTTGCTCACCGAATAGGTCAGTTTCTGTTTCCTCTTTGAATGATGTTTCAAGTAAACCACCACGTGCTGCGCCAATACCTTTACCGTAAGCAAGAGCTAAATCTTTTGCTTGACCAGTTGCATCTTGATGGATTGCGAATAAACCTGGTACACCAGCACCTTGTTGGAATTGACGACGTACTAGATGCCCTGGACCTTTTGGTGCTACTAAAAAGACGTCAACATCTGCTGGTGGTGTAATTTGACCGAAGTGAATATTGAAACCATGAGCGAACATAAGAGCTTTACCAGCTTCTAAATATGGAGCAATTTCAGCTTCATAAACTGCTTTTTGACGCTCGTCTGGAAGTAAGATTTGAATTACATCTGCTTGTTGAGCTGCTTCCGCAACTGTTTTAACATCTAAGCCATCAGCTTTTGCTGCGTCGAAAGATCCGCCTGGGCGAACACCTACTACTACATCGAAACCTGATTCTTTAAGATTTAATGCATGTGCGTGACCTTGTGAACCGTAACCGATAATTGCGATTTTTTTCCCTTTTAATACGTCCTCGTTGATGTTTTGTTCATAGTACATAGTAGCCATTGTTTGTTTCCTCCTAATAGTGGGTTTATTTTTTTGCTTGTGATGCTTACTACTTATTCAGTATGACAAATCACAAGTTTCAATTTTATATGCAAACTATTTTAAAATAGAGAGCTGCGTATTCATGATTTTTTGCGTTTCACGAACAGATGCTGTAGCACCCGTACGCGTTAATTCTTTAATACCATATGGGCGAATAAGCTCAATAAAGGCATCAATTTTTTCTGGATGTCCTACCACTTGATATGTCACAACATTTTTCGCTGTATCAATAATTTGTGGGCGGAACGGTTCAACAATTGAGTTCATCTCCAGACGTAAATTTGGTGGTGAAATAACCTTCACAAGCGCTAGCTCACGAAGCACGATAGATTTATCTGTAATGTCATTGACTTTTAACACATCAATTTGCTTCGATAGTTGCTTCACAAGCTGTTCAATTTTCCGCTCATCTTCTACATTTACAACAAAAGTCATTTTAGAGAAGTTTGGCTGTTCTGTATGACCAACTGTGATCGATTCGATATTGAATTGACGCTTCATAAGTAAACCTGTTACACGGTTTAGTACACCACTTTGATTAATCACTGTTACGGTAATTACTCGTTTCAATTCTTTTTCACCCCAATCATTTCATGTAACCCTTTACCTGGTGCAACCATTGGGTATACACATTCAAGCTGTTTTACGCGGCAGTCGATTAACGCTGGCTCGTCATTAAGAAGTGCCTCACGGAAAATACTTTCCGCTTCGTCAATTGTGTTAATTCGATAGCCTTTAATGCCGTATGCATCCGCTAATTTAACAAAGTCTGGCTGAATCGGCATAAGTGATGATGAATAACGCTCTTCATAAAATGTTTGTTGCCATTGGCGTACCATTCCTAAACAGCTGTTATTTAAAATCACAATTTTTACTGGTAAGTTGAATTCTTGTAATAATGAAAGCTCTTGTGCAGTCATTTGGAATCCTGCATCGCCTACAATCGAAACAACTTTTTTGTCTGGCTTCGCAAACTGGGCTCCAATTGCGGCCGGGAAGCCGAAGCCCATCGTACCAAGTCCACCAGACGTTACCCATCCATGATCATTGTTTAAGCGGTAATATTGCGCAGCCCACATTTGATGCTGCCCTACATCCGTCGTAACAATGGCATCCCCTTCAGTAATTTTATGCACAAGCTCTAGCGCTTCCTGCGGTAATACTTCCGAGTCACCAGCTTCTTTTGTATACCAAAGCGGATATTCTTTTGCGTGATTATTTAAAAATTCTAGCCATTGTGTAGTATCTGGACCATCAAAGTCTTTTTTTAATAAAGATTTTAGCGCCTCTTTCGCATCCGCAACGATTGGGATATCGGTCGGTACGTTTTTACCTATTTCAGCCGGATCAATATCGATATGGACAATTGTCGCATTAGGTGCGAACGTTGCTAAATTCCCTGTTAAGCGATCATCAAAGCGAGCACCGATATTTAAAAGTAAATCCGATTTCGTAATCGCAATATTCGCTGTTACAGTCCCATGCATCCCTGCCATACCAATGAATAATTCATGGTCACCATGGATGGAGCCGAGACCTAATAATGTATTGGCCACTGGAATTCGATACTTTTCAGCGAATGTCGTTAATTCTTCACGTGCATCAGCAAATAGTACACCAGCTCCTGCTAAAATTACTGGATTTTTAGCTAATGAAATTGCTTGAATAGCCTTTTGAATTTGTAAATAGTTCGGCTTATAGGTTGGCTGATATCCTGGTAAATAGATTTCTTCAGGTTCTTTTGGTGGATTATCCACATCAAACAGCATTTGAGAGACGTTTTTTGGGAAATCCACAACTACTGGTCCTTTACGGCCTGTGTTGGCAATATGGAAAGCTTCCTTCACAATGCGTGGAATATCATTAACATCCTGCACTTGATAGTTATGCTTTGTAATCGGTGTTGTAATGCCCATAATATCTGCCTCTTGGAATGCATCTGTCCCAATAACAGATGTTGCTACTTGACCAGTGAAAACAACTAGTGGAATCGAATCAATCATCGCATCCGCAATACCTGTTACTAGATTCGTTGCACCTGGACCACTTGTTGCGATAACAACTCCCGGTTTATTCGATACACGTGCATAGCCTTCAGCTGCGTGAATGGCACCTTGCTCGTGACGTGTTAAAATATGACGAATTGGGTTTTTGTACATTGCATCGTATATTTGAAGTACTGCCCCACCTGGATATCCAAAAATTATCTCTACACCTTGATCATGTAGCGCTTGGACTAAAACGTCTGCACCGTCTTTCGCTTGAAAAGTTTGCGCTACTTCTTCTGTCGCCAATTGTTCTTTTTCATTAATTGAAACATTTGTACTCATCAAAATATGCCTCCTTCTTGTCTTTCGATTCACAACAGCATACGACTACCTGTTCTAGTTAATGAACACTTTAATGATTTAACGTTGAAAAGGTTAAGAAATTTATGCTGGAAAACATAAAATAGAATATACTGTTCTTTTTGAAAAAAAATAAAAAGCCCTTTTCTCCGAACGCAAATAACTACCTTGCGTAGGGATGAAAAAGACTTTTCATGGTACCACCCTTGTTTATAGCAATAAAAATTGCTACCTCGCGAATAAATGAAAGCATTTATGCACCAATGTAAGTAAACTTACATCCAATACGATGTCATAAATCATTTATTCATTAATAACGAGCACTTCGATTATGCCCGGAACTATCTAATGGCGATCACGCGTTTAATAGTTCACTCCGAGGGGATGTCGGATCTAGTTGTATCGCCGGCTTCCAGCACGACCGGCTCTCTGGTAGATACAAGGCTCTAGAACCTTTAACCTCATCAACGTTTTAACTTATTTATTTTTTAGTACTAAATTTTCATAACGCCACCTGTTGATGCGCTTGTCACTAATTTTGAATACCTTGCTAACCAGCCACGTTTGATTTTTGGTTCAAAAATCGGCAGTTTAGCACGACGTTCTGCTAATACTTCATCGGATACTTCTAAATTGATTGTACGATTCGGTAAATCAATTGTAATAATGTCACCATTTTCAACTAAAGCGATTGGACCGCCCTCTGCTGCTTCTGGCGAAATATGCCCTATTGAAATACCACGAGATGCACCTGAGAATCGACCATCAGTAATTAACGCCACTTTGGTACCAAGACCACGACCTTGAATCGCTGATGTTGGTGCTAACATTTCAGGCATCCCTGGGCCACCTTTTGGTCCTTCATAACGAATGACGACTACATGGCCTTCCTTAACAGTACCGTTATCAATATTTTCTTGCGCTGCCTCTTGTGATTCAAAGACAATGGCTTCCCCTGTAAATACTTTAATAGAAGGATCTACAGCACCAACTTTAATAACAGAGCCATCTGGTGCAATATTGCCAAATAACACCGATAAACCACCGACTGGACTATAAGGATTGTCTTTTGTACGAATGACTTGATCATTCGTAATCTGATAATCTTTTACTAGTTCACTCATTGTTACTCCTGCAACAGTAGGACGATTTGGATGAATAGCACCTGGAATAGATGCTAACTCATTGATGATGGCACTTACGCCACCTGCTTTATTAATATCATCCATAGAAATATCTGAAGCTGGCATAATTTTCGCTAAATACGGCACTCGCTCTGCAACTTTATTAATATCTTCAATGTTATAGTCAATTTCAGCTTCATTTGCGATTGCTAATGTATGTAGAACCGTATTTGTGGAACCACCCATTGCCATATCTAGTGCAAATGCATCGTCAATTGCTTCTTTTGTAATAATGTCACGCGGCTTAACGTCTTCTTTAATCATGCGCACTAATTGTTTAGCGGCTTCCTTAATAAGTTTATGTCGTTCCTCAGAAGTGGCAACAATTGTACCGTTGCCTGGAAGTGCTACACCTAGCATTTCCATTAAACAGTTCATAGAGTTCGCTGTGAACATCCCTGAACATGATCCACATGTTGGACATGCATTATTTTCAATATCTAACAGCTCTTCAGCTGACATGTTACCTGATTTATGAGCCCCTACACCTTCAAAAACTGAAGTTAAAGAAAGCTGTTTTCCTGTAGCAGATGTTCCCGCCTCCATAGGGCCACCAGATACAAAAATCGATGGTACATTTGTACGGACCGCTGCCATTAACATCCCTGGTGTGATTTTGTCACAATTTGGAATGTAAAATACTCCATCAAACCAGTGTGCATTAATAACTGTTTCTGCTGAATCTGCTATAATTTCACGGCTTGGTAAGGAGTAGCGCATACCAATATGCCCCATCGCAATACCATCATCAACACCGATTGTATTAAATTCGAATGGAATACCACCCGCTTCAATTATTGCTTCTTTTACTACATCCGCAAATGTACGTAAATGAACATGACCTGGAATAATGTCAATATAAGAGTTACAAACTCCAATAAATGGTTTCCCTAAATCTTTTGCTTTTACTTTGCCTGTTGCATATAAAAGACTTCTATGTGGCGCACGATCTACGCCTACTTTAATCATGTCACTTCTCATATTAAACGCCCCTCATTTATTGCTATGTTCGTTGATATATACAAAATGTTCTGTCTATTTTGTTTTTGCCTTAGCATATTGCCTTTGTTGGCAGCTAATTGTTGTAACGAACGTATTAAATTGTTGTTATCATAGTACGAATAACTATACTAAGTCAACAGTGTTTTTTGAATTGTTTAAAAAATTCAAATACTCTGCTAAATATGAAATCGTTTACATGCTGATTAAGCATCACTTTTATCTCGAATTGATAAATATTTTGACATTTCGTTCAAATTTTAATTTTTTTATTATAAACAATATTCAGTATGAATTAATTGTAAAAGTACTTATTGTTTTCCATTCCTTTCAGCGAGAATATTTACGATTAATTCAAAATTTTATAATATAAATAATTGTTCTAGGTAATGTGTGAAAAATACTTTATCAGGATCGTATTTTGCACGAATGGCTAAAAATTTATCTATATTTGGATACAATGCTTGGACTTGTGAAGCAGTTAAATGACTTTGTTTTCCCCAATGTGGCCGTCCCTGATATTTTTGCATTAGCGTATGAATCCATTTAAAATAAGGCTCCTCCGACATACCTTTATACATATGAAATGCAATAAACGCTGATTCCTGTCCCTGCGTTGGACTTAAATAACCGGATTCACCAGCTGTTGTTCGACATTCCAGTGGAAAATGCACGTTCAAATGTCCTTTTTTAAACGTTGCATGAATCTCTTCCATACATGCTTCAAATTGCGTTAATGATATCGCGTACTCACTTTCTTGGAATTTCACACTGCGAGGTGAGGGGAAAATTTCATAGCTTATACCAATCTTCTCGGCCTCCACCACATTTGCCGCAGCTAATTTGCTCATCGCACTACTTAGGGATGGCTTCCACTTACATAGTTCCGAAATGGCAAAAAACGCACCATTTTCTACTATTTGAAGTTTTATATTTTCTACGACCTTACTCCATTGACTCTGATACACAGGAGCCATTGCATTCATCCGTTTAATTTGAATCGTCTCACTTCCTGGGAAGTAAAACCACTCCACATGACGATGCTGTCGTATATCTTTGGCGAATGTCGCAAGCCCATTTGTTAATGTATCCCTAGACCCAATATAATGTAAGCTATATAGCGGTAACACTTTAATTGAAACCTTTACCAGTACACCAAGCATGCCGAGTGAGACATGAAGCGTCTCGGATAATTCATCAGCATCTCTATTATGTTCGTGATATGTTCCATTCCCATCAACGAAACACCAGCGTGTCACTGCTGACGATATCGAACCTAACGTCACACCTGTCCCATGTGTACCTGTGGATACTGCACCAGCAATCGTTTGTTCTTGAATATCGCCCATATTAATGAGACCAAAACCATGTTTTGCGAGCTGTGGACCGATTTCGTATAAATACGTTCCAGCCCATAATGTAGCCTCTTGTTTTTCCGCATCAATCGAGATGAGCCCTCGCATATTATGTAATGAAAGTGCAATATGCTCTGGCATTGCAACAGCACTAAAAGAATGAGCTGCACCTGTGACACGAATCGTTTTCTTTGTATCACGCGCATGCTTCACTACGTTTACTACTTCTTCTATAGAACGAGGTAAATACATTTCACTTGGATAAGAAATAATATTGCCTGCCCAATTCGTCCATTTTTCTCCACTTTTCCACTTTTCTACAGAAAACATTGGCCATCCCCCCTATATGTTGCAAAGCTACCTACGTATTGGTCTCCTCTTATTCCATGTAGTACTTGAAATCTTTCGCATAGCTCCCCAGCTTTTGCATGACGAAAATAAATGGTGTCACCAATTGCGATTGTTTTACCTTTTACTTTAATAGGTGTCTGCACCTCTCCTGCCCCTTCTAAACTAAGAAATGAAAAAAAAGCAGGGTCATAAAATGCTGGATATCGATCAACTGCGATAGCTCCAGATGCTGGGTAGCCTCCACCATGACAAACAACAATATGTTTCGCCGGTTTTCGCGTAACACGGAGTGCAAAACCTGCTGCTTTGGCAAGTCGCAAATGGGAAAACTGATCAAAAAGCGCTGGTGCATAAAATGCTGAACCAACTGTGATTTCCGTCACTTCTTTCTGCTCAGCCGTATATGTCATACTTCCTGTCCCACCACCATTGACAAAGTGTAATTTCGGAAAATATGCCTTAATATGCGCAATTGCTAATCTACGAAACTGTGTAACTTGCTTTTTTGCTTGTGTTTGCATTACATCTATTAATTTACCTTTTATAGCATTTGCAGGTCGATTACCAACACCTGCTATTTGCGCTTCATAGCCCATGACACCTACAACTTCTATATGCGATTGCTCTTTTAAATATAATAAGAAAGGTGTTATTGACTCCAACGAATGGAGTGAGGATCGCTTCGTTCCAAAATAGAGCACTTTAAAATCAGTCGACAAATTGATATCTATACAAATAGATACTTTAATATCAAGCTCCGACCCTATTTTCTCTAAAAATGCTACATGTTCAAGTCTATCAACCATAAATGTGACCGTTCTTCCTTCTTTCACAAACTGTAACAGCTGTCGAACTGCTATTTCTTCCATAATTGGATAGCCAAGAAGGACATCATCAAAATGTTGTTCAAGTAAAAACAATGTTTCTGCTGCAGTAAAAGTCATGAAGCCTACTACGTTTGAAAGATTTTGCTGTACATAATGCAGCACCTCCACCGAACGGATTGACTTTGTGGCAACGCGGATTTTTTTTTGCCCGCATGCTTGTTGAACCTTTTTAATATTTTCATCTAGTGCGTCTAGGTCAAGCCATGCAAATGGTCGCTCTAGCCCATTGAATGCTTGCTGAAATCTTGTAGTCATCAAATCCCCCCATATGCTTTATATATTTGACAATAGAAAGAAAAATTCACCTTATAAAATAAAATGCTTGTCTACTTCATACTTGCAATACCACCCGAGCATGTCATTGGTCTTGCATTCTAGCATGACAATATAGAGGCAACAAAAAACAACCGTGGACTACGACGAAATTGCCTTCACGGTTGTTTTAGTATAGGTCAAGCATTGTACTCACCTTTCTATTGTATTTTTAATTACGAAGCAAATAAAAACTCCGCAGCTAAATTTAACACCACTACTAAATGTAACGCAGCGATTAAGAATCCTTGGCGATCTAAACGTTTCATAACAGACATATTCATAAACTATCCCTCTCCTTTTTTCACATTATACGCGCACATTCTTCAATTTTCAAACTATTCTTAATATTAAAATATAACTATTTTTCTGACAACCAAAACCAAATATGGCATGATAAAGAGTGAAATCATGCCTAAAGGAGTGGAGAAAAATTTTGAAAAAAGCATTACTTGTCATTGATTATACAAATGATTTTGTAGCGGCAGACGGCAAACTATCATGTGGAGAACCAGGTCAATTACTAGATACGCCTATTGCCACATTAATTGAGCAATTTATTGCTGAGAAAAATTTAGTAGTCTTTGCTAATGACTTACATGAAGAAAACGATCCGTTTCATCCTGAAACAAAGCTTTTTCCTCCTCATAATATTCGGGGTACGCTTGGGCGCAATCTATACGGACATGTTGGTAAAGTTTATGACTTGCATAAAGAAGAAGTAATTTGGCTCGATAAAACACGCTATAGTGCATTTGCAGGAACAAATTTAGCCATTTTACTAAAAGAACGTGGCATAGAGGAAATTCATTTAGTTGGTGTTTGCACAGATATTTGTATTTTGCATACTGCTGTAGATGCTTATAATTTGGGCATTTCTACAGTTATTTATGCAAATGCTGTAGCTAGCTTTGACGCAGCTGGTCATCATTGGGCTTTACGACATTTTGAACATACATTAGGTGCAAACGTTGTGAAATAACATATGAAATCATAAAAAAAAGAAGCTGTTTAGGTTTAATAATCTCCAAAAAGGTTATAACTAAGTAATGCCATTATAGAAATGCCATTATATCTTAACTTTAAGGAGATGGATAATTTTGATTAGTTTCATTTGGTTTTTAATTATCGGAGGAATTTTAGGTTGGTTAGCTGGCGTCATTTTAGGAAAAGACGTTCCTGGAGGTATTATTGGTAATATTATTGCCGGGATTGTCGGTTCTTGGATAGGTAGTATGGTTTTAGGAAATTGGGGTTGGAGAGTCAGTGATTTCTACGTATTCCCAGCATTAATAGGTGCAATCGTACTTATCTTCATTGTAAGTCTTATTTTAAAAGGTATGCGTAAAGCAGCCTAATTATGTACAAAAGAGCCATTCAAACGAATGGCTCTTTTCGTTATTTTGAATTAATAAGGACTGCAGTTTTTAATTCATCATGGTAATCATTATACAAATTATAGTAATGTAACACATTGCTAACGTATTCCTCACTATGATTATAATTAAAAACTGCCCGTTTCACATCACCTTTAGCAGCACCATACTTTGATAAATAATTTGCTGCACTAAACACTGCATCTTCAATATCATATGGATCGGCTACACCATCACCATTTGCATCAACTCCGTACCCACCATATTTTTTTATAATAGCTGGATCCATTAGCTCTGCTTTTGAAATATTGCCCTTGCCCAGTCCAGAGCAGGTTGGATGCTTCCAACCTACAAATGTACAGGGCATAAATTGCATATGACCTACCGCACCAGCTGGTGATACAAGAGATTTCATAGAGGAAAATCGCGTTTCAATGCGATGATGGGCTGCTAACAATGTCCATGGCACACCATATTTTTCTTCAGCAGCAACATATACGGGAATATATTGCTCTGGAATGTTCATATCAAAATTTTGCTGTATTTCTTCAATTGCCTTTTGTTGCGCAAGTTTTTCAAAGATAGGAAATGTTTGAAGTTCCCTCCACGCAAAAAAGGCGAGTACATACACAGTAATCGCTACAGGGATTAATAATGCTATCATCCCCATCTTTACAGTTGGTGATAGCAGTGGTTTCTTTTGTTTTTTTTTCGCCATATGTCACACCTAATCATTCTTTGTCTACTTCCATATTACCAAATTTACCGTTTTATGTTGTAGATTTTTTCTATTTTTATTTTTACTTTGTTATAATGAGGCGAATATAGTAAAATACAATTCGATTGTTTTATTGGATATTAGTAGGAGGATTTAGTTTATGTGGAAAGACTTTAAGGAATTTGCTATGAAAGGCAACATCATTGATTTAGCGATTGCAGTTGTAATTGGTGGTGCTTTCGGTAAAATTGTTACATCTTTAGTCGAAAATATTATTATGCCATTAGTCGGTGTTTTAACGGGTGGCATTGATTTAACAAAAAGTTTTATGTTTGGTTCAGGTACAGCCCAAGTCAAGTTAGGTGTATTTTTACAGTCCATCATTGACTTTTTAATTATTGCTTTTGCCATTTTTTTAGCTTTGCGTCTGATGACCAAATTTACTAGAAAAAAAGAGGAAACTGTTGTAGAGGAACCTACACCAGAGCTCGATGCAAAAGAGGAACTTCTAAAAGAAATTCGCGATTTATTAAAAAAACAACAAGCATAATAAACAAGGCTATAGCGCATCATTCAATTCGAATGCTCTATAGCCTTTTTGAATATGCATACAGTTCCATCCTCAGCAATTAATCCCCTACTATTCCTACATGATTTAATTTCAATAATCTATGTAATTTTCTGAAATCATCTTGTCCTTCTGTACTATACATGTTAAATTGGTAACAATTATAGAGAATCTTGAAGATACTAATCAAATTATTCTATTAAGAAATAGAGTCCTGATTGGGCTCTTTCTATATCATTGATGAAGAAAAGAGTGACGATATGACAAACAATAGAACTATTGAAACAAAACTTGTACAGCTAGGAAATTTAAGTGACCCGAGTACTGGCGCTGTTAGCCCTCCAATTCATTTATCGACTGCTTATAAACATGCAGGTATTGGTGAATCTACAGGTTTTGACTATGCACGTACAAAAAATCCAACACGTACCATTTTAGAGGCAGGAATTGCTGATTTAGAAGGTGGCGACGCTGGCTTTGCCTGTAGTTCAGGTATGGCTGCGATTCAACTTATAATGTCTCTGTTTAAGCCTGGTGATGAATTAATCGTACCGGATGATTTGTATGGTGGTACATATCGACTTTTTAACTTTTTTAAAGAAACATACAATATTAAACCTATCTATTCAAAATTTAAATCTGTTGGGCAAGTAGAGGCTTTAATCAATGAAAATACTCGCGCCCTCTTTATCGAAACACCAACAAATCCACTTATGCAGGAATTTGATCTTAAAGTGTACGCTGAGCTTGCACATAAACACGGTGCATTGTTAATTGTTGATAATACATTCTACACGCCATATTTCCAACGACCAATTGAACTAGGAGCCGATATTGTGTTACATTCTGCGACAAAGTATATTGGAGGCCATAATGATGTTTTAGCAGGTCTAGTTGTCTCAAAAGGCGCTGAGCTGTCAGAACGTATCGGCTATATTCATAATGGTAGTGGAATGGTATTAGGTGCGATGGATTCTTGGTTATTGATTCGTGGATTAAAAACATTGCATCTTCGCTTAAAACAACATGATGCAAACGCGAAGGCAATAGCTGCTTATTTAGAAGAAGAAGAACTTGTAACAGACGTACTGTATACAGGCAAAGGTGGTATGCTTTCATTCCGACTTCAAAAGCCTGAGTGGATTGACCTATTCCTTCGAAACTTAAAGTTAATTATTTTTGCAGAAAGCCTTGGTGGCGTTGAGAGCTTTATCACATATCCTGCCACACAAACACATGCCGATATGCCATACGAAGAACGTGTAGAACGCGGTGTTTGCGATCGTTTACTACGCTTCTCTGTCGGCATTGAAGAAGCTGAAGATTTAATTGCAGACTTAAAACAAGTGTTTGATACGCTAAGAAAAGAGGCATAAAATAATGAAGCAACATATTGAAACAGCTCTTATCCACGCGGGTGTGCGTGATGGCTATGAAAATAAAAAAGGTGCTGTAAACGTTCCTATGTATGTCTCTTCAACATTTCATCAAGAGAGCATCGATGAGTTTGGCGAGTATGACTATGCACGTTCTGGTAACCCAACACGTGATGCATTAGAGAAAGCCGTTGCCGAGCTTGAAGGTGGTGTTCGTGCACACGCCTTCTCTTCAGGAATTGCAGCTGTATCAGCAGCATTAATGCTATTATCTCAAGGTGATCACATCGTGATTACTGAAGACGTCTATGGTGGCACCTATCGCTTTGTTTCGAAAGTATTACCTCGTTTTGGTATCTCTCATACATTCGTTGATTTTACAGATTTAGCGGCGATTGAAGCAGCCATTACGCCTGCGACAAAGCTTCTTTATATGGAGACACCATCAAATCCAACATTAGGAATTACAGATATTCGAGGCGTAGTTTCGATAGCTAAACAATATCATTGCTTAACGTTTTTAGATAATACGTTTATGACACCACTACATCAACGTCCTCTTGACTTAGGTGTAGATGTAGTAATTCATAGTGCAACGAAATTCTTATCTGGTCACTCTGATATTATTGCAGGACTAACAGTTACAGCCGATGAGCAACTAGGAAACGACCTTTATTTTATCCAAAATTCTTTTGGGAATATTTTAGGTGTACAGGATTGCTTCACATTACTGCAAAATATGAAAACAACGGATGTGCGCTTTAGTCGTTCTGCAACATCAGCACAAAAGATTGCACAGTTTTTAGATACGAACCCACTCGTTGAACAAGTCTACTATCCAGGTCTTTCATCACATCCTGGTTACGATATTCATCATAGCCAATGTACAAGTCCAGGGGCTGTATTGTCATTCCGCCTACCTAACTATGCTGCAGCAAAAGCATTAGTGGAAGCAATGAAAATCCCAGTTTTTGCTGTATCTCTTGGTGGTGTGGAATCCATTCTTTCCTACCCAGCTAAAATGAGCCATGCTGCAATGGAGCCTGAAGAGCGTACAAAACGTGGTATCACAGATGGCCTATTACGATTTTCAGTAGGACTGGAGCATGTTGATGATCTAATTGCTGACTTTGCTCAAGCACTAGAAATTGCTGCAAAATCATAAATGTCAGAATTGTTTAAGTGACTGGCACTTCAAACCCACTTCGATTTCCTGCGGCCACAGTGTAGTCGGCGGGAGTTAAGTGGGTTTTACTTTGTTATTCAAAACTTAACAGCTGAAGTAAATTCAGAATTGTTTGGGTGACTGGCACTAAGCCAATTGTCTATTATTTCATTAAATAGAGCTGGATTCGCTAATGAAATACCATGTCCAATATCGGCGACTACCATTCCTTTACAATTAGCATTGCTTTTCACCAAGTCATTTGCAGATTTTTTCATGATTGATTTTTCTTTATTCCCGACGAGCACAAGCATTGAGGTTTTAACATGCTTAAAGTTTTCTGGGATTGAGAATGATAAATTTTCCGTCAGTACAGTTGTTAACGTTCGTTGTGACATGCGACAGCTTTCTTCATAATATTGCGCAAACTTTTCTTTCGGGATATAAAGCGTTTTAGCTTGAATTTTTGAAAATGTTCGATTTGAAATAAGTGGAGAAGTGAGTTTTATTGTAGGGGCAATCCATTTTTTAAAAGCAGGCATTGGCCTCACTAAAGCGCTATTTATGACAGCAATATCGATTAAATTTGGTCTCATACTTACCAATTGCACAATAATTTGAGCCCCTAATGAAAAACCGATAATTGTTATCTTTCGATTATTAGAAACCTGTTCTATAAGATCAATTATTTTCTGTGCAGCTTGTTTCATTGAAAAATATGTATCATCACTATTTTTTCCATGTCCAGGTAAATCAGGAACGATACAATGATAATGTTGGGCAAAATATATTATTTGTTTTTCCCACATCCAGCCACTGACGCCACCCCCATGTAAAAATACGATAAGCGGTGCATTTTTGTCTCCATATTCTTCATAATAAAGCGTCAAAATTCCTTCCTCCTTTTCATCTACTCTTAGTAGCTCCTTTGTCTTTATTATAAAAATCCCTTCATTTAGCAAAGGTGATTTTATTGTTCATTCATGACACTTACAAAAATCCGATATAAATAATCACCATGTCCTTTTGCTAACACGACGGCATCTTTATTTTCAATCCAATAAAATGTAAATTGTAAGTTACCTTCGTTTATGCCTGTCGGATTGTGTTGCCATGTAGGACGTGCATCATTTGATATTAAGTGGTAAAAATATCGTTTTTGTAAGGCTCCTGAATAATGTTCAGCATAATCCTGTGCGATTAAGCCTTTTACTTCTAAATTTGTTAACCCTGTTTCCTCCACCATCTCTCGTATTACTGCTTCTAGAGGCGTTTCTCCTTCTTCAACTGTCCCCTTTGGAATTTGGATACCAGCTCCAGCTGTATTTTGTTCAAATACAAGCACTTGGATTCGCCCCTCGAATTCCCTTGTAATATACCCAAATGCTTTTTCCAAAACTTGCATTAATCCATCTCCCTTTTGTCGTTTTAAATGTTACAATATATAGAAATTATTGAAATTGTAGGTGATAAGTGTTGACACTCATTATACGGCAAATGAAAGAAGAAGACATCCTTTTTGTACAAGAAATTGCCAAAGCAAGTTGGTATGCAACATATGAAGGAATCATTCCGATGCATATTCAAAATCGTTTTCTTGAAGCTGCCTATAGCGAAGAAGGTTTAATAACACGTCTTCAAACGAGCCCATTTTTAGTAGCCGAGTTAGGTGAAACACTTGTTGGCTTTGCTAACTTTTCAAATGTTAATGACGACGGACAAGCAGAGCTATTCGCTATTTATTTACTTCCAGGTGCGCAAAATAAAGGGATCGGCTCAGCCCTATTAGAAAGTGGGATTCAAAAATTACAGGGGATAACTTCCCTGATTGTATGTGTAGAGAAGGACAATACAATTGGAAGTCAATTCTACAAGGCAAAAGACTTCCAACATGTTGAAGAATACGATGATTTATTTGATGGGCATATTTTAAAAACGTTACGGTTGGAGCTTGCGTTAGCAAAAAAATAACGGAGTCACTTGCACCCCGTTATTTCCCTCGTTTTATTCAAGCAAATCAATTTGTGTAGATTGAATAACGAGGGCTGTTAACCCTTTGTCACTTCCTGACTCATGTGCTTCTCCCTCTTGCCAACAAATCCCCTCCCCTTGTTTTACAAGTAATTTCTCCCTATCTTTACCACTGATCCATCCTTCTCCCTGAATAACAATGAATAGCTGTGGTACTGGTGCTTCATGTAATCCAACTACACCACCCGCTTCTATGTATATAAAACCAATATTTGTTGGCTCTACAGTTTTCATTATTTTAGTATAAAATGAATCATGTGAGTTGTAATTGTTAATTGCATTGCCACTATCCTTTGAGAACTGATAAATTTTCATAGCAAATCCCTCTCCTTTTTCAAACGTTTTATAAATTAGCGATTTCAGAACTTAAACCATTTTGTACAGTAACACATCATCAACATACTCGTTATCCCTTACTTTAATTTCATTAATTTTTCTACCTTCTTCAATAAAACCCATTTTTCGATAAAGAGCAATGGCCCTATATTTGTTGAAAATACGCCTAAGCTAACTTTTTCAATTACTGGATTGGCAGCCGCCATGTCAGTAATTCCCCTATTAAACGTTTACCAATTCCTTGCCCTCGTTGATCTTTTCGAACCATCATGCCAAAACTACCAGTAAGGGCTAAACGTTTTCGATTAGGCGACAAAAATACTAGCCAGCCAACGATATCATCATTGCATTCAGCAATTAAAATTGTTTCATGGTCACGACTGTATCCATGCTTGTTGTCCTTCGATAGTTTGTTGAAATTCTTCAGTTGTCGTTATTAATAATAGTTCTTCCGCTAAAACTTCTTGTTGGATTTCAAGCATTTTTTTGCATCAGCAAGACGCGCAAGACGAATGTTCATTTGATTGTCCATTTCCTATCTTCCTTCCAGTTCCTCATTTCTTATATTTTACTATAAATCAATTACTTGGATATTTACTAATTTTCCTTTAATAAGATGCAAAAAAGCCCAGATAAAATATCTGAGCTTGATAACACTTATTGCTTCTAGCATGATTAAAACTGTCGGGCTTTCGCTTCACTTCTCAAGATACGGTTATGGAGAGTAATCTCCGTTTCACCATTTACTTGAGATTTTGAACGCTTAATCCTTGTCCAGTTACGGTGGATTTTTTGAGATTTTGGGTCTAGTTGTTCAGGCCTACTCATTTTACATCCTCCTCATCATTATAGACTTCATAAGTGAATCCATGTTAGTATGACCATTTTTTTAATTACTACACGTTCCTAGACACTATTGTGAAAAATTTTATAAGCCTAACATAGTTACCGCATAACAAAGTTATTTGCACCATCATATACTCTTAGCATATTTCGACCACTTTCCTTAGCAACGTAAAGTGCCTGATCTGCCTTATCAATCAAATCGTAAAAGGTCGAAATGTCCTTATCATTGGCAAATTCTGCAATGCCAATACTCACTGTCATAGGAATAAACTGTTCACCTATAGTAAAAGGATACTCTTCAACATTTTTTCTTATTCTTTCTGCTATTTTCACAGCACTTTCCAACGTCGTCGCTGGGGATAAAATTACAAATTCTTCACCACCGTATCTCGTAGTAATATCTTTTCTTCGTACAGATTCTTTAATAATCTTTGCAACATGCTTCAATACCTCATCCCCAGTCAGATGCCCATATGTATCATTAACTTTTTTGAAAAAATCGATATCAATTGCTATACAGGAACAATGAAGCGCATTGTTTTTACAGTCTTGAAAAACATGCTCACCCTGCTCAATTAAATAACGGCGATTATATAGTTTCGTTAGTTGGCAAGTAACAGATAACTCCTTAAGTAATATGGTATCTTCTTTCACTTTTGCGCTCATCTCATTAAAAGATGAACAAAGCTCCTGAAACTCTTTGGCATACGGTGCTAACTGTTTTTCATTAATTTTATAATCATAGTGTCCTTGCTCCACCTTACCAACGCCTTTTAGTAACTGCTGAATCGGCTCTTCTATTTTTTTCGTTATCATTAACATAACTTTAATGGTTAAAAATGTGCCTACTAAAATACAAATCGCAAATAAGCCAAATCTTTTGATTAAAGGTGTATACGCTTCCACAAGATTGACTTCAGAAATAAAATACCATTTGCCTTGATTAATTGGCTTACTTTTTGCTAATACCCATTCGCCTTTTGCATCCTTATAGGAGTTTATTGGTGATTGCGTTTGATGAGATTGAGCAATCGTTAAAATTTGTTCATCAATGTTATAGTTTTGCGAGAATATATTTTGATTC
Organism: Lysinibacillus sp. NPDC097868; assembly: GCF_044761135.1. Taxonomy (NCBI): domain Bacteria; kingdom Bacillati; phylum Bacillota; class Bacilli; order Caryophanales; family Bacillaceae; genus Lysinibacillus; species Lysinibacillus sp. NPDC097868. The sequence goes on along the minus strand of NZ_JBIWBS010000001.1, from coordinate 1,118,340 downwards.
GCTGAGTTCACTTCTTTCTTATTGGAAACTAATTCTGTTAACAAAGTTCCATCTTGATTGACTATATAAGCATGTCCCTGAAAACCCACTCTTGATTCATTTAAAAGCAAATCAACTGTACTAAAATTCACAGTGCCAAAAACAACACCATTAAATTGTTGCTGCTCATCAAGTATAGGAGATGCGAAAGCAATGATAGGTTCCTTTGTTACTTTACTAATTAATACATCTGTAATATACTGCTGCTTCGTTTTTTTGGCTGCTTGGAAATACTCACGATTTTTCACATCAATGCCAATCCCGTTATGTTGATATTCTGTCACTGTATCGAACTGTACTATTCCTTCTTTGTTAACAAAGACTAAATCAGTAAAAACAGTTTGTTTTTTATATTCTTGAAAAAATGCTTGCGTTTGTTCATACTGATAGCCTTTAACAAAAGCTAAATTCGTAATTGTATGTATATCTTCGGAACGCTCCTTTAACCAGCTTTCAAAAAAATAGGTTTGAGCATCTAAGTAATTGGTCATTTCTTCTTTTTGATGGTTAATTGTTTGCTGATATTCGATAAAAATTGTCGGAATAAAAATACATAAACTAATGATAAAAATAATAACGATATGCCCTCTTCGAAGCAGATTTCTTATCGTATTTTGCCATAAAACCTTTTTAATTATGTTCAAAACCTTTCCCTCCACAAAAATTAAATGGAAATTTTTTATTTTTCATATCAAAAATACCACAAGAAATAGATTGAAGCAGTGAGAAATTTAATAGTTGAATGGTAAATTATAAGAATTCATCGAATTTCTGTTACAATTTCCCAACAAAGCATTTAGTATAATATGTATATTAATTCAATTAGGAGGAACTTATGGAAATTAGAGAGTATCAATTAGAAGATGAAATAGGTTGGGTTCGTTGTAGGGTGTTATCATTTTTAAATACTGCTTATTTTGACAATGTTCTTAAGAAAAAGGAAACATATGCTAACCCAGCCATTGAGCTAGTAGCAATTAAGGATCATCAAGTCATTGGTTTAATTGATGTTGAATACGAAGTGCAACCGCAAACTGTTTGTTCTCAAGGCGATGGGTTAGGAGGAATGATTTGGCACATTGCTGTTCATCCTGACTATCAAAAAATGGGAGTTGGTCATCAATTATTGAAAGCTGCTGAAAAAAGAGCGAAAGGAAAAAAAGTAAACCGCTTGGAAGCATGGACAAGAGATGATGAGTGGGTAAACGATTGGTACATAAACAATAAGTTTTCAATTGTAGATTCCTATTTACAAGTATTTATTGAAGGTGAAAATGAAATGAAGCAAACGTTAAAATCCGAAATACCAGAACTCTACCCCGTTCAAGCCTTTGCGCACTATGTAGGGAAGGAAAAGGAGATGATAAAGAATCGCTATACTAGAGTACATGAATGTTTTTGTTTTGAGAAAAAATTGTTGTGAATAGCATACTAGAACTGTACACAATGTGAGGTGCGACACCTTTGTAACGAGGGTCGCACTTCCATTGTGAGCAATTCTTCATTCTTTACGTTATAATGCGATTTGCTGTATTCGCAATTATGAGTGTAAATACAGTGAGCCCTATAAATTGGACGAGACTTACTATCAAGAGCCATTCAGTTTGGAATACCCCATCGAGTGCCAATAATAGTATACAAAAACAATAACCATACATGATTTTGCCTATAAATTTAGCTAGTGCTTTTTTATTATAGGTCTCTTTTTCACTCTGAGCCAATGTGTTAAAGCCTGCAATTAACATGCACCATTGCCATGCGATAAAACAATTGCAAATATTAAAAATGGAATCATAATGATTAATCATACAATGGCTTCCACGATAAATTCTCCCCAATGTTGTGGCCCTCAATGAAAGTTTTAAAGGCAATAGCGACGAACAACATACTAAAATTAAGCTTTTTTAAGTTTGCGTCATACTGCTAGTCATTTGCGATAAATTTGTGAATCGCAGGTAATAAGTTCGGATGCAGCGGTAATGTTGGGTCTTTATAGGTAGCTAAATTCTCCTCTCGATTCTCGGGTGCGTTTTTGAGAATATGGTTCATGCCATCCATATAGATAAGTTCTGCTTTTTCATTGCCTTGCTTTAATGCTTCTGCGTCTGTAGCTTTCACTTGGATATCTGTTGTTCCTTGAATAATTAATACGCGGCCTTTAACTTTTTGTAGCTCATTAGCTGGATTATATTTAAGCCAAGATATCATATATGGCTGCACAGAAGGTCTAAATAATGATTGGAGCTCAGGAGAGATATTTTTCACTTGCTCTCCTTTTTTGAGTGTTGCAAGAATTGTTGTTGCTTCAGTTGTTAGGGCAGGTGTTAATTGTCCTGTTAATTGCTCCAGCAGTAATGTATCAGCAGCTCTACCTGCACCTGCTATTGAAACAAATGATTCCACATTGGCTTTTTGTGCAGCGAGCATGCCTATTAAAGAGCCTTCACTATGACCAATTATATGGACACTTGAAAAGTCTTTATTTGCTGTAAGTGCCTTGAGTATTTGAACTGCATCGTCAACATATAAATCGATGGAAATATCATCCTCTTTCGTTAACAAAGACGTATTATCTCCAATGCCTCGTTTATCGTATCGCACACTTGCAACACCTTCTTGAGCTAATCCTTCTGCAAGCATTTTCAAGCTATTATTTTTTCCAGCAATAGCTGAGTTACCATCCTTATCGGTCGGTCCAGAACCTGCAATAATGAGAACAACTGGTGACGGCTCCTTACGACTCTTTTGAAGTGCTACTGTTAAATCACCATCCTTTACAGGAACTGTGAATGTTTCGTAGGATACTGGCTCTGCAGGCTGTTCTTCATACGGTTTTAATAGCAAACGGAATTTTCCACCATTTTGATTAAACGATGCTTCGATTTGCTCTCCTTTTAACGTTCCGTTCACCTCAATAAGAGAACCATTTAAGTTAATGATAATTTGTACTTCATTCCCATGATAAGTTACGCTTTTAAAAGGATAATTACTTAAGCCTTGTGCAGGAACAGATAAAGATCCACTCTCTTTTTGTAAATCTACAATAATTGGTAGCGAGCCATTTGGAATTTCAATATCTCCTGCCCATTTTCCGATTAGTTGTTCATTCATAACTTGCCCCTCCTCTTTCGTGTCCACCTTTGTTGCCTTTTCCTTTTGTGAACAGGCAACTAATAATATTGCGATACAGCATAATACAAATAGTTTTTTCATAAAAGTCCCTCCTTATAAAAAATAGCGATCACATCAGTATTATCCTGAATATTCAGGAACGTTCGTCGCTATTGTTTCATTTGTATGTAAATGCTCAAAACGTTAAAGATTTTCCAAATAAGGATTTGTAGTCCTTCATCTGTCATATTCAGAGTATAACAGTTGTGTTTACAAAATCAACTAAAAACAAAAAAGACCCAGAAAAATTCTGGGTCCGTGGACACTTATACCTTCTATTTGATTGTACAGTTGTGGTTTCTACTTCATCCTAAGATACAGTAACACAGAGTATTCTCTCATTACCTAACCCTTAAGATATGTGAAGTATCAACCTTCTTCAGCTGTGGCGGACTTTCCTGAGATTCATTGTCTACTGGTGTTGAACTTGAACTACTCATTCTGCATCCTCCTCATCAATTTCGATGATTAAGTGTATCCTTTAACAGTATGGGACACTTTGCAAAAATCTATACATGTTATTCATAACTTTTTTTCATTAATGCTCCACTAAAATGTAAATTTAAACAAAAGTCTAATTTCGAAGCAATAGGTAATACTAAGCCTCATATTAGAGCTTGGATTGTCCTATTTTACACTTAGTTGCATATCCTGAAATACTTGTTGAGCAATAGTTAACGCGTTTTGCACACGTGGAAAACCGATATATGGCACTAATTGCAACAGTGCTTCTACAATTTCTGTAGGTGTTAACCCTGCATGCAAGCCTCGTGTAATATGTGTTTTCGTTTGTGGCACGGCACCTTGTGTAACAACCGCTGTTATTACGACAAGTGCCCGGCTTTTAGCATCAAGACCTGGCCGTGAATAAACATCTCCATAGGCAAACTCGATAATCATTTTGCGCAAATCGGGTGCTATATCAGCTAGTGCATCTGAGTCGACCATGCGAGCTACTTCTTCTTCCGTAACATATTGTTTTATCGTTTCTAACCCCTTTGTAAAACGATCCGTCAACTAACATTCCTCCCATTTAGAATACTATTTTTTTCTTATACAAAAACCCCAATTTCGCGTCTCCGAAAATTGGGGATTGTCCTTCACTTATGTCAGGTACTCTTTTTAGTTTCACCCTCTGGCTCCACAGAAAAAGGAATAATAAGGTTTTCATAGCGCCTCACTGGACAGCTTTAATGAATATCTATGCAAATGTCACTTAGGACTTGCACGCAAAATAGTTAAGAAAGACAAGCTTTTGCTTTCTCGATTTGAATAGTAACTTGATCGAAGCCTGTACCACCTAGTGAATGTCTACGGCGTACGGCTGCTTCAGGTGCTAATACATCATAAATGTCTGCTTCAATAAGCTCACTTTCTTTTTTCATGTCTTCAATTGGTAAATCTAATAAATAAATGCCCTTTTGAATACATGTAAAGACTAATTTACCTGTTACTTCATGTGCTTCACGGAATGGCATCCCTTTTGTTGCAAGATAATCTGCCAATTCCGTCGCATTTGAGAAGTCAGAGTGTACTGCCTTGTGCAGACGCTCTGTATTTACTGTCATCGTGCGCACCATACCTTCAAAGATTTTTAAAGAACCAAGAATCGTATGCACTGTATCGAACATACCTTCTTTGTCTTCTTGCATATCCTTGTTGTATGTTAACGGTGTCCCTTTTAGTACAGTTAGTAAGCCCATCAGGTTACCATAGACACGACCGGTTTTTCCGCGGATTAGCTCTGCCATGTCGGGATTTTTCTTTTGTGGCATAATGGAAGACCCTGTTGAGAAGGCATCATCCAATTCGATAAATTTAAATTCATCTGTTGACCATAAAATAATTTCTTCGGCAAAACGAGATAAATGCGCCATTAATAATGATGAATTACTTAAAAACTCGACGATAAAATCACGGTCACTTACCGCATCCATTGAATTTGCATATACTTCACTAAAGCCAAGCAGCTCTGCTGATTTTAAACGATCAATCGGGAAAGTTGTCCCTGCCATTGCACCAGCACCTAGTGGTAATATATCGATGCGTTTAATGGATTCTGTAAAACGTTGTTTATCGCGCTCAAGCATCCAAAAATAGGCCATTAAATGATGTGCAAAAGAAATCGGTTGCGCACGTTGTAAATGCGTATAGCCCGGCGCAATTGTTTCAACATGCTCCTCAGCTTTTTCTAATAACGTTTTTTGGAATGTCTCAATTAAATCGATAGCTTCCTTTACACGTTTCTTCAAGAAAATATGCATATCTGTTGCTACTTGGTCATTACGGCTACGACCTGTATGAAGCTTACCACCCACTGGTCCGATGCAATCAATTAGCATTTTTTCAAGGTTTAAGTGAATATCTTCATTCGCAACCGTAAATTCTAGCTCACCTGCGATTGCTTTTTCTTGTAATTGTGCAAGACCACCAAGAATAGCTTCTACATCAGCTGCTGGTAAAATTCCTGTAGCACCAAGCATCGTGACATGTGCGACACTACCTTCTAGGTCTTCCAAAACAAGTTGTTGGTCAAAGCCAATCGATGCGCCAAACTCATCAACCCATGCTTCTGCTGATTTTTGGAAACGTCCGCCCCAAAGTTTTGTCATAACAGCTCACCTTTTTCTACATTTCTTATCGAAAAGGTGCAGTACAGCGTTCATGCTACACTACACCCTAATTTAATAATTATTTTTTATTAACTGAAGAGTTAACCACTGTTGGCAGACCCCATAATTCGATGAAGCCTACAGCTGATGCGTGATTGAATTGGTCTTCTTTAGAGTATGTTGCTAATTTTTCATTGTATAGTGAATTTGGTGATTTACGTCCTTCTACAATCGCATGACCTTTATAAAGTTTCACACGTACAGTACCATTTACATATTGTTGTGATTCTGCAAGGAATGCTTGTAATGCATCACGTAAAGGAGAGAACCATAAACCATCATAAATTAGTTCAGATAATTTTTTCTCAATGACTGGTTTGAAGTGTGCTAATTCTTTCACAAGCGTTAAGTCTTCAAGCTCCTTATGCGCAGTTAAAAGTACTTTTGCACCTGGAATTTCGTATACTTCACGAGATTTAATACCAACTAAACGGTTTTCAACATGGTCAATACGGCCAACACCGTGTGCACCTGCTACTGCATTCAGTTCTTGAATTAAATCAGCAAGCTTCATTTCTTTACCGTTTAATGATACTGGTTTACCCGCAATAAATTCGATTTCTACATATTCAGCTTCATTTGGTGCGTTTTCTACAGAAACTGTTAGGCCATAAGCTTCTTCTGGTGGTGATACCCAAGGATCTTCCATTACGCCCGCTTCATTTGCACGACCCCATAAGTTTTGGTCAATCGAGAATGGAGAATCTAATGTTGCAGGAATCGGAACATTATGTTGCATTGCATATTCGATTTCTTCATCACGGCTCCAGCCCCACTCACGCACAGGTGCTAAAACTTCTAAATCTGGATTTAATGCTTTAATTGAAACTTCGAAACGAACTTGGTCATTTCCTTTACCTGTGCAACCGTGAGCCACTGCGTCCGCACCCACTTGGTTAGCGATTTCCACTAACTTTTTAGAAATTAATGGACGAGAAAGTGCTGATACTAATGGGTATTTTTGTTCGTACCAAGTATGCGCCTGTAACGAAATAAGTGCATATTGTTCAGCGAATTCATCCTTTGCATCAACCATATAAGATTCAATTGCACCTACTTGAAGTGCTTTATTTTTCACAAATTCAAGATCTTTACCTTCACCAACGTCTAGACAAACTGCAATTACGTCCCAACCTTGTTCTTTTAACCACGGAATTGCTACAGAAGTATCAAGACCGCCTGAGTATGCTAATACTACTTTTTTATTTGCCATACGAAATGCGCCTCCAATTGCTCTATATGATATGTATGTTTATACACTCACTTAAAAGTTTATACACGAATAGTATCATGTTATAAAAATAAATACAAGTGCATTTTTATAAAATAATGTACTTTTGTGAAGAATGTTAAAAGTCTGCAATAGCAATAGTTATCGCTAGTATTCGAACAGTGAATATTTACACTCGAAAATACGACTTATTCCTATTTAGCTGAATGTATATGATATTAAAAGGCGCTGGCTCTTAAAACGAAAAAACCCACTTCGCTTTCTGCGGTTATATCATAAGCCGCAGGAGCCTTAGTGGGTTTTCACTTGGATATTTATAAATTGTTTGAGTGACTGGCACTTAGCAAGTGTACTTTTCTAAAGGAGTCTCTGTATGTTTTAGCTTGAATATTTATAAATTGTTTGGGTGACTGGCACTCATATTATTTTTTATTGAATAATGGTTTTGCTAAAAATTCGATGGTAGCTGGCGCTAATGCATATAGTTTACTTGTCAACCCCATCATTCGTGGCAAGTTCACTTCTCGGACTGGACGTTCGATTGTTTTTACCGTGGCTTGTGCCACCTCTTCTGGTGTTAATAACAATCTACCTAAGGTCTCTCGATAACCACTTTCATCATTTACTTTATCTAAAAATGGAGTATCAATTGGTCCAGGATGAATCGCCGTTACTTTAATATTGTACGGAGCTAGCTCCATACGCAGGCCATTTGTAAAGCCGACAATGGCGTGTTTTGTCGCAGCATAAACACTTGCTTTAGGTGTCGCTACCTTTCCAGCCTGTGAACCGATAAATATTAGTTGCCCTTGCTCACGCGCAATCATTCGAGTCGCTATACGCTTTGCTAAATACATCGGAACACGAATATTGAGCTCCACCATTTCGGTAATATCGTCATCTGATAACATCGGTGCAATAGCGAACTTCCCTACCCCAGCAGAAAAAATGGCTACATCAAGCATAGGTAGCTGCGCACATACGTCGTCGATTGCTGTTAGGGATGTTAAATCAGCTTGTATAACATTGGCGCCTAAACGTTGTAATGTTTTTAAAGCTACTTCATTACGCCCAGTAGCATACACGATATGGCCTTGTGCAACTAACAATTCGGTTATTTTCAGGCCAACTCCACTCGTTGCACCTGTTACAAAGATTGTCTTTTTATTCATTTTCATGTATAAAACCTACTTTCTTTTAAACAAATAGACACCTTCATTATTCTTCTCTGAAACCACTAGGTTCTTTGCCTCTAAATAGTCTAAATGTCCAAGTGTTTTTGATAATGTCAAGCCAAGCTGATGCTGAAAAATCGATGGATATAACCGTTTTGTCATTTGTACAACCGTTAACTCATCACCACCAAATAACTCATACACCTTCATAGATTGATGATGTTGTCGTTCAAGACGTTTATCAATTAAATGTGGTATGTCTTCTAAATTTGCTCCATGCCCTGTATACATAATGTTTACAGGCAATTGACGTAATATTTCTAGCGATGCATTATATTGCAACAATGATTTCGGGCGACCTAGTGTGCGGTCTAAAGGTGGCTCGATTAATGGATTTGGTGTAATTTTTTCTAACAATAAATCTCCGCCGATAACATTATGCGTTTTTTCATCCCAAAAAATGAAATGACTTTGTGCATGTCCTAATGTTTCAATTGCCTTTAAACCAGGATGCCCGGGTACTTCATCCCCATCGTGTAAAATTTGTGTCAATGGTCGTTCTCCAACAAGCTCTAATTCTCGACGAACATGGACACTCTGTTGAATATATTCTCGGGGTACGCCATGTTCGAACAAACGCTCACTGTAAAACTGCTCATGATAACGTAAAAACTCTTCATCATGACGTAGCCATTTATCGTTATAGGCATGGCCTAAAATTTCTGCATGTGGAAAAGCATCAACCCATCCCGCATGATCAGGATGGTGATGGGTTAATACAACCTGTTCTATATCTCGTAAATCAAAGCCAGCTGCTCGAATACCCCATTTAAGTGCATCATAAGCTTCCATTGTTTTTGGACCAACATCAAATATTGTTAATGCATCACCTTTGACAACAAATGCATTGACGTCTCCTACTGCATAGGGTGTTGGAATTTCTATTTTATGTATCGACAAAGCTGTCTCCCCCTTTTTTTGCGCAACTAATGAATACCGATTCATCTATTCTACAAGTTTTTCTTTCTTAAGTCACCCCTCCTGTTGACAGCTTGACATATTATCAATATAATTTTGAATAATCAAATTATTTATGTGCGTTGAGGAAGCCAAGTATGTAGTTGGTGAAGGTGTCAAGAGAGTGTTACATTTGCTGCAAGTAACATCACCCACTCCCATTACAGAACCTACTTCTGAGCAGTTATGACAACATAACCGTCCCCCTTGCGATAAAAGGGCTAAGAGTTGTGCCAATTGGCAAACAAAGGTGGTACCGCGGAAACGATAGCGTTTTCGTCCTTCTATGTAAGGACGAGAGCGCTTTTTTATTTTGAATCGGAGGTTTTTCCTATGAAAAAAATACTTTTTATTGGTGCTGGCTCGATGGCAGAAGCATTAATGCAAGGCTGGATTAAGCAGAATGTATTTAAAGCACAAGAAATTTATGTCACCAATCGCTCAGATAAGGAACGTTTACAATTTTTACACGACACGTACGGCATCAATTGTAATTTTGAAGAAACTATCTATCAGCAAGCAGATCTTATCATTTTAGCGATAAAGCCAAAGGATGCCATAACAGCCATGCTTGAACTGAAATCAAAAATAACAGAGCATACTGCAATTCTATCCATTTTAGCAGGCATTGCTATTAGCACTATAACAGAGCAGTTAGGATTGCGCCCTGTAGCTAGAGTAATGCCAAATACATCTGCAACGATCGGAATGTCCGCAAGTGGTATAGCATTTAATGGGCAAGTATCAGCGACACAACATACAATGTTTTTGCAATTATTAGAAGCAGTGGGATCTGTAATCGAAGTTGAGGAAGACCAGTTGCATGCCGTTACAGCGCTATCTGGCAGTGGCCCTGCTTATATTTATTATTTAATGGAAGCATTTGAACGAGTAGGAATCGAGGTAGGGCTTTCAAAAGATACTGTAAGATTACTTATGACACAAACCCTCGCAGGTACAGCTGAAATGTTAAAGCAATCCGTTGATGAGCCTGATGTGCTTCGAAAAAAAGTTACGAGTCCAGGTGGTACAACAGAAGCTGGTATTAAAGCGCTCGAACAATATCAATTTAATGAAGCGATTGAAGCATGCATAAAAGAAGCTGAAGCTCGATCTCGCGCACTTGCAAAAAGTAAGTAATCCATGCAAAATAGAGGTATTAACTAGGAATTAGGAGGGCTTTGCATTGACTAAATTATTTGAACCATACCAATTACAAACGATTTCGTTAAATAACCGCATTGTCATGGCCCCGATGTGTATGTATTCTGCTAAGGATGACGGTTTTGTTACACCTTTCCATCTTGTGCATTATGCAACACGTGCTGCTGGACAAATTGGGTTAATACTATTGGAGGCTACTGCTGTAGTACCCGAGGGGCGAATCTCTAGTAACGACCTTGGTATTTGGGATGACGCGCATATCGAAGGTTTACAACAATTAGTAACAAATATGCAAGCTTACGGAGCTAAAACAGGCATTCAGCTTGCCCATGCAGGACGTAAAGCAACTGTAGATGATGAAATTTTCGGTCCTTCAGCCATTGCTTTTAGTGATGATTATAAAACACCGTCTGAAATGACACTTGACGATATTGAATATGTCATTGAAGCCTTTAAAAAAGCTGCTGTTCGCGCCCGTCAAGCAGGTTTTGATGTGCTTGAGATTCACGGTGCACACGGCTATTTAATTAGTGAATTTTTGTCACCAGCAACAAATAAACGAAGCGATCTATACGGTGGTTCTCAGGAAAATCGCTATCGCTTGCTACGTCAAGTAATTGATGCAATTCGAAGCGTTTGGGAAGGCCCTTTACTCGTTCGTGTTTCTGCGGAAGACTATGCACAAGATGGCACAACAATGGAGGACTTTATCGTCTTTAGTCGTTGGATGAAATCGCAGGGCGTAGATTTAGTCGATGTCTCAACTGGTGGGGTCGTACAGGCACATATTCATCCGTTCCCTGGTTATCAAGTTCCACATGCTGAAACGATAAAACATGGGGCAAATATTCCTACTGGTGCAGTTGGTCTAATTACAATAGCGCAGCATGCTGAAGAAATATTGCAAAATAACCGCGCTGACTTAATTTTCTTAGGTCGTGTGTTATTACGAGATCCCTATTGGCCACTCCATGCTGCAAAGGAACTGGGTGAAAAAATCGAACCACCTGTGCAATATGTACGAGGTTGGTAACTCACTTCTCTTATAAGCACTTCTACACACGCTGATAGCTTGTTAACTTTTGAGCTATCAGCGTTTTTTTTGTTTTTATCGGCGATTTGGCATGGTTTATCGGCGATTCCCCTCGAGTAATCGGCGATTCATGCATTTCTATCGGCGATTGCTCACGTGTTATTACCTTTAAAAAAGCGGGTTTTGCTTGATTTCTTCATCAACCGCTTGTACTAGTGAAGGCGCGTCAGATGCCGTAATAATCTCGCCATTAACAATTGCAAAAATGCCCTGCTCGCAAATTTCACAGTGGGAAGTACAACCTGATTCTTCTATTTCTATATCTGATCGCTCTGCTAAAACATCGTAGGCATCAGCTGCACCAAGCGATAAATTTGTCAAACAAAACTCAACTCTATTGGTCATTTGCTGAGGCTTTTTATTTTTCTTAAACAATGAAAATACCATAAAATCTCCACTCCTTTTAACTACATTCTCCCAGTTTCTAGTGCACAGGTCCAATCCAAACGTCCATTTTCTTTACTTTTGTTGATGACCCCTTGACGGTCATAGCCAATAAGTACTTGCTCAATTAGCCAATGCTCTTGTTCTTTGCTAACAATTGTGTAATTAGCGAATGGCGAACCTGACTCCATTTTGTGATAGATTGGGATCACCTCTTCATAAGCTGGGAGACCGACGCTGCCAGGGTTAATAATTATTTTATTATTTGGAAGGTAGACTACTCTAGGAATATGGGTATGTGCACAAAAGATAATTTCTTGTTTAATATCCTGCACATATTCCATAATTTCTTCATTTTTTTTCAACGTTGAGCCATTTGCGCCCATATTTTCTAACATATATGTTTCATCACATGCAGGTGTACCGTGGCAAAAATACATATCCTCTGTTTCTATTACTGCAGGCAAATTTGTTACCCATTGTCGATGCTTGTCCCCTAATAAGTGTTGCACATAACCTACTGTTGGATTTGGAATGTTTTCTAGTAACATTCTATCGCAATTTCCCATTATACTTTGGACCTTCGACTCTACTAGCAGATCATATGTTTCTATCGGAAATAGCGGACCATACAAACTATCCCCTAAATTATAGATTGTTTCAATGCCCCTTCTGTGAATATCCGTTAGGACAGCTTGTAATGCATCCTTATTACCATGAATATCAGCCAAAACTGCAATTTTCATAATAAAGTCGCTCCTTTCTATAAATAGTCCCTTGTTTGGAATAATAGCAATAATTCTTGCGGAACTTGAACGGAATCTTTGTAAAAAAGGTAGACGGGGACGCTAGGTAATGCAAACTCTGTAAAAGGTACAATATTAAAGCGCCCTTCCATTCGCTCTCTTCTAACAATCATTCGAGGTAAAAATGACATACCTAAGCCGTCTTTGATTAATCGTTTGACAACATAAGATTGTGATATTGACACATGTTTCGTATAGACGTATTTATTATGGATTTGATGTAATAAATCTTCCCAAATGGTTGGATGATGATGGGTAAATAAAGTATATGTTTGAAACAATTCTTCATAATCAATATAAGCGCCTGTTTCGTCATCAAATGCATCTAACGGAATGACCAATTCTAATGGACTTTCTACTAGCAGTTCTTGACACCAATGTCGATAGCGTGTTGGCAATAATGAAATACCGATATGTGCCTTGCCATGATGAATTAATTCTTCTATTTTGGAGGATTCCTCCACTAGAATTGAAATTTCAATTGTCGGATGTTCATTTATAAACTGGTAAATAACATGGGGTAAAATTGTTTCCACCATTAACGGTGTCATTGCAATAATAATTTTTTCTTGAATTCCCTTCGTCACTAACTGAAAGCGCTCAATACTTTTTTCCCACTGTTGCATGATTTGCAACGCTTCTGTTAAAAATAACTCCCCTGCCTCCGTTAACTGCACGCGATTTTTCTCCCGTTTAAATAACGAGACATTCAGAAACTGCTCTAATTGATGAATATGTACGGTAATACTTGGTTGCGATACATGTAATTCTTCAGCAGCCATTCGAAAATTACACGACTTCGCTGCTACAACAAAAGACTTTAACCATTTATAATCCATACCTTCCCCTACTCCAATTAAAATTTTTAATTAAATTCATTAAATATATTTAATTTACTAAATTGTATAACAATAATAAACTCAAGGCTAGATAGTTCATTTTAAAACAAAGGGGAGAATCAGAATGTTAGCTATGATAAGCAAGCAGTTCCGCACGTTTGCAAAAAATGAATGTAAAAACTCAAGCCCACTTTATGAACATTTAGCCTATCAAATTGCTGATGATGAAGAATTATTGCTGATTGCAAAGGATGGTGCTAACGGACAGCCTGTACCTAATTTATTGTTTGCTGCTGTACACTATTTGCTATTGACATATATGGATGACGACTTAGCGGATTTTTATCCTTCGCTCACAACTACACCGAAGCCGCTAGACAGTGTTTATCCGTTTTTCAAAAAGTTTGTTTTGTTCCATGCACATGAAGTAAAGACAATTCTTCAAGAAAGACTCGTACAAACAAACGAAATTCGACGTTGTGCTTATCTTTACCCGATGATGACTGAAATTTATCAAAACCATAGGATGCCATTAGCTTTTATTGAAATTGGAACAAGTGCAGGACTACAACTTGCAATGGATCAATATAATTACTGCTATAACCAAACGTTGTCAGTTTACAATTCCGCTACTAAACTCGTTTTAACATCGGAAAATATAGGGGATGCTCTTCCCCCTTCTCTTAGCCAACCGTTGATAGTGTCACAGCGGATTGGTATTGATTTAAATCCAATGGATGTTACGAATGAACAGGATGTTGCATGGCTTCAAGCGTTAATTTGGCCTGAACACCATGAACGACGTACACTTTTAAATACAGCCATTCCGATTTTACAACAAGTCAAAATAGCACTCGTTAGAGGGGATGCAATCGAAGGTTTAAAAGATATTAGTAGCCAAATCGATCCACAGTCGATGTTAGTAGTTTATCATACGCATGTTGCCAATCAGATTCCTCTTACATTACGGCATGCATTAATCGACCGTCTAAAAGACATTAGTTTGGAGAGGCCACTATATCATTGTTATAATAATTTATTTGATTTGAAGTTACATCAGGATTTTCTGCATGAAGGAGAAATAAAATCCATTCGGACAATCGATCAACCAGACGGTCATGCAAGATGGTTTAAGTGGGTGAATGAATAGGGTGGACTACTGCCGTTGATTTCCGCTAGGGCAGCGGAGGGTGCATGGCACTTAAATAATTTACCAGGATAGTCATATCTTGACTCACGGAGGAAAAATCCACGAAGACTCCTGGCAATGTACGACGCAACAAACACGCGACTGCGAGGATTGCAGCTTGTGTGTATGCCTGTTGAAAGCGTAGTGGATTTTGACGATATTAGGTGGCGTTATATTATGCGAGGTGTCCATGAAAAAGTGCCAGGCACTCAAACAATTAGAACACGATACTAGTTGATTGGAGTGGAGGGCGGCGACTCCTGCGGGAACAACACAGCATGTAAGACGCAACAATCCGCACGTTAGCGAGGGTTGCGGCTTACACTGTGCCCGCGGAAAGCGCCGGCCGCAGCGGAAATCATCGGCATTACCCTTCCTTATTTATAAAAGAAACACTGCATACATACTATGCAGTGTTTCCTATTATCATCTTAAATTAGCAGCTTTTTACTTGTTTGCGCTAAAAATCATACTCCGCATCTTTTTTAGCAAGGATTTCAGCGAAGGCATCTGCTACCATAACTGTATCTTCTGCTAAACGCTCTAAGCGGAAAAGAACATCGTCATTAACAATTTCTTTGCGTAAGAAATCCTTTTCTTCTATAAAAACGTAGGTCGGTACAATATGAGCTTTCATATAAGCAAGAATTGGCTTTAATTGTTGCTCTACCATTAAGTAATGTTTAGATGACCCCGCTGTTACTATTACGCTGACCGTTTTATCACGAAAAGCATTAACAGGAAGTAAATCGAAAATATTTTTTAATGTTGCCGGAATCGAAGCTTGAAATGTTGGTGTCCCAATCACTAATGCATCAGCCGCCATGATTGTTTCTGCCACATACTTCGTATCACCCTCGTAATCTACGTAATGACGGCCATCACTAAATGCAAGATTGTACTGAGCTAGGTCAAGTACTGTTACCTCATGCTCTGGGTATTTTGCATGTAGGATATCCACAATTTTATGAATGGCTATTTTTGTTTTAGAGCCGACGATTGAACCTGCTAGTGCGACGATTTTCATGCTGCTCGCTCCTTATTTCGCTGTATATTTTTTAATTGCTGGTAAGATGTCATTGCCAATAATTTCGATATTCTTCATCAATTTATCGAAAGGCACCCCACCAAAATCAATTTGTGCCATAAAACGTTGCATGCCATAAAGTTCATATTGATACAGTAACTTTTCAATAATTTGTTCTTTACTTCCGACCATTAAAGCATCACGTGTATCAACTGCTTGGGCAAATTGTTGTTTTGGATAACCGCCACCACGAATTGCTTGGAAGCCCCCATTTAGATGAGGATACATATTTTGCAAAGCTTCTTTTGATGTATCTGCCACATAAAATAAACTTGTTGTGGCAATTGGTAACTGCTCTGCATCAAAACCACTTCTTTCAGCAGCCTCACGATATGCATCGACTGAAGGTTTAAAGTTTATGGCTGGACCACCTAATGTTGTTAACATCATCGGAATGCCCATATACCCTGCTTTTATGGCACTTGCAGGCGGCCCACCAACAGCGCGCCAAATTGGCAGCGAAACATTTTTAGGCTGTGGCAAAATTTGTGCATTGTGAAGTGGTGCTCTATACTGCCCTTCCCATGTCACAAGCTGTTCTTCATTAATTTTTTTTAACAGCTCTAATTTTTCCTCAAAAATTTCTTCGTAATCTTGTAAATTAACGCCAAGTAAATGATATGCTCCCACTCGTGAACCTCGACCGGCTACAATTTCAGCACGCCCATCAGAAATTAAATCAATAGTCGCAAAATCCTCATATACTCTTACTGGATCTGAAACACTTAAAACAGTGGCAGAACTTGTTATTTTAATTTTTTTCGTAGCTTGTGCAATGGCGCCTAAAACGACTGTATGAGCCTGTGTTGTAAAATACGATTGATGACTTTCTCCTACGCCAAATACATCTATGCCTGCTTGCTCCGCTAATTGGCTCATTTCTATGAGCTCCTGTATACGTTGCTGGGCAGATATCCGCTCACCTGTTAATGGATTTGGAATATGATCTCCCAATGAATATAGTCCAAATTCTAAGCCTGCTGATTGATCAATACGATATTTTTCCATTGTGCTCTCTCCTTTAATCAAGTGGTTCTAAAATAGCTTCAATTTCTGCGCGTTTTGCTTCTAAAAATGGTGGCAGATCAAGATCATTTCCCAAATCCTCTATAGCGGAATCTACTGTAAATCCAGGTCCATCTGTCGCCATCTCAAAGAGAATGCCGTTACGATCTCTAAAATAGAGGCTTTGGAAGTAGTAGCGATCCACAACGCCTGAGCTGTCTAAACCACGCGCTTTAATCAATTCATCCCATTTTTGAAGTTCTTCCACTGTTGCAACACGCAAAGCAAGGTGATGAATACTGCCTCGCCCCGGCTTTTCACTCGGTCCCTCTAATTCCTTTACGATGATTTCACCAAATGTTTCTCCAGCAATCGATTGAAGTCGAACTTCTTTGTCATCTTCAGTGACAATTGTATAGGCAAAAAGTTCTTGTAATAAATTCACTGTACGCTGTAAATATCGGACAGTAATTTCAACCGTGCCCATACCTAAAATAAGATGCTCTGGTGCGATTTCGGTTTCATCCCACGCTTGCCACCCAGCTGGCGTCGACTGTCCATCATGATTTATCAGCACCATACGCAAGCCTTCATGGTCCTCAAAAAATAGTGCATCTTTGCCCGCATATGTTGTGATGTCACTATGTTCTACTTGTAAAAGTTCAAAACGCTTTTTCCAAAATAATAGACTGTCATAACTTGGAACTAATAATCCTATGCGTGTAATAGCATTCGTTCCACGTACTGTTCGTCCAGCTACAGGCATTTCAAAAAATGTTAATTCTGTTCCAGCTGCACCTGTACGATCACCATAAAATAAATGGTACATGGACGGTGAATCTTGGTTGACTGTTTTTTTCACCCGACGTAAACCAAGGATTTTCGTGTAAAATTCGTTATTACGTTTACCATTTTTCGTTAACATGGAAATATGATGATGTCCGCTTAATTTGTTCATTTTGAGTCCTCCTGAATTTCACTTGACTAAGCAAGTGATGGTGTAAAAAAAATCACGCCTAAGGTAATTTTTTTTCTCGGCTATGTTTTTCTAGTTTTGACATAAGTGTATATAATAATTTCATTTCTTCTTCTGATAGCACTTCTTCAAAAAACGAGGATTGAAAGTGAAGCTGACTTGGCGTCGCTGTATCTATCAAATGGTCCCCTTTTACGGTTAGTGAGATTGTTTTTGTTTTCCAGTTTTGTTTGCGCTCAATTAGACCTTCTTTTTCAAGACGTGCAAGCATCCGAGACATACCACCTTGCGTTACTGTCACTTTTTCTGCTAGCTGTGATTGCGTTAACGGTTCGTATGTTTTAATTTGAATGAGAACATCAAACTGTGCAGTTGTTAAATTAAAACGCTTTAAAAATTCATTCGATAGCTGATTACTTTGATTGGTAAAGCGCATCATTCGCAGCCATGTTAGTGAGCCTAGTGTATGTTTTTCCATCACTTTGCCCTCCCTTCCTCGAACTGTATCATCACTTTACCACGCAAGTGATGAAGTTGCAAGGAAAATATCTCGAATTTGAGATATTATATATAGAGTCTATTTTTCACTCTATAATGCCCTGTGAAGTAATGGGATGTAAGCTTCCATTAAAAGCAAAAGAAATTCTCCCTGTTTCTTCTGATATAACCATAATTAATGCATCACTGAGCTCACTTAAGCCTATCGCAGCTCGATGTCTCGTTCCAAGTTTTTTATCACCTGTATAGATGTCTGACAGAGGTAGAACATTTGCCGCTGAGATTATTCGATTACTCTTAACCAAAACAGCTCCATCATGGAGTGGATTGCCTGGGTAAAAAATCGATTCTAACAGGGAGTGTGTTAATTCTGCGCCAATATGAATACCTGGCTTTATGAGATGTTCAATGGAATTCTCTCTTTCAAATACAATTAGCCCACCATGGCGTCTTTTCGACATATTTTGAACGCAAATGGACAGCTCTGGGTATTTTTCAGTAAAGGGCGACAAATAGCAATTTAAATAAAATGTAGCTGCTTGCATTTCAATCGTTAAAAATTTTTCTTTTATTTTTTCCAAATCTGCAAGTAGACAATCTTCTAAAGAATCCATTGCTGTTAAACTTTGCTGTAAAGACAAAATAACTTGACTAAGTTCTTCTTTAATTGTTTGTTTTAATGGAGCGGAATCACAATTTGGTTGATCCATGAACGGCACCTCAGTTCTTTATAATAACGATTTACACTTTGTATTTTTAGTTTTCCTATATGAAATTTTTTTATTCTCTTTCCATGCAATTCAACAATTTTCCGTACTAAGTTTTACTTTTTTTCTATTAAAAAACACGTTGCATCTTCTAAAAGATGTAACGTGTTCCTTTGTACGCTATGATGTCTGTTACATATGACCAGCGCGAATTTTTTTTACAATACTAAAGGTTGTAAAGGCTGCTGCTGGTGCAAGGACCGCAATGAAAATTAGCCATACCTTCAAGCTTTCTGTTGACTTTAACAATTCATAATTTGAAGTAACATAAATAATAAGTCCGCCTAATAGTAAATAGCTTAACACGTTTGGAAAGATAACGAGTAAACGTAAAACAGCTGGTGGCATCTTTTGTTGCTCCATACAACCACTCCCCTTTTACTTAATTATACGGAAATCATCTACTAAGCGCACTATATTTCTACAAATACCCTAGGTTTTAACAGATTAGTGACTATACTTTATACTTGCCAGCAGTTTGCTGTAGCTTTTTTGCTGTCCCATTTAGCAAATCAACAATGGACGTCATTTCATGCATACTTGTTGCTTGATTTTTTGCTTTTTGTGCAACAGCGTCTACATTTGTTGATGTCTGCTTTGCTAATAATGAAACATCCTCCATTGTAGCAGTCACTTCTTCTGTACTGGCTGCAATTTCTTCTGACGAACTTGACACTAAATCTATTTGCTCAGCTAAAATTTGCACATCATTTTGAATACCTTCAAAGGATTGCCCTGCTTTACTTGCAATTGAACGACCTATATTTAAAACTTCTGCTGTGGAATTAATCGCAGAAACAATTTTCGTTGTTTCACCTTCGACAGTTGAGACGAGGTGTGATATTCGCACAGCCGCAACTTTTGATTCTTCAGCTAATTTACGTACTTCCTCTGCAACAACCGCAAAGCCTTTACCTGCTTCACCTGCCCGTGCTGCCTCTAAAGATGCGTTAAGTGCAAGCAAATTCGTTTGCTCTGAAATGTCGGTAATAACACTTGTAAACTCACCAATCATCACTGATAGTTTTTCTAATTCTTGCATACTTGCAACGGAATGATTCGTTTTTTTATGAACTTCAACTAATTGATTTTGTAGACTCTTCATAATGTGCAGACCACTATTGGCATTTTCCTCTGTGTTCCGAGAAATCGTTGAAATTTCATTTATGGATTCTGAAATAGATTGAATACTACGAGCTAACTCTTCCATAGATTGTGCACTATCTTCCGTATTTTTCAACTGTGCAAACGATGCTTTTGCAACTTGATGAGATTCTTCTTGAATATTTTGCGCAGATTCTAATGTATTGTGCGCATTTCCATGAATAACATTTGTTGCAGCCTTTAATTGAGTAGCATCTTGTTGTAAATCACACATAATTTGCTGAAAATTATCCATCATTCCATTAAAAGAACTGACCAATTGCCCAATCTCATCTTTTGCCTTAACATCTATACGTTTCGTTAAATCTGCCTCACCTTTACTAATTTCTTCTAAGGAATTACGTACATGTAAAATACGAGAAACTTGTCTAGTAATCGTGACTCCTGTTATAAGAAAAATGACACATACCACTATAATTGATGCAATAATAGTTCCCATCAGTATATTAGATAGCACGTCATTTGACACGATTATAGCTAAAGAAGTGCCATTTGATAACGGCTTTACATATTGTGTTACGCGCTTTCCGTCATAGTGCCCAGAGATTTCAATATTTTTTCCTGAAGTAAATAGTTCTTTTGAAAAACCTATTTCTGCTAAATTTTTTTCTGTTGTCGCAACAATGGATTCTCCTTGTCCATTTACAACGGCTGCATATAACACCGTATTAGATAAATATTTGTTTAGTTCACTTATGTAATAGTCACTGCCGATACTTTTTTCTAAATCTAATAGCTGTTGACC
This sequence comes from Lysinibacillus sp. NPDC097868, assembly GCF_044761135.1. NCBI lineage: Bacteria > Bacillati > Bacillota > Bacilli > Caryophanales > Bacillaceae > Lysinibacillus > Lysinibacillus sp. NPDC097868. The sequence continues at coordinate 1,097,318 of NZ_JBIWBS010000001.1, read as the reverse complement.
ATGTCTTGCTACTTGAACAATTTGTGGCGTAGCAGGATTCCAACTACTAACACCTACAAATTTATAAAACTCACTATCCACATCACGAATTTGTGCTTTCTGAACAATTTCTGTAGCCCGTCCATCTAATAATTGCATATATTCAGCCGCTTGTCCGTGTGGATCTGAGCCAAAATTAAAATTTATTGATGGGGCCACCGATGTGACGGTCGTGTTTCCCTTTTCATCGGTACTCCAAATTTCATCTATCCCACCTCTTTCAGCGATTGCTTTTAAATCCGCATATGTTGCACCTTTGTCAATAATATATGAAGCCATGACAGATTCAGCAATCATTTCCTTTTCCATAATTTCTTCTGCTTTTGCCCTTGATTGAATAGCCCCTTCCATGCCCATTACTATTGAGCTTGCAAGTGCATCACCATTATTCTTGACGGTTTTATATGTCGCCTGAAAAATATAAAAAGAAAATGCACTAATGATTAATACTACAATCACCATAATTTCCAGCATCATTTTCCACTTCATTGATTTTCCCATTGACTATCCCCCCGAAAATAGTTTTTTTTCCATTCAATAATACAATATCATCCCTTTATATTTAATTGATTTAGGATAATAAATTTTCACATACCATTAAAATGTCATTAAATTGTAATAAAAAAAACTCCACGTTGAAAATTAACAGTAAATTACTATTAATACATTATTTTATCTAGTTTCATTGATTAAAAAGTATATTTTTATGAAATATTTTTCTTACATAGTTCTTTTTACAGCATTATAAGCCAAAGAAAAAAGCACCTTTTTAATGAACAGTCATAAAAAAGGTGTTTTTTTATTGGCTTTATACAACATAATTTTATACTAGAATAATTTATCGTTACCCCAATCATATACCGATTGGTCGGCTGTGAGGCTCGTTTGCGGAAAGATTGCTTGTGCCTCTGCTAAAAATACAGGTAAATCATGTGGTAAAAAACGTGCACTTAAATGATTTAGGAGTAAATACTTTGCTCCAGCTCTCCTTGCTACCATTGCTGCTTCCACATTTGTTGAGTGACCATAGCTAGCAGCTAAGTCGGTTGTACTACCATCAAATGTTGCCTCATGGACTACGACATCGGCTTTTTCAGCCAACGCAATGGCTTCTTCACAATATTTTGTGTCACCTAAAATAGCAAGTGTAAAGCCTTTTTTGGGAGGAGCAACTACATCTGCTGCTTTAACGACAGTGCCATTTTCAAGTTCAATATCTTGTCCTCGTTTTAACTGGCCAAGTAATGGTCCTTTGGGTACGCCGAAAGTTTGTACTTTCTCCATCAGTAACTCGCCAGGTAAATCCTTTTGCTCTATACGGTAGCCAAAACATGGGACAACATGACGTAATTCACTAGCATGCACTGTAAACTTATCATCTTCGTAAATAATCCCTTCGCATACTTCTACAAATTGTAATGGATACGTTAAATGTGTTTTTGATAGTGCAAAGGTTTGCTCTACCCATTGCTGTAAACCTGCTGGACCAAAAATTGTCAGCGGCTCATCGCCACCTTGAAATGAACGCGAGCTCAAAAATCCTGGTAAACCAAAAATATGATCGCCATGTAAATGCGTGATAAATATTTTCGACACTTTACGTGGCTTTAATGATGTATGCAAAATTTGGTGTTGTGTCGCCTCTCCACAATCAAATAGCCACATTTCACCGTTTTCATCCAATAGCTTTACCATTAATGCGCTCGTATTGCGTTCTTTTGAAGGCATGCCTGCGCCTGTTCCTAAAAAATGTAGTTGCACAACTGCCACCTCGATTCTTTTTCTGTCGTTCTATTGTACCTTATTGCTAAACAGAAGAAAAACCTTTGGTGAAAGCAATCTCCAAAGGTTTTTTCATTATTTTGGTTCCCATGAGATGAGTGCTGCATGGAAGTCATGACGATAGTAATAACGACCATTCTTTTCCTCAATATACGGTGCAAGCGATTCCTCAACATGTGATCGATTATAATCAGCACTCAATATTTTTTTGCTTTGTGTTGTTACAAGCTGATCATACGATTCATATTCATATGTTCGCTTTAATGGAATAATGTCACACGCTGCATAGATATCCATTTCATAAAGTAAATTCAAAAATTCAATATAATCTCTTCGTGGATATTTTATATCATAACCGTATTTTTCATGTAATACTTCGTAATGTGGCTGAATCGGACCTGTTGTCATGCCGATAATCGCACGTTTTTTAGCAAGCCGATTCATGTGAGCAAGGGCAGCTTTAATTTCGTACATACGATAAAAACAATTGACGCCAATTACAATATCATGTGCTTTTAACTCATTTTCATCAAGTTTCTCCCACTTCGCATGGACATAAGATACATTGCTCTTTTCTTGCAAACAATGTTGTAAATAAGAGAGCATGCTGTCAGAGCTATCTACACACGTTAGTTCACGCACATAGTCCGCAAACGGAAACGTATAATTACCCCATCCTGGACCAATTTCAACTACAGAATGATGTGGTTGTATATGTTTTTTTATTTCTTGAAAAATACGAGCTGCATAAGGATCGGTTTGGCCAATTTTTTTGCGCGCTATCGATTTAGACCAAAACTGTTCCTCTAATTGATCATTGACCATGCGCTCTGGCATTTGACCTTGCCAATCCTTCATTCCTTCTTGCCATAATGCTTCATAGTTAATAGCTAACGGTCCTTTTCTTGTCATCCATGTACCTCAATTTTTAGCATCTCATATATTTTTTCCATATTTAAATTAGCACGCACATGGGATGCCAGCATATTGTAGGCATCTTCCCTACGCTCAGCATCGCTTTTAACATCTGTCGGCAATGTTGCCAGCCCTTTTGATATGCGAATATCATTGACAAGCTGACGTGTAAAGTTACGATTATGGAATAAACCATGGAAGTATGTACCAATTACTTGTTCGTCAGTACTTACTGCTCCATCTACACGACCATCTGTTAAATGTAAAAATGGTGATACTTCATCTCGTAAAATTTTTGTACGACCAAGATGAATTTCATAGCCTGTCAATGTATCATTTCCGCGCGTCCCGGACATTTGTACGGTTTTTTTATCTCCTACAAATACGGTTTCCATCGGTAATAAGCCGAGACCCTGTGCCGAGTCGCCATTTCCTTCAACTGCATCTGGATCGAGTAACACTTCACCGAGCATTTGAAAACCGCCACATATGCCAATGATTTTAGTGCCATGTGCACGTAAGTTTGAAATCGCCTGAGCAAAGCCTTGTGCCTTAAGCCATGCTAAATCATCCATTGTGCTTTTAGTGCCCGGTAGTATGAGCAAATCCGGTGTGCCAAGCTCTGCCACATTGCCGATTAAACGTACACCGACCTCTGGCTCATCAAAAAATGGATCGATATCTGTGAAATTCGAAATGCGAGGTAAACGAACCATCGCCACATCAACAGAAAACTCACCAGGCTTTGGTTTTTTAAATCGCAGTGCAGACAGCGCTAATGAATCTTCCGCTTCAATATTCACATCTACATATGGCACAACGCCTAAAACAGGGATGCCTGTCTCACGCTCTACCCATTCAATTCCATCGTCTAAAAGCTCGCGCATACCGCGGAATTTATTAATAATGAGTCCCTTTACACGTGCACGCTCTGTATCATCAAGCAAAGCTAGCGTCCCAATAATGGATGCAAACACACCACCTCGGTCAATATCTGCTACTAACACAACTGCAGCATCTGCTAAATGTGCCATGCGCATATTGGCGATATCGCGATCCTTTAAATTAATTTCAGCCGGGCTTCCCGCACCCTCAAGCACAATAACATCATATGTATTTTGTAAAGTACGTACAGACTTCTCAACAATCGGCATTGCTTGTTGTACAAATTGATTGCGATAGCTCTTAGCATCCATATTTAAAAAATGCTTGCCATGTACAATAACCTCAGATACCATATCCTGCTTTGGCTTTAATAAAATCGGATTCATATCTGTTGTCGCTACAACACGGGCTGCTTCAGCCTGTACCCCTTGCGCACGGCCAATTTCCCCGCCATCCTCGGTTACGAATGAATTAAGCGCCATATTTTGCGACTTAAAAGGTACCACTTTTAGTCCATCGTCTGAAAAAATGCGACATAATGCCGTACATATCATGCTTTTACCAACGTCAGAGGCTGTTCCTTGAATCATAATTGACTTTGCTGACATTCTGATTTCCCTCCCTGATAGTTAGGAGGGTAGCTTATATTCAGTGACTTTAAATCATTCCTGAATATCCCCCCATTGAATGTAAAATCGAAAATTGGACAGATGGATTTAGAATTCAAGTCCTTTGACAGCAGGAATTCCCTCTTCGTAATAATGTTTCGTTGCATCAATTGTTGAAACTAAATCTGCCATGGCAACAAGGGCTGGATTGGCACTACGTCCTGTTACGACAAGATGCATTGTAGAAGGACGTTGCGCAATGGCTTCGAGCACTTCAGCCAATGGGAGAACGTCATCGATTGGGAATTTTGTAATTGCCAATGCATTGTTAAGCTCATCTAAAACGAGTAAATCAATGCTGTCATCTTGTAAGGCTTCCTTTGTTTTTTGCCAAGCTTTTGCTAATGCAACACGATGCTCCTCTGGTGTTTTTGTCCATGTAAACCCTATGCCCATTTGCTCCATTTCTACCCCAAGTTTCGATAGGGCAATTTTTTCACCGTACGTTCGCTCGGGTGATTTTATAAACTGCATATAACGCACATTTAAACCACGTCCTACTGCACGCAATGTCACGCCAAGGGAAGCAGTCGTTTTCCCTTTGCCATCACCTGTGTATACTAAAAACAAGCCTTTTCTAGCCATTTTTCCCTGCCTCCTTAAAGCCAAGTTGTTTTCTCTTCAAATGAAGTTCGTTTTTTGTCTTTAAGCTCTTGCTCTTCTGGGTAACCAATGAAAATAGTACCGACAACCTTTTGATTTTCACTTGCACCGATAAATGTATGCATGCGTGCATCATGGACAAGTCCAACGCCTCGCGTACGCCATACAAATCCAAGCCCTAGCTCATCTGCAGCTAGCCACATGGACATAATCGCACTGCATACAGCAAAAATATTATCTTCAGTTGCATCTTCATCATCTTCCACAATATCCGCTGTCACAACAATTGCAACAGGTGTTGTTTGAACAACCTTTAATGAACTTTCAACTAAATTTGGCTTCGTTGGAAAACGTTCTTGCAAATATGTACTAGCCATTGCTTCATAACGTTTCATCGCATCACCTTGGATTACATAAAAATGCCAAGGCTCACGCATCCGATCGTTTGGTGCATACGTTGCGGCTTGCAAAATTTGCTCTATTTTTTCCTTTTCAATAGGCTGGGTTGTATAGTTGCGAATTGCGCGACGATTTTTTAATGCTTCAATTACTGTCATGAAGTTATCCTCCTTTAAGTACATCTCTTTTGTCATTTGCCCATCTATCTATTTATATAAGAGAATAGCAAGGTGCCATAGCAACATTAGCTAAAAGCGAGCCCTTGCTCTTCAAACCATTGAATTTTTTCACGTACATTGACAACATCCCCTACGACTATCATTGAAGGATTATGATAACCCTCACGTTCAATAATACTAGCAATGTCGTTTAGTGGCCCTGTTATCGTACGCTGTTGCTCAGTTGTACCCCATTCAATTACCGCAACGGGCGTAGTCGCGGGACGACCATTGTCAATGAGCTTTTTTGCGATATATGCAATATTGCCTACACTCATGTAAAATGCGACAGTATCGATACCAGTTGCAAGTGCTGGCCAATTCAAAAAATCTTGTCCTTTTTCCTCGCGACCGTGACCAGTAACTAGTGCAAAACTTGTGGCAAAATCTCTATGTGTAACAGGAATACCTGCATAGGCAGGAGCTGCAATTCCGGCTGTTATACCTGGTATCACTTCATAGAGTATGCCGTGATTTTTTAATATTTCTGCCTCTTCAGCACCACGACCAAAAACAAAAGGATCACCACCCTTTAAACGTGTTACAACTTTGCCTTCTTGCGCTCTCTCGACAAGCAATGCATTAATTTCGTCTTGAATAAGATGATGCTTACCTGGCAATTTACCACAGTACACAAGCTCTGCATCTTTCTTTGCAAAATCTAATAATTTCGGATTCACTAGACGATCGTATGCAATGACATCGGCCTTTTGAATACATTCTAGCCCATACACTGTAATGAGCTTTGGATCTCCCGGGCCAGCCCCTACTAAATATACAATTCCCTCTTTCATCGCGTTTCTCCCGTCAATAGTTGTTGTAAATAGGCCTCACGTCGGTCAATCTCTCCACTGCGTGTCCATGCTAATAAGTTTGGCTCAAGTAGTGCTTGTAACGCGGCACGTCTTTGATCACCCTTATCAAATTTAGCAGTAACCATTAGACGTGCTTGCTGTAAAAAGCATACGTAATCTTCATATACAGCATCAAATTGCTCAGCTAAATCTTCTTTTAGTTTGCGTGCAAGTGCTGGGCTTGCACCAGATGTGGAAACCGTCAACACTAAAGGACCGCGACGAACTGTTGCAGGTGTTATAAAGTCGCTCTCACCTTGTGCATCTGCTCGATTTAAGAGCTGCCAATGTTGCGCTGCTTCTTGTACCGCATTGTTGACGTTTGTATCATTCGTCGCTGCAATAATAAGTGTTGCATCATCTAAATCTCGTGGCTCAAATTCTTTTTCACGCCATGTTATTTGCCCTGATTCTGCAAGTGGCGCTAATGTGTCGTGTAACGTTGGGCTAACTACTACAATGTTTGCTTTAGCCGGTAGCAATGACGTAACTTTTTGCGTCGCTACATGACCTCCGCCAACAATAACAACAGTTTTATATTCGATATTTAAATGGATAGGAAAGTAATTAGTCATTTGTTTTCACCTTCTTACATGCTGTTAACCAGTTATCAACAAGCTTAGGATTAGAAACAAAATGAAAATGCGTATAGCCAGCTACCAAATTCCCTGTTTGGTAACCTTCTTCTTTATTGCCAAAACGCCCTTTTGTTTCGTAAGCAGGAGCGTCATGGGTACCACTATATGATGAATAATGGAATTCATGGCCCTTTGCTTGTTCGTCCTTACCGATTAAAAAGTTAGACGCTGTCCCAAAGATTTCACGATAGCCAAGTGCGGCAAGCTTTGTTTGCATCGCTACTTCACCAGGAATAACACCCAGCATTTCATGGCGCTCACCTTGACTATTCGTAATCGCCTCAGTCAAATACATAAAGCCTCCACACTCAGCTAATGTTGGTAAACCTTTCGCGATTGCTTCACGAATGGATGTTTTCACGACAGTATTTTTTGCTAGCGTATCGGCAAATTCCTCCGGGAAGCCTCCACCGATATATAAACCATCTGCTTCTGCTGGAACAGGTTCATTTGCAAGTGGTGAGAAAAATTGCAATGTTGCTCCTTTTGCTCGTAAAAGTGCTAAATTTTCCTCGTAATAAAAGTTGAATGCAGCATCTTTTGCTACCGCAATACAAATATTTTTTGCAGGTTGCTCAGCAAATAGTTGACCTGTCTCCTGAAGAACTGGCGCCTTTGTTAATGACAGTAATAAATCCAAATCAATCGTCTCTGCCATTAAAGCACCTAGCTTGTCAAAAAATGAATCAAGCTCACCTCGTTCAATAGCAGGAATAAGCCCTAAATGGCGACTTGGAATATCAATGCCTGTTTCACGCTTTAGATAACCTATAACCGGAATATCACATTCCTGCTCAATCGCAGCTTTAGCAATTTCATAATGCCCTACACTACCAACTTGGTTCGCAATAACGCCGACAATGTTTGGCTGATCAGATAGTAGCTGAAAGCCCTTTACAACTGCCGCTACGCTGCGAGCCATACTTGCACAATTGACGATTAAAATAACCGGACTTTCTGTAACAACACTAATGTCAGCTGCCGAGCCTTCATCAGATAACGGACTTTTGCCATCATAAAAGCCCATAACGCCTTCGATAATCGAAATATCTGCATCCATGCTCGCACGTGCGACAATATCACGTACCGCATCATGCGAAAACATCCAGCTATCAATATTGCGCGACACACGTCCTGTTACCGCAGTATGGTAGCTAGGGTCAATATAATCAGGACCACATTTAAAGCCTTGCACGACTTTACCTTTTTCCTGCAATGCTTTCATAAGGCCAATTGTGAATGTTGTCTTGCCAACACCACTTCCTGTCCCTGCAAGTACAAAGCGATTTGTTTGCATAGGCTCCCTCCTTAAAATACTAATCTTGCTACAGAAATCGTAGCATTGCCTGACTTTTTCTTTGGTAATACGAGTGAATCTACCTGTGCATAGCGCATTGCAGCTGGTTCACTTACCCCATATGCCCCTGTATATTTAAAAACGGTTTCAGATGGTGATGGGAAATTGATTTCATTTAACTGTTCTGGGGTATACGTTACAAACTCCCAATCATATCTTTTTGTTATTTCAATAAAACAAGGTTCGTCTTTTTTCAAATCAATTGTACAAAGTGCTTTTACGCTTTTTTTCGAAAGCTTCAGCTCAGCTAACGTTTCATCAATGACTTGTTCAATTTCTTCAACAGCCGTCCCGCGATTACACCCCATGCCAAGGACAACTGATTTTGGTCGATAAATAACACCATTCTCCAGCAACACTTCTTCCTCAGGTTCAATTATACGGTCTGTGATAAACAGCGTAGCATGAGGTTTTGCTTCAATCGCGTCGTGTACCGATGGGTAAATTTTTATTTGCTCAGGCATTGGTGTATCACGCATCCACCAATCACGTTCCCCAGCTTCCTGTACAATCGCAACGTGTTCCTCATTGACCACAGAGGCACTAACAGGTGTTAGCTTATCTGCACTGTCCCAAACCCAGCCAAAACGTGCACCAAATAAATCAACAGGAATTGTTTTTTGAACGTCAGAAGCTGTTGTAATAATAGGGTTAGCTCCTAGTGCCGCTGCAACCTCATGTGTTAGCTCATTCGCTCCGCCTAAATGGCCTGAAAGCACACTTATCACATTTTCACCACGGTCATCAATAACAACCACACCGGGATCAGTCTTCTTATCCTTTAAAATTGGTGCAATCATGCGAACAACCGCACCAAGTGAAATAATTAAGATTAATCCTTTATACTGCTTAAAAAGCGTTGGTAGTAATAAGCGCACCGTACCTGTAAAAAGTTGAATATGCTTTTCATCTTCGTCGCCATGTTCAAATTTACTCATATAATATAAATCACTTGCTGCAAATGTTTGCTGAAGTTTGCGTCCTATTTGAACACCATGCTTCGTAATGGCTACAACTGCATAAGGATTACGCTGATTAACTTCAGGAAGTACACCTTCTTGTAATTCAATCACTTGTCTTCACACCTTTTCGGAAGCCATGTGTAAAGGTCGCATCATATAATTTTGAACGGTACTCATCTTTATCATGAATATTCGGGTCTAATGCCCAACCAGCTAAAATCATTGCATGCTTACGTATACCATTGACACGCATCGCCTCATCAAGCTCTACTAATGTCGTACGAACAATTTTTTGATCGGGCCAAGTTGCACGCTGGATTACTGCAATTGGCGTATCATCAGACCATCCCGCACTTTGCAATTCTTTGACGATCTTCTTTGTTAATGTTGCACTCAAGAACAGCGCAATCGTACAATGATGGCTAGCAAGATCACGTAGCTTTTCAAACTCAGGCACAGGTGTACGCCCTTCTGCACGAGTTAAAATAAGCGTTTGTGTTAAATCGGGAATTGTTAACTCCGCACCGATTGCTGCCGCTGAAGCAAAAACCGAGCTAACGCCAGGAATGACCTCGTAGCCAATCCCTTCCTTCTTCAATAAAGCAATTTGTTCCATGATTGCACCATACATCGCAGGGTCGCCTGTATGCATACGTGCCACTACTTTACCCTCATTGACACGCTCTACCATAACCGCAACCATTTCTTCTAAATGCATGCCAGCCGTACGAATTACTTCCGCGTCTGGCTTTGCCTTTGCAATAAGATCTTCATTGACTAACGAATCTGTATACATGACAACATCCGCTGTTTGTAGCATATGTAAACCTTTGACAGTAATTAAATCTGGGTCTCCTGGGCCTGCACCAACAATATAAATTTTCTTCATTATTTTCGCACCACCATTAACGTTAAATATTCTAAATCTACACCGTCTAGTTCACGCACATCCCATATAATTTCCTCATCAGATGTAACCTTTGTTACAACGGAAGCTTTATCAAGTAAGTCTAAATCACGCAGAACTTCTAGCATTAAATCAATAACCTTTGCTACTTTTATAAATACGACTGCATCATGACTTTCAATTGCCTCACGCATTGCATCGTAATTATCATGTGCTGGAATAATTGCGACACGATCATCTCCATCAGCAAGGGCAATACCTAGACGTGATGCAGAACCATTGAACGAAGAAATGCCAGGTACTGTACGAATTTCTACGTCTGGGTGCATGTCCTGCATTAGCTTCATCATATGGATAAAAGTACTGTATAAAAGAGGATCACCTTCTGTCACAAATGCAACATCCTTGCCTTCTTTCAATTTACCATAAACAAGTTCAACAGATTTCGTCCATTCACGTTCTAAAACTGCTTCATCCTTCGTCATTGGGAAAACAAGACCAAGCATATCTTTTTCCTCTGGATTAATGTAAACGTCTACGATGCGATGTGCATAGCTTTTGCTACCCTTTAATTTTTTAGGGTAGGCAATAACTGGTGACTCCTGGATAACACGGAATGCTTTTACTGTAATTAATTCTGGATCGCCAGGGCCTACGCCTAAGCCATATAAAATACCAAGATTACTCATGATTTTCTTCCTTTCGATATGCCGAAATAATATATATCGGGTTTAATGGGACAAAGCGAGTCATATCTAATATTGGTTTACTACGTGCAAGTTGTGCTTGTAGAATTTCCACTGCAAAGTCACAAGCTTTAAACGCCTCAACTGCCTTATATAAATTTTCTATTGTAGCAGCATTTAAGACAATGCGACCATTGGGCTTTAATCGCGCACAGCACAGCTGTAATAACTCCACCATTTCCCCACCTGTTCCGCCGATAAAAATCGCATCTGGGTCTGGAAAATGCTCTAGTCCTGCAGGCGCTTTACAATGAATAGCTGTAACATCGACACGGAATTTCTGCTGATTTTGTAGACAATTTTCTAAATCAGGTGCATTTTTTTCCACAGCATACACTTGACCTTCAGGGGCAAGTTTCCCAGCTTCAATTGCCATCGATCCTGTGCATGTGCCAACATCCCAAATCGTGCTATCCTTTTGAAGCTGCATTGCTTGCAAACTTAACACACGAATTTCCTTTTTCGTAATCAGTCCTTTGTCTGGCTTACGTTGCGAAAACTCTTCATCATCTATACCAAGTGCATAGCGCTTCGGTACTGATGTTTGCTGTAGAATGACGACATTTAAAGATGAAAATTCTGCCACTTCCATTTCATCAAGAGAATACCAGCCATATTTTTCTTCACTACCTTGTAAATTTTCTGCAACAAAAGAACGGTATTCCGTCATACCAAAATGCTTTAAATAACGTGCCAGCGCATTTGGATTATTGTCCGCATCTGTAAGTAATGCTACTTTCTTTTTGCCATCAATACGTTGCGCTAAGCCTTTCATTGGTCGCCCGTGAATACTAGTTACATAGGCATCCTGCCAGCTTTCGCCCATTTTTGAAAACGCGAGTTGTACCGAGCTTATATACGGATATACTTCGATATTTAGCTTCTTTGCTAAATAGCCCCCGATGCCATAAAATAGTGGATCACCAGATGCTAAAATAACTGTTCTACGCGTTTCTTCGACTAGTTTTTCAACAAGCGTCGAAAGCCCACCTTTAATCACTATTTTTTCTCCTGTAAAGCTTGGGAAAAAATCAAGGACACGCTCACCACCTACGAGCACCTCGCAGTCTTCAATCCACTGTCTATACTGTGGTAGTAAACTTTCCTGTCCGTTATCCCCGATCCCAATCAATTTCATCGATCGATGCAATGTCATCAGCCCTTCCTAATAATTGTCCCTGCATCGAATAAATCGATGTGGAGAGCGTCAAGCCCCCTCTAACATGGTGTAAAGATGAATAACAGCACGCCTCGCATAGGTGATGAAAGAAAGCATCATAGCCTTTTTCAGCCATTATTTCACCAACTTGTGATGCGGTATTTGCTTCTCTTACTTGCGCTACCGTTTCTTTATCTGCCCCAATATCAATGGCTAACTGCGCTAAAAAATTAAAATCAATGGCTGCGCTTTTGGAGTGCACCATCATTACTCCTTGAGCCACCTTTGAAAATTTCCCCATCATCCCAACGAGCGATACTTGCTTAATGCCAAGTCGTTTACAATGCTTTAATGTAAAGCCGACAAAATCACCCATTTCAATAAACGCTTCCTCAGGTAATGTAGGATATTGGGCCATCCCAAACTTTTCACTACGCCCACCTGTTGTTACAACTACATGTTCACAGCCAGCTGCCCTTGCGACACTAATAGCTTGAACAATACTTGCCATATAAGCAGAACTCGAAAAAGGCACGACGGTTCCCCTTGTGCCTAAAATGGAAATACCGCCAATAATGCCAAGCCGTCCATTTAATGTTTTTTTTGCAATTTCCTCGCCCTCTGGTACAGAAATAACAACATTAACGCCGCGATTAATTTGAAACTCTTCTAGCACATCTTGCACGGTACTATGTATCATTTTACGTGGTACAGGGTTAATCGCTGCTTCTCCAACAGCAACAGGTAAGCCGGGCTTTGTTACTCGCCCGACGCCGATACCACCATCTAAATGTATCCCCGGGGTATCAGCCCAACTTACCGTGCCAATAATAAGGGCTTTGTGTGTCGCATCTGGATCATCACCAGCATCCTTAATCGTCTCACAACTTACTACGTTGCTTCCAAACGTACATTTTTCAATCGTAAATGTTGCATCTCGCCCAATTGGCAAATGAATTGTACTTGTTTCTTGTTCTTCATTTGTTATGAGTGCTAGTAATGCCGCTTTCGTAACTGCAGTTGCACAGGCTCCTGTTGTATAACCGTGACGCATGTCTTTAGGATCCTTTTTTGGCTTCCGCTCCATTATTTTTTCGCCTGTTCGTCCGCTAATAATGAAACCGCATTTAAAGCAGCAACCGTCACTGTACTACCGCCTTTACGCCCAACATTTGTAATATAAGGAATCCCCTCTAGCTTTAAAAGCTCTTCTTTCGACTCTGCTGCTGACACAAATCCTACTGGCATACCAATAATTAAGTCTGGTTTTGCTAAACCTTCTTTAATTAAACGTATTAACTCTAGTAAGGCTGTCGGTGCATTTCCGATAGCATAAATGCCACCTTCGTGTAATTTTGATGCCTTTTGCATCGAAATAATGGCACGCGTTGTATTTTGTTTTTTCGCTTCAATAGAAACGTCTTCATCTGCGATATAGCAGTGTAAATCCCCACCATGCTTTTGGAAACGTTTTTTCCCTGAACCACTTTCAATCATTTGTACATCAGCAATGACATGACGACCTGCAAGGATCGACTTAATGCCTGCTTCAATTGCTCCTGGTGTAATAATGACGCTACGTCCTAATTCGAAGTCAGCAGAAGCATGAATAATACGACGTACAATTTTCCACTCATCTTCTGTAAAATCATGTTCGCCCATTTCCTCTGCAATTATCGAGAAACTATAATCATAAATTTTGTCTGGGTCTACTGTTAATGGTTTAAAATCTGTTTTGAAATCCATATGGATTGCCTCCTAAAGTATGTGTTGTACAGCTTGTAGTACTTCCTCAAATGAGGAGTATTGTTGGCCATATTGAATATTTGGTCGTGCAATTAAAATCGTTTCAATGCCACAAGCAAGTGCTGCGTCTAGTTTTTCATCGACAGAGCCGACCTTGCCACTTTCTTTTGTAATCATCAATGTGACATTGTACTGTCGAAATAATGCTTCATTTAATTCTTGTGAAAAGGGACCTTGGATGGCAACGATATCTCGTTGCGCCACACCAAGCGCTTCACATTTTTCCATATTATCAAGACGAGGAAGCATACGTGCGATAACACGTGTATTTTCTAAGCCATGTAATACTTTGGTAAACGTTGCAAGTGTTTTACTGCCAGTTGTTAGCATAATGATGCCTCGTTTTACTGCGGCTAACTGTGCTGCTTCCTCATAGTCTTTTACAACTGTAATAAGTGGATGTTCGTAATGCTCATTTGCGCGTTCATAACGAACATATGGAACATCTGCACTCTTAGCTGCTGCCATCGCATTTTTAGAAGCTTCCTCCGCAAATGGATGCGAGGCATCAACAACTATACGGTAACCACGTTCTTTAATAATCGCTGCCATTTCCTCAGCTGTTAGACGCCCTACTAAATGTGGCAGACCTACCTCGGCAAGACTTGAAGCGGCTGAATCTGTAACGACGGTTGCCGTAACAGCATAGCCTACTGACTGTAATTCAAGTGCAAGATTCCTTGCATCGCTCGTACCAGCTAACATGAAAATCATTTTACTAGCTCCTCGTCATGGTGATGATCATGATGATGGTCGTGATGGTGATGGTCATGCCCGTGATCGTCATCGTGATGGTGATGATGGTGCGCATGTCCATGTACCGCCGCGTAAGCACGATAGTTTTCTAAATCCTGCATCCCTGTTGATGTACCATTTACAGCTTGCTCAATACGGTTTAATAACACATTTTGCAAACGCTCATGGTAGCCAAAATAGTTGGCAATTTGAATATCACAGTCAGGATATTGCTCATTGAATTGCTTGCACATGCCATTCATACGTTCCATTAAAATACCAGTGAACAAAAAGTACGGCAGCATAATAATTTTTTTAGCACCTAGTTTGACACAGCGTTCAATGCCTTCTTCAACACGTGGATCAGTCACACCCATAAATGCGCTTTCCACATACTGAACGTTTAATTTTTCCCATAACAAACGTGTAATTTTATAAAAATCCCCATTAGCTGCTGGGTCACTGCCACCTCGTGCAATTAATAAAATAGCAGTATCCTTTTGCACTTCCTCAGTATTAAAGCCGATTTCTGCTAAGCGGTCTTCTAAAATCGCAAAAATTTCATCATGAATACCGATTGTTTGCCCATACGTGAATGTAACATTTGGATAATGCTCACGTGCATGTTCGATTTCTGCTGGAATGTGCAGTTTTGAATGTCCAGCATGAAGTAAAATAATTGGGATTACATGGACCTCAGTAGCACCCTTCTTCACACAGTTCGTTATACCATCTTCAATGTTTGGAGAGGCAAACTCTAAAAAACATGTTTCTACTAAAAAGCTTTCATCGATACGTGGTGTCATTTGCTCTATAAACGTTCGTACCTCGCCATTTCCTGCTGCTAAACGGCTACCATGGCCAACAAATAAAATTGCTTTCATCTTTTATCTCCTCACTAGTCGCCGCACGGAGCTGGCTCTACTTTTATTTTTGACGACATATCTTGATACGTAAAATGCAATATTTTTTTCACCCGTTTGAAGTACTTAAATAAGCGTTCATTTGGATGTGCATTTGCCTTATATTCCTCAATAATGTCTGTAATAAGCGGAATAAGCTGTTCTGGCTCTAGTCCCTCTACGACCGGCTGTGCCGCATGTGCTGTACGACCTACTGGTTTCGCACCGATAAAAACATCAAATTTACTTTTCCGGTAGACGATGCCGATATCGTCAAATACTGCACGATAACACGCCATGCCACAGCCATTAAAGCCAATATTCAGTGTTTTTGGCAACGACAACCCACCTAGCTTTGCTTGAATTTCCTCTGCATATGGAATTGAATCTGCCTTCTCCCCATAACAGAAATCACAAGCCTTTAATGACAGCACATCTCCAATCGGTGCAAGTAAAAAGCCTACTGCACTCAATTTTTCTGTAATTGTATCTGGGTCTGTAGTTGGGATTTTCAAATGAATTTGATGGTCAGGTGTATATTCCATCGTACCTTCTTCTCCTACAACTTCAGCTAGCGTCATCATTTGCTGAGGAGTGAAAAATTTATTTGCTACCCCAGGACTAACAGCTAGTTCAAAAATCGACTCCATTTTTTGCTGAACTATCTTTGTTCTTGCCTTTGTGACAGTTGTTCCTTTAACCATGGCTAGTGCAGTTGCTGCCATTTCTAAAGATGATTTTTCTGGTACCAATACAGGCGCAGGTGCTATCGCTATACTACTTTTCAGACGTCCTGCGTTTGGATCTGCAGCAAAGTCATGGCGTGCAGTACCTGTTTCTTGGTTCATTGCCCACGGTTCATTTTCTTCTCTTAAACGCTGATGTGGACGTAAAGGCTGTTTTTCTTCTCCAAGTGTATATTTGCGCTGATAGCCACGCGGTGTAATCATTTTATTGTCATAGAAAAATGTCGATGAATTTCCAATTATAACTGTAGTTAACATGCCGATATCATGCTCGAGCATCTCTGCTAAAGTTGTCATCGTTATCTCCTGACGATCTCGGTAGGCACTTTTCACTAGTCCTACAGGTGTATCCGGTGATCGATATTCTAGTAAAATCCGTTGTGCTTCTACAATCTGACGTGTACGGCGACCACTTTTTGGGTTATATAAAGCAATTACAAAATCAGCCATCGCCGCAGCTTCAACACGCTTTGCTATTAAATTCCAAGGTGTTAAATGATCACTTAAACTAATCGTGCAAGAATCATGCATAATCGGTGCGCCTAGCAAACTTGCACACGAATTAATAGCAGAGATCCCTGGTACAATTTCGACTTCAACCCCAGTCGCTTCCGTCCAACCAAGCTCAATTAGTACTTCATATACAAGTCCAGCCATCCCGTATACGCCTGAGTCACCACTCGAAATAACAGAAACGATATTTCCGGCCTCCGCTTGACGTACCGCTTCTTGTGCTCGTGACACTTCTTCAGTCATACCAGTACTAACAATCGACTTCGCACTTACTAAATCTTGAATGAGCTCCACATACGTTTTATAACCGATAATAAATTCACTTTGTTGCAATGCCTCTACAGCACGTGTCGTAATATGTTTGAAATCCCCAGGTCCAAAGCCTACAACAAAAATCTTTCCTTTTTGCGCCATTTTTTACCCCTCTTTCACCTTGTCGATGCCTTTAATGGCTGTTGTTTGCGGGGTACGTTGCAACGTACCTTCTGTCAGTGTAAAAACATGCTCACTATGTAAAGAATCATGGTTTAAATCTTGTACAAGTGTTCTACCATGCTCAACTGTTGGTACACGATACCAATTTCCCTGTGGATACGCGATCACAACACAAGCATCTTTACATCTGCCATTACAACGCGTTCTTGTCGTATGTATTTCCTTATCGAGTGCTAATTTCTCTATTTCGTCTCGAATTGCGAGCGTAATTTCCTCAGCCTCTTTTTTCATGCAACTACTACCATTACAAATAAAAAGATGGGTTTTCATGCCCTCTAAATTCCAAGTTGTCATTGTTTTTCTCCCCTCATTCTTCTTTTAGGAAAAAGAAAAAACCTTTACTCGATATCGAAGAGTAAAGGTTTTATAGAAGCCAAAATAAAAACGAATATATACGTATCCGCTCTCGCTTCACTTCTCCCTCCGAAAAGTTTGCATGTCATCAACTAAGCAGGTTTCCTGACTTAAGCTTCTTCTTACTTTCGCGCCTTCCCAAGTCTTCAGTGGCATTGCGATTTCATCAGCTATTACAGTAGCGGGGGCTGTACCGGGTTTACACCGATTTCCCTATTATCTCGAAGTATTTCGAGCACTTAATGATGGATTTATATTTAAATTTTGAAATGAAATGTTAATAAAACGAATATAAAACTGTTTCTATCATAGCCTATTATTTTTATACTTTTCAACATTTCTTTTTTATTTATTAGATTTTTAATAAAATTTCAACAAATATTTCATTGAAATTGATCGATTTTTCCTTACATTTATCTGAATTTTCTAGATTGTTATTCTTTTTAAAAAAACTTTTTACAAAAAAAGGATAGCTTCTGATTGGAAAAACATGTTACACTTCTTCGTGAAAACTCACAACTTCATCTTTTTTCGGTGCGAAGTGTATACATTTCGCTTAAAAGGGAAGCCGGTTCAAGTCCGGCGCGGTCCCGCCACTGTACTAGGGAATTTTATAGAAAATGTCACTGTCCATAGGACGGGAAGGCCTATAAAATGTTGAACTAAAGCCAGGAGACCTGCCGAGAAAATCGTGATCGTTTCAACCTACGAGGATAGGTGTGCGGCTTGGCAAATGACAATTCTATTTGCTTTTTCAGCTATGCACTTTTTCCGAAACGGAGAAGTGCTTTTTTATTGCGCACGCTACATTCGAAATTTACTGTTGAGGAGGAAAGGTATTGAAATTTTCTTTTTGGAAACTTAGTTATTTCTTAGTGGCTTTTTTACTAGTACCAAAACGAGCGTTTGCTATGCATATCATGGAAGGATTTTTGCCGATTGAATGGGCAATTTTTTGGTGGGTCATTTCGATTCCATTTATTATTTTAGGATTACGTTCTATTCGGAAAACAATTGATGAAAATCCTGAAACGAAAATGATATTAGGCTTATCGGGTGCATTTGCATTTGTCCTATCGGCACTGAAAATTCCATCAGTAACAGGAAGTTGCTCACATCCTACTGGCGTTGGTCTTGGTACAGTTCTTTTCGGACCATTAGCCATGAGTGTGATTGGAACAATCGTTTTATTATTCCAATCATTACTTTTAGCGCATGGTGGTATTACCACTTTAGGTGCGAATGCTTTCTCTATGGCAATTGTAGGACCAATTATTGCGTATTTTGTTTTTAAAGGTTCTCAAAAAATCGGTCTATCATTCTCTATTGCTGTCTTTTTTGCAGCGATGCTTGGGGACTTAGGTACATATGTTGTCACTTCAGTTCAATTAGCACTGGCTTTCCCTTCTGAAGTAGGAGGCTTTATGGCTTCATTCACAAAATTTGCAGGTATTTTTGCTTTAACGCAAATCCCTCTAGCAATTAGTGAAGGGATTTTAACAGTTATCGTTATGAATTTCTTAAAAAAATACAATGTGAGCGAATTAAAGGCACTACGTGTTTTCTCAGCAAAGGAGGCACATTAGGATGAAAAAGAATTTACTGCTACTAGCTGTCGTTGTACTTCTAGCAATCATCCCTCTTTTCGTACAAAAAGGTGCAGAATTCGGTGGTGCAGACGGAGAAGCTGAAGCTGCAATCGGTGAAATTAATGCAGAATATGAACCATGGTTTGAAAGCTTATGGGAGCCACCAAGTGGTGAAATCGAAAGCTTATTATTCGTATTACAAGCCGCGATTGGTGCTGGCTTTATTGGCTATTTCGTAGGTTATATGCGAGGCAAGCATAAGGAAGGTTAAGCGATGTTACTCATTGATAAGTATGCTTATATGAATAAACTAGCGTCCGTTCATCCGTTAGAAAAAATGACGTTTTCCTTGGGGTTACTGCTATTGTCGCTTATCGTGAGAGATGAACTTATTTCACTCATTACATTTATTGTAATGAGTGCTTTTATCATTTTAGGCGCTAAAATCCCTTTCCAATATTATGCGAAATTACTGCTGTTACCAGGATTTTTTCTGCTATCCAGTTTGCTATCTATTTTGATTTCAATTGCGCCAAATTCAAGTAACCTCCCAGCACATTTCTGGGCATTTTCTCTTAGTAATTGGACAGTTTTCATCGGAAATGAAAGCGTAATTACAGCACAGCAGCTATTGTTCTCTGTATTAGGCAGTATTAGCTGTTTATACTTTTTAATTTTAACGACTTCGGTCCAATCTATTTGTCACGTCTTACGTCAATGGCATCTGCCTGCTTTATTTGTAGAATTAGTAGAGTTAACGTATCGATTTATTTTCATCTTTTTAAATAGCATGCATAAAATTCATCTTGCTCAACAATCACGTCTTGGCTATCAATCACCTATACAATGGCTACGGTCGATTTCCATGCTTATTGCAGCATTGTTTGCAGAAATGTTTCAACGTAGTCGTGAACTAAATAATGCGATGCAGGCACGTGGTGGCGAATCTGTCTATTGGCAAGACAGTGTATGCTATAGCAAGAAAAACTGGTTTGGAATTGTTCTTATTTTTTTATTCCTCGTATTATATGGAGGTTTTTTCTCATGACAGAGCTTTATTTTGATCTTAAACATTTATCATATGCCTATGCAGACGGTACCGAGGCCCTTACAGATATTTCATTGCAAATACCTAAGGGAAAAAAAATCGCCCTACTAGGTCATAATGGTGCTGGGAAATCAACACTATTTCAGCATCTAAATGGAATTTTAAAACCGACCGATGGCAGCATTACGTTTTGCAACGAAGCGCTTAGCTATTCTAGAAAAGCATTATCAGCATTACGTCAGCAGGTCGGCATCGTATTTCAAGATGCTGACAATCAACTTTTTTCAGGCACAGTAAAGCAAGATATCGCTTTCGGGCCATTAAATCTTGGCTGGACTCAAGAAAAAATCGAGGAAAAAATCGCCTGGGCTGTAGCACAAACAGAGGTTGAGTCATTACTTGATAAGCCCATACATTTTTTAAGTGTCGGACAGAAAAAACGTGTTGCCATGGCAGGTGTGCTGGCAATGGAACCTTCTGTATTACTATTAGATGAACCGACTGCTGGACTAGACAATTATTATGCTACACAACTTTTACATTACTTAGCTAAATTAGAAAATGGTCACCGAACTTTTTTATTGGCGACCCATGATATCGCTTTGGCTTATGAATGGGCGGATCAAATAATTGTAATGGAGGCTGGGAAAGTCATTTACGATGGAGATCCGGTCGAATTGTTCTATCAAGAGAAGTTACTGGAACTAGCCCACCTTGAACGTCCTTGGGTTTTTGAAATAACACTCGCCTTACAAAACAAAAAGCTATTTGACGATGGCATGCCGATGCCTCGTTCAAAGAAAGACTTACAAAGACTTATCGAACAGCTCTAAATTGTTTAGGTGCCTGTTCGGGTGCCAGGCACTCAAACAATTTTCAAACAATCTTAAAAAAATTTATTGTAGTATGAAACCTTTCCATTCTCCATCCGTTATAAATAGTGAAATACCATTATTTACTCAAGGAGGAAAAACAATTGAAAAACTGGGTGATGAAATCAATCGCTGTCGTAGCATGTTCTGCACTAATGGTTCCTGCTGCTTCTGCCTTTGCTGAAGCACCACAGAACCCAGAATTGGTGACAAGTATGCTCGCTAGCAACAAAAAGCAAGCATTAAAGCAGTTCAACTATCAAACAGGAGGAAACGAA
The DNA here is from genome assembly GCF_044761135.1 of Lysinibacillus sp. NPDC097868. Taxonomy (NCBI): domain Bacteria; kingdom Bacillati; phylum Bacillota; class Bacilli; order Caryophanales; family Bacillaceae; genus Lysinibacillus; species Lysinibacillus sp. NPDC097868. Next base: position 1,075,848 of record NZ_JBIWBS010000001.1, on the reverse strand, counting down.
TGGATTAGTGCTGATACTATTATCGTCAAACATTCGGGTCTTGCTAAGACCGTACATAGTAAAATTGGTTCAAAAGTAATTCGATCGATTCCTTCATTAGGTTACGAAGTAGTCCAACTAAAAAAAGGCGTAACATTAACAGAGGCTGTTTCTTATTATGCCAAGCAAACTGGAGTCAAAAGTGTATCTCCAAGCTACAAGTACCAATCCTTTAGTAATGTAGTAGATCCAAAGAAAAAGGATATGTATCATTTAAACCTACTGCAAATTGATAGGGCTTTATCATTAGCAGGAAATCATGAGGTCAAAGTAGCAGTTATCGATTCTGGTGTCGATTATAAACATCCAGAATTGAAGTCTCAAGTGCTTCCACCATATAATGCAGCAACACCTGCCAATACATCCTTTTCTGATCCACATGGGACGCATGTAGCAGGCATTATTGCAGCTACTAAAGATAATGGGCTTGGTGGACATGGTATTTTTCCAACAGCAAAAATTCTTCCAATAGATGTCTTTAACGGCAAACAAACCGCAAATGATTTTGTTATTGCACAAGGTATACTTTATGCTATTGAACAAAACGCTGACGTTATTAATATGAGTCTCGGTGGCTATGGAGAATCTCCACTAATACAGGAAGCCGTTAAAAAAGCAATCGATAAAGGCATTACGATTGTAGCTGCCGCAGGCAATGAATCAACAGATCAATACTCCTTCCCCGCTTCTTTCGAAGGTGTCATTAGCGTTGGTTCTACAAATGAACGCAATAAGCTATCAAGTTATTCTAACTATGGACCATCAGTGGACTTAGTTGCGCCAGGAGAAGATATTTATAGTACCGTTTATGATCAAAAAAAGGGATCCTCCTTCACAGCATTTAGTGGGACTTCAATGGCATCTCCTGTAGTTGCGGGTGTAGCAGCCCTACTAAAATCAAAATATCCCACTTTAAAGCCTCATGAAATAGAGGCTATACTCGAAATGACCGCAAAGGATTTAGGTGAAAGAGGCTACGATCTAACCTATGGCCATGGCCTCGTCGACCCATTAAAAGCAATGCGCTTCGATTTAAACAACCTACCAAAGCGCTATTCTGAAACAAAAGAAGAGCGCCTAAATAATGCCACAGTGCTTAATAAAAATAGTATGAATACCGAAAAAGGTGAATTCAAGCTACCTGATGAAAAGAAATGGTATAAAATTGAATTGGATGCAGGTGAATATGCTCAACTGTCATTAAAAGGAGCTAGCAACTATGACTATGCATTTGACTTATACTTCTACCCTACAGGTCAAAAAGATGAGTCTGAAACGATAAATGTCAATGATGTCCGCGCAGGTAAACAAGAAGGCTACCTTTATAAAGCAGAGCAAGCAGGAACGCTTCTTATTGGCGTCAAAGATCATAATGGTGGCTATAGCTTAAAAGGTGCTTCAAACTATATTTTCACAGCGCAAACGACAAATGAAATACCAATCGATTCATTAGCAATGGATAGCGCACATAAAATTCAACAGTTCCCATTTAGTACAGCAGGGGAAAATTATACGTTACTGTCAGATGATCAACAAAGTGATCAAGATTACTTTACATTTTCAGTAACGCAACCATCTACACTGAAATTTGATTTATCTGGTATACCAGGTGTTACAGCATCCATGGAAATCTACTTAAAAAGCGATTTGGATAACATCTCAACAGAACAAGTAGATGAAGAAGATTGGAATGAAAATGCACCCTACCCAATACAAGCATCTTCAGGCTCAGCAAAAGGTGAAAGTGTAAGTATCGTTTTCGATGCAATCCCTGATGAAGAATATGTACTAAGTGTATCCAATGACAACAGTGGCGCATTGACGTTCGATATGCTCTTTAATGGCGGTATTGATAATGAGGAAAAAGCGAACATAAATGAATCGATTATTCCTTACACGTTAAAAGGAGAAGTTGTTCATCTTCCTGAAGATGAAGACGGACTTCCTTTGAATGAGCCAATGCTTGAAGAAGATGTTCAAAATAACAATGACGTACCAGCTCAAAATAAAGCAAAAAAACGTGAACGAGTAAATAATATTTTAAATCTTCTTTCAGGTTCCGATTTTGAGGAAAATGGTTTAGATGCGGATCTCATTATGCCGAATGCAATTCCTTTTGATATCGGTGAAGATCAAAAAGCATACTTCCAAACTGAATATGATGAAGATTATTTCGTATTTGCCGTTCCAGAAGATGCGATTTATGGTTTCCATATTAAAAAAGGATATAATCAAGGACCAACTGGCACTATATTTGAATATGATGAGGAAACGAATGAATTGCTACCACTTTCTTCATTAACGAATGATTCGGGGCTAATTGGTCTACTTTACGGAGTAACAATTGGTGAAAACGATCCAAAAACAATTGCTCTGAAAAAAGATAAAGCTTATGTTATGAAAATTGTCAATGTTGGTGGACGTTCCATCGAACCATATTTACTTACATCAAGGAAACTGGCAGCTGTACCTGAAGACAAAAACAATGAAATTAATACAGACATCAATGCTCAAATGATTGAACCTGGTATCGATTATCAAAATCATCTCATCTATAATGATGATAAAGATTACTACTACTATAAACATCGGGGCGAGGATACAGTCTTGAGTCTTCTGTTATCCTCCGTTCCATATACAAATGTACAACTCAATCAAATACCAAAGGAACTACAATTTGACTTGAAATTTTCTGGTTCAATTATTGAGGATACAAACGGCAATATGCAAATCGATGACGATGAACTAGCGACAGAAATACCGTTGGGACAAGGTGAAAACATATTTGAAATCCTTCTTGGTCTCTCAGGTACTTCAGAGGTCAACACATCTTTCCTAGCGAAAAGAAATCACGGTTATTTTATTACTCTTAACGGCTCGGACATTGGGCTCGTATCGCTTCAACCATACACATTATCTTTATTTAATCATAAAAATGTGGATGAAGATGCGGATTCCACTTTAGTGCATGGTTTGCCAACAAAACCAACTAAGCTAACGAAAAATGGCGATAAATATGTGGCTAATCAATATTTAAATGCTAGTGTGCCATTTGGCGATAAAGACTATTTCGAATTCTACAATGACCGCAAACGCGATGTGTTCTTCTCCTTACAAACTGAAAAAGGTTTAGATGGTGTAATTCGTATTATTGATGCAAATGGAAAAACGGTTGAAACATTAGATCTTTACGGTGCCAAAGATACTGAAGTAGGTTCCGTTGAACTAGATAAAGGAACGTATTATATAGAAGTTAGTGAAGCAAACGGCAAAGCTAGTACACAACCATATACGCTCGAAGTACAGTAACTAGCGACTGCTAAAGTAAAAAAAGGACGAAAGGCATCGAGTTGAACTTCTCGATGCCTTTTGTCTTTATGCCCAATAACTTTATTCAAAAATAGCTTTCATCTCAATCAAATAATGTTTCCTTCTCTGGAGTCCGCAAAAATTCAAAGAGAAGATCAATTTGTGACGTAGTATTTCTATTAGTAGAAAGTGGAGGTAAAAGGTGTTGCGAAAAAAATTGAACATTATTCGTCTCAATACCTATAGTAGCTTCCCCACCAATAATCTCACACAAAATAAATATCTTATAGTAATGATATGGTTCAGGAGGGTGCGGGTGTTTATTTTTGTCCAATAACGCAAGTAACCTGACTGGCATGACATTATAACCAGACTCCTCTTTAATTTCCTTTACTACATTCTCTGAAGGAGATAATCCAATATCACAAAACCCTCCGGGTAATGCCCATTTATTATCAATATTCTCTTTTACCATTAATATTTGACTATTTTTAAAAACAACACCACGAACATCAACTTTCGGCGTTTGGTAACCCGTTTCATTCGTAAATAAATCTTTAATTTTGGTCATTTCAAGTTCAGTGTGTTGTGACATAATCTCTGCACTAATGTGACGTAATTCCTCATAACGCTCGATATCATAAATATCCTTAGAAAAAGTTAAGCCCGCCTGAGATAATGCTTGTATTTTTTTTTGCCCATTCCAGCCATTGGTAACTCATAAAATTCCAACTTTTAAGAAACGCTTAAATTCTGTGATACTTTTTATGATTGAATTTGGTTGTGCATTAAATTCCTCTGTTTGGTATTCGGGTAACCATTGTACGCCAATCGTATAGACATTTGCCTGCAAACCTGCAACGATATCAGCATCACTATCTCCAATATAAATCGCCTCATAATTTTCTACGCCTAAAAGAGATAATGCTTTTAATAACCCCTCTGGATCTGGTTTAGGTTTTAATACATCATCACCAGTTATGATGACATCAAATAATTCTTCCATATCTAATGCTTTTAGAGAGAGATTCAAGCTTCTTTTTGCCTTTCCCGTGAAAATTCCTATTTTTATATTTGCCTCTTTCAAAGTTTTCAATAATCCATGAATTTCAGGATTTACTTCTACCAAACTTCTATGTAATTCGGAATATTGAGCATAGTAATATTCGATAGCTTCTTCCTTATTAGGATTAGAGAGATTATTTCTAATAATACCTGTTTCAGAAGGACCAAACATTTCCTTAATTTCATTTGCAGTAAGATCCTTATTATCATAATCTTTAAATACTTTTTGAAAAGCATAGTAACAAATTGGTAAAGTATTCGCCAATGTTCCATCAAAATCAAATACGATAGCTTTCATTATTTGCTCCTTTAGTTTTATATAAGTTAGTAACTACCACGCACATTGTATAAATTGTTTGATTCCTCTAGTTCTTATTATGATTGTCTGCCCTCCTTTAAAGTATTAATATATATATATTTTACAAATGTTTCTAAAACCCTTTTAATTATAATTGCAAACTACCACGCAATTGTAAATAAAACACAAAAAAGCATCTTCATCCAAAATGGACGAGATGCTTATTCTTAATTAAAGTACTTAACATAATTACAATATTGATCTTGTTTCATATTAAGATTTTCATATAACTTTCGTGCATGAACATTATCTGTAGCGGTTTGAAGCGTAACATACCGTGCATATTGTTGCTCACAATATTGAAACACCTTCTCCATCAATGCTTTGCCTACCCCTTGGCCTCTAGCATCGTCCGTAACATATATATCATTTAATATATATGCACGTTGTAAAGCGATAGATGAAAAAGTTGGATATAATTGTGCGAAGCCAATCGTTTTCCTATTTACTACAGCAATAAAAATAATGGATTCTTTTAAAGCCATTCGTAATTGGATAAATGCTTTAGCACTACTTCTATCTGATTCAAGTCCATAAAACTGGCGATATTCATCAAATAGCACTGTTACTTCTTCTAATTCATCCATAGTCGCGTGAAGTATTTCCATTAATTCTCTCCCCTTATGTCTACCCATGATTGTTAAAAATATGTAGCTAGTGTTAATTATAAAGGAAATGCTGTTATAAAGATATTATGAATAGTACTTCAGAAATGAACTTCGCAGCTTCGTATGGAATTTAAAAGGCGCCGCTCTGAAGCCCCTTTAGACTTCAAAAACAGCACCCTTTGCCATATTTAGTGGAAATAATGATCTACACGCTGTATTACTTCATCAGCAGAAAGCCCAGCCGCATCGATAACTGGTCCTGCCATTATAGGGTCGCTAATTCCCATAACATCTCTGTCTTGCCCTGTAATTACACATGCATCGCATTTTTTTGCATCCTCTTCATTACGAAGCTGTATCACTTCATAACCTTTTGCTTTTAAAGCATCTTCAACATTTGATAATGATTGTTCGACACCGATAATTTTAGACATTTTTCTTCCACCTCCTATATGTTAATGTGCCATATAGGATTGCTAATTATTCACTTATTTTATTTTTTGTTATGAACAAAAAAGTGAATTGTTCTAACATTCATTTTCAAGTGAAACACAAAATTTAATTACCTAAAATATACAAAATAACCATTATACGTGTTACACTACTTTTTCATAGCATTAAATAATTGGAAGAATAGGAGGAATAACATGATTTATAGTAAAACCGAAAAAACACTAGAAACAGATCGTCTACTGCTACGTCTTTTTAAAGAAACGGATGCTCCAGAAGTGAGTATATATTGTAACAATTACAATATATACAAAAGTACGTTGAATTTACCTTATCCATACTCATTAGATAGTGCTCTTACATGGATTGCAAATCATGAAAAGCATTATGACTTAGATAAAATGTATGAATTTGCGATTACAGATAAACAAAGTGGTCAGTTATATGGGGCTATCGGTATTTCAAATCATCAACAATATAAAAATGGCGAAATCGCTTATTGGATTGGTGAAGAGCATTGGGGCAAAGGTTATGCAACGGAAGCAGCCAAGGCACTAATTGACTTTGTCTTTACAGAGAAAAACTATCATCGTGTTTACGCTCGCTATTTTAAATCAAATCCCGCTTCTGGTAAGATTATGGAAAAGTGCGGTATGCAATATGAAGGTACTTTAAAAGACCACGTTTATAAAAATGACTCATTTGAAGATATAGTTTTTTATGGAATTATTAATCCGATGAGATAAAAGACGCAGGTGGGGCTTACGTTGAACGCAACGCCCCTTTTGGTCTTAGGCCAACTCCTATTCGTGATCGTCTAAAAAATCTTTGCTAAAGCTTGTTTGTGATTGATAAGATGATCGTTTACCTATATCAACACCTCGTTTAATGATACCTTTCCCAAAGCGCCCTTCAATCTCATCCACTACCTTTAAAATAGGCTCGTCTTTTACATGCTCTTCAAAATTAAAAATAGACAGCTGTTGGCTATAATCTTTTCGATCAACTACATTCGAAACAGTTACACCGAGCAACCGAACAGGCGACTCATCCCAATGTTTATCAAAGAGCGCACAAGCAATATCAAAAATATCTTCAAAGCGATAAATTACATTAGTCATCGATTTTGAGCGAGTATGGTTGTGCCAATCTGCATCACGAATTTGTATACTGACTGTGGAACCTGCGAGACGTTTCGCATCGAGTCGTTCTGCTACTTTTTTGCACAGCCCATCAATTGTTTTATGAAGGAGCCGAATATCTGTTACATCTTGCGGTAATGTCGTCGAATTGCCGACACTTTTTGTATCATAAATGGCATTGGGGTCTACTTCTCTTATATCGATTCCATTTGCTCTTGCACGAAGTCTAACCCCATTCTTACCTAAAATATGCTTGATTTTATGTTCCTCAACCATAGCCAAATTGCCGATTGTAAAAATACCCTGGTCATTTAACTTTTTGGCTGTACTTTCCCCAATACCATGCATTTTGACTACTTCAAGTGGCCAAAGCACTTGTTCAATATCTCTTAGTCTTAACACTGTGATACCCATCGGTTTTTTCATATCTGATGCTGTTTTGGCTAAAAACTTGTTAGGGGCAACACCAATCGAGCATGGTAAATCCAACTCTGTTAATAATCGAGTTTGTATTTCCTGGGCAATTTGAAGCGCATGGCGCTCCTTACTTAACAGCGTAACATCCATATAGCCTTCATCAATTGATACTGGCTCCACCAGTTCCGTATAGCTTCGTAAGATAGCAAACATTGCTTTGGAAGCCTCACGATATTTTTGAAAATCTGGTGGTAGCAACAACAGATCCGGACATTTTCGTTTAGCTTCATGTACCGTCATTGTCGTATAAACGCCAAGCGCCCTCGCCTCATATGAACATGTCACTAATATTCCCCGACGCTCCTTTGGGTTGCCTGCAATTGCGATCGGTTTTCCTTTTAAACTAGGGTCATGCGCCTGCTCAACAGATGCATAAAAACTATTCATATCAACATGAAAAATAATCCGTCCTTTATGTTCCATCATTTCACCACACATACCATTATTATGTACTTTCTATTTTAATCTATAAAAGTATAGTCACCATCACTTTCGAGCAATTCCTTTAACACCGCTAAGGCTCGCTCTAGCTGCATGCTATTTTCAGGTGCAGTAATCGCCAATCGTACTGCATTTACAGGTTTTGCATTGCCCACCGCAAAATGCTCTGCAGCATACACTTGTACGCCCGCTTTCGATGCAAGTAATTCAAACTGCACACCAGTAAATTTTTCAGGCAATATAAGCCATCTAAAAATGCATTCATCATTGCCTAAAATGTTGTATTCACCTAAATATTGATTAACTAGGGCATTTTGCTGTTTAGCATATAATCGGTGTTTCTCTAAAATCGTTTGTGCAACACCATCATGAATCAATCTTGCAGTAAGCTCCACCATGACTGGTGATACAGATATATTAATATTATATAATGTTTCAATAATTTTCTTTCTTAAAGCACTAGGCGTCACAACAAAAGATAGCCTTAACCCAGGTGAGATCGTTTTGGACACGCTTGCAATATAAACTACCTTTTCGGGTGCATAAAATGCAATGGGCTTAAGTGGCTGTTCTTGTAAAAAACTATAAATCGCATCCTCAATCACGATTAAATCTTTTTGTCTTGCCACTTCTGCAATCATTTTCCTAGTCTCAATTGACATTGTATGGGTAGTTGGATTATGAAAATCAGGAATAACATAAAGTCCTTTGATATGTTCATTTTTGCAAGCATATAAGAGCCCTTCTTTTGTCATCTCTCCATCTTTTTGCTGAATAGCCACTAGCTGTATACCAAGCATATTAGCCGCCGTTTTTATCCCAGCATAAGTAATCGGGTCTGTTCCGATACGATCTCCTGCATGAAATAATGCTGCTAGTGTACCGACAATTGCATTTTGTCCCCCCGTCCCAAGCAATATCGGCTGATCTGTTTGAAAGCCGACTTTCTCCAAAAGCTTTGCTGCAGCTTCTGTTTGCCAGGCATTCGCCTCGGGTCGCCCATATTGAAATAACTTACTAAAATTAGAATCATTCAGCATTTTTTTCATGTAGCGCGTTATTTCCTCATTGGCATAGGTAGCAGGCAATACTGAGCCCAACTCAATCATATGAGCAGAATGACTTGTAGGTAATAAAATTTTATTCGTGGCGGCATCAGAAGAAACAAATGTACCGCTCCCTATTGAAGCATAAATTAGACCCTGCTGTCCGCAAAGCTTAAACGCACGAGTAATGGTGCTTAAATTAACATCTAAAAAATCAGCAAGCTCTCGTTGTGGAGGCAATTTTGTACCTGGCAATAAAATGCCTTCTTTAATATCCTGTTCAAGCTGCTCAGCAATTGCAATATATATTGGCCCTGAAATATTGCGGATATTTGGCTTCCAGCTCATTGGGTATTCCTCAAATGAATTGAATGGCATTTTTCAAGCCCTCTTTCCTTCGTATTTGCATACAATATTTTAATTGTCTTGCATACAATCATAATATTGTATGCAAATGATTACAATGATATAATTTTTAAAAAATCAGAAAAAGGGACCGATAAAATTATGCAATATTCTGAAAGAATCTTAAACACACCTTCTTCATTCATCCGTAATATTTTGAAAGTAACGGATGCAGAGGATGTCATTTCCTTTGCAGGCGGGCTACCAAACCCAATCTCATTCCCAATCGATGCATTAAAAGCATCTGTAGATCATGCCATTAACGAAAATGGCAGTCGATTATTCCAATATTCATCTACACAAGGATATGCGCCTCTACGTGAATACATCGCTGCAAAATACCGTCGTGTTCATGGGCTAGATATCCATGCGGATGATATATTGATAACAACAGGCTCACAGCAAGCACTTGAACTGATTGGGAAAGTACTTATTAATAAAGGTGATGGCATTGTGATTGAGGAGCCAGGCTATTTAGGTGCTATTCAAGCCTTCACATTAAGTGAACCTACTTTTTATGGTGTAACGCTTGAAAACGATGGTCTTAATTTAGAAGAGTTAGAGAAAGCTTTACAGCAACCTAACGTTAAATTCATTTATACTGTTCCTAACTTCCAAAATCCAACGGGACTAACGTATTCAAAGGAAAAACGTCAACAAATTTATGACATCATTTCTAAATATGACGTAGCACTAATTGAAGATGATCCTTACGGAGAATTACGCTTCCAAGGTGAGCCATTGCCTTATATCGGTGCCGGAAAACTCGAAAATAGTATTTTACTAGGTTCTTTCTCTAAAACAGTTACACCAGGTATGCGCCTTGGCTTTGTCATTACAAAAAACAAAGCGTTAATGAAACATATTGAAACAGCAAAGCAAGCAACTGATTTACACACAAACATTTTCTCTCAATATGTCATTTATGATTATTTAGCGAATAATGACTATACAGAGCACGTGAAAAAAATTGTTTCATTATATAAAAATCAATCAGATGCAATGCTAGACGCAATGCAAGAATTCTTCCCTGCACATGTTGAATACACAAGACCAGATGGTGGGATGTTCATCTGGGCTACGATGAATAACGGAGCTTCCGCATTGGACGTTTTCAATAAAGCAATGGAACAAAAAGTCGCTTTCGTTCCTGGTGACCCATTCTATACATCAAAAACAGGCGTAAACACAATGCGTCTAAACTATACAAATGCAACACCTGAAATTATCCGTGAAGGAATTAAACGATTAGGCAGCATTTTATAAAAACAAAAAGAACCGTATAAGCGCTCTCGATAAGCGCTTATACGGCTTTTTATTTTTCATAAGGATAATAGATGGTCATCCCTAACTTTGTTAATATATCACCGTTATTACTATAGAAGTGAGGTCGGTCAGCTCTAAATCGGATAGAATCGCCATTTTTTAATATATACTCGTTGTCATTAACCCTAATCAATAATTCACCTTCAAAAACGGTAATAAACTCTTCTGTCCCTTCTTTATGAGCCTCAGCGCTTAATTTCCCATCTTTATCAATTTCAATCGTATAAATTTCAAATCGACTATCTTCTTGAAATGGAAAATTCGGATATACTCTATATTTGCCATCATCCTCTGACAATACTTGAATATCCTTTTTTAAAATGACTTCAGTATCCGTCTGTGGTTGATGGATTAGTGAAGTAAAAGATACTTTGAGCCCGTTTGCGATTTTCCATATAGTTGTAAGCGTCGGGCTGGATTCTCCTCTTTCGATTTGTCCAATCATTGTTTTACTTACGCCGCATAGCTGAGAAACTTTTTCTAAGCTTAATTTTTCTTTTTCTCGAATCGCTTTTAAATTTTTTGCAAAAATAAGATGAATTTCCTCCATTACAATCACCTCTTACAATATGTACAATATAACGTACGTTATGTATAATAAAAAGAACGACGTTATATTGTTTATTTCAGACATTATAACATACAAAATATAAGGAGGACTAAAATGCCTTACATATCTTTTTTAGTATTCGTAGTTATTACAAGTTTTACACCAGGTCCGAACAACATTATGGCAATGGCATTTGCCAATCAATACGGTCTGGGAAAAACCATTCAATTTTGTCTAGGTGTTGGAATTGGATTTTGCACAATAACTGCATTAAGTTGTTTTTTTAATATTGCCCTCATCAGCGTCATGCCCATAATTACCCTCCCATTAACCATTTTGGGGGTGGGCTATATGTTATATTTAGCTATTAAAATATTAACCTCTAAAGAGCATGTTGAAAATAGTCACCATTCTGAGGAAAATAGACGGAGCTTTTTGATACTCGGAGCCTTCCTGCAATTTGTAAATCCAAAAGGTATTCTATTTGGTATTACAGTCGTTGCAACCTATATTCTTCCATATTACGCATCGTTACCAAGCTACATTTTTTTCGCCCTATTTTTAGGATTCGTTGGCATTACAAGTACATTTTGCTGGGCACTATTCGGTTCAGCTTTTCGCAAAGTACTTAATAAATATCGTCAACCATTTAATATTTTAATGGCACTTTTATTAGTTTATAGTGCCTATTCAATACTCATACACTAATAAAAACAAAGAAACCACATTGTACGTTATTGCGTACAATGTGGTTTCTTTAAACTAATTAAAGTATTATTTTGTATATGTTAAAACGGCATTTTTCTTATATTTCGCTAAAGCTGCTGTTGCCTCATTTTTGTTTGTATATTCGAAAATACGAATATTTTTATTCTCAAATACTGTTACAACCCACATCCTAACCGCTCCTTTCAATTTCATTTTTGTAATATAACAATCATCAAATATGTGATACAAAGAACTAACTGTCTTATAACAACTTCTTGCTGATTCTTATTTTACGCTCTTTTTTTAAAAAATAAAGCTTTATGTGAAGCCCTTCACAAACTGTTCAATTTCAAAACGCTTTCATTGAACAATTTGTGAAAATCTTCATTTTTTAGGTATAAATGACGAACTGTTTACTTGCCTACGATAACTTTAGTCCACGCATAACTGGCTACTAGAAAAACCGTCTGTACGCTTTTCCACGACATACAAACGGTCTTCCAATTTCAATCATCATTTAGTAGTAGTAGATTTTATTTTATAAGGATGATGAATTTAACAAAACACTTCTTCTTGCTTTTGTGTAAGTTCAATTTCAAATCCTAAATCTTCGAGCATGCGAAAATCGCTATTCACTTCCTGCCCTGCAGTCGTTAAGTAATCCCCGACAAAGATACTATTTGCTGCATACATTCCGAATGGCTGGAGAGAACCTAAATTCACTTCGCGTCCACCAGAAATACGAATTTCCTTCGTTGGATTTATATAACGGAATAACGCTAAAACTTTTAAACAATAGCGAGGATTTAACTCATGTGTTCCTTCTAGCTTCGTCCCATCGATCGCATGTAGGAAGTTAACCGGAATCGAATCTGCATCTAATTGGTGCAGAGCACGTGCAATCTCCACGACATCCTCTTTTGTTTCCTTCATCCCAATAATGGCCCCTGAGCATGGAGAAATACCATGTTTTTTCACAACTTCAACCGTATTCACACGATCTTCATATGTGTGTGTAGTCGTAATATAGGAATGATGACGCGCAGATGTATTTAAATTATGATTGTAGCGATCGACACCCGCTTCTTTTAATTGTTGTGCCTGCTCTTCTTTCAGTAAACCAAGACAAGCACAAACTTTTAAACCATATTGTGCTTTAATTTCTTCAACTGCTTCACTCACTACATTGACATCTTTTCGAGTCGGCCCACGTCCGCTTGCTACGATGCAATAGGTACCTATTTTATTTTCAAACGCTCGTTTTGCCCCTGCTAATATTTCTTCTTTCGTTATAAATGGATATTTTTCAATAGGCGCTGTCGACTTAAATGACTGTGAACAATAACCACAATCCTCTGGACAATAGCCACTCTTAGCATTGATGATCATATTTAACTTTACTTTTTTGCCGTAATAATGCTTACGAATGGCAAAGGCACCGTCCATTAGCTTTAAAATATCATCGTCATCACTGTTTAAAATGGCAAGCGCCTCGTCATTACTAATAATCTTGCCTGCTATCACTTCATCTGCTAACTGTAACCAATTCACTGAACATTCTCCTTTTCAACTCGCACAAGTTTTAAAGCTCTAGCGGAACGAAATACTTTATATAATCGTTCAGCTAAAAGGGCACAGGCAATTGCTAGGCAAAAGTCTGCAACAATACTATTAAGAAAACCTACTAAGAAAACATGAGACCAGCTTGATTTCATATTTAACCATACATTCAATGCCACATATAAATACGGCACAGCTACTGCATAAATAATGATAAGCCCTACAAGATTTGCACCAATGAAGTGTTTTTTCGTCGGTGCCTCTACTCGATTAATTAGAAAACCAATCACTAATGCTGCAAGTGCGAAGCCTATTAAGTAACCAAAAGTCGGTTGCAATACATATGTAATGCCTCCTCCTTGTGTAAAAACTGGCATGCCTGCTAAACCAATTCCTATGTAAACGAGCTGACTTAGAAAGCCATTGCGACCACCAAGTAAGCAACCTGCCAAAAAAACAAAAACAATTTGTAATGTAAACGGCACTACAGGAAGTGGTATTTTAATAAATGCACCCACAGCTGTTAAAGCAGCAAACATCGCTATCATTACAAGTGAGAGCGTTGATTGTCGTTGAAACATGCATTATTCCCCCCGTTCTTCAAAAAATTGAACAATTGTTTCTTTTGTTGTTTGAATCATAAATTGCATTTCCTCGTCCGTTATTATATAGGGTGGCATAAAGTACAAAATATTCCCTAGTGGACGAATAAGTAATCCCTTTTTTAATGCTCTTTTATATATTTGATAGCCAATACGCTCTTCACTCGGTAATGGCTCTTTCCTATCGCGATTCGCCACAAGCTCTATTGCCCCGACAAAGCCAACTTGCCGGTATTCGCCAACAAAAGGCAATTCACTGAAAGCCTGTACTGCTAACTTACGCATGCGTTCACCTTTGTCTTGCACAATGTCTATGTAATGCTCTTCTTCAAATATCGACAATACTTCTAGGGCAACACGGCAAGCAAGTGTATTTCCCGTATAACTATGCGAATGTAAAAATGCCTTCATCGTCGCATAATCATCATAAAATGCTTGATATACTTCATTAGTTGTTAACACGACAGAAAGCGGTAAATAACCACCTGTTAAGCCCTTGGACAAGCACATAAAATCTGGCGAAATTTCAGCTTGTTCGCAGGCAAAGAGAGTACCTGTTCGACCGAAGCCAACCGCGATTTCGTCTGCTATTAGATGGACATCGTATGTTGTACATAGTTCCCGTAAACGCCGTAAGTAAATAACTGGATACATTTTCATGCCTGCCGCTGCTTGAATAAGTGGCTCAATTATGACCGCTGTAATTTCCTTATGATGCATAATCAGCTCTTCTTCAACAAATTGAATACATTGAGCATCACAACTTTGCGGGTTTTTATTGAAAGGGCAACGAAAACAATCTGGCCCCTGTGCTCGCACTGTATCCAATAAAAGTGGTTGATACACCTCATTATAAAGATCAACACCACCGACTGATAAAGCACCAAGTGTTTCGCCGTGGTATGCATCCGTTAATGCTAGAAATCGCTTTTTCGTCGTTTTTCCTATTTGCATGTGATACTGAAAACTCATTTTTAATGCGATTTCTATAGCGGATGAGCCATTATCTGCAAAAAATACTTTTTGCAAACTATGTGGACTTAAAGCTACTAATTTTTGTGCGAGCTTAATAGCTGGGACATGTGAGAAATTTGCAAAGATTACATGCTCCAACGTAAATGCTTGCTCACTTAAAGCTTGACTAATACGTGGATTGGCATGTCCAAATAAATTCACCCACCAGGAGGATACAGCATCTAAATAGCGATGATTCTTTTCATCGTATAACCATACCCCTTGTCCTTTTTTAATAACAATTGGCGGGAAGTCCTCATAGTCCTTCATTTGTGAGCATGGATGCCATACATGTTGCAAATCGGTTTCTTGTAACTCAGTTAATACTTGTTTCATGTTTTGACAGCCTTTCAAACAATGATGAGTCCGTAATAGTAAAGTCAATAATGTGTGATATATCTTTCAGCTTCGGTATAGTCGCAAACGGTAATGCGTGATGCCGTAAAATCGTTTTAATATTGTCTTGCTCCATCCCACTACCCGTGTCACCGTTAAATACAATGCCAAGAACTTCAATTTTACGTTTACTTAATGCTTCTAACGTTAAAAGCGTGTGGTTAATCGTACCGAGCGTTGTGCGAGTAACAACGACAACTGGTAGTTTACTTTGAACAATAACATCTAAAAGTGTCGTTTCGCCATATGAATCTAATGGTACAAAAAGCCCTCCTACCCCTTCACAAATAACAACATCCCATTTTTGCTGTAATTGCTGCATTTGGCTTAACAATCTCTGTGTATTGATTTGTTGCCCCTCCAGCTGAGCTGCAAAATGTGGTGATGCCGCTTCTTTCAACGAATAGCCATTTAAATTTTCTCGGTCGAGCAATTGTAAAGAATATTTTTCATACATAGCCGTATCGTAGTAATAAGATTGCTTACCATCATGTACTTCACCAGTTTGTACCGGCTTATAAGGCGTCACGTGTAAGTCCTGTTTTTGCAAATCTCGCATTAATAATGTGGTAACAAATGTTTTACCAACATCCGTATCTGTGCCAACAACCCAAAAATGTTGCATCTTAACCTCCCTTTCTTTTGTGTTAACCAATTACAAATATTAAGTTAACACAAATATTTTCATTTTGTAAATGCTCTTTTTTGTTTTTTTATGAAAAATCATGCCTTGTTTATTAGTTAAGGAGTGTTCTACTAGCGATTTGATTGGGTTTATCAGCGATTCGTCAATTACTCAAAAATTTAAAAGGATTTTAATACTATTCTGTAGTATTAAACAAGACAGGGGGTGGCATAATGTTTGGCTTATTTAAAGAATCTGAGAAAAGCATTGAACCATATGAACAAGTGAGCAGTATTTTAAATTCATTACTTACTTATGAAATAAGGGATTTACCGTTGCGTTATGAATTTTGGTACCGCTTGGCCATACGTCAGGAAGAATATCGCACATTACAAGCTGAGCATCGTGCAAGAATCTCGATGCAAACAGCAGTAGGTCGTTTTCATCAAATCCAATATGAGGCAACAAAACAAAAGTGTGCTAAGCTCGAACGACTAGCGGATATCTATAAGATTTTTTGTATCGAAGAAGAACGACAAGCATTAAATCATCGCCTACATTTTCACAAGGAAACAATTGCTGAGATTTATGGACACGTACAAAATAAAGAGCTATATACATATAATGATTTAGTACAGCAACAATTTTGGGAGGCTGTTAGCGAGGACATACTAAAAGCAATTGCTCATCTAGATTAATACTAGATGGGCAATTTACATGTGTATTATATTGAAACATATGGTAAATTTAATTAAATACAATTGTATCAAATAAGGAGAATATTTTATGATTGCTTGGATTATTACTGCAGAAATAGCCTTTTGGATTGTCATCTTAATAGGTCTGATTTGTAGATACCGTTTTAAAAAGCCTAAACTTAGCATAATCTTTTTTGCTCTTACACCTGTTATTGACCTACTTTTAGTATTGCTAACTGCCATGGATTTGCGAGCAGGGACACCAGCATCCATTTCTCACGGTATCGCCGCTGTTTATATAGGTGTCTCAATAGCATATGGTAAAACGATGATTACTTGGGCAGACGAAAAGTTTCAACAGTGGTTTTTAAAACTGCCAGTTGAAAAGAAACAATTAACAGGACTAGCAAAAGGTATTCATGAAATAAAAATGCTTGGTCTACATGTCATTGCCTACGTAATTAGTGCTAGTTTATTATATGCAATGATCGTATTTATCGGTCAACTTACTGATACATCTTCCCTTTTACAAGTAATGAAAGTTTGGGGCATCATTTTAATAATTGATGCTATTATTAGCTTTTCGTATATAATTTTCCCGAAGAAAAAGTAATAGCATAATTAACATTTATGAAACTTTTCATGCTCCTTCGTATGCATAGCAAAGGAGCTGACCAGATGGCAATTGATATTACAATACATAAAGGTGGCTATCTAGAAAACGATCAATTTTTCAGACATACAATTTCCCATAAGCGTATTCAAATAAAAAAGCCTCGCACAAGTGTGTGCGAGGCGCTTGCTTGTCAACATCATCCTTCATTATTTTCCATTCCCTGCTGTAGTATTTCCTTTAATTGATGTACTTGATCGGCTTTAATCGCCACGTTGTTATAACTTTTTTTAAAGCCTAACATAAACGTTACTTCAATTGGTTCTTTCATTTTCAGCATGATTTGTGGATATGCTTCTCCAAAATCACGTGCGATAAATTCAATAGTATCCTTCGATAATTTTTCTTTTAACCGTTCTGGGTCTTCTTCGATTTTTTCGATATTAGCAAAGCGAATAGTCGCTCGCTTCATTAAACCTAAAGATAAATAAAGTGAATCATTTGTTGCATAGATAGGATTAAGACGAACTGCCTGCATATCGGCAATGAAAAATAGGACCGAGTATACATTAAGTATTAACAATAGGATAGATAATATCATTGATTTGTCATGAAGCCACCAATGTATCCCAATTGTTTCTATGACTATTGCATGAATCATCATCATTTGAAAGGCGATATAGCTGGAGCTTTTATGCAAAGTTAATCCGGCGGGTTCTCTCCTCTTCCAACTTGCAAACCCGTAATAAAGAACGAGTAAATCTGTACAGAGCAATTGAATAATAGGATACTTAGGTGCATGTTTTTCAACAGCTTGCGGAAAAGAGAAAATATCTGGCAGTGCACTTGCCCGTACATCTCTTAAAATTTTAGGCATATAGTAGACAAGCGTTGTAACAAATAAAACCTCAATAACGATGAGTGCCCCTTCAACCGCAAATCCAGCCCATGTTACTGCAACAAATGGCTGCAAATGATCTATTGGAATAATAAACCGTGCAGCAATACAGCCTGAAGCGGCTAAAACAATCGCTTGCTTAACAGAAAACTTTCGTTTATAAAGCATAAATAACACCGGTATAACGATAATAAAATCGATTAATGAACCGAGTACAACGCCTGCTGTTTCGGTTGGTAAAATCGACAAACCCAGTCCGGTGTGATAAAGCGAGTAGTTGCTAATTAACACAACCAATAAAAACACAAGCCAAATGTTTTGCTTCTTTTTTAAGGCTATCATGTCGTATCTCTCCTTTTAGATTACCAACGCTTCTAATTCTACTTTTAACTATATAAATAACTTTAAAATATTTGGTATTATTTGCAAACCCTTT
Source organism: Lysinibacillus sp. NPDC097868 (assembly GCF_044761135.1). Classification (NCBI taxonomy): domain Bacteria; kingdom Bacillati; phylum Bacillota; class Bacilli; order Caryophanales; family Bacillaceae; genus Lysinibacillus; species Lysinibacillus sp. NPDC097868. Next base: position 1,057,082 of record NZ_JBIWBS010000001.1, on the reverse strand, counting down.
CACTAATCAAACTGCATATAATTTTCAAACTTGTCATTGATTGTTCACTGATTTGTCCTGTTATTCCATATTACGTTGTTGTGCTAGAAATTTTTTACGATACACATGCGGTGAATAGCCCGTATACTCCTTAAACCGTTCAATATAGTAGCTAACTGTACTAAAGCCTGTTAGCGAAGCAATAAAAGTGATGGAATGCTCACTATCTCGCAACAGTTCTATACTTTTTCGTAAACGATAATGTAAAAGATACGTAAAAGGTGTAATGCCAACAATTTTTTTAAAGAAACGACTACATTCTTCCCTGCTTATAAAAACATGTGCAGCTAACATTTCAAGCGTTATTTTTTCTTGATAATGGCAATGGATAAAATCGAGCATTTCTTTTGCACGCTCGTGTTGAACAATTATAGATGACTGCATCGTTTCCACTGTTAGCTTTGATTGCACTAATATCGATTCCCATATCAATAATAATGTTCTCCACACCTGAATTTCAAAATAAGCTTTTCGTTCTTTTAATAGTTGAGCCGTTCTTTCAACAGCTTGCGCTAGCTCTCCAGAAAGCTTTACAAATGGCAGTCTATTATTTTCTACATATGGACTCACATATTTAGCTGTCAATATACTCCCTTCATGTCCTCCCAATAATTTAGGGTCCACATTAATACAAAATAGCTTCGACTGTTCAACGTTATATGGTTTCGCTTCATGCAAACATGCTGCGTTGACAAATAAGCCATCGCCCTCCTCAAGTACTAATACATCAGCACCTACACGATAGTTGACAGGTCCACTTACCACAAAAACAAATTGAATTTCCTTATGCCAATGTAATGGTAAAAAATCACGCCGATCTAACCGCAAATACGTTTCATATAATGCGACTGGAAATGCATTCGAGCCATGTAACGTTAATTCCTGTAAATCCTTTGCTACTTTAATGTGCGTTAGTGCCATTGTAACCACCTCAATATATTGATATTTTTAACCATATAATTCGATATTTCGCCTTGTATTAAGTGTTTATAATAACTTTATATTGATAGTTTAGGAGATGCTATAGTGATGAATCAACAAAATAAAAAACATATCTTTGGTTTTATACTTGTCATTCTAGGTGCAAGCTTCTGGGGAATTGGTGGAACAGTCGCGCAAAAACTATTCCAACAAGAACAAATTGAGGTTGGTTGGCTCGTTTCGAGTAGACTTCTGTTAGCAGGTATCCTGTTAATTGCCATCTACAAGATTACACACCGCCAACAATCCATCTTTGTCATGTGGCGAACAAAGAAAGATGCTTTTAGACAAATTCTGTTTAGTATACTCGGCATGCTAGCTGTACAATACACATACATGATGTCGATTGCTATTGGCAATTCTGCTGTAGCCACTTTACTGCAATATTTAGCCCCTCTTTTCATCATCGCTTTTTATATCATCCAAAGACATAGCAAAATAACGAAACAGGATGGAATTGCAGTAATACTTACACTTACAGGTACTACTTTATTGCTGACGAATGGCTCTTTTTCCACACTTTCCGTTCCAATGATGAGCGTAATTTGGGGTGTGTTATCGGGGCTTTCGGTCGCTTTTTATACATTGTATGCTGTGCCACTTTTACAGCAATTTCATTCTTTACTTGTGGTCGGTTGGGCAATGTTAATTGGGGGTTCAGTGATGAGCATTTTTTATCAGCCTTGGCATATTGATTTATCTACATGGACCATTGCAACGAGCGCTTACTTTTTCTTTATCATTATATTTGGGACAATGCTTGCATTCTGGTTCTATATTGCAAGTTTGCATTATTTATCACCAAAAGAAACAAGCTTACTTGGTAGCCTGGAACCATTAACCGCTGTTTTAACAAGTGTACTTTGGCTACAAATTCCCTTTGGGGGCTTCCAAATGCTTGGTACTTTACTTATTCTATGCATGATTTTATATCTTACTGTATTTCAGAAAAAACAGCTTAAGTTGGAATAAAAACCTAACTAATGAGTGGATTGCTTTAAAATTAGATAATTCCAAAAATTATTAGTTATAAACTACTAGAATGAAAATTCCAACTATGAATTTATATATAAAATTTACATATTTCATATATCTTTTCTCCTTGTTTGTCCAGTATACTAAAAAATATCATGAAAATAAGGAGGTAAGTATATGAATAGAAAAGTAATTTTCTTCGAAGTACATGGAGGCACTGATAAGGGAACCGATGGCTTCAGACAGGATACGATGCCGATGGTAAATGCACTTAAACAACGTGGACATGATGCGGAAGTAGTGTTCTTTGATATCACAAAGAAAGACGAAATTTTTGAATACGTCAAAGAACATGGTATTGCCTATGTATCTCGCATTAACCCTGGTAATCTAGAACACGAGGAAGAATATTTTGAGATGCTTCGTGATTTATGTGCAACTGGTGTCATTGGCATGCCACATCCTGATGCAATGATTGGCTACGGTTCGAAAGATGTATTATCGAAATTAGTCTCTACAAATTTAGTACCTGATGATACATTTGCTTATTACACAATTGACGCATTTAAAGCACAATTCCCTACCTCCCTTGCGATTACTGAGCGTGTATTAAAGCAAAACAGAGGCTCTACTGGCGAAGGTATATGGCGAGTAAAGTTAGTTGAACCGCTTGCTGATGGTACTACTGAAGTACCTCTTGATGCCGAGATTAAATGTACTGAGGCAAAAGATAATCATGTAGAGTATTGGAAGCTTGGCGAGTTCATGACATTTTGCGAGCAGTACATCACTGGCACAAACGGTATGCTAATTGATATGCGTTTCCTTCCACGTATTACTGAAGGCGAAATCCGCTTATTTATGTTGCGTGACAAACCAGTTCACGTGGTACATAAAAAACCAGCCGATAGTGAAGATGCCTTTAGTGCAACACTTTTCTCTGGTGCTCAATATCGCTACGACAAACCAGAGGATTGGGAAGAACTTGTACAAAACTTTTTAACACAGCTACCTCTGGTAACTAACTTATTAGGCAATTACGACCTACCACTTATTTGGACAGCTGATTTCATGCTTGATACAAATGAAACAGGCGAAGATTGTTACATTTTAGGGGAAATGAACTGTTCGTGTGTAGGGTTTACTTCTGAACTAACTTTGGCTCATCAAGTGGCAGAAGAAATTTTAGCCTGTATTCATGAACATCATGAAATTACTGCATAACCATTGCATATGACAGTTTCAAAGACTATAGACGAATCGTTTATAGTCTTTTTTAAGCTTAAGATAGTGTTTTGTTGCAACATAAAAGGCATTGAGAAGCCCCCTTCTCAATGCCTTTTGTCGATGCTTATCTTTTATCTATACATTTTAATTCCTTGAATAAACTCATAAATGAAATAACCTGCGAAACCAATTAATAAGACTCCTGATATCATTGTAAGTGTTTTAATCATCTTACGACTCATCGCCTTACGTGTAACCGAAACAATTGTCATTAAACCTATGTCGTGCAGTAAAATACCACTCAGTATTCCAGCAGCGATTACTAGGAAGCTTGCCGATTCACCTTGATCATACGATTTTGCTAGAACTACACCAAATACATTTACCCAAAAAACGAGGTTTCCTGGCGAAATGGCCACTAGCAGCCCATTTCGATACGATGCGAAAAATGATTTTGTCACCTTTTCACCCGCAAGCGTAATATCCTTGTCGGCGTTTTTAATAGAATCTAGCCCAAGTAAAAATAAAAAACCGGCTCCAATAATCCACATTGGTAGTTGAATTATCGGCATGGCTAATATAGTAGCTAATCCCATATAAAGGGCAAAAACTAATACTACATCAACCGTCATACCACCAAGCCCTACTGCCCATCCATGTATAAAGCCATTTTTTAAACCCTGCTTTGTCATTTCAACAGTAATGGCTCCTACAGGCATTGCAATAGCAAGTCCAACTAATACATACGCAACATATAAACTCAAACAAACACTTCTTTCATGCTATAAAATAAGCTTCTTACGTCCGTTTATATAAATATTCTAGCATAAAAATACAGAAATAGTTTATTTTTTTATATTTATTCATTACTAAGTGCCAGTCACCCAAACAATTTATAAATATGCATAGAAATTGAGGTGTCGCTTATGATATAGAATTATTTCCTACTTACAACATCTGTTTCTTCCATTGAGTTAGTAGATCCTCAGACTTAGCAATTTCCACCTTTAACTCAACTTGCTTAGCAGAGCAACGTTTTTTCGCCTTTTGCCAAGCTTCCTCCAATGCAGGTATGTAACTTAAATTTTTTGTAGATGCCACTAGCTGGAAGAAGATATTCCCTTGTATATAGTACCAACGAGGATTCATACTATCTAGCTGAATCGCCTCTTCAATGAGACGAAGTGCCAAATATGGGCTCGCTTCTAGACGGTTAATAAATTGTGCAAATGCTCCCCAGTAAAGTGCTAGATTAGGCTGTAGTTTAATAGCCTCCGCATATTGCACCATTGCTTTATCAGGATCTTCTGCGAGTACATAAAATTCAGCCATTGTATAGTATGCATTCGCCTGTGCTTCAATAGACCCGGCTAATAGTTCATCAACTACTTTGCCAAATTGCTCATCGTCCTGACTTCCTATATATGCGGCGAGTACATCACGCTCAGGATACGATCCATCTACGCGTTCGACACTTTGCTTCACTTTATCAGCATTTGGGATTGGCATATTGGCATATCCGTTTGCCTCTAAAAGTGCCACATGCTGTTGAATAGTTGGAAACGAAGCATCTGCTTCAAATGATTCATCCACTAATAATGCTTTAGCCAAATTATAGCTTTCTTTTACTTGACCACTTACAAATAATTCATTTACTTGTTGTAACTGTTCATTAAATTGTTTTATCACTATATAATCCTCACCTTCACCAAAAGAAAAGTCTTATAGGTAGTTTACCATCTTTAGAGAGAAAAACAGTAATTATCATGAAAACCCATGCATGAATAACTCATTTTTTTAATATACATAATGTCACCCTATTGTTACTTCTCGAAAACATTCAGTTTACGACAGTCTAATGATTGAAGCAAAAATTTAGAAAATTGGCTAGTTTGGGAGTAAATACGATAGTCTTAATTTTAATTTCTAGTTTTTCATCATAATAATAGTTATTATTTGGATATTTTTCTGAATTATGAGATAATTGAAGTAAAATTTCTTCATCTTTGGGGCTAGTAAATTTCATTTTAGGAGGGCTTGCTATGAATCGACGTTTTCATCTGTTATTACTAATAATGGGCAATTTACTTATACTAGGAGCTATTTTCATTTATGCATTGCAAAGTCAAGTACAAGTGGCCTTCAGCACCTATGGCCTCGTGATGGGATTATTAAGTACGCTACTGATTATTATTTTTTATTTATGGGGGGACGTAGAGCGTCAAGTTTAAGTGCCAGTCACTCACACAATTCTCAAACAATTTATAAATATCCAAGTAATAATCCACTAAGACCTTGCGAGAACCCACATAACGTAAGATGTATCAAGCCATGCGTAGTGAGCGTTTTGGCTTAAAACTTTCTTGGGGAAAGCGCTGTGAACTTCAGTGCCAGTCACTCACACAATTTTAGGTATTCCCCCCTGAGTGTGCCTAATAAATGTAGAAAAAAAAATTTTTTTGTAGAAATTTAAAAACAATGATTGAGTAGTATATCAATTTTCTGTATAATCAGCTTGTTTGACAATACTTTATATGAACTTGGGGGTAGACAATTGGGTAAAGCATTGATTATAGGAGCTGGCGGAGTAGCCAGTGTTGTGGTACACAAGTGTGTTCAGAATTCGGACGTATTTGAGGAAATTTGTATCGCAAGCAGAACTGTTTCAAAATGTGACGCTCTAAAAGAAAAACTAGACGGCGGAAAAACAAAGATTCATACTGCACAGGTAGACGCTGACAATACTGAGGAATTAATCGAGCTTATTAAAAGCTTCGGACCAGATGTTGTTATTAACGTAGCGTTACCTTATCAAGACATAACGATTATGGATGCTTGCTTAGCGACAGGTGTGCACTATGTGGATACTGCAAACTACGAGCCACCTGAAACGGCAAAATTTGAATATAAATGGCAATGGGCTTATAAAGAAAAGTTTGAAAAAGCTGGCTTAACTGCGCTTCTTGGTAGTGGATTTGATCCAGGCGTAACAGGCGTTTTCACTGCGCATGCTCAAAAACATGAATTCGACGAAATCCACTATATCGATATCGTAGATGCCAACGCTGGTGACCACGGTTATCATTTCGCAACAAACTTTAATCCAGAAATCAACATTCGTGAAATTACAGCGAATGGTCGTTACTGGAAAGATGGCGAGTGGATTGAAACAGCACCACTTGAGAAAAAAGAAGTATACAACTTACCTGAAATTGGACCAAAAGATATTTACCTGCTGTATCATGAAGAATTAGAATCAATTGCAAAAAACATTAAAGGTCTAAAGCAAATTCGATTCTGGATGACATTCTCTGAAAAATACTTAACACACTTAAAAGTATTAGAAAATGTAGGCATGACATCAATTGAACCAATCGAATTCGAAGGACAAATGATTCAGCCAATCCACTTCCTTAAAGCAGTATTACCAGACCCAGCATCACTAGGGCCACGTACAAAAGGTAAAACAAATATCGGCTGTATTATCCGTGGTTTAAAAGATGGCAAGGAAAAAACTTACTACGTGTATAACGTATGTGATCACGAAGAATGCTATAACGAAGTTGGTTCACAAGCGATTTCTTACACTACAGGCGTACCTGCAATGATCGGTGCAATGCTTGTAATGAACGGACAATGGCAAAAGCCTGGCGTTTGGAACGTAGAAGAATTCGATCCAGATCCATACATGGATGCTTTAAATAAATGGGGTCTTCCATGGCAAGAAAGCCATAATCCTGAATTACTTGACCTTGAGATAGATGCGAAGGAACATAGCCGATGAAACCAATTGATTTCACAAAAGTTCCATCACCTTCATATGTAGTGGATGAACGACTATTAACAAAAAATCTTGAGCTTTTAAAGTCGATACAAGATCGTACTGGCTGCCGTATTTTACTTGCACTGAAAGGGTTTTCGATGCATTCAACATTCCCTTTAGTTGGTGAATACTTAGCTGGTATTACATCAAGCTCTCTATTTGAAGCGCGTCTTGGTTATGAAAAAATGGGGAAAGAAGTTCACGTTTATGCACCTGCTTACGTAGAGCATGAAATGGACGAGCTTCTTGGCTATGTGGATCACATCGTCTTTAACTCTTTCAACCAATGGGCTCAGTACAAAGACAAGGTAAAAGCTGCTGGTAAAACAATTGAATGTGGTATTCGCGTAAATCCTGAATACTCTGAAATTGAAACAGCACTTTACGATCCTTGCTATACTAACTCTCGTCTTGGTACAACATTAGCTAACTTCGACAAATCTCAACTTGACGGTATTGATGGCTTACACTTCCATGCGATGTGTGAGCAAAACTCTGATACATTAGAGCGCATCATTGAAGTTGTCGAAGAAAAATTTGGTGATGTTTTACACCAAATGAAATGGCTAAACTTCGGCGGTGGTCACCATATCACTCGTGAAGATTATGATGTTGAAAAACTAGTGAATATCATTAATTATATTCAAGATAAATACAATCTCCTTGTTTATTTAGAGCCTGGTGAAGCTGTGGCACTAAATACAGGTTATCTAGTAGCAACGGTTCTAGATATTCAGAAAAACGGGATGGACTTAGCTATTTTGGACACTTCTGCAACTTGTCATATGCCAGACGTGCTTGAAATGCCCTACCGTCCAATGATTATCGGTTCAGGACAAGCAAATGAGCTAGCACACACGTATCGCTTAGGCGGGCTTACATGCCTTGCTGGTGATGTTATCGGTGATTACTCATTTGAGGAACCCTTAAAACCAGGAGATCGCCTTGTTTTCACTGATATGGCTCATTACTCAATGGTAAAAAATCATATGTTTAACGGTGTAAACCTGCCATCTATCGTTTCTTATAACGATGAAGAAGGCATTAAAGTAATTCGTGAATTTAAGTTTGAAGACTACAGTGGTCGACTTTCTTAATCCAAATGAAAACCCCCTCCAACATTGTTAGTTGGAGGGGGTTTTTTAAAGAAATCTTACTGCCTTTCGTCGTATATTACTTAGGCTTGTACGTTCTCTTTTTCATTTTCAAGCATTTTGTGTAAATAATTGATAATTTCTCGAATGCCCTCTAAGGAATTTACGAGTATTTTTGGGTCTACATAAGTAATCATACGATTTTCTAAATTCGCCACAGCTGTAAAATAACGTGTTTTTGAATAATTAACAAGACCCATTTGCTTTAAAACAGATTCATCTAAATCGAGAATTTCTCTAGCTTCTGTCACGAGCAACCCGTAGTTCACTACATCTGTATTTAGCACAATAACACGTGCTGTCGGTGCATTTGACGTACGGTTATAGAGAATACGTTCAAAATCTAATACTGGAATAAGTTCTCCTCGATTTCTAGTAAAACCTAGTAAATAGTTTGGTAAATGCGGAATCGGGGTTACTTGCTCTAATTTTTCAATGGATATTGCTTGCTCCACCGGTACAGCATATTCCTCTGTACCACATGCAAATACTACTGCCTTTACACTTTCCATGAGGTCACTTCCTTCAATTTTAGCGCTCGTGTTTAGTTGTTTCTTTAACGATTTCAACTAGCAAATCTGCCAGTTTTTCTAATTCTTCTACAGGAATCTTTTCATTTGTTGTATGAATATCTTCATACCCTACTGATAGGTTAACCGTAGGGATACCAAAACCTGCAATAATATTAGCATCAGACCCACCACCAGAGATACCTAATTGAGGTGTTCTGTCAATATTACGCGCTGCCGCCATAGCTACCTGCACGACTTTATCTGACTCTGTTACACGGAAGCCTGGATACATGAGTTTTACTTCTACTTCAGCACGTGCACCCATTGAAGCTGCAACTTGCTCAAACGTATCCTGCATATGCTTTGTTTGGGCATCTAGCTTCGTCTTATCAATTGAACGTGCTTCTGCTAAAATATTCACTTCATCGCACACGATGTTTGTAGCTTGCCCACCTTCAAAGCGGCCAATATTCGCTGTTGTTTCTTCATCCAATCGCCCAAGCTTCATTTGTGCAATACATTTTGAAGCAACAGTAATAGCGGATACCCCTTTCTCAGGAGCAACACCTGCATGCGCAGTTTTACCGATAATTTTCGTAAAAATTTTCGCTTGGAATGGCGCTGCTGTCACGATTCCACCAACTTTGCCATCACTGTCAACTGCAAAGCCGTATTTTGCGATAATAGCAGTAGGATCCAATTCTTTCGCTCCTACTAGACCACTCTCTTCGCCTGCTGTAATGATGAACTGGATATCACCATGTTCAATTTGTTGCTCGTTTAAACGTTTTGCCATTTCAAACATAGCTGCTAGACCCGCTTTATCGTCAGCACCTAAAATCGTTGTGCCGTCTGAAACGATATAGCCATCCTCACGAAGAGAAGGTTTAATACCTTTTCCTGGTACAACCGTATCCATATGGGAAGTGAAATAGATTGGCTCTATATCTAAAGAACCTTTTAATGTCGCGATAATATTTCCAGCACCGTGACCATTACGAGTATGTGCATCATCTTGCACTACAGAAAAACCAAGTGCTGATAATTTTTCAATTAGAACTGGTGCAATAAGCTGTTCGTGTTTTGTCTCTGAATCGATTTGTACGAGCTCAAAAAACTCTTCTACTAAACGACTTGTCATGTTGTAAAACTCCCTTGATTTACGTGTTTTTCCACGTCATAATATATGTATTAGTGTAGCACATTGACTGAAGAGTTGGAATAATGCGCTAGTAGTAACTTCTTTAATTTGTATTAAAAATCACTAAAAGCCTGTGAAAAGAGTATGAGTAACTCTTTCCACAGGCTTTTTATAATTGTAAAATTACTTTCTTTTCAGTTTGTAATACTTCCAAATATTCAAGTGCTCTATTATGTTTTTCCTGCAAACGTCTAATTGTATTATGTACATCATCCTGTACACGTGATACTTGTTCTCTTGCTGTAGAAATTTTTGAATGGACTGACCAAGCCGAAAAAATATCATCAAAGAAATAATCTGCAAATTTTACGAAGCCATCTGTTTCAACTTGCAAAGATTTAGTAGACATATCCTGTACATCAAGTAATTCATTATGAAATCGTTGCAAAGCAATTTGTGCATTATGAAGGTAGCTTTCGGTTTTATCAAGCGCATCATGCTTTAAATGTGTGGCGATAAGACCACCACCAAAAAACGTATCCCATGTCGAATATCCACTCGCTGAGTGCAGAGATGCAGCTGCCTGCCCAAGTTTAGTCAGCGCAATGTCACCCGCATCCTCCGCTTCTTTTATTTCAGAAATCAACTGTTTCGTTATAAGCTCTTCATTTGCAAGTTGTTCTATTTTCTGCGCAACTTCGGGTTCATGTATTTGGAGATAGCTTTTCTTTTTTATATGTAGTATGTCTAATGCTTCTTGCAGTTGCTTTTCATTAATTTGCTTAAGCTTTTGATTAACCTGCTCAAAATCAGTTGTTAAATCTGTCAGCATTTTTTTTGCTTCCTTGATTTTCAATTCCAGAATGGCTGCTTTATCGACTTTCTCTGCACGTAGCTCATCTTGTTGCCCTGTCCATGTACGTATCATATTCATAAACGAAAAGCCCTCTAGTTTATCAAGTTTCATACGAATTTGATTGTGTTCCGTAGAATGCTTGTTAATTTCCTGCTGTGCATGCTCGATTTGCCCTTCAATTAAAAACCTTTGTTCTCTTAATCGCTTAGCATTTCTCAGCTGTCCTTGAAGTTTTTCCTGCTCAGTCTGTAATTGTTGCCATTCCATTCATCTCAACTCCCCTTTTATATTTGTACGGTTGAGCGAAAGAAATGTTTCAATTATCTGCCATTTTATAAATTTCTTTTTTTGACTAGCATTGTGTCTTGCATAATAAAACCCAGCAACCAAATGGCTACTGGGTTTGTCCATTATTATAGCGGAATGTTTCCGTGTTTTTTCTCTGGACGCGTTTCGTGTTTGTTTGACAGCATATCTAAAGCTTGGATAAGTTTAATACGTGTATCGCGTGGATCGATAACATCATCCACCATACCACGAGATGCTGCCACGTAAGGATTGGCAAACTTCTCTTTGTACTCTTCAATTTTCGCAGCACGCGTTGCTTCTGGATCTTCTGACTTCGCAATTTCACGTGCGAAGATGATATTAGCAGCACCCGCTGCACCCATTACAGCAATCTCAGCATTTGGCCAAGAGAATACTAGGTCAGCGCCAATTGATTTAGAATTAAGTGCAACGTAGGCACCACCATATGCTTTACGTAAAATTACTGTGATTTTTGGTACAGTTGCTTCTGAATATGCATAAAGGATTTTCGCACCATGACGAATAATTCCACCGTGCTCTTGTTTTACGCCTGGGAAGAATCCAGAAACATCTTCGAATGTGATAATTGGTACATTGTACGCATCACAAGTACGGATGAAGCGGGCTGCCTTATCAGAAGAATCGATATCAAGTCCACCAGCTAATACTTTAGGTTGGTTACATACAAGCCCTACTGATTCACCTGCAATACGCGCAAAACCTACTACTACATTTTTCGCAAATTCAGAGTGAACTTCCATGAACGAACCTTCGTCTACTACTTGTTCCACTACTTTACGCACATCGTATGGGCGAGTTGTTTCGATTGGAACAGTATCCACGATTTCTGGACGGTAATCATCACCTTCAGGACGTGACTGACGAGGTGCTTTTTCTTTATTGTTTTGTGGTAAGTAACTTAATAATTGTTTAATTTGATCAATGGCTGCTTCTTCTGATGGCGCACGGAAGTGAGCGTTACCACTTACTGCATTATTCACTTTAGAGCCACCAAGGTCTTCAGCAGAGATTTTTTCGCCTGTTACTGTTTCAATAACTTTTGGTCCAGTAATGAACATTTGAGATGTTTTATCAACCATTAGAATAAAGTCTGTGATAGCTGGAGAATAAACTGCTCCACCTGCACAAGGTCCCATAATTACTGAGATTTGTGGAATAACACCAGAGTAAATCGCATTACGGTAGAAGATATGTCCGTAACCATCTAGAGAAAGTACACCCTCTTGAATACGTGCACCGCCTGAATCGTTAATGCCGATGAACGGTGTGCCATTTTTAGCAGCAAGATCCATTACTGTCGCCATTTTTTTAGCGTGCATTTCACCAAGTGCTCCACCAAATACAGTGAAATCTTGAGAGAATAAGTAAACTGGACGTCCGTTAATTTTACCAAAACCCGTTACTACGCCGTCGCCAGGGCCTTCCATTTTGTCCATACCGAAATCTACTGTACGGTGTGTAATGAATGGGTTAATTTCGAAAAACGTACCTTCGTCTAGTAATAATTCAATACGCTCACGAGCAGTTAGCTTACCTTTTTCATGTTGCTTTTCGATGCGTTCATAGCCACCGCCAAGCTCAATAACCGTCTTACGATCATATAAGTCATTAATTTTATCGAACATATCCATACTAATCACTTTTCCCCTTTTCCACTTTTATCACATAATTCATATAGCACACCGAAAGATGATTTAGGATGCAAGAAAGCAACCTCTGCACCACCAGCACCTGGTCCTGGCTCTTCTGATAAAAGGCGCACACCTTTTTCACGAAGTTCTGCCATACGCTCACGAATTCCTGTTACACCGAAAGCAACATGGTGAATACCTTCGCCACGCTTTTCGATGAATCCGTGAATAGTACTTTTTTCGCTCATCGGTTCTAGTAATTCAAGTTTCACGTTACCAGCGTCGATAAATGCAACACGAACTTGCTGAGATTCAACCTCTTCCACTTTCAGTAACTTTAAACCTAAAGTTTCTGTATAATATGTAATGCGTTCATCAAGATCGCGCACTGCAATCCCAATATGGTCTACTTTCTCCATGGTGACATCTCCTTCTGTTATGGTACATACCCTATTTTACAGATTTTTTTGTCAAAACTCTACTACTTGAGAAATTTTTCAGATTTGCTAAACTATTTATAAGAAAAGAAGGAGCGAACGAGCATATGAGTAATAAAAAATTTCAGAAAATCGTTGTTTATACTATGATTGCAATTATGATAATCTCATCTCTTGCATTTGGTTTATCAATGCTAGTTTAAGAAAGTGCGAAGCGTCCACACTACTGTGGGCGCTTTCCTTTTACCTTTAAACCCTTGAATGATTGCTTTATCTCTAAATAACGATCCATTTCTTCAATGAATTGATAGAGCGCAGCCTGAGCAATAAACTCTTGATGATTTGTCGGTAACGGTAATTCGGCAAAATCTCTCTTTGCTAGCTCTAATTTCTCCCTAAAATGACCTGCAGTATTTCCTGAATGGACATGCTCTCCAAGATCTTGTAGGAAGTCCGCAACGATTTCAGCCTCTTGTACTATAACAGGTAGTGCAGTTATTTTTGGGAGTACTCGTTCAATTATTTCAAGCTGTTGTTCACGCATATCAAAATATACATAGTAATCATTTTGTCTTCGGGTAAAATGATTTTCAACATCTTTAAAAGCTAATGATTTGGCATCATTCAACGTTTTGATAGCTTGAATAATTTCCTGCCCATCCCATAATGTATCGCCTTGTCTTAAATAGCTGGCTATTTCTAAAAAAATCTTTCTGTATAGTTCCTCTATTTTAACTCTATAGTAATTTAATTCCTTTTGAATGTCCGGCATATACATATTTATCGCTATTCCAGTACCATAACCGATAGCCATCAAAGCAAACTCATTATAAACAAGTGCTAACGAAAAGCCCTTAGCAGCGTATATATGCATAATAATGACCGCACTTGATACAAAGCCATCTGCTACCTTTAACGACACAATAGTCGGTATAAACAATACAAGCATTCCTGCCAAAGTGAGCGGATGATAAGAAAATAGCTCAAAGCTCAAAAATGCATACAGCATACCAACTATGCTTGCGACAAAGCGGGTATAAGCAGCATGAAGTGATTTTTTCTTTGTTGGCTGCACACATAGGATCGTTAGAATACCAGCTGAAGCATAAGAAGCCAATTCAAAATACTGCGCAATCGCAATGGCAATAGCTGCCCCGATTGCTGTTTTTAATGTACGATAGCCGATTGAAAATTTCTTCAAGTCGACTGCCTCCCATCCTGCAACTTTCAAAACGAATAATTATTCATTTGAAGCTTATCTTATCTAGTAAAAATTTTTAGTCAGCAAGACATTCATTTAGCCAATATTACAAAAATTCCAAAAGGATTTGACTAAAGTGCACATGTCACTCTAGCCAAATGAATAAAAGCTAAACCCTATTATTAATCTCACCATGCATAGGTATGGAGATTATTGAAAAATATTAAAGCTCTTCACAATATTCTTCAAAATTTGCTTGTAAGTTTGTCACTACTGACATTGGATCATGGCCTTCAATTTCATAACGACCAACTTCAGCTACTACTTGTCCATCTTTTAAAAGTACAAATGATGGAGAAGATGGTAAGTGGTCTTCACCGAAGTGATAACGAGCAGCTGCTGTTGCTTCTTTATCTTGACCTGCAAATACAGTAACTAAATGATCTGGTCGTTTATCATAATGCACACATTGGGCTGCTGCTGGTCGAGCAATGCCTCCCGCACAGCCACATACTGAATTTACCATCACTAATGTTATACCTGGACGAGCAAACGCCTCTTCAACAGCTTCTGGTGTGCGTAATTGCTCATAGCCTGCAGCCTCAATTTCTGCACGTGCTGTTTTTAAAATTTCTTGCATAAATAAATCGTAATCCATATTCATAAAGCGATAGCTCCTTTCAATTTCGCGCTTGTCTTTATGCTTTAGATAGCGCTCATACATCTCCTATCATAGCAGTAAGTGAGAGTTTTGTGCACCTACATGCTCATATAAAAGTGTACATTATTTTTGTTCTTGCTCATCGCTAAATAAACGATCTACACCTTGCGTTACCGTCAATTGCCCATTAAGAATTTGACGCTCTAGTAACTGCACCTGTTCTTTACGGTTTGGATCCCCATAAAATGCATCAATTAGATGATCTGTAATCATTGATTGGAACCAATCTTTCGTTTGATTTTGACGGCGGATGGACCAGTAATTATTCGCTTCCACAGTTCGTCTAAAGTCACCGATCGTATTCCATACTTTGTCTAGTCCCTTTTTTTCCCACGAACTAACTGGCATAGCAGTAGACATCCATCCTGGTGTTGCAGGTTGAAGGAAATGCAAAATTTGCTTGTATTCGGATACTGTTTTTTTCGCTAGTCGCACATTATCACCATCAGCCTTATGCACAACAATTGCATCTGCTAATTCCATAATGCCCTTTTTCATGCCTTGAAGTTCATCACCTGCACCTGTTAACACTAGCAATAAGAAGAAATCAACCATACCTCGGACATACGTTTCACTTTGCCCAACACCAACAGTCTCAATTAAAATCACATCATACCCTGCTGCTTCACAGACAAGCATCGTTTCACGCGTCTTTTTATGAACACCCCCCAGGGTACCAGCAGACGGTGATGGGCGAACGAACGCATTAGGCTTTTTCACTAGTTCTTCCATGCGTGTTTTATCACCTAAAATGCTACCCCCTGATAAAGAAGAACTCGGGTCTATTGCAAGGACTGCTACTTTTTTACCCATCTCACATAACATCGTTCCGAAAGCTTCAATGAAAGAGCTTTTCCCTGCCCCTGGTACTCCCGTAATACCAATACGGACGCTGTTGCCTGTATGCGGTAAAAGCTCCTGTAATAGCTCTTGAGCCTGTACTTTATGTGTCATATTTGAGCTTTCAATGAGCGTAATTGCTTTTGACAGTTGTACACGTGAGCCCGCACGGACATTTCGTGCAAGCTCCTGTATATCAAGTTTGTCAGCTTTTTTCTTTCGGAATTTTTTTGGTACGCCATATTGCATACCATCGTGAGATGCCTCCACGCCGTCCATGACAAATAGAGCACTTTCCTGCATCTCTTTGTTTTTGTCCATTATTTAGACACTTCCTCGTAACCTAAACGTTTATAAATTTCCTCAATAATCTTAATTGCTGAAACAGGTATAACTGTCCCAGGACCAAAGATTGCTACTGCCCCTGCTTCATAAAGGAATTCATAATCTTGTGCCGGAATAACGCCGCCAACAATAATGATAATATCTTCACGACCTAACTTTGTCAGTTCAGAAACTAACGCTGGCACTAATGTTTTGTGCCCTGCTGCTAGTGACGATACGCCGATACAATGTACGTCATTTTCAACTGCCATTTGCGCTGTTTCTTCTGGTGTCATGAATAGTGGAGAAATATCTACATCGAAGCCTAAGTCAGCGTAACCTGTTGCAATTACTTTAGCACCACGATCATGCCCGTCTTGCCCCATTTTCGCTACTAAAATACGTGGGCGACGACCTTCATTTTCAAGAAACTCGTCTGTCATATTTTTTACTTCTGTAATTTGCTCTTCATCAGAGAAGTTTGCAGAATAGACACCTGAGATTGAGCGAATGATTGCTTTATGACGACCTGATACTACCTCGATTGCATCAGAGATTTCGCCAAGTGATGCACGAGCACGAGCAGCATCTACCGCTACTGCAAGTAAGTTTTCTTCTCCATCTTGTGCGGCTTTCGTTAAGCGAGCAAGATGTTTTTGAACTTCTGCCTCGTCACGAGACGCTTTCATCGCATCTAAACGTTCAATTTGTTTTTGACGAACAAGTGTGTTGTCAATGTCAAGAATGTCGATAGGTTCTTCTTTTTCTAGACGGTATTTGTTCACGCCTACAATAGTTTCAGTTTTAGAGTCGATTTTCGCTTGACGTTTAGCCGCAGCTTCTTCAACCTTCATTTTTGGAAGACCCGTTTCAATTGCTTTTGCCATACCACCAAGCTCTTCAATTTCTTCGATTAACGCCCATGCAGATTTTGTGATTTCATCTGTTAATTTCTCAACATAATACGAGCCACCCCAAGGGTCAATCACTTTTGTCATAGCCGTTTCTTCTTGTAGGAATAGTTGCGTATTACGTGCAATACGTGCAGAGAAGTCTGTTGGTAATGCAATTGCTTCGTCCAGTGCGTTCGTATGAAGTGATTGCGTATGACCCATAGATGAAGCATTCGCCTCGATTAATGTACGCGTCACATTATTGAATGGATCTTGCTCTGTTAAAGACCATCCAGATGTTTGAGAGTGTGTACGTAATGCCAATGTCTTTGGGTTTTTCGGATTGAACGTAGACATCATTTGTGCCCAAATACGACGAGCAGCACGCATTTTCGCAACTTCCATATAATAGTTCATACCGATAGCCCAGAAGAATGATAAGCGTGGTGCAAAGGCATCGATATCAATACCAGCTTTTAAACCAGTACGAACATATTCAAGACCGTCTGCTAATGTATAAGCAAGCTCAATGTCATTTGTAGCACCCGCTTCTTGAATATGGTAGCCCGAGATAGAAATAGAGTTAAATTTCGGCATGAATTTAGCCGTAAATTCAAAGATGTCTGCAATAATTTTCATCGACATTGCGGGTGGATAAATATAAGTGTTACGTACCATGTATTCTTTTAAAATATCATTTTGGATTGTCCCAGCAAGCTGTTCTGGTGTTACTCCTTGTTCTTCAGCGGCAACGATATAGAACGCAAGTACCGGTAGTACGGCACCATTCATCGTCATTGACACAGACATTTGATCTAAAGGAATTTGATCAAATAAAATTTTCATATCTTCTACTGAGTCAATTGCTACCCCTGCTTTACCAACATCACCTGTTACGCGTGGGTGATCAGAATCATAGCCACGGTGCGTTGCTAAGTCAAATGCTACTGAAAGACCTTTTTGACCCATTGCAAGGTTACGTTTGTAAAACGCATTAGATTCTTCAGCAGTGGAGAATCCTGCATACTGACGAACTGTCCAAGGACGAGCTACATACATAGTAGGGTATGGTCCACGTGTATTTGGTGCAATACCGGCAACATCATCTAAGTGTTTTACATCTTTAATATCATCTTTTGTATATATATCTTTAATTTCAATACCTTCATTTGTCAGGAATTTTTCATCTGAAGCAGCAGGAGCTTCAGAAGTTAATACTTTTTCGATTTCAATCGCACTAAAATTTGGCTTGCTCATCGTTGGACCTCCTTCATGCTAGCGAACACCGAATTTAATTTTTCAATGATGTTCTGTCCTGCGAAAATAAAGCCGTTTAAGCCATTTGCTAACCAAGCTTCTTCTTCGTCTTTAAATTTACCTGCAACGTCGACAATAACGTGTGCTGGTTTCTCAGCTAAAATCGCTGGAATCATTTCTTTTGTAGCATCATCATTACCGGCGATGACAACATATTTTGCGTCTGTTGCTTTTAACCAAGCAAGCGCTTCCTCAGCTGATACAGCTGGTTCGCTTTTTTCTGGTACAAGACCAACAGTGTTTAAGAAACCAGATACAAAATCAGCCCGAGGTTTTGAGCTTTTTAGTGAACCTAATGCTAGGATGCCAGTTCTCACATTGGCTGCAGTCATTTGTGAGCGCAGTTGCTCGAAAGGTATAGTAATTCGCTTAATATTTGCAAATAGTGGGTTTGTTTCGCTATCAAGTACATCTGCAGGATTTGCATAAATGTTTGTACCAATAACCGATTGTTTGCGTGTTTGTGCAGCTTTAATGCGCGCTTGGTAAGATACTTCTAACTCTTCAGCTAATTTACCTGATGCAGTATAAGCGTCAAAACCACCAGCAGCCTCAATTTCTAAAAACAATGCCCAAGCTTCTTTTACGAAATCTGCTGTTAATGATTCAATAAAGTATGAACCACCAGCGGGATCTGTTATTTTTAACACATTTGTTTCTTCTTTTAACACTAAAGATACATTGCGAGCAATACGAACAGATTGCTCTGTCGGTTTCGTTAATGCATCATGTGGGTGAACTGTAAAGACATCCGCTCCGCCAATTAATCCAGAAAGCGCTTCATTTGCAGCGCGAAGTAAATTTACGTAAACGTCCAATTTAGAGAAGCTTCGAAGTGAAGTTTCGGCAAGCGTTGGAATTTTCACATTTTCTTTCACACCATAAGCTGATGAGAACGCTTTCCAAAGTACTTTAAAAGCACGCAGTTTAGCGATTTCTGTGAAGAATTGCGTATCAATGGCAAATGAAACATAAAATTTTTGTGCAAAAGCTTCAAAGCTTTCTTCTTGTTCTGCATATTTTGCTGCAATAGCAAGTGCGTATGCTAATTCTTGCACAGCATTGGCACCTTCATTATGGAAAACGACTGTGTCTGCACTTAAAGTGCGTACATTTGGCAATCCTACAAGCTTGATTGGTTTGTTAGAAAGAATGAAGCCGTTTACATCTTCACGCTGTTCAGTCGGGATGTTGTCGAATACTGCCAATAATGGGTCATTCTCATTTTTTACCGTCATTTTAAACGAATATTCAGAGAAATAAGTAGCTAATTGTGCCAATATTTCTTCAGTCCATTCAAAGTTTATACGACCATCAACTGTTACTACCTCATTACCACGGGCTAAGCTATCATCAAGCTGTGCGAAGAATGCTTCACTTGTATCTGCATACACTTGCTGTGCCACACGAAATACTTCGCTATTTTGTAGGGAACGGATTGTGGCAACTTGTTTATCTAGCTCATCTCCTAGTTTTGCTACTAAACTTTCTTGCGTGTAAAGAGGTTCTAACGTAACACCCTCATTTGTTTTCGTTAAAAGAGACTCGAATGGTTTTCCCTTTAAAGCTTTGATTGCTGCATCTTGCCATTCTGAATAGGACGGCTTTTCAAATTCAATATTTTTCATGTTGTTTGACATGCGGACGCTTAATCAGCTTCCCCCCTTAGTAGTTTCTATTTGTTATTCTACATGACAATTTGCTACTCGAAAAGCAAAAAAAAATCGGAAACCGTTATACAACAGGTTTCCGACAAGTCATCAGTAGACTGACGTCGAAGATTTATTTGTATTTTCGAGTATTTCTTTTACTCTATTTAGGAATTTACCACAAACTAATCCATCTAGTACGCGATGATCTAAAGATAAACATAAATTTACGATATCGCGTGCCGCAAACATACCGCCAGGTAAAACGACTGGTTTTTTTACAATACTTTCCACTTGAAGAATAGCAGCTTGCGGGTAATTAATAATACCCATTGACTGCATAGAGCCGAAAGCACCCGTATTATTAACCGTAAACGTACCACCTTTAATATTGTCCATTGTCAATTTGCCTGCGCGAACTTTTTGAGCAAGCTCATGAATCTCTTTAGCTATCCCTTTAATTGATTTTTCATCAGCGTGTTTTATAACAGGGACAAAAAGTGCATCATCTGTTGCTACTGCAATAGAAATATTTATGTCATGCTTTTGGATAATTTTGTCTCCCGCCCACATAGAATTCATCATTGGGAACTCTTTAAGTGCTTGTGCAACAGCCTTTACAAAGAACGCAAAGTAGGTAATATTAAACCCTTCTTTTTGTTTAAATTCCGTCTTAATGCTATCTCGGTAAGCAACTAATTCCGTTACATCAACTTCCATCATCATCCAAGCATGTGGCACTTCTTGTGCACTACGCACCATGTTATTAGCAATGGCACGACGCACATTTGTAACCGGTATTTCAATATCCCCCGCTTGTGTCTCTTGCACAGATACTGCTGGTTTTGCAGCTGGTTCTGATGTAGTGACCTGTTCGTTACTAACAGCGGCAACTGGCCCAGAAGATGGTGCATCCTTTGCAGTCGGTACATTGCCAGCATCAATTAATTGTTGAAGGTCTTTTCGTGTAATACGTCCACCCTCTCCTGTACCAACAACTTGCTCGAGTGCTATATCATGTTCTTGTGCTAGTCTAAGTACGGCTGGTGAGTAGCGCGCTTTTTGCTGTCTTACTGGTTTTTCTGATGAAATTGCAACAGGAGTTTCCTTTGGTGTCTCTTGTTTTTTCTGAATACCAGCATTGAGAATCGCTGAACTTACTGTTGATTTTTTCGCAGGTGGAGCTTCAGGTAACTCACTGTCACCGGCTATTTCGATTGAACAAACAACCGCTCCAACAGGTAACGTCTGCCCTTCCTCAGCAAGTAGCTCTGTAATTACCCCTTCAAAAGAGGATGGGATTTCTGCATTTACTTTATCTGTCACAACTTCTGCTAATGGATCATATTTTTTTACTGTATCACCTGGTTGCACGAGCCATTTTTCGATTGTACCTTCTGTTACGCTTTCACCGAGCTGTGGCATCGTAATGTTTTGAATCGCCATTATCTATTCCTCCCATCAATTACGCCTCGGTAGTAACCTTAGCCAAGATTTTGCGTTTACAAAGCAAGCTAGTTTCAAATCTGTGACTACCGCCGGAGGCTTTAGCTTTTTTTGAGTAAGCGCCCCTAACGCTTACTCAAAAAGAGATTACAATTAAGTATTTATCTCCAAAGATATAGGAGATTCATCTGTCTAAGTTAAAAAGCAGCTAAATCTCGCAAAGCACGTTCTACTTTTTCAGGATTTATCATGAAAAACTTTTCCATCGTCGGAGCATATGGCATTGCAGGTACATCTGGACCAGCTAATCGTTGAATAGGCGCATCAAGATCAAATAAGCAATTCTCTGCAATTATGGCTGCTACCTCACTAATAATGCTACCTTCTTTATTATCTTCTGTAACTAGTAATACTTTGCCTGTTTTACTTGCCGCTTCAATGATTGCATCTTTATCTAACGGATACACTGTACGCAAATCTAAAATATGG
Organism: Lysinibacillus sp. NPDC097868; assembly: GCF_044761135.1. NCBI lineage: Bacteria > Bacillati > Bacillota > Bacilli > Caryophanales > Bacillaceae > Lysinibacillus > Lysinibacillus sp. NPDC097868. Next base: position 1,035,096 of record NZ_JBIWBS010000001.1, on the reverse strand, counting down.
GTTGAAATACCATCTGCTGCTAAACGCTCTGCTGCTTGTAAAGCGAAATGAACTGCTAAACCATACGTTATCACTGTAACGTCTTCACCTTCGCGTTTAACATCTGCTTTGCCTATTGGTAATGTATAATCGTCTAATGGGACTTCACCCTTAATTAGTCGATATGCACGCTTATGTTCAAAAAATAATACAGGATCTTCATCTCGAATCGCTGCTTTTAGCAAGCCTTTTGCATCATATGGTGTAGAAGGAATGACAATTTTCAAACCTGGCGTTCCAGCAAAAAGTGCTTCAACCGATTGTGAATGATAAAGTGCGCCGTGAATTCCACCACCGAAAGGAGCACGCACTACAATTGGACAAGTCCAGTCATTATTAGAACGATAGCGGATTTTCGCAGCCTCGGATACGATTTGGTTCACAGCCGGCATAATAAAGTCTGCAAACTGCATTTCAGCAATTGGGCGCATCCCATACATTGCAGCACCAATACCGACCCCTGCAATAGCACTTTCAGCAAGTGGTGTATCTAACACACGATACTCACCAAATTGCTCGTAAAGACCAGTAGTTGCTTTAAAAACGCCACCTTTACGACCAACATCCTCTCCTAAGATGAAAACGCGGTCATCTCGTTCCATTTCTTCCTTCATCGCTAATGTAATCGCATCAATATAAGACATAACTGCCATTACATGTCACCTCCGTCCACTGGTGCATATACGTATTTCAAGGCTTCCTCTGGTTGGGCATACGGAGCTGCTTCTGCATAATCCGTTGCTTCATTCACCTCAGCCATGACACGCTCTTCTATCTCTTTTCGAAGAGATTCAGTCATAATTCCAGCATCTTGTAAATACTTCTCGAATGATACAATCGGATCCTTCGCTTTGCCTTCTGCAATATCTTCAGCAGTTCGATATTGACGATCATCATCATCAGAAGAATGGGCAGTTAAACGGAATGTCACCGTTTCTATTAGACTTGGACCAGCACCGCTACGAGCACGTTCTGCTGCCTCTTTAACAACTTTATAAACCTGTAATGGACATTTACCATCAACTGTTACTCCTGGCATACCATAGCCAATACCACGATCGGATACTTTTGCACAACCTAACTGGCGTTCTACTGGCACTGAAATGGCATATTGATTATTTTCTACCATTATGATTACTGGTAACTTATGCACACCTGCAAAATTCGCCCCTTCATGAAAATCACCTTGGTTAGAAGAGCCTTCTCCTAATGTGACAAAGGTAATAAAATCCTCTTTTTGCAAACGTCCTGCAAGCGCCACACCTACAGCATGTGGAACTTGTGTTGTCACTGGCGAAGAACCAGTCAAAATTCGATTTTTCTTTTGCCCGAAGTGCCCAGGCATTTGGCGACCGCCCGAATTCGGGTCTTCAGCCTTTGCAAAAGCTGATAACATTAACTCTTTTGGCGTCATTCCAAAATGCAATACAACACCCATATCTCGGTAATACGGTGCAATATAATCTATATCCTTATTTAATGCAAAGGCTGCTCCAACTTGAGCTGCCTCCTGTCCTTGACAAGAAATAACAAATGGAATTTTACCTGAACGGTTTAATAGCCACATGCGCTCATCTAGTCTTCTTGCCATTAACATCGTTTCGAACATAGCAAGGACATCTTCAGTCGATAAACCTAAATCTTCATGTTTTATTTGAACGTCTTGCATATGAACACCCCTTTCGCATTAGAAAAAATGCTAAAGCACCTGCAATACTTGCACAAGCTACTCTAGTATTTAATTTATGACAGTATTTTCACGCCTCGGCATCATTGTGTCCGATTTTTTTCGAGCCTACTCGAAAAGCGACTGTTAACTTGGATCAACAGGGATTTGAACCCCTATTGTATTCAAGTAGGTTTGCATGCATCGCCCACTACTAGAAGTGGATGACTGCTGCTATATCTAAGTTAAAAATGAATAGCCCGCTTATCAACAGCTAGGGCAGATTCTACTAATACTTCATTTAGTGATGGGTGTGGATGGATTGCCTGACTAATTTCCCAAGGAGTTGCGTCTAATAATTTTGCTAATGATGCTTCTCCAATTAAATCCGTCACATGCGGTCCTACCATATGAATACCCAAAATATCATCTGTTTCTTCATCTGCTATTATTTTTACAAAGCCATCAGAATCTCCATTGACAAGCGCTTTACCTATAGCTTTAAATGGGAACTTGCCTACCTTTAATGTGTATCCTTGCTCACGGGCAGCACTTTCCGTTAAACCAATACTAGCTACTTCTGGGAAGGAATAAACACATTTCGGTACCTTCAAAACATCTAGCGGTGCTATTTTTCCAGTCGCAATATGTTCAATAGCACACAAACCTTCATGAGATGCAACATGTGCTAATTGTAAACCACCTATAACATCTCCAATAGCATACATATGTGATTCCTTCGTTTGATAAGAATCGCCTACTTTGATAAAGCCGTTGTCTATTTCAATATCTGTGTTTTCTAAACCGATACCATGGATGTTTGCTTCGCGTCCTACACATAGCAACAATTTATCTGCCATAAAACTTTCTTCCTTATCCTGAAGCTTAGCAGAAATGAAAACGTTATCATTTTCTATTTTGAATGTATCTGTATCTAGTCGTGCATTCGTTACAATGCGTACGCCACGACTTTCAAGCTGCTTCGTAACTTCTTTTACGACATCAGCATCTTCTGCTGGTAAAATTGATGGGCCATATTCAACTACTGTTACAGACACCCCAAAATCACAAAGCATCGATGCCCACTCAATACCTATTACACCGCCACCGACAATTAGTAATGACGTTGGCAATTCCTCCATTTGCAAAGCGTGATCAGAATTCATGACGTATTTGCCATCCACTGTTAACCCTGCCATTCCTCTAGGTTTCGAACCTGTTGCAATGACAACATTGGTCGGAACAAGCATTTCATTTTCTTCTCCATTAAGCATCTCGACAGAAATCGTTCCTGGCATTGGTGAGAAAATAGATGGACCTAAAATTCTTCCCGTTCCTTCATATACATCAATCTTGCCTTTTTTCATCAGTGTATTCACACCTTGGCTTAATTGCTCTACAATTGCTTGCTTGCGTGCTTGCACTTTATTGAATTGCAATGTAACCCCTGAAACGTCTACACCAAATTCACTTGCAGTTTTATTGGCCATACGATACACTTCTGCACTGCGAAGTAACGCCTTACTAGGAATACAGCCTTTATGTAGACAGGTACCACCAAGTCGTTCACGTTCCACAATAGCTGTTTTCAAGCCTAATTGTGCTGCACGAATTGCTGCTACGTAGCCTCCTGTCCCTCCCCCTAAAATAACAACATCATAATTTTGAGCCATATTTTATTCCTCCTTATGAGAAAAGTGCTAAAGCCCTTCTATCCAACATGTGTGACAGTGAAATCCATCGAGGAAATAGCTGTATCGCCACAGTCAAATATTTCTATACATAGAAATATTGAAATGAAAGGTGCACCTTATTACGTTCACTTGAAGTTACTGCGTTATCTTTTCTTGTGACTATTTATATATAGTAATATTCTTTATTTACCATTATTTAAAGAGAAGAAGTCGACTAGGCGACTTCTTTTAACGAATAGACGTTGTTAACGACCGTTCAAAATATTTTTTTCATTTTTTAAAAACTGGCTACGTGATTTCGATACACGAGCAATGCGTTCTTCTGCTAAACGATTAGCTGCTACATAAGTAGGAATGCCATCTCGTTTTGAAATTTCAAAGATTTTTTCAATGCTATCGTATATCCCATCTACACGTTTCATCGCACGTTCACGATTATAGCCGTATAATTCATCAGCAACATTTATAACGCCACCCGCATTAATAACATAATCAGGAGCATAGACAATACCTAGCTCATGTAAATAATCTCCATGTCGTGAATCCTGTAATTGGTTATTAGCAGAACCAGCGATAACTTTTGCTTTTAATTGCGGAATTGTCTCGTCATTTAAAATAGCGCCTAATGCACAAGGTGAGAAAATATCAACTTCTTGTGAATAGATTTCTTCTGGCGCTACAGCTCTAGCACCAAAATCATTGACAACACGATCAATCGCAGCTTGATTAATATCAGTTACTACAAGTTTTGCACCTTCGTTATGTAAGTACTCGCAAAGCTTGTATGCAACGTTCCCCAGCCCTTGAACCGAAATTGTGCGACCTTCTAGCGACTCCGTACCAAATGCTTCTTTTGCAGCTGCTTTCATACCACGATAAACACCGTAAGCAGTTACTGGTGACGGATTACCTGATGAACCGAACGCTGGTGAGATTCCTGTAACATAATTCGTTTCTTCATGGATTAAATCCATATCTGTTACTGTTGTACCAACATCCTCAGCTGTAATATAGCGACCGTTAAGCCCTTGGATGAAACGCCCTAAAGCTCTGAACATTTCTTCATTTTTATCTTTAAATGGGTCCCCAATAATGACCGTTTTTCCACCGCCAAGGTTTAAACCAGCAGCCGCGTTTTTATATGTCATCCCACGTGCTAGTCTCAATGCATCCTCTATCGCATTCTCTTCTGTCGCGTAGGTCCACATACGAGCACCACCTAATGCTGGTCCAAGTGTTGTGTCATGGATAGCGATAATCGCTTTTAACCCAGATGCTTCGTCTTGGCAAAATACCAATTGTTCATAATCATACTTTTCCATATACTTGAAGATTTCCATGAAAACTCGCCCCTTTGCTTTGGAAAGTGCAACCCCTAATGCCCATCCCAATCAAATTTAAAAACAATGATAAACATGTTTTGTAATGGATATTATCGCTCCATTTAATTTTACAATACTGACAAATTCACAATTTCGCAACTATTATTACACTTTTCCTACTAAGTAAGAATTTTCTAAAAATTCAGTTACAGTTAATAGTTTTTGAACTTCTTCCTTCTCTCTTCCCAGACTTCTAAGATTCATAGGGTTTCTTGACATTCCCATATCCACAGGTACAATTATATTTAGGTATGAGGAGGGACATGCATGGCTCGATTTGCTGCGTTTATTGTAATGCTTATTCCAGGTCTAATGGCTGCAGGTGGCATTAAATTTATGCGTGATACATTATTCGGTAAGCTCATCTCACCTTTTCCATTTTTATGGCTGCAATTTGTTGTTGGCATCATTTTCTTTGTTGTCGGCTTTGGCTTTTTCGCAGGCTTTTTATTACACCGCGATCGAAAAAACGGAAAAGTGGCTCCGCGCTTCCAAAAAAAATAAAAATAGCTATCCAAATAAGTCACTCCATCTTGACTTACTGGATAGCTATTTTTATTGACGTTGCTGAACGGTGATCACTTTATCAGGAAAATCTGTAATCCACCCAATTACTGATGAATGTGGATTCGTCAAAAAGTTTTCACTACCGTCAATCGCATAAAAGCGACATGTCTTAGAACTAGTTACGCAAGCCTCTAAATAACGGGGCTTATAATATCTTTTATGCATATGGACACAATCAATTGCCTTATAATCACATAGCAAATCCCATTTCAATTTTTTAGTAGCGATTAGAGCTGTTTCAAACTGTGGCGCATGACGTTTCACAACCTCTAAAAGCTCATAATGGAATGAAGAAAAATGACTGCCTTTAGGTAATATAAGTCCGTGAAGCATTTGAACGAGCGCATCCTTATTGTCAAGAATGGTCGATTTTAATTCGATATTAAGAGGTAGCTGTTGTTTATGTGCCCATGCTAAAACTGCATCAAATGTTGGAATTCGATACGCTGAAAAAAATCTTCTTAAAGGCTTTCCTAATTTAAAACTTTGTAGTTCCGCTACCGTGCATTCATTTACCAGTTTATTAGAGCCTACTAATCTTGATAACTGCGGATCGTGGTAGACAACTGGAGTTCCTTCTTTTGATAGCTGAATATCTAATTCAATCCCATCTGCGCCTAGCTCTAACGCTTTCTCAAAAGCCTTGAAACTGTTTTCGAGAGCATAAGCTGACGCCCCTCGATGCGCAAACACAGGGATGAAAGAATCCTTATACATTTAACTCACCGAACTCAAGCAGAAATTTTCCCTTCGTCATGTTATTTAATAACGAGGATTTCTTACCAATTTGAATATACGTACCTGGGTAGGCTTCTTTTGTTACGATGATTTCTTCCTTTCCAGCGTGACGCATTTCGTCCATCATTAACTTAATTTCACGATCCATTGTAACCGCTTCTGCCTTCAATTTTGACAATCGTTGTTTTGTTTCTTCAAATGAGGCAATTTGCTGTGTAGACATTTGCTTAAGAAGTGGTAATAAACTCGTAATCTTCGCTTCAAGTTCTGAAATTTCAGATTGCTGTTGCTTTAGCTGTGTTGCTTTGCCTTGCATCAATGCATAACTTTCTTGTTTGTTGACACTTTCAATGATTAAATCTGTTCTACGCTCTAGTCGGTTTCCGGAGATGGCTGTGACGATAGTATTTTTAGCAACAGCACGCCCGCCGATAATTTTACCTTTTCGCTCATCTACATATATAGAATGCGCCGTAAGTTGGGATCCAAGCGAGTAAAAGCCGATATGAATACTATCGTCTGCTACTAAATTAGCTTCATTTACGTGCTTAACGAAAATATTACCACCCGCTTCTACAAGTGTTGAGCCCAAACCAAAAATACCTCCTCGAATGTAAACATCACCTTCGATCGATTTAATCAGTTTAGCGCCACTTACACCTTCTGCTCCTTCGATTGATATATCTCCAGTCGCAATAACTGTATAGCCTGTTGTAACGGTTCCTTTAATACTTAAAGAGCCATTGAATTCTAAATTGCCTGTCTCAACGCCCACATCTCCATGTATTGGTAAATGTCGGTTAACACCAATCATACCTTTGACGTCGTCTAACACGCCAGCAATTTTGGAACGAATGACAATTTTATCGTCTTCTTCTACTTCATAGGCAGACTTTTTATCGTATCGAATTGGAAAATCACGACCTGGTGTTGCCTCGATAATTTCACCAAGTACATTTTGACCAGGCTTGCCCAACGTTGCAGGAATTTTCTCCCCAAGCCAAGAACCTTCAGAAATTTCTGAAATAAAATTCATGTCATAGTAATCAGCTTTCCCATCTTCACGAATGACAGGTTTTCTCTCTGGTTTTGGTAAGTATGTAATTTGTGCATCTATGCCTGCGATAGGTGGCGTTCCTTGGGCAATTAAAAATGCTTTTCCTGGCTCAATTTTTAAAATATCAAACTCTAAAATGCCATAGATTATCCCTTGGCTCGCTAGTGTGTCTGTAATTTGTTCTGTTAATTTCTCTTTATTCTTTTGAATATAATCATGTGTTTCATATATAAATATAGAGGCAGACATTTTATCTCGTGCAATTTCAGCTTCAATATTTGGAAGCCAGCGTCCAATTTCAACAGGACTTGTGCTTTCTGTTGCTAGTACAGTTTTTAATATAGAAAAATTTGATAACTTTAGTCGTGGATGACTACGTAAGATACCATCAAATTCTTTTAATGGAAATCCCGCACTGTATGTAAGCATAAATACCTTTCCGTTTTCTTCAGATATTTCGAAGTTATCATTTCGAACTAGAATCACGCTACCTCCTCCTTCCCTCTATATGTAAGTATATACAATCTATTTACATTTGTTTAGAGACAATTGTCACTACTCATAAAGAAAATACCCCTACTTTATCAGTAAGTCCTACATATAGCTCATACGTTTTTCCTCTAAAAAATAGACGATATATCCTATAAAAAAACACCTTTTCCTTCATTTCAAAAGTGCAAATGCCATTAATGTATATAATCACAGTAGCATTTTAGGTCATCCGCAATAAAAGCAAATAAAAAAGTAAATGGCTATATCCACTTAGCTCCAATTTACTGTTTTAGGTCTTGCCTACTAAAAAACGCCCCTACTTAAAGAGGCGTTAGACTGGCAGAGCTATAAATGCAATGTTCATGTTAATTAGGTTAGATTGATTTATTATCCGGAAAAAAGTCACTAACTAATCGTTTTTGCATGGTTTCAATTCGGTCATCAGAGCCCAGTTGATCGCGCGTCATATAATAAATACTAATACGGCCATTCATTTCAAGTCGTACCTCAAATAACTGATCATCTATTTGTGTTAATTCTAATGAATTATGATGGTCAAGTTGAAAGTTTACACTTTTCATTTCTATCACCCCGTTAGATTATATCGCATCAATTACATCTCCGCGTAATTACGTCCAGACAAGTTAATGCAAATAAAAACGATTAACAGCTTAAATACTGTTAACCGTCAAAATTGCATACTATCCTAACACGTATTCTGCTAATACACTTTGAACTTTGTAGATGTTAGTGGATTTATTGAAATTTTTCTGAATTGGTAGCTGACTACCTGAAACCCAAATTTTCAGCTCTGCATCTAAATCAAATGTCCCTGCCGTTTCAACTGAAAAATGTAGAATATTCTTATATGGAATAGAATGATATTCCGTTTTCTTACCAGTTACGCCTTGTTTATCAATTAAAATCAGTCGCTTATTCGTAAAGATAAATGTATCTCTAATAATTTTATAAGCATTTTGAATTGTCTCATTCGGTATTAAAATCTCTTTCATTTCTTCCTGTAATTTATCTAAATTCACTTCGCTTGCATTCCCCATCAATCCATCAAAAAGCCCCATTTATGTTCCCCTCCATTTATTCAACCTTTATATAGTATATCTTACATTTTACTACAATATTAAAGACTAAAGTATTAATAGAATCGATTACAACGCAACTAACTACATAGCCAATTATTGAATAGTTAGGACTTTCCATAAACTTCGAGCATAACTCCATTTTCTTTACAACTTATCCATTTACGACCGTTTTATCTATAAATATACATTAACACATAAAAAATACGCCCCCTCAAACAGTCGACGCAAACTGTCTAAAAAAGGCGTTACGATTCGCTATATAAGCGTTATCTATAATAGATGGAAGGTCCAATTCCCCATTAAGCCAAATGCCCTTAAAACAGTTAGCTCGCCATCATATCAATACGAATCTTGTCCGCAATCATGGCAATGAATTCGCTATTTGTTGGTTTAGACTTTAAATGATGTACTGTGTAGCCAAACATCGACGAAATAGACTCATAATTGCCACGATTCCATGCGACTTCAATGGCATGACGAATGGCACGTTCTACACGTGATGGTGTTGTATTGAATTTTTTTGCAATTTCAGGATAAAGAATTTTCGTCACAGATCCTAATAACTCGATATCTTCAAACACCATTTGTATAGCTTCACGTAAATAAGAGTAACCTTTAATATGTGCTGGAACTCCGATTTCTTTAATAATAGCTGTAATGGTGCTATCAAGTTGATGCTGATTTAATTTTTGAGGAGTTGTCGGCTGTAGTACACTAGACTTTTTAGGTATAGCTGCCTTTTGTCCAGCACAATGTAATATTTTTTGAACGAGCTGGTCGAATTCAAACGGCTTTAGCATAAAATAAGAAGCCCCTAAATCCACCGCTTGTTTCATCACATCTTCTTGACCAAATGCAGTTAGCATGATGACTTGTATTGAAGACATTCGATCATTTTGATACATCGCCTCTAAAACAGCTAACCCATCTAAATGAGGCATAATAATATCCAGCAATAAAATATCAGGAGAAAACTCTTCAAGCATTTGAAGACATACTTTCCCGTTTGAGGCAGTTGCAATTATTTCAATTTCGGGATGACCTTGAAAATACTGCTCCATTGTTTTTAATAATTCACGATTATCATCTGCTATCGCCACTTTTACCTTTGTCATTTCAATTCCTCCTTCTGGACTTTGCTTTGACTGTTCAAAGCACAAAACCTTTTACCCCTAATGTCTATTTTGACACACTGTGGAATTTTCGACATTTTTGCTTTAAAAACCTTTTCTATTTCCAAAAATGAGTATGTAGTCCGATACTTTCTTTTTTTATCGACAAGTTACGATACTTAACAGCAAATTGTCGAATGCTCTTACCACTTATTTTAGTGAAAAAACTGAGATAAAACTACACTTTTTTTTAAGTATCGCTAAAGTGTTCAGTAATAAGCATGAAATACTTAGGGAAAGAGCTAGTTTAACCTATTTTTTTCAAGAAAGAACGAACGGAGCTACCAGAGGCAGCCCCATTCCATTCATGATGATTTTCTTAACATTTCAGCCACTGTAATAGCTGCCCCTTTTTTGGGCTCTTCTACAAACATATGTGTGACAGCACCAACGAAACGCCCGTCCTGTATGATTGGACTACCACTCATGCCTTGTAAAATTCCACCTGTTTTTTCAATGAGCTTTTCGTCAGAGACAATAAATTCAAGCCGTTCATTTTCTACTTTTGTAATTTCAATGGAAAATGTTTCGACTTTACTGCCTTCAATAGCTGTGTAAATTTCAGCATGTCCCAATTTTATATCTTTTGCATGCATAATTTCGATGGCTTTTGGCAATCTTTGTTGATAACTATCTTCCCAACGGCCAAAAATTCCATATACCGTATTTTTATCAATACTACCTAATCGTTCCTGATGTTTTTCAATTGAGGATATTTTATAGCCTGGTTGACCAGGTAGGCTTTTACGGATTTGCTGGATGGATGCTAAGAAAATGGAGCCTGCTCTGAAGACAGGTGCTTCTTGAAGAGTTGAATCAACAATTTGATGGCCTAACGCTCCGTAATTTTGTGTCTCTGGATCAATGTATGTCAATGTCCCTACTCCATCTGTTTCATCCTTTAAAAAAGAGATGACATGTTCTGCTTCTTGTTCTTGTAAGTCAACTGTTACTTCTTTTCCTTCACTTTTTATCGTCCATTTTTGTTGCCCTTGTCGAGCAATTGCTTGCTTGGCCTCAGCGAGTGTTTTTACTGTTGTATCATTTATTTTTTCAATAACAGCGCCTCCTTTCATCCATTGATTGGAAGCTAACAACACATCATGAGCAACAAAGACATGTGATAACTGAAGCTGAATTCCAATTGCTTCGCCCATCGGTATTAATTTTTTGGCCGCAAAAGCCTGTATGGGCATAAATAACAAAACGATGAGCATAGGCAAAATGACAAATTGACGCCAACGACGATTCATACGACACCTCCTTTTGAATTTTGTCTTTATACTATGTGTTGTTGTACCGTTCTTATAAGCGGTAAATATTTGCGCAAAATGAAAAAAACCCAGAAACAGTTGACCTGCCTCTGGATTCCTCAAAAAATTAACGCATTTGTTTTTTTCGTTCGTTAGCCATTTTTAACAATTCTGTCGCATGCTGTAAAGTTAATTCGGTAATTTCTGCACCTGACATCATTCTGCTCACTTCCTCAATACGTGCATGGGTATCGATTTCAGCTAATGATGTATATGTGCGATCATGTTCAACCTCTTTTTTAATAAAGTAATGATGGTCGGCCATTGCTGCCACTTGTGGAAGATGCGAAATACACAACACTTGTGAATTAACAGAAATGGCTGCAATTTTTTCTGCAATTGCTTGCGCCACACGACCACTTACTCCGGTATCCACTTCATCAAAAATAATGGAGGTAACACCATTTGAAGAAGAAAAAATCGTTTTTAATGCTAACATCATACGTGATAGTTCTCCACCAGAAGCAATTTTCGGTAAAGATTTTGGTGGTTCACCAACGTTCGTTGAAATATAAAAAACAACTTGATCTTTACCATTTACATCAAAATAAGGTAAAACATCAAAATTTACGATAAATTTTGCTTTTTCCATATGTAATTCACGGAGCTCTGCCATGATGGCTTCACTTAAGTCATTTGCCGCTTTTTTTCGAACATGTGAAAGTTCTTCAGCAAGCTCACCTAATATGACTTCCATCTCATGTACTTTACGTTCTTTTACTTGTAAAATTTCATCGCGATTTAAAAGCTCGCTTAGCTCTGTTTTAATTTTTTCGTAATAGGCAATCATTTCCTCGACTGTTGAGCCATATTTACGCTTTAAGTTTTGGAACAGCGCCAGACGTTGCTCTACTTCATTTAAACGTGCTGGATCAAATTCTAGCTCATCTAAAACATTTTTTACTTGATATGCTGCATCCTGCAATGCGTAAAAGGCTGTTGTTACCGACTCTGAAGCCTCTTTAAACTGCTCGTCAATCAGCGCAGCATCATCTAGTGCTCCCATGGCTGTGCCTATCCAATCAAGACCCTTTGTTTCACCCTGAATCGCTTCATAAGCCGCACTGGAACGTTCAAAAATTTTATTAAAATTCATAAGACGGCGACGTTCATCAAGAAGCTCATCTTCTTCACCTAGCTTTAAATTTGCATCCTCTAGTTCTTTCATTTGGAACTGATACAAATCAATGCGCTGGGCCATTAACTGCTCATCTATAGAAATTGTAGCTAATTCTTTTTTCAATGCACGATATTCGTTATATTGTTTACTGTATTGTTCAAGAATTGGTGATAGTTGCTCTTCTGCGAATTGATCGAGTAAATGAATATGTTGCTTTTCATCCATAAGTTCTTGGTTTTCATGTTGTCCATGAATATCTATAAGACTTGCTCCAATGTCACGTAAAACCGATAAAGGCACTAATTTGCCATTAACCCGACATACACTTTTGCCAGAATCATTTAGGTCCCGACGCAAAATAATGGAATCCTCTTCTATTTCAATGCCTGCTTCCTCTAGCTTCTTATATACAGGATGTGCAGTACTTGAAATTTGAAATAGCCCACCTAACTCAGCTTTTTTAGCACCATGACGAATAAATTCCGAATTGCCTCTACCACCAGCAAGTAAATGTACCGCATCAATAATTATGGATTTCCCAGCACCGGTTTCTCCTGTTAGCACAGTTAGACCATCTGAAAAACTAACCGTTAAATCCTCAATGATGGCAAAATTTCGAATACTAAGCTCTCTTAACACAAAATGTCACCTCTGAATTAAATTCAACTGCTATTGAAATTCGCACTAACAGATGCAAAAATACCCATCTCGACAACAATAACGGGAAAAACCAAGCATCTGGTAGCAATCAAATTCGTTCGATTATAGTTACAGTTTTATAACATGTCTAATAAGCGATTTTTTGTATTTTCTCGTTCACCTTCATCGCGACAAATAATTAAAATTGTATCATCTCCAGAAATTGTACCTAAAATTTCTGGCCAATCCAAATGATCAAGTAATGAAGCAATTGCATTTGCATTACCCGGAAGTGCTTTCATGACTAAAAAATGCGATGCACCATCAATGCTTACAAAAGCATCAGCTAGCGCACGATGTAATTTTTGAACTGGATTGAAACGTTGGTCTGCGGGTAAGCTATATTTATAGCGTCCATCCTGCAAAGGCACTTTAACTAAGTGCAGTTCTTTAATATCTCGCGAAACGGTTGCTTGTGTCACATTATAGCCCGCATCCTTTAAAAAATCGACTAAATCATCTTGCGTTTCGATTTCGTGATTCGCAATAATATCTCGAATACGTATATGTCTTTGTCCTTTATTCATATCATTCACCTCTTATAAATAGTTAAATATTTGTATAATTACACTACCATCTCCAGCATAAAAGCACAAGAAAAAACACGGCTCTACTTACTGAGCACGTGTTATTTTAGTGCACTATGCGCTTCTTCGACGAGTGCATTAAAAGCTGTATATGGCGGGATCACTTCATCAGCAATTGGATTCACTAGATGGAATAAAAATTCAATATTTCCTTCCCCACCTGTAATCGGAGAATAAGAAGCATCTTTCACCACAAAGCCAACTTTCGTTGCCATAGCAGCTGTTTTTTCTAAAACATCGAGATGTACCTTTTTATCACGGACAATGCCTTTTTTACCTACATTTTCTTTACCTGCTTCAAACTGAGGTTTAACAAGTGCCATTACATCGCCACCTGGCATTAATACCGTTTTTAGTACTGGTAAAATCAATGATAAAGAGATAAAACTAACATCAATTGTTGCAAACTCTGGTAAGCCTTTTGTTAAATCAGCAGCTGTTGTGTAACGAAAATTTGTTTTTTCCATAACCGTTACACGATCATCAGAACGAATTTTCCATGCTAACTGATTCGAACCTACATCGAGGGCATAACAATGTTTAGCCCCATTTTGTAAGGCGCAGTCTGTAAACCCACCTGTAGAAGAGCCGATGTCAAGCATCAGCTTCCCTTCTACAGACATATCAAAAATTTGTAAAGCTTTTTCTAACTTCAAGCCACCACGGCTCACATATTTTAAATCAGAACCTTTTACTTGTAGCGGAGCATCGATTGCGATCTTCTCTCCTGCTTTGTCAATACGTATCTCGTTGGAAAAGACAAGACCTGCCATAATGGATCTTTTTGCCTTCTCACGTGTTTCACATAGTCCACGCTCAACAAGTAAAATGTCTACACGTTCTTTCGGTTGTTTTGTCATTATTTGTTTAAACCTACTTGCTGTTTTTGTTGTAGTAACACTTGCATGCGTGCCACTGTATCTTCTGCTGTCATATGAATTTCCTCAAGCAGTTGGTCTACATTTCCATGCTCGATAAATTGATCAGGTATGCCCATTCGATCGATTATTGCATTTAAATAACTATGGTCATGTGCAAATTCTAATACACCACTACCAAAGCCACCTTGTAATACTGCCTCTTCAATCGTTAGCACTGGCTTATTGCTAGTAAATATGCGATGAAGCATATCCTCATCCATTGGCTTAATAAAACGTGCATTCACTACTTCGATTTCTATGCCTTTTTGAGCTAGCATTTGTGCTGCTTCCATTGCCATAGGAATCGTTGTACCGAATGTTAAAATGGTAGCTTCTTTCCCCTCACGTAATACTTCCCAGCTTCCAATTGGTAAAGCCATAAGCTCATCATCCAACGGGACACCTATCCCATTTCCTCGTGGATAGCGAAGAGCAATTGGACCTCCATTATAATCAATGGCTGTTTTCACCATATGCTGACCTTCATTTTCATCCTTTGGCATCATAATCGTCATGTTTGGAATATGACGAAGGAATGCAATATCAAAGACGCCTTGATGTGTTTCGCCATCTGCACCAACTAAGCCAGCACGGTCAATCCCGATAAAAACATTCAAATTTGGACGCGCAATGTCATGAAGTACTTGGTCATAAGCACGTTGTAAAAATGTTGAGTAAATTGCTAAAAACGGCTTCATTTTTTGAGTAGCAAGACCTGCAGCCATTGTTGCAGCATGTTGTTCAGCTATGCCCACATCAAAAAAGCGTTTAGGAAAATCTTTTTGAATGCCCTGTAATTTTGAGCCAACAGGCATTGCAGGTGTGATTGTAACAACTCGTTCATCTTCATGCGCAATTTTACGCACTGTTTCAGCGATTAAACTGCTCCAAGCAGGACCTTTTGTCTCTGATTTTACAAATGCACCAGTCTCCATTTTATATGGACCTGTTCCGTGCCAGTTGCCGATTGTATCGTCTTCAGCTGGTTTGTAGCCTTTACCTTTTTTCGTAATGACATGAACAAGAACTGGACCTTTTACTTTTTTAGCATATGATAATGTTGTTTCAAGCGCTTCAAAGTCGTGCCCATCAATAGGACCTAAATATTTAAAACCTAATTCCTCAAAAAAGACACCAGAAACCACTAGGTATTTCAAACTGTCCTTTAATCTCTCTGCAGTAGAAGCAAGCTTGCCACCTAGAACAGGAATTTTATTGATTAACGATTCTAGTTCTTCTTTTGCTTTTGAATATTCTTTAGCAGTACGCAAGCGTCCTAAGATGCTGTGTAATGCTCCAACGTTCGGAGCAATGGACATTTCATTATCATTTAAAATGACAATCATGTTTGTTTTTGCATGCCCAATATGATTTAAAGCTTCAAGCGCCATACCGCCTGTTAAAGCACCGTCCCCAATAATCGGTACGACGAAGTTTTTTTCGTTTTTTATATCACGTGCTGCTGCCATACCCATGGCTGCTGACAACGATGTCGAGCTATGACCTGTTTCCCATTCATCATGTTCGCTCTCCACAAGCTTTGGAAAACCACAAAGCCCTTTGAACTGACGTAATGTGTCAAATTGACTCGCACGACCTGTCAAAATTTTATGCACGTAAGCTTGGTGGCCAACATCCCATAAAAACTTATCTTTTGGACTGTCAAACATTTTATGAAGCATAAGTGTAAGCTCCACAACACCTAGGTTCGGTCCGATATGACCACCTGTGACAGAACATTTTTCAATTAAGAAAGTTCGAATCTCTTTTGCAAGCTGTTCAAGCCCTCTCTTATCTAAGTTTTTTAAAAAGGATGGACTAGAAATGTTGTTTAAATCCACCTTTCTCACACACCTTTTCAATAAATTATTCACCGCAATCGTGTTTCCACCATTATAACAGTGTTATCCATATGCTAACAGTACGAACACTTTTTTGTTTGCCTATTGGCAAACGTCCCAACCTATTCTAGCATATTCTTGACCTGTAAAGCCCATTTTTTCTCTTAGTTTTTACGATGAACAATATAGGACGCAAACTCACGCAGTAAGCTTACATCTACTTGTAACTTATCAAGCGCTGCTATTGCGAGCTGATAATGGTCAGCAAGTTTTTCTTTAGCTCCCGTTAAGGTTAATAATGCAGGGTATGTGCTTTTATCACTAGCAACATCCTTACCTGCAGTTTTGCCTAATTCCTCCGTAGTTCCTTCTATATCTAAAATATCGTCTTGAATTTGGAAGGCAAGGCCGATGTGATGCGCATATTCCTTTAAAGTAGCTCGATCTTCTTGTGATACATTGGCTAGAACTGCACCTGATTCAATACTAAATCTTAATAGTGCACCCGTCTTATTGACATGAACATGCTCTAGTTCAGTTAGGTTAAGCTGACGTTGCTCACCTTCCATATCCAATACTTGACCGCCAACCATCCCTTCAGCACCAGCCGCGACGCTTAGAAGATTTACAAGTTCAATTCGTTGCTCTGCAGAAAGCTCCATGCGTGCTAAAATGCCAAAGGCAAGTGTATTTAATGCATCACCTGCAAGTGTTGCTAGTGCCTCTCCAAATACTTTATGATTGGTCGGCTTACCACGACGGAAATCATCGTTGTCCATGCTTGGTAGGTCATCGTGGATTAAAGAATACGTATGAATCATTTCAATAACGGCACCGACTGTAAGCCCTGCTTTTATGTCTTTACCGTATAGTTCTAAAACTGCTAATACAAACAGTGGGCGAATACGCTTGCCTCCTGCTTTTAATGAATATAGCATCGACTCCTTTAAATTGGTCGGTGCGTCAATTTTTTCAACAAGTGCAAACATTTCAGCTTCTACTTGTGGTGTGTTGCTTTGAATAAAATGTTTTAATTGTTCGTTCATTTTAACTAGTTCTCTCCCTTTAGCGGATCAAATGCTGTTGTTTCACCTGTCTCTTGGACAATTGAAATTAATTGTTCTTCGGCATGCTGTAGTTTACTATGGCAAAATTGCGAAAGCTCCATGCCTTGTTTATATAAATCAATCGCATTTTCTAATGGTACATCACCTTGTTCTAATTGGCGGACTATTTCTTCAAGTGCCGTCATTGCTTCTGCGAAGGTTTGTTGCTTTTTCGCCATTTCTATTCCTCCTTATTATTTGGCAAGACATTTGTCACTTCGGCAATTACTTTCCCATCGTGGAAGGACAGTGTTAGTTGATCCTGCCGCTTTAAGTCAGTAGACGATTTCAACACTTTGTCATCTTTGTAGGCTACTGTAAATCCTCTAGTTAAAATAGCAAGTGGATTTAAAGCTTCAAGTGTTCGCACAGACGCCTCAAATTGTTGTTTTTGCTTGGTCACATACTGTGAAGCCGAACGTGTTAACTGCTGAACACGTTGTTCCAGCTCTCTTTGATGAAAAACAAGTGCTTTTTTCGGTGATTGCTGCTCCACAGCGCTATGCAATTTTTGAAGCTTAGCTTCTTTTTTCATTAGATCAACTTGCATTGCTTTTTGTAACGTCGTCTCAAGCTGTGCTAATCGTTCTGTAAATGGACGATACAATCTATCTGGCATCGATAAAGGGTAAGACTGCTGTAGCTTATTTAGACGTTGTCGTTCTGATATTAGTTGCGCCCTCACAATTTGGTGAAGCTGTGATTTTTGCGTCAGTACGCGTTGATATAACTCCTGTTGATCAGGAACAGCCATTTCTGCTGCTGCAGTAGGAGTTGGAGCACGCAAATCTGCCACAAAATCTGCAATCGTTGTATCCGTTTCATGCCCCACTGCGCTAATAATTGGAATCCGACTTTCAAATATGGCACGTGCAACAACTTCTTCATTAAACGCCCATAAATCTTCAATTGATCCTCCACCCCGTCCAACTAACAATACATCACAAAAAGCATCTTGATTAGCACGTTCAATATTTTGTACTATGCTCGGTGCAGCTTGTGCTCCTTGTACAAGGGTTGGATAAATAATGATTTCCGCTAGTGGATAACGGCGTTTTAATGTTGTACAAATATCACGAATGGCAGCGCCAGTAGTGGATGTTAAGACACCTATTTTTTCAGGAAACTTTGGAATTGGTTGCTTCCATTCAGGTTTAAAAAGCCCTTCTTTTTGAAGCTGTTCTTTCAGCTGGTTAAAGGCAACAAACAAGCTACCGATACCATCCGGCTGCATTTCCTGCACATATAATTGATATGTACCATAGCCTTCGTAAACGTTTACATCCCCTCGGATAAATACCTGCATGCCATCTTTTGGCTCGAACGCTAATTTTGTTGCTGCGGTTTTAAACATCGTTGCAGCAATACGTGCCCCATCATCTTTTAAAGTAAAGTAAATATGCCCAGATTGGTGGATTTTAACATTTGATAATTCACCTTTGACATAAACTTCACGTAGATGTGGATCTGCATCAAATTTTCGTTTAATATATTTCGTTAACGCTTTTACAGTTAAATAAGAAGCTGATGACATAATTTTCGGCTCCTTTACTAAAATCAAGTTTTTCACAAAACTACACTTATCATAACATTTTTTATTGCGCATGACGTGAGAAAATACAGTTTCACTAGAAAAAACGACTATCTTTCAGACTACTTGAAAACTATACTGTAACATATTTATTCCCATCTTGGCGCGTATTAAAGTCGCTACTATGTGTCTGTTTTTCAGCAATTGACTTTGGTTAATCAGCGGTTTGAATCGTTCTATCGGCGATTAGCTTTATTTTACCGACGATTCAATTTGCTCTGTCGAAATTTCTCTTATTGAAACACGCCAACTATGTACTTTGCAAAAAGAGAGCCACCTCAAAAGTACTGAGATGGCTCTCTAAGCAAACGAAAGATTCTATTCAATTTATTACTTCATTTTATTTGCAAGTTTTATTTCTGCCGCTTGCACTGTGTTGAAGAGTAACATTGTGATTGTCATCGGTCCTACACCGCCTGGAACCGGTGTAATGTGAGATGCAATACCATCAACCTCTGTAAAGTTTACATCTCCGCATAGTTTGTTGTTTTCATCACGGTTAATACCGACATCAATAACAACAGCCCCTTCTTTAACATGCTCTTTTGTAATAAAATTAGCACGACCAACCGCTGCAATTAAAATATCCGCTTGTTTTGTGAATGAAGGTAAATCCGGTGTTTTTGAATGTGTATATGTCACTGTTGCATCTTTTTGTAATAATAGTTGGCCCATTGGTTTGCCAACGATATGACTTCTACCAACAATTACTGCATGCTTACCTGCGATTTCAATTCCTGAATATTCAAGAAGCTTCATCACGCCAAATGGTGTACATGGTAAAAATGTTTCCTGGCCAAGCATCATCTTCCCAACGCTTACAGGCGAGAAGCCATCAACGTCTTTTTCAACAGCGATTGTAGCTATAACAATATTCTCATCAATATGTTTTGGCAGTGGTAATTGTACTAAAATCCCATGAATATCTTCACGATTATTTAATAATTCAATTTGCACTAAAAGCTCTTCTTGTGTAGTTTCCTCAGGTAGCTTAATTAGCTCTGAAAACATCCCGATTGCTTCACAAGATTTTTGCTTATTTCTCACATATGTAGCCGAAGCTTGGTTGTCCCCAACTAGAACAACTGCTAAGCCTGGTGTTAATCCTTGCTCTTTTAATCGAGCAACGCGCTCTGCTACTGAATTACGAATTTCTTGACCAATCTCTTTACCATTAATAATTGCACTTGACATAAACCTTAGTTACTCCTTCCAATTCAACACGTTTTTATTGTTCTGTAAATTTAGAAAGTACGCCATTGACAAATTTTGACGATCCATCGTCTCCAAATGTTTTGCATAACTCGATTGCTTCATTAAGTACTACTCTTTTTGGTGTTTCTTGCATGTATAAAAGTTCGTATACAGCTAGTCTTAAAACTGTTCTCTCAATTTTTGGTAGACGGGCAAGTGACCACTTTTCTAGATGCTGCGATAATACCGCATCAATTTCCTCTAAATGTTCAGCTGTTCCATTTACAATCTTTTCGTAGAAAGCATTTGTTGGTTGACCTTTAATATGTTCTTTTGCTTCTTCGACTGTAAGATCAGTATTGTCTAGCTGAAACAAAACTTGCAACGCTTTTTCACGTGCTTCATGTCGTTTCATGTAAAGCTCTCCTTCTTAAGTGGCATTAAGGTTTATAATAGCATAAATTCATACGAGAAACACGAATTCAAGCAAGTTTTCAATAATCTGAAACCTTTTTCAAGCAACTTTCTACTTATTTTTACTTTCAACTTTCTTGATATTTTAAAAAAGAAATGCTACCTTTATTTTTCCTTTGATAAATCTATCAATTAGTTATACGGAAAAACACCTTTTAAAGTTCCCCAAAATCGTAGTCAATCTTAGATTTCCCGAAATTTCTTTTACACGGTGAAAGCAATCGTTGAAACTTTGAAACATTGTACCACGTGACTAAACCATTTTAATTTTCAGCCGAAAATACTTAAAACTGTGTCTACATTATCCATCATAATTATTGACTTCCTTCTTATTAGATCCTACATAAAATTATATAATTGATACAGGTCAAAAAGATCTATAATATATCCAACATAACTTTTGTCATCTTCGTAAATCAATAAACTAAAGCAAATGCAACATTATTCTCTAGTGGAGGCTAACTATGAAAGAACATTATTATACTATTGGTGAGGTCGCAAAATTAGCAAATCACTCTGTGCAGACACTCCGATATTATGACCAAATAGATTTGTTTAAACCTGCTTATACGGATTCCGCTAGCAATTACCGCTACTATAAAGATAGTCAGATTTTTTATTTGGATATAATTAAATCGCTAAAATATATCGGCACTTCGCTTGAAGACATTAAAAAGGCACTTATGCTGACATCTGAAGAGCTACTTGCCTTTTTAGAACAACAAGAACAACGTTTAGAAGAAAAAATTTCACGACTCAACGAAGTGAAATATACCCTTTTGAAAACGAAAAAACAGATGCAAGAGCAAATTGAAATTCCTATCTTCGGAGAGGTATATACGCGATTTGAGGAAGAAATGCCAATTTTACAGGTCACTACGACTGAACTTACACCAACATCTAGCACCAATACGTACTATGGAACATTAACAAAAATTATTGAAAATGAAGGAAGTGTTTTAAACAGTCGTTATGGATGTATCTATCCGCTCGCTCAGTACACAGATGTAAACGATATTATTTATGATGCAATATTTACACCACTATTAACTGAACGAACTTTTTCTAAACTTTCTTCTAATGTCAAACAAACGATTGTACAGGAAGGCAAATATGCTTGCATCGCTTTTATTTATCACCCTGATACGTATTTCTCTTTTTATGAAAAGCTTAAAAAATATGTAGATTCACAACAAGCATCATTTGAATCAACTGTTTATGAATTATATATGCCTGCAACAATCTCTTCTGAGCGTGAAAAGAAATTTATTGTCGAATTAAAAATTAGACAAAATGCTTTAGAATAGTTTTTTATTTAGCAATCTTTCTAGCGCTCAAACCCCTCTTTTAACAGGAATTTAATTGATGTACGCGGTATAACTATTTCGTTTTACTTCCACACTAATAGCGCATTGAATATAAATACAAAAATAAAAACAAATCTTTTGACCCTATAGTTACTATAGGGTTTATTGTATTAGATGGAAATCATCTAGTAGATTATCAATCTCATGTATTGTGAACTGTTGAAGGAGAGAAAAATGAACAAGAAACAAGCTTTAACCTTAACTATTTTGTTATCCAATTTATTCATTGCCTTTTTAGGGATAGGATTGGTTATTCCCGTATTGCCAACTATCATGAATGAACTGAATATAACAGGCTCTGTCGTTGGCTATATGGTTGCAGCATTTGCCATTACCCAACTTATTGTATCGCCTATCGCCGGTAGACTAGTCGATCGAGTTGGTCGAAAAATTATGATTGTTGTAGGTCTAATTATTTTTGGTCTTTCAGAACTATTATTCGGTATGGGTCGTTCAATTGAAATTTTATTTATATCACGCATGCTTGGTGGTGTTAGTGCTGCTTTTATCATGCCTGCAGTAACTGCTTTTATCGCTGATATCACCACAATGGCACAGCGTCCAAAGGCACTTGGCTATATGAGTGCAGCCATTAGCACTGGCTTTATTATCGGTCCAGGTCTCGGTGGATTTTTAGCGGAATACGGCACACGTGTACCCTTTTACGCAGCAGGTGTACTCGGTTTTATAGCAGCACTATTGTCGTTTACACTATTAAAAGAACCCACGCGTGCAATGGATGATACAGAAGCTGCACCTTCTATTTTAAGCAGTGCTAAGCGTATTTTTAGCCCTTTGTATTTCATTGCATTTGTGCTTATATTTGTCCTTTCATTTGGTCTCGCAGCATTCGAATCACTATTTAGTTTATTCGTCGATCATAAATTTGCATTTACCCCATCAGATATTGCCATAATCATTACCGGAAGTGGTATTATTGGCGCGCTTGCTCAGTTATTATTATTTGATTGGCTTACTAAGAAAATGGGTGAAATCAACGTTATCCGATACTCACTCATTCTTTCTGCCGCTTTGACCTTTGCGATGACAATGGTTAATCATTATTTCGCTATATTGTTTGTTACATTCTTTATTTTTGTCGGCTTCGATTTAATCCGACCTGCTGTTACCTCCTATTTATCAAAAATTGCAGGGAATGAGCAGGGCTTTGTTGGAGGCATGAACTCAATGTTCACAAGTCTCGGAAATATATTTGGACCAATCATTGGCGGCATGTTATTCGACATTGATTTAAACTATCCATATTATTTTGCTACGATCGTCTTAGTTTTCGGTATTATCCTCGCATTTTTCTGGAAGAAACCAAAAGATATCGCTTTTTAAACTGTTTGCGTGGTTATACAAAATAAAAAAGGAGTTGCCCGCTATGGTGAAATGTTCACCACGCTGGCAACTCCTCTTTTTTATTAATGTATTACGACTTCCTCTTTTTCGAAGTGAATACCTGTAATATGTACATTCACCTCTGCTGTTTCAAGTGCAGTCATATTTAAAATCGCTTGGCGAATTTGCGTTTGTACATCCTTTGCCACTTTCGGAATGGAAAAGCCATATTTTACAGAACAAAATACATCAATAGCGATTTCACCATGTTCTGTGACACCTGATTTAATGCCTTTATTGTGTACTTTTTTGCCGAAGCGTTCAACGACACCTGTTGCAATATTGCCACGAGTTGCTGCGATACCCTCTACCTCGTTAACCGCGATTCCAGCTACAATTTCGATTACTTCTGCAGCTACTTCAATTTTCCCAAGCTCTTCTTTACCAGAAGGTGTTGGTTGTACGAAAGATTGTCCTACTTTCTCTGCCATACAATATCATCCTTTCCACTACGCATCGCAAGCAAATGCTGTTGTTACGCTTATTATACTATAAAAAGGAAGGTTTGGCTTAGGAAAGACGCTTTTCATTTTTTGTGTACAACTGGACCATTGCTTCTTTTCCTCTTTTAAAAATGAACAAGTAAATTGATACCATTACTATTTCTGTGTAGAAATACTGTTTTCCATTCTAATTAACAAAGGTTTTTTCTTCAATTGGTTTTTTCGACAATCCAACGATGGTTGCTGTTACCACTGCGCCAACTACTAACGACACTAAGTACATAAGTGGGTTATGCACGGCCCAAATGACAAAGATGCCACCATGTGGAGCTTGTAACATACAGCCGAAATACAAAGCTAATCCACCAGCAATTGCTGCACCAATAACAGAACTTACAATTACACGTATCGGATCTGCTGCTGCAAATGGAATGGCTCCTTCTGTTATGAAGGAAAGCCCCATTACATAGTTTGTTTTCCCTGCATCACGTTGGGCTAACGTAAATTTATTTTTAAAGAATGTTGTAGCAAGAGCTAATCCAAGAGGCGGAATCATACCACCAATCATGACCGCTGCTTGAGGTGCATAATGACCGGCATCAATCATTGCAATTCCGAATGTGAAGGCCGCTTTATTAATAGGGCCACCCATATCAACTGCCATCATCCCCGCAAGGAGGATACCTAAAAATATGGTATTTGTGCCACTTAAACTATTTAACCAGACAGTTAATCCATTCATAAATAATTTTACTGGTGTATTGATAACAAAAATCATCATTAGGCCAACAATCAGCATACTGAAAAATGGATATAACAATACGGGCTTGATCCCCTCAAATGACTGAGGTAAACGAGAGAATAGCTTTTTTAAACCGATTACAACATAACCTGCCATAAACCCTGCGACTAATCCCCCTAAAAATCCTGCACCACCTGAAGCTGCCAAGAAACCACCAACCATTCCTGGTGCTAAACCGGGACGGTCTGCAATCCCTTTCGCAATAAATCCAGCTAATACAGGTATTAGTAATGCAAAGGCATTTTCACCACCTATCGTATTTAGGGCTTCAGCAAAAGGACCTTCTGCATTAATACCACCGATTAAGAAAGATAAGGCAATTAATAAACCGCCACCAACAACAAACGGTAACATATTAGAAACACCATTCATCAGTGGTTTATAAAAGTATTCCTTAAACCTACCTTCAACGATGGCTTCTTTACTATTGCCACCAGATTCACCTGTGACATTAAAAATTGGTGCATCTTGATTTAAAGCACGGTCAAGCAACTCATCTGGTTTGCGTATACCCGCTGCAACAGGCACTTTAATGATATGCTTACCAGCAAAACGGTTCATTTCAACTTGCTTATCCGCCGCAATGATAATCGCTGTGGCTTTGTCAATTTCTTCTGCTGTTAAAGTGTCTTTAACACCTGTAGAACCATTTGTTTCCACCTTTATTGTTATTCCTCTTTCTTTTGCTTTTGCCTTCAATGCATCAGCTGCCATATATGTATGGGCAATACCTGTAGGACATGCAGTCACAGCTAGTATGAGGGAATCGCTGTCTTTTTTCTTTGCATTTACCTCTTCATTGCCATCATCGTCTTGTTCTTTCGCTTCAATAATTCGAATCACATCTTCTGGAGATTGAGCTGCGAGTAAATTCTCGCGCAACGTTGCATCCATCAATAAGGAAGAAAGACGAGATAATGTTTCAAGGTGTTCATTATTAGCACTAGCACTTGCCGCAATCATGAAAAAAAGATGTGCTGGTTGTCCATCTAATGCCTCATAATCTACACCTTCCTCAGATTTTGCAAATAAAATAGATGGTGTTTTTACTGCCTCTGTTTTCGCGTGGGGAATCGCAATCCCTTCTCCAATACCTGTAGTACTCTGAGATTCTCTCTTTATAATTGCTTCTTTAAATCCATCAAAATTGTTTAAACGACCAGCTATATCTAACTTTTTAGCCATTTCCTCTATAGCTGTATCTTTGCTAGTAGCAGCCAAATCGATAATAACGGTATCTTTTTTTAATAAATCCGTAATTTTCACAGTCGACTACACCACCTATATTAAATTTTTTTGATTATGATTTGATTTAATAAAAAATCAATTTTTTCTTTTGAAGCTAAGTCTTCACTAAAAGCAGTAGCACTTCCTGTTGCAACTGCAACTTGGAACGCTTTACTATAGTTTTGTTCTTTCGCATAAGTCCCAATAAAGCCTGCTACTAGCGAGTCTCCAGCTCCTACAGAATTCACCACTTCTCCTTTCGGAACAGAAGCCTTGTAAACTTCACCATTAGTAAAAAGCAGTGCACCATCACCAGCCATTGACACAATCACATTTTCCGCTCCCATTTCTACAACCTTTTTGCCGTATGATATGATTTCATCCATCGTTTTAATCGGTACCCCAAATAAATCGCTTAACTCATAATGATTTGGTTTTACTAAAAAGGGCTTATTTTGTAATACTTCAGCAAGCACCTTACCACCCGCATCCACTACTACTTTCACGCCACGTATACGATATTTTTCCGTTAAATCGCAATAAAAGGTTGTAGGTAGTGAAGGAGGAATGCTGCCTGCCAATATTAAAAAATCGCCTGATTGTAAGCGCTCTAACTTTTTATATAAATCCTGCAAATTTTGCTCAGTTAAAGCAGGACCTTGACCGTTAATTTCAGTCTCGTCTCCTGTTTTCAGCTTTATATTGATTCGGGTATCTTCCTGTACTTTTACAAAATCTGTTTGAATTCCTTCACTTTCCAAAGTGTTTTGAATGAATATTCCTGTAAAACCCCCAATAAAACCTAATGCAACAGATGGGACCCCAATCGTATTTAAAACACGAGATACATTAATTCCTTTTCCTCCTGGAAATTTGCTCTCACGCTCTATACGATTTAAATGATTAATTTGAAAATCCGCAACCTCAACAATCAAGTCAATCGAAGGATTCAACGTTACTGTATAAATCATGGTGTCACAACCTTCAAGTTTGTTTTTTCTAAATATTTTTTTACAGTTTCATTATTCATATTCGTCGTTATAATACTTGCCTTTTCTATCTCTGCAACTTTTGCGAAGTAAATTTCAGAAATCTTACTCTTATCTGCCAAAACAATCGTTTCTACAGCTAATTCCATGGCAGTTTTCTTGAGTGCAGCTTCTTCCGGATCAGGTGTTGTAAATCCATACTTTACATCTACACCGTTCATACCTAAAAAACATTTATCAAATCGATACTGTTTTAAATTTTCTTGCGCAACAGAGCCCACTACTGCTTTCGTATTCATTTTTATTCTACCACCTAAGAAGTAAGTCGGAATATCGGCTGACGTTAATGCATCAACATGCATCAATCCATTTGTAACCACGACAATTTTTTTATTGACGACAAACGGAATCATCTCAGAAACAGTCGATCCCGCATCAAAATAAACACAATCTCCCTCACGAATCATGCTCGCTGCAGCTTTCGCAATAATTTGCTTATCATGAAGATTGATGGATGATTTATCTTGCATTGTTGGCTCTTCAATTTTTGAATATGGATGAGTTGCACCTCCATGAATTCGCTTCAAAAGTCCGCGCTCTTCTAAAAGTGCTAAATCTCTCCTAATTGTTGACTCAGATGACTTCGTTCTTTGCACTAAATTCTGCAACTCAACTACACCTTTAAGAGTTAATAAATCTAAAATCATATGATGTCGTTCCGCTGTAATAATAATCCTACACCCTCTTATTCATTCATTTTCTTATTTGCTTTTTTATACAAAATCAATATTTTAATATATTATAAAAACTGCAGATAAATTCAAAAAGCTTTGATTTTAACTACAGCCTAATTTATCGTTCTATTATGTTGCTATGATTTTAACAAATACTTTTTAACGTAAGCTTCTACTTCAATAGCTGTTGAAAGTGTAAATAATTGTTCAAGATGTTCTGCTAGTTCCTTTTTAGAAAGTTTAGCAATTTGGGCACGTGTATTTAAAATAGATGGGGCACTCATTGAAAATTCATCTAATCCAAGTGCCAACAAAATTGGAATGGCTATACTATCGCCAGCCATTTCACCACACATCCCTACCCATTTACCGTTTTTATGTGCAGCCTCAATGACTGTTTTTACAAGTCTTAAAATGGCTGGATGATATGGCTGATATAAATATGAAACCTTTTCATTCATACGGTCTGCTGCTAATGTATATTGTATTAAATCATTCGTTCCAATCGATAGAAAGTCCGCCTCTTGCGCGAATACATCCGCAATAACAGCTGCAGATGGGATTTCAACCATCATCCCTACTTCAATCGTTTTAGATACAGCAATGTCTTTATCTAATAGTTTTTGTTTTTCCTCTAACAAAATAGCTTTTGCCTCTCTAAACTCGTCTAGTGTGGCAATCATCGGGAACATAACTTTCAAATTGCCGTAAATACTTGCTCTTAAAAGGGCACGTAATTGTGTACGGAAAATGTCCTGCTTCGCTAAGCAAAGGCGCAAAGCACGAAAACCTAAAAAAGGATTCATCTCATGTTGTAGTTTTAAATAAGAAAGGTTTTTATCGCCACCAATATCTAGAGTGCGAACAACGGTTGGTTTGCCTTGCATTTTTTCAAGAACCGTTTTATATGCTATAAACTGCTCTTCTTCATTCGGCAATTCATGGCGATCCATATATAAAAACTCTGTACGAAATAGTCCGATTCCATCCCCACCATTTTCAAGTACTACATCTACATCCTCTGGCTTCCCGATGTTCCCTGCGATCTCCACATGATAACCATCAGCACTCACACTATCAACAAAACGGTACTGCTTCAGTAATTGTCTCTCCTCATAGAAAGCTTTCTGTCTCTCTAAGTATTCATCGAGTACGTCTTTCGTCGCATTCACAATAACTTTACCACACGTACTATCAATTATAACTGGAGCCCCTTGTACGATATCTTGGGTAGCAGTTTTAGTCCCTACGACTGCAGGAATTTCCATCATTCTCGCTAAAATAGCTGAATGTGAAGTTTTACCTCCTATATCAGTAATAAAGCCCTTTACATAGGATGTATCAAATTGAGCCGTTATAGATGGGGTTAAATCTTCTGCAACAATAATGACATCAGAAGTTATATGGCTATAATCCGGTATTTCTACCCCTAGCAAATGAGCGAGTAAGCGCGCTGAAACATCGCGAATATCTGCTGCTCGTTCTTGCATGTATTCATTATCCATTGATTCAAACAGTTCAATATATGTATTGGCGGTTTCTTGGACAGCAAATTCTGCATTCCAACCATCACTAATTTTTGTTTCAATTGTTGCATTGATTTCCGGATCAGCTAACAGCAGTAAATGCGCTGAAAAAATAGCAGCCTTTTCTGCGCCAAATTTTTTATCGGCCATAGTGCGAATGTCTTCTAATTCTAATTTAGCTTTTAATAATGCCCTTTTTAGTCTAGCCTTTTCTGCATCAATATCCGTAATCTTTTCTTTTTCAAACGACAAATCTGGCTCTACTAAACAATAAGCATTTGCTACGACGATACCATCAGAAACAGCAATTCCGTTTATTTCTAGCATTCTTCACCAATCCCTTGAGAGATGATTACTTTGGTTACTTTATCCATTAATTGTTGTGCGTCTGAACCTTCAGCTGCAATTTCTATAACGGCACCTGACGAAATCGCCAGTGACATAACACCCATAATTGATTTTAAATTTGCAGATTTTTCTTTATATGTAATGGTTATTTCAGATTCAAACGATGACACAGCTGCTACTAATAATGTTGTTGGCCTTGCATGTAAACCTTCTAGCACTGTAATTTTGAATGTTTTTTTCATTTTGATATCCCCCTAGCATTAATTTCTATGATTTATCATGAGTTTATGTGCAATTTCGTAAATGCTTTTAAATGAATACTGTTGCATATTTCGTTATTGCTACGAATAATCCACCTACTTTAATTGCACTCATTTTTACGATTTTAGTATAGTACATCAAAAAGTCACATTCAATCATTTCCATCCAAAAACGTCCAAATCTAAAATTTATTTCTTCAACTATTACCCTACTGCAAATAACTTCTTGCGAGGTATTGCATCATGCACAGCCCTTAACGGCTGTTGTGACAATCCATGTCATTGTTTGCACAATCAACATCTTATTTAGCTCCTTGCTATGTTAAAAATTATATATAAAGAAGCTTCAATATTGAGATAACAGCTACAGAAAGGATGGAATGGATGACAAAATTTATTGATGACTTTTCAGCAAAGGACCTGGATGTTTTTAAATTAATACTATATTTCATTACAGGTGACGTTTTAGTCGGTAGCCCTTTGTATGTAATTGCGAAGGTTTTTGAATGGTTGTTTTAATTGTAGAAAAGATTGTTTCATGTTAACGATGCCATTTAAACTATTCTATTTTTTCTACTAATTACTCCCCCTACATGCTACAATTGATTTAATAGTAATATATTCCAGACAGCTAAAAACGGGGGATTGAAGATGGATAGTAAAACTATTGAAAATGAAAAAAACGAACTTTACGGTTATAAAACCTACAATATTTTTGCCTATATTATCGGTTTATTATTATCTCCGTTATTAGGGGCCATTATGGGCATCGTTGGCGTCAGACAACGTAAGAAATATGCGTGGAGTATTATTATCGTTTCAGTAATTAGTTGGATACTAAATGCTTTCGTCTTTAAAAATTTCCTATAATTAAACGATGAGGTACTTGCGAAGATGGATTCATTCATATACGTAAGTCCTTTATCAGCTCCTTTTATAGCACCTTTAACTTCTACTTATGTAAATAATCCCTTGAAATAAAAAACCTTCTAACCGGAAAAAATCAGAAGGTTAAATCGTAAGTATACAAATATATCGTAATTAAATTTTAGATTGTAAATCACTTTTTAATTCAACAAAAAATCCAGATAAATAATCTAACCGCTAGTTCATTTTATGACAAAAAAACTCCTGACTATTTAAAGTCAGAAGGGAGAAAAAAACAATTATTTATTTGTTCCTAATAAGTCGTTTTTTTCCAAGAATTTCGTGTTAAATTGCGCGGATTTGTTTTCAAAACAAACTAGACTTGACTTAGCTTAAACTAAAAACCAAATATTATAGTCCCTTTTTGTCCCCTGTTTTTTAGGGGACATTTTCGTTTTGAAAACAAATTTAATTCGTGTACTTGTAATAAGTAGGATTACTAACTTAAAATAATATTGTTAAATCGTTTAATTTTATATTTGTTATCGTTGTATTCTTCTATATTTGATAAATTGAATACTGGTATTCAAACAAATTGAAACAAAGGCAATGCAGAAGAATAATCTACAGCTATTTGCGTTCTTGCACTAGCTACTGTATATTTTTCTACAAATTTATTTTTATTTTGATGAGCTGGTAATCTTTCTAATACATACTCAAATAATTTTAAAAAATCTGCATCTAAACCATGATTCGTTGATTTAAAAATCTCGCCATCGACCTTGTTTGCGTCAATTAATTCAAATTGGGTAAACTTTAATCTTGAAATAGACATTTTTTTATCTTGAACATCTACCAAATTATCGGTAGTACCTAATAAAGAATATATATAGGCTCCATTTTTAAATGTTGCATAGTGTTTGTGTAAAGAAAGCGCTTTTTTATCTTTTAAATAAGATTTAGCCATATAATCAAATTCAATTGACAATACAGCATTTCCAACACCTTTAAATAAATATCTATTACTGTATAAGTATGCTGGGTCTACCCAAGATGAGTTATCAATAATATACGTAAACAAATGAGGTGCTAGTTTATTTGCCAGATGCAAAATATATGCACCTTGAGAATGACCATATCCAATAATCTTATTTTCATTAAATTGCAAATTGTTTTCCTTTAAAATTAGTTTTATCGCTTCAAGAGCTGTAATATTATCAATTGCTTGCATATAACTCATATCTACAAATTCATTTTTCGTTTCATTAATGGTTGCAACACAATCAATTTGAGTTGAATAAGCTCTGACAATCTCAAATAATTTACTTTGGTCGTCTTTTAATAGTTCAAAATCTTCTTTTGAAAGTATCTTCTCTAAAGTACTCAGTGAATAGGAAAAACTATCACTGCCTTGCATAAATTTACTACCAAAATAATCACATTGAACTGTAACTAAATTATATGTATCTGCGAACACTTCTCGCATTTTTTTATACACTTTAGAATCAATGTTACCTCCAAAACCTGAAACGAATATTACTATGCCAGTATCTTCATTTGTTCCGTTTTGTGGAATTGAATATTCAATTCTATATGTTCTTTCATTATTACCATTGTAAATAGTTGGATGTGCTGGAATTGATAATTCTTGGTTGTATGCCACTGGTATTACCTCCTAAATATTCTTATATTACAATTATACACAATACTTACGCTATAAAAAATAGTGAGAATAAAAACACTCAAAAGTCGTTAAAAAGTTTGTGCAACTTTTCATTTCTTTGCTTCACGTTTGAGTGTACTCATGCTAATACTTGTTATGTCTTCAACCTGAGAAAATGAATATGTTTCTTTCTACTTCATTGCATGATCTAGCTGTGCTTTAGTGTATGTAGGTTTACGATTTTCTCTATAGCTTGGATTTTGTTTTGCAATTGCCTTACCTTTCAGTGTACGCTTAATAATCCAATTACACTCCATTTCAGTAACAGCGAGTAAAGTTATTAAGAAGAACCGCCCCATACTCGTATTTTCTAGTAAACCTACATTCAATCCATGACCTTTTCTAGCCAAGAAAAAATCCCTCTAACAATTATTCGTTAGAGGGTAAAACATATAGGATATTCCGTTTTGTTTTATATTTTATTCTACAATCAAATACATATCGGTAAGTGAATTGTACATACTTCACCGCTTAAAGAACAGTTAGAATTGCTCTTATCAAGCTACAATTATTTGTTTGTCCCTAATACATCGTTCTCTTCCAAGAATTTCGTGTTGAATTGCGCAGATTTGAATACGTCGTTGTTCATTAATGCTTGGTGGAATGGAATTGTTGTATTGATACCAGGACCAGCAACTTCAAATTCACTAAGCGCACGATTCATTTTTGCAATTGCTTCTTCACGAGTATCTGCATGAACGATAAGTTTTGCTACCATTGAATCGTAGTATGGAGGAATTGTATAACCTGCATAAACAGCAGAATCGATACGTACACCATAGCCACCTGGTGTAATATAAGTGTCTACAGTACCAGCTGATGGCATGAAGTTTTTGTATGCATTTTCTGCGTTAATACGGCATTCAATTGCCCAACCATTTATTTTAATGTCATCTTGTGTGAATGGAAGTTTCTCACCTGATGCAATTTTTAATTGTTGTTGAACAAGATCGACACCAGAAATCATTTCTGTTACTGGGTGTTCTACTTGAATACGAGTATTCATTTCCATGAAGTAGAACTTGTCCTCTTGATAGTCGTAGATGAACTCGATTGTACCAGCGCCTTCATAGTTACATGCTTCTGCTGCTTTCACCGCTGCTGCACCCATTTCTGCACGACGTTCAGATGATAGTGCAGGAGATGGAGCTTCCTCTACTAACTTCTGCATACGACGTTGAACTGTACAGTCACGCTCGCCTAAATGTACGACATTACCTAAACTATCAGCTAACACTTGAATTTCACAGTGACGGAAGTATTCGATGAATTTTTCTAAATATACGCCAGGGTTACCGAACGCTGCAGCAGCCTCTTTTTGCGTAATATCAATCCCTTTTACAAGATCTTCTTCTGTACGAGCTACACGGATACCTTTACCGCCACCCCCAGCAGTTGCTTTAATGAT
This sequence comes from Lysinibacillus sp. NPDC097868, assembly GCF_044761135.1. Classification (NCBI taxonomy): domain Bacteria; kingdom Bacillati; phylum Bacillota; class Bacilli; order Caryophanales; family Bacillaceae; genus Lysinibacillus; species Lysinibacillus sp. NPDC097868. Next base: position 1,001,246 of record NZ_JBIWBS010000001.1, on the reverse strand, counting down.
AACAGGGTAACCGATTTTCGCAGCCCACTCTTTACCTGTTTCGATATCTGGTACAATACCAGTACCTGGAACAAGTGGAACACCTGCTGCTTCCATTGTTGTACGAGCAACGTCTTTAATCCCCATGATTTTAATTGAATCAGATGAAGGACCAATAAATTTAATACCCGCATTTTCACATGCTTCAGCAAAATCAGCATTTTCAGAAACGAAACCGTAACCTGGGTGGATACCGTCTGCTCCTGTTTTTTCTGCTACGCTTAATAATGCAGGGAAGCTTAAATAAGAATCTTTTGATAGCTTCGGACCGATACAATAAGCTTCGTCTGCTAACTTCACATGTAATGCATCTGCATCTGCTTCAGAAAATACGGCAACTGATTTGATGCCTAACTCTTTACAGGCACGAATAATACGAACAGCGATTTCGCCGCGGTTTGCAATTAAAACTTTTTTCATGGTTAGCACTCCTTACTCAGCTTTTACAAGGAATAATGGTTGACCGTATTCTACTAAATCGCCATCTTTAGCAAGTACTTCAACGATTTCGCCTTTAACTTCTGCTTCGATTTCGTTGAATAACTTCATTGCTTCTACGATACAAACGATTGTTTCGTCGCCTACTTTGTCGCCCACTTTTACGTATGCTGGTGAATCTGGGTTTGGAGCTGCATAGAAAGTACCTACCATTGGTGATACAATTTTATGTAACGATGGATCGTTACTTGCAGGTGTTGCGGGTGCTGGTGCTTCTTCAACTTTGGCTGGAGCTGCTACAGGTGCTGCTGGTGCAGATTGTTGTACAACAGGGGCAGTTTCTTCTTTTTTAGGTGCCACAGTTTCAGTAACAACAACACCATTCTTTTTTAATTTAACTTTTGCGCCATCTACTTCATAAACGAACTCGTCGATTGAAGAAGAATCTACTAATTTGATAATTTCACGAATTTCTTGAATTTTGAACATTTCTAACTCTCCTTATGAAATAAAATCTACTACAATCACTATTCTATATTTTTTTGACACAATTTGAAACACTTAAATGAAAATTAAGTAAATATAAACATAATAAAAGGCTTTCTTTTACTAAACGAAAGCCTTTTCATTATGCTGATATATAACAACTACAAGTTAATAAACGGAATATTCCTTTTTTTCTTTAAATTTTTTAATAGTTGTTTGCGCTGAATTTAACTTGGACGTCATTTGCGCCTTCCCACTCTGTTTTCACTAAATAAATAATCTCATTGGCTTGTGATTTTGATAACTCTTCTGCCATAACTGTAACAGAAACTTTCTCACCTTCCGCTCTAACAAAAGCATCGGAATAGCCTAAAGATTTAATGAGCATTTCAAGCATTGCCTCTGCCGATTCCTGTTTAATCAAACCATCTATTTCATTATATGCCTCATTTTTTTCTTCAGCAGTATATTCTTCTGAACCAATTTTTTGTGTTAGTTGTTGACGTAATTGACTTCTTTCATCACTAACTTGCATACGCATTTCTTCAAATAAGTGACTTGGAGACAATACTTCTTGTGTTACATCTTTATTAGTTGCCTCCTGATCTGTAACACCCGTAATTGCTGTTTGCTGTAATGTATCATCTGTAAAAATCGTTAAGCCATTAAATTGTTTTGCAGGATCAACCAAATAATAAACTGAAATTACTGCTACAAGACTTAATAATGTCATAAACCAAACTGTTCTTCTACGTACGCGCATTTACTTTTCCTCCTTATTTTCCATTGGAACGATAATAATTCGATGAATAGGTAATTGCATCACTTGACTGACGACAGCACGTATTTCATTTTTGACAAAAATATCTGATGCACCTTCTGAAACAATTAGCATTCCTGTTACATCTTTCGTACTTTCGTCAGTCCCTCGAAAATACTGGCTAAATAGTTTATTTTCATCCTTCGCCTCTGTCATCTCTCCGTAATAAAAATATACTTTTACCTCCCCAACGCCTTGCATGGCCTTAAGCGTTTGCTCAAGTTTTTCTTCATTCGTATTCGGTGTTACTCGTTCAGTTGTTGAATTCGTTTGATACATTGGAAACACGATGAAAATTCCTACGGAGGCAGCAATAAGCATTAAGACGATAAATGACGTTGTTTTTTTTCGTACCTTTTCCACATCACTTCTACATTGCCTCCTTTCATCTTCTCTTTTTCAAGTGTATGTACGCTTGTTTCCTCCTATGAATTGATAAATGGAATCTTTAATAGCATTTGCAAAAATACTAACGTAATGACGAGTTTTGTTAGTGAAATTATTTGTTGGTCATCAGTTAGAAATACGAATAATTGACAAATAAAGAGCAACGCCAATAAAAGAATCAATCTATCTCCCCCCAACCATCACTTGCACGAAAACGATAAGGAAAAAACAAGAAAACATAAATGAAAAAGCAATTAGAAATGATACTGCACATAAAGTGAATAGAGATTTACTAACATGATCGAGTAATTTACAAATATCATCAAAAGCAATCGGTTCTAAAATAGCTGCTAATAGTTTCAACGAATACGCACTAACTACTAGCTGGACAGTTGGTATAAACGATACCGTGATAACCGCGATAAAGGCACTAATACTACTAATCGAAGTAGAAAATTGTGTCATATGCTGAAACATCGAAAAACTATCAACGATAAAGGAACCGACTACTGGAATATTTTCTTCTATTAATTTTTTTACTGGCTCTGCAACAGCCTTATTTACACTAAATGCAGCCACTCCACTTGCCGACATTAAAATGATATAGCAAATGACGGACGCTGAAACAATACTCATAATGGTAAAACGAATCAACTCTGCAATTCTTGTAAAAGATATTTCTTTGACAATGACACTACATACATCGAATACAATGGCAAAAAGCACACCTGGGATAAGCCATTTACTACTAATAATCGTTAGGACTTGTACAAAAAAAAGTAAAAAAGGCTGCCAAGAAGCAATGGCTGTTATGCTACTAGATAACAAAAAACTAGAAGTAAGAATTGGGTAAAATGCCGTGAATATATGTGAAAGTCCTTTTGCAATCTCATCAATTAGTTGAAATGAATTGACGACTACTGGCCCAATAGTTGCTAATACAATGAGAAAAAAAAGTATTCTTGTCCCTTTTTCAAATTCTGGTAATATCATGTTGACAATCAAAAAAATGATGACGTAGCCGCACAATTTAAGTGTCATTTTGAGCAATAGGAAAAATGGATCGATGAAAAACGAAATGAGTTGCTCCTGCACCGGCCTCGCCCCTTAGTTTAACCTTTGTAAAATAGCTGACACCCCCTGTAAAACATCCAAAAATTCTTTAAACCAATACAACAAAATAACAAGTTTTACAGCATCGAAAACAACGCTGCCGAGAACTTTATAGCTATTCTCCACTAGTAACATAGACACCCATTGCCCTACATAAAAAAGGCTCGCACTTATTACAATGGCTTTTGCATAAGGCAAAAATGTAAGCATTCCGAGTAATTGTTTGACGAATGGCAACAGGAGTGTCGTAAACAAAAGACTGAACAGCAAAAACGAGAACATAACACTAATTAGCGCGTGGAGTGGCTGTATGACTTCTTTTATAAGCAACAATAAAAGCAGCATGACAACAGCAACAATGACAATTTCCATTTACTTACCCAGATGAGGTCAACCACTGAAAGAATGTTAATATTTCAGTGAAAAACAGACGCAAAAATCGGAGTAATTCTGCTGTCATATATAAGTAGGCAATGAAAAATAAGAAAAATGAAAATTCTTTCTTCCCTGTTTGATCAAAAAAAACATGAAGAAGCGCTACTACTAGTCCCACTCCAGCGACTCTTAATACGTCTTGTAATTCCATTCATACGCCCCCTCGTGTACAGCAATATATGTTGCTCCCCAATAAAAAAGACCTCTATACAATATGTATAGAGATCTCTTCTTCTCGACAAAAGTTGGTAATTGTCAATATAGCAAGATTGTTTGCGTGCCAGGCACCTTGTATATGACACTTAGCAAAAATTCCTAACAGATTATTAGGCTTCTAAAACGCAAAAATCCACTTCGCTTTCCGAGGAACAATTCAGAATTGTTTGAGTGCCTGACACCTAGACTGCACTTAGACTAATTTTTCAATGATGCTTTTTACAGTGCCTGGTTGCACTAGATGACTATTTTCACCCATCCACATCGATAAATATTGTGCATTTCCTTGCAATGTACTTTCTTTACGAATAGTAGACGTTAAATAATGTTGTAATGGATAAGGTGCTACGACAGCATCCTTCATATGTTCTGTAAAATGATTAGCTAAGCCACGTGCCGCTTTGCCAGTAAAAGCATACGTAATTGTCGTCTGTTGTGCCTTCGACTGTAATATAGCATTTTTGTATAGCGATGATATTTCACACTCATCTGCTACTAACAAAGCTGTACCAATTTGTACCGCCTGTGCACCACCAGAAAGAGCATGCTTCACATCCTCTTTTGAGACAATTCCACCAGCTGCAATGATAGGAATTGAAATTTTGCCCGCTACTTGCTGTAATAAATCTTCTCGAGCAATTAATTGCAGTGGTTCAATAAAAGAACCGCGATGACCACCAGCCTCGCCACCTTGTAATACAACTGCATCCATACCTGATTGTTCAACATGAATAGCTTCTTCTAACGTAGTAGCTGTGCCAATGACATAAACATCGTTGTCCTTTAAACGTTGAATAACCTGTGAAGAAGGTATGCCAAATGTGAACGAGCAAACGGCTACCTGCTCTTCAAGTACTGCCTGTAATTGCCCTTCAAACACTTCATTAGACGTCACACTTTGTACAGGCGATAATCCTAACTCATCATAGTAAGGCTGCAACGCCATACGCGCTTGTTGGAGGACATCTATATCAATACGCGGCTCTTCCTGCACAAATAAATTGACCGCAAATGGTTTGTCAGTAAGCTTTTTCACTTCTTTTATAAAGCTTCTAGTTTGCTCTCCATCTAAATAGCCCGCTCCTATTGATCCTAGAATACCTACCTCCGCGCAGGCTGCAACAAATTTTGGTGTAGTAACTCCAGCCATCGGTGCTTGAATTATTGGATATTGCATCTCTAATTTTTGTAACATTGCATTCACCCCTTACTTGTATTGTAAACGTTATTGCGCCATTCTACCTGCAAAATTTTTACATATTTTTGTACTTTGCGATATATGTATGAAAAAAGAGAAAAAGTGTTAGATTGACTGCAATCAATCTAACACTTTTTCTGTTATGCAGTTGATTCACGCAGGAGTCCGCCTCCGCTACCATCAACTAGTACTATCTGCTATATTTTTATTCCCAAAGAGTCGCAGCCTCTTTTCGTCATTGCTTATGCGCGTGATACGTATGAAGCTTCTGAAGTGTTGATAATTAACACATCACCTTGGTTAACGAAGAATGGAACTTGAACGATAAGACCAGTTTGAAGTGTTGCAGGTTTTGTACCACCTGAAGCTGTATCACCTTTAATACCTGGTTCTGTTTCTGTTACTTCTAATTCAACAGTGTTTGGTAATTCTACACCTAGCATTTCGCCTTGGTAAGATTGGATGTGTACTTCCATGTTTTCTTTTAGGAATTTTAATTCATATTCAATAGCTGCTGAAGCTAGTTCAGTTTGCTCATAAGATTCTAAATCCATAAATACATGCTCATCACCTTGAGCATATAAATATTGCATTTTACGATTATCAATTTGTGCTTTTTCTACTTTTTCACCAGCACGGAATGTTTTTTCATTCACAGAACCGTTACGTAGGTTACGTAATTTAGAACGTACGAATGCAGCACCTTTACCTGGTTTAACGTGTTGGAAATCTAACACGCGATATAATTGGCCATCAACAATAATTGTTAGACCTGTACGGAAATCGTTTACTGAAATCATTTGTGTTCCTCCATTGTTTATAAGATGATGAGTTCTTTAGTCGAATGTGTTAGCAGTTCATTACCTGACTCAGTGATTAAAATATCGTCTTCGATACGCACACCACCGACTCCTGGCACATAAACACCTGGTTCAATCGTAACGGCCATACCCGGTTCTAATACCGTTTCAGATCGCTTCGATAAACCAGGGCCTTCATGTACTTCAAGACCAATACCATGTCCTAAAGAATGCCCAAATGCCTCACCATAGCCTTTTTCTGTTAAATAGTCACGTGCAATTGCATCGGCCTGAATACCCGTTAAACCAGGACCAACTTTTTCAAGTGATAAAAGTTGTGATGCAAGTACTGTATTATACATTTCTACTAATTTTTCAGATGGCTCACCCACTGCCACTGTACGTGTTATATCCGAAATGTAGCCATTGTATAGTGCTCCAAAATCTAGTGTGACAAAGTCGCCTTTTTCAATAACCTTATTCGTAGCAACACCATGTGGTAGTGCTGAGCGAAGACCAGACGCGACAATCGTATCAAATGAGGACTGTGTTGCCCCTTGTTGTCGCATGAAAAACTCTAATTCATTCGAAACTTCAAGCTCTGTTTTACCTGGCTTGATGAAGTCTAAAATATGTGTAAATGCGTGATCGGCAATTTCACACGCAACCTTAATAATATTAATCTCTTGTTCAGTCTTAATCAAGCGAATTTTTTCAATTAATCCAGAAACGGGCATTAAATCAGCTTGAATCACACTTTTATATAACTCATATGTGCCAAAGCTTACAGTATCTTTCTCAAATCCCAATGATTTAATACCCATCGCTTTGACTTGTGTCGCAATTTCTTCTAGGAGCGTTACTTCGTGCTGTACAATTCGGAAATCCTTAATTTGCGCAGCTGCTTGCTCTGTATATCGGAAGTCAGTAATGAATACAGCATCATTTTGTGACACGATTGCCACACCCGCTGTACCTGTAAACCCTGTCATATATCGACGGTTGTACCCATTTGTAATTAAAATGCCATCGATGTTTTGTTCTTGAAATGTTTTACGAAGCTTTTGTAATTTCAACATAATTATTTCTCCCCCTCAATAAAAGTGCGTAGTGCTAGTTCATAGCCTTTCGTACCAAGTCCACTAATTTGGCCAAGGCAGGCTGGTGCAAGATAGGAATGATGGCGAAAAGCCTCACGTTTGTGAATATTGGAAATATGTACTTCAATAACTGGTACAGAAACTCCTGCAATTGCATCATGTAATGCTACGCTTGTATGGGTATATGCACCTGGATTAAAGATAATACCATCATACTTTTCATCTTCTGCTTCATGTACCCAATCAACAAGGACACCCTCATGGTTTGATTGACGAAACTCGACTGTAGCACCAAGAGAAGCCGCGAGATTTTGAACATTATTCTTTACATCTTCTAGTGTTTCATGGCCGTATATATGGGGCTCCCGTTTCCCTAGTCGATTTAAGTTTGGTCCATTCAAACATAATAACTTCACGCAGTATTCGCCTCTTTCTATGTACTTGCTTTTTATTTTATCATACCAATTGCATACAGCAACTAATTTCCTTTTTGTGCTGTATGCTCTTTCTGATGAAAATTTGCTGTTTCAAGTAAAAAACGCAATAGGCAAATAACGACAACGATAAAAGGAATTGATAGTTTTTTAAACGATGTCGATTGTAATGGCAAGTCCAACACGAACCATTCTAATGTGATCGTTACAATTAGACCTATCAAAAAAGAAGTCAACACTGCCGGTATAATATGCGTATATCGCAAAGTCATATATAAAAAGAAACCTACTATAAATAGCGCTAATGTTAGAAAACTCCAATGAAATAATTTGGAGCTATCCTCGAACAAGTCCCACTTTTTATAAAAGCCAATCGGATTCCAAGAAATTAAATGAAAATAATGAAGTCCTTTTAAACAAAATGCTAAACCAATCGCATAAACGACTGCAGTAATTAAGCCTACCTTCATATTTATCCCTCCTATTCTGAGCGTTATGCATGCAAGCATTGCAGCATTCTCCGTATCACAACGGCTCAAAGTCTTACTACACTGGTTAATCGCAATGCGCACTTTCTGAAAATACAAAATTACACAATAAGTGTAACCATATAGAAAATTTACTATGCGTACCTCTAGAGGTTTTTCGCTAAATTTAGTACAATGGTACAGTTGAAATATATAAAGAGAGTGGTGTTAGCCTTGAGCAATTCACCTGTTTACGGGGGACAAGCACAATTAGAAGGTGTGATGTTCGGAGGAAAGGAACATACGATTACTGCCATTCGCCGTAACGATGATTCCATTGATTATTATCATTTTAAAAAGGTACAAAAACCAATCCTGCAGAAGCTCAAAAAAATTCCATTCGTTCGTGGCGTTATTGCCCTTATTGAATCAGCAGGTTTAGGTTCACGTCATATGCAATTTTCAGGAGATCGTTATGACGTTACACCAGGCGAAGAAGCAGAAAATATAGAAGAAGGCGGCTCGAAGCTACAAATGATTTTAGGAGTAGCTGTTGTCGGAATCCTTTCCTTTTTATTCGGAAAATTCGCCTTTACATTAATCCCTGTATTTATTGCAGATTTCTTCTCGAGATGGATAGATGGTAAAGTAGGTCAAGTCCTTCTTGAAAGTGGCATTAAGCTTCTTTTACTGCTTACCTATTTATATTTTATTTCTTTAACACCGATTATTAAACGCGTTTTCCAATATCACGGCGCCGAGCATAAAGTGATCAATTGCTATGAAGCTGGTCTGGATATTACTGTAGAAAATGTACAAGCGCAATCTCGTTTACATTATCGATGTGGGAGTAGCTTTATGTTATTCACTGTGTTCGTTGGTATGTTTTTGTATTTCTTCGTGCCAACAGATCCACTATGGTTACGAATTGTAGACCGTATATTATTAATTCCTGTTGTACTAGGGGTATCATTTGAAGTATTACAGGCAACAAATGCATGCCGTAACATCCCTCTGTTACGCTACTTAGGCTATCCTGGTCTATGGCTACAATTATTAACAACAAGAGAGCCTCTGGACGAACAAGTAGAAGTAGCGATTGCATCATTCAATATGTTACTTCAAGTCGAACAGCAGCCAGAAATTGCTGCTACATTAAATCACGACTAAAAATTTTTCAATATAAAAACGCACAATGTGTTGATTGAACCGCATTGTGCGTTTTACTTTCTTTCATAATATACTTGCCCTATAAAGACTGTACAGCATTCAGTTGCTGCTTTGCACTTTCATATTCCTCATGTAATGTTGTGATTATTTCAAGGACTGACTCACGTTTTTCAATATTTGTGACACCATGCCCTGCCGACCAAATATCACGCCAAGCTTTTACATTCACAAGGTGCGTTAAATCAATGTCTTCTCTTGGCTTCAATGACGATGGATCAATGCCTTCCTTTAGTAAAGATGGAATTAGCACATTAACATGGACCCCACTGAAGGCATCCGTATACAAAACATCATCCGTTTTACTATCGATGACCATTTTTTTATAATCGTCTGGTGCATTTCCTTCATGACAAGCGATAAAACGTGTTCCTAAATAAGCATAGTCCGCCCCAATAATTTGCGCTGCTAAGACGTCTGCACCACTTGAAATAGCGCCCGATAAAATAATCGTTCCATTAAAGAATTTTTTAACGGCAGATACAAAGCCAAATGGATTTAGTTGTCCTCCATGTCCCCCTGCCCCTGCACAAACAAGAATCAAGCCGTCTACACCCGTTGCGGCTGATTTCTCAGCATGCTTAACGTTTGCTACATCCGCATAGACTTTACCGCCATAGCTATGAACAATGTCGATGACCCGCTTCGGGTTGCCTAGTGATGTAATAACGATTGGTGGCTCATATTCCTCAATTAGCTGTAAATCTTCCTCAAAACGTGCATTTGCTACAGGATGACAAATGAAATTGACAGCCCACGGCTCTGTTGGTAATGCTTCTTTTATTTCTTGTAGCCATTCGGCACAAGTTGACGCCGGTCTTGCATTTAATAATGGAAACGAGCCAATAGCCCCCGCTCGACTAGCCTCAATAACCATCGCTGGATTAGATATTAAAAACATCGGCGCTACAATGATTGGTAAACGTGACATATTCTCTCCCCCTTTTTATTAAAGATTCTAGCAAGATTACAAAATCCCTACTTTATGAAATAATTTATTTTATCTCCAAATGGATTCGCGACGACTGGTCGGTTTACATAAAAAAGTGTCTATCCGCTTATTTGCGATATAGACACTAGTTGCTTTAATTATCAGGGACGCTTCATTTTTAATTTTACTTATTCCATTACACCCCTGTATATTGATTGTTGATTTTGTTCCAAATTTTCAACGCTATTGGATAACAATTATTAATCGAGTATACTTCATCTACCGAAAACATTTTGACAAATACCTCATGTATGACAACCGCTAATTTTTCAACAGAATTTGCTGATGGTAAAAGGTCTACAATCATCCTTATTTCCGGGTCATATTCATCGTCAGGTGTAAAATGTAAAAATCGCTTCGGATCCCGATCATCGATAATATCTTTTACAATATAATAGTGTTTCATATTATCCCCTCTTTTAAGCTAACTTTAACAATCCTGTTCCGTTGTACAGTAAGCAATCAATCTTCAATCACATGGATTGTTGAACATCCCCTTTTAACTTGTGATGTAGTAACCACATCTCTATTGACAGCAAATGAAAAATTAACACACATTTATATTTTCTCTTAGTATAAAGTTATAACCTTAAATATTCCAACATGACCAATTTTCACTTAGTTAAAAGTAGTTAACTCTTCTGAAACAGATTTTAAATAATCTTTCTCAAACATAACGAAGTATTTCCCATCTTTCATATCATCTCTAATTCCATCACTTAAAGATAATGATTTTATCGAATTAACGTCTATGTTTTTCACTAACAATTGTTCAAGTGATATATTTGTTTCAATTTGAGACATAAGTTCTTTTAATTGTGTTTGTGGCATTTCGTTTTCTGTTTTATGAATAACTGCAAGAATGAGGTTTAATAGATTTTCTTCACTTAAATTTCTGCCATCTGTTGCCGCCATCATTAATGCCAACACCTCTTCCCCATTTAAATGATTCGTCCCTTTTTTGAAATCAAATCCCACTCTCGTTATAGCTCTGACTCGAGTATCTTCTTGCAAGTCATAATCTATACCATTCACAGCATCAATCAATGCGGAAAAGGTTTTTAAATCTATAACTGCATAATAGTCAATTGGTAAATCAAATAGTTTTGAAACGGTTGCCCTAACATTTTCAGCTCCACCCGAACCGAAGGCATAAGCAAATAACAATTTATCGTACGTGGTCGTTCCATCACTATTATCTATCGGTGTATAAGTTTCACGCGGGATAGATACAACTTTCATCATCTTTTTATTTTTACTATATGTAAGTAAAAGGTTAAAAGGTATTCTATTATCCTCCTCTTCCGCCTTCACAGTAATTAGCGTAGTTAAAAGTTCATCTTCCTGCACAACTGTTCCACTTGCATCACTTCTGTTCAGTTCTTTATTAATGTTTCCAGGAAAAAGCGATGGCATAAACAAAAACAGACACAAGCCTAACGCTAATAAAGAAACTGTAAGTGGCACGAATTTTTTTGAGGAAGAAATAAGAGAGCTCTTTGCTTTATTATTGTTCTTCTCCAATTTACGAATTTGTTCAAATACTTCATGACGATCTTCTTGCGTAAATCTTAGCTCTTGTTCAGATGTCTTATGAAATTTTTCACTCCACCGTTTATCTTCCATTTAGTTCTGCCTCCTTTATTATCAACTCTAATCTTTGTTTTGCTCTTCTTAATCTCGTTTTCACAGTATTCACTGGAATGTCCAAAATTTCCGCAATTTCCTCAGTCTTTAACGAATCATAATAGTATAGATAAACGACTTCCCGATACACTTTCGGAAGAGAAAAAATCGTATCTTTTATTTCCTCATTTTTGTATTTTTCGATAACTATTTTTTCTGTTGATGGGTGGATTGACTTTGCGGTTTCACTTATAAAACTTTTTACCTGGACCATTTTGTAATGCCAACTTTTTAAATAATCCTTACATTCATTAATTGTAATCCGATAGAGCCATGTTTTTATTTGTGCATCAAATCGAAACGAATTTAGGCTTTTGTAGCATTTGATAAACGTGTTTTGTACCAAATCCTTAGCAGTCTCCGAATCTTTAACATAAGAAAATGCCAACCGTACCAACTCATTCCCATATTCAATCATTATTTTTTCTAGTAAGAAATCTTTTTCTTCTCTATCCACTCTACTCCCCTCCCTTTCTACTTACTTCAAATTCGGCTATTAGACGATACGCAAATCAAAATAGGTTCAATTTCCAAAAAATATTTATTTTTACAAGCATTTTATTCTTCTCGGCAAACATTCTTATAATTATAACTGACAAAAAAACCTGTATCTAAGATTATTAAGAAATCATAGTTACAGGCTCATAATTGTTTATTATTTAATTCACTCAAATGGCTTCAGTCACCAAAGGCAAATAGTATTTCTACTTCGCAAGCTAACTCTCCGTCCACTGTAGCGATACCTTTCCCTTTTCCAATAGGACCTTTTAATCGAGTGATTTCAACCTCAAGACGGAGTTGGTCTCCGGGCTTTACTTGCCGTTTAAAACGACAGTTATCTATTCCTGCTAATAGCCCTAATCGCCCTTGATTCCCTTCTTTCGTTAACATCACAACAGCGCTCACCTGAGCTAATGCCTCTACAATTAATACACCTGGCATAACAGGGTATCGAGGGAAGTGCCCGTTAAAAAATTCCTCGTTTACAGTTACGTTTTTAATTCCAACTGCACGTTTTCCTTCTTCTAATTCCAAAATCTTATCCACTAAAAGAAATGGATACCGATGTTTAATTATTTCTTTAATTTTTTGAGTATCTAACACAATTAATTCCCCCATAACAAATTAATTAAATTCCTATTCCTTAATTTTACCACCTGATACTATTAGTTGATACTATAATATTTTTCTTCCACTTTTCTGCCTCAATAATTTATGTAATACAGCGATGCGCATTAAACAATGGCGTCTTGTTGAAAATTCCAAAATAAAAAGTAATGACTGCATACATATGTTGTAACGAAGTAAACTAAACTAATAAAGCAAGCAACGATAATTTTACGCTTTATTCGTTTAGTTTGGCTCATCAGCAGTTGGGTATTAAAGATTATAGGTAGGAAATAGTAAGAAGAGAAGGAGGGATAAAATGTTTGACCAAGTTGCGTATTATATTTTTAGAGGGCTATTAATTCTAACGGTTTTAGTTGTTGTGATTGGCATCCCTCTTGGGGATACACTGATTAGAAAAAAATAAAACTGCATCCAAATGGGTGCAGTTTTTTGATTCGGATTGGTGAAACAAATAGTAGCATATAGAACTAAAACTCATCTTAGTTTAATAAATCACTTAATTTTGACCGTAATAATCGTTAGGATTAGTGATTTCATTTTCAATAAAAAAACGTGCTGAACTTTGAACCATTTCTATAAACTCAGCATCATTTAATGTAATCCCATTTTTTAATAAACGATTTAATTTTAATGTTTCTATACTTCCATTTACTTTTGTTTCTTCGGTTAAAACATTATATTGTATACGCATATATGTCTTTCCTTTATAGGTAACATAAGCAGTGACTTCACTATTTTCCAGATTAATAAGAGGGTAATCCACTTTTATACCACTAGAAATAAAGAGAGCTTTCCCAGCCAAACACTTTCGAACATAAAAAATCGAAAAAATAGCTAATGCAATACCTACCATCTTAGTTACATTACACGATGAACGCTTCATTACTTTCTCCCCCAAATTTTATGAAGAAACCTACTTTGTAGTTTGAGGTAACTTCTTCATAATCTTTACAATGATAGTAACATAAATATCCATCAAAAAAATCATCTCACCTCTAATAATCTATAGAGGCGAGATGATTTATTTCTACATCATCTTTATATCAATTCAATTTACAAACCACATTTTAATTGTGCCCCACAGTTTGTACATGTGTTACAGCCACCCATTTCTTCGACTGTTCCTTTACGACATACTGGGCATGTGTTCCCAACATCCGACCCAATAACAGTTGTAGACTCAAGTGCTTGAATCGTATCAACCAATACGACGGGGCGTTTTGTGTGCTCTTCTACTAATTCTTCTTCGAATGATAACTGATCCATATCATTTTCTTCTGCTTTTAGTGTAAGAACTTGTGAATCACGGCTACCATCAACATAGACCGTACCACCTTTAGCGCCACCATTATATAAGCGCTCGTATACTTTTTCTACTTGTTCAACTGTATAGCCTTTTGGTGCATTCACCGTTTTAGAAATCGAAGAGTCAATCCATTTTTGAATGATACATTGCACATCTGCATGCGCTTCTGGTTTTAATTCCATTGCAGTCACAAACCATTCAGGCAGTTTATCTTCTGTAGCTTCTGGATGACGGTCTAAGTATTCCTGAACAATTTCCGCTTTTACTTCAATAAATTTACCTAGACGGCCAGAACGGTAATAAGTAAATGAGAAGTACGGTTCTAGACCTGTTGCTACGCCTACCATTGTTCCTGTAGAACCTGTTGGCGCAACAGTTAGTAGATGCGAGTTACGGATACCTGTTTCTAAAATTTGTTCTTTAATGTGTGCAGGCATTTTTTGCATGAAGCCTGTTTCAGTAAATGCTTTGCGTAAACGCGCCGTTTCTTCCTCTGTCGCTCCAACTAGGAATGGGAAGCTGCCACGTTCTTTTGCTAGCTCTGTAGAAGCCTCATATGCTGTTTCTGCAATTGTTTTAAAGATTTCATCTACAAGTTCATTGCCCGCTTCTGAGCCATATTCTTTTTCACAATAAATAAGTAAATCCGCTAAGCCCATTACCCCTAAACCAACACGGCGCTCACCAAGAGCTTGTACACGGTTTTCTTCTAGGAAGTAAGGTGTTGCATCAATTACATTATCCTGCATACGAACACCAACACGGACCGTTTCACGTAATGCTTCATAATCAACTGTCTGGTTTTCTTTATTTGCAAATTGTGCTAAGTTAACAGCTGCTAAGTTACAAACTGAATATGGTGCAAGTGGTTGTTCCCCACAAGGGTTCGTCGCAACAACACTTTGGCCATACGCTTTTGCATTTGTCATTTCGTTGGCATTATCGATAAAGAAAATCCCCGGCTCTGCAGAGTATGTTGCACATACGTTGATTAAATTCCAAAGCTCTTTTGCTTTAATCGTACGATATGTTCGAACTTTGTAGCCCATTTTCTCCCATTCACGTACGTCTCCAACTTTATGCCATTCACTGTTGTATATAGCCATTTCTTCTTTTGAATATTCTTCAACGGCAGGGAAACGCAAATCGAATTCAGCGTCCGTTTCAACAGCTTCCATAAATTCTTTCGTTAACGTAACAGAAATATTAGCACCCGTTAAAAACTCTGGGTTATGCACTGTGTACGTACCACCGTCACGTAATTTATTTTCTGCTTCACGGATAATACCACTATCGAACCCACCTAAGCCCTCGATGCCTTTATAATTAACAATGCCTTGATACATCGCTTCTTCTTGCATTGTAAGCGGCTTAAAGTTTAATTTTTCTTTTGCTAGACGAATAATCGTCTCATCTGCTGTATTTTCCATTAGGTATCGTAGAATACGTGGATTTTGCATTTTTGAAATAATAAATTCCACGATATCAGGATGCCAATCTGCCAGCATAATCATTTGTGCCCCACGCTTTTTGTTACATAAAAGTATTTTAAAATACTTTTGCGATGCGGTCATTTCTGCCACATTCTTATGCTTTCACATAAGATCAGACTATATCATCAAAGAAGGATTTGATTTTTTCATATTTGCGATTGAGTTGAATGGAGCCGTACTTATATAACTGTTGAGCAATCTTTTTCACATCATCTTTTCGAGTAATGTATAAGTCTACTCAACCTTGTTTCGGATAAAGTTTGTGGACAGATAAAGCCAGTTGATTATTATGAAGAAATTGTAGCAATGACAGGAGCATATGACTATTTCCTGTAAACCCGAGTCTTCCACGACTTGATATATGACCATCTGCATCAAAAAAACCTCTTAAATACGCCCACTGTAAATCTTCTCTTCCAAAATTAATCCAACGTTCAAAACCTGTTTTTCGTGGTGTAATTCCTAATTTAATTAAATCATTACACATTTCTGTTGAATTGATTGGTAAAGCGTATTTATTTTGTTCATTCGGCGCTGTGCGTGGTCGGAATTTAATTGCGTCCAACATACATAATTCTTTAGCGATATATTCAAGTAGTTGTCGATCTTGCTCTGCGAGTGATAACACAAGGCGTTTTGATTTTCTGCGGTCAAAAATCGTTCCATCACCTGTAATATAACCTACTAAATAAGCCTTATTCGCTGTATCAACTTGTTTAAAGTAGTTTTCATTATAACGATATTTCTTATTTTTCAGCTTACCAGCTTCACCAGGCGTTCTTGGTTTAAAAAGTTCTAATTCTTTATTCCATCTAAGAATTATTCCTCTACCTATACGAAGTGTTTTCGCAATATCTACTTGGCTCATTCCATGCTCATGTAACTCAATAATCTCTTTAATCAATCGTTCTTTGTCTCGCGCCTCGTAAGGACGTCTCCGTACATTACGATTTACTTCTTCCATGCTTCCACCTCCTAAGTGGCTTAAAAGTTTAGGAAGGTTCAATAGTCGTTGAACGTTCATCTGCATTTCCACAGATGCTTCGCTGCTGATTGCCCAATCTTTTCTTTTTTCAAGCATTCACGTTTAACTTCACAGTTTACGTTGTAGCAAGAAAAGCTCTAAGGGTGTTCCAGCAATTCACGAGATTTTAATCCCGCCGTTTTGGTTAACGGGATCCACCTTGCTCGACAAGGTGAGTCAGTTTTGCAATGTCATCTAGCCATGAAACCGAACCAGAAGATTTACCATTAACACCACGTGCTAACGTATTGCGTGGACGAAGTGTTGAACCATTCGTTCCTACACCACCACCACGGCTCATAATTTCCATTACTTGCTTACGGTGATCACTAATACCTTCACGTGAATCCGCAACAAACGGCATTACATAGCAGTTAAAGAAGGTTACATCTGTTTCAGAACCTGCTCCATAAATGACACGGCCAGCCGGTACAAATTTCAATGATACAAGCTGTTTATAAAATTTCTCAAACCACTCTTGGCGTTTTTCAGCTGTTTTTTCAACTGAAGCAAGCCCTGTTGCATTTCGTTTTGCGATTTGCTCATAAAATATTTCAAGAGGCTTTTCTAGCACGTCAATTGAACGTGTAATCACACCTGTTTCTTGCTCTTTTGGATCATCTAATGCGCTACGGTAGTCTTCCTCAATCAAAATGTCTGCTGTTTTTGTTGACATATCGATATGTTGTATTGTTCCTAAACCACGTGCAGGGAATTTTGGATCTGCCTTAACTGTTAATACGACGAAATCACCAGCTTTTAGCGTTTTCTTTTCCGTATCCTTAAATGAGTAGCGATCGATCATCACAAGTCTTGATACACCTTTATGCGTTATGTGCATATCGGGCGTAACAGGGTGAACCTGTGGGAATTGCTCAATATCTTTGTTTAACTGTTCAATTTGTTTGTTTACATCGGGTTGATGATTTGTGAGTACCATCGTTTTGCCTCCCTTATTTTAAGCCTTACAATAATAAATACACAATATCATGTGTCGGTAAACACTACATATTGTGTATGTTTCTTTTAAAAAGATACTATATATAGTTTTTTAATTCAACTCTTGCAATTTCAAGTAGATTGGTTACCGCTTGCCATTACAAGGTTTAAACGGTGAAAAAATTTTTTTCTTATACCATATTTTACTTTTTAAAGTTCCAATCATCATGTGCGTATTTTATTTCTTCTAAATCGCGCACATATTTTAATTGCTCCTCAGAAAGTGTAAATGGTTTTAATTCAATTTGCAACGATTTTGCAAAGCCATCTCGAAACGCAGTTACACATTGTTCGATAGAAACAGGTTCTTTAACAAGGCTATTAATAGCAACCGCCTTCTCTGGTAGTTTTTTGCGCATACGCTCTTTTGCCTCTTCACTAGAAAAATTAAATACAGATAATAATTTCTCTTCATCTAGATCAAGTAAAATCGCACCATGCTGTAAAATAACACCTTTTTGACGTGTTTGTGCACTACCTGCTATTTTTTTGCCTTCTACGACAAGCTCATACCAACTCGGTGCATCAAAACATACGGCACTTTTTGGCTGTTTCAAATCTGCCTTTTTTTCTTCCGTGTCAGGTACGCTAAAATAAGCATCCATCCCTAAATTATGAAAGCCTTGTAATATACCTTCACTTAATACACGATACGCCTCAGTCACTGATTCAGGCATATTAGGATAGCTTTCAGTAACAATTACGCTATATGTCAATTCATGTTCATGTAAAACTGCTCGACCGCCTGTTGGTCGACGAACAAAACCTATTCCTTGTTCACGTAACGCTTCTAAATTAATATCTCTTTTTGCTTGTTGAAAATAACCAATCGACAATGTCGCTGGCTCCCACTCGTAAAAACGAATGACTGGGGGAATTAAACCCTCACTATGCCAATCAAGCAATGCCTCATCTAGTGCCATATTAAAAGAAGGACTACATTTTCCTGAATTTAGAAAATACCAAGTTGTCATTACGTCATCTCCTACATCTATAGATCATTTCTAGCCACAATCTAGTTAATTTTATCAAACTCATTGGACTATCGCTAGCGCATCTTTTATAATAATAAAGAAGATAGAAAGGGGTAAGAAGAAATTGGATATACTTATCACAATTGGTGTTATTTTAGTAGTTCTAATTGCATATATCGGTATTAATGCAATGCGTCTAAAAAAAGCCGTAACCAACTTAACACAAGAACAATTTATTGAAGGCTACCGTAAAGCACAGTTAATCGATGTGCGTGAACAAAAAGAATTTGATGCAGGTCACATTCTTGGAGCTCGTAACGTTCCTTCTACAGCATTACGTCAACGACATAAAGAAATCCGCCCAGATTTACCAGTATACTTATACTGTCAAAATACAGGCCGTAGCGCGCGTGCTGCTCTTTACCTAAAAAAACGTGGTTACAATCAAATCTACCAGCTTGAGGGCGGCTTCCGTAATTGGACTGGTAAAATTAAAACAAAAAAATAACAATCAAAGCGAACTTAATAAGGCAAAAGCGACTATTTCAAATAGTACTTTTCTCAGTAAAGCATGTATTTCGAATAATCGACACCAATGCTTATATTCGCGCAAAAAGAATCCATTCCAACTGCCTTGGTAATGGATTCTTTTTGCTAAAATGCAGAGTTTCTTCTATATAATAGTAGTTGTCTAACGACTAACCATTTCGCCACATACAGTGAACAGTAAAATGTCAAACTGCTCTGAAGTATTGTCGAGCCCATTTACCAAAAAGCTCTTTTTGTCGTAAATGTGAATTTTCCATAGCCTCCATAGTTGTTCTAAATCTACTCTCCTCCTTTGTTGTATGCCATCTCCCATTGCAAGAAAAACATTATGTCTAAAATAACTATTTTTCGTAACAAATATATCAGCATGTACCGAATTCTTCTTTTTTTGCTGAAAACAACTGAAATTTACCCTTGAATTATTTGCTAGGCATTGATAGGATAAATAATATCTTAAAATAATGTATAGATTAAAGCTATGAATGCTATGGATCAAACTATAGCAGGAGCATTTCTGGAGAGAGCGCAATTTGCGTCGCCGAAGGGTTCACTATCTCAGGCAAAAGGACAGAGGAGTAATATAAACTTTCATCACGAAAGCTATACCACACGAATGTTGAATTTATTTTTAACTACCGAACTTTCGAACATGGTAATTGTTATTCTGACGTTTACGAGACTAGTGTCGCTACTAGTCTCTTTTTATTTTCCAGTCACAGCTTCTACGCATCTTATGGAGGAATGAACGTGGAACAACAACAATTAAAACGTGATTTAAAAAATCGCCATGTGCAACTTATTGCGATTGGCGGAACTATTGGTACTGGTTTATTTTTAGGAGCAGGTAAAGCCATTGCTTTAGCAGGGCCTTCTATTATATTGGCTTACCTTATTGTCGGAACCGCCTTATTTTTCGTTATGCGGGCGCTTGGCGAACTATTATTATCGAACGCTGGCTATACTTCATTTACTGATTTCGCCACAGAGTATATTGGCTCTTGGGCTGGATACGTCACTGGCTGGACCTATTGGTTTTGCTGGATTATGACCGCAATGGCTGATATTATTGCCGTCGGTGTCTACATACAATATTGGTTTAATATCCCACAATGGGTACCTGCAATTGGCTGTCTAGTACTTTTATTATTGTTAAATTTACTGACTGTAAAACTATTTGGGGAACTCGAATTTTGGTTTGCTCTCATTAAAGTTGTAACAATCGTTGCGCTTATAATTATTGGATTATTCATGCTATTCACTGGATTCCAAACAAGCTCTGGAACAGTAACAGTAGAAAATCTTTGGGCTCATGGTGGGCTCTTCCCTAACGGCATATACGGTTTCCTGATGGCATTCCAAATGGTTGTCTTCGCTTTTGTTGGGGTTGAATTAGTCGGTGTATCTGCTGCAGAAACCGCAGATCCCAAAAAAAATATCCCCTCTGCGATTAACAAAATTCCACTACGGATTTTATTATTTTATGTAGGGGCATTAGTAATCATCTTATGCATCAACCCTTGGTATGAAATGTCTGGAACAAGCAGTCCCTTCGTACAAGTATTTACATTAGCTGGCATACCTATTGCAGCTGGGATTATTAATTTTGTAGTCCTGACATCTGCCGCCTCAGCAGGCAATAGTGGTTTATTTTCGACAAGTCGCATGCTGTATAATCTTGGTCGCAATAAGCAAGCATCCGCTTCATTTGCAAAGCTAAATAAAAACAGTGTACCAAGTAATGCACTTATCATCTCTGCAATCGTTGTATCAGTGGGGGCATTACTTAGTAAGCTAATGCCTGAAAACGCCTTTAGTGTTGTGACAACAATTAGTGCAATCTGTTTTATTTGGGTATGGAGTATTATTTTAATCTCTCATATCATTTATAAACGCAAAAATCGCGCCTTACATGAAGCATCGATTTTCAAAGCACCATTAACACCGTTTGTGAACTATTTAGTACTCGCATTCTTTGCGTTTTTATTAGTTGTTATGTTGATTTCTGAAGAAACAAGAACGGCTCTTTTACTAACACCTATCTGGTTTATCGGACTTTTCCTTCTATACAAACGCAAAAATCGTCAACAATAAACTCCACTGTTTCTATCATCATTCGTGACAAATACACAGCAAAGACGCAATCACTAAGCATTGCGTCTTGTCTTTCATTATTATAGATGATTACACTGCACTGCCTCATTTCTCCAATTATCCAACACTACAATGTGTAGCTGTACATCTGATATTGCTATCTCAGCCGTACCCCATTCTCTTATTGACTGTACATTTAACTTTGTATCTCCTTTTTAATGCTAAACTAGCGTTATGCGTTCTAGATGACAGTCGATAATTGTGATAACAAATAAAATCTTTTCAACAACAGGCTCCCCTCTCGCATACCTAATGTTTCCAATGTAAACATATTATTAATCAAAAAAGTAACTTCCTTTTTAGACTGATTAATAGGAAGAAAAAACAGTGTAATTTCATTTATTTTTATATTGAAAATTTTTAGTTATTTTTTTATAATGTCACTAAGAAATTGGTAGCACATGTTTGAATAGTTGATGTATGTAGGTGTGGTGCAAAATTATACGAATTTGATATTCAAACATCCACTATTAATACAAAGGGGTAAAGACAATGAAAATGAAAAATCTATTGATTACATTAGTTAGTGTTGTCATTGTATTTTTCATAATAATCTTAGTCCAAGCAAGAATTACATGGCCATTACTACAAGTATTAATGATCATCGGTTTTATTATCAATCTATGTATGTCTTTATTGTCTGAAAAGAAAAAAATACAGTAAATATTAAAGGATGTTTATAAAGTTTCATATTTATAGTCCGTTCATTTTGTAGTGAGTATTAATTTGAGTAAAATTATTTCATGAATAGGGGAGATTTTAATGTTGAAGAAAAAACTATCTTTTATATTAACTACTTTACTATTAATGTTTAGTATAATAATTTTGCCACACAATACTGCAGTAGCTGCAAATTTAACATTAGACGAAGTAAGTTATATAGTTACTGAATATTTAAAACTAGATGAAATTAGCGAAACAGTTTTCATTGAAAGAGAGCAAGAATTAAAAGCACGAATCGGTGATGATTATTTTAATGAATTGGTTCAAACAATGGAAAAACTAAATCAAGTTATCGCTAGTCCAGAAGGTAAAAAGCTGAAGGATGATATTCTAAATCAAGCAAATACAACTGTTGTGATGGCAAGAATTAGTGGATGTGGAGCAGCTGCTCTTGCAGCTACAGCACATACAACAGCATTTACAGGACTTATGACACTTGCAGGTGTTAGCGGTCCAGTAGGATGGGCTCTCGGTGCTGCTATTGGAGGAGTGTGGTTAGGAGCCTCCGCAGCAGGTGGATGTTTAAATTAAAATAATAGCCTTTTAGCAGATTGTGAAACTATGTTTCAATTCTGGTGCTTTTTAGTGAAAACTTTCACTCCGCAAGCATTCAAATCAAGCTTGGCATAACTCAATGAAACACTACAAAAGAAAAAGTCATTGATTAAACAAGACTTCAAAAGGCATATGAATTTTAAAAGTACCATCCCTCTAGTACAACTAAAAAGCATGGCGATTCATTTCTATTGTTAATCAATTAAAGCTATTTTCAAAAAAATAGCCAGCGGCTTACTTGTGTGCCCACAGAAAGCGCACGCACGTAACGGAAATCAATGGCAGTAGTTCATTACTTTTAAATTTTATAAAAAAAGACTGTAGATAAAGCTTCATGCTAATCTACAGTCTTTTATCATTAAAAAATATTCATGTTCCACTCAGTCGCTACATGCTTTAGTAATTTTACTCCGGCGACACTATTTCCGATTTCGTCAATAGCAGGTCCATAAATGCCAATACCACAACCAGCTGGGAATGGCGAACCTAAACTTGCGTGACTTGGAACAGCTGCAACAATGGCGCCTGAGACACCACTTTTAGCGGGTAAACCAATAAATGCAGCGAATTTACCTGATGCATTATACATACCACACGTCACCATCAATGCCTTTGCTAGTTTTGCCACTTGCTTTGGAAAAAGCTGTGTTTGTAATAAAGGATGATAGCCATCATTAGCGATGACTAGACCGATCATTGCTAAATCTGAAACATTTACTTCAATTGCACATTGCTTCAAATATACTTCCAATGCCTCTTCTACAGGGCAATCTAAAAAGCCTGAATCCATTAAATAGTAAGCTAAAGACCGATTGCGATGAGCAGTGTGCCATTCAGATTGAAAAACCTCTTCATTCACCTTTAATTTCTTCCCAACAATTTTCTCTAAAAAATATAGAATTTTTGAAACTTTCTCTTGTGGGGAATTACCAGCAAGCATCGAGGAAACTGTAATTGCTCCTGCATTAATCATCGGATTAAAAGGTTTTCCAGGCTGATGACTTTCAAGACGAATAATTGAATTGAAGGTATCACCCGTAGGCTCAACATCTACTCGCTCTAAAACATAAGATAATCCTCGATCCATACACGCTAAAATAAACGTTACAACTTTCGAAACACTTTGAAGCGTGAAAAGTTCAGTTGTATCCCCTCCATTGATTTCGTCATTATTTGGTCCGATAATCGAAATGGCCAATTGATGAGGATCTTTTTGAGCTAATGCTGGAATATAGCTAGCACATTTACCTTCTTGTGCAAATGGTCGAAACTCCTTCACCCACTCAGCTACAAGAAGTTGATGCGGATTATCATATTTGTTGTTTGTATGATTTGTAAGCATTTTGCTATTCTCCTCTCTTGGATGAATGCTATCATCCTTTCCCTAACTAGGGAAAAACAGAGCCTTCTTAGTAAATTCTACGAAGACTCCATTTTCTATTTAACGCTTTGGAGGATTTGTTCCTTCAGGGATTAAAGAAACATAAGTTTCCCCATCTAGGCGTTCCTTCCATTCTTTTTTAGCTTCTGCAATAAGCGCAGGATTATTTATTAATTCAACTGCTGTGCAAGCCATAATTTTGGCAGCCTGTAGCATTCCTTTATGAGCAATCGGCATGACGCCCTGTGATACAACCTGCCAAGTATGAAGCGGTGTACCTAGTGCCATACAGACAGTTGTACATTGAACAGTTGGAACAATCCAGCTAACATCTCCTACATCTGTTGATCCGCCCATGATAAATTCTGGTAGGACACTTGGGATGTGATCAGCAATGACTTTATCTTTTAACTGCATCGCATCTTCTTTTTTTAGACCAACTAATGATGATGCTTGAATTTCAGGGCTAAACGTATTAAAAATAGCTTGCGCATGCTGCTCATCTTCTATTGTATAAGTTGGCATACCAATTTCAAGTATTTGTTTTTGCATTGCGTCATACAGCGTTTTGTTTGAAATAAGATTGGATGCAGCTCCCTCAAAGGCAATCTCCACCGAAGTTCCTGTCATCAACGTTGCGCCTTTCGCAATATTTTCAACACGTTGATAAATCTCTTGTACTTGTTGTTTTTTAGGTGCTCTTACTAAATAAGTTACCTCCGCATATGGTTGGACAACATTCGGAGACGTGCCGCCTGAATCTGTAATCGCATAGTGCAAGCGCGCCTCTGGAATAATATGCTCACGTAAATAGTTTACCCCAACATTCATTAGCTCAACTGCGTCTAACGCACTTCTGCCAAGATGTGGTGCAGCGGCAGCATGTGCACTTTTCCCCGTAAACTTAAAAGTTACTGCATAGTTTGCTAGAGAGCTACAAGTCATGACCGATGTAAAAGTACCCGGGTGCCAAGATATCGCAATATCGACATCATCGAAAATACCAGCCTTCGCCATATAAGCTTTACCTGAACCATTTTCCTCTGCTGGACAACCGTAGAATCGAATCGTCGCCGACTGATTATTTTGCTCTAAGTAATCCTTCACCGCAACAGCAGCAGCAAATGCACCTGTTCCTAATAAGTTATGTCCACAACCATGACCACTTCCTCCATTCTCTAATGGCTCATAATGTGTAGCACCACCTTTTTGACTCAAGCCTGGGAGTGCATCATATTCACCTAGAAATGCAATAACAGGCTTTCCAGAACCGAATGTTGCTACGAGTGCCGTTTCAAGCCCAGCAACGCCAACTTCTGTCGCAAAGCCCTCTTTTTCTAATGCAGCTTTCATATACTGAACAGATTTTTTCTCTTGAAAGTGCAGTTCAGGCACCGCCCAAATCGCATTGCTCAATGCTACACTCGCTTCACTTTTTGCTTCAATTAACGAAGATATTTTTTCATGATTACTCATATTTTCTCCTCCAATGACGTTTATAAATTCAATAGTTTTCCTTTTTGATCATTTAACGTTAGTAGTGAAATAATACAAATTCCTGCAAATCCTATTAGCATCCAAAAGGCTGCGTCAAAAGAACCGTCAAACGCATCAACCATAAAGCCGATAGCCATTGGTGTTACAAATCCTGCTAATTGACCGCCAGTATTGGCAACCCCCATTGCCGAACCTGTAATAGATGATGGTAATTTTTTTAATACTATAGCAGGTAGTAATGTAATAACAAATGCAATAAATATCGACACAACAGTTTGATAGCCAATAAATAATGTCACAGATTCTGCTGTAAACATTAAATACAATAAAATTCCAATAACTGCACAAGAAATGGAACCTAAAATTTTGTCCATTCCACGTGGTAGCTTATCAATAATAAAACCACTACCATAAACACCAATAATTGTTGTAATCGCTGGAATTGTTTGTGCCCAACCAATCGACATCAAATCAAGTCCACGATTTTTTTGAAGATAAGTTGGAATCCATGATACTAATCCCCAATTCACTGCGTAAATACAAAAATAAGCAATAATTAAATTCCACATAAGTGGCGTTTTAAGTAGCTCCTTAAAGCTAACTTTAGTAGTAACTTTCCCATCACCAACATTACCTGTTGATTCGGTTTGCTCTTGTGGAAGTTTAATGTATTTCCAGTACAGAATGGCGATAAATGCTCCTATTAAGCCGATAATAATGAACATCATACGCCAGCCAATTGTTCCTAATAAATAAGCAGAAAGAAGTGGAACGATTAACGATACAATTCCTCCAGAGGTAAGCATAATCGACATTGCTCTCCCTCTTTCTTCTTTAGGGAAAACAGTTGCAATGATTTTAGAGCTAGCTGGCTGGAAGCCACCTTCACCAATTCCGAATAAAAATCGAATAACAATCATTGCCGCTAAAGACCATGCTATAGCAGTTAAGCCCGTAAAGATGGACCACATAATGACAGCTATTAATAAAATTCGTTTCGCACCAAATTTATCTGCTAACCAACCACCAGGAATTTGCATAATCGCATAGCCTAAAAAGAAAGCGCTTAAAATAATTCCTGTAGAAGACGCATCTAAGCTTAAATCCCCTGTAATTGCTACAACTGCGTAGTTCATAATGTAACGATCTAAATTCCCCAACGACCATCCTAAAAATAATAGCGCCAGTATAATATTTCTAGATTTTTTTGTCATTTCATTTGTTGTCATCCATATCCCTCCCATGTTTCACGAAACAAATACCAGTTATGCTGTAATCGATAGTATAGGCAAAAGGTGTGTAATTTTTTATATTTCCCATACCACAATTTTTTGCTATTACTACTTTTCCACCTCTCCCTATCTATTAAAATAACTATCCCCTTTATATAGCGACATTTTCGTTATATATTCGTATAATAATCAAAATATTAAGATCTGACAATATTTTTTTGAAAATTTCTAATAGATAGTCGAGGGAGAAATCGGTACAAAATGGATTTGTCAAAACAAAGAAACCGTTGATTTATCTACATTTTCAGCATGATTATCGGAAAGAAAAATCATTAAAAATTTTTTATTGTTAATTAACTTGTAGTATCTATTCTCAAAAAAAAAAATGTCCCAAAAACCATTAATTGGTTTGGGACATTAATAAATATAAATTTAATAAGTAGACTGTTGCATGACAAGCTGATAGATTTTAATTGGTCGGCCACGTGTATGCTGTAATTCCTCACCGCACATTTTTGCTAAACCGACATTACACAAATCAGCAACGATACGCTGCGCATTTCGCTCACTCATTTGAAGCTGTGTAGCTAAATCCTTTGTCGTAAAATGCTTCCATCGCATTTTTTGGACGAGTGCCAGTATTTTTGTATAGGTTTTAATGCCGACACCACCCCTTTTTAATTTTTCAAGTATTTCAGGATCATCTGCTCGATAGGAATAGGAGAGCTCTTCGGTATTCCCAACGGATTCAATAATAGTTCCATCTTCTTGAATCATCACAATATCGATGGAATCATTTTCTTTCGTTTGTCGTACAGCTCGATGCGCATTTAATTCCGCATTAAAGACAGTCTGTGCAAAACCAATCCCCGCTGTAACCTTGGCATCCAATTCAATAGACAATTGATACATTTTTTCTGTAATAAATTGTATGTGCCCTTCAATTGCTCCCCTTGTACTAAAGATTGTATACCTTCCATTCCCTTCCTCAATTAGAGAGCCGTCAATCTGTTCACATAATTGCAGAAAGTTTTCCTTCATTCGTAATTCTAGATACTGTATACGATAGCCTTGCTTCATTCGTTCCTTCAATGAATCGAAATCTTTTATTTCGAGCATCACAGCACCAATTTGTGTTTCTTTATAATAGGACGTTTTGATTTTCTCGGTAAACAACTGCACTGTATGATAAATTTCAGTCTTTGTAGGTGAAACCCAATGTGAAGGAACGCCCATTTTTTGCAATTGTTCATCCACCGATGGATAACATGTAATCGCAAAATCAATTTTTCCATCTTGCCATAGCTCATAATGGAAATTAAATAATTCCTTTGGATCTATAGCGACATCAAATTCTTTTAAATACATTTTTTTCACGCTTTTTTCAATTTCTGCTAATCCTTCTGATGCCATTTGTGCAGGCGAAGGGATAATATCAACACTTACATGCTCAATAAATTTCTTCATTTTATAAGTTTGCTCTAAAAAGCCTTTATAGATGGCCGCCTCAGAAAAGATAATATGCGCAAGCTTATCCTTTGAAATGCTTGTCTGATTCGCAATTGTATAAGGTATGTATCCTGAAAATAGCCAAAAATCAACATCTTGATTATGAGTCTCTACAATGTGCTTTGTTTCAGTAGCAACGACATAAATATATGGAATAAACTCCATATCCTGTTCTATTTCTTGTGCCATTTCGATGATTTTTTCAACAGATTTAATTGGTCCAACAACACCTATTTTATACATCATAACTTCCTACTTTCTATTAACAAACTGCACTTTTTCTTAAGGAATTCTCGCTGCTTAAACCATTTAACTGTAAATAGTATAGCGAAAATTAGATTGTTTGGACAAATGATAGCAATATTTTCAGTGTAATACGCAAATTTTCAACTATACGAAAACCCCGAATAATAGAAAATTATCCGGGGCATTGTTTATTATTTATCAGTTGTATACATTTTATTATAAAGGATTTCTAATTTCTTGGAAAGCTTAGCATACGCATTTTGCCATGCTTTACGAGCAGCTTCATTGCCTTCAGTAGCAGGTACATAGAGCGCATGTACATCTGCAACCTTCTTCAAGTCACTCTCTGCCTGTGTTAGCTTTGAATAATTTTTTACAATATTTTTTTCAGAAGTACCAAGAGCATCATATGTTGTACGAATTTCTTTTACCTTCGGTTCTAAATCATCAATATATTCGCCATTAATAAGTAGTGAATTAATGGATTCAATTAATTTCAAAGCAATTTCATTCGATTGTTGTTGTCCTTGTTCTTTATCAATAATGGCTTGTCGGATTTCTGAACTAACTAAACTCATTTGTTTTGAAGATAGCTTGGCAAAAGCCTTAATCACTGTTGTTGGATTACTAATAAATGATTTTTCATACTGCTTTATGAATGTCTCTACTTTTTTTACATCTGAAACTGCCGCAGTTAAAATCGAAGCATTCGTAATACGTTTTTTATCATTAGCGCTTAACTTATTATATTGTGAGGAAAGCTCCATTATTTTTTCTTTTGAAACTGTATATATATCGTTAGAGATGATATTAGCAATTGCCTTATTCAAATCCACTATGTCTGGTGCATTGCCATCCACTAAACGATTGTTGAGTAAATCTTCGTATTGCTGTTTCGCTAAATGCTGCTGGTTGGCAGGTAGTTTAGCATAAGCAGTTTGTACGGTTTGAATTTTTTTAGCTTGTTTTGTAACATCTGTTTCTTCTCGTGCAGTTTGAACTTTTTTATGGAATGACTTTACTCCAGAAAGATCTTTGCTAGCAGCTGTTAATAAATAATAGTTTGTTACATACTTTCGTGCTGGAGAAGATAGGCTTTTATATGTCACGGTCGCTGCATTAACAGCCGATTCATATTGGGCAAATGTAAAGTTTGTAACGTCAGCAAGCTTTGCAACGTTTGCTTTCAAAGCTTCTGCGGCATCCTTATCAGCAGGTACCTTACCGTTTCCATCAACCGTAACATTTGGTGAATTTAATAAAAAATCATCTGCACTATAAACGAGTGATTGTTGCAAGCTAGTTAACTTATTATAAGCTTTCAACGTACTAGTATAGCTTGAATTAAGCTTGTTTTCGGCAACACCAGAAACTTCGGAAAGCTTTTTATAAGCATCCATTTCTTTTATTACTTTTTCAGCTGTTTTTAAATCCTTCTGCAACGTAACAATGCGGTCATAACCAATAATTTTTGCAGCAGAAGTTTTCGTTAGCCCTTTATATTCATTAATAATTCGGTTTACATTCGTAACATGACTTTGCCAAGAATGTACGGACGGATCGATTGGGTACATGTCTTCTGCATCACCAACGTAGGTGTCGATCTCAGCGTTTAATCTATCAATTTGGCTGTCTTCTGCGTTTTCCGCTTCAAGTAATGTCGTGACATAATTGGCTGGTACTAACTGTAATTGTTTATATGTTAGCTTTTCATAAGCTGTACGTATTGATTTTGCTGTCGTCACTTGCTTGCTAGGTGTATTATTGGGTGACAGCTTATCAAAAAGTTTAATAAACTGCTCAACCTTTTTAATATCCTGCTTCGCATCACTTAAAATGGTTTGATTTTGAACAGCTGAACGATAATTTTGAGATAATTTGGCTATATCTTTTTCTATTGCTTCCACTGCTGTTTGTAACGATTTTATGTTCGTTGGTACATACTTAACAAGAGAATTTTCATATGCTAATAATGCAACAATTTCCTGGTTTAATCGTCTAACTTCCTTAAATTCATCGATATCAGTTGGATTTTTCAATATATTTTTAATACTATTATATAAAGCATCATTGATATCCAAACTGCGTTGTAATAAATCCAACTTATCATAAGTCTCTTCAATTTCTTTTAAATATTGTGTTTGGTTCTTTTCATCAACGTCATTCAACTTATCAACTTTCTCATTTAACTTGCTCAATAGATCTATATCAGCAAGTGCTCGCTTCAAAACATCATAATTTGTCACATTAGCCTTTGCAGGTGCTGTTAATGCCTGATACTTAGCCTCTAACGCCGTAACATCCGCTTTAAATGAAGCTAGGCTTGAGATATTATATTGATGGTCATTTTTAAGCAACGTTTTAATCTCATTAATCATTGTGTTTGTTGGTTCATTTGATACTGTAATCTCATCAGAAAAATCTGATTCTACAATAGCTGTACCAACTTTTGCTTTGACCCTAACCATAATATCTTTTATATTTTCTTCTAAAGCATTTTTTGGGACTGTATATGTACCACTAGTTGCTCCATCAATAATTGTGAAAGAATCACCAACTTTATAGAACCATTGGTAGCTATATGTAATTTGACTACTTTGTAATTTTGCTCCTGCACTATCAGTAACATCGACTGTAACTTTTACTTCTTCCCCAGGCACAATATACTTTGAAGCAATTAAAAATTCTGGTTTTGTAATCGCAAGTTGTAGTGTATTTATAGTTCTTGTTGCACTCTTATATCGATTATCTGTCGTTGTGATCGCTTCTACAAATATTGTTTTCCCTGCAGCATCTACTGGTACTGTGAAGGATGAAGTAGTTGCACCCGAAATCGGTTTATTCGTAACATTATTCGTTCCATTTTCGCCCGTTGCCTTTTCAACATAATACCATTGATAACCTTTAACAATTGTATTGGCTGGTAAATTTTCTATAGAAGCTTTTAAAACTCCATTTACCATATTTTCACCTGTCACTGTCACTTCTGATTCCGCCGCTCCCGCAACCGTCGGGACAATAAGAACTGCAGGAATAGCTGCTACTGTGATAAATAATTTTTTATTCAATTTTATACCTCCTTCATACATCTATTATGTATATCGGTTATATTTCAATAATTTCTTTCGTTTTATTGAATATTTCTAAAAGGTGTAAATTCTCCTTATTAAACATTACTAAATAATAATATATTGATATTTCATTCACTAGGTTCGCTTTTCAACAAATTCTTTAGCATTAGTTAGAGGGACCCCCTCTTCAGTTTCAGAAACATTAAAATGTACAAAGTGGATTAATTTAAAAACAAGAGTATTGTCGGGCGTCTATCTTAAACATTAAAAAGCACTTGTTGCTTATTAGGCAAGCAAGTACTCTTTACTTTTTTATTTCTTTAGGAGAAATTGATTTAATTGTCAGAGGAAGGCTAAAATATATTTGGCCTTCTACCCAGGTAAAAAACATAGATAAAGAAGATGTTTATAACCTATGTTATATCTCATGTAATTTGTTTTTTCACCAATCTCTTTCTCTTAAAGCTTCTTCAATATCTATATCAACCTCAAAATATTGTAAAATTTCTTCTACTGTTATTGCGATAGAATCTCGTGCAACAGTTTCAATTTCACTATCATTTTGATAAAACTCATCCTGGAGTTCATTGATTGCTAAAGTCATTTCATCTAACTTTTCCTGAACCTCCTCAACCGAATGATTGCCTTCTTCAATAAAATGAATTACATTAATAATATTCAATTGAATTTTATTCACTAAAAACGATGGGTAATAAGAATCTTCGTACATATCCGATAAATATTTGAATTCAGAGTCAAGTTTTTTCACAATAATTCCTCCTTTGATTTTGATTATGATTATGATTATGAAAGTTTGATGCTACTCTTTTTAAGTATGATACCCAAATTAAAATTACTACAATCCTAGGTATAATATTTTTGTAAATAGTTCAGCACTTAGATAAGCAGCAGTGCTCCCTTCTGATTTACCCCTCACTAACAATTTTCTAAAGCTTCTTTTATTTTAAATAGTATTGTTAGTATATTTTCAATACACCTTTCGTAAGGTCTATTGGCGCTCCTGTATAATCTTCTTTAATTTCTCCTATCCAGCCACAAGGAATATTCCCCACCGAATAAACATCAACTAAATGCATAAAAAAGATGGGTATTTTTTTATTAATCGATAGATAATGATTTTCCATAGCAGCGCTAAGAACTATCCATGAGACATCATCTACAAACGGTTTTCCTAGGTCATGTTTATCAGCATAGCTCTTTATTGTTTCAGTTAATGTTATTAAATTTTCCTTATAATACTTTGTTACTTCATTCCAACGTTGGTATTCATTCATGTTATGTTTGTGTAAAAAAGTTGTTAATCTATTTCTTGCTTCTAAAGTTAGATCTTCCCATGACGTTGATGAAATCGAACTTTTGAGATCCTCAACTGAACTAACGATTTGAATATTTACAGGAAATTCTGCAAGAAAAAAATCCTTCCCACAATTATTAAACCAATCAATATTTTGTAATCTGTCGATAAAATTTGAATTATTCATTTTTTCTCCTTACCTACATCTAGTTATAGAAAACGAATAGTATCATATTAATCCTTAACTAATAAAATTATATAACCCATCGGCCTTCTCTTTATGAATAACTTCGAGCATATTAAATAACTTAACATTGTTACTTTTATCTGTATCAGTCAAAATGGTATAGATATAGTTATGAACTGAACACCAAAACTTATGATTTTCAGAGAGGACACAATAGCCTTTATTATCATTTTTCTCTACATGCATCCATTTCCATCCATATTCTTTTTCTATAATAGCTCCATTTATTAACCATATAAGTAATCAATAAAATTATCAGCATATTCCTCTTTTTTCAAAATACTACTTAAAGATGACTTTAACATATCAATAAAATCATCGTAGATATCGAAAGTTTCTTCATCCATTATTTCTCCTTTGAATTTATTATGTATTATTTCTAATGTCACCGCAATTGCATCTAGAAAGGCCGAAAAAGAATCTGCAATTGGAAATAAATGACTTGTTTCATAACTTGCAAAAACTGGTGAATTTTCTTGATTTGTGACAACTACAATTGGATCATCATCCTTATCAGCAACTACAAGCCAATTGGGATCCCAATTTGGATTTTCACTTTTTTCGTTTCCAATCCATCGAAATCCTTCTTGCCTTCGAACTAATTTATCTGCTGGATACAAATAAAGTGGGCTATTCCCTAAATCAATATCTGTACAATCTAATTGATAGCCATCAGGACGGATTTTACAAATTATTTCACAATGTTGATAAAAGAATATTAATTCCGGAGATAGATAGATTTTTTCATCGACATGAAGATTTGCTAATTTTGGCCTATAACGTACACCACCATTTTTTTTAACTGTGGATTCTTCTTTTGGATATTCACCCATTGCCTGTATGAATTTTAATACTGAATTTTCTAGTTGTTTCATAAATAATTCTATCCTCTCGTTTCTATTTGATATATTGCTGCCTCATTTTTGATGGTCCATGAACATAACACTCTTTAACACTTGCCATGCCTATATGTATATTCATTAACAGCACACCTTTTTATATAAATAAAAAACATATGTAATGAAAGCGTTATTTAGCGTTTTCTTTACATATGCCCAAAATAGTTATCCTAATTTTACCATAATATTAAAAAACTCTCTATTTGTAAAATAATGTTTTATTTCTTTGTACAATTGCTCTATATTAACTCAATCTTTAATACTAGCTATTTTTCCCTGGACTAATTAAAATAACATTCTTTGAATTGCGAACCTCTAAACAATTGTATTTTTGATTTATTACCTCAATTGTTTTGCCATACTTCATAAGTGTGATATCTTGGATGATCAAATAAGGTAAACTATTCAATTTTTCTCTCATATCGCGAATCGAAAGTTTCAAATTAAAAAATTTTCTTATTTCCATAATAAATTTATTTGCTTCAATTGGTTTTCTGACTACATAAACTTTTACCTCATCTATCAATTCAAGTTCGTCTGAAGTCAAATTATCTTCATCTATTACAGGATCATCTTCTAGCCAACTAAAAAAATCAATATCCAAAGAATAAAAGGGCAATGACAATGCCCCCAAATCTTGATAGTAAACGTTTAGGTCGCTATTCTTTTTTAAAAACAATCCTTGCCCTCCTCCATCATCCCCTATCAAAATATATTCTGGTGCGTAAGTACTTACTTCATACAACCGGTTTCTTTCCGTTGCGATATCAATGCCATAAATATTTATTCCGTTTTCAAACGAAACTTCATTATACGATTTCCAAAACTCAATCAATCTTGAAGGTATGATAGTTTGAAAATGACTATGGATTTTATGTTCCTCAATGTTTCTTTCTGCTCTATTGATTAAAGGTGTCGACTTAAAATTTAATATCATTTATTTCCTCCAATTAAAAGTGACCTAGCATAATAAATTGTAATAAGCTTCTCTTGCTAGCTTTTGTACTTGCTTTTTGGATACCCTTTTTGCCTCTATTCTAATTTAAATAAATGATTAAAACCCTAATTGGCTATAATAAATCTTAATTTTTACAATTTCTTCGATTAATTTCAGCCTAGATTACTGTTCTATATTTAAATAAAAAATTTGATAGACAACTATTCTATCAACTTTTCCAAATATTATCCATAAAAAAACTGAGGTGGTTTTTTATCCATTCCTTTGCAATTTTGGATTCATAACTCTTGAATCGATTTTTTAAAAAAGAGGTTGTTAAATCGATTCAAAATTTCCCTTTATAGAGTGTTAGTGCTAACAAAACAAAATTTATTATTAAAATGGAGGAATTTAATTATGGCAACAGCTAAATATTCTCGTTATGAATACAATGCAACTACTTCTATTTCTCGAGTAAATGTTACTGATATGCATCGAGCTCAAGAGGCATTCATCAATTATTGGAACGGTAAGGTTTCATCGGCAGCAACAACAACATTCCTAGGTGGACTTGCTACTGCTGCTTTAGAAAAGGTTTTTAATAAATCAGCATATACAGCTATTCCATCCCTTCTTGTATCTGCATTAACAAGTGCGAATGAGTGGGAAAAAAATGAAGTCTTACGAGTAGCAGAAGAAGGCTATAATCAAATAACTAAACTATTACGAATTTTCATTGATAATAAAACTTATGTTTCTATTGAATTTAGTGTTAACTATTTGGCATTCAAAAACCTTGCGACAGGGAACACAGACTTCACTATTATTCAAGGTAATATTATTCCTAAAAAAATTATTACATCAAGTGGCGGTTCTATTCCTTTGTAAAAAAAGCACCCTTTAGTGGGTGCTTTTCACTATTTCAAAGAATTTATCAAATACCTGTTTATTTTGTATTTCATAAGTTTTGTGATTAAAAGTTAATAGTCCGTTTTCACTGAGATAAATAACATGCAAATCGTTGTTGTGATAAATAATCATAGAGTATCCTTCGTAAGTAAAATTAGAGCTAGTTCGTTTGATTTCTAGTTTTTCAAGTGAATTTATGAAAGTTGGAAATACAGTACTATCTTTTTTGATAGTTTTAACGTTGCGCTCTGTATCTATGATACTAATATCATGGGTTTCTTCTGCTAAAGAATCTGTATCGAAAAAATCTTGTACAAGATTTTTTGTTTTGTATTCATTAAAAATATATAGTGAGACCATTGCTATTAAAAAGAAAGCCATAATAAATTTTATTTTTTTCTTCATTTGTAACAACCTCCTATATTAAAATTTTAAAATTTTAAGTTTTTTTTGTCAAAGTAGGTTGTTAAATTTCTTCGTTTTCATATTAGTTAGGTTGTTTAAGAGCATTGCCAGAAACCAGCAATGATCTCTCCTGTTTCATTATGTTTATATAAATATAATGAACCGTACATAAACACATAATCCATATTATCACTATAGCCTTCCTCTTCTATTTGCAGAAAAAAGGAATAATTATTATTTTCCAACCCGTTATAATAATAACTTTTAGGTTGAATAAGACGTGGTTCTCCAAGAACTTTAATAAACAAAAAATTATTCCCTTGATTTTCAGAATAATCGCTGATCGAGTTCATACCTAAATCTAAAATGCTTTTATCAGGATTGCTTCCCATTTCTGAGTATGTATGCTCTATAACCCTCACTTCAATTGAAGGATAAATATTTTTTTCCAATAAAGTATCAAAATCCTTATGAATAATAATAGAAAGCATAATATCATCCTTTTCTGGATGAAAAGCGTAGGATTCCCACCAGCCAGCCCAATCGGGTCAACCTGCGTATAATTCCCTTGCTCTGGGTCGTAGTATCGGAATCGGTTATAATACAAGCCTATTTCAATATCTTCATACTGCCCTTGATATCTAAATGGAATGAAATCTTTTTCACCAGTGAACTCGTTCACTCGTTCATACACATCAAGCTCAGCCGACCAAACCTTATGACCTTGTTCATCATAGTCTTCGACGGGTGTTCCTAGATAATCACTATTCTTACTTATAATCCTAATGATACAGCCTTCATGAGTGAGTTCTCTATTCTGAAAACACATCCTTGTTCTCACTTTATCCAACTACCTTTTACGCTCTAAAATATCATTTTAGTATCTTTTCTAACAGTAAGCATTTTCATGTGTCATAGCTGACCATCATTAATGAAATATACGTCCCATCACTTTTTCGTATAAGTAAATAACCTTGAAAGGCATATAGCCAATCAAGGTTAAATAGCTACTCAACATTGGGTAACCATAGTAGTGGTCTACTTATCCCAATTTACCCCAATCTCTTCAAACGAAACCATACTTTCACTCAAGCCTTCAGAACTTTCAGTTCCAATTAATTTAATCTCATTTTTTGTCAAAGTGATGGTTCCATGAGAATTATTTATTTTTCTATTATATATGGACTTTAACAATTCTAATTGTTCGGAAGTCATCTCATAATAATCTCGCCAAGCTCCAATTGCAGCGTCACTATCCATAAACTGCTTTTCTAATAAATATCCTCCACATTGAACTATTTTAATGATATTATCATTTGAAGTGATAGTATCATTATCACCCCAAATTCCAGTCGTGATAAATGGTGAAATTGTGCCTTCTTCATCCTCTTCAAGAAGATATTCTAAAGTTTCATTCTTAGCCAACTCAATGATATCTTTTGGTGCACCTGTAAAAAAATCTATAGCTGTAGGGATATCAATTCGGGGAAAATTTTCATTTCGAAATGCCCCAACAAAATAATTATCTTTGAAAGTAATAGTTCCTCTTCCTCCCGAATCATCGACAACACTATAGTTATCACCATCCCATGAATGTTCATATGATAATTCAGGATAATGAGCAACCATTATTGCATGTGCTACCGATGCAAGTATACAACCACTCCATAAATTATTTTTATTTAATTGACTATTTAGTATTATAGGCTTCATTTTTTTCTCCTTTTTGTTTTAGTTGGTGATGTTATCGTACTTGACTTATCAAGTTCCGAGGGTAACTTATTTGATTTTTCTCTATTTTCTTTTCAAGATAATACTTGTGCATTACTGTAACTGTTAGTGCCACCTTTATCTCTAGGTATAACATGATCGATTTGCCATTCATTCGGATCAGGTGTACACCTTTTTTTACTTTTTTGAGGTTTAGTTAAAATTTGACCTGTTTGATCAGATTTAACCACCCCTCCGTTTTGTTTCATATTTTCATCAATTATCTTTTTCTTTTGAGCTGCAGTAAAATTCTTCCCAGAACCTACATGTTTGGAATCTATAAGATGTGAATAAGGTCCACTTCCTATTTGTGGGTTACTTTTCTTCTCAGCTTGATGTTTTTGTGGTTTTTGAGGTTTACCCGTACCCTTAAATTACAGAACTAAGACTCACTAAAAATGGTGGTAGTTGGATTATCCAACTACCACCATTTTATCATTCACTCAAATTAACTTACTTAACACACTTTTATCTTCAGATCCTTAACAATACTCGATTGAGTCAAAATTATTGTTAAAGTCACTAAAATAGATTTTCACTGATTTCTAATCAATAAATTTACTTTACATCTTTAACAGTAACTTCATACATTTCTTTAACATTTTCATTTACTGGTATCAATGCGAAATAATTCTGATCATTATTTAATATAAATTGAACTAACTTTGTTTTTGTGTTCCACTCATTTTTCATACTCGAAAAGTAATCATCTAAATCTTCTTTATAATCCAATTGCAATATATATCCTTTTACGACCATTGCAAAAACAATTAAACTTCCCAAGAGATTTTTTTGCTCATTCTCTTCTTTATAATCTTGAATTAAGAACCAAATTTGGTCTAACCCTATCGTTTGTTTGTATTTTTCATAGAAACTACTATCATCCATAACCTCATAATCATGTATCAATTCATTGACAAATGAGTGCCATATTGGTGGAATAACCTTTTCCAATAAAGGATTATTTTCAATTCCTTCTATTATTTCAAGTTCCTCAATCTCTTGTTCATTGTCGTAGTCACTGAGAAAAATCTGCTTGAATTTCATTGAATTCTTGTAATGTGCCAAGTAATATGGATAGTGATTATTATTTATTAGGCTTGTATCATCAAGTTCTAGTATCTTCGCTAGTGCTGCGGATTCAAAGCTCCAAAACCCTACATATCCAGGCTCTTTATGTGCATTTTTCCATTCGTAATCATAATGACCTTTAAACCATTCTTTCTCCATATACGTTTGTAATCTTTTAGATGCTTCTTTCTTATCGGTTTGCGCAAGTTCTATAATTTCTTTTGTTTTTGAATATGGATTTTCTTTATAATAATCATTAGTGATTCTAGTATGTCCGATATTACTAGCATATAATAAAAAATCAATCACTGAATCGCTTATTTCTTTTTTCTCAACCACCTTACTTAATCTTTCTATATTCTTTTTATCCGTTTCTAATAGGATTCCTAAAGAAATCGTCCAAAGAATACTTAAATATCCAACTTCCCTAGTCCCTGTATGCTCTAAATCATAAATTGCATTATGAAAGTCTTCTTCTATTGCACTAATATCTTCTCCTAAAGAATATTTCGCCCTAATATCTTCCATCTCATATTTAAAAGTCCTTAAATAACTCGCTTCTATACGACTTTTATTGTCTTTGGATTTTCTTTGAATACCATTTTTGGTATCCTCCTCTAAATTTCTGATATCCTCCCTATTTTCAGCTATAAATTCTTTATGATATTCAATTCCTTCTCTACATTTTTCTTCTATACATAGATGATCCCTCATTATTTTTATTTCCTCCTTGCCTCTAAATCAAGGCCATTCTCCAATTATTTCACCCTTAGCATTTAACCTATATGTTATTACATTTCCACTATTATCG
Source organism: Lysinibacillus sp. NPDC097868 (assembly GCF_044761135.1). Taxonomy (NCBI): domain Bacteria; kingdom Bacillati; phylum Bacillota; class Bacilli; order Caryophanales; family Bacillaceae; genus Lysinibacillus; species Lysinibacillus sp. NPDC097868. The sequence continues at coordinate 961,204 of NZ_JBIWBS010000001.1, read as the reverse complement.
ACTTTTGATAATACTCTTTCAACTTCATCTTCATCCAATGCTTTGGTGATTTTATTTGCTAGTTTTTGATCACCACCAACAGCTTTCAAAATTCTACTTTTTTCAGTTTTCGCACCTGTCAACCAATCGTTTGACATTTGTGGTCCATCTTTCGTTTTGCCTAATTGGGAACTACCAAACTTCGCCTCATCAATAACATATTTGATACTTGAATTCTTATTCGCATTTTCATATAATCCGTCAATCCCTTTTACTATTTTATCATTAATGCTTGTTGGTGCCCCTCTACCTATTGGCTTTAAATCATATCCAGCGGCTTTTATACTTTGGTTGTTTAATAAATTATCACTTGAAATTATTTCACCAAAATTACCTTTTTGTTTGTTAGTAGCTTTATCTGCATTAAATTCGTCGACACTTACTTTTTTAGGTTCAGCGTTGGAGCTATTCGATGGCTTTGGATTTGACGATGGTGTATTTTTCCCTGCTGTTCCCGCAGATTTATTAGCGTTTTTAACACCTTCGGCTATATCCTTCGTTGCATTAGCACCTTTATTTATCCACTTTCCAGCTGTTGCTGCATTGCCCGCCACTGGAATCATTGCTACAAAGGAGAGGCTAGCGTTCAATTTGTCGCCCCTTGCCGCATAAATAATGCCATACAAGCCATCCGCTACTTCTCCAACAACCGGGATGAGCCCTGCGAGATCTAGTCCTACTTGGAGCGTATTTAACAGATTTTTAGGTTGTACGGCATTTTTTATTGCTTTGGTCGTTGCTTTTGCGGCTTTTTTCATAGAAAAGCTAATCTTGTAGCTACAAAAAATTTAAACCATTTATTTTGGGATTCAGTATGTCTCATTAAAAAACTATATAAACTTTTAGTATTAATCTTAAATCTCTCAGATATCATAACTAGTGTTCTTCTTCTCGTTAAAATAATTATTTTCACTCTAATTAAAAAATGCAACGTACGGAATATCTAATAAATGTGTAGAAATCAAGTTGAAAACAAGCAAAATTCTGTAGTAAAAAATAATCAAAAGACAAGTATAAAAACGTAATTTATAACTTTTTACTCCAACAAATGTTTATTTAAATAAAAAAAAGGTGAACTTATCTCTTCTGTAAGCTCACCACTTCAATTTCTAATGCTCCCTAATTCAGTAAATATAAACTGGTTCTAGTTATCAAATATTCTTATAATATTAATATCCTTAATATTTAATAAGTATTCAAGTGTTTTAACCTATACCATTTTTCACTTTAACTTTTAAAAAATTTGAGATACTTAGTATTCTTCGGATTTCCAAAACATCTACCCTCTGATTTATTATTAGCAATGGTAAAAAAATCTTTTGCGGTTTCTAAATCACCTAATTCAAAAGCAACTTTTCCTGCTATAAATTCCTTATCACCAGAATCTATTCTTGCAAATCCAGTTAAAAATATTTTTTCTGCCCACTCTTTTGCTTTTGTTAAATCATTTACCATAAAACAAGTCGCGATTAAATCTTTAACTAAATGGTAACTCTCTTCACAATAAATACCTTTTGGATTAGGTATTATATCCCAAGCCTTTTCTAATGACACAATTGAATCATTATATTGCCCATTATGAAATTGTTCATTGCTTTTTTCCAAAAGACTTTCAAATTCTTCTTTTTCAGGTGATTGTAAAATAGCCATATAAATCCTCCTTAAATCATATCTTTTATCAATTCAAAATATTTATCATCTTCATTAAAAAATATTTTATATCCATCTAAAATGTAAGCTCTTAACAGATACTCCTTAGCTTTATCAAGCTCACCGCATTCATATAAACTCTCTCCAAGTCTCAATAAAATAAATGGATTTGAAATACCATCTGGACAGTTTAATGCATTAAATAAATTGCTTTTTGCCTTTTCATACTCACATTCTAAAAAATAAGTATCTCCTAATGCAGTATAAATCCATGTACTTGTTTCCCAATTGTTCTTCGGTAATGGAACCAAATCCAGAGCAGCTAAATAACTACCTAATGCATTAGTAATTTGTCCACTTTTAACAAAAGTATTACCCTCATTACATAATTGTACGATTTGGTCATACACTTGATCGTTAAGTTCCAATATAAATTTCCTCCTAATAATTATTTATTGGTGGCAAGTAAGTTTCATTTAACTTTGCCCCTGCGGATCTATTTAAACTATAATGATCTAATACATAATTTTTGGAATTTAACATCCATTCTCTAACTTCTGGTGACTTCGCTCCATAATATCTTCCTGTACTGTTCCACCATGAAACCGCATCAGTTAAATGAGCCATATCTGCCTGATCTATAGGATACCACTTATCATCACTTGCCATAAATTCTTTTTCTCCATCACGTGTTGTACGGATTTTGGGTGGGATTTCATCTTCCATTCTCTTTATTACTTCTTTACCCGTTTTGGAGCCTTTTCCAGGTGTACTACCCATATATTCCAAACGTCTAGAGATGTCCTTTGGTTCAGGTAAACCCATTTCTTTGTTACTTGCATACCCTCCATCAGGACGATGCCATTTTCCATTTGCATCTTGATAATAGCCTTTAGGATCTTTACCCGTACCCTTAGTCGCCTCAGCAGGTTTACTATCTTTTGCAGGTGGTTTGGAACTATTCGATGGCTTTGGATTTGACGATGGTATATTTTTCCCTGCTGTTCCCGCAGATTTATTAGCGTTTTTAACTCCTTCGGCTATATCCTTCGTTGCATTAGCACCTTTATTTATCCATTTTCCAGCTGTTGCTGCATTGCCCGCCACTGGAATCATAGCTGCAAAGGAGAGGCTAGCATTCACCTTGTCGCCCCTCGCAGCATAAATAATGCCATTCAGGCCGTCTGCTACTTCTCCAACCCCCGGGATGAGCCCAACTACATCTAATCCAACTTGTAACGTATTTAACAGATTTTTAGGTTGTACAGCATTTTTTACTACTTTGGTCGTTGCTTGTGCTGCTTTTTTTACTGTTGGCAGTACTTTTTCTTTTATTACTTGCTTCGTCTGTTTGACTGCGGTCTTTATCTGTTGTTTGGCTTGCGACACAACCGCCTTTGTTTTCTGAACAACCTTTTTGGTTGTCAGTACAGCTTTTTTTATGGCACTCTTTGCCCGTTTGACTAATTTACTCTTAGACAAACTATTTTTCAGCTTGCGTGCTTTGGTAAAAAATTTACCCCACTTTTTCTTTTTCTTCTTTTTTTTCTTTTTCTTCTTTTTATCAGATTTTCGTTGTTTCTTCTTCGTTGAGCCTTTCTTATTGGAGGACTTTTTGGAACTCTTTTCTTTTGACCCTCCGCTCTTTCCTTTTTTCTTACTGCTCGGGGAGCCTACTTTTGGAATCATCCCCAGCAAACTCCCCGCTAATCCTAATAGACCCATTAGGCATCACCCCCACCAACAGGAATCATGCCCATCACATCTAGGGCTGATTCGAGGTCTGCCTCCTCTACCTGTGTAGCGACTGACACAGGGGCTTTGCTGGATCCTTCCATTGTGACAACCTGTCCCTGTATATCCGTATTGCCATCAAAAACAATACTACTTGAGCCGCATGTGAGACGCATCGATTCAGCTGCACTCATGGAAATACGCTTTCCCGAAAAGGTGATTGTATCATTCGCCTTGACTAGCAGGGATGGAGTGCTTTGCACGGTGATGCCACTATCTTGATGGAGCTGAAGAAAAACCGCCCCATCCTTGGCAGTAAATGTCACGGACTGAGGGTCTAGCTTCATTTCCTTTCCTTTCGGCGTCCCCCAGTAAGACGTTTTCGGATTAGCCGTTTTTGGGTTGCTATCGCCACCTTTACGTACACTATGCCGAACAACCGCTTCTTCCTCCCGATGTGTCGGGAAAGCAAGGTGGACACAATCGCCTTCCTCTGGCGGACTATAAAAACCACTATGTCCCTCTGCAGAATAAGATGTCGCTAGGGGAAACCACGTTGCCTCTTCCTTTTTTTGTGTTTCATCAATACTAAGGTGTAATCGTACTTGATCCTTTTTAACATCTAATACTGTTCCTTCAATCGCTGTACCTGGCAATAGGTGAATACTTTGTCTGTCTTGACGTATGCCTTTTTCGAACAGCAGATGATATTCATAAGTAAGGATGCCTTGCTTCATGCGGGCGATGGACTTCGCTATGACAAGCTCCTTGCCTTGAAGCTGAACGCAATCACCAAGTTTCAACGTTTTTCTAGATTCTATGACGTAAGCTACTGTTTTCTGTTCCACAATGGGCCACTCGATGTCATTATGCTTTATATGTAAAAACTTAGAGCGATCCTTTAAAATTGTATAATTGGCCACCGACAACTTTTCTATGCGACCTTCCGGTAAGCCGAACCAAAATTTTGGGTTATCAGCATCCACTGCTGCGACTAACACAGTACGGAAATGGGAAGCCATACGCTGTAAAAATTGCCAATCGGTCTCCTTATATTGTAATATAAATTGCTTGATTGGAGTAGCATTCGTCACAGTATCAATAGCATCTGCACCTGAATAACCCTCTAATACCTTTTTTAACATAACCTGATACGTCATCTTATCATGTTGAAAAGAGCGGTATTTTTCTTTACAATCCATGGAAAATGTTAATGAAACTGCTTCAAGTTCAATTTGATATACACCCATTACCATGCGTATAGCCAGTTCTGTTACCTGCCCTTTAAAAAGTGCCTGCTGTCGTTGCCCTTTACGCTTTTCATAGAGCTCAATTCGATCTGTACTACTGGCAAGCTGCATACAACTATCTTTTTGTTGTGCAGGGATAAATCCTGTTATTAATAACCTTGCATGGTCATTCACCGTTTGGGTTAACGTGAGATTATGCAATGTTTGGATTTCATAGGGGGATACGAGTTCAAGCTCACCGTATCCGATTACTTCCTCGTACGTGTTCACATGAATTCCCTTCTTTCCTCAGGGGACAATGGCTTATTCTTGCCCATCATCTTCTACTTTTATCGTTCCACAATACATACACATATTAATAGATTGACTAATTAACGCTGGATGATTTTCGATTAATTGATCATCCTTCCCATTAATCCAAGGCATCGTGATTACAGGTGTACAGGGCATTGGCTTTAAGACTCCGTTATTGGCGGCTGTGGCTGCTGCAACTATAGGGTTAGTTAATGTTTGACATAAACCAAATGGTTGAATATTGATATTGGGCTTAAAATCCATCGTATTCATTTGAGCTTTATTTTTCGTATAAACGCCATGGCTAACAGGCATTTTTAAAATACTTGTTTGATCGCCTTGTGAGCAGGATAATTTGGCACCAGCGACAACATAGCTCCGTTGGTCGCCGCCCTTTGTCTGCATTTCTTCCGACATTGGAAAACCCTCCCTTTCTATGCGTAAGGTGTTGCAATTTTTACTAAATGTGACTCCCATACAAACACATTTACTTAAAAAAGATTTAAACTAATTACCTACAGAAAGTATGTCGTTCCATCTACCTTCCGTTTGTATTTTTTGTAATCGTATTCCCCTCAAATCTCTTCGAAGAATACTCTCTGCTAATTCAATATTGACCACGATATAATTCTCTTTCATGCCCTCTATTTGAAAGAAGGTATAAGGAGTAGCTTTTGCCTCATCTATAACAAGCTTCTTCAACGTTCCATCCAGATGGAATTCAGTCTGGGATGAAAGACAAGGAACTTTTGGTGGAATCACAAGCCAGTATAACGTTTGCATTGATTTAGGCATATCCATGAGTACAACAGCTTTAAATGGCGTACGTGGCTCATATTTCTCCACTAACTTTTTTAGAGCATCCGAAAAGAGCGCTATTGGTTTTTCTATAAAATCGATATACAGCATATCGTTCTTTTCTAGCACTGGAAATTGGCGTTCTAGTTCCTCTAATTCTTCCATTCTATCTAATGTTAATAACTCTTTTTTTATCACTTGAGCTATACCAACTGGTTCAACAGCATTTGAGATTCGCTCATCCTGAGCTAAAATAAAATAGTTCATCTTTGAGTCTCCTTTTCGCCACGTCTACTTCCAAATAACACTTGCTGTCTGAAAGGGATCTAGAGTTAAATGTTCTTTTGACTCCATCGAAAAAATAGCCTTTTCTAAATTAGCTCCTGCGAATTGTGTATTCCTTACATTTGCTCCAATAAAGCAGGCTCCTCGTAAATTCGCTAGCTCAAAATTAACTCCTTCTAAGTTTGCATCTGTAAAGCGTACTGGTAAATAACCTGGTATTTCCCACTTTTGACGATTTAGAAGACCACTTGCTCCTTGAACCTGCTGGAAATTAGCTCCCTGTAATTGACAATTGCTAAAATCTGCCTCATGGATTAAGCTAAAGCTTAAATCAGTACCTATAAGTTGACTATCTCGCAAATTGGCTCCAATCAGTAGACAATCACGCATTTGGCAGTTTGTTAAATTCGTTTTCTGGAAAAATGCATAACGAATGTCTATACCACTATAGTTGCCGTTCGCTAAATTTAAACGGCTAAATACCTCATATGGATATTCATCATCTAATTTTTCTTCTAGCCATGCTGTTATTTCTTCAATATCCTTCGATGTGAAGTCCTCGCTGTACACGACTTCATTAATATCCATAAACTCACCTATACGTATTTCGACAGCCATATCCCGCTCTAGCGCTATATATTCAGGACAACGTATAATATCCGGAAGCGCATATCTAGCAAGGCTCAAGACATATTGATGAAAATGATGGGCATCTTGAAGCTTTATACGCTCAATATCTGCTTGTGAAATGGCGCCCATGAAAGTTTTACTGTATAAACTTAACTCTTGGATGTACTGCTCTAAAAAATAATGAGCCCAGCCCGCATCATACGTATTTAAAAGTGGACGAAGATCAAAAAACCATTCATCGTCAGTTCCTTCTACTAGGTAATAATGACGACCTTCTAGTAACTCTGTGCGAAGCATTGAAAACGTGATATGTGCAATTGGCCCTTTTTGATGTAATGATTGCTGCTGTCCTAGTTCAAGACATACTTTTTGAAAAGATTTTCTAAATTCCTCGGCAAGCTTATCTTTGGAATCTTGAAAAAAATCTTCAAGCAGTAAGAGATATTTCAACCGTCTTTTTTCTACTTCTGTATCATAAAAATGCTGTAAAACTCCCTTTGTCTGCATAAAATACTCCTTCCTATATTCTTCTAATTTGCCTTTACTTCTTTCCCAAAAATTTGCACACTACCATTCATTAGTATTTTACTTTCTTTGCATTGCAACGAAATTTCTTCCTCCGCAGACAAAAGAATGTTTTTGCTAGCATTCACTGTAATATCCGCTTCGGATATGAGCTTAATTTCTTTTTTACTATAAATTTCTATACCACTCTCTTCATTTAAACGAATATAAATATCACCATCCTGTGCGGTGATAAGTATTTCAGTTGGACTTAATTTTATTTCTTTGCCAAAGGCTGTCCGATAATATTTGGTCGATGGATCGTCTAGCTTGTTAGTGGCTGTTGTCTCTAAGTTTTTTCTTATTGAGCTGTTGGCAATGCCCTCTTCCTCACGCTGTGAAGGAAAATAAATGTGAACAAAGTCATTGATTTCAGGCATACAATACCAGCCACTATACCCCTCAGCTGTATAGCCAGTTGAATAAAGAAACCAATGGGCCTTTCCTTTATCCTGCTTATCATCAATTGCTAAATGTACCTTAATATGATCTTTTGCGACTTCTAACACTTTTCCTTCAAGTGATAATCCCGAGATTGCACTGTTAAATATTTCACTTTGATTCATGCCATTTTTCGTTGAAAGTGTATAGCAATGTTTCAGCAATCCATCTTTCATTGCTGTATAAGCTTCATAAATATAAAGCGTTTGATTATTAAAAGTGACATGATCCCCTATCTCTAGTACTTGATCGGTTTCTACCTCATAGTAAAGGAAATCATGCTCTTCCATTCCTTCATTTCCATTCTCTGTATAAACAAGGTAGTCTGCTAGTTTTTTTCGAGTAGTATAATGATAATCTTCTAGCTTACCTTTAGCTCTTCCAGCAGGCACACCAAAATGAAACTTTGGCTTATCGAAGTTTACGGCTGGAACTAGGCCGGTATTAAAGCGGGAAGCAAGCCTCTTTAAAAATTGCCAATCCGTTTCTAAATATTGGAGAGTGAATTTCGCCAATTCCCTTCCATTAGTAGCTTCATCTATAATATCTAGACCTGGATAGAAGGGATTAAAGAGTTTAAAGAGAGCTGAGTAGGTCATTTCCTTATCCTGGTAGGAGCAATTTTTCTTTTTAATGTCTAGCTGATATGTGTTCGAGGCTGCCTCCACCTCAATATAATAAATGCCACGAACTGAATGTACCTGAACATCCAAAATAACACCTTTAAAAAGTGGTGTAGGGACACCGAGTTGACTAAGCTGATTTACCTCAATGGCAGTTCGTACCTCGGTCATCACTACATATGTATCTCTAGATTCTTCAGGCACAATACCAGTAAAACGTAATGTAGCATGTTCATTCATTTTCTTTACAATGGTTAGGTCTTGAATACTGATAAGATTAAAAGGTTGAATTTGTACATTATGATAAGCTGTCACTGCAACACTCATACCAATGCCCCTCCATTTCTTCTAATAGGAGCAAATTGCAAGGATTCCATCATAGCCCTCGCAATCGGACGCCAAGTTTCAAGATCATCCTCCATACAATTGAAGGTTCCAATAAGTGCTAGTCCTTCGATAGAGGTAAAAAACATTAAGTTAAAAATATCGCCATCTATAGCAGGTGTTATAATCTCTAAAAAGGCAACTGTCTTTTCGTCAATTGTCAGGACGTCCGTGTCTAGCCAATCTGCTGAAGGTTGAGCTTGTTCAAGAATATCAATCATATTTTCTTGAAAAGCAGCAACTCCCTCTTCCTTTAATCGATGTGGAGTCAAGTTGAAGGCAAGATTAATCGTGGAAGATTCATCTGTATAAATAAGATTTGGTCTTCGCTCTGATGGGTACTTTAGGGATGCAATTTCAGTAGACATTATGAAAAAAAGATTTGGCATACGTATCGACACTTTGCCATCCAATAATGACTGGACTATCACCTCTACCTTCTCATCATCAATTATTATGGAATCTTGATAGATATTTACTTTTTGTAAATCCTGTTCCACCTGCTCAGAGGCTTGCTCAGGCTCCTGTTCCTTTTTTAATGCTGCTTCTTGCTGAGCTACCTCATGTTGCTCCTGCTCTCTCATTTCATTTCTAAGTGCAATAATTTTTTCATCTAAAAATTTCATCCCACTCACCCTCCAACTGAATTTTAGTTAATCAACTATCATACGCTTCGGTCGACCTGGACTCTGTCCTACTAAACGACCCCCATTCTTTGATTCAGATAATATACGGTTCAAGTATTTATGAATTTGACTATTCGTTAGCGCTTGATCGTCTAGCTCTAGACGATTGCAAATATAGAAATCAATCGTATCCCGTTGCACCCGCTCCTGATTGATGCACTCCATGGCGAAGGCAATATCATACGTATTGGTTGGTCGATTTTTTAACAGCTCACGTGCAAAATATTGCAAAATCAATGGGTGGTATGTGCTTTTTTGTAAGCCTGCATATTGGCAGTGAAGATAATTCACTGTGTTGAATTCAGTGGCAAAGTCGAAAAAATCGGTATGCTGTGAGCGCAGTTTAGCACCTAACTTTAATTTAAAGCGCGCTAATTCTAGCTCATTATGTGCAAGCTCAAGCGAATCGTCTAAGACAATCTGTGATTTGTGTTTGCTAAAATCTAAGTCATTTACTTCTTCTGCAAATCGTACTTTTAAGATCGTCTCATTTCCTGTTGCTTCATAAGGAAGCTCAAAGCTATTCGTTAGCATATAAAGTCTGCCATTATGCTTCATAATGCCGTTTGAAATGATTAGCAGTGTATCCGCTACAACGATATTGACTCCAGCAATAATGCCATTTGAATAATCTTGGAAATAAATATCTAAAAACTCTCTTGGGTAATCTCGTAAATTTTCCAGCATTTCTCGCTTTAAAATGCGACCTTTTTGAAAATGTGGATATTGATTGGCAAACAAGCTGTCATCCACCTCTATTCTTGTTTTTCACTTTTGAGCACTTTCTTTACTTTAAGCCGTCAAAGAAATCCAACTCTGATAAATCGGTTTCAAAGGCAAAGAATTCCTTTTTGCCGATATACAGTTGTTCTTCACGTCTAGCAACAGGGACGACATGGAAACCCCAGTGATCTTCTCCTGCGAAGACAAAAAATTTCACTTCCCCATTCATAATGGAATCTGTCTCGTCCTGTGGAATTTTATGTTGATAATTAGTCGCTATATTGTCATAAAGAACAGGCACATACTCTTCCTGGCGATTAACGTAATTGTATTTATAGGATGATTGATTGTCGGTACCTGTTAGGAAGAATTCAACTTCCGTTACACCCCATGGACGGGAAATCGTACCGTGAATTTGATTGAGTCTTTCTAAGCTACTAATAAGTAATTTTTCCTGACGATTATGGGTAAAGGCACTTACTGCATAAGGTACGACAGGTGCATGATTCGTCACGGTTGTTTCAATCATGCCTATCTTCTTGGCATTTAAATAGCGAAGTGCCCCTCTTAGGCAAGCTAGCTTTAACTCTGGCACTTTCCCAATATTTTCAGCCTTCTGTCTAAATTCAATGCTTCGTCCTGGTACAAACTCCTTTAAAGCCTCGCGAAAAGCATCAATTTTACACGATTGGCCTGTGAGCTTAATAATGGAATATTCGCTGAGTAGTCCGTTCTCATAAAACTCTTCCAAAAACTCTCGTACAATATCATAAATATCAGCTTTAATCAGATGGTTAATTTCCTTAATATTAAAAAAGACGTTCGGATAATCATAAACATCTTTGAATTGATTGTTTTCTACTAATGATAGGCACCATCGATCAACTGCCGTTACATTCAAGTCACTGTCCTGTTGCAGATCGTTTTCTGAATAAAAACGGCTCCGTAAAATACCTGTTTTGCGGAAAAACTCTTTCTTCATTTCCTCTGCCATTTCCCATAAGAAATAATAATTATTGCGGACACGTAGGTATTCATCTCGTGTGCGATTTTCATATTCCTTAAAGCGCGTCGGAATAATATACTCGGCATCTGAAAAAGCTTTTTCAAATTGCTCGTAAACAGCTTCCACACCGTGATCGTCTACATATCGATAAATATCCTTGCCTGGAATATCAATTAATGCATCAATGTCATAAGCATTTTTCCCTCGGCTATAATAGTTTGCAAAGACAATCTTCATAAATTGGAAAATACGATATGTAATATTGTTGCCACCAAAATTGGTATCACCATTTTCATAGGTTGTATGAATATCGATTTTGTATGAAATATGCCCGTCCTCTATTCGGAACTTACAGGAGGAAAGATCTGTTGTGCCACCACCACAGTCAATGACGAGTGCTTTATATTCCTTTTCATCCAAAAAGCTATTATTCTCTATTTGATTGGCGATAGTATTATAAAGAACCGCCATCCCTTCATCGAGTGCATGCTCTGTTTCGATAGTGTATTCAGGTAAAATCGCCTGGAACATATCTAAAAATTGTGTTTTCAGCTTTACAGGACTGGATATATGTAAATGCTCAAAGCGACATTTAAATTGATGCTCTGCCATGCGAATAATATAAAGCATAAATTCTCTTAAAATTTGGCTTCGTGGTACAAGTACTGTATTGCCGTTTGCATCCATTATCTCTTCTGATTTTGTATAGTTACTTACCCACCGTTTAATGCCTTGGAATTTCGTTGCTAATGACGTATAGCTATTTTTTTTCATCATTTTTAATGCTTCATAGCCGTAGTAATAGCTCACTTGGTCTTGATTTGAACAATCTGCCACTGTCATAACCGTCGGAACAACTTCAATCCATTCATGTTGGTGTAGCGGGTCTGGAAATTGCACAAAATTGATGCTGTTTAGCTGAATTCTGTTATTTAATAAATCATGGCTACAAGGTGAGGAGACATAATCACTTTCTAAATAGACACCAGCGGTTGTATTCGTCGTGCCAAAGTCAATAGCAAGAATAGCATTGGTTGTTTCTAGCTGTTTAATCTCTAAATCTTGTATTGGTACTTTATAGTAGTGAAGGTTAGTTGGCGGAAGTGGGGTCTCCTGGTAGTAAGTTTTATAGATATACTCTGAATCTTGCTTTCTTAAAAAAATAAAACTGTAGTTTTTATTTTTTGTCTTTTGAATCCCTATTGCTTCATCTGCAACAAAATAATATTTGTTAGGGCGCTGGTCATCTTTAATGACATTCAGGATGGCGCAAAGATCCATTTGATCATTTACGAGCAGTACATTCGATTCAACAAGAAAACCTCCTGTTTCAACATAATACTGATCTGGCTTATCCATTTTCATACCGCTATATAAACTCATTTTGGCAGGGATTTTTATCTCACCGTTGTCTGACATCGGTGTTTTTAAATAGTTTTGCATAGCTGCTTCGACTCTTTCAAAGCCCCCATCTTTGCTTTCTTTAATTAGCAGGTTTTCTTCCGCCCCACGATATCTTATAATCTTGTCGATTAACTCATCTCTCGTTAGTGTATTAATAAGCCCTGTCACAAGTTTTTCCTTATAACAAATATTTCGAAGCTGAAATGTGGTCATCTCCATTAACTCTACACGTGTAAATGTCATATACTTCTTTTCTGCGAAGCGATTATTAACATTCAGCTTATATGAATATTTAGTCGTCATTCCGAAGCCCTCCTTTTGCTCTGTTTAGTAAAGAGCTATCCGATCTAGCTGCATTGTTTGCTCAGCATCAATAATGCCGAAGTGATATTGCCAAAAAACCTCTAATTGAAAACCAATCGGCAAAAAGATTTCTTGTATGAGCTGCACTTTCTGCTCATTTTGTTGTGACTTCTTTTGACTGATATAAATAAGGAGCTCATCCTGTTCCTCCGATTTTATATAGATCAGGCAACCTTTAAATAGCCTTCTAAACGTGTCCTTTAATAAGTAAATTTCTTCACCTGTCTGGTACAGCTTTAGCATGTTTAGTACAACTAGTTCTTGCTCTTTTTTTGAAAAGGCATGAATATTATGGCGCACCTCATTGCCAAATACATTGGATTCGATATCTCTTAATATAAATCGAATGTAAAATTCTTTTGTGTTCATTCCTTGCATCCGATCAATTTCAGCTAAAAAATGCAAGACGATGTCGAAAAAGTATTCTCTAAACGCTATGTCTTTACGATTATCTGGGTGAAAAAGGTTGTTAAAAATGCCAAAATAGCGGTAATACGGATTCACATCAACGTGCTGTTCAACAAACTGAGCATTTAATAATGGAAGACTAAGCTCCATATAGGGCGAATACGTTTCAGCAAGGTAAAAATAGATATCCTTTTTTGAAAGGCCTTCATCCTCTGCTTTAATAAGCAAATCCCAAATATAATTCATTGCCATACACCTACACATTTAAATTCGAAGAAATGTCGTTGTACTTCTGATACTAAGAAGCTCAAAATATCATTTGCTATGAAGTCCTTTTCCACCTTCGCCTTAAACTTTAAAAGCATTATTTTTTTGTAGCTATTCTCCCCTAACATTTCTGTTATGAAAGGATTCGCAGAGTAAGTAAAGCTTGCTTCTAAAAACGAATCTACTATTTCAACATCAACAAGCTCAAATCTATTTGCCGCCTCGAAGGTGTTAACCATCCTAATAATTTCACCCTTCGTTTTGACATTTGCAGAATGCTTCCGAGCGAATTTGGACATAAAATGCTCTATTCGTCGATTAGATACAAGCTTATAATGTAACTTGCCAATCTTCTCTTCTTCCATTTTTACAATTTTTATTAGCTTCCAAACTCCTGACTTATCTTGTGGTGAAACAACTGTTAATTCATTGTCTGTCCGTTTTATGTAGCGAACATTCTCCTCATCAGCTTCTACAAGATAGCCATGTTCACTTCCCATTTTCCGAATGGAAAGGACATGCTCATAATTGACCTTATCGATGGCAGGAACAGGGAATCCAACATTTTTGACCTCATGACGTTCGATATTCCATAGTGGCACCATATTCAGTCGTTTTTTTGGCTCATATTCTTGTAAATCAACAATAATATCAGTAATTTCAGCTTCCCCGTTTAGAGGTGGACATTTCTCTAAATTCACATCAAAAAACTTATAGGCGAATGGATGATTAATAGTTTTCCATGGCAATCCATTTACTTGAAAGATCGGATATAGCTTGTTGATTTCTTGCAAGTAGTCCGTATTTCTTGTAAGACTAACCTGAATCTCTATTGGTCCTTCTGTCGTAACAAGGGTTCCATTAAACAGCCGTTCTTCAGCTAGTAACTGCTGAATTTGTACCGAATCACACGCCAGAAATAATGTATACAGTACGGCTTGTTCATTGCGTTCTAGCGATTGAAGCAATTTATTTATTTGAATAGTTTTTCTTTCTAAATCAACTGGTCGCATCGGAAATAAATATTGATGAATCGGATCAATATCCTCCTTAGAACTTAGCGTTACGTATATATCAAACCGATTCTCCACATCTTCAATTTCATTAAAAACACGCTCTTCAAGCCTTTTATTCATTTCCTCTTGATAGTCGATTAAATTTACAAAAACGCCACTTACAATGTCTTTTAGTAGTTGACGTTGCTCCAAATCCTCAATTTTGCGTAACCGTTCAATCATGAGCTCTTTTATCAATTTATTTTCCCTCTTTCATCACTTCAGCATCAGATGGCTCACCGCTTGCTGCCCCTCCCTCCGTAGGAAGTGCTGCTTCAAATGACGGGTCGATATCAGCAGTTTGAGGAGTAGGATTTAATTTATCATTGGCATTCATAATTTTTCGCTCTAGCCCTAAAACCTTTGCGATTAGTTCTGTTTCCTGATAAATTTCCTGAGCCAAGGTGTAGGATTCAATTGCTTTCTCGTAATCTAGACGCGCATAGCTTTGATCGCCATTTTTTTCTAAGCCTTCAGCCTGTAATTCTTTTTGTGCTTTTTTCAATTCGGCAATTTTAGCTTCTGTTTCTTCAATTTTAGACTTTATTTGAGGCTCGCCAGTATAGGCGATTGTAAGAGCTTTTTTTCTTGCTTTTTGATAGTTTGCAAGGGCTCCATTGTAATCTTCTGCATCAAATTGAAAATCTCCATCCTTCACTGTTTCAGCAATTTGTACAATGGTATCCATATTGGCTATTCTTTGTTCAGTTACTTCTTTTCCAAAGTTTTTAATGAGCTTGCCTTCTTTTTTAGCCTTTTCGTATTGCTCAAGGGCTTCAGTAAATTTCCCCGCTTCGGCTGATTTATCTCCATTGATGATTAGGTCCGTAATTCTTAATTTTTTAGCGAGTAAATTTCTATGTATTGTATCCTTCAATTTTTTGGCCGCATTTCTACCTTCACTGTATTCCAGAAGCGCCTTTTCATAATTAGCGTCTTGGAAATAAAGGTTTCCACTCTTTTCATGATCCTTCATCTCAACGGTTAATTCCGCCATTTTTTTCACTTGCTTTGCCTGATAAAAAATAGTACCGCCACCAACGACTAAAGCGACGACTAATGCAGCAGCAACCATTTTAATGTATTTCATCTTTTTCTTATTCGTTTCCTGATAAACCTTGTTCACAAATATAGCAGCGATTGTGTAATTATTTACTACTTTCCTTTGCCTACTTAAAAGCACCTCTTCTAATAAATCAGTGTATTGCGCAGGATCTTTCGTCTCCTCAAGAGCATCTGCCATTTCAACCTCACTGACATCTTCCCAAAAGCCCGCTGTACTAAGCACTAATACATCGCCATCAATTAACTTCATTTTCTTAGAGACAAATGGTGTAAAATCATTCGGCTTACCAAGATAATTGAGTAAGTTGCTTCTTTCCTCATGCTGGCTTATATCGAGCGAACGATCCCTACTATTGACGATTTCCTGTGCTAAACTTTGGTCAGTGCTTTTATACGTTAAAGTGCCATTTCGAAAATGGTAAAGCCGCGAATTTCCTGCGACGGCAACGATCATTTTTGAATAATCTGATACAACCATTACGATACTAGCCTTCAATCTTACCCTTAAGCTTTGAGCTTGAAGAATAGCTTGGGCATTTTTCAAATACTTATTAATAGCTCTTCTGGACATTGTCGGCTTTTCCATAAATTTTTCGAGAATACCTTTGACTGCTAGTTCTGCACTATTGATTTCTTGATCTGAATCCAACCCTTTTACCGCAACCCAACAAGCAACATCATCTAGCTCAGCATAGGCAAAGTAATCTTTATTTTGCATAAAAGAGCCTGCTTCCGATAGAAAGCTTGTTTTAAAGTCGCTGTTTTCCTTTCTCATCATTCCACCTCCTTAACATGAACCGATTACCATGTTTTTTCTAAAATTACGATTGTTGCATTGTCTTGATTTTTTAAACGTTTTTGTTCAACAGCTTTAATAATATTTTGAGCTATATCATAGGGAGGGGCATGCGAAGAGAGCATTTTTTCCATTTCTACTTCTGTTAACGTATCGTAGACACCATCACTAAATAAACAGACCTTGTCACCATTTCTTAGCTGAATAGGTTTCTCCCCAGTATCTAGATTCTTGAACCCTTCATATCCTAAATAGTTGATCAGTCTCTTTTTAAGTGGGTTTTCTTGCACCTCTAGCTGAGAAATTTCCCCTGAAATATAACGCTCCTTTAATACTGATTCAAAAATATGCTTTTGATTGATTGCGATGAATTCGCCATTTCGAAATATCGAAATAACGCTATCTCCAACAGCTCCCCAATGTAAGTAACCATGCTCATCAATAACGGCTGCTACTAATGTAGTTCCGCCATTAGAACCATTTAAATTTTCGAGGATCATTCCATTGCTTGTTAAAGCGGTTTCCTTAAAATAAGACTGGATATTCGCTATACTAGTAAGCTTCATAAATTTATGAATAAATGTCGTAACAGCAACCGTACTAGCCATTCTGCCATTTGCTAATCCACTGATGCCATCAGCAAGAACGGCCATCGTGCCAACGGGTGTTTCCACAGTCGAAAAATAATCATCCTGTTCGTCTCTTCTGCCAATCGTTTGTCCATTTCCTATTGCAATCTTGTTAGTTTCTTTTTTTTGCATAAGTATTTTGCGCAATACGAGCAAAGCGATGATAACAATGATGAAGGCAAGTACAATCATGTAAGATAGTAGTGTCTGATCCATTTTTTATCATTCCCCGCTCTGGTTGTTTTCCCATTCAAAATGAACACCACATAGAGGAATAAATAAAAACATACTTGTACCTAGTTGGATAACATCGTATGCTGCTAACTCTGTTGGTGTATAAACCGCTTCATTATTTAAATAAGCTAAACCTGATGCATCTCCAGGTAGCAAATAGAAGTTTCTTTTTTTAGGATCATAGACAATGACTGCATGATTGCGTTTTGAAATGCTATTATCGCCAATGATGCGAATATGCATATCTTCTGCTCGTCCGATAAAGTTCTTTTCAGATAAAATTCGATAATCTCGTCCCATTGGAGGACCTTCAATGCAAACTAACCACCCTGTTACAGGGTCAATCCCATCCATTTCCCCAAGATAGGGCATCGTTTTATCATCTACTTCTGCAACAGCAGTAGCCGTACTCGTTAATCTTGGTTCTTGCTCTACCATGACATTACAATAGGGACAAACATTTCTATGTCTTCTCGAACTAAACATGTGACCATTCGTACATCTAATCAAACTCATATTGTTATCCTCCGTCTTTGTTACGAATTTAGCTTCTCTTTATTTTGCTAAAATTCTAGTATTTGCTATGTATATAATATCTCCACTATTTAAACGATAAGGGCTTTCCTGTTTTAAACTACTTTTCACTCGCTTATGCGCTTTTTTAACGCCAACCCCATTAACAGAGTCAATGTCTTCTATGTACCACATACCGGATACACAATTTAAAACAGCATGCTCGTAATTAATTAGCGATTCGTATTCAGTGCCATTTAAATCTATATCTACATCTTGTTCGGTTGAGCTTTTCCCAATCAGCAATGAGGTTTTCCCTTCTAACAACCATTCTTCTATTTCTGCGCCACGTTCATTGAGTAATACAATTTTTCGAATGTTCGTATCTGTAAATTCATAAATTGTCTCTTTTGCTTCGTATTTTATTAATCCATAAACAAGGGCAAGGATGACTATCATTGTCCCAATAATCGTTTTCAAAAGAAAATTCTGATTCATAACAAATACATATAAAATAAAAAAGAAGGCGATTATCACAATGATGATATCGATAATTTTTATCATCATTTGGTTTTTTGCATTGTGCGTGTTTACTTCCATTGCATTTTTTATGTCATTCACGAAAGCATTCTCCTCCTCGCTAACTTGCTTTACTTGTTAAAAAATCGTTCGAATAAATCAGTCGTATCTAGCGGATTTTTCTTTGCATTTTTATGAAGGGTTGACGACGTTTCCTTCGTTTTTGGATTAAATCCAAAAAAATGCTCAAAGTTTTTCTCGATATCGTTCATATTAAACTCTTGCTTATGGGTAGTTGTTCGATCTTTCGTTTTGGTTGCCTGTTCAAATGATTGCCCACCACTTTGTGCTGCACCATCAAGGCGTGCATCATATGCCTCTCTAGAAGACGTGTCCTTTAATACTTTATAGGCCTCTTGCACTTCTAAAAAAATTTGCTCTGACTCTTTATTGCCTCCACTTATGTCAGGATGATGCTTTTTAGATAATTTTCTGTATGCGAGCTTAATTTGATCTTGTGTTGCTTGTCTGCTGACACCTAAAATTTCATAATGATTTTTCACTAATTTCATCCCCTGTATTAGGATTATTCAAAATTATCTAAGGAACTAAATAGTCCCTTAGATAATGTGGTGTGACCTATCAAACTTCTACTTAAACAGCATAGCCGCCTTCGATCTTCGCAAGATCTGTTTTGTCTTTCTTCTGCTTAATGAATAAGTAGAATTCTCCGATACCTTCTGTGTCGCCATATCTTTCTGAATAGTCAACAACGAAGGCATTTGGGAATTGGATTTTTCTTACTACTTGATCAGCTGAAATGACTTCTAGTGTTACTTTACGGTAACAGTCTGCCTTTTCAGCAGGTACTAGTGACCATAAACCTAATTTCATCGTATCATCCGAATTGTCGCCATCTGTTGCAGTAAGGATTTTTCCCTTTACTTTTAAAGTTGCTCCTACATCTGTTGAGCGAGCGTTCGAGTCATTTGGTGTATCTGTTTCATACTCAACTGTCATAATGCTCTCTAATCCTAATTCAATTGCTTCTGATCCTTCTACTTTTAATACAAAACCCATTCTTATTACCTCCTAATATTTTTTGAACGCACTCGTAATACTGAACTTGATAAAATGTCCATGTTTCTAGATGACTTCATTTCTCGTGTAAATTTTGAAAGAATTTCAACGAGAAATATGTATTTATTTCATCAAGTCAGTACGTGAAGATCATTCATATTTATGTTAAAAGATTTATTTAAAAACAAATCTTAAACATACAATTAAAAAATCGTTGTATGCAGGCTGTTATTGATACTTTTTAAGCTTTCACAGCACTTGTTCCTTTAGTAATCATCACTTCAAGATTCTTCACATTGCCGTTAAATACGAGATCAATTTGGCATAAGCTTGTTTTTTCATCAATAATGTAGCCAATGTCATCACCATCATGAATAACTGAGTTTACATAGCCCTTATCATTCAGCCACTTACTTTTTTGGCTACTTGGATTATTACTAAAGAATCGAACAATATTTTCGTGCTTAAAGTCTCCTGATTGGAATCTTAGAATTCTTTCAATGTACGTACTCACTTGTGTTTTGTAGATTGAATCAAATCCGTCTTCTTCCATCGCTAAGCTTCTTGCTTTATACACTGTAATGCGTTTAATATCTTTATCCTGTAGCTGTGCATTTTCTGATGAAAATACAAAACCAAAGCTTCTGCTATTAATCGCATCTTTAATATTATTCGTGAACCCAGAAATTTCTTTAGCCATCGTTGTCACAGCTCTTAAGGAGTTATCGCCTGCTTCAATGTCAAAGCGTACGCCCGGATAACTTCTCTTTACATTTCGGAATGATTCCTTTAAGTACTCAGGACATTGATAAGCAGACACAATACCTGCTGCTACATAGCTCGCCCCTACATATACGCCTTCTATCCAAAGCTTGAGAATATCTTCTTTTTCTTTCGAAAGGCGCGCACCATTTTCGGTTGTTTGCATCCTTGTATCAATGACTACTCCAGACTTGTCTTTCGGGATAATTGTAAAATTCGGTAAGCAAGGAATCGCAAATTCACTGTAATCTTTTCGAAGGAGAACCGAACATTTATCGATGAGACGATCAATGCCTGCTGTTGCAATACCATTGAAAGTTGTTTCTTCTTCGGTCATAAAATTAAAGAATATTTGGACTTTATAATCTTTTACTGTATCTAGAAGACTAGATAAGGATTCCATCGTATTGCCTTCTTGCTTTGCAACCTTTTCATTTCCTTTAAATCGAGATCTGCTAACTTTCATCTTTCCTGATGCTTCAAGTTCGATTGCTGGCACGATTCCATACCATACTGTATCTGAGAAATCATTTTTCGAATTGACTGTATTTAAATACGTTCGTAATCTTGGTAAATTATTACTCTTAACAAGCATATCTAATTTCGCATTTGTGACTAATAGCGATGGTTGCATCCCTTTATTTTTTGTTGCATATTGATCGAAATACATTTTGACACCTAGTAGCTTTTCAACTAATGGCTTCACTGTCTTTACAAACTCATCCTTAGCATCCTTATAGAATTCTAGGTATGTATTGTAATTTTGCACCTCAGTTTCAACATCAAATTCAGCTCTTACAGATGGTAGTGGCGAGAATGTTCTTACTACTAAATCCTTTACATAAGAAGATGGGGATTCTGTAATCGCCTCATAGTCTTCCTCAAAAACGGTACTTAAACCATAGTTACTATTGTCCTCAATAACCATCAGCTCAGAAGTATTCGTTTGAGGTGCCTCAATAATTTTTAATTCACCTGTATCACCAATTGTAAGTGTCCCGATTTGCAGCTTTTCGGATTCATTTTCCTCTTGATTAGCACCTAGTAATAGTCTTGTTTTGATATCCTCGATTGCTAACGGCAACATGGCCATTACATTGTTATAATTTCGGCTAGCTACTTCGAACATAAGATTTAACTTATCCCCTGTGTCCAGCTTTTTGGGATCCCCTTCGTCTAACTTGTCATATTCACCATATAAGTAATGAATCTCTTTTCTTACTTGGCGAATATCATCCATCACCTTTTTAGGCGAGATCATATCTAGTAAATTTTCAAATTTAAAGTCTACATTCGTAATTCCTTGGCTTCGTTTCGTATCAATGAGGGTAAATAGCATCTTTAAAAAATCATTGTTTTGATCGATTGCTATTTCGGAAATACAATCATCTTGAATGCCTTCAGGTTTTTTAAGCGTATACATTACTTTCTGATTTGCAGCATTGTAGAACGAATAGACCGTTGGAGAGAACTTATCTAAAAATTCATCAAAGCTTTTGACAAGAAGGTATTGATTGATTTCTTTCACTTTCTCATCGCTTAGACTGTCAATTCCTTTTACATCCCCCACTAGTGTAATCAAATCCAGCTTTTCTGGATTGATTTCCTCAAAGAGCATTGTTCTGTTTGTTTGATTAATAATCTCCATTTATTCGGCTGTAAACCTACAGCCATCCCTCCTTTGTATAATAAATTTCGAGTAAGCATAATCATAAGTGAATACAATCTTTAAATTTACTTTTAAGTAATAAAATTCCAACTAAAGTAAAATAAAATACAGTTTTATTAAAACTGAAGTTGTATTTTTATAACTCCTTTTTCTACAT
This sequence comes from Lysinibacillus sp. NPDC097868, assembly GCF_044761135.1. Taxonomy (NCBI): domain Bacteria; kingdom Bacillati; phylum Bacillota; class Bacilli; order Caryophanales; family Bacillaceae; genus Lysinibacillus; species Lysinibacillus sp. NPDC097868. The sequence goes on along the minus strand of NZ_JBIWBS010000001.1, from coordinate 939,176 downwards.
CACAAATGACAATATGTATCACAAAGTAACTATACAATATCTAATTTTATTGTCAATATTTACAATAGAATATTATGTAAAATATAGGACATTTATGGGTTGCCGATAAAAAAGCGACATTATAAAATTTATGATATTTCTTTTTAAAAAAGGCAGTTATTCTTTTTTATTTATTAAAAAAACAGCCTAAGGTGTATTTTTAATACGCCTTTAGCTGTTGGGTTTCGCTTTTAGCTACAATGTAAAAATGATAGTATCGGATTACACATCCTAATTTATTGGTTATTTTGTATTATTTACCTTAAAATAGTTCCTTATTCTATTGACAAATTCTTCAAACAGAAAAATGACTTTCATAACTTTTAAAGAAGGACATCTTTTTTTTGCCTGCATTGCCATTCCCCACATAATGGTATGGGATAAAAGCATAGTTACCCTTTTGTTATATTTTCTTATATTATCCATATTATCCTCAATTAGCCTCTGTGAAATATCAGGTGGAGTCATATTTGTTAGTAAATAATAAAAAGTTGCTGCTAAACTATACATATCGGTATAAACTCCTTGTTCAGATACATTCGAATATTGCTCAAGAGGGGTGTAACCAGGGCTTATAAAAATTTGATATTCTGTAGCATTTTTATAAACTATCGCTGATCCAAAATCTAGTAAAAATGGATTACCCTCTAAATCTATCATAATATTACTCGGCTTTATGTCTCGATGTAGAATACCCTTGTTATGTATATAGCTTAATGCATCAATTAACGGCAGAAATATACTATTGTATAAATCGACCCTATTAGTAAGTGGAACATCCTTTATATATTGATCTAGCAACTTTCCCTCATAAAAATCCATAATGATATAAATCGATCCATTTTCCTCAAAATGATCAATATAATGGACAATATTACGATGGTTTATTTGCTTCATTATGATTGCTTCATTTAGAAATGTTGCTTTTAAATCCTCAAATTTTGGCTTTGTTGATGGCAGACGGTTAATCACTGTTATATTATCTAAATCCCTTATAGCCATTTTTTTTGGAAAGTACTCTTTAATTGTTACTTGCTTTCCTTCATTAATTGTTTCCCCAATATATACAATGGATAATTTACTAGTAGCAATAACTTCTTTTATTTTATATGTATCATTGAGCATACTATTTACCGGTAAGCTCACTTCATATTGAGCTACATCCATTTTTACTTTTCCTCCCTTTCATCAAATTTGGTTTCTCTTAAACCTAAAATCATTACGTAGAATGGCATCTTAATATGTAATAATTTTAACTAAAATACAAATTAAAGCAATTATATAAAAATATAGCTTATAATAAATAATCGTTGGATGTGAAACTTCCACCCCCATAACATGCCTTTTCTATCCTATAAAATAAAAAACGTCCGATAAGTAACGATCGGACGCTTTTTATTCAATTCATTATTTTCGCTATCGAATCTAATTTTCATTTTTTGCTTATCTCTCCAAATTATTTTGCCCCTACCATAGCTTCTAATGCGGCTAATCCTTGGCTCAATAACTTAAAGTTTGGACGTTTCAGATTGTTTGGCTCTTTTGCTACCATCGCCTGTAAATATCGTTTCAGCTCCTTTGTATAAGCCTTCGTAAATTCCATAAAATCAAATGTATATTGCCATTCTTGTGAATCCGAAAACGCATCAAAATTTGTAATGACTATATTTTTCCCCTCTTTTTTATAAGTATAGACATTCGCATTACCAAAAGTATCAAGAACTCGCTCCTCACCCGTTTGATATAAATCAAGTAATAGGTGATTAAATTCAATCACTATTGTACTGTGCAACGTTGTAGAGAAGAGTAAAATTTCTTTATTATTTTCAAGTACAAATACTTCTAAATAGCTGTCGAGATAATAATCTGCATGGACGGTTTTATTTTGAAGAACCGATGCATCATCTTCTTCTAGATCAAATCTAATTTTCATTTTAATAGTATCTCTCCAAAATTATTTCTCTTTTACAATTTTTTCTAAATCATTTAATCCTTGTCTAAGTAAAACAAAGTTTGGACGTTTCATAATGTTAGCTTCTTCCATTACCATCGCATGCAAATATCGTCGCAGCTCTTTTGTATAAGCCTTCGTAAATTCCATAAAATCAAATGAATATAGCCATTCTTCTGTATTAGAGAATTCATCAAAGTTTGTAATCAGAATATTACCTCCTTCTTTTTTAAATGTATAGATATTGGCATTACCAAAAGTCTCAAGAGTTTGCTCCTTGCCAGTTTGATGCAACTCTATTAATAGTTGATTGAAATCAATAACAATAGTACTGTGCATTGTTGTAAAGAAAAGTAATACTTCCTTATTTTTTTCGATAACAAATACTTCCAAATAGCTATCAAGGTAAAAATCAGCATGAACATTTTTATTTTTAAGCACAGATACATCATTTTCGATATCGAATCTTATTTTCATTTTAAGTCTCCTTTAGTTTATTTTCTTATTACTGATGTCCCACTTCTTGGATAAGATGTTTTAATAATATTATCCTTTGTAACAATTGTTGTCATCTCAGAAATGCCATACTTTTTCGGATGATACGTGTAAACTTTAGTACCATCATTACGAGTGCTTTTTAAAGTTCCTTTTTCTAATGATTCCATAATTAAATTTTTAATCTGTGCATCTCCGAGTGCTCTAGGGAATAATGTTGTACCTCTATTTGCAGTAGTGCCCGCAACATGTCTTTTGTAAATGTGCTCCCAACCTGTACCGCTATTTCCATCTAATAAAATCCCTTTGGCATTAAACTTCTGAATTTTACCTAGACCTGCAAAGGCATCAATTTCAGCGGATTTCCCTGCTTTCTTCAATAGTGCGAATAATTTACCTGATTTAACCACTTTTCCCGCTGGAAAGAGAGAAACTAAAGCTATTCCTTTTTCTGTAATACCAGCATTCGGGTTGAAAATCGTTCTAACATCATCCAGTACTAAGAAATCTATGCCTTCTTTAGCTGCATCTACTGCAAATTGACCAGCTCTTTTAAGCCAACTAACAGTAGATTTTGCCCAGTTCAATGCTGTATCCACCCATGAGGAAGGTTTTGCAGAAGCACGAGCTGCCAGGAGCATATTTCTTGCTTCACTGGAAATAGCAACGGTGTCACGCTGTGGCATGGCAAAATTTTTAATGCTTTTATCATTGTTTTGGTTTGATGTAGCAATTAATGGATTAGTGCTACTAAATCTTTTCACAGATACATGAGTAGAATGTTGCTGATTAAAGTTAGTATTAATTGACATATAGACCTCCCAATGAAAGTATTAAATTTTACGTATATTATACAATGGTGGTTTTTTCTATAAAATAATAAATTTTTTTCGAAATTTCACTACATCCGAGATATTTTTATCAAAATATTCTACTAGAATAAGTTTCATAGAAATAATATTTTTCTCTTTTTCTAGTAACTTCAATTTTCCTCAAACACAAAAAAATGCCCGATCAGTATAGTAAAATACTGGTCGGGCATTGCGTATTATTATGCTTTTTGATAGCGAAGCACTGGTGTACGAGCAGCGCGTGTTTCGTCTAAACGAGTTACGACTGTTGTATGTGGTGCTTCTTGTACGATAGAAGGATTTTCTTCTGCTTCTTTCGCAATTTGAATCATAATGTCGCAGAATGCATCTAATGTTTCTTTTGATTCTGTTTCTGTAGGCTCGATCATTAATGCCTCTTCCACGTTTAGTGGGAAGTACGTTGTTGGTGGATGGTAGCCAAAGTCTAACAGACGTTTTGCAATATCTAATGTACGAACGCCAAGTTTCTTTTGACGACGACCAGATAGCACAAATTCATGTTTACAGTGACGGTTATATGGTAAATCATAGAATGGCTCTAGGCGACGCATCATGTAGTTTGCGTTTAGTACCGCATATTCTGTGACAGCTTTTAAGCCATCTGGACCCATCGTACGAATATACGTATATGCACGTACGTTAATACCGAAGTTACCATAGTAAGGTTTTACGCGACCGATTGATTGTGGACGTTCGTAATCGAAATGGTATGAACCTTCTTCTGTTCTGACAAGTACTGGTTTTGGTAGGAACGGAATTAAATCAGCTTTTACACCTACTGGACCAGAACCTGGTCCACCACCACCGTGTGGACCTGTAAATGTTTTGTGTAAGTTTAAGTGTACACAGTCAAAGCCCATATCGCCAGGACGTGCTTTACTCATAACCGCATTTAAGTTAGCGCCGTCATAGTATACTTTACCGCCAACTTCATGAATAAGCTCCGCCATTTCGATAATATTTTCTTCAAATAGACCAAGCGTATTTGGGTTTGTTAGCATTAACGCAGCTGTATCTGAACCTACTACTTTACGTAGATCCTCGATGTCTACTAAACCATTTTCATCGGATTTTACTGTAATAGTTTCAAAGCCTGCAACAGTTGCTGATGCTGGATTTGTACCATGAGCTGAGTCAGGAACAATCACTTTATTACGATGTCCTTCTCCATTTGCTTCATGGAAAGCACGAATCATCATTAATGCTGTCCATTCACCATGAGCACCTGCAGCGGGTTGCAATGTCACTTCATCCATACCTGTAATTTCTACTAATGATGTTTGTAGTTCATAAAGAAGCTCCATTGCACCTTGTACCGTTGATTCATCTTGTAATGGATGAACATTAGCAAAACCAGAAAAACGTGCAACTGACTCATTAATTTTTGGGTTGTACTTCATCGTACATGAGCCAAGTGGGTAGAATCCAGAGTCTACACCGTGGTTACGACGAGATAGCGCTGTATAATGACGCATAATATCAAGTTCCGAAACTTCTGGTAACTCAGCTGCTTCTTCACGAATACAGTTTGCAGGAAGTAAATCTGCAAGATCGACTTCTGGTACATCTAGAGCTTCTAGGCTATACCCTACGCGGCCTTCTTTTGTAATTTCAAAAATGAGTGATTGATTTTCGTTATGCATTGAGAGCCCCCATTTCTGCAACAAGTGCATCAATTTCTTCCTTCGTGCGTAATTCTGTTACAGCGATTAGTACGTGTTGCTTAAGTGAATCATAAGTTTGACCTAATGGATAACCACCGATAATGCCTTTTTCAAGCAAACCTTTATTGATTTCTTTCACGCATTTATTTGTTTTTACAACGATTTCGTTAAAGTGCGCACCTTGGAATGCAACGGTAAATCCTGCCGCTTCAAATGCATTTTTTGCATAGCGAGTTTTCGCAATATTTTGCGTAGCCATTTCTCGAACGCCTTGTTTGCCTAAAGCTGTCATTGCAACAGAAGCTGCAAGTGCTAAAAGTGCTTGGTTTGAACAAATGTTAGATGTAGCTTTATCACGACGGATATGCTGCTCACGTGCTTGTAGCGTTAATACATAACCACGGCGACCTTCCCCATCTACCGTTTCACCAACAAGACGGCCAGGAACTTTACGCATTAATTTTGTTGTTACCGCGAAGAAACCACAGTGTGGACCACCGAAGCTTTCAGCAATACCAAATACTTGTGCATCACCAACACAAATATCAGCACCAAGCTTACCTGGAGGTGTTAAAATACCAAGCGCAAGTGGGTTAGATGATACAACAAATAAACTTTTTGCATCATGTGCAATATCACCGATTACTTGTAAATCCTCTACTTGACCAAAGAAGTTTGGATATTGAGCAATAACAGCCGCTGTATTATCATCAATCAGCTCTTTTAAAGCTTCTACATCTGTCACACCATCTTTATGAGGGATTGTTACGATGTCAATTGATTGACCGTATGCATATGTAGCAACGACATCACGATATTCAGGGTGAACCGTTTCAGATACTAAAATTTTCTTACGTCGTGTATGTCCTGCAGCTAACATACCTGCTTCAGCAAGTGCCGTTCCACCATCATACATAGACGAGTTTGCAAGATCCATGCCTGTAAGCTCAGCAATCATCGTTTGGAATTCAAAAATTGCTTGTAATTCCCCTTGTGAGATTTCAGGTTGGTACGGTGTATAAGCAGTGTAAAACTCTGAACGAGAAATGACATGGTCTACGATAATTGGTTTATAGTGATTATAGACACCTGCGCCTAAGAAGGATACGTTCGCATTCGTATCTTTGTTTTTTGCAGCAAGTGCAGATAACTCTTTTAAAAGTGCTGATTCTGATTTCGCTTCTTTAATATCATAAAGGCCTTTGAAACGTACTTTTTCTGGAATATCCTCGAATAACTCATCGACTGATGATACACCAACTACGTCTAACATTTCTTTTTTGTCTTGCTCCGTCATTGGTAAATAACGATGTTTCATAAATGTAGGTCCCTCTTTTCAAATTTTATTTTGAACGCTTGTAAAACGGTGTTTCAACTGTCACTACTTTTAATTGCTTACCACGAATTTCAATTTCCAATTCAGTTCCGATTGTTGCGAATTGGCTGTCAATTAATGCGTTACCAACATTACGTTTTGAAGAAGGAAGCTGTGTACCTGTTGTCACTTCACCGATTTCTTTACCATCTTTGAACACTTTGTAGCCATGTCGTGGAATCCCTTTATCGATCATTTCAATACCTACTATTTTACGCGCTAATCCATTTTCTTTTTGCTCTGCTAACGCGTCATGACCAATGAAGTCTTCTTTATTTAATTTCACAGCAAAGCCAATGCCCGCTTCAAGTGGTGAAATCGTTGCTGAAAGTTCTTGCCCATAAAGAGGAAGTCCTGCTTCAAAGCGTAGTGTATCACGGCAGCCTAAGCCAGCTGGCATAACGCCTTTGTCTTTTCCAGCTTCTAGGATGATATCCCATAATGCTTTAATGTCCGCTGGAGCCCCATACAATTCAAAACCATCTTCACCCGTATAACCACTGCGAGAAACTAATGCTTTATGCCCTGCAATTTCAACATCATCTTGGAAGCGGAAATATTTAATTGCACTTAAATCCGTTGCTGTTAATGATTGAAGAAGTTGTTCAGCTAATGGACCTTGTAGAGCGATTTGCGCATATGATTCAGATTGATTGTCAATTGTCACATCATATTGATGTTGATTTTCCATCATCCAGTCATAATCTTTTTCAATATTTGCCGCATTGACACATAGTAAATAATGATTGTCTGCTAGTTTATAAGTTAATAAATCATCGACAACGCCACCATCTTCGTAGCACATCGCATTATATTGCGCTTGACCTGTAGCAATTTTCGAAATGTCATTTGACAATAGATTTTGTAAAAAATCTAAAGCCTCAGGACCTGTTACTAAAATTTCACCCATATGTGACACATCAAATAAGCCTGCACGATTACGCACTGCATCATGTTCTTCTTTAATAGAAGTGAATTGCACTGGTAATTCCCATCCACCGAAGTCAATTGTCTTACCACCATACTTTGCATATTCGTCAAACAGAGGTGTACGTTTTAATTCATTCGTCATTACTTTTGCCTCCTTATTGTTAGTATCATTTTTACTGGTAGTAGTTCGCCTGCTTTTTCGACATCTTAAAGCGCATATGTCTATGTACGTAGCAAGCATTAATATTGCCCGATTGTACTTTTGACAAATGTCTAGACATAAAAAAAGACAGACGAACCCCTTTTCGGGATTCTCTGTCCTTGCACCTGAAAGTTACACCAAACTAACTCGCATTACGAAAATGCCAGTAAGTAGGCTTTCCCCTTTGGTGGCTGTTGTATTACAGCTCTCTCCAGAGTTGCGTCTTGTACGAGTCCTTTTACCTGAGAGATTCATAGCCCTTTGCTACTTGCTCCTTCGGTGGCGTCTACACGCGCTCTCCCCGTACAATCATCCGCCCAAGAATACTCTTGGTACTATTTAGTATTCAATGTACAAAAAGTTACCTTATTAGTCTATATCCTAACATTGATTGTATTGAAAAGGCAAACATTTTTTAAATTAACTTAAAAGACGAACGTTAATGTAGTTTATTTTATTCATTGTTCGCTTTTCAATCTTTTTACTTGAAATACTAAATACTCGAGAATATGTCGAATTGTTCTACCTTCTGTAAGCACCTGAATATGTCCTGCGTCACGATAGAATTTTCTTCTGTAATGATACAGCTCCTCTAACTCTTCCTTCGTTGAGCTTTGTACAATTGGTCGATTTGGATCATGCTGTATTCTTTTATAAATATCTTCGAATGTCGCATCTAAAAAGAATACAAGTCCACTGCGTCTCATAATTTTCCGGTTTTCCCCATTTACAGCTACACCGCCACCTGTAGAGATAATACATGCCTCGTCGCGGAAATTTTTCAAAAATTCCGTTTCTATTTCTCGGAAACGAGCCTCTCCATATTTCTCAAAAATCTGTGGAATCGTCATCCCCTGCTGTCTGACAATTTCATGATCCATATCATAGTACGGTAACTTTAATAAATAGCTTAACCTTCTCCCTAACGCACTTTTCCCGCAGCCCATAAAGCCAACTAAATATATTTTTCGCATTCGAATCACCTTCTTACTACGATTCTACACTGTCTGACAAAATTTGTCCTAATAAATTTATCGTAGATCGAACATTCATTTTTTCCAATCCCTCATATGTTCGAAACTGAATCTCATAAGACATGCAATACGCAAGAACAAAAGTAGTTACAAAAAATAATAATGCAATTGCGATTAAAAATACAGTCCCTCTATCATTTTTCAAAAATTGGTACATAATAGGTCCGCTCCTTTTTTAGACCGCTTGGAAATTCGACAACTATTGTGAGTTCATTATTGTTAAATTGGAACTGACATTTATTAATCCCAATAAGCATTGGGACATGGCCACCATTCACCTGATCTCGAATCATATTGCGATAGCAATCAAAATGATGAAGTGTATTTGACGCTTGCAGCGTAATTCTTTTTTGATCTCTTCTGATCGTTATTGGCGTTGTAGCATTTGTTAAATACGTATTCATTTCGAAAACAAATAACTCCCATTTTGTTTGTTCATCTGTCATCATAGTTGTTTTCATATTAGCAGCCCAAAGGATAATCAAAATAAATACATGACAAACTAGCACAAATACGATTAATTGAAACAATGCTTCCAGTAATGTGTAGCCTTTTTCATTCATCGAATTTCACCTGTTTGTTGAATGCACTTTTGACGTTGTTCTTTTGTGTTTTGAAACGTTACACATATCCCCTGTCCATCAAACAGCCAGTGATAGTTTACCTTATCAACTGTCCTTGTCCCTTCGACTTGCTGTAAAAACAAATATTGCTTCAATCCTTCATAGGCTGTTTCAGCTGCAGCAACCTCAAGCTTTTGATTGTATAAATTTGTTTTCAGAGTGTAGCTAATAGGAATTAAAGTTGAGCAGAGTACCATGAAGATAAAAATCGATACGATTGTCTCGACAAACGAATAGCCTGTTTCATTCATTCAACTCTTGCTCTCCCTCGACCTAAAGTTATAATAACCTTTTTAGTTCCCTGCGGTGTTTTAAAATAAACAGTTCCCGGGGTCATGACATTCCCTTTAAAATTAAATCGTATCGTTTGGACGGTACTCCGATCAGACAATAATTCAACCCCCTTTGGAAAAGGGCGAATATAAACATTCGTATAAAAATCCTTTTTTATACTATAACTATGGGATGAACTTTCAAATTTCATAAATATATAATCCTTATGCTGCATGCTATATGTTTGCAAATATTGAAGATCTAATTGAATTTGGCTAAAAAAGCGTTCCACTTCTTTTGCTTCTGCTACTTTTAACGTAAATTTTGTCACAATAGCTGTTAACATCATCACAACAAACAACACAATTATTATTTCGACTAATGTATAGCCTCGCTCATTTTTTTGACAATTCATTGGCCATCAGCCTCTGATATGGAAGGCTGTTTGGCTAATCGAACCTCTCCTTTATTCGTAATGATAATTTCTTCTTTATTTGGACAAGTCTTTCCCTGCTCTTTTAAATAACCCTTCGATACCAAATCATCTAATGTAGGATACTCCATAAAATCTACTCGGTATGCCTCTACTTGTCCTTGTACCATAGCTATATAGGCAGCGCAGCCCTTTTCATCAATTGTTGCAAAATGTTTTGTTACATTTGGAATTGTAATTAGTATAAGGATCGAAATAATCAACAAGACGATTAACATTTCAATTAGTGTAAATCCAGCTTCTTGTTTAAAAAGCTTCATTGAAGGTCCTCCTCCTATACTAGTTCTATCATGTGATATATTGGCAATAACAAACTTACATAGGCAGCAACTATACACAACGCAATGAAAACAAAAAATGAAGGTTGTACAAAGGCAAGCATTCTCTGTAATAGGAATTCCTGCTTTTCTAACAACAGTTCACTATATAATGTTAACTCTTTCCCTAAATATCCACTTTGCTCACCATGTTCTACGAAAGTTAAAAAATCGTTTTGCCACGCTGTAATAAACATGACAGCCTGTGTTAACGTATCACCATATGTAACTCTTTCCTTTATACGACTCGCCAAATATTGAACATATGGTTGAAATTGTTGCTCTTCTAAAATTTGCAGGCTAGCCTGTAGAGAAAAGCCACTTTGAAGCAGACTACCCAAATATGCAGCAAATTGCCTTGTTATCGTTAATCGAAAATATCGATTAATAAAAGGTATTTTCAATATTACGTAGAGCCTACGAGCAATCGATTGTCTTAATAGCAAACGCTGAAAAACAATACTACTACATGTCATGACAAAAACGATTATCACAAATGCGTCGGGCACATGTAATAAAAGTTTTGATAGTGCAATACTTATCTCTCCCTCTGTCCCAATGTTACGGCTTATAACCATTGTTTCTATGTTAGGAAAGAACACTGTACGAAATACTAAAAACAGTAGAAGCAAAAACACAATGAGTACTACTGGATACAAAAGTAGCTTTATAAATTTTCGCTTTGTCTCTTGGCTCATAGCCATTTGCTTTGCAATAGCATTTAATGCTTCTATCATATGTCCATTATTTTCAGCAATAGAAATGGCTATTAAATAATGATTTGCTAGTTGTAATGTTTCAAATACACCTATAACTCCTTTACCTTGCCTAAGTGCTTCATCTACAAACTGTTGTACCTCCTCATGCTTGGTTACATGATGCGGCAATAGCATTGTAACTGCTTGTGGAAACAAATAACCTTCCTGTATTAATACACTTAAGCGACTGATAAACTGAGCTTGTTCCTTTAGTCGCCATATTGTAGCTCTTTTGTAGTCCAATATAAGCCGATTAAAAAACGCGCTGAGCTTTGGCATAACGTTGCCTCGCAATTTCTTCTTTTTGTCCAGCAAGCGTTAGATCATAAGGCAATTCATAGACGGCATTTTGCTTTAGCGCATCTAAAGCAAAATCAAGATTGTCTTCACTTAATATTTCAAACAATGCTCGCCGCTCATCTTGTTGTTGTGGTATTTGGATAAGAACTTGAGCCACAATACCAATTACTGTTTGACGAAGCTCTTCTTGTGAAACACCTAAATCAATGAGCCGATAGAGACAGCTTACAGAATCTTTAGCATGAATGGTAGAAAGTACTAAATGACCAGTTAATGCCGCTTGGATTGCAATTTCAGCCGTTTCTTGATCACGTATTTCACCGATCATAATAACATCTGGCGAATGGCGTAAAATCGCTTTTAACCCTGTGGCATAGGTAATACCCGCGCGTTCATTTACTTGTATTTGTAGAAGATTGACCTGATTATTCTCCACTGGATCTTCTAATGAAATCACATGGCGATGAAGGACAGCAGTACAATGGTGAATTAAAGAGTACAGAGAAGTAGTTTTACCAGAACCCGTTGCACCGCAAAATAATAAAATTCCTTGCTGATTTTCAACGAGCTTGGTTAACTTATGTGCTGCACATTCGGAATAGCTTAAAGAAGTAAGTGGAAATGCGTGGTTTTGAAGTAAAAGCCGAATGATGAGGCTTTCTTTTAAATAAGCGGAAGGAAGTGTAGAAACTCGAAAAGCAAAATGGTTTTGCTCAACTATTTTTTGAAATGAGCCACTTTGAGGTTTACGACGCTCACTAATATCTAATGCTGCTAAATATTTATAATATGACACGATTCGCTCAGCAATTTCGTTCGGGAGTTCCCCTGCCTGCAGCAACTTATCATATTTACGAAAATAGATGATATATCGACTTTCTTCCGGTATAAGTAATAAATCGGAAGCACCAAAATGGTAGGCCTTTACTAAAAGATGCTCACTTTTTTGTTCTATGACAGATTCAAAAGTTTGCATATTTACACCTTCTTTCTAGTTCATTCGAATATGACCGCTCTATTCGTTATTTCCTAGTATAAGGATGTCTACGTTACGAGAAAAGCCCTTTTTCTAAAATAAAATCTTGAAACCCATTTCACTATGAAATCTAGATTTTTCAAAAAAAGTTGTGGATAACATACATTTTTTCACAAAATATGAACAAAACACATGAAAAAGATAATAATTATGCCTAAAGAAACTGTAACTTTTCCAATAATACAATATAATAGAATCAACATGATTTTTTTCCTAGCTTTTGACCAACTACAATTTTCCAAAAAATTAATTTGAGGTGATGTAAATGATCCATCCATTAAAAATTACTAGTACATTAGCCGATGAAACAAGGTACTCCATTTATGAGTATATTTTAAAAGAGAAAAAAACAGTAACGGTACAAAATATTGCTGATAAATTTAGCATTCATCCTAACGTTGCTCGTCTTCACTTAACAAAGCTCTCTGAAATTAATATTATTACGGCAGATTTCGCAAAAACTGGTAAAGGTGGAAGGCCTGGTCGTGTTTATAAGGCTTCTGAAAAAGGAGTTTCACTAACCTTCCCAAGACGTGACGAAGAGCGCTTATTAAAATGGACAATTCAGCTAGTAGAAGAATTAGGGCCATCCGCGCTAACAAAATGTCAGGAAATTAGTTATCAAGATGGTTATCAGCAAATGAAAAATTATGTTAACGCGGAATTAAAATTAAATAATATGCTTTCCTTTGAACAAAAGCTTCAGCTATTGACAGATAATGCCGCATTAATTGGCTATATTCCACAAATACAACAGTCGGAAAAAGGTAAAAAAGTGATTTTCTCCATTTTTAATTGCCCGTTCCAAGAGCAGCTTAATACCCACTCTGATATTGTTTGTACATTACATGAATCTTATTTAAAAGGGCAATTAAACGCATTATTTTCCAATAATGAATTTGTTCAAATCGAAAGTATGGTACATAACTGCGATTTATGCAAATATGAAATTAACGTGACAGAAATCGATAGCTAAATTAAAAATCCATTTGTTTGTCACAAAGAAGCAGAAGTTCCAGTTTACAGACACCTTTCATATCATTTATAATGAGTAAGAGATTATTGTGTCGTGGGCAAAAGGAGGGGAAATCTTCATGGATAATATGTATAAAGTTATGGCATTCTGGACAGGTATTTTTGCAGTTATGTTCTACCTTGGTGGTATGAACGAGGTATCGCTATTATTCTTAGGTAATACAGGTTTATTCTTATTATTAGGCTTCTTAAACCTTTCAGAGCGTATGTACATGTACATTTTCGGAGCATATTTAACTGTATTCTTCGCTGGCTTCACGTACTATACAACATTCATACACGTACCTGGCGGCGGTCATTAATACAAAAAATCGCGTGTCTCAAAACAATTTTGAGACACGCTTTTTTTAATTCGTATACATACTTATTTCACTTTAACACTATTGTAAAACACACATCATATCATGTCGATAACAATTAAAATCCATTTAAAAATGGGTTTGTTTCCATTTCAGCACCAATTGTCGTGTAATTACCATGGCCTGGGTAAACAATAGTATCTTCAGGTAATGATAATAATTTATCATGAATGGATGTAAGTAATAGTTTTGTCGACCCTCCAAGCAAATCCGTACGCCCTACACCTTGCTCAAACAGTGTATCTCCAACAATGGCAAATCCATCCTGTTCAAAAATATATGAAATACTCCCTGGTGAATGTCCAGGTGTAAATACTGCCTTGAAAACGAAATTACTTATTTCAAAAAGTTGTTCTTGTTTAATAATATGTTCATCCATAGGAGCTGCAACTGTATAATCTGGTAGCGCCGCATATTTACTAGAGCCATTTTTTGCTGGATCACTTAGCCAGCTTACCTCTTTTTCATGAATCCATAGCGGGATATTAAAAGTCTCCCTTACTTCATCCACTGCACCAATATGATCAAAATGGGCATGCGTTAAAAAAATGCCTAATGGCTTCAGTCCATTACTGCGAATCTCTTTCATAATTTTTGCAGCTTCTTCTCCTGGATCAAAAACTAAACATTCTTTCTCTTTATTCGATACGATATAACAATTCGTTTGGACTGGTCCAAGGGAATAGCTTCGTACGTTCATCATACTTATCACCTCAACTTCATATTATACATTCTTTGCCACAATTTGACGATAAAAGTTCATACTTTGCTCTATAATAGTCCTCGACAAAAACAGGTAGAACGTTTACAATTAAGGAGGAATATTGTTTACGACATTCATTTTCTGATGTCGAAAGGAGTGTCTTTTTTAATGAACTTATTAATGGTTATTTTTGGTCTAGTAGCGATTTTAGCTGTCGTTGGTACATTCCAAGCAATTAAAGAAAAGAACTTACTAAGTATTGTTTTCAACTTAGCAAGCGCTGGGGTATTCGGTTGGTTCGTCATCATGACAATCATTCATAGCGGATATCCTCCAACATTACACTAAAATTTAGACAGAAAAAGAGCAGTCTCTATGTGAGACTGCTCTTTTTTTATAGCGTCATCTGCATACGATAAATGTTTAAAATTAGGAGGTATCTTTTTATAAATTACGATATGATATAAGTAAGGATTTTGAAAAAATGGTATATCCATTTTTATTATCCTCTAACATATACATAAAGGAGATTATCATGAAAAGAAAAAACATTTTTATCGTCATTTCATTAGTAGTAGTCTTGTCACTCATTGGCATTACTGTGAAGAACGAAATATTCAAAGAGGACGCGCCAAAGTTAATTGTAGATAAACAAAGTGGTTCAAAGTCGGTTAACTTTGACACGTCATTAACTCTTTTAGATGAATCAACGACGACGTTCAAGGATTATAAAGGTAAAATTCTTGTTATTAATTTTTGGGCATCTTGGTGTGGTCCTTGTCAGGCGGAAGCGCCAGATTTAAATACTTTTTATGAGCAAAAGCCCGCCAATGTTGAGCTACTTGCGATTAATGCAACTTCTAATGACAGTCGTGAAAATGCTATCAAGTTTCAGCAATTATACGATTTGAAGTTCCCTATTTTTTTAGATTATGATAGATCACTCGGTAAGTCATTTGAAGTTATGGCCTACCCTACTACCTTTATTATTGATACTGAAGGTGTGTTAAAGCATACAATCGAGGGGCAATTAACTCAACAACAATTACAGCAATTAGTAACGAATCTTTAAATTACTAAATATTAGTCCGTCATTACATATTGTAAATATCTATCTATCAAGCAGCGTCATAAGCATTTTGGTTATTTGCTATCACATTCGGTCGCTCTTACTTTCTATGTTGTAAAAATCCACTTCGCTTTCCGTGGGTACAAACGTAAGCCGCAACCCTCGCTTTCGCGCGGCCTGTTGCGTCTTACATTTTGTATGTTCCCACAGGAGTCTACGTGGATTTTTACTTCGGGATAAATAATACGTGCTAGCAGTGTCCTACTTTTTTTATATATTTTCTATCTAATGGGGCCACTTTCTTCCAAAGAGTTTTTACCTTCCTAAATCCTAAAAATCCACTTCGCTTTCCGTGGGTACAACCGTAAGCCGCAACCCTCGCTTTCGCGCGGCCTGTTGAGTCTTACATTTTGTATGTTCCCACAGGAGTCTTCGTGGATTTTTACTTCGATATCTCTACTGGCAATACTTAAGTATTCAAAATTGTTTGAGTGCCTGGCACTTCATAAACTAAAAAAATGGTGTACTAGAAATATTACTAGTACACCATTCATCTTTTTACTTCACAGCATTTTGTTTTAAATTACCTGTTTTTTCATCATAGAATCGGAGTAAGTCTCCATTGATAATGGCATCTGAGTTTTCCAATTCGGTTGTTGCACGATCTGCATATGGTTGGCAAGGCTCAACATCAATTTGTTCACCTGTTGCTTTGTCATAGCATGCTTCACCAGCATAAACATATTTATCTGTAATGAATCGTCCGTCACGGAAAATAACGAAATCCTCATGCTCTGGTGAGAATAAATCTGCACCAAGCTGCATATCTTTTGACGTTTCAACACCCAGTAAATGTAAAATTGTTGGACGTAAATCTATTTGACCAGAAACCTCTTCCATTTCTTTCCCTTCCCCATCACCAGGGATGTGGATGAATAAAGGTACCTCTTGTAACAATGCATTATCATATGGTGTTATGCCATCTTTACCTAAATATTGTGCCATTGCTTTATTATGGTTTTCAGAAATACCGTAATGGTCACCATACATAACGATAATGGAATTATCGTAAACACCTTGATCTTTTAAATCTTGGAAGAAGTCTTTTAAAGCTTCATCCATGTAACGAACTGTTTGGAAATAACGATTTAATGTTCCTGAGTTTGACGTGTACTCAGGAATCATTACGTCTTCTGGATCCAATGTGAATGGATAGTGGTTCGTTAACGTAATTAAACGAGAGTAGAATGGCTGTGGCATGTCTTTCATCAATGCAGCTGATTGCTCCATAAACGGAATGTCTTTCATTCCCCAGTTGACAGCTTGCCCTTCTTCTACAGTATATGAATCTACATCATAGAATTTATTGATTTTTAAAGATTGATACATCATGTCACGATTCCAGAACGATTTGTTGTTCGGGTGCATAACATTTGTAAAGTAACCATTTTCCCCAAGACGCTCTGCCATTGAGTTATACGTATTACCACCATGTGTGAAGAATACTGCACCACGACCAAGTCCGAACATAGAGTTTTCTAAAATAAACTCTGAGTCAGACGTTTTTCCTAAACCTGTTTGGTGATAGAAATTACTGAAATAATACGTATCTGAATCTTTTGTTAAAGAATTCAAGAACGGCGTAATTTCGTGACCGTCCATATCATTATTAATTACAAAGTTTTGTAACGATTCAAGTGAAACAACAATTAAGTTACGATCTTTGTATTTGCCAAACATATTTTCGTCGCTAGCTGCTTGATTAGAGCGAATGTAGTTGTTCACTTCTACTAATTCACTGCCATCCGCTAATGCGCGTTGTGCAGATGATTTAGACTGAATATAAATATCATATAAATGATAGTTGTACGTACCGATGTTTTTTACAAGAAGTTCACGGTCAAAGCTTCGTGTTAACAATTGAGGACGCTCAGTTTCAGCTAAACCTAAGTTTAAGAAAGTCATTGCAATCGCTAAAACGAAAAATGCTCGACGGAATTCAACGTTTACTTTTACCGCTTCTTTCATTCTTGGTAAATATTTATTTGCAATAATTAATATAAATACATCTGCAAAATATAAAAGATCCCAAGGGTTGATAATAGCTGCAGCTGATGTTCCTAAATCACTAAAGTTACTTGTTTGGAATAATACCGGTAATGTAATAAAGTCATTGTAGAATCGATAGAACGCAACATTTCCATATAAAACAATAGATAATAATACACTAATAGTAATTATATAACGATTTCGTATTTTTGGTGTTTTAAAGAATAACGATAATCCATAAATAAACAGCACAAAACTTAATGGATTGATAAACAATATGAATTGTTGCATCGCATTTTCTAACTTCAACTCAAAGCTTGTGTGGTAAACAATGACCGTTTTTATCCAAGTTGCTACGATTGCTAGTATCATAAATGAATGTTTAGGCCACTTTGTTAATTTCATTCCTAACATCCTCCCTATTCCTTACAAAAAAATAATAAAATTAATCAAACTGTTACAAATTGTTACTGAAACAAAATATATCTTAATCCTTTTTTTACAGATAATCAACAGATATATTTTTTGGGAAGCCCTCACGACTACCCAATTATACACTTAACATTAATATATACGTTCTGGATTGTAAAAAGTTTCGTAAAATCATAAAAACAGTGGAAAACCACTGTTTTTGATAATTTTACATACATATTACAATATTTTTACGATACCCAAATTATGCGCAATTAAAACATTATTGCTTATTTTGTTCAACTCGAAGTCTTGTAGCTTCTTGTCGAATTAATAATAAAGCCATTTGATAATCTTTAATGTCCAGGACATTCGCCTTATACAACTCACGAATTTCATCCTCCATTAACATCAAATCGCCAATTGGATCCCGAGTATAAATATAAGTGCCATATGTTTTTAACAATTCATAAATATCTAACATTTTATCCATTTTATTTCGCTCCTCGTTGCGCTACACAATCAATACGTTTTGTCGGTGTTATAATAAGATCTACGGGACAATCGTGCGTCTCAATAGGCACTTGTTCATAAAGTTGCTCATCAAATAGTAGAGACATCAGTTTACCTTTTTTATAGTGTAATACATAGCGATCGTAATAACCACCGCCGTAGCCAATTCGGTAACCTTTCGTATCAAAAACAACACCCGGAACAAGTATGATATCCATTTCATTTGCGTCAACGAACTCACAAACTGCAGGAATTGGTTCACGCAAATGCATATAAACAGTTTCTAGCTGTGCAAATGACTCTATAGCATAAAATGACATTTCTCTCGTTTTTGCGTTACATTTAGGAACAGCCACTTTTTTACCTAGTTGCCAAAGTGCTTCAATTAAATGAATAGTGTCAACTTCTGGCTTATTGGAAATTGTGATGCCAATCGTATTTGCTTCTATTATATATGGTTCCTGTAGCACTTTTTTTGCTATAGCAAATGATTGATCACGATACGTTGCTGCACTCAGATTTGCAAGTGCTTCACGTACTTCGTTGCGTAATGTTGTTTTATCCACGATAGGTTACCTCCTATTAAAATGTAGAAAGCCAAAACCACATGTGGTTTTGGCCTAATGAGCGATTACTTTGTTTCACGGTGAAGAGTGTATTTCTTCTCGCGAGAGCAATATTTTTTAAGTTCAAGACGCTCTGGATTGTTACGCTTGTTCTTTTTAGAAATGTAGTTACGTTCGCCGCAATCTGTGCAAGCTAAAGTAATGTTTACGCGCATCATTAACCCTCCCACTCTATATCAAGAATTAAAATTTTAAATTTGAGCATGATTTATACGACTAACCTATTATAACATAAACTGAAAAAAAATCTACCTTCATTTCATATTAAGTTTGCATGTGGTAAAATACCTTATAATTACATAATTTAACGGGGTGAAACTATTGGATTTATCCATCATACTTATGATTGTCGGTATCGTTCTTATCGTTTTATCGTTCTTTTTCAAAAATAGCGCGAAAAAAGTCGAACAAGATGTCGAAGAATTATCTATCTCTATTTTCCAAGAAACTAATAATTTAAAGCGTCGTCTAAAAATTGTGGAAGAGGAGCTTTTACTAGAACCAGAATTCCAAGTTAAATCACCAGTAACTAAAAATCAAACGCTACACAATCCAAAGGTTCAACAGGTTATGCAGGCTGTTCAACAAGCAACACAAGCAAAAAAGTCAGAGCCGATGCCGCACAACCTTAAACCAATTCACGATATTATTATCAGTCAAGTGCTTGAATTGAACAAACAAGGTCTTTCTATTGCTGATATTAGTATTCGCTCCAACTTAACAGAAGAGCAAGTGCAACAAGTGATTGCAAACGGAGGTCGGTGATTATGAACAAATCCTCTATCCGTGCATTTGGGGTCGCCCTTTTTCTAGTCGGCGCGTTACTATCCATAGCAGACCGCTTTGATTTCAATATTGGTCTACCAACAGTTGCCTCTACAAATGATAAAGATGTGGAGGAGCTACAAAAAAAGCTTGAACAAGCAACGAAAGAAATTGCTTCATTAAAAGCGCAATCTACTAAAGAAACTGTTACAGAAAATACGAAGGAAGAAAATGCAACTGACGCTACTGCTGAGAGTGAGCATGCTGAGAGTAGTACACCTGATTCCGACGATGAAGTAACGATGACGCTTCAAATATATAGCGGAATAACGCCTTATATAGTGGCTCAGAAGCTAGAGGATGGTGGCATTATTACAAATAGTGTCGAAATGGAACTACTCCTTGCCAATGCAAAATATGCTCGAAGCTTACAGATTGGATCCTATGAGGTCAATTCTTCTATGACATTAGAGGAAATCGCTAAGTTAATTACAGGTAAAAAACAATGATAAAATTCAGAATTGTTTGAGTGACTGGCACTCGTAAATTGAAAAAATCCACTTCGTCTTCTGCGGAAACTCGTAAGCCGCAGAAGCCTGAGTGGATTTTTCACTTGGATAATTTACTAAATTATCAGAATTGTTTTAGTGACTGGCACGATATTGATTTAGGAAGGCTTGCACGATATTGTTACCTGCTTCAGTTCCTATTGACTCGGGATGGAATTGTAATCCGACTAGTGGATGGTGTTTATGCTGAATAGCCATAATTTCCCCATCATCTTTAGAAGTTGCAGTAATAATAAAATCCTCATGTAATGTAGTCGGCTTTATTATTAACGAATGATAGCGCATTACTTCTACTTCTCCATCTAATTGTGCGAAAATCCCTGTTTGTTTGTAGTTTAATTCTGATAACTTGCCGTGCATAATGTTTTTTGCTTGTTCAATCGAGCCCCCAAAAGCCTGCCCTATCGACTGATGCCCTAAGCAAATCCCTAAAATTGGGTACTTTTTATATAGCTCTTGTACGACTTGCACTGTAATTCCAGCCTCATTCGGCGTTCCTGGACCTGGGGATAATATAATCGCTTCTGGATTTATATCTTTTATTTCTTCAATTGTTATTTTATCATTGCGTACTACCCATACTTCCTTACCAAGCATACTAACTTGCTGAAATAAATTATATGTGAATGAATCATAATTATCGATTAGTAAGATCATTTTTTTACCTCCAGTAGCGCACGAGCTTTATTAAGTGTTTCTTCATATTCTGATAAAGGAATTGAATCATAAACGACTCCGGCACCTGCCTGCACATGGGCATACCCATCCTTAATAACCATTGTACGAATCGCTAGCGCTAAGTCCATATCTCCTGTAGCCGAAATATAGCCTACTGCACCTGCATAAACACCGCGCTTAACTGGTTCCATCTCATTAATTAGCTGCATCGCTCGAATTTTGGGTGCTCCAGATACTGTCCCAGCTGGCAGACATGCACTAAGGACGTCTAATACGTGCACTTCATCTCGAATCTCACCTACTACCTCTGATACGATATGCATGACATGCTTATAGCGTTCAATGTTCATATATTTAGTAACCTTTACTGTGCCAACCTTGGCAATTCGGCCAATATCATTACGCCCTAAATCAACTAACATTCGGTGTTCAGCGATTTCTTTCTCATCCGATAATAAACTATCTGCAATAGCCTCATCCTGCTGTTGCGTTGTACCACGGGGCTTTGTTCCAGCAATTGGATTTGTCGTGACTTTCCGATTTTTGACCTTTACAAGACTCTCAGGAGAAGTTCCTAAAATAGTGTAAGCCTCAAAATCCATATAAAACATATATGGCGATGGATTGGATGTTCTTAACTGACGATACAAGGCAAACGGATTGCCCACAAACGGGGAAGAAAAACGTTGAGATAATACAATTTGGAATATATCTCCCTTTACAATATGCTGTTTTGCGCGCTCAACAATGGTAATAAATTCTTCCTTCTGTATCATTGGCTGGAAATCTAGTGTACCTAAATCCATCAAACCAAATGTAGTACCAGCGCATAGCTGATTCTCCATTTCAACGAGTTCGGCTTCCATCGTTTCAATTGTACGTCCTTCATTAAATAAATCAATTGCCGCTAATGTAACCTCTTGCTTTAAATGATCGAATACGATAAATGTATCATAGAAAAAAATATGGACATCTGGCATATTTAAATTATCATGTAAATACTCACCAATTTTTTCTGCATAAAAGGCCGTTTCATAACCAAAAAAGCCAATCGCGCCCCCGAAAAAGGCAAATGGATAGGCCGCTTCATGGAATGGCATGACTTCTTTTAATTTTTTCAACACATTATCGCTAGACTCGTCAATCTCGTCACCCTTTGTAAATTGATACCCGTTTCTATCCCCGATAAGTTCAGCTATTGGGTTAACAGCGATAAAGGAATAACGACCACTTTCCTCATGCTTGGCTGAAGATTCAAATAGCATCTTATGCTTTCCTGTAAGAGATTGATACACCGAAATGGGCGTCATCATGTCCCCTTGTAATACCTTCATGGCAAATCTGCTAAGCTCAACTGTCATACTTAATCTCTCCTTCGCTATGCTCTACTCTGCTCTGCTACACCAAAAATCCATATAAAAAGGCCTTTCCATCACAAAAGGACGGAAAAGCCGTGGTGCCACCTTCATTGGTCTTATTACAAAGACCCTCTCAATGCCTTGTAACGTAGGCAAACGCTAATCCATACTACCCATTTCTGAATTAGAGCTCCGAAGTCCATTCACTATTTATTTGTACTAGCTTCCACCAACCGCTAGCTCTCTAGAACAAATCATAATAGTTACTACTCTTCATCTAAGCTGATTACTAGTTTACATTGTAATGTAAAGTATCAAACAATTCAAATTATATTTCACCATATCCTCAACAATCATCGTCCGTTTCCTCGGCAAGGACAATGTCATACTCGTGTACTACCTGTCGAATAGCAAATAAAACATCCTGTCTGACACTTAGCATAACTGCCGTATCATTTGTAGCAACATAGAAGCGAACAAGAACACGATAAGATGTTTGGTGAAACTCATCAATATAAACATGGATCATTTCTTTTTCAGTATTAGCATGCAAATAAATTTGCTGATGAATCGTACTTAAAGCACTGCGCAATTGTTCCTCTTCATTTTCTGCGGCTACATATAAAAACAGTTCACATTTTCGTTTTTCTCGTTTTGATAAATTATAAATCGGACGATTAACTAAATAAGAGTTTGGCACATATACAAGCCCTTTGTCGCCTGTTTGAATGAGCGTACTACGAAGATTGATATCTTCAATTGTGCCTTCTATTTTTTGGTCCTCTGTTGCAATCCAGTCACCAATTTGAAAAGGATTGTCTAGTGCAACCGACATCCCACCAAAAACATGCGCCAACGTATCGCGTATACCAAAAGCAATCGCTACTCCTGTTAGCCCAATCCCTGTTAAGAAGCCATTTATATTAAAGTTCCAAAATGAAGCTATTGTAAACATGGCTAATATCATCACAAGCACTTTACCGATACGAAGGAAGAACGGTAGAAGAACATTTTGCTCTTCATCGTTATTTAACTGTAATGGTTGCTTTGTATAATAATGAAGCACATCATATATACCTTTAAATGCAAAAAACACCATAATAGATAATACGAAATTTTTTGTTGCAAAATGTGTAAATAAAAATATTTTAAGTAAATTTGATAAACTAAGTACAACTACTGCTGACATAAACGCATAACGGATTGCGTTATTAAATTGTGCAAGTACAGTCGCTTGAAAATTACGTTGTCTCTTTTTTAAAAACGTTACACTGCTCGTAATTATTTTCTTTAGCACAAAATGCTGGAATAGCCAACCAAATACACAAAACGCGACTGCAATTGTAATATCCATCCATGTTGGTGCAGTCAAGTTCGGTAATAACCATTTCATTGAATCCATGTAATTCTCCTTTTACTTACCTATGTACATTATTGTAAATTGTTTTTATACTGTCAAAACGATATGACTGTTCAGTAAAAATAAGCCGACCAAAAGCTCTCTGGTCAGCTGTACATTTTATTGAATCGCATCGGCTGCAAAAATAGCCTTATTTGCAAACCAAAAATGATGCTCATTAAAACGTTGTTCATTCATTGCAATTACTGAAAATTCGGCATGATAACGCTGCTTCATTTCCTCTATCATAGTCTTTGCACGCTTCCCTAATAAATATTGCCCATCAACAGGGTTACCTTCAGTAAAAATAATAACATCTGTTTCTGCACATTGCTGATTTTCCTGGAGCAATCCTTTCACAAACTGTAGAACAGGCAAAATCGCCGCTTCCCCTTTTGCCTTATATTCAATAAAATCTTTAAAATCAGATAGATTTAAATGTCCATTTTCAAAGCGATAATGGACATGAATTTGACAATCATATGGCACGATATATAAATCTCTTTGCTCCTGATGCGCATCCATAAATAAGGACAAAATCATGCTTTTACACAGCTCTGAATATTTGGCCATTCCAGATGTTTGTTCAAGACATATAACCATTGGACCTTGCTCTTCCTTGTAGTCAACAAATGGAACGTATAGAATATTCCCATTTTTTGTCGTTTGTTGTTTTAGTTTTTGTCGTCTAGCTTCTTGCCACTTTTGCTCATAATACAAGCGTTGCTCTTTTCCATTCGCTAACTGCTCTGCCTGTTCAATAGTTGGAACGTTTTCACGAATCTCATGCATGACATCCGCTAGCTCAAGTGCAAATGCTGCCATATTACGTAGTGTCTCACTCTTGTAAAAATAGTCAATAAAAAAATGTTGTTCCTTATCACTTAACTCTTCTAGATGTAAATTTTCATATAGAAACCCTAAGTATTTGCGTTGTTCTATTGAAATTTCTAGACCAAATTTCTTAATAAGTGATTCTACACTGTCTTTCATGCAGCAGCACCTCCTAAGCACCTATTTTTTCGGGATAATGTCTATAGTATAACCAAATTATTTTTTTGACAATACAATAACACCCTACAGATTTGACGCATCGGCAGAGTGCAATGTTGCTGCAATTTTGTTTATTTAGTTATTTAATGCAGAAAGCAACCCAAAGTGCCAGGCACTCAAACAATTTAATGCTTCGATGTTAAGGTAATAGATGGACGTAAATATCTATTTTTAAAATAAAAAAAGACTATAGCCAATTCGAAGTTTTTCGAGTTAGCTATAATCTGAAGGGCCTCAATGCAACCCTCTTTTAATTATTCAATTCATAATGTTTACCTTTGATTAAGTAAAATAAATGTTCAGCAATATTAGTTGCATGATCAGCAGAGCGTTCAAGATAACGACAAACAAACGTTAAATGTGTTATTTGCGAAATATGTGCTGGATTTTCAGCACCTGCACGAAGCAATAATGTAACCGTAGCTCCGTATAAATCATCTACGTAATCGTCTAGCTCAGCAATTTCCTTGGCACGAACAGTATCTTCGTCCTTAAATGCGGTAATAATGCTCTCAAGCATTTCTACTGTTTTATTACACATTGTTTGTAAATTGGTTGTCGGAAAGACTAATGGCTCTTTTCCTATACGGATTGTCTCTTTAGCAATATTGACCGCATAATCGCCCACTCTTTCCATATCGGATGCCGCTTTTACAAGCACCATAAGACGACGTAAATCTGTCGCAACGGGCTGCTGCTTGGCAATCATTAAAATAACTCGATCATTAATTTCCTCTTCAAGGCGATTAATAATTAAATCATCCTCAAGAATTTTTAACGCCTTCTCTAAATTTTGCTCTTGTAATGCCTCAAATGATATTTTTAACGCATTAATACTACTTGTTGCAATTTCCACAAACTGTTCTTGGATTTCTTTTAGCTCTTGTTCAAAGCGTTCACGTACTGCCATCTATCGTTCCTCCTATGCTTAGCCGAAGCGACCTGAAATATAATCTTCTGTACGTTGATCAGCAGGTGTTTGGAAAATCACATCTGTTTTGTCATATTCAATGACTTCGCCGCTAAGGAAAAATGCTGTACGGTCCGAAATACGTGCCGCTTGTTGCATGTTATGTGTAACGATAATGATCGAATAATCCTTTTTAAGCTCTTGTACAAGCTCTTCTACCTTTAATGTAGAAATTGGGTCAAGTGCAGATGTTGGCTCATCCATTAAAATAACATCTGGCTCTATCGCTAAACAGCGAGCGATACAAATTCGCTGTTGCTGTCCACCTGATAGCCCATATGCATTTTGATTTAAACGATCTTTTACTTCGTCCCAAATTGCCGCACCGCGCAGAGACTTTTCAACAATTTCATCAAGAATCTTTTTGTTTTTTATGCCATGGATACGAGGACCATAAGCAATATTGTCATAAATAGATTTTGGGAATGGATTAGGTTTTTGGAAAACCATCCCCACACGAGTACGTAATTCCTCTACTGTATAGCTTTTATCTAAAATATTACGCTCACGATACAAAATCTCTCCTGAAGTACGGACAGTTGGTACTAGCTCTACCATTCTATTCAACGTTTTTAAATAAGTTGATTTCCCGCAACCTGAAGGACCGATAATGGCTGTTACTTCATTTTCATAAATACTTAAATTAATGTCTTTTAAACCATGATGATCCCCGTACCATAAATTTAAGTTACGCGTATCATACACTACTTTTTTCGCAACTTCAGCATTAGCCTTTACATTTATATTAATCGATTTAACAACTGATTTTTCCTCTTTAAAATCTAGTACCATAAGGTCACCTCATTAATAACGTTTTTGGAATTTATTTCGAATAAAGATGGCAATCGAATTCATCAGTAACAGCACGATCATCAGTACTAAAATTCCCGCTGCCGCTACGTATTGAAATGCCTCTTGCGGACGTTTTGCCCAATCGTAAATTTGCATTGGCAATGCAGTAAACTGACTTAAAAGATCGTTAGGTAAAAACTGTAAAATAACAGGAATCCCAAGTACTACTAATGGAGCTGTTTCACCAATCGCACGGGACAACGCTAAAATACTACCTGTTAAAATTCCCGGTATAGCTGCTGGTAATACGACACGTAAAATTGTTTGCCATTTTGTCGCACCCATACCGTAGGATGCTTCACGTTGTTCATTCGGTACAGCACGAATTGCCTCCTGTGCTGCCACGATAATCACAGGTAAAATTAACAAACTCATTGTTAAACCTGCAGCTAAAATACTTTTACCAAGTCCCAACATACGAACAAAAATTGTTAAGCCAAGTAAACCAAAAACAATTGAAGGTACACCTGCTAAGTTTGAAATATTCATACGAATAAAATCGTTTAGTCTATTTTTCTTTGCATATTCTTCTAGATAAATCGCTGTTCCTACACCTAGAATGATTGACACGGGAGCTACAACCGCCATCAACCAGAGCGAGCCAACTAATGCCGCTTTAATTCCCGCCTTATTCGCAAAACGCGAAGCAAAATTTGTTAAGAAATCAAAGTTTAAATAGCCAATTCCTTGCGTCACAATACGGTAGAGCAAAATAGCTAGCATCACAAGTGCAAATGTAGTTGCCAAGAAAAATAAGAACTTCCACACTTTATTGAATGTAATACGCTTTGTCATTCGTTTCTTGACGACTGTATCATCGATATAGCGCATGCTAGTAAACCTCCCTGAAGCGTTTCGAAATATAATGAGCAAGTAGATTCATTACTAAAGTAAAGATAAATAAAGTGAATCCAACTGAGTAAATCGAGTAATAAATCGTCGTTCCATAACCAGCATCACCAGTTGACACTTGTACAATATACGCTGTCATTGTTTGAATGGAATCTGTAACATCAAGATCAAATTTCGGTGTTGATCCCCCAGCAAGTGATACAATCATCGTTTCCCCAATTGCCCGGGAAATAGCCAGTACTACCGATGCTATAATCCCTGATAAAGCCGCTGGTAGCACGACTTTTATAGCAACTTCAAACTTCGTTGCACCTAGGGCTAACGCCCCCTCACGCATACTGTTTGGTACAGATGACATCGCGTCCTCTGATAGTGATGTAATCATTGGCAAAATCATAATGCCCACTACAATCCCTGGACTAAGTGCATTAAACAACTTAAGTTGTGGAATGATGCCTTGTAGCATTGGTGTTACAAACGTCAATGCAAAGAAACCATAGACGATTGTAGGTACACCTGCTAACACTTCTAATATTGGTTTAACTGTACGTCGTATTTTCTCACTTGCATATTCACTCAAATATATTGCTGAAGCAATCCCAAACGGTACAGCTACTGCTACTGCAATAAATGTGACTTTAAGTGTCCCTGCGATAAGTGGTAATATCCCAAACAAAGGCTCCTTGCCAGAAAACGGTAGCCACTGTGTACCAAATAGAAAATCCGTAATCGAAACACGTTTAAAGAATTCAAACGTTTCAAAAATAAGGGTGAAAACAATGCCAAATGTCGTCAAAATCGAGATAAGCGCTGCAGAAAATAATAAAGCTGGCATGGCTTTTTCCACTATTTTCTTAGTTTTATGATTGCGCGAATTTGCAATTAATTGTTGCACAGATGATGTCTTATTTTCTTTATGAGAAACCATTGGGTACTCCTTTCCATTAAGCAAGGGAAAGAGCATACGTCTCTTTCCCTCTATGCATGCATGTTTGCTTATTTTAAACCTTCTAAAGTTTTTAAGCCTTCAGCATATTTTTCGTCAGGTAGACTTACATAACCTACTGCCTCTGCCATATCCCCTGCATTTTCAAGTGTAAATTTGATGAAATCATATGCTGCAGCATTATCTTTAATTGCACTGTTTTTCACATATGTGAACAACGGACGGGAAAGTGGCGTATACTCCCCAGCTTCAATTGTGTCATGTGTTGGTTCAATGCCATTTACTTTCACAATGTTTAATTTATCTTTATTTTCTAAGTAGTAAGCGAAACCGAAGAAGCCAATAGCATTTTTGTCACCAGCAACACCTTGGACTAGCATATTATCATCCTCTGATAATGTTGCAGCACTTACTAGATCAGCACCATCTAAAACTACTTCATCAAAGTAATCATACGTACCTGAGTCAGTACCTGGTGAATAGAATACGATTTTCTCTGCTGGCCATGATGGGTCGATATCTGACCATTTTTTCTCTGTGCCATCTTCAGTCCAAATTTTCTTTAATTGATCTATCGTTAAATCCTTTGCCCAATCGTTATCAGGGTTCACCACTACCGATAAACCATCATATGCTAAAGCTAACTCAGTGTAAGCAATTCCTGCTTGCTCTAGTTTTTCTTTCTCTTCAGTTTTTATAAAACGAGATGCATTTGAAAAGTCTGTCTCACCTGCGATGAATTTTTCAAAGCCGCCACCAGTACCAGAAACACCTACCGATACTTTGACATCCGGTTGTGCACCTGCATACTCTTCAACAACTGCTTCAATGATTGGTGCTACTGTTGATGAACCATCACCAGCAACTGAACCTTGCAGTTTCTCGTCAGCAGCTTCTTGTCCTGAGTTCGCTGGTGCGTTCGTTTCTGCATTGTTACCATTTTGCGCTGAGTTGTCTCCACTACATGCACCTAGCATTAATGCTGAACCCATTACAGCTGTCATCGTTAAGTACTTCCACTTTTTCATCTCATTTGCCTCCGTCACTAACTTTTTTATTTGTTGTTTGCCTTACAATCTTTACTATAATGACTTATTGTTGAATTCGTATAAATCGTTCGTAAAAGACACGTAAAGGAATGTAATGCTTTGTAAAGGATTGTAAAAAATCATTTACAATAGCATTCTTACTTGCTTCCTTTAGGAAAAATGCTATAATAAGCATTTGTGTCAGGAAATACTATAAGAGGAGTTTGACTTTGTGATTAAGCATGCAAAAGTACAAAATGCCGATTACTTCAAAACATATTTAACACTTATCATGGATCATCGGGCGTTTTCTTTACAGGAGGCTATTGATTTTATGGTGTCATCTTATTTCTTTAATAATATAGAGCTCTATGGAAATAAACCAAAGCAGCAGTTTGAATTAGCCATTCAGCAACTTTCTGTATAGTAATCGCCGCTAGAAAACCAGCTGCGGAAATTATACGCTTTGACTATAAATAAAAAAACCGCTAGGCATTTAAAATGCGCTAGCGGTTTTTTTATTCTTGTTCATCCTCACCAATTTTATCATTTGTAATAGCAGGTAAAATTGGTTGCTCTACTTTATTATCTGTCACTTTTGTCGTGTCATATTTTTCTTTTAGCTCATAGTACTTATCTAAAGCACGTCTTGCAATAACGTTATTATTTGATAAATGTTGATCTAGGTTAGTAGTTGCCCATGGAATCACAACCGCATAGGCAATTTCAGGATTTTCATATGGCGCATAGCCAACATGCGTCAAATTAATCGTATTTGTACCATAACGTTCACGTAACGGTCCATAATACACAACTTCTGCTGTCCCCGTTTTACCGGCAGCTGTATACGGCGCATTTGCAAATGCTGATCGTGCAGTACCACGAGTGCCTGTATAAACACGACGCAATCCTTGTTTAACATAATTAATTTCATCATCAGTATTATCAATATGATTTAAAATTCTCGGTCCTACTTCTGTCACTAATTGCCCTAGCTGCTGACCATCTTTTGATGGATCACGCACTTCTTTCACGACATGGGGCTGTATACGATAGCCACCATTTGCTATTGTTGAAATGTATTGTGCTAGTTGTAGCGGTGTATACGTATCATACTGCCCAATTGCTAAGTCGAGTGTTTTACCACCCATCGTCGGACCTGAAGGACCTTCCACACCACTAAATTCATTTGGTAAATCAATACCTGTATTAACACCTAAGCCAAATTGTGCATAGGAATTACGCATATTCGGGAATGTTTGATCATTTAATCGTAATGGCATCATATAACTATACGGTGTGCCATTAATAAGCATTGCTGTTTTAAACATATAAACGTTAGATGATTGTTCAAGTGCACTTAAGCCGTCCATTGAAATATACCCATTACGGTTAAATATCGATTTTTTTACTGGTGTACCAAGTAAATGAATCGGTTCATCTCCCAATACTGTACTCGGCGTAATGGCCCCTAGTTTATAGCCTGTCAGCAACGTTGCTGCTTTTACTACAGATCCAGCTTCATATGCTGTTGTGAAAGAGCCGTATGCATAATCCACAACTACATTTTTACCAGTTTCCGAATCTTTTTCGATTTTTTTACCGACCATTGATAATACGTCACCAGTGTTCGGATCCATCATGACTAAGAAAGCACGGTCTAATAAACTAGAGCCAGACATCGCTTTTAATTTAAGCAGTTCTTCTTCTACAATTTTTTCATTAGCTGCCTGTAATTCACTATCAAATGTTAATACTAAATCTTTTCCAGGCTCGCCATCATATGTTGTAACGGTATCGACAACTTGCCCTTTTTTATTCGTAATATTTTTGACAACTGTTTTTTGCCCTTGTAAAAGTTCTTCATATTGCGCTTCAATATAACTTTCTCCTACGCGGTCATTACGTGAATAATCCCGTGCCAAATAATAATTCAGCTTATCTTTCGGAATCCCCTTCGTTGGAACAGTTGTGCGGCCTAGCACAGAAAGTGAAGATAGCTTGACACGCTTCCAATCTGTCGTTGTGTTGACTCCTGGCAACTCTGTTAAACGCTCAGAAACACGTGCAAATTCATCAGCTGTTACATTTTCACTTTTAATGATTTGTGGTGATAAATTATAGCCTGATACCATCTCTCGGTAAATTGCTAGTACTTCTAAATCATCATCAGTTAATTGTGCTAATTCTTCGTCGGTAATGCGCTCACGCACAACCTTATCAATCTCTGCATTTGCTTGACTTGTCGTAATATTTTCTTGGGTTTTAATTTTAGTTTGCTCTGCATCAGAAATTTTTGCGTATGCCGCATCATGATTTTTTAAAATCCAAAAATCATATTTATCACGTAGTGTAATACGGTCTATCGGCTGTTCAATCAGCTGCGCAAGCTTTTCAGCTATTGCTAGCATATCCTCAGTTTTTGTCGTCTGCATTTTCGTATATGTAATTGCATTTTCCGGTTGGTTATCAACTAAAATTCGCCCATAACGATCATACATCCTACCCCTTGGTACACTTGTATTAACAGGTACTTCCTCTGTCCGCTCTAAAATACGAACATAATCTTCCCCTTTTACAATTTGCATATAACCAAGCCTAAAAATTAACATCGAAAATACGATAAATATTGCAAAGAAAAGGACATTCATACGAAATGTTAAATTAGAGTGATGCTTTGCTTTAACACTCGCTGCGCGATTTTTCCCCGGTGCTTTGCGCATATGTATTACCCTCCTCATCTAATAACTGTTTAAATACACGATACCTAGTATACCATTCGATGTTAAGTCAGAAAAGCATACACTTGAATCAATTCCATAATTGTTGTTTTCCATTAAAGGAAAATATTGAAAAAATATAGAACAGGATTGTTTACACCATTATGCAACAGGCAAACGCTTTCCTTGGCGAGCATCGAGCACCTTCCTATGCTATGCTCAGTCCAGGCTTGCTTATCCCACTGGAATCTTTGACCTTCGCTCCATTAAAAATCGTTATTTTCCCTAGAAAAAATCCTTATGAAATTAACTCACTTTAAATTCCTTACTAATAGCTTCATTTATTTGACGGTACTTTGCAAGAAAAGTTTCCTTCAATATATATTGATTTCTTTAAAACAGTAAACGACTATAGTAAGTTTTCACTTGATGCGATAAATTCATTTAAAAAGGGCTATGCCCAGGTGATTTTTCACCCTTTGCATAGCCCTCTACTTGAAAATTAATTTTTATCGTTCCACTTTACTGACGTCAGCTTCGCAGAAACATCATTGTTTTCTCGCAAATGATTATTTTGCAGCTTGGAATTTAGCTTCTACTACATCCCAGTTTACTACGTTCCAGAAAGCACCAATATAATCTGGACGACGGTTTTGGTAGTTTAAGTAGTAAGCGTGCTCCCAAACATCTAATCCTAAGATTGGTGTTTTACCTTCCATAATTGGAGAGTCTTGATTTGGTGTAGATGTAACAGCTACTGAATCACCATCAACGATTAACCAAGCCCAACCTGAACCGAATCGAGTTGTTGCAGCTTTAGCAAACTCTTCTTTGAAAGCATCGAAAGAACCAAATTTAGCATCGATTGCTTTTGCTACTTCACCAACCGGAGTTTTTGAACCGCCTGGAGCGATTAATTCCCAGAATAGTGTGTGGTTAGCATGTCCGCCACCGTTGTTACGAACTGCAGTTTGTTTGTCAGCTGGAAGTGCGTCGATATTTGCGATTAAGTCATTAATGTCTTTTTCAGCAAATTGAGTTCCTTCTACTGCTGCGTTTAAATTTGTTACATAAGTATTGTGATGTTTAGAATGGTGAATCTCCATTGTTTTTGCATCAATATTTGGTTCTAATGCGTCATAAGCATAAGTTAATTGTGGTAATTCGTAAGCCATTTTTAAGTTCCTCCCTAAAATAAAGAAATAATTAGTACATCCTTAGATTATCAAAATTGGTCAAACCATTCAATGAAAAATACCTCAAATCAAAGATTTCAGCCTTTTGACCGAAAAAACAATCCAATCTCTATCATACCCACTTCTTTATTTTGTTAAACTTTATAATTACACCCACAAAAGTGCACGAACAAATTATATGGCAATAAAGAAAATGACAATCATCACAATTTGAATAACCGCTTTCGCTACCGTTGATGTTAAAAAGCCGATAAGGGAACCCACACCACTTTTTACTGCTTCCCCAACTGTTCTTCGCTCTACTAGAAGTTCCGCAATAACCGCTCCTAAAAATGGACCTACTAATATTCCTGCAACTGGAATAACAAATGGACCAATCAATAAGCCAATTGTACTTCCCCACATTCCTGCTTTTGAGCCGCCAAATTTTTTAATACCAAAAGCATTTGCAACCGTATCAGCACCAAATAGCAGGATAACAAATAATATTTCAATAGCCCAAAACCACCAGCTTAAATCGGCGAATGAGAAAAATAATCCATACAGTAAAAAACCACCGAGTAAAAATAAAACGCCAGGGATTATCGGATACACTAAACCTACAAATGAAATAATAAAGCAGGCAATTACTACGATCCAGCCAATGACTTCCATAAACATTCTCTCCTTTTGTCGTGCATTGCCTTTAATACGAAACATATTGCCAAAAGTTTCATACCTAATGGCGAATACCTAATATAGAATCTGCAATATTAACAGCATGATCCCCTATTCTCTCCAAGTTACTCACAATATCCGTATACACGATACCCGCAGCGCCACTACATTCATTAGTATTTAAGCGTGCGATATGCTTTTGTCTTAGTTTATCCTCCATATCATCAATTAAACTCTCGAGCTCTGTTACTTCTTGTGCCAAACTAAGACTAGCTGTATCAAGCGCTTCTATGCTTTTACGTACTGCCTCAATTGCGAGACTAAACATACCAATTAAATCTTGTCGGGCTGATTTACTTAAGCTTACTTCATGGTGATCTTTATATTGTAAAAGCTCTAATATATTTTCAAAATGATCGCCGATACGCTCAATATCACGTACATTTGTTAAAAGAGTATGGTGACGAACCGAATCAGCATGAGAAAGTGGCTGCTTTGAGACCATAACTAAATAATTTGTTATTTCTTTATCTAAGTGATTGAGTCCAACTTCCAATTGTAATACTGTCGGAATATGTGCAGATTCCCCAGTTTTCATATATAAAAATGTTTCTTCTAATCCCCTAAGTGCATGCTCGCCCATCCGCAAAACTTCCTCTTTTGCCTGGCCTAGCGCAATGGCAGGAGAAGAATCGATAAATGCTGGATCTAAATGCTTCGTCGTAACATCAATATTACCATCATTGCCAGGTAATAATTTAGTTACTAGCAACGACAACCCTGCAATAAATGGTAGCTGAATCATCATATTAAAAACATTAAACGAGCCATGTGCTACAGCAATTTGCATACGCGGCTCCAAGTGAAACAGACCACTAATCCACTGTACATAGTTTATAAATGGGGTAAAAAGCAACATAAAAATAACTGTCCCAATAACATTAAACAACACATGTGCTGCCGCAGCACGCTTTGCATAGATTGAAGCACCTAATGAAGCTAAAACAGCTGTAATCGTCGTCCCTATATTTTCACCAAATAAAATCGGTAGCGCACTATCTATGCCAATTAAATTCTCGGCATATAAGCCTTGAAGTACTCCGACTGTCGCTGTCGAGCTTTGTACGAGCAACGTAAAAATAGTGCCTAGAAATATGCCAATTACCGGCTGGTTACTTAGATGAATGGTTAATGATGCGAAATCCGCTAATTGATGCAGCGACTGCATACTTGCACTCATTAACTCTAGCCCTAAAAACAAACCACCAAAGCCGAATAAAATTTGCCCAATATGATGATAGATTGCTTTTTTAAAGAAAAACAAACATGCCGCACCAATCGCAAGTAGTGGATAAAAATAAATACCAATATTAATACCGATAATAAATGCGGTTATTGTTGTACCAATATTAGCCCCCATGATAACGCCAATAGCTTGACGAAGTGTTAAGAAGCCTGCACTTACTAGGCCAACAGTAATCACTGTTGTTGCTGAGCTTGACTGGATACAAACCGTTACGATTATACCAACTAACACACCCATTAGCGGATTTGTCGTAAATCGATTCAACCATTCTCGAAGTCTATCATCTGCCGATTTTTGTAAACCTTCCCCCATATATTTTATGGAAAATAAAAAGACCCCTAATCCGCCTAAAAATTGAAATAATATGCTTTGCCAATCGATTGTCAATGGTTTTCGCTCCAATTCCTACGTCTCTACTACTCTATTCCTAATCATTAAATGAAATTGTACAAAAAGTAAAGAAAACCTTTAACTTCTTTACACAATGTTAACATTTTAGCATCGTATTCTCAGATAAAGTTACTAATGTCCATATCTAGTCATTCCTGAACATGTTAGAATATCGTTTGGAGGAGATATAAATGAAACACTCACAATTATTTATCGATAGCTTAATACATCCTAAAAAACTAGCAGCCTATCGTTTACTACCTATTGGAAAAGTTATTCAATATACCTTTCTATTAATTACGATTGTTACAGTATTTTCTTTTGGGCGTTTTTCTGCTGATATGTCTACCAATACGATTGACATTAGCGGTATAACCGAATACATAGAACAAATAAAGTGGCTCTTATACCCTGTCACATTCATTATGTTGTTTGTAATGACAACAATGTTGATTTTTGGGCAAATTGCTCTCTATGCGTTAGCAGGATTATTTATTTTAAAAATCATGAAACGCCGAGGTGAATACCGCCATATTTGGCGTACAACAACATTCGCTATTACATGGGCCACTATTTTAAGTATGCTAGCAGAGTACATTCCAAATGCCGCTACGATTATCTCAATATTGTCATTACTTTTAACGATAACTCTATTAATTGTAGCCTTTACAAAATATCCAAAACAACCAATTTCAAAATAATAGGCATGATTCCCCTCTCTTCTCAATATAGTGTAGAAAAAGGAGGGGATTTTTTGCGTGCATTCTTATTAACCGTTGCAATCGTGCTTATCGCATTTGTCGTTAAAGTAGATTTAACAGAGGGAACATTATCTCTTGCTGCCTTCTATCCTAAAGAAAGTCAAAATGCATTTTGTGAAGACCAACGCGAACCTACCTACATCAGTGTACAAACGATTCAAGGCGATACGATACATAGCTTATTTGCACTACATCCTGCAAAAGTGCCGATGACCTTTCCTGAACGACTGGAGCTTTTTTATCAATTAAATCCACATTTACAAATACAAGCACTTGTACCAGGCGAAAATATTAAGCTTCCCCTCTCTTTTGAATTCGAAAATAAATGCGGAAAATGAAAAGTTAACGTTTCTTCCTTGTCCTTATTTTCTTACACTGATAAAATAAGTGTCAGTGACGGCTGAAAGTAGTGGCCCGAAAAGGAGAGAAAGTTAATGAGTGAAATTTGTCACCGTTCAAAAACACGTCCAGTACGTGTCGGTAATTTAACAATTGGTGGTAGTAATGAATTATTCATTCAAAGTATGTGTACAACAAAAACACATGATGTCGAAGCAACAGTAGCAGAAATTCTTCGACTTGAAGAAGCAGGCTGTCAAATCGTTCGCGTTGCAGTCCCAGATGAGCGTGCAGCTGATGCAATCGCAGAAATAAAGAAACGTATCCATATTCCATTAGTAGCTGATATTCACTTTGACTATAAATTAGCTTTAAAAGCAATTGAAAATGGTATTGATAAAGTTCGTATTAATCCAGGTAATATTGGGCGTAAAGAAAAAGTTGAAGCAGTTGTTACAGCAGCGAAAGCAAAAGGTATTCCTATTCGTATTGGCGTAAATGCTGGTTCACTAGAACGTCATATTCTTGAAAAATACGGCTATCCAACTGCAGATGGCATGGTAGAATCTGCATTACACCATATTAAAATTTTGGAAGACTTAGATTTCCACGATATTATTGTGTCAATGAAGGCATCAGACGTTAATTTAGCTATTGAAGCCTATGAAAAAGCTGCAAAAGCATTTGATTACCCTCTACATTTAGGTATTACAGAATCAGGTACACTTTTTGCAGGTACTGTAAAATCAGCTGCTGGGCTAGGCGCCATTTTGTCAAAAGGCATTGGTAATACTCTACGGATTTCTCTTTCTGCAGATCCTGTGGAGGAAGTGAAAGTTGCACGTGAGCTATTAAAATCATTTGGTTTAGCTTCTAATATGGCCACATTGATTTCTTGTCCTACATGTGGACGTATTGAAATCGATCTTATCTCTATCGCTAACGAAGTTGAGGAATACATTTCAAAATTGAATGTTCCTTTAAAAGTTGCTGTTCTAGGCTGTGCAGTAAATGGTCCTGGTGAAGCACGTGAAGCAGATATCGGTATCGCTGGTGCGCGTGGTGAGGGTCTCTTATTCATGAAAGGCAAAACGGTCCGTAAAGTGCCAGAAGAAACAATGGTAGAAGAGTTGAAAAAAGAAATCGATAAGCTAGCTGCTGAAATGGCAGAAAAACGTGCGGCTGAAGAAGCTGCAAAAGCGAACGCCTAAGGAGGTGCTTGCATGACAAAGCCTCGTTTTGGAATCGATATTGATGGAACAGTAACATGTCCGAGTACACTCATTCCTCACATCAATAAGCAGTACAATGTGAATATTACTCTGGATGATGTATGTGAATATGATTTTTTATCAGCTTTCCCGCATCCAGTAGATCGCACAGCATTCAACGCGTGGTTTAAGGAAAATGAGCCTTATATGTATGAAGTTTCTGAGGCTGCAAAAGATGCCAAAGACATTTTAAGTGCTTGGCAAAATACTTATGAGCTATATTTCATTTCTGCACGCGGTCAAAATGTATCTGATATTACGATGAACTGGTTTAAGTCACAGGCTATCCCTTTCGATCATATTGAACTTATAGGTAGCCATGATAAACTAGCTACAGCGAAAAAGCATAGTGTAGCAGCTTTCTTTGAAGATAAACATGATAATGCTGTGATGCTCGCTGAAGAATTAAAAATACCCGTGGTGTTATTCGACACACCATACAATCGACTTGCTGTACCTGACAATGTTGTGCGCGTTTACAATTGGCAAGAAGCAAATCAATTTATCACTAATTACTTTAAGTAATACTTATTAAAAAAATCTTAAATAAAAGAGTCGTGTTTCCTTTGTGAAACACGACTCTTTTCAGATTGTTACAATGCAGAACTTGTCTAAAAATCGCCCATGGCAATACAATGGGTGTACGAAGAAATTTTTTGTACTTTAAACTTCAAGAATCCCCCGTAACCAACGCTCCACAAAATTTTCAAAAGTTATCCCATAATTATCATATACTGCGTGATAAACAAAATATGTTCCTAAACGGTCGAGTATTTCATCATTAATTTTCATCCCAAAACGCTCCCCTTTCAAATGATAATTATTTAAAAATTCAGTCTATTAATTCTTACAATCAAGCATACTCTGGAAAAGGCAGTATCGTTGAAAAAACGTCACAATCTGCCTCTTACATACCCTTTCTTCATAATTTTCTTTTCGTTAATATAGTAGTAACAACTAGTGGAACTGGGGGTACTCCTTGTGAAATGGATGACAAAACTCGCTATTGTTACATGCCTTTCTGTCTTACTTGCTGGCTGTGGTGATAGACTAACTGAAATTAAAGATGCCTTTTCGGGCATTAACTCAGCAGCTGATGCAGCAGCTAGCGCAGTTAGCCAAGATGTGCATGCAATAAGAGCACTTACAATTAATTACAACGACGAATCCTTTACTATTAATGACCTATTTAAAACTATTTTACGTGACATACGCTGGGAATATGACGGCGAAAAAAACGAGCTTCATGTACAAGGCACTTGGCAAGCACCGTTATTCTCTGAACAAGCTTGGGATGATCATATGCAAAAACAGCTTGCTGAAACGGGTTTGGTAACTGTTATTTGTGTAATGCAGGACGATCAAATTGATAGCTCACAGACAGAAGTAACGCTTGTGTACAATCAAGAGAAGATACTACAATTAAGTGGTGATGATGCCCTACATCATCTATATGATACATATTTAAAAAAATAATTCTTATAGCTTTTCTGACGGTTATCGTTAAGAAAAGCTATTTTTATGTAGATTAACGCCATTTGCAAAACCTTACCTCTACAAATTCCCATGACACAAAGTAATCTTACAATTTAGAAATATTAAAGCTTATTATTTGAATGCTAGTAAACCATCACGTTATAATCAAAGTATCACGTGATGGTTGGGAGGTCATTGCATTGGGACAGAAAAACTAAAAATTGGTGAGCTTGCTCAAAAAACAGGCATTACAAAAAGAACAATCGATTATTATACAAATTTAGGCCTGTTGGAGGCAGAGCGTTCCGAGTCAAACTATCGCTATTACGACCCTGCCATGATTGATCGACTTTATTTTATTGAACAACGTAAACAAGAAGGGCTTTCACTAGTAGAAAT
The DNA here is from genome assembly GCF_044761135.1 of Lysinibacillus sp. NPDC097868. NCBI lineage: Bacteria > Bacillati > Bacillota > Bacilli > Caryophanales > Bacillaceae > Lysinibacillus > Lysinibacillus sp. NPDC097868. The sequence continues at coordinate 899,064 of NZ_JBIWBS010000001.1, read as the reverse complement.
ACAAAACGCACTCAATATTACTAGTTATGAAGAAATCGATGTTCAAATGCTACGTTTAAAAATGCAAGATTTAGAACATGATGTATCATCTTTACTTGAACAAATGAACAATCAAGACAATAAAAATATCCAATCAATTAAAAAAAATGTTTCACCTGAAAGTATTGCACTTATGCAATCTTTATTATTACTTATTAATACCTAGGAGGTGACGTTCTGTTTTGCAGAACGACTATTTGGAGACCATACTGAATTTATCAATTTTCACGATATTATTAGCGTTAACCGCGTTTTTCGTCGCAACGGAATTTTCAATTGTTAAAATGCGTTCCTCTAGACTTGACCAATTAATCGCAGAGGGCAATAAAAATGCCATTCCCGCGAAGCATGTTGTCAATCACTTAGATGAATACCTATCCGCCTGTCAGCTCGGCATAACGATAACAGCACTTGGTATCGGGATGGTAGGAGAAAAAACCTTTGAATTTATGCTGCATCCATTATTTGAAATGATCGGAATTGCTGATAAGTATATACCGATTTTCACAATTGGTACCGCTTTCGCTATCGCTACTTTTTTACATGTTGTCGTCGGTGAATTGGCACCAAAAACAGCAGCTATCCAAAAGACGGAAAAAATTGCATTACTTTTTGCTAAACCGATTATCGCTTTCTATAAATTGATGTACCCATTCATTTGGTTTTTGAACGGATCAGCTCGTATTCTTCTAGGCTTTTTCGGCATGAAGCCAGCAAATGAGCACGAGATATCGCATACGGAAGAAGAATTGCGCTCATTGCTATCTGAAAGTTTTAAAAGCGGTGAAATTAACAAAACTGAGTTAAAATTCGTCAATAATGTCTTTGAATTTGACGAGCGTATTGCTCGTGAAATTATGGTTCCCCGAACTGAAATTGCAGGCATTGAAAAAAACGAAACCTTCACCAATATTATTCATTTTATCGCCGCTGAAAAATATACTCGCTACCCTATTTATGATGGTGACCGAGATAATATTTTAGGATTTATTAATGCAAAAGAGTTATTTACCCATGGTCTACTTGAACAATTAACGGATGATTCTTTTGTGCTTGAAGATTTTATTAACCCTGTTATTCGAGTAATAGAAACGACACCTATTCAACAATTACTTGGCCGCATGCAAAAGGAACGCATTCATATGGCCATTTTAATGGATGAATATGGTGGTACATGTGGACTTGTAACGGTTGAGGATATTTTAGAAGAAATCGTTGGAGAAATTCGTGATGAGTTTGACGATGATGAAGTTGCTGAAATTCGAAAAATTGGTGACAATCATTATATTTTGAATGCCAAAATGCTTGTTGAAGATGTAGAAAATTTACTACAAATTTCACTAGATACAGATGATGTAGAAACACTCGGTGGTTGGTTCTTAACCGTGAATAATGGCATTAGGGCTAGTAAAAACATCGAGCTGGAACAATATGTATTTAGCATTTATGAACAACACGGTCATCAGCTTCACTATATCGAAGTACGTCCGCTCCATAAAGCTGCCCCTGTTACAACAGAAAGTTAACTGGACAATTTCCCTTCGTTAGAAGCATCAAATGGCAATTAAAACTTAAGATAAATAAAGGCTATACTAATATTTCTATATACTTTTCAACCATTCCATTATTAGCCATATTTATATATAATGTTTATATAAATGATTCTATTTTCAGGGGGCAATGTTATGAAACTTTTTAAACTTTATCATTCTGACGGTATCCACATTATTACCGATGTCAAAAAACACAAGACAAATATCGAATTAAAAACGATTACAGGAGAAATTTTATATATTATCGTTGTAACAGACGAAAACTATACAGTATACGATGACCGCTTCGCTGGTGCTTCTAAGCAGTTAAATTCTGTTGAGGCATTTGATATTGACGGAAGTTTCAGAAGCCTTGACTTCGATAATATGCGCTCATTATTCAAAGAAGCATTTACGAAACTATTACAGGAAATCGCTGAGTGTGTAAATGATGGAGACGAGCTAGTCGATCTTGATACTTTACGCCATAAAGTAAGTGCCCAAATTAAAGGAATTCATTTCCGTGTTATTTCTGACACAAAAAAATATGAATATTAATTGCCTGTTATCACAATCAACAGACTGCTCAATGAGAAAGATTCTTCTTTGAGCAGTCTTTTTCTTTCGCTCCGTATTCTATTACCATTTCAAATGCAAGCTCCCCAAATCTCGCACTACCATTTTGACTTTCATGTATAATGGAGCGTAACAACCTGATGAAAGGATGTTTGTATGAATCGTGAACAACTAATTTCCCTCATTTCAGAGAAACTAAAATTAATTCGAACAGAAAAAACATTAACGCAAGATCAAATGAGCAACCTATTAGGTCTTTCAAAAAAAACACTCGTGCAAATTGAGAAAGGGCGCATTACAACCGGCTGGACAACTGCAGTAGCTGTATGCGCACTATGTCGTGAAAGTTCAATTTTACAGCATGAGCTAGGCGGTGATCCCCTTGAGGTTGTTGACTTAATCGCTAATAATGGTACATTACAACCACAGGAAAAAACGATGGGCGGATACATATGGTGGAAAAATGTAAATGAGTGGAAAGGCTATCGTTTACAACAAAATGTCATTAGTCAACATTATCGAATTTTAGATACCTACAACTACCGCTTGCTTTCAACCTTTGACGAAAGTATCGCGGAGCAAGAATGGAACAAAATTAAAAATAGTTAAATTATAATTTGAATATAAACCCCTAATCCCAAGGAGGTTTATATTCAAATTATTTATTTCTCAACAAACATCTAAGGAACATCTAGAATACTTCTTATTTCCCTCCAACACTTACACTACTACAATTCCTCCTCTCATTTATTGCAAATCTATAGACAAACGATTAAATGCTCACACTCTCTCTGACATAAGATAAAAGAAGGCGATAATTTGTAGAAGAAGCGTTATCGTATGAACATAAACCTCTAAAATGGTTACTTATCTAAAAATGTTTCAGGTATTTTTGCCGTCATTAATAAATGAGAAAAGTCGAATTTTGTAAGATTCTTCTCTATAATGAAAAGTAACGCCTGTTATACTGGAAAGGATGCTTTTTTATGACACGTATACTAGCAATTAGTGATATACATGGGGAACTAGAACTTTTGGAAGAATTATTGCTAAAGGTAAAGTTCGATGCAACACAAGATGAGCTATTTTTACTTGGGGATTATATTGATCGAGGTCCTGCTTCTTGTGGCGTTTTAAATATAGTTGCAGAACTACAAGCAACTGGGGCACGGGTTCTACTAGGAAATCATGAAGCTATTATGCTAAAAGCTTGTCGTTCAGGGACTCCAAAAGCTTGGAATCATTGGACTTCGCTCTGTGGCGGAGATGCAACACTTGCCAGCTATGGCTATCATGTGGAAGATTTTGAAGACGCTATTGTCAGCAATACATTACCTAGTTACATTCAAACATTACCGAAGCTCGAAGAACATTTACAGCTTATAGAAACTTTTGAAACTTATATAGAGTTAGAAGATGCCATTTTTGTACATGGCGGCGTTGTGCCTGGCCTAGCATTGACGGACACAGACCCTTTACAACTTATATGGATTCGAGAAGAATTTCATACAGGCTATGATGGAGAGAAAACGGTGATTTTTGGGCATACCCCTACTTATAAGTTGCATCAGGACCCAACAAATTACGATGTTTATTTTGGTGACAATAATATTATCGGCATAGATGGTGGTGCTGTATTTGGAGGGAAGCTTCACGCACTCGAATGGCCGCATCGCCAAATTACATCTGTTGAAAGTGAAAAGCCAACAAGCTTAGAATAACTTGTTGGCTTTTCTATTTAGTTTCACCTATAACTACAGTTAATATAGTTTAAATATAACCCCAGCTAGCGAATAAATAATAACTGTTGAGAAGAGAATTGTCATATGCAAAAGTGAGAACACAAACATTTTTGTCGCCCACTTCTCTTGATTTTTATTGCTATGATAGCCGTAAATACTCATTGCAAGCCATGCGACACTTAATATAAGTGCTACTAGCATAATACCCATACTTAACGAACCAAATAAAAAGCTAGATAATATTAGCAATATTAAATAAAAGTTCGTTTGGTAATAAGTTCGACGCATCCCTTTTATTACAGGTAACATCGGAACATTGGCCGCTTCATAATCTGCATGCTTTCGAATAGCAATCGCATAAAAGTGTGGCATTTGCCATATGACCATGACAAAAAAGAGACCCATTAAAGCTGGGTGTGTAATATCTGAAGATACTGCCGCCCAACCAATTAAAGGTGGTACAGCGCCTGATATACTCCCTACTTCGGTATTATAAATTGTGCGACGTTTTGTCCACATTGTATACGGTACAACATATAAAAAGACACCAATAAAACCAAATAATGCTGCTAGTGGTGATGCTAGTGCTAATACACCTATTCCAACAATTAGCATAACGATTGCTAAAATCATCGTTGTTTTTGCTGACATTTCACCTGTTACTGTAGGACGATTTTTCGTACGTGGCATAATGGCATCTATATCACGGTCATACACATTATTAAACGCACCGGCAGCACCGATAACAAGTGCTGAACCAACTGTTGCAAAAATGATTTCTGGTATATTGTCCAAAAGCGTCATTTTATTTTTATACATCCCTAGCGTCAAGCCAGCCCACATAGGAATTAAATTGGATTTTATAATACCTGTTTTAACTGTTTGTGCTAAAACATTAGAGAGTGAGTGTTTCTCTATTGTCTTTTCTACAGTTTGTGGATTTTGATCCGTTTTTAGATTTTGTTCCATTCCTCTTAATTCCTTTTCTATTATAATTTCTATATGCGTCCTTCGATAGAAAGAGACATTTTTTGCATTCAACATATCAAATTATTATTTTACCCCTTTTAGGGCAGCTATGTCTCAAAGTTCACATAAAGTACATGATTTCATGAATGAAATAGGTTTAAGCCAAATCACAACTTCTTCTATGATACCACCGACTAGCATGAATTTGAACCTAATTGCCTTCTTTCCTGCATAATGCTATTCAAGAAAAACAATCTGCTCTATACTAATAGGTATGTTCTATTTAATTGAAGGAGTGTCTAACACGTGAAATACGGATTTATTGGTCTAGGTAATATGACCACAGCCATTATAAAAGGAATGTGCAATAGCGGAGATTTTGATTCCTCTTATATATATGGCTATAATCGTACAAAATCTAAAACAACTAAACTTGCAACCTCTTATGGCATACAAGCGACAACTTCCATCGAGGAACTGATGGTAAATTGTGATGTCATTATTTTAGGTGTAAAACCACAAATGTTACCTGATGTTTTGCCAGAAGTTAAAAACCATTTACAAGAAAAGCATATGATTGTTTCCATTGCTGCTGGTAAAAATCTCAACTACTTCCAAGGCTACCTTTCAGAGTCCACACCAATTATTCGCGTTATGCCAAATATCAATGCCCTTATTGGCGCATCAACAAGTTGCTACACTACAAATGAGCAGGTGACAGATTCACAACTTCGACTCATTACAACATTATTTGAAACAATTGGCACGATTATTGAAGTACCTGAACACCTATTCTCCATCTTTACGACAATTGGTGGGGCTTCCCCTGCTTTCACCTATATGTATATTGATGCATTAGCTCGAGCAGCTGTGCGTGAAGGTATGCCTAAAAATATGGCACTTGATATAGCAGCGAACGCTGTATTAGGCAGTGCGAAAATGATCTTACAATCAAAAGAACACCCATGGGCACTTGTCGATCAAGTATGTTCTCCAGGAGGAACGACAATTCAGGGCGTATCTTCACTGCAAAGCAATCATTTCGAAACGACAATCCACGATGCAGTTGCGGCTGTAACGGATAAGGACCGCAGTCTTTCTATATAAAGCATAAATATTAAACGGCATCGAGAAGTTTATTCCCGATGCCGTTTATTTTCTATCATTACTGCATGTTCTCTTGTAATTGTTGTGTTAAAAACATCACTAAATCTTGTCTGTTTTCCGGCGTAACACCATGTCCATCTGGATATTGTTTGAATGTAACAGATGCACCGAATTGTTCAAATAGTTCCTTGCTTTCAACGCCCCATTGAGATGGAATAACATAATCATAATCGCCATGAGAAATAAAGGCATGTAGATGATTAACTGTACGAATTGCATACTCCTCAGTGACAAATTTTGGCGTGTATCCGCTTAATGCTACAATGCCTGTAATTAAATTGCCCATAACAAAAGCTAATGACTGTGCCAAAACCGCACCTTGACTAAATCCAAGTACATATACTTTGTGAGGGTCAATTTGAAACTCTTCAATAGCTTCTAACATAAAGCGTTGAAGAGCAATTAACACTTTGTCAAAAATAGCTCGATCTGGTTTTCCAACTTCCTGAATTGTGAAAAAGGCATAGCCAGGTTTTTGTGTAATAGGACCTCTTACGCTAATTATATGACATTGGTTTTGAAATTCTTGTACTAATTGCGGTAGATCATCCTCATTACTACCCATGCCATGCAATAGAAAAATAGCTGGATATTTTTTAGTCGGGTCCAGATTTGTTGGTTGTGTATGTTTAAATGTAAATGGTGTATTCATGGACATAATTCCTTTCAAGTAAACTCAGTCCTATTTTATCATATTGCCCGATTATCCTGCACAGATGTTGTTTTTTATAAAGGTTAATTTCTAGCTTTCTAAAGCGTAAAAATCCACTTTGCTATCCGCGGGCACACACATAAGCCGCAACCCTCGCTTGTACGTGGTTTGCTGTCTTATGCTGCGTGCGTTCCCGCAAGAGTCTCCGTGGATTTTTACTTGGTTATATATTCATTTATCTATTAGCCATGGGATGGAATTTAAAATTGTATCCAAATTGTTTGAGTGACTGGCACTTCAAATAAATAGGAAAAATCGACTTCGCTTCCCTCGGGCACACACGTAAGCCGCAACCCGTGCTTGTGCGCGGTTTGTTGCGTCTTATTCAGAATTGTTTGAGTGCCTGGCACTTTATTTTAAGTTTGTTTTTGATATAAGACCGTCCGTATGATAGGCTATATAACCGTTAATGATGCGCAGTGTTTCCTGTGGATTAGCGTCAAATAATACTTTTGATTGCGCAGGCGTTGATACTAGTACTGTTAGTAAATCCATGCGCATCGAATGTCCAGCAGAGCTATATGCGTAATCATAGATAATATCTTCTTCTGATAAGCCATCTGTTTCATATTGTTGATGGAATAACTCTTTTGCCATCTCCATCCGTTCAGCTACTTGCTGACGAATCCGCATTTGATGCATAAGCAATTCCTCTTCCAGAACTGCTGGTTTTAACCATTGTTTTTTCTCTAGCATATTGATAAGCTCATTTTCCCAAACTTGCTCATTATCAGTGAAATACAGCATATTTACCATCAGCATATCCCAAAAATCCGTTTTAGATGATGCTGATTGACGTTGCATTTCAATCGTCTGATTAAAGTGTTGCTCGACCTTTTCAATATTCATATTACGTACTAAATGGTGACATACATTTTCAATAAATTTATTCGCTACTTCTTGTGCCATGATAAAAACCCGTCCTTATCTCAACAAATCATTTCTTCTCTATCATACCATGATTGTTGAATAGAAAGAAATGGACAACGTTTAGGTTTGGCTATGAGGTTATTGGAATAATACTGATACGCCTGACTCAATTGCTGCATCACTAACAGCTTTTGCGACAACACTTGCTACGCGCTCATCCATTGATTTTGGGATGATGAATTCTTCTGATAAATCCTTTTCAGATACTAATGATGCAATAGCATCTATTGCTGCTATCTTCATTGCCTCGTTTATATCTGTGGCGCGCACATCCAATGCCCCTCTGAAAATCCCAGGAAACGCTAACAAATTATTCACTTGATTAGGGTAATCCGAGCGACCAGTCGCCATGACACGAACGCCCCATGCTCTCGCATTATCATAAGTGATTTCTGGATTAGGGTTTGCTAGGGCAAAAACAATCGGATTTTCGTTCATTGACTCGATATGACCTTTTGTTAATAAATTGGCTACTGATACACCAATAAAAACATTACTATCTGCAATGGCATCCTCTAATGTCCCTTTTAAATTTAGCGGGTTTGAGATTTTTGCAATTTGGTCTTTGATGCTATTCATCCCTTCTTTACGACCATTATAAATAATCCCCTTTGTATCACACATTACTACATTTTTATATCCCAGTTGTATTAACATGCGTAAAATCGCAATTCCCGCAGCACCCGCCCCATTAATGACTACCTTCATGTCCTCTGGTTTTTTGTTAACAATTTTCAATGCATTAACTAAGCCCGCTCCTACTACAATCGCCGTCCCATGCTGATCGTCATGGAATACAGGAATATTACATTCTTGACGAAGACGATTTTCAATTTCAAAGCATCTTGGTGCTGAAATATCTTCAAGATTAATGCCACCAAAAGTTGGAGCGATTGCCTTAACAGTCCTTACAATTTCATCAACATCCTTAGTTGCGAGACAAATAGGAAATGCATCAATATTTGCAAAACGCTTTAGCAAAATTGCTTTCCCTTCCATTACAGGTAATGCCGCTTCTGGGCCGATATCACCTAAACCTAGAACTGCAGTGCCGTCCGTAACAACGCCAACTAGATTTCCTTTAATGGTGTAATCGTATACTGCTTGAGGATTTTTTTGGATTTCGATACATGGTTGTGCAACGCCAGGTGAATAAGCAAGACTTAAATCATATGTATCCTGTACTGGCACCTTAGCAACAATCTCCATTTTCCCTCGTGCTTCCTTGTGCAACTCTATTGCTTTTTGCATAATATCCATCGTCAAAACTCCAATCTTTCATTCCTTATCCTGCAATAAATTTATCTCGTAAACGCCGCTATAATTTTACAAATAGCATTCATTATAGTTCTAACCAAAATTATATTTTTAATACAAAACGCATTAGTTTGCTCTTTATGCCTTTTGTTGAGTTGATTAAAGCTTAGGGGGTGTGTCCTGCTTAGAACAGATAGGGGTACCTCGCACAGGTGTTCCTGCGGAAAGCATTTGCCGTAGCGGACATCAATAACAAAAAAGTGCTAGATTGATTGCAGTCAATCTAACACTTTTTGTTCCAGCAGCATGTTGTTTGAAGTATCGCACCTTCCTCTTCACACAACATGCATAGTCTATTAATATGTTTTTATTTTACGCCAAACTACACATGTAATTTCTCTAAAATATTTTGTGCATTATGTTGAAGCATTTGATAGTTTTCTTGCAAAAATGCTGGGTGTAATGGCTTGCTAAATAAAAAGCCTTGTACTGTTTCACAATGACCAGCTACTAAATAATTAAGCTGCTCTACTTCCTCAATACCTTCGGCAACTACCTTTAAACGGAGATGCTTAGCCATAGATAATATCATATCGACTAAAGCCTTATCAGTATCATCGCTTTGAATTTTTTGGACGAAGGAACGATCAATTTTTAAACAATCAATTGGAAAATCCTTTAAATAGGATAACGATGAGTAACCTGTCCCAAAATCGTCTACAGCAATTGTTACACCAAGTGCCTTTAATTGATGTAAAATCATTGTCATATGATCTATATTGATCGTCATACTTTCTGTAATTTCTAATTGTAAATATTTTGGATCTAATTCTGTTTGTTCAAGGACATGCTGAATCATCTCCACTATATTTTGTTGAAACAATTGACCTAACGAAAGATTGACCGCAACTTTGATGGGCGGTAACCCTGCTCGCTCCCATTCCTTCACTTGCTGACACGCTGTTTCTAACACCCATTGCCCAATCGGAATAATTATCCCTGACTCCTCCGCAATTGGAATAAAGACGCCTGGTGAAATCATCCCCTTGCGAGGGTGTTGCCAACGGACCAATGCCTCAACAGATAGAATTTGTCCAGTCTGCAAATCAACCTGTGGCTGATATTCCAGCAATAACTCATTATTTTCAATTGCATGATGTAAATCATTTTCTAAAATAAGTTTCTCGGTAATATCGCTCGACATTGAAGTTTCATAAAATAATATGCGTGAAGGCACTTTACTAGCTTCATGCATCGCATAAACAGCAAACCTTACGAGCTCCTCTTCCTTATACGCATCTGTGGGGAATAAAGATATCCCGATATTTAAATTCCCATTCAATGAAAAATGTTGGATTTGGAAAGACTCCAACATGGCCACCTGCAGTTGTTTACAAAGCTGCATAATACGTTGTGTATTTTTCGCCTCATCAATAAAAACAATAAAACAATCTTCTCGTAGCATGCTTAATAAATATTTTTCAGGTAAGGTATCCTTCATCCTTTGTGCCACCATACTGAGCAATCTATCTGCATATGAACTACCCAGTGAAGCTTTAATCGCTGAAAACCGTTCGATTTCTACAGCCAAAATAGCCTTATTGCCTTTGGTTTTGTATAAACTTTTTTGTAATGATTCCATTAAAAAACGTTCATTTGGTAAATTTGTAACTTCATTATGATAAGCCATGTGATGCATCTTTTCTCTAGATTTCTCTAGATGTTTTTGCATTTCTAATAATTCCCGAAACGGCTTTTCTATAGAGGAGAAATAAACTGCTTTAAAAAGAAGATAAAATGAACTCAATTGAAAAATATGTCCTAAAAAGTTTTTAATATCGTAGACGTCTCGATATATTGTAAAAAGAATATCACTAATTATTAAATAAATAGCACTCCCTAGTAATAGAAAAATGATTTTAGGCGCATTGTTGAATTTTTTTAATAATAGGAACATGATAGCGATATGACATACAATTGCTATATACTGCAATGAATTTTTCAAAGCTGTTGGACCAACACCATCAATAACAAGTGGCGGTAGTATAGGATTCGGTGCGTAAATCAGCATAAATAAAGCAACAATCACAAATAATGGCGTACAATAAATAAACCATCGATAAGTATTTTTTTGAATAGGTCTATCCTTTAGACAAAAAATGACTAGGATTCCACAGGACAATACTAATCTACCAATTATATAAAACCATGTTGCGGCATAACTAGAACTCTCCGTAATAAAAAATGGCATCCCTTTGTAAGCAAGTGCGTGTGCCACTTCAATAAAACTACAAGTTAAAAATAAAGCACCTATGTATAAAGTCTTCTTAGATAAAATATAAGGTGTCGTTAACCACGACTGTATTGCAATTGTCATTGTTACAACAATAATAAGGATTTCCATTAGTAAATGAATTGAAACATAATTATGCTTTCCGAAAATCGCGTAAAATTCTTCACTCCAGTAACCGATAATTAGCAAAATAACAATGGAGTATATAATGTATTGAATCCCTTGCCTCAAAAAAGAATATTGTTTATTTACTTCCCACAAGATGACCCCTACCTTCTCTTTGCCCATAAGTAATTCATTATTTATATATAATTTAAAGCTAATATTCTACTAATAGATTACCATGATATACCTAAATTTCAATCAAAAGAAAATTTTGTTTATAGTCTCTATTGAGTAACGATGAAAATTTAATGGAATTACTAAATTCCTATTATAACCCTCTTCCATATTAGTATTTTTCCATTAAAAATAGAAAGACCGAAGGCAACTCGAATTTTTCGAGTTTGTCTTCAGTCTTATTAATTAAAAAACAATGTAATTATGCATCAGTTTATGAGAATACATAACTATCCATATTATCAATTGTATTTTGAATAGCATCTTTTAAAGAACGCTGGTGCTCGTCGCAAGAAACAATCGCTTCTTCTAATGCAATCGCCGCATTGGCCATAAAGGGAGCCATCTGTAAATCTTTTGCAAGTTGAATAAGTACAAGTGCTTTATTCCACTTCCAGCGTGCATTCGTTGGATCTAAATTAATGGCTTGTTCCAAATAACCAAGTGCATCAAAAGGCATCCAGCCAAAACGATGCATTGTTTGACCTGTTATTCCCCAGTATAAAGCCTTGTTCGGATTTTCTTTCACTGCTTGTTTGAAGCAATGGACACTTTCATTATAATGATGTGCAAATAAAAACAGCTCACCCTGTGTGAAAAACGATTGTGCTTTTTCAATTGCTGTCCCTGTTTTAGCTATTTCCTCAAGCTCTTTAACACGCTTCGAAAATGCAGCTTCATCTTTTAGAGCACGTATTTCTACAACGGCATCGGATTCAGGGTAACTTTCATTCGCACGTTCCTTATGCTGTATTTCTACTAAAAGTGTTGGCTTAGGGAATGTAGCAAAGTCGTACTCCTCTAGTAAAGTTATATATTTAATAGCTAATGCCTTTTCTGGGCTTTCTGTTACTTGCAGAGCTGCCTCATAACATTTCATCAGCTCTCCATTATAAAAGTAATCATCCATTGTCATACAAATTTCCTCCAGTTTAAAACTTTACAGTCTTTATAGTATACATTATACATATTCCGTATCGTAAACAAACTACGTTTTATGTGAAATGCCCACTTCCATCACTCAGAGTGTTCGTGAGCTCACCTTATATTAATATGTACCAATCCTATAAAAAAAGAGACTGTCCAATATTTCCTTTGGATCAGTCTCTTACAAGCGTTATTTTTTTAACACTTCTTTATCTAAGAAAGAGCGTAAATCTTGTTCTGCTAAAGCACCTACAAAGCGTGTTACTTCCTTACCATCTTCAAAACGAATGAAAGTTGGTGTTGCTTCAATACCATACTTATCCCATAGATCTGTATATTCATATACGTTTAATTGAGCAATGTTTACACCAAGTTCATCTGCAATAGGCATTAACACTGGGGTAAACGCTTGGCAGTGTACACAAACTGGACTAAAGAAGTATGCGTTCACATCTTCTCCGTCTTTAATTTTCTTTTCTAGCTCATCAGGCAACATAATATTTTGGTAATTTTCATCATCTAATTGATCGATTGTTTCTTGTGTTAACTTTTTGTCACCATACGGATTATTTGCACTAGCAAGTTTGTTTTTGTTCGATACATTGGTAAGCACAATAATTGCTGCAAATAATACAACAATAACCGATCCAATAATTAGTAATTTTTTCAATTAAACTCCTCCAATTTAACACAAAAATGTCCTACTTTTAGTGTATTTGGGATTGATTATAAAGTGTTTTTAGAACCTAGTAAACTAATTAGTCTTTCATATTAAATTTTCCAACTATTCAAACATAATTCAGTGCATTTATGGAAACATACTACTATAAGCTCAAAATGAATTTGGAGTGAAATTTAACTATGAAACACACTTTCCAACATGTCTTTCGAATTTACAAAAGTGATATCCTGAATATTTTATCAAACTGGGTAGTTGCTGTTATCGTTGGTGGTCTCATTTTTTTACCTTCTCTTTATGCATGGCTTAATATTTACGCTTCCATGGATCCATACGCTCACACTGCCAATATGAAAATTGCTGTAGTAAATGAAGATGACGGGACAACTGTTAAAGGAGAAGATCTAAATATAGGAAAGGAGTTAATGACTAATTTAAAAGAAAATAATAGTTTTTCCTGGTATTTTACCCCTAGGCAAGAAGCGCTCGATTCATTAAAAAATGGAGACTATTTTGCAGTACTTATCGTTCCTAGTGACTTTTCCGAGAAGCTAACATCCATTCTGACAGATGAACCGACAAAAGCGCATATTGACTACTATGTAAACGAAAAAATCAATCCCATTGCCCCTAAAATTACGAGTAAAGGCGCTGGCGTTATTACCCAACAAGTTTCAAGTGAGTTTATATCAACGGTAAATGGCACCCTTTTTTCGATGTTCAATACAATTGGTATTGAAATAGAGCATGAACTTCCAGACTTTAAAAAATTTGAACAGTATATTTTTACGATTGAACAACATTTACCTGATATTGAGTCCTTTTTAGCAAAAACTGCAACAGGTGGAAAAGATGCTGAAAAATTGTTAGACACTACTATTAGTGAAATTCCTAAAATAGAGAAAATCACGAATAATGGTCTTACAACTATTCAAAGTGGTTTAAAGCTAATCAATGAAGCAGATACACTGTTCAATCAGCTCTCGCCAATCGTTAAAAAGGATTTAGAAAGTGCGCAAACAATTGCACAGCAATTCACAAATCTTTTAGAAAAATTGCAAAATGTTACATCAGATACATCGACATTAGAGCAGTCTAAAGACGAACTGCAACAACAATTAACGTCTTCGCTAGATAAAGTTAACAGTAGCATTCAGACTTTGGAGGCTTTACAAAAACTCACACAGGCAGATGCAACATCTCGTAAACAACTTGAAAATTCGCTTCAAAATGTTATTACATCACTTCAACAAAACAGCTCTAACGATGATAATAAAGCTATTATTCAGCAATTAGAGTCTATACAAGGAGCGTTACAAGCTAATCCTACAATTACCGACTCTTCGACGGGTGCGCTCTCTTCATTGCGTCAACTAAATGCTTTATTAACGGATATAACAAGTAAAGTACGGCAAATAAATAATATCGATGAGGAAAAGATAAAAAAAGATATTGCTGAAGTCCAAAAAATTGCCCAAGATGCTGCCGACAATTTAAAACAATTTCTTAGCTACTATTCAGAAAATCTGGAGCCGCAAATTCATACAACTTTGAATGGTGCGAAAGATACTTTAACGAATGCATCAACAATGCTAACGAAGGTTCAAAGCTCACTTCCACAGGCTCAACAACGGTTAAGCAATGCTAAAAATACGCTCGTAACAGCCAATAAGGCGATTTCTACAATTCAGTCAGACTTTCCAACGCTAAGCAAAAAAATTACCGATCTTGCTAATAAGCTTCGAACACTAGAAAATGAAACCGATATTTCTGAAATTGTTCAATTACTAAAGAACGATGTCGATGCTGAACGGAATTTCTTTGAAGAACCTGTACAACTAGAAGAACATAGAATGTTTCCAATCGCGAATTATGGAACAGCAATGACGCCTTTTTATACGGTGCTATCTATTTGGGTAGGTTGTTTGTTACTTATCTCACTACTTGCGGTCAATATACACGACAACCAACAATATAGTATTCGTGAAATTTACTTTGGGCGATTACTGACATTTGCAACAATCTCATTTATCCAAACATTGATTATTACAATTGGCGATGCTTTATTATTAGATGTTTCTATTAGTGCGCCCTACTTCTTTATTATTTTTGGTCTAATCATTAGCTTTGTCTTTATAACTGTTGTCTACACGCTAGTATCCGTATTTGGAAATGTCGGAAAGGCGCTAGCAATCGTTATGTTGGTCTTGCAAATTGCTGGTTCTGGAGGCACCTATCCAGTAGAGTTATTACCAAAGTTTTTCCAAGTAATCAATCCGTTTTTACCGTTTACTTATGCAATTGAAATGATGCGGGAGGCAGTCGGTGGCATCATTTGGCAGAAGGTATGGGTAGATCTCGCATTTTTGTTAGGCTTTTGGCTAATTTTTATACTGTTTGGCTTTTTCTTAAAAAAATTACTAGGCGAAAAAATGGAACTTTTAATGAACAAAACACGTGGTTTAGATATATTTCATTGAAAATCGTCCTTGTCTGCTATAAATATTGACAGGGACAATGTTATAATGGAAATATTGTAAACATGTAGGAGGCGTTTGTTTTGAAAAAACTTGTATCCATTTTTACGTTGTTGTTACTCGTACTAAGTGCTTGCGGGACAGATAAAGCAATTAAAGAAAATCCGAATGATTCACAAGATGAGGCTTCACATGATGGACATGCTCACGTTTCAGGAGACATTCAGGAAGAAACAGCTAGTGCCGATGTATTACCATCATTTTTAGATAGCCAAACTGAAAATATTCGCTTAGTTTACCAAATTGCCGGGCAATCAACAGACATTTTAGAGTGGATGCCTTGCTACTGTGGCTGTGGAGAATCCGCAGGTCATAAAAGCAATTTAAATTGCTTCATTCAGGAAAAACGTGAAGATGGCACAATCGTCTGGGACGATCATGGTACACGTTGTGGCGTTTGCTTAGAAATTGCATTACAATCAGCAAAAATGCATAAAGATGGCATGAGCTTGAAAGAAATCCGCCAAACTATTGATGAGACGTACAAAAATGGTTATGCGAAACCAACACCAACTGAAATGCCTGCTTAAATATTTGAGGCTGTGATAAAAGGGAAAAGTGTTAGATTGACTAGGAATCAATCTAACACTTTTTCCTGCGCCGTTGATGTCCGCTACGACTTAGTAAGACGCAAGCCTCGCAAGCGCGCGGTTTGTTGCGTCTTACGCTGCGTGCGTTCCCGCAAGAGTCACCGCCTCTGCTACCATCAACTTATTATTTGCTAAATTTGATCTATTGTAAAAGAAAGAAGCTAAATTCTTCTTCATTATAAATAGCAAATTTACAAACACCTTTGCCCCCTGCTTCAAATTTCATCCTAACCTATGTCGACACTCTAAAACGCATCGTCTTGTTGTGTTTTTTTGTTATTTAATAAGTTGTAGCACCGTTTTAAAATGTGTATGATCTGCTCTTTGTAAAAGCTCATATAATATCATCTCAGTGCTCGTTGGTAAAATGCCTAATGCCTTCATTTTATCTATTGCTATTTCCTTATTGGCTTTAGTACGAGAAGATACGGCATCAACAACTACCTCAACTTCAAACCCCTGCTCCTTCAATTGTCTTGCTGTTTGATAGACACAAATATGCGTTTCAATACCCGTTACAATAAATTGCGTACGTCCACTCGCTTTAACTGCCTCAATGAACTCTTCTTCTTGGCATGCACTAAAAGCCATTTTGGCAATTGGATTCCCTTGAAGATGCTTTGCGATTTCTAGCGCAGTGCCACCTAATCGACTTGGATTTTGTTCCAACCATAATACCGGAACATCCAGTGCTTGCATACCTTGTACAAGTTTTGACACATTTTGAATAACTGTTTCGCTATCATCTACAATCGTTGCCAATTTTCCTTGCACATCCACGACAATCAGACTTGCTTGTTCTACTGTAAACATAAAAACAACACCCCTTTTCATTACTTAACGATAGTATACCGAAATTTTTTTGTCTATGTAGTATTTCAGAAAAATGCATCATGCCAAACATGTATTGTGTGCGAATTGTGTGCGTGCCTGACACTAAAATGCTCATTTTCATCCTACATAAATAAAATATTGAGAATTTTGTTTTTTCTCTTGAAAATTAAGTTATAATCCAGTAAAGTGCTTTTATTAAACAAAACAAGGAGTGTACCACTTTGACACAACGTGCATACAATTTTAACGCAGGCCCTTCTGCACTACCGCTAGAAGTTTTAGAAAACGCTCAACAACAATTAGTAAACTTCCGTAATTCAGGTATGTCTATTATGGAAATGAGCCACCGTAGTGCAATATTTGACGAAGTACATAATGAAGCAATTGCTCTATTAAAAAAACTTTATGCAATTCCAGAAAACTATGAGGTACTATTTTTACAAGGTGGGGCAAGCCTGCAATTCACAATGGTGCCGATGAACTTCCTTCAAGCAGATAAAAAAGCAAGTTATGTTTTATCTGGTTCATGGGCTGAAAAAGCATTCAAAGAAGCAAAATTATTCGGTACTCCTGTCGAAGCAGCAAGCACAAAGGAAAATAAATATCGCAACATTCCAGCATTATCAGATATTCAGTTTAATGAAGATGATGCATACGTGCACATCACATCAAACAATACGATTTACGGTACACAATGGAAGGAATTCCCTGAAACAGGCAATGTTCCTTTAGTAGCAGATATGTCGAGTGACATTTTATCTAAACCTGTTGACATCAGCAAATTTGGTATCATTTATGCTGGTGCGCAAAAAAACCTTGGTCCTTCTGGTGTAACTGTCGTTATTATTCGTAAAGACTTATTAGAAAAAGCTAACAAAGACATTCCAACAATGCTAAAGTATACAACACATACTGATGGTAACTCGTTATACAATACGCCACCAACATTTGGTATTTATATGTTAGGTGAAGTATTAAAATGGGTAGATGCTAAAGGTGGCGTTGAGGCAATAGCTAAACTTAATGAAGAAAAAGCGCAATTAATTTACGATGCGATTGATAACAGTAATGGCTTTTACACTGGTCATGCAACGCCTGAAAGTCGTTCATTAATGAACATCACATTCCGCGTCGCTGATGAAGAACTAGAAAAACAATTCCTTGCAGAAGCAAAAGCAGCTGGATTTATTGGACTAAATGGTCACCGCTCAGTAGGCGGTTGCCGTGCATCAACATATAATGCTGTTCCATTAGAAACTTGTGAAGCACTACGCGACTTTATGGTAGCATTCCAACAAAAACACCAATAATAATATTCAACGACGAATGATTGCTTAAAATAGCATCATTCGTCGTTTGTTTTTTTGAAACAATGGCATGATTGCTCCCCTCTATAATTTATATGTATTGTCTTCTTCTAAAAATTCTTTCTATTTTCCCAATGATAGACTTCTATCTTTATGACAATGCTATTGGTACAAACATACATTTACAAAATAAAATAAACTTACAAAGCATTTTTTTAAAGAAAAAAATAGTTTTTTTAGTGTCTATCGGACATATTACCAACCTCCTTGCTTTTACAAAACATAGATTATAAGTGTAAGGCAATAGCTTTACATTAATTATAGAAAGGAGGTAGTATCAAATGGAAGATAGAAGATATGTTACACACATGAATTGGGCTCCTTGTAAATGCCAAAAACCTTGCAACTGTCACCAAAAGAAACAACATGAGTGCAAAGAAGAAAAAGGTCATAGAGCAATGAATCACTGCAGAAGCTGTATCTGTGAGCAATTAAAATGTTTAGAAGTTGGCACTGTAGTAGATGTTTTCTTAACAGGCGGCCTTAGTTTCCTTGGTTTGACTTTCGTGAGCTTTAATGCAAGAAATTGCTGTGCTTATTTCCTAGAAGCAGGTTCTACAACACCACTTATTATTGACTGTAAAAAAATAGATGCTATCCGTATTGTAAGAAGATAGTAGTAGTCTTCTTATGCCCTTTCCTTCTAACATTACTCCTTCACAATAAATAAAACCCTGTCAAATATTAATTTGACAGGGTTTCATGTTTACAATCTGGACATTTACCGTATATTTCAAATTTATGATTTTCGATTTCATAATCAG
Organism: Lysinibacillus sp. NPDC097868; assembly: GCF_044761135.1. Classification (NCBI taxonomy): domain Bacteria; kingdom Bacillati; phylum Bacillota; class Bacilli; order Caryophanales; family Bacillaceae; genus Lysinibacillus; species Lysinibacillus sp. NPDC097868. Next base: position 879,810 of record NZ_JBIWBS010000001.1, on the reverse strand, counting down.
GAAGCTTTTCACCAAGCATCTCCATTGGACAAAGATTGAGCTCTTTCACATTGCCACAATCCATACATATGAAATGATGGTGATGATGTTCAGACTCACAATGCATGCGAAAATTTCGTTCGCTGGATAACTCGGTTTCTTCTAATATGCCAAGCTGTACAAACGTTGAGAGATTTCGATAAATCGTATCAAAACTCATACCAGGAAAATCTTTTTTCAGCACATCTAATAAATCTCGAGCGGTTAAATATTTATCCGTCTCTGCAAACATATTTAAAATTAACTCACGTTTATCTGTTTTTTTATAGCCGTTTTCTTTTAAAATTTCCCACGCTCTTGAAATATTCACTGTGCTGCCTCCCCTTGTTTTGCTGATAGCTTTAACATCGTTTTCTTACCTATAATTACAAGTAATAAAATAAGAATTGAAGTTACAACAATTGTACCACCTGGTGCTAAATCTAAGTAAAATGCACTTACTAATCCAATTAACACAGCTACCTCTCCAAATACAATTGCATAAATAATCGTTTGCTTAAAGCCCTTTGCAAGACGCATTGCTGCAGCAACTGGCAATGTCATTAAAGAAGATACAAGTAAAATACCTACGATGCGCATACTTGCTGCAATGACGAGCGCTGTCACGATCATAAATAAAAGATGGACCCAGCGTGCTGGTAGACCACTGGCTTTCGCATATTCCTCATCAAATGATAGCACAAAAAGTTCTTTAAAGAATAAAAATAAAAAGACAATAACTACAATGGCAATGCCAATGACAACCCATAAATCTTGTCTAGAGACAGCCGAAACGGAGCCAAATAAATAACTCATTAAATCGGTACTAAAGCCACTGGCAAGCGATATAAAAATGGCGCTAATTCCAATACCGCCGGACATAATAATCGGTATGGCAAGCTCTTCATAGTGCTTATACAGTCGACGTAAGCGTTCAATTAATATTGAACCACTAACTGAGGCTATAATACCAAGGTAAATAGGATTTAGCATTGCAAATGCAGCAAAAGATTGACTTACATACAAGCTACCAGCAATACCCGCAAGTGTGACATGGGATAAAGCATCTGCAATTAGTGATAGTCTGCGAACGACTATAAATACCCCTAGAAGTGGTGCGATGATGCCAATCAATAAGCCAGAGAAAAAGGCATTTTGTAAAAACTCATAGTTAATAATTGCTTCAATCATTGTGCCTTCTCCTTCTAATGAATCTTTCTCACGGAATGGCCGTACCAAGCGTCAAGCGCATCCTGAGAAATAGAATCAAATTCGTCTTTGTAACCGTGGAAATGAATCGTTTGGTTGAGGCAAGCAACATGGCTAATTCGGTTTGAAACTGTATCAACATCATGTGTGACAAGAATCATCGTAATTCCTTGTTCCCTATTCAAATTCGCCAGCATATCATAAAAGGACTGCACATTCTCGTGATCGATGCCGACAGTCGGTTCATCCAGAATAAGTAATTTTGGCTCGCTTACTAAAGCTCGTGCAATAAAGACACGCTGTTGCTGTCCACCAGATAGTTCACCAATATTTTGATTCATAAAGGCATCCATTCCTACTGCCTTTAAAGCCTCATATACTTTGTTTTTGACTTCTTTTGTAGGACGTTTAAATAGCCCTAATTTTTTTGTTAATCCACTGATGACTACCTCTTGTACAGTTGCTGGAAAACCTGAATTGAAGGCATTGGATTTTTGGGAAACGTAGCCTATCCATTCACGATGTTTAAATGTTGCACTTGGCTCTCCAAACAACTTAATTTCGCCAGACATTGGTTTCAATAAACCTAAAATAATTTTTAATAATGTTGATTTTCCTGAACCATTAGGTCCGAGGAGTGCTAAAAAATCTCCTTCTTCCACACGGAATGAGATATTTTTCAATACTTGTGTATAGTCATATTGAAATGACACATTATCGATGTCAATTAATGTTTTTTTCATGCATGATCGCTTCTTTCTAATTCAAAATCATTACGATTTACAAGTTGTAAGTATAAATGAATGTTCAATATTTGTAAAGAAAACAAAACTTAAAAGGAGGGATTGGTTGTGAGTATTCATTTTTTGCAGCAATTATCTCAAAGTACTGATAAAGAAGTAGTTGCCATTGCGCGTGCCGAAGGTTTTGAAATTAGCACGTCAGAAGTGAAGAAGCTTCGACCTTATCTTGAGCAATTCTCATTTTCTTGGCTCTTTTTAGGTATTCCAAAAGAAGTACTGAGTGAAGTGGAAGCCGTTCTCGGAAGAAAACGTTCTCGCCAGCTTATTGCACTATTTACTAAATAATATAGTAAGCCCGAAAGTCAGTTTTGACTTTCGGGCTTTTTTTATGTATTAGGGAAAATTGTTTCCTCTTATCCTTACATTGACAAACATCCTCCAAAATCTACCTATATTTTTAATTTTTTTTGAACTTTTCAGTAAATTAAATTCGATTTTTCTTTACAAAAAAATTGAAAATAGAAAGTTTGGAATTTTATAATAATTGATAATTAGAGAATGAAATACTCTTCTTTCTCTATAAATATGTTTTTTGTTGCTTCGTTGTTTTGTTGCTTCTGGTTTATTCTCATCAAAATACAAAGAAGGAGTTGGATTGACATGAAGAAAAGACTAGCAACAACAGTTTGTGCTTTAGGATTATTGGTTAGTGCGGGTGTAGTAAGTGCAGGGACGGATGCTATCACCTATGCGAAGGAATTGCCGAGGTTTTCTGCGAACATATATTTAGCAACAGGGACAAAGGACAATAATAGTCAATCAAAAGTTGAAAACTCTATAGTTGGCGGTAATTACACAGCAAGTATGTGGATTAGAGATGCTAAGGGGAAAAAGGTCTCTTCAACGGTTACACAGGTTAATGATAATACTACACATTTCTTTACAGTAGATCAAAGTGCTGTAGGTAACGATGTAAATCTTGTTGCAGAAAATAACAAAAGCGTACATGTTAAAGTAGAAATTGCAGGAAGCTTTTATCCAGACACAAGATAAAATGCACATGCTTTCCGACAAATAGGAATTAAAAATAGGTAAAATCACTTCCGTTTAATAGAAATTAATAAAAGTTAACCCTAACGAAATAACCGTATAAATTTTACTGATTACGCATGAAAAACTATTAGAAAGAAAATTCATTGTGGTTTATTGTCTTTTGATAAAACATCATTGTAATTCTTTAATCTATCGTCTAGATGGGGTTGTCTATTCAAGGATTAGGACAACCCTGTCTTTGAATAGGAGGATATCAATGCTTATTGAGTACAAAAAACTATTTAAAAATAAAAACTTTTATCTTAGTGGTTGTACATTAGTCCTTATTGTTGTGAGTGCAGTGCTTATAGGTGTAACAGAACATAACGAAGAGTATCGATTAACAGAGAGGATTTATAATCAACACTATGAAAAACATATTGTAGAGAATGTGCTAATTTTTGTTTCTCCACATAAACAATGGCTAGGTTTTACTAATAATTTCGCATCTCAATTGTATTATTTAATATTTCCATTGTTGATTTCTATTGCACTTGCGGACTCAATTTTTCGTGAAAGAAAAAGCGGCTATCAACATTTTATCTTTATGCGGATGGATAGACGAAAATATTACATAGCAAAGTTTGCTACTACTTTTTCTACTGCTTTTTTTATGTTCGTACTACCTCTATGTTTGGGAGTAATACTTGTTAACTTGTTTACAAATCACTGGGATTATACATCTTATGCCACTAGCTATAAAGGTTTAGTAAATGGAACAATTTATCTTCCTGATACTATATTTCAAGGAGATATCCGTTCTCTTTTTTCGGATTTATTAAGCATATCACCCTATTTATACACTGTAGTTTTTTATATTATAGGAGGATTATTTGCTAGTGCATATGTTTGCATGGGGCTAGCGTTTTCCATGTTTATTAAAAATTATTATTTACTAATATTTACGCCGCAAATAATCTATACAAGTCTATGGTTTTTAGCTGTAGAAGAACCCGCATTAGCTCCATTTTTCTTTATAAGTCCTAGCCCTGGAGTTGTTGGTGTTTCTCTCTCGATAATAGTTAGTGAATTTTTGCTTCAAATATTATTTACACTTGTAATTTACTTCATTGGTATTAGGAAACACGCTGATGTTTTATAGTTTGATAATTATCCAACTAGAAAATAATCCATTATAATACACATCATTGATTTTCTAAAGTCTAGATATGGTTGTCTTCTCTATGGTAACCCTGTTTTTGAGTAGGAGGATATCAATGCTTATTGAATATAAAAAACTATTTAAAAATAAAAATTTTTATCTTAGTATTTGTGCATTATTACTGCTTGTTGTGATTGCTGTCGTAATAGGTCTGAACGAACATAACGAAGAGTATTTATTAACTGAACGAATTTATAGCCAATACTATGAAGAAGATATTGTAGAAGATGTGCTTATTTTCATTTCCCCGCATAAGCAATGGCTTGGTTTTACAAACAATTTAGCATCTGAATTGTATTATTTACTTTTTCCGCTGTTGATTTCTATTGCACTTGTGGACTCCATTTATCGCGAAAGAAAAAGCGGCTATCAACATTTTATTTTTATGCGCATGAATAGACGCAAATATTACACAGTAAAGTTTGCGACTACTTTTATCACTGCCTTTTTTCTTTTCATACTGCCACTATGTTTAGGCGTATTGCTTGTTAATCTATTTACGAATCATTGGGACTATACTACCTATGCTAATATTTATAAAGGGTTTGTAGAAGGGACATTGGCAATACCAGATAATGCTTTAAGTGTTTTTAAAGGCGATATTCAACCTCTTTTTTCGGATTTACTAAGCATGTCTCCATATGCATATGTTGCTGTATTTTATATTATCGGTGGATTGTTTGCTAGTGCGTATGTTTGTATGGGACTAGCCCTATCTATGTTTATTAAAAATTATTATTTATTAATTTTTATGCCGCAAATTATTTATACTAGCCTTTGGTTTTTAGCTACCAATCACCCAAAATGGGCTCCATTTTTCTTTTTAGCTCCGGAAGGTATACATGGAGACAACTCCATTTCCATTATGTTTATCGAATTTTTGTTGCAAATCTCACTTACATTTTTCATTTACTTTATTGGGATGAGGAAACATGAAGATGTTTTATAAGTACTGCACCTATTGTCTACAGGATATTCGCTTGAAAAAATTGCTCTTTTGGATTGTGGCATGTTTTATGATAGCGGTACATTTACTTGAGGTATTGCCTTTTATGTCAGTGGCAACAAGATGGCATACGGTGAAAGACTTTATATTAGCCTCTCTTTATGAGTATTTCTATATTCCTATTTTTTTAATATTATTAGCGCCTTTTTCATCTAAAAATAATGATTGGCTATTGCTTAGAAGATTTCGTCACCGACAGCAATTTGCCACTTATAAAATTTGCTTTGTGTTTATCGTGACTGCCTTTTTTACTACAGTCGTTTTCGGAAGTAGTATGTTAAGCACAGCGCTAGCGAAGTGGCTATTCTACCCCTCTATCACAAATTACAGTGCTCTATTATTATATGTGCCTGAGCCTAAAGAAAACGGTTCATTACTTTACTTTATCTATATGTTTTATTGTATTACGGCTATTTTTGGTTTGCTTTATATCGTGTTGCAACAACTTTTCAAAAATAACTTCATTAGTGCAATTGTAGTTATGATTCTTGGCATGTTGGATCGATATATAGAGCACTTTGTGTATATTGCCTTTCACAGTGAATTAACGTCACCTTTAAGTACATTCTTTATACTAATTGCCGTTATGGTATTGCTAATCAATGCTATTCATTATTTAGTCAATAAAGTAGACTTTTACGTGCGAGATGATGATTCATGACGACATTTTCGTTAGAGTGGAAACTACTGCGAGAAGATGCCCTTAAAATTTGTTGTATTTGTATCGTCTACCCATTATGTACTACTTTATTGTTACTCTATATGACATCACTTTTTGATGGCATGACATTGCGCCAAGCATTTACTGCCCTTTTGGGACAAGTGGAGGAACTTACTTGGATGTACTGGACTTTGCTATGGTTTGGTTATGTGCTTTTAATTCAAATTATTTGGAAGCCTCGCTCCACTTCTTTTTCATACAATATGCTATTACGCTATCCAACAAAAAGCTGGTTTTGGCTTAATCGGCTGCTAATTCTACTTATATTCACTGCATGCTATGTCGCAATCACTTATCTCATGAGCTTCTTCCTTTTTTTAAAAGCTCACGTGACACTACAATTTGATATCTTGATTGTGCTACAGGCATTGATTCTGTGTATCAATATGTACTGTCATGCTTTGCTTTGGAAAATAATCGAATTATTGTTTTCAGGTAAAATTGCATCTGTGCTACTGATCATTCTATTTTTTGCGGGTATTAAGCAATCCGCTCCTTATATTCCTTTCTATTATGGGCTAATGGGAAATTTAGAGGCAAACATGGTCGCTATTGTTTTATTTATCGAAGGGCTATTAATTTGTATGATGTGTCTACTCATTGTTCGCTTCGGATTAAAAAAAGATTACTTCTAGGGAGGTTACGATATGTCAATTGAAGTATCCAACGTTTCTAAGGTGATTAAAGGAAGGACTGTGCTTCAAAATATAAATTTTCAGCTAGAACGAGGGAAAATTTATGGCTTTGTTGGTCATAACGGTTCAGGGAAATCGATGTTATTTCGCGTTATTTGTGGCTTAGTAAAACCGAGTGTCGGAACCGTAAAATTATTCGGGGATGTGTTACATCGAGATATTTCATTTCCTAAAAGTGCAAGTGTTATTCTTGAAAAACCAGGATTTTTAGAGCATTATTCAGGGTTTTCCAACTTGAATTTTTTAGCATCAATACGTAAGCAAATTACTGACCAAGAGATAAAAGCTGCGATATCAAAAGTAGGTTTAGATCCCGAAGATAAACGCCCTGTTAAAGCATACTCTCTTGGGATGAAGCAAAAACTAGCGATCGCTCAAAGCATTATGGAAAGACCAGAATTAATTTTACTAGATGAGCCAATGAATGCTTTGGACGAAGATTCTGTCCAAAATGTTTATAACATTATTAACGCGGAAAAACAGCGAGGTGCTACCATATTATTAACTTCACATAATAAAATCGATATTGATTCCTTATGTGATCAAGTTTTTAGGTTGCGTGAAGGCGTGTTAACAGAAAGTCCCGTCTGACCTCTCTTTGCCAACATATTCAGTTGATTGGAGCGAAGGACGGGCGACTCCGGGAACGCACACATTGTGAGACGCAACAAACCGCGCGTTAGCGAGGGTTGCGACTTACGTTGTGCCCGCGGAAAGCGCCAGCCCGTAGCGGAAATCCACCGCAGTATTTATCTTTTGTTTGAACACAATTGCAGTAATTTTAACTTTTGATTTCCCTCAAATATAGTAAAACCTCCACTTTGACAAAGTTCAAAATGGAGGTTTTCTTTCTTACTCTTCCCAAAACAATTCATCTAACGTTTTATTTAATGTTTTACAGATTGCAAGACATAAGTTTAATGTCGGATTATATTTACCTACTTCAATTAAGCCGATCGTTTGTCGAGTAACCCCTACTTTTTGTGCTAAATCTTCTTGTGACAGATCATGTTCTATTCGAGCCATTTTTAAACGGATATTTTTCATGCTTATCACCACTTGTTAATCTTCTAAATTTTTTTGTACGACTTGATCACTTTTCTTTTTAGCAGCCATATACGATAATCCCAAAAACCCTGCAAAAAATGGCACATATATAAGTAGAGATACTAAAAAGACAACGAAGAAATATTCTATTGCTTGTTGTGTGCTGTCAGCATAATTGAAAGCACTGTTAAGTCCTAAAATAATTGCAAAAACTAAACCAAATGCAACACCAAAAAGTACATTTTTTGTTCCTAATTTGACTTTGCTATTACTATCGTGAACCTCTATTTCATCAGTCAATATGCCAAGATAAGCCGTTCTAACATAATAATAGACAGATGATATAAATATAATCAACCACTCTGTTATTACATTATCCAAGGACACACCCATTTTAAAGAATTTAATTAAGATTGATATTGAACATACAATCATGATCAATACATAAACTTCTTTGTATATTTTATTTTGTAAATTTTCCACACGTTCATCAACTTGCTTCTTCTGTCTTGCAGCCATAATTTTCCTCCATTCGTTTTATTAATTTTATTATATAAAACAACATTGCTTTTTGCAATATATAAATTGCATTAAGTTAATTATAATTTACAAAATGCAAAATGGGTTCTTCTAAAGACATGAAAAAGGCACATTTTCTTGTGGAAAATGTGCCTTTTTCATTGATGCCATTTATATATATACTAATTATTGGTCTTGATTAAAAAAACAGAGAACCCAAATAAATGTTTCTCTGTTTTTTATTTTCGATTACTTCTCCCATAGCTCTATGCGTCTGCCTTCAGGATCTTCAATCCAAATAAACTTGCCAAATTCACTCACTTCTTTTTCCTTTACAAGCGGAACACCCATTTTTTCTAGATGTTTAATGCTGTCCTCAATATTTTCTACTTGAAAGTTTAGCATCACTTGTTGTGCTAGTGGAAAATAGCCGTCATCTTGAGAAAAGAGCGAAAAAATCGTTTCGTTCCCTTCTTGCGGCGTAATAATGGTACCATTCCACTCGTTAATATCCATATTGAGCACTTCCCTGTACCATTTTTTTATGTCCTCTATACTTCTGGTTCTCCAAAAGATTCCGCCAAAGCCCTTTATATTCATAAAAGTCACCCTTCCTATTCATCATATTTAAATTCTCGTTTTATAATCGAATTCCTTCTTAGCGATTAAGCAATCAGTTTCGCAAACCAAGCAACATAATGTGCCCCTGGTATAAATAATACTTGTGCCAAAATCGTGCCTAAAAATCTTGATGTCATCATCATAACAGATGCTCTTTTTAAATCTAAATAGCTACCTCGCTTGTTGATGACATCATCAGCAAGTATTGATATTTTTGGGTCAATGGAAATAATTAACAGAATCGTCGCTATGCCATTGATTAATCCAGAAGCCATTATAGCAGTATTATTGTGTTCAGGTACTAGTAAAGCTGCATATAAAGCGGATAAAACCCCAATCGTATATATCGCTGTAATAACAATATTAATAATAAATAATTTGACTGGAATATCCCTTAACCCAATGCCTTTTAAATAACTAAAGCTAGGCTTACGAATATGCTTAATGCCACGTCTAACATATTCAAACGTCAATCCTTTTTTCAATAAGGCAGGGATCGAACCTCTTTCCTCAGCTAAATGAATAATCCCTCTTGAAAAGATTGCTACGAATGTTGGCAGTAATAATATCCCTAATAGCGTACCGATTGATGCCGCTCCAATAATAAAGCGAAACTGATTTTCTACAAAGGTTAACGTATTGTCAGCGGGTGCAGTATCGACTAAACTCCCTGTAAACGGTTGTTGCATCATATTCGCTAACCTCGAAACCATGACCATCACATTAAAAAGAGATAAAGCAGATGCTAGTAATTTTACACGTGCTCCTGATAAGCGCACTGCATATGCAAGTGTCTCGATTGAATGAATGATTAAAATAAATAAAGCAATCATGATTAATTTGTCTGTTATGATATCCATTCTCTATACCTACTTTTATCTTCCCCATTATTTCACATGTAGACGTTTCATTTTGTAAATAGTTGCGGAATGATAAAATATCCGCGTTATTATAAAAAAACGTAGCCAAACACAAATTTCTTTGCATTTGACTACGCTTCTCTTACTCTCCTCGTAGGGCATCAATCAGCTCAGGCTTAAATTCACCACTACGTAACATATCAATTTCATATTTATAAGGTGCTGTTTTTGATTTAGCATCACTGTTTAATGCAACAAATGGTGTTTCTAATATTTTTGGCACGTCCATCAATTGAGGATGGTGGACTACGTATTTTAAAGCATCAAATCCGATATGCCCAAATCCAATATTTTCATGACGGTCTTTCCCTGCGCCACGAACATTTTTAGAATCATTTATATGAAGGACCCTAATACGATCCACACCGATAATCTTATCGAACTCGTTTAACACACCATCAAAATCTTCGACAATATTGTAGCCCGCATCATGCGTATGGCATGTATCAAAGCATACAGAAAGTCGTTCATTATGTGTAACACCATCAATAATTTTGGCAAGTTCATCGAAAGAACGCCCACACTCTGTTCCCTTACCTGCCATTGTTTCTAATGCAATTTGTACGGGAAAGTCTTGTGAAAGCACTTCATTTAAACCTTCAATAATTTTGGCAATCCCTGCATCTGCTCCAGCGCCTACATGTGCACCAGGATGTAATACAATTTGTGTTGCTTCCAATGCAGCAGTGCGCTCAATTTCTGATTGTAGGAAATCTACACCAAGACGGAAGGTTTCAGGTTTTTCAGTGTTTGCAATATTTATAATATATGGAGCGTGCACGACAATATTGGTCATGCCATGCTCTTTCATGTGTAATAGACCATTCATAATATTAAGATCTGCAATTGGTTTTCGACGCGTGTTTTGTGGAGCACCCGTATAAATCATAAAGGTGTTAGCACCATAAGAAAGAGCTTCTTTACTAGAGCCGAGCAGCATTTCTTTACCGCTCATTGAAACATGTGAGCCAAGTAACATATATATGCCTCCTTATTTTTTGCCGCGTGCTTTTATGCGACGTTCGCGTTTTTTAATTTTTTCCATTTCCCATTTCATATTACGTTTGTAGCCTGGTTTTACTTTTTTCGGCTTGCGCACTAAAGATTTTGCTTTTACATCAATTTCATTTTCGTGCTTCACTCGGTTTTTACGCGCATGACGTTCTTTTAGTTCAGACCATTCACCATCTTTGACATCCTTTTGTTCAAACGGAATACCCATTTTCTCAATGCGCGCTAATGCGTCCTCGTCTGAAGGCTCAAATAATGTAATCGCCGTTCCTTTATTGCCTGCACGTGCTGTTCGTCCAACACGGTGAATAAAGAATTCTAGATCTTCTGGAATTTCATAGTTAATGACATGTGAAATTCCTTGAATGTCGATACCACGCGCAGCAAGATCTGTTGCCACGATATATTGAAACTCTAAATCGCGAACTTGCTTCATCATTTTTTTACGATCACGAGGGGTTAAATCACCATGAATTTGACCACAGCGAATCCCTTGCTCGTTTAAATAGCCCGCAACATGCTCTGCATTTTTACGTGTATTAGTAAAAATGACCGCTAAAAACGGGTTAATGCCTTCAATGACATCAAGTAAACGTTTGTTGCGTGATTTCGAACGAACAGGCACAAGCACAAAGTCAATACCTTCTGCTACTGGACGTTTATCGTTCATATGAATGTGTACAGGAGCTTCCATGTATTTTTTTAGGAATGGCTGTAGACGTTCTGGAATTGTTGCTGAGAACACGAACATTTCAAGCTTTTCTGGCATTTGAGAAGCAAAGCCGTCAATCTCTTCGATAAAGCCCATATCGAATGCTAGGTCCGCTTCGTCCACAACTAAAATTGGTGCCGTATGCACAAATAACGCTTGAGCTGAAACAAGATCACGAATACGTCCTGGTGTACCAACAACGATTTGTGGTTGCGTTTTTAACTTATCAATGGAGCGTTGTTTGTCCGTACCCCCAATAAATAATTTCGCTTGAATCTCTGTTCCTTCTATTAATTGATTTAACGCATCAAAAATTTGTTGAGCAAGCTCTCGTGTTGGCGAAGTAATAACAGCTTGTACCTCTTGCTTGTCAACTTGAATGCGTTGCACGATTGGAATAAGGAAACTATGCGTTTTCCCTGTCCCTGTATGTGCTTGACCAATCGCACTTTTCCCTTTAAGTATTAGCGGAATAATTTCCTTTTGTATTGGTGTTGGTTCTGTGAAGCCAAGCTTTGCAATTGCGTCCTGCAAAAATGGCTGAAAATTATAATCAGTATATTTTGACATAATTCGTTCCTCCTTACATCTTTCCCATTGTACCATGATTCGGCCTTTTAGGTATGTTTCGATACCATTAACATAAGCATTTACAATATTCTCTTGTTTTTTTCATCGATGCAACGCTAACCCTTAACAAACTTACTTTAATTGCGGCTATTATGCAATGAAAAATGTAAAGTGTGAATAATGCAAAAAAAACAATAGACTTTTCATCTTTTTTATGTCGATTTTTATCCAACTAATGATTTGAATATTTTCCACATGATAAAATAAAACATCAAATATTATAAGGAGGTTGCTAGATGATGAAAGCAGCAAGATGGTATAAAGCAAGAGATATCCGTGTTGAAAATATTGAAGAGCCTACCATTGCATCTGGAAAAGTAAAAATTAAAGTACATTGGGCTGGAATTTGTGGCAGCGATCTACATAGGTATACAGTTGGACCCATCTTTATTCCAGTCAAACAACTCCATTATGATAGAAGTGATACTTATCCAATTGTTATGGGTCATGAGTTTTCAGGCGAGGTAGTAGAAGTTGGCGCAGGGGTCACAAAAGTAAAAATCGGTGATGCAGTCGTAATCGAACCTATTCTCGCCTGTGGCGAATGCGCTGCTTGTAGGAAGGGAAAGTATAATATTTGTCAGCACCTTGGTTTCCACGGACTTTCCGGCGGTGGCGGTGGCTTTTCACAATATACAATGGTAGATGACCGGATGGTGCACAAAATGCCTGAAGGCCTATCCTATGAACAAGGTGCACTTGTAGAACCAGCAGCGGTCGCTTTACACGCAGTGCGTCAAAGTAAATTAAAAGTTGGTGATAAAGCAGCTGTTTTTGGAACAGGGCCAATTGGTCTCCTTGTGATTGATGCATTACGGGCATCAGGAGCGTCTGAAATTTACGCTGTGGAACTTTCAGCCGAACGTGCTGCAAAAGCGATGGAATTGGGCGCAACCGCTGTTATTAATCCAAAGGAAGAGGATGCAGTTGCGCATATTCGTGCATTAACAGATGGTGGTGTCGAAGTAGCATTTGAAGTAACAGGCGCACCAGCCGTTTTACAACAAGCCATTGACTCCACTACTTTTGAAGGCGAAACAATAATCGTTTCTATTTGGGAATCTGTCGCTTCTATACAGCCTAACATTATTGTGCGTTCAGAGCGCACCGTAAAAGGAGTTATGGCTTATCGTGATGTCTTCCCATCTGTTATGGAGTTAATGACAAAAGGTTACTTCCCAGCAGACAAGCTTATTACAAAGCGCATTGGGCTCGATGATATTGTTACAGAAGGCTTTGAAACGTTACTGAAGGAGAAAAATCATATTAAAATTCTTGTTAACGCACAAGGATAAAACTCCGCATCATTTCTTTTACAAGCAGATAGAGAAAATTTTGCTATGCCTTTTTCTCTATCTGCCTTTTTAACTAAAGGCTTTCTATCGTCTATTCGTATTGCTTCATCTTGTTGAAAATATCCAAATTAGCCATTAAAAAATTTACTTTCTCTTCTCCAAATACTCCGAGCGCGCGTCCTTCTGTATTAACCTCCACAATTTCTTCAATTTCCTTCACTGACAGTCCGCTTGCATTTGCAATTCGGTTAATTTGAATTTGTGCTGCTTGCACACTAATATGCGGATCTAAACCTGACCCTGAGGCTGTCATTAAATCAGCAGGAATGTCTTGTTGTTTAACAGTTGGATTCTCCTCTAAAAATGATTGAATGTCTCCATCTATTCGTTTTATTAATTCTGGATTGGACGGTGCATAGTTGAAGGTTCCTGAGCTAACTCCTCCATAAACAGTTGCGCCACGTTCATCTGGTACAATATCTTCCTTTGCATAAACATTATAATTAATAGAAGAAACACGTCCTACAAAAAATGCTGGTGATGTAAAGGCTTGCCCTAGCAGTTCTGAACCAACAGCTTTGCCATCAACTTCAACAATGCTTCCATTTGCCTGCTTATTAAATAGCCCTTGGGCAATGCCAGTCACAGTAAAAGGATAAATCAAACCGCATACTACAAACATTGTTAATGATACAAATAATGCTTGCTTTGCGCTATTCCAAAATCTTTTCATGTCTTTTCCCTCCTATAGCCCAAGCATGGATAACAGTGGCCCTACTAGTAAATCAATCACCTTTATCCCTATAAAGGGGGCTAAGATGCCACCTAGTCCATAAATGAACAAGTTTTTCTGTAATAATTTAGCAGCGCTCATCGGCTTATACTTTACACCCTTGATCGCTATAGGAATTAATAACGGAATAATGACCGCGTTAAAAATTAAAGCGGAAATGATGGCACTTGTCGGTGAATAAAGTTGCATAATATTAAGCGAGCTCATTTCTGGTACTGCCACCATCAGCATGGCAGGGATAATCGCAAAATATTTCGCAACATCATTTGCAATACTAAATGTAGTAAGTGCGCCACGCGTCATTAATAATTGTTTCCCAATCTCTACAACTTCAATTATTTTAGTTGGATTTGAATCTAAATCTACCATGTTTGCAGCCTCTTTTGCTGCATTCGTCCCTGAATTCATAGCAAGACCAACATTCGCCTGCGCCAAAGCAGGTGCATCATTCGTTCCGTCTCCTGTCATCGCAACAACTTTCCCAAGTGCCTGTTCATCTTTTATAACCTTTATTTTGTCCTCAGGCTTACTTTCAGCAATAAAGCTATCCACGCCGGATTCTTTGGCTATAGCCGCTGCTGTAAGTGGATTATCCCCTGTACACATAATTGTTTTAATACCCATTGCACGCAACTGTTCAAATCGTTCTTTTAAACCGGATTTTACAACATCTTTAAGATGGATTACACCTAAAATATTATTATTCATCGACACTACAAGTGGTGTACCCCCAACAGATGATACTTGTTGGACTAACTGCTCCAAATTTTGAGGAATAGAATGCCCTGCAGCAATACTTTCTTGTTTAATTGTATCGTAAGCCCCTTTACGAATTTTTGTGCCATCCTTCAAATTTAATCCACTCATCCGTGTTTGTGCAGAAAATGGCATATGCTCACTTGCTTTAATAATTTGTTTTTCATCTGTCGTATTCACACCTAAATCGCATGCCAACGATAATATAGATTTTCCTTCAGGTGTGTCATCGGTTAAGGAACTAAGCCATGCAGCTTGCATTAATGTTAGATGTGCTACTCCCTTTACAGGTAAAAACTCCGATGCCATGCGATTGCCATAAGTGATCGTTCCTGTTTTATCTAATATTAGTGTGTCTACGTCACCGCAGGCTTCTACTGCTCTTCCTGACATCGCAATGACATTAAACTGTGTCACACGGTCCATTCCAGCAATACCAATGGCGGACAGTAAGCCCCCGATTGTAGTTGGGATTAAACAAACTGTCAGTGCAATTAATGTTGCAATGGAGATGTGCACATTTAAATAAGTCGTCATAGGATATAATGTCACGACTACTAATAAGAAAATCATCGTTAAACTTACTAACAATGTATTTAACGCAATTTCATTGGGTGTTTTTTTTCGACTTGCTCCTTCAATAAGGGTAATCATTTTATCTAAAAATGACTCTCCTGGCAGTGAAGTAATTTCAATTATGAGCCAATCACTTGTGACCGTCGTACCACCTGTAACAGATGAAAAGTCACCACTTCGTTCTTTTACGACAGGTGCTGACTCACCCGTAATGGCCGATTCATCGACTGTTGCAATTCCTTCAATTACCTCGCCGTCATTTGGAATGACCTCCCCTGCTTGAACTAAAACAATATCTCCTTTTTTCAGCTCATGTGCCTGTTTCATTATTTCCGAACCATCCGCTAAAAGAACTCGTGCCTGTGTAATTGTTTTTGTATTTTTTAACGTTTGTACCTGAGCCTTACCTCTCCCTTCTGCTATAGACTCTGCAAAGTTAGCAAATAATATCGTAACAAAGAGAATAATAGCTACAATAACATTATAGAGTCGATCATGCACTCCTCCCCCGCTCCCAAGCAAATTAGGGAAAAATGATAACAATAGCACAAAGATAAATCCGACCTCTACAACGAACATTACGGGATTTTTAATCATATAAAATGGATTAAATTTTTTCAACGCACCAATCATGGAATGCTTTATCATATCGCTCGAAATAAAACTTTTTCTTACTGTTTCCATTTATTTCTCTCCTCGTTAGGAATGTATTTGTAAATGCTCTGTAATTGGACCAAGTGCCAATGCTGGTAAGAATGTCAATGCGCCAATCATCAGTACAATTCCAACAAGCAAACATGTAAACATCGAAGTATCTGTTTTCAATGTTCCAATTGAATCGCTATGCAACATTTTTTTAGCAAGTAACGAAGCAATTGCCAATTGAATTATGATCGTTAAATAACGTCCAAAAAACATCGCTAGTCCTGTCGATACATTCCAAAATGTCGAGTTATCGGCTAGTCCTTCAAAGCCGGAGCCATTGTTGGCAGAGGCAGAGGCAAATTCATATAGTACTTGCGATAAACCATGCGCCCCTGGATTTGTTATGCCCGCCACTCCTGCTGTCGTAGCAACAGCAAGCCCAGAAAATAGCAAGATGATGGCAGGATGAATTAAAATACAAAGCGCTATAAGCTTCATTTCCTTTTCCTCAATTTTCTTCCCTAAAAATTGCGGGGTGCGGCCTATCATTAAACAAGCTATAAAAATCGTCAGTAGCACATACATCATCATGTTCATTAGCCCAACGCCTTTACCACCGAATACAACGTTTATCATCATGTTAAACATCGGCACAAGTCCACCAAGCGGTGTTAAAGTATCATGCATGTTATTGACAGAGCCAGTTGTAAAAGCAGTTGTAACAGCAGTAAAAAGAGCCGATTGTGCTATACCAAAGCGCATTTCTTTTCCTTCCATACTGCCAAGTTCCTGTGTAATACCTAGCTCACTAATAAGTGGATTTCCAGCACGCTCAGCTATGTACACTGTT
Source organism: Lysinibacillus sp. NPDC097868 (assembly GCF_044761135.1). Classification (NCBI taxonomy): domain Bacteria; kingdom Bacillati; phylum Bacillota; class Bacilli; order Caryophanales; family Bacillaceae; genus Lysinibacillus; species Lysinibacillus sp. NPDC097868. The sequence continues at coordinate 862,789 of NZ_JBIWBS010000001.1, read as the reverse complement.
ACTAGACCAATTAGAAACAGCATACTCATGGCACTAAAGATTGCTAGCCCTTGTTTACCAACTATCGCCTTCTTTTTTCTATAAGCAACCATCAAGCCAAATGCTATAACACAAGCCCCAGGTAACAACATCATAGATAGCATTTCTACGATGTTGGATATAGCTGTAGGGTTTTCAAAAGGAGTCGTGGAATTGGCTCCATTAAAGCCACCTCCATTTGTACCAACATGTTTAATCGATTCTAGCGATGCAACAGGTCCAAGTGCGATATCTTGCATCTTTCCTTCGATCGTTTGGACGGTTTTATTCGCACTTAATGTTTGAGGCGAACCTTGCGATACTAAAATAATGGCAACTACAATTGAAATTGGCATTAATACACGTGTGATCACACGTACAAAATCTACATAAAAATTGCCTAAAGTATCACTTTTCGCCACTAACCGTCGACAAAATGCCATACAAGCTGCATAGCCTGTCGCTGCTGATGTGAACATCATAAAAATAATGACGAGCATTTGTGACAAATAACTTAAACCAGATTCACCACTATAATGCTGCAGATTTGTGTTTGTCATAAACGAAATAATCGTATTAAAGGATAGCGTTGCCTCCATATTTTCAATTTCATTAGGGTTTAACAACAAAAAAGATTGAATGCGCAATAGTATATATCCAATGAACACCATAAAAGCATTCGAAATAATTAACGACAGCACGTATTGTCTTCCGGTCATATCCACTTGTTTTATGCCACATAATTTATAAATGACATAATCTACTTTATCCATCACTGGATCGAGCCATGTTTTTTTATGCATCGTTACATGAAAAAGATAATGGCCCGTTAGGATAACAAGCGGTAAATATATAATACAAACGATGGCTATTTGCCACATACTCTATTCCTCCTGCATCCTATTAATAATTTTCTGGATATAAGAGGGCGTACCCTAAATATCCAAAAAGTAAGATAAGTATAATTCCAATAACAATCCCCATATTTATCCCCCTTACTCTTCGACTAACTTGTAGCACCAAATTGTTAACGCATATAGACTGGCAAAACTAATGATTAATAAGCCAATCATATAAAAGTCCATCAATTCACATCACCATTCCCTCCATTTGATGTTTTCATCATACTGACTTTGAAATTAATGTAGTGTTAGGAAATCGCTTTTTATATTAAGAAACGATAAAGAGGTTAAATCTTTACACTTTCTTAATGTCAGATAACGCTATAATACAAATGAGGTGAAGGTTGATGGAAAATGAGCGCCCCACTCCAGAAGAGTTTTTAGCAAGGATTCATCAGGAGCAAGCAACTGTTGGTAGACTGAAAATTTTTATCGGTTATGCTGCTGGTGTAGGTAAAACGTATGCCATGTTAGATGCAGCCCATCTAGCAAAAAAACTTGGCAAAGACGTAGTAATTGGCTATATAGAGCCACATCCACGGCCAGATACATTAGCTTTACTCGACGGACTTGAGCAAATACCGACTAGAAATATTCATTATAAAGGGAGAAACTTTCAAGAATTAGATATAGATGCAGTCTTGCAACGCAAACCCGAAATTGTGCTAATCGATGAGTTGGCACATACAAATGTGCCACTTATGCGACATACAAAAAGGTTTGGGGATGTAGAAGAACTACTTGCAAAAGGTATCCATGTATATACAACTGTAAATATTCAACATATTGAAAGTCTTCATGATATGGTAGAAGAAATTACGGGGGTACAAGTGCGAGAACGCATTCCTGATTATTTAATTGATCAAGCAGCACTTATCAAAATTGTGGATATTGAGCCTGATGAGTTAATTCAACGCTTAAAAGAAGGCAAAATCTATCACAAACAACAAGCTGAAAAAGCATTAGCATCTTTTTTTCGCAAACAAAATTTAGTTGCACTTCGGGAAATTGCCCTACGCAGGACCGCCGATACGATTAATTACAAACACATAAACGATAGCGAATCGATTAGGCAAACGAAACAAATTGAAGAGCATATTTTAGTTGGTATTAGTAGCTCTCCAACTAATGCAAAAGTTATTCGCACTGCCGCAAGACTTGCCCAAGCATTGCATGGCAAATTCACTGCGCTTTATGTACAAAAGGTGCAAGAGAGTCGTTTTAATGAAGCGAATGCTGAACGATTGCAACAACATATAAAATTGACAGAGCAACTTGGAGGTCATGTCGTAATCGTTCAAGAGAATGATGTCGCAGCTGCCCTAGCAAATTATGCACAATTAAGTGGGGTCACAAAGCTAGTACTTGGCAGAACTGCTTTGAAAAAGAAATGGTGGCTGCCGCATCCGAAAATCAGTGACCGGCTCAATGAATTCGCGCCGAATTTAACTATTCATATTGTTCCAGACCAAGAAAATGAACAATTGTATTTTCCTACTGGCGTTCGAAATCGACTAACTATTGAATGGTTAGATTTATTAAAAATGGCAGTAGTGTTTATCTTGGGTTCTTTTTTAGCTTTATTTTTCTTTACAATAGGAGTCAGCGAATCCAACATTATTACGATTTATATTCTCAATGTGTTAATTCTAGCGATATGGTCGTCCGGATGGCTGATGAACATTATTAGCTCTGCAGTAGCTGTGCTTCTATTCAACTTTTTATTCACTGAACCAAGATTTTCCCTTGAAGCATATCATCGGGACTATCCTATTACTTTTTTGATTATGTTTTTCTCTGGCATCATCACAAGTAGCTTAACTAAAAAGATAAAAGAGCAGGCCATCGTGGCTGTTCGTAAATCTTATCGGATGGAAGTTTTACTAGAAACAAATCGAAAATTACAACATGCCAAATCTATCGAAGAAATCATTACTGAAGGCATGACACAAATTGTTAAATTAGTAGAAAAACCTGTACAATTTTTTGAAATAGAACAGAAAATAATTACAAACACTATTTTTTTCCCAACTACTAGTCTATCTAATATGGAGAACACTAAAGTAGCATCACTCTTTAAAGATACAAATGAGTTAGGTGTCATACATTGGGTTATTAATAATAAACATTTTGCTGGCGTATCAACAGATATATTTCCTGAAGTGAACGGCTATTATTTACCTGTTATTTCAAATGGGAGCGTTAAGGGCATTGTAGGAATTGCTCTTTCTAAGCAAGCACCTCTACCCGCATTTGAGCGGGATATTTTACATGCCATTATGAATGATTTTTCATTTGCTCTCGATAAATGGTATTTGCAAAGTTTAAATGAGCAAGTTGCAAGGGAAGCGGAACTTGAACAAATGAGAGCTAATCTTTTGCGTGCCATCTCACACGATTTACGAACACCGCTTACAACTATTTCAGGGAATGCAGATATACTGTTAACAAATAAAGCTCATATTCCCGAAATCGAAAAAACACGATTATACGAAGATATATATAAAAACTCAAAATGGCTTGTTCAGATGGTTGAAAACCTACTGGCAGTTTCGATGTTAGAAGATGGACAATTTGCATTAGAGATGCAGTTAGAGCTAGTGGAGGATATTATTCAAGAGGCGCTACTACATGTTACTCCACGTGACAATACACATAACATTTCTTATCATGTAGAGCCTGATTTAGTCATGGCATTGATGGATGCACGCCTTATGATTCAAGTAATTATAAATATTATAGATAATGCACTAACCTATACACCTGCAGGTAGTGACATCTCTTTCATTGCAAAAGATAGAGGCAAGTTTGTTGACATTAGTATTACTGATAATGGACCAGGTATTGACGATTCGTTAAAAGAAAAACTGTTTGAGCCGTTTATAACGGGCAAAGTACTGCGTAGTGATAGCCGAAGGGGCTTAGGTTTAGGGTTAGCATTATGTCAAACAATTTTAAAATTACATGATAGTGAATTAGAAGTTGCAGATAACTATCCGACTGGAACCATCTTTCGTTTTACTTTAAAAAAAGGAGTTGTCAGTATAAATGAATAAGCGGATTTTAGTCGTAGAAGATGATGTAGCAATCGGCAATTTAATTAGAATGACCTTAACTACTCAGCACTATGAATTCGATATTGCACAAGATGGTTCTAGTGCCTTGCAAAAAGCTATTTCATTGAATCCTAATGTCATTATCCTCGATTTAGGCTTACCAGATATGGACGGGATAGACTTTATCAATAAAATACGCGGTTGGACCCAAACACCTATTATCGTTGTTAGTGCCCGTGGTGAAGAATTCGATAAAATTAATGCCTTAGATGCTGGTGCAGATGACTATGTCACAAAACCTTTTAGCGTGGAGGAGCTCCTTGCTCGTATACGTGTCGCATTACGAAGAACTAGTAGCGAACATCAGCTTGAAGCTGAGTCCGCAGTGTTTGTTAACGGTCATTTAGAAATTCATTACTTGGCAAACACCGTGTTTGTTAACTGTGTGGAAGTGCACTTGACTCCTATCGAGTATAAACTTTTAGTCGTGCTATCCAAGCACGTTGGCAAAGTACTTACACATAATTTTTTATTGAAGGAGATTTGGCAAAATGCTCTTCAATCAGATGTTCCAAGTCTTCGTGTATTTATGGCGACTCTTCGAAAGAAAATAGAAGATAATCCATCACAACCAAAGTATATTCAGACTCACGTTCGTGTTGGATATAGAATGCTACGAGTTAATGATGATGAATAATGGAAGTTCACATGGCACTGTCGATTAAGCCATTAAACTAAAACAACTCCATTTCTATACTGTAAAATCTTTACGCATGGCTCCTATTCTATGGAGACATGCCTTTACTCAATTGTAGAAGGCAATTCGACTATTCAATAACAGAAAACATTTCCTATACCGATGCAGAACAATTCTTTTGCCCAAATAAGCTTAAATACACAAAATATTATACAATGTTTTGTGTATTTTTTTAGAATTTTCTTTACCCCATAATCCATTCTATCGTGACTTACATAACCTAATATGAAAGAGCACATAGGAGCCCTTTCAATTGTTCATTTATTAGCATTTGTCGAACGCTAACATCAGCGTCTGCATATCATATCTATAATCAGGTATGTCATCAATGAAAAGCATACAATGAAAGGAGATCATTATGGTATTTAGACCACCTTATCAATACCCGATGTATCCGGGTGGCATGCAAATGCCTGCGCAGATGCCAGCGCAAATGCGGATGCCAACACCTCCTCAGATGCCACCGCAGTCCTTTTATCCGCCTGGAGGTTATCCTCAACCACGAATTCCAGGTGGCTTTCCAATGTCCGGTGGAATGAGGGGGGCATTCGGAGGGCAAATGCCGACGCCACCCGTACAGGAACCTTCCAAAATCGGTTCATTTTTACAGCAAGCAAATAGTTTATTTAACTCTGCCAAAACGTATACCCCTTATATACAACAAGCAATGCCGATGGTGAAAAACATCCCTTCACTTTTAAAACTGTATAAAGGTTTTCAGGGACTACCAGCAGCTGGAGCGGCAGCAGGGGTTGCAGCAGCTGCTGCAACAGATGCAGCGGCAGCAAGTAAGGTAGCAGGCTCCTCTAAAGGTAGACGTTCAACACAAAAAAATGCGACACCTACCCCACGAGAACCAATTCCATCCAAGCCGCGTATTTTCCAGCCACCTATGGAGTGAAGGTTTCTTTGTATTCGCCGTGCCTGTCCGTTATAATGTAGGTAGGTAAGCTTGAAAGGAGTCACAACCATGCAAGTATTAAAAATTAATCCACGTGGCTATTGCTACGGTGTTGTTGATGCGATGGTCATTGCACGTAACGCCGCACTCGATAAAACATTACCAAGACCTATCTACATTTTAGGGATGATTGTGCACAATAAACATGTTACAGATGCCTTTGAAGAAGATGGTATCATTACACTAGACGGCGATAATCGCTTAGAAATTATTGAACAGGTTGAAACTGGCACTGTTATTTTCACGGCGCATGGTGTTTCACCTGAAATTCGTGAAATTGCGAAACGCAAAGGCCTAGTATCCATTGATGCTACATGTCCTGACGTAACAGTAACACACGATTTAATTCGTGAAAAATCAGCTGAAGGCTACGATATTATTTATATTGGTAAGAAAGGTCATCCAGAGCCAGAGGGTGCAATCGGTGTTGCGCCAGACCATGTTCATTTAGTCCAATCTTCAACGGATATTGATGCATTAAACTTAACAAATGATAAATTGCTAGTAACGAACCAGACGACTATGAGTCAATGGGATGTTGCTCATTTAATGGATAGTTTAAAAGAAAAATTCCCACATATTGAAGTTCATAAAGAAATTTGTTTAGCAACACAAGTTCGTCAAGAGGCCGTTGCGAAGCAAGCAGGGGAAGCAGATTTATTAATTGTTGTTGGCGATCCAAAATCTAATAACTCGAACCGTCTAACACAAGTATCAGTAGAAATTGCAGGTACACCTTCTTATCGTATTGCAGACGTTTCTGAGCTTAAAATTGATTGGTTAAAAGGAATTAATACGGTTGCAGTCACTGCAGGTGCATCAACACCAACACCTATTGTGAAAGAGGTTATTAACTTCCTTGAGCAATTTGATGAAAATGATGAAACGACGCATAGTATCCAACGCACAGTTACACTTGATAAAATTTTACCAAAAATAAAAACACCTAAGCCTGTCGATAAAATTTTGCCTTATTAATTTCAACAGACCCAAGGCAATGTGAAAAGTACCCTATTGTTTATCAGACAATCGAGTGTGTGTACGACAAAATGCATCAAGATGTTTAGCTTGATGCATTTTGTCATTTTTATATATTTCATCGAATCAACGACTAACGTGTTGAGTTGATGGAAGTGAATGGCGGCGACTTCTATGGGAATCGGAGGCATTTCGCGGGGTTAGCGAAGGTTGCAGACTATTCCACACGTAACGGAAATCAACTGTAATATTTACCTTTTTTTCATTATTTACTAAAATAATAATTAATAGGACGACCAATGCCACCATAATGTACATCCATCGTTATTTCCTTTTGCTTTTCTAAAAAATCTAAGTATCGTCTTGCTGTCACCCGTGCAATGCCTACTCCACTTGCAACATCTTCTGCCGATGCACCATCTACCGATTGCAAATAATGCACTACCTTCTCTAAGGTCGCTCGATTATAACCCTTTGGCAAACTTTTTTCAGTTTTCTCCTCAATTGGTGTTAGAGCCTTTCCTTCTCCACTATGATAATGGAATAACTGATCGAGCTCTCCTTGCGTTAGCTCCCGTTCTGTTTGCATTTGTTGCTTAAATCGAATGTAGTTTTCTAACGTTCCTTGCACTCGCTCAAACGAAAATGGCTTCATTACATAATCAAAGACACCAAGATGCAAAACTTGTTTGACCGTTTCCATATCATTGGCTGCTGTTACAGTAATAACATCGACAGGAATTTTGAGTTCACGTATTTTTCGCAAGCTTGTTATACCATCTTGCTCAGGCATGAAAATATCCATAAACACTAAATCAGGTCGTAGCGTACGGATTTTGTCTATTCCCTCTACGCCGTTTGATGCTTGCCCTATTACATTAAATCCTGCAACTTTTTCAATGAATTGACGGTTTACCTCCCGCACCATTGGATCATCCTCTACTAATAACACGTTTATTTGCGTCACTGTCTAGCCCTCCATACAAATGATTACAACTCTCCTCTAAAATGTGAATTCAACATACTTGTTTCTGAAGAGATACGAAGTGGATGTTTTCGTACCATGTCCATTATAGAGTGATAAATCAAAACACTAAGGATGATAAAATGTTAATAAAAAGCTTGTCCCTTTACTTGGTTCACTTATTACCTCAATTTCACCTTGCCCTTTTTGCACAATTTCTTTTATTAAATACAGTCCGATACCTCGACCCTTTTTTTCTTTTGTTGAATAGCCATTATCAAAAATTTGTGCCTTTACCGCTTCCGTCATGCCGACTCCGTTATCTGTTACTAAAATAGCAAGTACATCATCATCTTCATCTACTGAAATATGAACAATCTTCTCTTCAACTGGACTATCTTTTAATGCATCAAATGCATTTTCAATTAAATTCCCAAATAAGATGACAAAATCATGATGATCTAAATTTTTCGGGAATGTTGTGAGTCGACTAGCTCGGTCTATTTCTAATGTAATTCCATGCTCTTTCGCATGAGCAATTTTACTAAGTAATAACCCCGAAATATTTTCATTTTTAATGCGCTCATTTAAAAAATTAGTGATTTCATCATGCTCTTCCTTTACTTGTGTTAAATAGGAAAGTGCTTGATCATGATGGCCAAGCTGTAAAAGACCAGCGATCGTATGCAATTTATTTTTATGTTCATGCGTTTGTACACGTAATGCCTGGACAAACGCCTTAACACCGGTTAATTCCTCGGCTAATTTCTTCACCTCTGTCCGATCCTTAAACATCGCTACAGCACCAACGGTTTCACCATTGACTTGTATAGGGATACGATTACTCATAATACTATGATCATTTATATAGAGTTCACGATTATAGATAGGACGATCTAACGCTAATATTTCGGGTAAACGAGTATCTGGTAACACCTCGAAAATTTTCTTGCCAATTAACGAAGACGGCCGTTCTGCTACACCTAAAATATCACATGCTTTTTCGTTAAAAATTGTAATCGTCAATTCTGTATCAATTGCGATAATCCCTTCATGCATAGCATTAAAAGTTTCAGTGCGTTCCACATACATTTTAGCAATTTCATGTGGCTCTAATCCAAACATTTGCTTTTTCATATGACGACCTAATGTGTGTGCTCCCCATGCACTAAATAATAGTGATAAAGCTACTGTAATCATTAGCTCTTTTTGGATAGATAATAGAAGCTCGCTAACCGTTAATACACTATAGCCTACGATTACAACGCCAATTTGACGTCCATTGTCAGTCATAATTGGGACGAAAGCGCGTACCATATCTCCGCGTTCACCATGTGCAATGGATGTATAATAATGCTCAGAAAATGCAGCGTTTAAATCTCCTGATTGTGAGATGGTGCCGATTTCCTCCTCATTTGGATGGGAATACTTTCGTCGCTGCATATCGAGCACAACTATATACTGTGCCCCATTAATATCACGTATTTCTTCCACAACAGGATTAATATGTTTGGTCGCTTCTGTGAAATCACGATTGGCAATAGCAGTTTTCATTTCTGGTAGCTGTGAGACAGTTTTTGCAACTAGTAATGCCTGTTCTGCCAGCTTTTCTTTTTGTTCATTCATGACAAACCCAAGCAAAAACGTTCCACCTATACTAAAAGATAACAAAAGTATAAAAAAAGTAAGAGACATGATTTTGCCCTTCATCGATAACTTTTGAAATTTCAAGATCATGGCCTCCCTCTTACTATATTTTAGCTTACTCCTTATGTTAGAATAACAAAAACATGTGAAAATACGAATCAATTGGGTGTAGAATATGAAAAAATTTATTATTGGGACGATTGCAACCGTTTTGATCTTAACCATTGTATTTAGTATACAGCAAGGAATATTATTTTCGAAAACGCTCCCCTATGATGATGAACAAAAGGGCCTTGATACACAAATTACGATACATTTGAGTCATGTTGTAGCTGAAAATACGCCAAAAGGTCAAGCTGCAACGAAATTTGCTGAACTTGTAGAGGAAAAGACAAATGGGAAGGTAAAAGTGCATGTTTATCCAAATGCCTCGTTATTTAACGATGAAAATGAATTTAAAGCTTTACAAGATGGGAAAGTCGAGATCATCATTCCTACTTTTTCTAAAATGACTTCCTATGTACCAGATTGGCAAGTGCTTGACCTACCTTATCTTTTTCATACAGATGATGAAGTTCATAAGGTACTGACAGGCCCAATCGGTGAACAATTATTGGATGAGTTAAAGCCTTTTAATGTACGGGGTCTCGGCTTTTGGCACAATGGCTTTAAACAGTTAACAGCTGAGCATCCAATTCATACGTTTGAAGATTTACAAGGGTTACGCATACGCACAATGCCAAGTAAAACGCTTGAAAAGCAATTTAGCTTAGTCGGTGCTACGCCTGTCCCGATTTCCTTCAGTGAAGTTTTTACTGACTTAGAAACACATGCAATCGATGCACAAGAAAATACGGCATCTAATATTTTTTCAAAGGGCTTTTACAAAGTACAAAAAAATATGACGTTAACAAACCATGGGATTTTAGGCTATTCAGTTTTAATGAACGAAAAATTTTGGGATAATTTGCCAAACAAAGTCCAACAGCAGCTAATGGATGCCATGAAAGAAACAACTGAATGGCAATTTAAGCAGGCTGTGTTAATGAACGACAATGATTTACGAAAACTACAACAAGAAGCCGATTTTGAAATTTATACGATGAGCGATGAGGAGCGTCAACGCTTTCAAGAAAAACTTGCACCTGTCTATGATTTCTATCGTGCCAATGTAAAACAGCATAATGTATTACCTGAAATCCAAAAGATTGTTTCTCCTTAAAACTTTTGGTCATTAACAATACATCCCCACTTTATGTGGGGATTTTTTCTTTTGTATTATAATAGTTTAGAGAAATTGCATTCTACTATAAAACAGCCTCAAACCATTGATATTCCTAGCTTTCTTTCTAATCAAATGGAAAATGAACAAAATGAACAATAGAAACTTTACGGCCATAAAACCTATTGTCGGAAAATTTCAGCTATGATAACCCCATGAAAGCGTTCACAAAGTTCACATTTTTTTAGGGGGAAGTATTATGCGGATAAATTTTAAAAACTTAACGGTACAAGTGCTAATTGCCATTATACTCGGTATTATTGTTGGTGCTGCATTCCCAGAGTTCGGTGCTAGCTTAAAAATATTAGCTGATATTTTTATTAAATTAATTAAAATGTTAATTGCACCTATTATTTTCTTAACTGTTGTTATCGGGATTGGTAGCATGGGTGATGTAAAAAAGGTCGGTAAAATTGGTGGTAAGGCATTAATTTATTTTGAAATTGTCTCGACTTTCGCACTTGCGATTGGCTTACTTGTTGTAAATATCATTCAACCTGGTAAAGGATTTAATACAGATGCAGCAAACGCTGCGGATGTTTCACAATATACAGAGCAAGCTGCTGCTGCTGAGCATGGTTTTGGGGCATTTATAATGCAAATTATCCCAGATAATGTTGTCGGTGCACTTGCGAATGGTGAGTTATTACCTGTTTTATTTTCAGCTGTATTATTCGGGTTAGCAGCAGCGGCTATTGGAGAACCGGCTAAACCTGTTATCAAATTTTTCGAGCAAGTAGCAGATATTTTCTTTAAAATTGTGAACATGGTGATGAAAATTTCCCCAATTGGTGCATTTGGTGCTATGAGTTACACAATCGGGAACTTCGGTATAAAATCACTTGGGAACTTAGGTTTCTTAATGTTATCTGTCTATATAACAATGTTCATATTTATCGTTGTCGTTATTGGTTTAATTACTCGCTTCTTTGGCTTTAGTATTTTTAAATTCATTAAATATATTAAAGATGAAATTTTTATCGTTATCGGTACATCTTCTTCTGAATCTGCGCTCCCTTCGATGATGCGCAAATTAGAAAATTACGGTTGTTCAAAACAAGTTGTAGGTCTTGTTATTCCAACAGGTTATTCCTTTAATCTGGACGGCACTTCCATTTATCTATCAATGGCGGCTATTTTTATCGCACAAGCTTATGGGGTTGATTTAGATATTTGGCATCAGCTTACTTTACTTGCTATTTTAATGTTAACGTCTAAAGGAGCTGCTGGTGTAACAGGCTCAGGCTTTATTACGCTTGCTGCAACACTCGCTGCATTCCCTATGATTCCGGTAGAAGGGATTGCCCTGTTAATTGGTGTCGATCGTTTTATGTCAGAGGCCCGCGCTGTTACTAACTTAATTGGTAACGGTGTAGCGACAGTAGTTGTATCTAAGATGGAAAATGAATTCGATCCAGAGCAAGAAAAACGTGCATTATCCGGTAAAATTATTTCTAACTAATAATAGTGAAACCTCCAGTCTAGCTTACGCGTATAGTAAGTAGATTGGAGGTTTTTTTATGGCAACATTTACATATGGATGAATTTGAAGTCACTGAATGGCATGCGATTTAAATAACTTTTTAGTCAATATAATTATAAAACCACTTACTAGTGCTATCCCCAAAAACGAGGTGCAGAAAAAAACTATGGGGGAACCTATAAAAACAACCATAACATTAGTATGCTTTTCAACTACATATCCTCCCCCTAGATTAACCCTTTCGAATATCATTTTAATAAATGGCCATCCCAAAATAATGAAAAAGTAAAGTATATGAATAAATAGCGAACAACAAATTGCCTGTATAATCGTTTTCATGACAAACTCCTCCCAGCTAACTGATTCACAAGAAGGAATCTACTCCCTACCTCGGTTATTTATGCATTTTTTCATGTAACCAACAATTATTTTAGCAAATTTTCGCTCAACCTAGTCTTCATCCAAAAGAAAAACCGAAACTCCTTTATTAGTGGTAAGAAATCCCGGTCTATCTTTTTATTAATGGTTAATAAATGGTTTCTTTACTTCCCTTCTAATACTTCAATAACTTCTTTTAACGTGTTTGTTGTTCCCACATTGCCAGGGAAGATGATGAAAGGGAAAGCAGGAAACTTGCTTTCTTCTCCTGTTAGCCATACTGGAACACCCGGTTTAATTTGACCTGCTACTTCCGCTCGCTTAACTGTTAGTCCGACTGTTCCTACGCTTGAAGAAGTGATTCCGCCTTTTGCAACTATGTACTTCGGTCGTACCTTTAAGTCTTTGACAATGCTCGTCACTGCTTGTGAAATTTTAACAGACAGTTGAAGTTCATTTTCTCCTTGATTCTCGCCTAAGTCCAGTCTCTCTCGACGAGTGTAATACACAACGGATTTTCCGGCAGTGATTAGCTCCTCGCACGTAGTACGAACACGTAGAACTTCCTGTTGGAATTGCTCCTCATCGTGTACAAGATGTACATTAAACTCTACCCCTGTGACAAGACCACTATCAAGAAGGGCATATAATTGATCTGTTGTTTTTTGAACATGCGAGCCTACAACGACAAGTCCTCCATTTGTCGCCTCTTCCGAAATAAGCTCTGATCTTGATAATAATGGCTTATCTGCAATGCCTCCAAGTACTTTTGTTAAGGAAGCGGCACTTCGAAAAATAAATGTTTTTCCCGCTTTCACGACATGAATCAAGGCAATCATAAACACTTCAACATCGCTGTAGGCAATTGCATTCACAACGACTTTTTTGAAATTTTCAGCTTCCAACAATTGCGCTTTTATTGCTTCAATATTTAGTGAACGTAGTGCTTCAATACTGATATAAATTGTGTCTTCCTTTGTATAATCACCATTTGTTTTTTCTTCAATCCATTCGCCTAGATGCGATGAACAATAGCTAAAAGTTCGGTCTTTAGCAAATTCGGTTTCACCAGCTGGAACGAGTTCCTCTCCATTCTGCACATAATGAATATTATCGATTGTTAGCCGGCCGCCTTCTTTAAAGAAAGGAATAACAATTTCCCCATCAAACTCAGTATCTGAAATTTCTTCAATCGTGTTTTTCATTGTTTCCGTCTCTAGCGGGTAATGACCACGCAATGTAGAATCCCCGCGGCTAACCAGTAGATAAGGAATTCCTTCATGTAAGGAAACCTCATGCACTCGGCGAGCTATATCCTGATGAACAACCGCTGTTTCCTCAGCGGTAAAACTGCGGGAGTTTGTTAGCAGAAAAAATATTTGATTCTGTTCCCGGAATCCTTGCTTAATGCTTTCTTCAGTCCAATCAGTATAAACAGAAACACCGTGAACGGTTTGTACACCTGTTGGGTCATCATCAAGAATAACGATTTTATGGTTAAACCCTTTTCGCGCATCCTCCAATTTCATCTGAATTTGCTCGCAACTTGGTTCAATAAGACCTGATAATAGTTCCGATGCTTTTCTCACTACCATTTATCGCACCTCTCTTGAAACTTCAACATTTGCTAATTTCTCATAGTGTTGGACAATGCTTGCGTGATCTAGGGTTTCCATTCCATTAGCTTTTAAAGAATAGAAAATTTCTAAGAGCTGAGCTGATAACGGAAGTGGAACAGCTAGCTCGTGAGCAGTATGCATCACATTATTTATATCTTTAAGATTAATGTCGACACGGCCACCTGCTTTAAAATTCCGGTCAAGAATCATTGGGGTTTTTGCATCCATTACGGTACTTCCTGCAAGACCACCGCGAATTGCCTGATACATTTTCTCCACATTAATACCTGCTTTTGTCGCAAACACAAGTGCTTCAGATATTGCCGCAATATTTAAGTTTACGATAATTTGATTTGCAAGCTTTGCAGTAGATCCGCTGCCTGATTCACCGACAAGTACAATGTTATTGCCCATATCGCCAAGAATGCCTTTTACACTTTCAAACACTTCTTCTTTTCCACCAACCATGATTGTCAGTGAACCATCAATTGCTTTCGGCTCACCACCACTGACTGGTGCATCAAGAAAATGTACCCCTTGTTTTGCAGAAAGCTCGTACATTTCTTTTGATTCAACTGGTGTGACAGAGCTCATGTCGATGATGACCATACCCTCACGAGCACCTTCCATAACCCCATGTTCACCAAAGATAGCTTGTTGGACTTGTCTCCCTTTCGGCAACATTGTAATTACGACATCACTTGTTAATGCTACCCCCTTTCCAGAGGTAGCTATCTTTGCACCTTCTTTTGCAAGCATCTCAACCGCTATTGTATTCAGGTCGAATACAGTAACCTCATTACCCTTTTTCAAAAGGTTGCGTACCATTGGTGCCCCCATAATGCCAAGTCCAATAAATCCAAGTTTCTTCTTCAATTTAACTTCAGCTCCAATCTAGTTGTTCATTAACTGATATAAAGTACCCTATTCATACTTAATCAACTATATATAGCGATGGGCTAGCCATCCGCCTATTAAACAAGTAAATTACAAACCTGGTAAAATTCCTTGGAACATGCTTAGAACGTAAACGAAAATTAATACGGTCACCCCTGATAAGAAGCCCCCTATTGACCAAACTTTAATTGTTTCTGTCATCGATAAACGTCCAAATTTACTTACTACCCAGAAACCGGAATCATTAGGTAGTGATAAGCCGATTCCACCAGCGCAAATAGCAAGACCTAACACGACTGGTGATACGCCAAGTTCTGCAGCTAACGGTCCCATAATTGCAGATGTTGTAACAAGAGCAACTGTTGCAGATCCGAGCGAAGCGCGTAGAATTTGCGCAAATAAAAAAGCAAGTAATAAAGCAGGAATGTTCAGCCCTTGCATCATGCTAATAATTAAATCTCCTATGCCGGTTTCTTGAACAACTTTACCAAAGGCACCCCCTGCACCAGTAATTAGGATGACCGCTCCACTTTGATCTAACGCCTTGGCAAAAACGGTTTTAATATCTTCCTTGATGTATGGCTTTAAGGAAAACATTGCGACAAGCACACTGATTAACAACGCAACATTTTTATCTCCAATAACGGAGAAAAGTGTCGGAACGAATTGTTCTGTGTTGTCTCTGAAAAGTAAATTTATTAGCGTATTCGATAAAATCAAGATGATTGGTAAAGCGAGCATCCCAAAAGAAAGAGCAGTTGAAATTTCTTTTCTTCCAGAAAGAGTGATGTCTGTTTCCGCTATGTCGGATTCATCAAGACGTACCTCATTTTTAATTCGCTTTCCAATAAACTTTCCATAGATTACACCGCCTACTAGTACTCCAGGAATTGAAACTAGCAGTCCATAAATAAAGAACATACCGATATCTGATCCAGTTTGGTCGGCTACAACCAATGGTCCTGGGGTCGGAATAATTAAACTATGAGCTGTGATTAACCCAATCGAGAGAATCGCAACAAAAGTAGCAAGAGAAATTTTTGTTTTAAGAGAAATATTTTGAATTAATTTATGTAAAATAATAAACGCTGCGTCAAAGAACACAGGAATTGAAACAGTAATCGATGTCATTGCAATTGCGTATGGAGATTTTTTGACCCCAAAAACGCGTAGCATTCCAGTAGCAATTTTATTAATGGCACTAGATGATGCTAAAAATTGACCAAATATAATTCCAAGACCAATCAAAATACCGACGCCTGCTAGTGTGTTGCCAAATCCTGTGGCAATTATGCCAGGGACTTCTTTCGCTGGAATGCCTGATAATAAGCCGAGACCAAGGGCAACTACTAAAAGAGAGACGAAAGCATCCCACTTGAATCTAATAATTAGGACAAACAATATAATTAGAGCAAGAACAAACCCAAAAATGAGTGTATTACCTGTTAACATTGCAATGTATCCTCCTTAAGTAAAATATCTTTAAGGTGACAACGCTTACATTTTAACTATTATTTTTTCATTCTTGTAACAGCTAACCGTGATATATTAATGGATTCTTTGACACGACTACCCCCGATTGCAACAACTCTTGTAAATAATGTGTCAATTAATGTAAGCTGCATGAGACGGCTGACCATCGCATCAGACCGTTTTTCAGTCTCTTGCGCCTGTGTAAGGAGCAGTGTATCAGCCATTTTGGCAAGCGTTGTGTTTGAACTCGATGTAATGACAATGACATACGCACCACTTTTTTGACTCATTTTAACGACTTCAATAATATTGACCGTTTCTCCTGAATGAGATATTACAATTACAACATCTTCCTTGTTCATATGATTGGCATATATCGCTTGATAATGTGGATCCTTAACAGCAATTGTTGTACTGCCTATCCTCATAAATTTATGAGCGCCGTCTTCAGCCATCGTACCGGAAAGACCTTGTCCGAAGAAAAATAGTCTCTTTGCTTTTGAAATTATTTGAACAGCTTCTTCCATGTGCTTGACGTTTAATTTCTTTTTAGTCATCGACATGGCTATAGAAAGCTGATCTGAAATTTTATCAAAAACAACATCCGCAAGATCTTCATCGCTAATCTCATTCTGGTTCGACATTGTTGAGTAGTTGTTATTCACTTGCTCTTGTGCCAGTGCGACTTTTAACTCTTGGTAACTGGCATAACCAAGTTTTCTATACAAACGAACAACACTAGGTTCACTTACGTTGCTTAATGTAGAGAGTTCGTTCATTGATAACAAAAATGGTTGTTCATGCATTTTCAGCTGTTCAACAACTTTTTTCTCAGAAATTGTTAGCGCATTCACTTTACTATTTATTCGTTCTTCGAAACTTAACAATTAGAAATCGCCTCCTAAATTCAATTGTAATTTTACTACATCGAAACTCCCCGTTCAAGTTTATTTATCTAAAAAGGCGTAATTTTGTTACTAATTACTATTTTTTATCATATTTTTATCAGCGGTATGTAGTGAAATTACAATTAAATGTAGTTTTATTACATCAAGCGGTTTTTTCAATCCAGAGCAAGAAAAACGTGCACTATCCGGTAAAATTATTTCTAACTAATAATAGTGAAACCTCCAGTCTAGCTTACGCGTATAGTAAGTAGATTGGAGGTTTTTTTCATGGCAACATTTACACTTACATATCCAAAAGCATTTGATAGGCTTTCAAAATTACCAATCCTAAACAGTCAAAATGAAACAGTTTGCATACTCCAAAAAGTTGAGCGCTCAAATATCGGAAAAGTACTTAATGCCGCTTATCTAGTAGCATCACAGCAACCGTTACCGCACCGTTATGAAACACGGACAACACATGGAGAACCCCTTTTTCAAGTGCGTTCTACGCTGCTCACTAAAGGGGTCAGTCATGAAATCATCATGCCTGATGGGAGTAGCATACCTGTCCAAAGAAAAACTGTTCAATTATTAGAATCTTCCTATTCCTTTACGATGGATGGTCTTGTCTTTCGCTTTGAGAAAGATTTCACGTCAACTGCTTATTTATATTGTAATGATGAAAAAATTGCGAGTGCAAACTACGTAGAAAATGGGATAGTACGGGAAGGCATTGTTTACAAGCTATTCCATTCAGAGGATACTTTATTTGTTGCTTTACTAGCCTCATTGTTTCAATCACTATTTGCAATAGGTAACTAACTGCACTTATGCTATAATTTGAATCATTCTAAATACATGTGAGGTTACGTATGAACGGTCAAAATAGAAAAGATATTCACCCAGGGCTTGAAGTCAACATTATTCTCAAAAAAGATCAGCGAACAGGCGTTAAAACGCGAGGGATTGTAAAAGATATTTTAACCAATTCCTCACACCATCCACATGGCATTAAGGTTCGTTTAACGGATGGCCAAATAGGTAGAGTATGTGATATTTTACAAAAGTAATGAAAGAGACTGTTCTAGCGATGAACAGTCTCTTTTGTTTCAAATTGTTTGGGTGCCTGGCACTTAGCCAGTGTAAGCCTCACCCCTCGCAAACACGCGGGATTGCTCCGTCTTACTTTGCAAA
The DNA here is from genome assembly GCF_044761135.1 of Lysinibacillus sp. NPDC097868. NCBI lineage: Bacteria > Bacillati > Bacillota > Bacilli > Caryophanales > Bacillaceae > Lysinibacillus > Lysinibacillus sp. NPDC097868. The sequence continues at coordinate 844,290 of NZ_JBIWBS010000001.1, read as the reverse complement.
ATATATGATTAGTACGATAAATTGTGTGAGTGCCTGGCACTTATATTTCTACTTTGAATTCCTTAACATAGACAGCAGTTCCAGTAATCGAAATGTCCAAGTTGTTGTTTATTTTATTTACATGAACATACACCCGACCATCTCGATCAAGCTCTTGTCCTTGTTCAACAATAAGTGTTTTTGGGTAAGTTACATCACTATCAACATACTTCGCATAATATGCCCCCATCACACCTGAAGCCGTTCCCGTTACTATATCTTGTATTGTGCCAGAGTATGGCGAAGAAAAATGTCTTGCGTGCATGTCTGCTGTTTCATCAAATGCCTCTAAACAAAATGGATGCAATGAAGCTTTTGGCATTTCTTTTAAGATAGACGGAAATTTAGCGGTTTGTGGATTCATCTTTTTGAAAGAGCTTAATTTTTGGACAGGTATTAGTAAGGTCCACAATCCTGTGCTACCATAGACAATTGGTAAATCTGAATGTAATTCATCCTCGTCAATGCCTATTGACTCAGCAAGCGCAACTCTAGAGCCATTAAATGCTTCAAATTGTGGTGCAGCATGCTGCATTGTTATGTATAGCTTTTCCTCTTTTTCTTCCAGACGAATTGGTAATATCCCAGCCTTGGTTTCGATAGTAATAGTCGTTTTATTTGCTAATAAACCTTGCGTTTGTAATGCATAAATAGTTGCCATTGTGGCATGTCCACATAAATTGACTTCATGTCCTGGTGTAAAATAACGAATGCGTAAATCAGCTTTTTCAGATGTCAAAGCAAAGGCTGTTTCATTAAAACCAACCATTTTCGCAATTTCTTGCATCTCATGCTCACTGTATTGATTTCCTTCCACTACTACTCCAGCAGGATTCCCCTTGTTTGGTACATGACTAAATGCATCATAATGTTGAACAGTAATTGTTTTCATATACTTCCCCACTTTGTAATTAGAATATGATCATCGATTTTACAGAAGAACTAACCAATATTATACTGCTATATTAGCATAACGTATTGACGTGACCAACGGAAAATTTTCTTTTTTTTCGAAATTGTTTGAGTGTCTGGCACCTAAAAAGCATACTGGAAGTATTCCAGTATGCTTTATAAAGTGCTATATAATTCACTCTAGCCTAGCGAATTGTTTTTAAGGCTGTTGCCCATGGAATGACTTGATCTAACATTTGGTTTACTGAATCAGCTTGCACATCTTTTGGTTTAAACACATTGCCATTTTCGAAATCAGTAAATAACGACAGTGCAGGGTGTACACGAACATCTGCTACTGATAATTCTCCAAGAATACCACGTAAATGTTCGGCCGCACGTGCACCACCTACAGAACCGTATGACACGATACCAGCTGCTTTATTATTCCATTCTTGACGTAAATAATCTAGAGCATTTTTAAGCGCTCCTGAAATAGAATGATTGTATTCTTGCACAATAAAAACAAACCCATCACATGCAGCAACTCTTTGAGACCATGCTGCCGCACCAGAAGCGTCGCCACCTGGCTCTCCTAAAAGAGGTAATTTGAAGTCAGCAATATCAATAATTTCATATTCAGCATCACGACGTTTTTCTGCTAATTCCTTTACCCACTGACCAACTTGTGGACTGACACGTCCTTCACGTGTACTACCTAAAATAATCCCAATTTTCAACATCACTATTCCTCCTTATTCGTACCTAAAAGTGCTTTGCCGATTGCATTAATCTTTGATGATTTTCAAAAAATTTGCGCTCTTACCCATGGTGTTCAAATAAAAAGTACTTTATTCAATCAAAAATCATAAAGTAACCTTCCCATCTCCGTTACTTTGAATTCATGTATCTTTATTTCGAGATAAAATTAACATATTTACATTGTCCTTGTCAATTGTTCAGCTGTTATTTTTTTGATTTTAAACTAAAGTATACGAATAAAAATTGTTCCCACTAAAGAAAGAGAAACGACTTTCTAATAATCGTTTCTCTTTTTGTTCTCATTTTATTTTTATTGGGCGCTCCAAAGCTACTAGCTCATCTTCAATTGCGGATAATTGACTATCTACTACATATTTTGCATCTGAAATCGCTGCATTATAAATATACGGAGCGATATTTTCTTTAATAAACTCAAACACTCGTTCCGCTTCAAAATCGGAAATATCCTCATCCCGCTGATTATAGAAAAAGCGTTGTATATCGGCGATGATTTGCTCTTGTTGCTCTGTTGTTAAACGGATAAACATATTTCGCCACTCCCTTCTGCATTACATTAAATCAAGTATAGACTAAGGCAGCATTTTGTATATTGGTCATTGCAAATTTTTCATATCCAAAGTCACTTATTCGATTGCTAGCCGTTTTCCCTCAATCAATTAAATTCAAACAAATTGATACTTCTATCACAAACATTGACGAGCCGTTCATCGTGGGTCGCAATAATGACACTCGCACCGTTTTGACTACATGTTTTTAATAGATTAATAATCATTTCTCTGTTTGATTTATCTAGCGAGGCTGTTGGTTCATCCGCAAAGATAATAGTGGCTTTCTTATAAATTGCACGCGCTACGCCTAGTCGCTGTTTCTCTCCACCTGATAAAACAGCTGCCATCTCTTGACCTCTTCCTTCAAGTCCAACAGTCTGGAGGATTTCTTCAACAAACTTTGACCTTGCTTGTCGCTTATTTAATGTCACATTATAACTGACGTTTTCATCTTCAATGATGCCATAGTCTTGATAAATAAATGCCGCTTTTTCTTTCCAAAAACTTGTTTTTTCTTTTTCTTTCCATTTACTAGCATGTTGATTTTCTATTAGGATATCCCCACTATTAACTGATTGAATAAGCCCTAAACAATTTAAAAGTGTTGTTTTGCCACTACCAGATGGACCAGTAATGGCAATCATTTCATTCGGGTTAATCTCTAAGGAAATATTAGATAAAATCGTTTTTCCACTAATTTCAATGCCAATATTTTTTGTTTGAATAATCATATCCATTACTCCTTTAGTACATTTAATTGTACCGATGACTCGTACGATAAAAAGCTTGTTTTGCAGATTTCTTAAAAGAAAGGTAACTTCCTATCCCATATAAAATTCCGACAAGCAAAGCAGATAAAAGTAATACGCCAAGTTGCACGTGGTGTACCAAATAACCAATTATAGAACCGACAATTGTTGTTATGATGATGATAAATAATTGTCGCTTGAAAACCGGTCCAATAATCGATGTGTATGGTAAACCAAAGGTATGCAAGGTGAAAATACGTTTACCATTCGTGCCAGCCCACAGTCTGCCATTCAATATAGCAGTCAAAAACATTGTTACGAAAATTAGCAGTCCCGCTACAATATAGTAAACGTATTGTTGTTTAAACCTTTGAGCCGTTTCCAAAGCAACGTCTGCTATCCCATTAATCGACGTGATAGAAGGTTTCATAACGGAGTTAGCTAAAGCGGCTTGTAAATGATTTTCATCAAAAAAAACGATATTTCCACTAGAAGCTAAAGATATTAAGAACCCTTTCGATTTTACAATGTCTGTTAGCTGACCATCTATCAATATAACTAACGGATTTTCTGCTTGTACTGTTTCACCTCCTAAACCAACATTTGGTGGTAATGCAAGAAATTTCGTTCCCTTATATTCGTAAAAATTCAAACCTTGCGCTGGATAAACATCATTATGTTTCGTCCATAGCGGAATTTGCCCTTCTAAAAACGAAGCCAATTCATCTGGTAAATCTTTAACATCCTTTGCAATGAGTTTCCCGCCCTTGCCTTCTGTTTCCACACCTATTTCTAGCAAATCAATCCAAGCACGATCTGTCATAATAATATGATCATAGCCACCCATTCGATATGGCTCTAAAAAAATCGCTTTATCGATAACTAAAGAAAGACTTAAATTATTAGCTTCTTGCATTTTAGAAAAAAAAGCTTCTACCTCGGGAAGAGTCGCCTCTTGTTCTAATGAATCCAAGTCAAACATGGATAGCCGAACGATATTGTGCATTTTGTCCCAAAGCGCATATTCTTTCGACAGTTGATTGGTTATTAGTATAGAGGTAATGATGGTCGGGATAACAATTAGCGATAAAATCATAACAAGAACATGACTTAGCTTTCCCATGACGGAAAAGCGCTTTAACGGAATTTGTCTTTTCGCTATATGGGCAGCTTTTGGACTAGCAATTAGCGAAAGCAATGCTGTGATGATGCTAACGACAATCAAGAATAGCAATAAACAAAGTAGTAGACGATTGAACACCAATGGAATTTGTCGAATGTCCTTTATGACACCTACATAGCCTAATGACATAAACAAACCTAGTAAAAATCCGACAAAGATAAAAGATACGATTGTCGTTGTATCTTCCACATGAACTTTCCCTGCTTTCACACCGCCTAATAATCGAATAGACCTTGCTTTTGCATGTTTAAATATCCAAGTAATAATGGTCGTTACTAATAACAGCAAGGAAGCAAGCACTGCATTTCCTATACCATTTTGAAATAAGTATGCATATAAAATTGTTAAATTAGATGGTTCTGGAACCCATAAAAGCCCAATTTGATGCTGTTGCGTCCAATGTTCAAGTGCTTCTCGGAAATCTTTCCCGGCGTTAAAAGCATAGATGCCTGATAAGGAACGGGTGCCTATATCTGCAGTGGAAAGCAATTCACCTGTTAAAGAAGATTCGAACCACTTAATCGCATTGTGCTCTATAAGCAAGCCATGAAATGCTGGTTTAGCAGTCCCAAAATAAATAATATCCTTTTTGTTGTCATAGTTTTCGGGGTCAACAGAAGTTTTTACTACGATTGCGTTATATTGATCTGTTAGTTGATTAAGGTCCGAAACCAATTGATCTTTTGCAATCGTGGTTTCAGCAAGATTTAAATCAAATTGATTGGTAGTGCCTAATGGCAACCGTTGTTGGACAAGTGACGTATATTGAAAAATAAGCAGGGACAGCATAATTACAGCAATCAATGATGTCAGTTGCACTGCTCTTTTAAGCATAACCACTCCCCCTAAATCTTTAATTGAGAAGCTTGGAAAGCCTACTGCTAAAGGCATTCCAAGCCTCTAAAGTATTGAAGCTCTAGTAATTAATCGCATACACGATAGTAATAACGATCAACGTGGGTAGGGTACTGCACCGCCCAAAGTTCAGCAATAGATCTTTGTCCTGGTGCTGTATCAGCTGATCTTGATCGATTACCATTCAACTCTACTGTGCTTCCATGACAGCGATCCACTGTGTAGTATGAACGAACTTTAGCATTCCAAAATCCATACTCCCAAGTGCCACCTTCATTTGGATATTGTGTGATGGGTCCTGGTGCTAGCCATTTACGAGAAACATCTCCTCGGTTGAATGGATCACTTTGTGTGGCAACCGTTGATGATGCAGCAATTAAAGGTTCCTGAATAGCATGATGAGACACTGCAAAAGCCCCAGATGGCCATAACAATAATGCCACCAACGCTAACACGACTATTTTCACCCTCACAGTTTTTTTGGCTAACATATGGCTCACCTCCTTTCATTTGAGCTCTTTATTATTTTTTAAAATAGAATGTATAAATAGAGCATTTTACTTTTTGAAAAATTTATCTCTATCCAAATATGTGAGTACTGACAATCCTAAAATGCTAAATATCGCAAAAACCGTTATCCAAATAGGTTTACTTTCATAATCTCTTATTAATGATTGTAACGAAATAAATATTAGCATTAGATAAACATATGGTGCTGGAATTTTTTTAATTTTCACAGCATTTTCACCGCCTCTTTTCATACAGAAATACTCCTCCAAAAATCAATAATTCTATTCAAGTTTGCATATATGATTGTTCAAATTACGCTAAGTAGATTTTAATTGGTCACAGTAATTCAGTATCACCGTGCTTCCATGGCAAAGATCCACTGTGTAGTATGAACGAACTTTAGCATTCCAAAATCCATACTCCCAAGTGCCACCTTCATTTGGATATTGTGTGATGGGTCCTGGTGCTAGCCATTTATGAGAAACGTCTCTTTGGTTGAATTGATCACTTTGTGTGGCAACCGTTGCTGTTGCAGCAATTAAAGGATCATGAATAGCATTATGAGACACTGCCAAAACCCCATTTGCAGATGGAAATAATAGTACCACCCACGCTAACACTACTATTTTCACCCTCACAGTTCTTTTGGCTAACATATTATTCACCTCCTTTCATTTGACAAGGAAGAATTTTGTTTAATGGCTATTTTTTATTATGTATGGAGCTGGAAACTTTTTAATTTTACCGTCTCTTTTCTTTTAGAAACACCCCTCCTATTTCTAGCTTTATTGTTGTCGCCAACACTTTTCTACATTAGTTCAATTTGCATTCTCAATCGATTCTCATTTAATTAATTTTTATATACTATAAAATAATAGAAAAATCAATATATTTTAAATATTTATATAACAGTAAAAAATAGTAGATTTATCTTTTTAAGCCTCAACAAAAAAACGCAACCTTTAAAGGAAATTCCTCTAAAAGTTGCGTTTATTCACATACTATTTGTTACATTCAAACGAATAGTTCGTTGATAAAAAATTCTTTTCTTTCGATACAATGGCATTGCCCCCATCGTCCTCACATTGCTCGGTCATTGCGTCTATTTTTTTCTCGTTCATCATATTCGTCATGATTGTCATGCCGCCTCCGAACACAGCAATTAGTAAACCAATTATAATCCATAACTTGCCGGCACTATTGCCAGCAGGTCTCCCATTTGCCACACCCATTCCCCTCTCTTAAACAAATAAAAACGGTTCCGTATGAATAGTAGATTGAACAAACTCTACTGCATATTTTTTTGTCTCACACATCGTCGCCATTTTTTTCGCAACCCCTGCAATCATTACTTTTTCTACATGATGACCTGGGTCAACAATTTGTAAACCAATTGCTTGTGCATCCTGTGCCGTATGGAAATACATATCGCCTGTTAAAAACACATCCGCTCCAGCACGCTTTGCCGTATTAATATACTTATTTCCGTCTCCACCAACGAGGGCAATCTTTCTTACTATTGACTGCAAATCGCCAACAACACGAACAGCTGGTACATCTAGTTGCTTCTTTACAAACTCTGCAAAATCTTTTAATGTCATATCTTTAGGTAAATAGCCAACACGGCCTAATCCCATAATGTTCGTTTGCTGATCTAATCGAATTACATCATACGCAGGCTCCTCATATGGATGGGCATTTAACATCGCTTTTAAAACACGATTTTTAATAGAAGTTGGGAATACAACTTCCACTTTGACTTCTTCCTCCACATGTAATTCACCAACCGATCCAACATACGGATTAGCCCCTTCTAGTGCTCGGAATCGACCTTCCCCAGTTGTTGTATAGCTACATGCTTCATAAGAACCTATACGCCCTGCTCCTGCCTTTGCTAGTGCCTCACGTAACGTATCAGCATTTGCCGTCGGAACGAACACAGCTAACTTAAGAACATCCTCAGCATATGTTTCTTCTAAAATAGAACGTTTTTCAAGTAACAGTGCATCAGCCAATAAATCATTGACACCACCCTCAGCCACATCTAAATTTGTATGCGCTGCATAAACAGCTATATCATGCTTGATAAGCTTTTCGTATAATTGTCCTGCTGGATTGTCCGTACGAATATTTGCTAGGCGGCGAAAAATTGGTGGATGATGCGCGATAATTAGTTCACAACCTTGTTCGATTGCTTCGTCTGCTACTGCTTCATTGACATCCAATGTGATTAAAACCTTACTTACTGGTTTATTTAATGTTCCAATGGCAAGCCCAATTGGATCATTTTCCATGCATGCAAGATTCTTTGGTGACCACGATTCAAATACTTGTATAATTTCCTGACCATTGACAGATTTCATGCTATAAAACCCCTTCCACTAAATCAAGTAGCGCTTTTAATTCTGCACGTTTTTCCTCAATTTCAAGTGTCGGCTCGGCCCCTTCAATAGATTGTAAAACGCGCTGCCAATTTTCCTTTTCTCGATTCCATTTTTTCATAAATGCTGGTGATTTACGAAGTAATAATTTAGGTCCAAATAAGATGTCTGCTGCAGTTAGCTCCATCGGCCCTCGTTGTAAAACAAGAATTTCGTAAATTTTTTCATCTTCCTCTAAAATATCTTCATCGAGGATCGCCCAATTATTTTTTAAAGCCCATTCCCGAATTACTTTTGCATGAATGTTTGGCTGCAAAATTAGACGTGTGACACCTTGTAAGCTTTGTGGATGTTTCTCTAATATCGACACAATAAGAGGTCCACCCATTCCAGCAATTGTAATAGTATCTACATGGTCTGATTCTTCCACTGCAGCTAAGCCGTCTGCCAGTCTAACCGTGATTTTTTCTGTTAATCCTTCTTTTTTCACTTGTCCCACCGCTGAATCATAAGGGCCTTTCACAACTTCCCCTGCTACCGCGCTAGTAGCTATTCCCTTATGAATTAAATAGCATGGTAAATAAGCATGATCACTGCCAATATCCGCCACAACCGCACCTGTTGGAACAAATTTTGCCACTGTTTCTAATCGCTTTGATAATTTTTGTGCGTTCATTTTTAACCGCCTACCTTATATAGAGTCCATTCTAGTATGTATGATGTTGAACAAAAAAACAAATGGCGTTGTCTCATATATTGAGCAACCCCATTATAATAATAGAAGCTGTACTAAAAGCGTAATTACACTTTTAGTACAGCCACTTTTCAAAACTATTCTAGAGTAGAAATGTACTCAGCGATTGCTTTTGCTTCCGCTTCGTTTTTCATTCCTGGTGTCATTGGAGTTCCTGGAATACCGTTTGTTAACACGTCTACGATATGAGCTTCATCTAAACCATGTAGGTTTGGACCAACACTACCAGTTAAGTCACCACCGTGACAACCGATACAAGTTTGTACTAATGCAGAACCATCATCATTAGCTTCTGTAGTTTCGCCACCACCCTCATGTTCAGCAGCAATTTCTTTCTTGTTATCTGCGCCTTGTAAAGACATGAAGAAAATAAGACCAATACCAAATGCCAGAATCAAGATGTAAGGAACGACTGGATTGTTTTTCATATGTTTCCCCTCCTCATTAATAAATCTACTTCTATTATAATATAGAATCAGTCAACATCTAATATTGTACTGCATTAAACATGAAACGAAAAGCCCCATTCGCTAAGTTTTCCTTTGTTTGTAACAATTTCGACATTTCTGTATCAATTGGATAAATTATGTCTTGTTAAAACCAATATTTAGACTTATGGAGAACCCTTTCCAAACTAAAATCGTTTTACTTCTCGCAAATATTTTGCCACTTCCATTGCATTCATATACGTCTAACGATAAAAATTAATTGCTCCTTTCTACTTAAACCTTTGTGCTTTATTAAGCTGACTATATATAATAACATTTGCATAAATAGGTTATACTATTATTTCAATATATTATTATTTACTATTTTTTTATTAAATTTCTTTTGAAATTACTTTTCCAATAAAGCCATACTACTATATTAGAAAAATAAATACCCTTCTATGAACAATAGTAGTCATAGAAGGGTATTTATTTTTACATAAAATTATACAAGTAATAACCAATTAGTGCCACTAGCCCTAGAACACCAGAGACTGTGAAATAAAGTAGTTTCATTTTTAACCCTGAAAATAACCAGACGCCACAATTTGCCGCTATAAAGGCAAATAACGCTATATTATTTCCACTAAAATATGTAGTATACATGCGAATCGATAAACTAAATAACAATATAGCAGCAATAATATGCAAAGCAGGCGCTAATAAGTTATTTTTGCTCGCAGACCGGAAAGCTATTATGAATAATGTAATTGCAGCGATTGCTACAATGCCCGTTAAAACAAGCAACAAAGAAGTTACTGTAAAATAAAAATACAAGAGCACCATCATACCCAAGCATAATCCCACAATGAAGAACAACATTTTTCTTTTTTCTAAAGGCAATACAGCCTGTTTATGAGTTGCTGACTCTAACTCCTCTATATCATTTCCCTCAGCATAAAGAGTCGCTAAAAAGTCACAGTAGTGCTCTGGTAATAGCTTATTTTGCTTCCAAAACAATATCTCATTTAAAATAATTTTTTTCCGTGGATTTGTCATCGTATATTCTCCAAACATTGCTTAATAATGGTTGTAATACAATTTTATCTCACAATTCATGAAAGAACATCTGTAAAAAGTCGCAAAAATGGAACTACTACACCGTTCAAATTATATATTTTTACATTACTTTAGCAATTATTTAAAGTTTCTTTCGCTAATATATTGATTATATCGAGGGTATTGCTGTTTTGTAGTTGCATTTCAATCGCTAATACAGGGCAAACCCCGCCATGAATAGTAATGGCGGGGTTTGCATTTATAATAAAAGTATTGTGTTTGTTTATTATTCCAAGAAATCTTTTAATCGTTTGCTGCGAGAAGGGTGGCGTAACTTACGAAGTGCCTTTGCTTCAATTTGGCGAATACGTTCACGTGTTACACCAAATACTTTACCTACCTCTTCTAATGTACGTGTACGACCATCATCTAAACCAAAACGTAAACGAAGTACGTTTTCTTCACGGTCTGTTAATGTATCTAATACATCTTCTAGTTGCTCTTTTAACAATTCATATGCTGCATGGTCAGAAGGAGACTGTGCTTCAGAGTCCTCAATGAAATCCCCTAAGTGTGAATCATCTTCTTCACCGATTGGCGTTTCAAGAGATACAGGTTCTTGTGCAATTTTTAAAATTTCACGTACTTTTTCAGGTGTTAAATCCATTTCCTCACCAATTTCTTCTGGAGACGGCTCACGACCTAAGTCTTGTAACAATTGACGTTGTACACGGATTAGTTTATTAATCGTTTCTACCATGTGTACAGGAATACGAATTGTACGTGCTTGGTCGGCAATTGCACGTGTGATTGCTTGACGAATCCACCATGTTGCATATGTTGAGAATTTAAAGCCTTTACGATAGTCGAATTTCTCAACTGCCTTAATAAGCCCCATGTTCCCCTCTTGAATTAAATCAAGGAAAAGCATTCCACGACCTACATAGCGTTTTGCAATCGATACTACAAGACGTAAATTCGCCTCTGCTAAACGTTTACGTGCTTCTTCATCACCTTGCTCAATACGCTCTGCTAAAGCAATTTCCTGCTCTGCAGAAAGTAAATCAACACGGCCAATCTCTTTCAAATACATACGTACAGGATCATTAATTTTCACGCCTGGTGGTACGCTCAAATCGTTTAAATCGAACGTTTCTTCGTTAGCTTCTTCTTTCATTAAGCTCTCTTCTTCAAATTCTTCTTTACCAATAATTTGAATGTCTTTATTTTTTTCAAGATCTTCAGCGAAGTGGAAAACTTCTTCATTTTCCAATTCATAAGGCAATAATTTCTCTGAAATTTCCTTCATCGAAATTTCCCCTTCAGTTTTCGCCTTTTCTTGTAGTAATTTTTTTGCCTCATCTAATGTAATTTCTACTTCTACCTCTTTTGAACGTTCAGACTTGTCCGCCATAAACCTTCCTCCTTCTAAACAACCGAATCGGGTTAAATCGCCGATAACGATTTTCTTAAATGAATAATCTGTTGGGCGATTTCAAGAGCACGCGCATACTCGTGCATCTTCTCCGCTTCCTTTGACTCATGCATCTTTTGATGAATTTCTTGCTCAATTCTATATTTTTGAAGCTGTCGGATAGAATCTGCGATTTCTGATTCTGCCTGGTCAGGATCACGTTCTACTAAAGCAGCTTCCATAACAATTTTGCGTAATTCAGCGTCATCTAAGATTTCTACAAAGCGCTGATAATCTGGATGACCATATTCCTCATAAAATCCTACCAATCGAACAAAAACAGCCATATATGCATCTCTTACAAAAGGCTCTGTTTGCTCACTACGTAATACCCTGTCCACTACATCTATATTATGAAGCATATGTGCAAGTAATAAACGTTCGGCACGTTCGGCTGCGTCCATAGGCTTTTGTTGCTGCGTGACTGGCATCGAAGGTGTATGCGTTGGCATTTCCACTTTCGCAGAGCGTACTTGATTTGCCTCTAGTTTTCGGAATTGGGCATAAATAGCTTCTTCCGAAATCGTCGTTTCATTTGATAGCTGTCGGATATACAAATCTCGCTCAATTGGTGAGGAGCTACCCACTAATTGTTCGAGTACTTCTTGAATATATTGAAGCGTATCATTTTCAAATTGAAAATTCTTATTTCGTCTAGCATGCATCATCATAAAAGCAATATACGTATGTGGGTTTTCCAAAATTTGTTCCTTAAAAGCCTGTCCACCTAAACTTTGAATATACTCATCAGGATCGAGCTTATCAGGTATCACCGCAATATTAACTTTCATGCGCTCCGTTTGTAGTAACTGTGCCGCTCTTTTCGCCGCATCAAATCCAGCATTATCACCGTCATAGCAAATCGTAACTTGCTCTACTAAGCGTTTGAGCTTTGTGATATGCTGATTCGTAAGCGAGGTTCCCATTGTTGCTACGGCATTTGTTACGCCAACTGAGCTTGCAGCCAAAACATCCATAAAACCTTCCATCAACACTACTTGACGATTTTTTCTAATAGAGGTTCGTGCCTTGTCTAGGTTATATAACACTTCACTCTTTTGAAAAATTGGTGATTCTGGACTATTTAAATATTTTGCCTCTTCACCTGTCGATGACAATATTCGTCCTGAGAAGGCAATAATTTTACCGTTCTCATCACGAATCGGGAACATAATACGTCCTCGAAAACGATCAAAATAGCGTTCTTCCCCTTCACGTTTGATTACTAGACCACTATCTGCGATTTCTTGTAAGTTATAACCTTTTCTTTCAAGCAATATCGTTAATGCATCAAAGCTTGGGAGAGACCATCCAATGCTATTAGATTCGATAAGTTCCCTTGTAAATCCTCTTTCTAGCAAATAATTTAAAGGCTCTTCCCCATCTTCTGTGTTTAGCAGTAAATGATGAAAAAAATCAGCCGCAAAAGCATGCGCTTCTTTCATCCTCTCTTCCGCTTTAGAAATCTTTGTCGTCGCCTCTGGTAAGCTTGGGCCTACATCTAAATGCATGCCAACACGTTCACCAAGTTTTACGACGGCGTCTGGGAAAGAAATCCCTTCGATATCCATGACGAAAGTAATAGCATTACCACCTGCTCCGCAACCAAAGCAGTGAAAAATCTGTTTGTCTGTTGACACAGAAAAAGATGGCGTTTGTTCTCCATGAAAAGGACAGAGACCAAACCAATTGCGCCCACGCTTTGTCAGCTGCATGTATTCGCTTATGACATCCACAATATCTGATTGTGTACGTATTTGCTCAATTACTTCTTCTGGTATTTTCCCTGCCAAATTCATCACCATCTTTAATTTACGTTCTAGAACACAATTCGATATTCGTTTTAAAAATCCTTTATTTCTCGACAAAAAAATAGGATTTTTCTCATTTTAAATATTTTTACCACAATTTTATTATTATAAAACAAATTTTAGTATTTATCTATACAATTTTAAAAACCGACTCAAAAAAACCGCCTCTAATAACCCGAGGTGGTTTACTAAATTTGGTTTCTTATTTACGGCTTGCAAGATATTCAATAATAACGTTAGCTGTTTCCTCTACTGCTTTGTTCGTTACATCAATCACTTTGCAACCTATTTCAGCAACAACTTTTTCAAAATGTTGTATTTCTTCTAAAATACGTACATGTTGCGCATAGATGGCGTCATCATTTAAACCTAATGTCATTAATCTTTCTTTTCTTATCGAGTTTAATTTATCTGGAGAAATAACTAAGCCAAAACATTTTTTCGAATCAATTTTCAATAATTCTTCTGGTGGGGCTACCTCCGGGACTAATGGTACATTTGCCACCTTATAACGTTTATGTGCTAAATACTGTGAAAGCGGCGTTTTTGAAGTGCGTGAAACTCCAACAAGTACAATGTCAGCTTGCAATAAGCCTCGTGGATCTCTGCCATCATCATACTTCACTGCAAATTCAATAGCCTCAATTTTTTTAAAGTAGTCATCATCCAGTTGATGCACAATACCCGGAGTCTCTAATGGCATTTCTTCCATAAAGGTTGCCATCGATTTTAACGCTGGTCCCAATATATCTACAGCATGAACTTTTTCTTTTTCGCATAAATCATGCAATAATGCGCGCATGTCTTGTCGAACTAGTGTATAAACTACAAATGCCTTCTGTTTCGCAGCGAGGCAGACTATTTTTCGAACAAGCTCTTCTGTTTGAATATGCGGAAAGCGCCGAATAATCGTATTTTCTAAGCCTGGTCGGAACTGGCTAATAACTGCCTTAGCTACTTGATCACCAGTTTCGCCGACGGAATCAGATATAACAAAAACGCGTAATCTCTTCATGCTGTTCCCCTTCAACTGTTAGACATTTTGCGCAAGAGATAAGAAAGCACGTGTAATTGTCGTTTTCGTTAAACGGCCAACTATTGTCAATCCACCCTCTTGAGGTTCGATTACCGGTAACGAATCTACTTCTCGTTCTATTAACTTATTTGCTGCAACAACTAACGAATCTGATCTTTCACAGTACGAGATATTTGGCATTCGTGTCATAATAATATGTACAGGAATTTTATTTAAATCCTGCGTGCCAATACTTGTACGCAGTAAATCTTTACGAGAGAGAACCCCTGTTAAAAATTCGTTCTTATCTACAACAAAAAGGGTTCCGACATCCTCTGAAAACATGAAACAAATGGCATCATATACCGTCATTGTTTCAGGTACAACAACAGGTCCCGAGTGAAAATCTTTTACTTTTAAATTGTTAATGCTATCCGTTAAAGTTACGGATGTTTTTTTCCCAGAATAGAAATAACCAACTCGTGGTCTAGCATCTAAAAAGCCAGCCATCGTTAAAATTGCTAAGTCTGGTCTTAAAGTCGCTCTTGTCAGATTGAGACGTTCTGCAATATGCTCCCCTGTTATCGGGCCGTTCTCTTTCACAATTTGTAAAATGTCTTCCTGACGTTTGTTGAGTTCGATTGGACTCACCGCCTCAAATCTAATAGTGTTATACTTATGCTCAATTATTATATACTATTTTAATGGTTATTGCGAAGAAAAGAACTACATGCTACAATATTGACACATACGCTTGCTCTAAATGTATTTTCGAGCAACTTGCGTTATACAGGCGATGATAGGAAAAAAGTATCTGTTCAATTTTTAGCGAGTAGAAAATGGTGAAAGTCTACAATGTGGCAGAGAAAAGGCACTCCTTGAGCTAACTTTTTGAAAAGAGGTTTTAAACAGTTCGTTTAAAACAATCAGGGTGGAACCGCGGGTATTAGCACTCGTCCCTGGGCATTATTTGTGCCCGGAGACGGGTGCTATTTTTAATTTAGCTCATGCTAAATTAAAATCATGCAATATGCGCATGTGGCGAATTAGATTTGAAAATGACAAAGTTATACTGGTCATTCCTCCAATTCGTCAGGTAACACAATTACTTTTCACTCTTGTGCAAGTAAAAATTATGAAGGAGGCTATTATAATGGCTAACAAATCAATGGAAACAATCGTATCTTTAGCAAAGCATCGAGGCTTTGTCTTCCCAGGTTCTGAAATCTACGGAGGCTTAGCAAACACTTGGGATTACGGTCCACTGGGTGTTGAATTAAAAAATAATGTAAAAAAAGCTTGGTGGCTAAAGTTTGTCCAAGAATCGGAACATAATGTTGGAATTGATGCAGCAATCCTTATGAATCCAAAAGCATGGGTCGCATCTGGTCACGTTGGTAACTTCAACGACCCAATGGTAGACTGTAAAGCTTGTAAAGCGCGTCACCGTGCAGATAAAATCATCGAGGATGCTGCACTGGCAAAAGGTGATGAAATTATTGTAGACGGTATGACATTTGATCAAATGAAAGAAACAATGGTGAAATACGATGTTGTTTGTCCTGACTGTGGGAAAGCAGATTTCACTGATATTCGTCAATTCAATTTAATGTTTAAAACATTCCAAGGTGTTACAGAATCTTCAACTAACGAAATCTACCTACGTCCTGAAACTGCACAAGGAATTTTCGTAAACTTTAAAAACGTTCAACGTTCTATGCGTAAACGTACACCATTCGGTATTGCACAAATCGGTAAATCTTTCCGTAACGAAATTACACCAGGTAACTTCACATTCCGTACACGTGAATTTGAACAAATGGAGCTTGAATTCTTCTGTAAACCAGGTGAGGATCTTGAATGGCATGCGTATTGGAAAGAATTCTGTAAAAACTGGTTACTGAACTTAGGTATGAAAGAAGAATCAATGCGTTTACGTGACCACGAGGATGACGAATTATCACATTACTCTAACGCAACAACGGATATCGAATTTAAATTCCCATTCGGCTGGGGTGAGCTTTGGGGTGTAGCTGATCGTACAGACTACGACTTAAAACAACATATGGAGCATTCAGGTGAAGATTTCACTTATATTGATCCTGTGTCAAACGAACGCTACGTACCTTACTGCATCGAGCCATCTTTAGGTGCTGACCGTGTTACATTAGCATTTTTATGTGACGCTTATGATGAAGAAGAGCTAGAGGGTGATGACAAACGTACAGTATTACGCTTCCACCCTGCTTTAGCACCATTTAAAGCAGCAGTACTTCCACTTTCTAAAAAGTTATCAGATGAGGCAGCAGATGTATGGTCAGAACTACGTAAATCGTTCCCAGTTGATTTTGATGAATCTCAATCAATTGGTAAACGCTACCGTCGTCAAGATGAAATCGGTACGCCATTCTGTATCACATTCGATTTCGATTCAAAAGAAGACGGTCAAGTAACTGTTCGTCACCGTGATTCAATGGAACAAGTTCGTATGCCAATCGCTGATGTAAAAGCTTATATCGAAAAGCATCTTCAATTTTAATTTGAATTAAATTTGTCTAAAGCCAAGCCGCTGTGACAAAAGAAAAAAGTGTTAGATTGACTGCAATCAATCTGACACTTTTTTTCTATGCCGTTAATGTCTTCTACGGCAGTTGCTTTCCGAAAGTTTACAGGCGATTCACGGACTTTTACCATCGTTTTCTCCTGTCTTACCAGCGATTTTTGGACTTCTATCGGCTATTTTTCTAGGTTTACAGGCGGTGATTCTAGGGCTTCTCTCTACGTAATTGCGTCCAGATTTATTATTTTCATCTACAATGTCACTGCTAAAATGTACGTAACTCTTTTAAACGCTTCATCGCTGAATGGACAGTAAGTCTGTGAAAGGCTATTAATTTACCTTTATAGACGACTCCATAGATACCATAGGGTGTTGGAGAAAGTCTTAACAATTCTTCCCTATTTTGCAAATCAATTAATTGTGCCTGAATGCCAAGTTTTTTTGCTCCCTCCACAACATTGTCCGTTGCAATATCTACAAATGGGCATTGAGGAGTATGGAAAATCGTTAACTTTTGAAAGGGAGACAGCCGCTCGTCCCAATCATTCGGAAAGTATGGATCAGGCGCATTTCCAAATTTACAAACTAGCAACTCAAAGCCATATGGTGCGTGAGCTATTTCTTTGAAATTATGCTTCAAAAAAATATGCTTACTTGGAGTCCAAGAAGTATCTGGGTTTGTGATAACAATTACCCCTGCCTTATTTTGTTCCTTAGCATCTAATAGACACTTATTAATCAGTTTAGAGGCATAGCCCTTTCCAGTAATACCTACCCACAAACAATGAATCACCATATAGTTTTCACCAAACACAACTCTTGAAGAGGACTCAATTGGTGTATATTCAATAAATCCTGCCTGCTTATTATTCTCCATTATTTTTATATACTTTAAACCTTCGTGAAATCGTTCAAGAAGCCATTTATTTTTATTTATATACCCTGTAGCATTTGTTTTACTACGTTGACAAAAGCATCCACTTTGAGAAATATTATGTTCATTCAATTCTATTACATTTTCAATAACCACTTTTACTCCCTCCTAAAACTAGCTCCATATACATATGATTTTCAATACTTAACCAACAATCCCTTTTTATAAATTTACAAAAATAAAAACCAAATCAAGTTTTGATTTGGCCATTTCTATGCTTTTAACGATATAAATAATCGCTCCTGCATTTTTTCCTCAAATAAAAACTTTTTCATATTCATTCCAACTAAGTTTACTAATAGTTCCTCAATATCACTTAAAGAATAATATAAAAATGTGCCTTCACGCATAGGGCGAACTCTTTTGTCTATCGTCAGTTCCTCCCCAATAAAGTAAGCGACATTGACCCCGCAATGCTCCATCAGTTGTGTAATACGTTGATCATCGCCAGGATTGATAAAGAACGGCACAATCTTATCAATATACAAAATACTCTGAACAAGTTTGATAAAAAAGTTCTCACGAATAGAAGTTTCAACAACTAAAATTGTTGTTTGCTCATGCTGATAATCCATGTACAAAACACTTAATTGCTCTTCCAATAGTTTCTTTAAAATATGAATGGAATTTTTATATTTCTTCATATCTGTTTGAATTTCTCGAGTTAGTAGCCGTAGAATACGATAGGCAGGTAGGAAGATTTTTAAAACAATTTCTTTTGGATGTAAATGATCGATTAATTTATTGAAATATTCTTTTAAAGTATTTTCATCATTTCGTATCAACTGTTCGATAAATAAATTGAAAATTTCTTCAAAACTGTTTGCACGATAATCAATCATTTTAACAATTTTCACACTATAATTCAGAGGTAAATTCATGGACGTTTGCTCATCTAATAATTTTACTTTCGGTAACGTTGGAAATAAATCATAGACAAGCTCTACTTGTGCACTACGATTATCAGATAGTAACACAACTGAGTTTACAGGATAAATGCCAAGACACTCTACAAATTTATGCATAAACTTTTCATTATATAAATGTCGATCCCGATATAATACAGCTAAAGCATCTGTTGCGTTATACCCCGAATGATATACACGCTTTGAGGTCATCGCCGAATAGACATCAATAATTTGTAATAGTTGAACGCCATCACTCATCTCATCTGCACATAGTTGATTAGGATACCCTTTTCCCGCAAAACGTTCGTGGTGATCACGTGCTAAATAAGCGATATCCGCTTCACCATATTCTAGAAGGAGCTCATAGCCTTTTGTTGTATGTGTTTTAACAATATCAAATTCATCTTCGGACAGCTTTCTTTTTAAGCTTAGTATCTCTTGTGGAATAAATACTTTGCCGATATCATGAAATAAATAACCACGTGCTAGCATCTCTATGTCCGTTAAGCCTATTTGCCGCGCAAAAATAGTCCCAAGTACAAAGGCATCAAATGAATGGACAAACGAGTACTCATCCCATTCTCTTAAACGTATTAGTAAATCGTAGCGATGTTTTTTTTCTAAAATTCGCTCAAACACGCCTCTGACATATGCTGTGTCCTGAGTACTTTTTAATATTTGACCATAACGCAATTCGTGCACAACACTTTCTAATGTTGTCATAAATAGATTGTTGACCGCTACTTTATATTCGTCTATTTCCTCTTTTTGTTCTAAAAGCGGTGCAAATACATCCTCATACTCTCTTGTACGCTGTAAACTTAAATCATGAACAACCCTTACTGAATCTGGTGATAAAAAAACTGATAATTCCCCTACTTTTCTCAGTTTAAGTAATGCTATAATTCTCTCAGTTAGCACTAAATCTTTTTTAGCTAATAGGCGATACTCGGAAAAAATATCTTCTGCTAAAATATCGTTTGCTTCTACTTCATCAATACTTAATGTCACTTTTCTTAGCATTTATTCAGCCACACACGCGTCTTTACAGCATTATGTGACCTCCCTCCCTTTTCCATAGGACTGCATTAATCTATTACGCACTATTGTACGTTTTGCTGATAGAGGCACGGTTTTCATATATATGTGTCAAATTAAATAATCAAAACTAGGTTTCCATTTTATTAATTAGTATAATTATACAAAAATAACTAATATATATTTCCTTTATCTTTACAATATCATAGGTTAAAATGCCTTTTCAACTAGTATATGGGATTGAAATGATTAGTTAATACTATGCATATATTATAAACTATTTAAAAAGTAGTTCTTTGGAATTATAAATTCTTTAACCTCCACTATTTCGTCCAGTTAAATTTCACTTCATTTGACCTAATTTACTCAAACACAAAGTTTATTTTTATAAAAAATAACTACTTTTCTATTAATGTAACATATAGCTAAAAAACCAAAATTTTTCTCGCGTTTTCATACATTTGACGTTCTACTAATCTTTATTTCCTAATAATGAGAAGATTTCCTATCAATGCACACTACATAATTTCCATTTTATAGTGGATAATATTCCCTCTATTCTCACCTTCAACAATTTGATATAAATATATTATTATAGTTAATCTTTTATGTTAAAGTACATTTTTTTAACAATACATAGTAATACCAACCATTCACAATCAATCGTCCGGAAGTTTGAAACTGTACATAGGAAGGATTCTTACTAGAAAGAAAAATGCTATAAATGTATATCTATTCATTGGAGGAAACAAATTGAATACACAACGTTTTTATCAAATGGCTTTGGCTGCCACTTTAGCAACAAGCGCTATTGTTATAGCCCCCCCAGCAGCTAATGCCGCTACGTTATTTCCCGATATTAATCCATCTACTGAGGAAGGCAAAGCGATTATTAACTTAGCCGAGCGTGGTATCATTTCTGGTTATCCTGATGGCACGTTCAAACCCGCAAATTTTATTACTCGTACACAGGCTGCTAAAATTTTAGCAGGCATTTTACATCTTGATACTGTTCATGTAAAAAATCCTCACTTTAAGGATATTACCCCTGATAACGAAAACTATGGTGCAATCGCTGCTCTTGCAGAGGCAGGAATAATTAGTGGCTCTAATGGCTATTTTAATCCGACAAAACAAATTACACGTGGTCAACTATCCAAAATGCTTGTAAAAGGCTTCGATTTAACAATCACTGACGATATAGATACACCTTTTACAGATGTAAAGGCTGGCAGTGAATATGAGCCGTATATTCAAACATTATTTGCTAATAACATTACAAAAGGTACGACGCCTACTACCTTTGGACCTCAAAGCTATGTAAAACGTTCTCAACTAGCCTCTTTTGTAGTGCGCGCTGAAAACACTCAAAATAACGCAATGATCCATGCAGATAATTATAATCAAGATTTTATTTTTGCATCATATGGCGGGATAGAACCAGCGGAGGATATTTTCACTTGGGATGACGAACAAGAGATAACAAATACCATTACAATCAAACCATTAAAAGAAGGCACTGGTAAATTAGTTATCACTGGTTTTAACGAAGATACAGAGGAATTTACAGATTTCTTTTTCTTAGTTCATGTGAAATCTGTCAATGGTAAGCTGCAAGCTACGCTAGAAGAAGTAAATGAAGGAGATTATTTAGAAAATCTACCTCTTAATTTAAATGAAACGGATTTAACGTTCACACCAACAGAAGTAAGTATTCAGACAGCTGATGGCCAAGCGTTATCTTCAGATTCCTACGCATTCGATACTAAAGATAACGTCGCAACATTATCAATATTTAAAGATGGACAATACTTATTAACTTTTACAAATGGTACACAACAACAAACAATGGCGGCTGATGTGTATACGTATGATTTTGTACGTAGTATTGACCTTTACGAAATTACAAATGAATTATCGTTTACAAGCGATTACTTTACTTTTGAGCCTGTGCAAGTTGCATTAGAAGATTTAGATGATAGCTCTGATCCAACACACAAAGTACCAGTCAAAGCCGTAATCGATGGCAACAAATTGATTGTAACGCCATTAGCAGAAGGCAGTGCTGTGTTACACGTAACTGGAAAAAATGGAGAAACTGCATATTTAAATGTTGAGTTTATGAAAATTGCAGATAAATGGGCTACTTATTACGGTTTATACGATGACTCCGATGCCTATTAATACGTACGAAACTTAAAAAATACCAGAGGACATATTAATTGTCCTCTGGCATTTCTGTTTTGTCTGTAGACGGTCTTAACTGTAATTCAGGTGTTCTTTCTAATTGCTCTATGAATTTCTTTGTCTTAAAGCGGATACCAGTTTGTTCTTCATAAATGGTTGTAATAATTTTTTTAATGAAATATTTTGTTTCTTTTTTTAATTCTAGTTTGCCGATTTGATCGATTGGAACTGTATAAAACATGCGAATCAGCTTTAACTGTGTTGGTGTTAGCCGAATAATATATGGATCGTGCTGATAACAACGATGACATAGGAAGCCCCCTTGTGCAAAGGAAAAGGCAAATTCCCCATCAACTGCTCCGCATGACGCACAAGCATGGAGTATTGGTTGTACACCTGTGTAAGGAAGCATTTTCCACTCTACAAAAAGTGTAATGGCTTCTGGATCATAGCCATCTTCAATCGCTTGTAATGCTTGTAGGAGTACTTCAAATGCAAAAGGCTCAGCCTTCCCTTCTTCCACAACACGTTCAATTAGTTCCATTATATAGCTTGCATAGGCAGTTGCTACAATATCCTCACGTATATGACGCATTGAATTTAGATGCTCTCCTTGTTGCAATGTACCCATACCTGTATGATGCTGTACCATAAACATCCCATATGTAAATGGCTGTGTCACCGCAGATAATCTGCTCGAGGGCTTTTTCGCACCTCGCGCCATAGTTGCTACTTTACCTGCTTCTCTCGTTAGTAGCGTGACAATTTTATTTGATTCTCCGTATGCACGAACCTTTAGCACAATGCCTTCCCATTTATAAAGCATCCATCCCCCTCCTTCCTGCAAGTTTTCAAAGAAAATAGAGCTCTCCAAACAGTATTTGGACAGCTCTGTTTTACTATTTCCTGTATAGCTAAAAGCATCCCTTCAGCTGACGCTTTGTCCACTTCAAGAAATCGAAAATTTTATCATCTCAACTACGTAATTAAGCCACGCAAAGAAAATTAATATTCATCATCACGGAATCCAAAATCACGAAGATGCGTCGATTTATTACGCCAATCTTTTTGCACTTTTACCCAAAGCTCTAAATACACTTTAGATCCGAGTAGCATTTCTATATCTTTACGAGCACGAATACCCACTTCTTTCAGTAGTGCACCATGTTTACCTATAACTATACCTTTTTGAGAATCACGTTCTACAATAATTGTCGCCGCTACACGGATTTTTCCTTCTGTTTCTTCATCACGACGAATTTTATCAATGACTACCGCTATAGAATGTGGTATTTCCTCACGCGTTAAATGTAACACTTTTTCACGAATCAACTCTGAAATAATAAAGCGTTCTGGATGGTCTGTTACTTGATCGGCAGGATAATATTGTGGACCTTCGGGTAAATATTTTGTTAAAGTTGCCAATAAATTTTCAACGTTATTACCTTGAAGTGCTGAGATTGGCACTATTTCTGCAAAGTCATAACGCTCCTTATAGCTGTCGATAATACTCATTAATTCATCTGGGTGAATTTGATCGATTTTATTAATTACTAAAAATACAGGTGTTGGGTTGCCTTCAAGCATTTCTAAAATAAACTCGTCACCTTTACCAAGCTTTTGCTCAGCGTTTACCATAAACATAATAACGTCTACTTCACGTAATGTATTTTTCGATACTTTTAACATGAAATCGCCTAGCTTATGTTTTGGCTTATGGATACCTGGTGTATCAATAAAGATCATTTGGCTATCGTCTGTTGTTAGTACACCTTGTACTTTATTTCGTGTTGTTTGTGGCTTATCGCTCATAATGGCAATTTTTTGACCAATAACTCTGTTTAAAAAGGTAGACTTTCCGACATTTGGTCGTCCAATAATTGAGATAAAGCCTGACTTATAGCCAGTATTATTTTCCAGCATTCTCTAAATCCTCCGTTGTAAATGCAAACGGTAGTAACTCGCCAACTGACGTTACCGTGACATCACCATTTAAATTTGTTAAATATACAGGCATAGATGGTTCACAAAATTCCATCATTACTTGGCGACACGCACCACAAGGGGCACAAGGGCCGTCCGTATCAGCTACAATAGCAATCGCCTCAAAATCATAAACACCTTCTGAGACTGCTTTGAAAAACGCCGTACGCTCTGCACAGTTCGTCATACTATAACCTGCATTTTCAATATTACAGCCATGGATGACATCCCCATTTTTTGTTAAAAGCGCAGCACCCACTTTAAATTTTGAATAAGGCACATATGCCTTCTCGCGTGCTTTTTTAGATTCTTCTAGTAACGCATGCATATCCATCTTCATCTATGCTAATTCTCCTCTACATAAAAATCATCTATGCCTTTATTAACTAGGCACTCTTTAATCAATTAAGCGTTAGCATAATTGCGTCCAGATTTTTTTCGAGCCTGCTCGAAAAGCCACTCTAAAATCTGTGACATTCTCCTCGCCTTTATATAGCCAAAGTTTAAACTCCCACTAAATTTAGTGCACAATTTTGGCATTCATTCCCCTCTTTTAAAGGTGAAGGACTTTTGCTAAAAACAAGTTAAAACCATTTTGGAATAAAGATTAGTAAACCGATTATAGCACTGAATACCGCAAATACAAGCACCGCACCTGCTGCAATATCTTTTGCTTGCTTAGCAAGTGGGTGAATATCTGTTGAAGCTAAGTCTACAACTCGTTCAATAGCGGTATTCATCATTTCAAGCGCAAACATCAGTGCTATTAATAATAGCACAATAAACCATTCTACTCGTGATAAACCTGTGAAATAACCAGCAATTAAAACAATGCCCGCACTGAGCAAATGTGATTGAAAATTTTGCTCTTTACATGCTGTGATTATACCTTCAAAAGCATATCCAAATGAACGTAAATATTTGCGTAAGTTCATTTAGTCACGTCCTAAGCCATAAGATTGTAAAATCTCCTCTTGCTTACCGAACATCACCTTTTCATCCTCTGGTACCATATGGTCATAACCTAATAAGTGCAAGAAGCCATGGACAGCTAAAAAGCCCAATTCACGCTCAAAAGAATGTCCATATTCCTCTGCTTGCTCCTTTGTGCGATCCGTTGAAATGATAATATCACCTAAAATACGTGGCATTCCTTCAAATGTTACTTCCATTTCACCTTCTCCTAATTCCTCTAAGGCGAACGATATAACATCCGTTGGTTGATCTTTACCGCGATAGTCTTTGTTAATCTCTTGGATAGCTTCGTTTGTCACAAAGGTTACTGATACTTCTGTTTCAGGTTCAATCTTTTCTACTTTTGCAGCATGTTGTAAAAGCTTCTCCACAAGCTCCATATGCTGTGCAGTTACTTCATTTGTTTCATCTGTAAAATCAATCGTTAAAATCATTAGTGCCTCCTACTTATCTGCCTTTGGATATTCAATACGTGAATGGAAAATCCCATTTAACGTCTCACAAAGTACTTGCTCTATACATTTTAACTCTTTTATCGAAATATCGCATTCATCAAACTGATGGTCCTGTACACGATCATCAATAATAGCACGCACGAGCTTGTGAATTTTCTCAGCATTTGGTTCTTTCATTGAACGAACCGCCGCTTCCACACTGTCTGCTACACTTATTACGGCAGCCTCTTTCGTTTGTGGTTTCGGTCCTGGATAACGGAACTTTGCCTCATCAATCACTTTTCCCTCTTCCTTTGCTTTGTAAAGGAAAAATTTAAGTAGACTTGTCCCATGATGTTGTAGAGCTATATCAATGATTTCTTGAGGCATTTTATATCGTCTTAGCATGTCAGCTCCATCAGTAGTATGTGCAATAATTATTTCTGCACTAGTTTCTGGCGGCATTGAATCGTGTGGATTCATACCTGACATTTGATTTTCAATAAAGAAAGCTGGACGCTTTGTCTTGCCAATATCATGATAATAACAACCTACTCTTGCTAGTAATCCATCTGCCCCAATAGCTTCGCATGCAGCTTCAGCTAAATTTGCCACCATTACACTATGATGATATGTGCCAGGTGTTTCCATTAGTAGTTTTTTTAACAACGGATGATTTGGATTGGACAGCTCGATTAAACGCAATGTCGATAGTAAACTAAATGCCGACTCAAAAAATGGTAATAGGCCCATTGTAAGTGCGCCAGATAAAAGTGCCGATAATATTGCGGCTATAAAATAAAACAGCAGCTCAGATAATCCATACGATGATTGTGTCATCAGTAAATAAAATGCGATAAAGCCCATATTTACAAGTGATATAACAGCAACAGCCTGCAAAATATGTGAGCGCTTTTCTACACTGCGCATAAAGAATAAACTCGCAAAACCACCAAATATAATATACAACGTAATTTCCATCTGCATCACAGATGAATACCCTTCTTGGAAAATAACCCCTGCCGAAGCAGCAGTCATAACGGTAATTAATACCGCCGCACGATCATCAGCTAACAGTCTAACAAGCATTGTAGCTAATGCAGTTGGGAATAAAAATGCAACCGTCACATCAAAACCATCTGCCACTAAGCTTATAAACTTCATTAGAAGAATTGAAAAACTATATACAATAACCGTTACGAGCAATGCATTACGCTTTTTGGGTTCTTCTATTTCCCAGCGATCAAATAAAATATACATGAATATCAGTTGAAGGAAGGTTAAAATAATCAACCCTGCAATCGGCTTCATTGATGCTTTATT
This sequence comes from Lysinibacillus sp. NPDC097868, assembly GCF_044761135.1. Classification (NCBI taxonomy): domain Bacteria; kingdom Bacillati; phylum Bacillota; class Bacilli; order Caryophanales; family Bacillaceae; genus Lysinibacillus; species Lysinibacillus sp. NPDC097868. The sequence goes on along the minus strand of NZ_JBIWBS010000001.1, from coordinate 817,468 downwards.
ACTCACCATTCCAAGTAGCTCTAATTGCCTAAATGTCTCATTATCAATAATCTGACCTTCCTGTACAATAATTTGACCTTGGAGTATACGCGTTGGTTCAACCGCTTCCTTAGCTTGCTCTATTCTAACTTTTGTTTGTTCCTCATTAATTGTTTCGTTTTCAACAATACTTGCACGTCCAATTAATATGACTGTACTTAAAATCTTATCAGGATAGCCACGCTGTCCACGAATTTTTGTTTCAAAATCATTTTGAGCAGCTAATACATTTTCTTTACGAATCGATTTTTGTAAATATTCTTGTACAAGTTTTGAAAGTTGCACGCTTGTTCTCTTTAAATCTGCTTCACTTTGTTGTAATAAGCCTTCAAGCTGTGCATCTGTAAAAATGACAGGCATTTGATCAACATCAATAGATTCTAATTTTTTGCGGAGCTTTGCCACTTGGTCGACTTCTGCATCGGCATCTTTATCGCTGTCAACAGCCTTTTTCACTTCAAGCACATAATCAAATAAAGACGTCACGATGGCTACACGTTGTTTTGCAACATCTTCTGAAAATTGATAGACGGGCGTAACTGCATTGGCAGCCTTTTCTCGTTCCTGCTGAGTCTTAACTGTATCTTCAATTGTTTTTGTCGACCTCACTGTTTCCGATGCAAGTTGCAATGGTTTAAAATCGTATGTAACACCCTTTACATTGCCATACATAAATGTAAACTGTAATGCCCCTGTAAGGATGAGAACGACAATCAAAAAGTAGCGAAATCCAATAAGCTCCGTAATTTTTTGAAGTTGTTTCTCCATTCGGCACCTCCTCTATCTATCTTCTATCATACCAATTCAAAAAACATTTTTCCCGAAAAATGTATAAGAAAGCAAAAAAACAGCTATACGTATTTGTATAGCCGTCACATTTTTCATTTTTCAACCTTAAATATGCATAAATCGCTGGATTTGTCGCTTCATTTTTGGTACAGGTTGTTTCAGTTGATTTCCACTGCAGGCGGGCGCTTTCCGCGGGCACAACGTAAGCCGCAACCGTCGCTGTCGCGCCGCCTGTTGCGTCTTATGTTTTGTGCTGT